>CAWHAA010000005.1:0-809976 GCA_963827275.1 uncultured Spirochaetota bacterium
GGTCTCGCCCGCCTCCGGGAACACCGCGACTGTCGCGTGCTTCCCGATCTTCTTCACGCCCCTGCGGATCACTTCAGCCGGGTCCATGCACCGTACGAAAAACCCGACCCGCTTCATCTCCTCGTCGGAGAGCGTCGGCACGTAAAAATAGAGGCTATACTGCCGCACCAGCTGGAGCGAGTAGTAAACCAGGAACTTCTCCTCCACGTTGATCCCCCTGCGCGTACGCTCGATGAGCCCCCGCACCCTGCCCGGCCCGATGGCACGGAGGACCGCCTTCAGGATGGGGAGAGGGACCGGCACGCGGGATGTTTTGATATCGTCGATCCCCCGCTCCGCCCGCATGAACGCCATGACCGCCCCGCCCGGCACCAGCGCGGGCAGGGAATTGCCCACGCACTTCATCCCCTGCTTGAAGTTTATGTCCATGGGGCGCGAGTTGACGATGATGCCGTCCACCGGGCGCTCGATATGCAGGCCCATCTCGCGGTAATTGTACTCCACCGCGCCCCGGTGCGCCTCCACCGGGTCGCCGGCGAACGACGCGACGATCTTCCGGTCATGGTCGAGGACCACGTTGACGCAGAAGATATCGGCCGGTATCATGCGCCGCACCTCCTCCAGGTCCTGCCGGAACGAGTTCTTCTCCGGCATCATGCCCACCCGGTTGAACAGGTAGGGCGGCTCGGCGATGATCTCGTGGTGCAGGCCGATCGTCTCCGCGTACGCCACCCCCGGCAGAATGTTCTTCAGCCCGCCCCCGAACCCGGCCCAGATATGCGGCTCCACCAGCCCCACGAGCACCAGGAGGTCCGCGTGGTACAGGTGCTTGTTCAGATAGACCGGCGTGTGCCGGGCCGTGGTCCCGAAATAGTGGCTCTCCTTGATGTCAAAGGCGTTGTGGTTCTCCCACCGCACGCGTTTCAGGTTCTTCGGCCCGATCTTTTCGGCCATCTCCGTCTCGTCCATGGGCGTGTGGATGCCGATCGCGGGGATGACGGTGATGTTCTTCTCCGACGCGCCCGATTTCTTCAGCGCGTCGAGGAGCAGATGGAAGAACCTGTGCGCCGGCGTGGGCCGCGTTGCGTCATCGACGATGATGACCACCTTCTTGCCCTTCAGTCTGCGCGCCGCAAGGGGCCGCGCGCCGGCCGGCTTCGCCAGCGACGCCCTGACCAGCGCGGCCTCGTCCGCCCGCTTCTTCGTATCCTGCGATTGTCTCTGCGGAAATATGACGCTCCACGTGTCGGGAACTTCAACGGGAAGGAAACCGGGGCCCCAGGGAAGCTGAATCTCCATATGTCACCTCGCGAATGTGATTTCGAAGGCCGGTCCGGCGGGGACGGTATTACGAAAACGCATTTACACCACAATTGCAAGTACTTTATTGACGGGCCATCAAGGTCGCAGGATCATCGACAGCGGGCCGTACAGATACATCCGTCACTCCGCCAGCGCCGGCATGATCATCCCGCATATCTGGTAATGACCGGAAAATTTTTCTTGCAAAACCAGCTGCCCGGCCATATCATCTATCCGGCGGTCAGCGGCACGAAGGCATAAAAAGCACACGCTGCGCCCTGTTAAATCCATGCGAAGGGGAATTCAGCAATGAAAAACATATTATTTATTCTTATTGCCTTCCTTGCCATGGGCATCGCAACACTTATGTTAATCGGGAAAAAACATATTGCTACCGAGATCATCATACATGCTCCGGCAGCAAGGGTCTGGGACACGCTGATCGACATCGATCGGTACCCGGAGTGGAACCCCTTTATCCGGAAAGCGGTCGGGAAGATGGCGGAAGGACAGACTATCGAGGTCACCTTCCATACGAAAGGAAGCGACCCGATCACGTTTACGCCGACGATCCTTGTGATGAAAAAACATTCACTTGTAGAATGGGAAGGCAGGCTGCTGCTGCCGGGTATATTCACCGGGAGGCACACGTTCGAGCTGGTGCCGGTCAGCGCGGACACGACGCGGCTCATACAAAAAGAGGATTTCAACGGCATACTGGTGCCCTTCTTTGACTACGAACCGACCATCGAAGGCTTTACTTCCATGAACAACGAGCTCAAGAAAAGGGCGGAACGCAGGCGGTAACACCGGCCATGCGGCCATCACAGCGGAAGGGACCGTGCCGGGCGCGCCGCCGGCCCGGTCATTTCAGACCGCCTTCAGCAGATTGGCGGCAAAGCTGGCGATTTCCCGGACATCCCGTTCATCCATAGCCAGGTACGCGTACATCAATTCATCAATTGCATCAATATACTTTCCCGCGCATCCCCTGTCCCCCTTCTGTTCATATGCCTCACGTGCGATACGCGACAGGCGCCGCCTGGCGCCCGCATCGAACGCGGGCACGGGCACCCTCGCCACGTACCCTGACGTTATCATGTTCGAACGGATCAGGCATGACCGGACGATGTACGTGACAAGGGAGCTGTTTAAATACCCCAGCAGCCACCAGAGGTCTTCCCGGCCGCAGATGACGGCGGCATTCACGCCAAAGGCGCTCTCCGGTGGCAGGTAACAGGCCCCGAAGGCGACCCCCATGGACGAGCAGATTATTCCTTCTTTAAATACATGGGCCCGGTTTCTTACGATAAAATTTTTGACCTTTGCGTGGATGTCGAGAAAGTCATGGGGGATATACCCGTCAGGGCCCGTGAAGAACCTCCGCGTGCCGGGGTTTTTATAGAACGGGACGGTGAAACGGCCTGTTTTTTCTTTTGAGATATATTTCGCGTCATTGCCCGTGGAGATCCCCGTTATGCAGGGGAACAGGCCGCCGAGCCGGGGGCCGTCGAACAGCTCCCTGACCGCCTGCGGGCAATCGATGACGAACTCGGGCGGACCGTCGCCGGTTTTCAGGCTGATCTCATCGATCGGTTTTTCGGCAAAGGCTTTATTGGAAAGAAGCTCCTTCAGGCGGTCCGTGTCCCGCGGCCTTTTGCCGACCTTCACGCTTCCCTGGTACCGTGTTCCCTTCTGGAGGATGATGATGCAGGTCCGCACATCCGCCTTCTGGTCCCTGAACAGGTCAGACGGGCACAGCACGAGGTAATGGACCGAGCAGCGGTCGAGTATCTTTTTCCTCAGGCCCCGGTGCGCCCTCGCGGTCAAGAATGAATCCAGGGTTATCATCCCGATCAGCGCGCCCTCCTTCGCGCAGTCGATCAGCGCGCCCAGGAACATCGAATACATGTTATGCGTGCCGATATCATCAAAATTCGCGTTCAGCTTGTCCTTGTTGTCGCGGATGTACCCGACCTCGTGGCAATTGTAGGGCGGGTTTACGATATAATAATCGTAGACGCAACCGATATCCCGGCCGCCGCGGGCCTCCTGCCGGAGGCCGCAGTAATAATCAAGGAAATCGACACGCCTGAAATTCGAACAGGCGTGATCGCCATAATCAATGATATCGAATGAATCGACGGACTTCCCGGCTGAATGGAAACAGCGCAGCAGGTCTTCTTTCCCGGCAGCGGGGTCGAGCACACACGCGCCGCCGGGCTGTATCTCCAGCATGGCTTCAGTCATGAATTTCGCGATAAAGCCGGGCGTTGCGTAGAACCCGGGCCCCCTGCGGTCGCGCCCTTCGGCGGTTGGAATATTTTTAAGGTGTCTTCCCATGACGGCCTTCAGATGAAGATCAATGATTCGTTTCCCAAAGAGAAGGAACGCGGCGAAGGAGTTTGTCAAGTTTGATTTAGCGAAAAAAGGGGCGCCCGCGGCGGGGTGTTCATGCTGAGGGACTAGGACTCGAACCTAGGTTTGTGGGGCCAGAACCCACCGTCCTGCCGCTGAACGATCCCTCAATGGCCGGCGAAGCGGCCGCTTCTGTCCCGGACAACATCAAGGTAGTTTGCAGCGCCTTACTGTCAATAATAAATTACATTAATATTTTCAATTTATTTATTGAACCACTTTGAATGAATTATTTTTGCATGGACAAACCGGGAAAACCGTACCATGATATCCTGCAATCGGCGCCGGCCGGAAAATAAACCCGGGGCAGGAAAAACATCGCCATGAATGATTATTACACCACGTTCGCTTCCCGGTTCGGGAAAACGGTCATCCTCTGGAAGATGAAAAGAGACGTGCCGAAAATATACCGCATAGACATCAACGTCAGGGACCGGGCATCGACGCGGGAGATACGGCGCGGTCATGCGGAAAAAAGCTGCGGACCTATCGATGACACTATCGGCGCCATGCTTTCGTATTTCTCCGGCGGAAACGTCACGTTCAGCCTTGATCTCCTTGACCTTGACCTGTGCCGGAAATTCCAGAGAAAGGTGCTCCTGGCGGACCACGCCATACCGAGGGGCCGGGTGAGCACGTACGGGCGGCTTGCCGCGCGCGCCGGGAACCCGAAGGGCGCGCGGGCCGCGGGAAACGTCATGGCCGGAAACCCCTTCCCCATACTCATACCCTGCCACAGGGTCATCAGGTCGGACGGATCGCTTGGCGGGTACGGGGGCGGGCTCGTAATGAAACGGCAATTGCTTGAGATAGAGGGAATCACCTTCGATAACAGGCAAAAAGTGCCTTTTGAGCATTTCTATTAGTACATCAACAAGCCTTGCCCCGGCTGCTTCGCGCCGGAATTATCACAGCATTAAACGGAGGAACCCGGTGAAGAAAAAAATCGTGTCGCTCTGCACCCTCGGCCCGGAGCTCTTGTCGATGATGATCAGGGGCAACGGCTGCACGTGCCCCGACGATGTCGAGGTGATCGGCGCGCACCACCTGCCTGACGGCGAGATTGTCGGCCTGCTGCCTGATGCCGACATCATCTTCGGTGATTACACTTTTATAAAAAGCATCACCGGCGAGATGGCCCGGGCCGCAAAAAAAGCGAGGCTGGTGCAGCAGCCGAGCGTCGGGTACCAGAACATCGACGTTGACGCCTTCACCGCCGCGGGGATACCGGTCGCAAACACCGCCGGGGCCAACACGGTGAGCGTCGCGGAGCACGTGGTGCTGGCCGCCCTGTGCCTGCTGAAAAACCTCCTCATGGCGCACCGCACCACCGCCGCGGGCGAATGGCGCCAGATGGACATCGGGGCCTTCGAGCTGCAGGGCAAGTCATGGGGCCTCGTGGGCATGGGGCGGATCGGCAGGGCCGTTGCCGAGCGCCTTGCCCCGTTCGGCGTCAGCATGACCTACTACGACCCGGCGCGGATGGGCGGGAGCGACGAAGCCGGATACGGCGCCGCCTTCCGCGAAATCGACGACCTGTTACAAACGTCCGATATCGTGAGCATCCACTGCCCCCTCACCGACGCGACCAGGGGGATGATTGACGCGGGCAGGATCGCCCTGATGAAGCCGGCCGCCTTCATAATAAACGTCGCCCGGGGCGAGGTGCTGGACGAGGAGGCGCTGGCCCTGGCGCTTTCGGAAAAACGGCTGGCGGGTGCGGCGCTTGACGTCTTCTCGGAAGAGCCAATCAGGGCCGGCAGTCCCCTCCTGGGGGCGATCGAAACCAGGCTCATGCTGACCCCCCATATCGCCGGCGTCACGCAGGAATCCAAGATGAGGATCATCACCGCCGCGATACGGAACGTGGTCGCCGTCCTCAACGGCGGCGAGCCGGACTTCATCATCAATGCCGTGAAATAAACGCGCCATACCGATACAGGGAGACCGTCATGAAAAAACCGAAAAGCATGCTCATATTCAACGAGAAGGACTTCCCGCTGAACGCGATCCGGGGCAATTTCTTTCACGGGACCGGGTACGAGATCGCCGAGCTGAAGGAAAAGCCCCTCATCGGCATAGTGAATTCCCGGACCGACATCAACCCCGGGCACGATCCCAACGTATGGCAGGCATACGGCATGTCAGGGTCCCGCTCCTCCCACTTTTAATTGACATTTTTATCAAACAATGTCATAACGACACGCAACATAAAAAATCCGGTTGTCACGAGAAAGCGTCATAGATGGATACAATAGCCCGGGTAATCGACATATCGAATTATACGTTCAGCTACTATTCCCTGCCCACGGCCATAGTCGCCTCGGGTATTTTTATCATCGGGATCGTTCCGCTGATACGCGAGCGCTTCTCCCGGCTCAGCGTTGACCTGTTCCTGGTGTCGGCCGCCTTCGCTGAATGGTTCCTCGCATTCACCTTCATGTATTCCAGCAATGACGAGTCCGTGGCCCTGTTCTGGGCGAAGGCCGGGTATATCGGCGTCCCCTGTATTCCCGCGGCCATCTACCTGTTCGTTGTCAGGGGCCTCGGGATCTTCCAGCAATGGAAGCGGCTCGTCCTCTTCAACTGGATGCTCTCGATCTTCTTCTCCGTGGCGATCATTTCCACGGACGCCATGATCGCGTCGCTCTACCACTACTGGTGGGGGTACTACCCGAAATACGGATGGCTGAGCATCCCGTTCCTCATCTATTTCTTCACGATACTGCCGCTCTGCGGGTTCCACGCCTACAGAGAATACAAAAAAGCGGCGCCCGGCACCATCTACCAGAGACGCATCAAGGCCATGTCGCTCGCCCTGGGCATCGCCTCCATCGGTGTCGTGGATTTTATCGCGAAATACGGGGTCCCGGTATACCCCTTCGGCTACATCCCCTTCATGGTCTTCGTGATCATCGCCCTCTTGCTGATACAGCGCTACAAGATCATCGAGATAACGCCCACCTTCGCGGCGCAGGCGATCATCGAGACCATGTCCGACGCGCTGATCGCGGTGGACAACGAAGGCGTCATCCACCTGGTGAACAACGCCGCCTGCGAGCTCTTCCATAGAAAAGAAAAAGATATGATCGGGAGGCGGGCCGCCGACTTCATCGGCAACGATCCGTTTACCGATGAATTTACCGCCGCGCTGAAAAACGGGACGGTCAGCAACCACGAGATTTACATCTATACGCCGGACAGGGGGAACCGCACCCTGAGCCTTGCCGCCACGGCGATACGCGAACTGGAGGAGACCGCGGCGGGAATGCTCTTCGTTATACGGGACATCACCGTTCTCAAGCAGCAGGAGGTGGAGCTGAAGGTGGCCAACATGGAGCTGAGCATGCGCCAGAAGATATCCGAGCAGGAGATGGCCCTCGCCGCCAACATACAGTTCCAGCTCTTCCCGCAGAAGCCCCCCGCCTGCCCCGGGTGGGACATCGCGTTTTTCATCAGGCCGATGATGGGGGTGTCGGGCGACTTCTATGATTTCTATGAAAGCGACGGGAACGTGAGCGGCGTCTCGGTCTTTGACGTCTCGGGCCACGGCATATCCTCGGGACTCATCACCCTGCTCGCCCGTTCGATAATATCGCGCCATTTCAACCAGATGTCCCAGGGCGGCCTCGCGAAGACAGTTGAAGACATCAACAGCGACCTGATCTCTGAGATCGGCTCCGTGGACAGCTACCTGACCGGCATCATACTGCGGCTGAACGGCAACACTATAGAATATATCAACGCGAGCCATCCGGACCTTCTGATAAAAAGGGGGAAAACCGGCAACGTGCTGCCCGTGAAGCCCCACGACAGGGACCTCAAGGGCATGCTGCTCGGAAAAGAAGGCCTTGCGGGAAATTTCGATGTGCTTAATTTCTCCGTCGCCAGCGGCGATTCCCTCCTGGCCTATACGGACGGCCTTACCGAATGCTCCAATTCCAACAAAGAAGGGTACGGGGAGGAACGCCTGAAAAAGGCGTTTAAAAATTCGCCCGACGGCACCGCCAGGGACATCCTGGATTTCATAACCGGCGATTTCAACAGGTTTATCGGCGCAGCTCCCCACAAGGACGATGTCACACTGATCGTCATGAAGAAAATACCATAACACACGCGGCGGAAACGTAGTCATGAATGTACCCATGCACAGAGATACGATTATGAAAAAAGCGCTTCACCTGCTCTACCAGCCGTATAAATGGCTCTTCTTTATCCCTTACCTTGCGGTATCGACCCTGTTTTTCGGCTCGCTGACCATCATACTGGTGATCATCACGAACCCGAAGATAACCAGCTTCATCTGCGGCGTCGTATGGTCGCGGTTGAACGGCTACCTGACGCCGATATGCGTATCGGTCGCGGGCAGGGAGCATATCGACAAAACCCAGTCCTACGTGATAGTCTCCAACCACCAGAGCCAGTATGACATCTTCGTCCTCTACGGCTGGCTCGGCATCGACTTCAAGTGGGTCATGAAGCAGGAGCTCCGGAAAGTCCCGGGCATCGGGATCGGGTGCGAAAAGGTGGGCCACATCTTTATTGACCGGTCCAACCACGAGCGCGCGCTCGCGTCGCTTAACGAGGCAAAGTCGAAAATCGTCAACGGCACGTCGGTCATCTTTTTCCCGGAGGGCACCAGGAGCAAAGACGGCTCCCTCGGCGAGTTCAAGAAGGGCGCGTTCAAGATGGCCCTCGATCTCGGACTCCCCGTTCTTCCCGTGACCGTCCTCGGCACCGCGAAGATACTTCCCTCGAACACCACCGACCTGTTCCCCGGAAAGGCGAAGATCGTCATCCACAAGCCGATAGACATAGCGGGATACAACGATGACAACATACAGGGTCTGATGGACCAGGCGCACGCGGCGATCAAATCCGTGCTCTGACCATCCGGCACCACGAAAGGGAGGCTGATATGGGCTCATTCAAGGAATATGGCAGCTATGACGGCCTCGGGCTTGCGGGCCTTGTCAGGAAAAAAGAGGTTTCCCCCGCCGAGCTGTGCGAGGAAGCGATATCCAGGATCGAAAAACTGAACCCCGCCCTTAACGCGGTCATCTGTCCAATGTTCGATATCGGCCGGAAGGCCGCGGCGGGCAAACTGCCCGACGGCCCCTTCAGGGGCGTCCCGTTCCTTTTAAAAGACCTCGTCTCGCCGTACGCGGGGGTGCCGTTCCAGTGCGGGTCGAAGGCATACCGGAACTTCATCCCCGGCTATGACAGCGAGATGGTCAGGCGGTTCAGGAACGCGGGGTTCATTTTCCTCGGAAAGACAAGCACCCCGGAGTTCGGCCTCCTCGCCTATACCGAGCCCGAGCTGTTCGGCCCCTGCCGGAACCCGTGGAACACCGGCCACACCCCCGGCGGATCGAGCGGCGGGACCGCGGCGGCGGTCGCGTCCGGCATGACGCCGCTCGGGTCCGGCGGCGACGGCGGCGGATCGATCAGGATCCCTGCTTCCTGCTGCGCCCTCTTCGGCCTCAAGCCGACGCGGGGGCGGAACCCGATCGGCCCGGTCAACGGCGAGGGCTGGCAGGGGGCGGTGGTGGAGCACGTGCTGACGCGCTCGGTGCGTGACAGCGCCGCGGTGCTGGATTTCGTGCATGGCATGGACCCCGGCGCGCGATGCGCGGCCGCGCCGCCGAAGCGCCCTTACATGAAAGAGATCGCGACGAAGCCGGGACGGCTGACAATCGCCTTCTCGACAGAATCACCCCTCGGCATGGACGTTCACCCCGAGTGCGTGAAGGCGGTGCGGGAAACGGCGGCGCTGCTCGAGCGCCTCGGCCACCGGGTGGAGGAGGCGGCACCGGAGCTCGACGGCACGGACCTGGCCCGCTCCTACTTTACCATGTATTACGGCGAGACCGCGGCGGACATCGCGAAGAGCGTCGAAGCGCTCGGGAGAACGCCGCGGAGGGGCGATTTCGAGGAGACCACGTGGCTCCTCGGCCTGCTCGGCAAATCATACACCGCGGAAGAGATGGTGCACGCCCTGCGGCAGTGGGACGTCGCTGCAAAGGCCATGGCGCGCTTCCACGAGCGGTTCGACCTGTACCTGACGCCCACGATGGCGACACCACCGGTACGGATCGGCGAGCTGCAGCCGAAGGGCCCTGACCTGGCCGGGATAAAGATTATCAACAGGCTCAAGCTGGCGGGCCTGCTGAAAAAAATCGGCCTCGCGGAAAAGATCGCCTTCGCGAACCTGGGGAAGACCCCCTTCACGCAGATCGCGAACTTCACCGGCCAGCCGGCGATGTCCGTACCGCTCCACTGGACCCCGGAGGGGCTGCCGGTGGGCGTCCAGTTCATCGCGCCCTTCGGAGACGAGGCCACCCTCTTCCGCCTGGCGGCCCAGCTCGAGAAGGCGAAGCCCTGGTTCAACCGGCGGCCGCCCATCGCCGGGTAACCCGCGCCGCGGAAACTTGACATCGTAGCCGCTGCCGCAATAATTATAGTGGACATGATACCACGTGTTGTGCTACTCTTGCCGGACAGCATGCAGTCGTTCGGCATGCGTGATTTTAAAAAATAAATAAGACCACACCGCCATGACTACGGTCCTCAGGGGAGGGCCTGGGAAAAATAATCCTGCACAGGGAGGGCGGAAATGACCAGTATCAGTCTTGAGGGAAGGGTTGCTATCATCACCGGGGCCGGGTCCGGAATCGGCCGCTCGCACGCGCTTGAGCTCGGAAGGCGCGGCGCCATGGTCGTCGTGAACGACCTCGGCGCGGAGCTCGACGGATCGGGGAACAGCGCCTCGGCGGCGGATGCCGTGGTCGCTGAAATCAAAAAGGCCGGCGGGAAAGCCGTGGCGAACTACGACTCTGTCGCGACCGCGCAGGGCGCAGAAAGCATCGTGAAGACGGCGGTCGACGCTTTTGGCAAGGTGGACGTCGTCGTGAACAACGCGGGCATCGTCCGCGACAAGGGGTTCGCCAAGATGCAGGAGGAGGACTGGGACAGGGTGCTGAGCGTCCACCTGAAGGGGTCCTTCGATGTGACCAGGGCGGCCTGGCCCGTCATGAAGGAGAACAATTACGGGCGGGTGGTGTTCACCAGCTCCGGCGTCGGACTCTACGGCAACTTCGGCCAGGCCAACTACTCCGCCGCCAAGATGGGGATGATCGGCCTCATGAACACGCTCAGGATCGAAGGCGCGAAAAACAATATCCTCCTGAACACGATCGCCCCCAACGCCGGGACGCGCATGACGAAAAACGTCCTGCCGCCGCCGCTGTACGATCACCTGAAGCCGGAATACATATCGCCGCTGGTGGCATATCTCTGCTCGGAGCAGTGCAAAGAGTCCGGGATGATTTTCAACTGCATGGGCGGATGGTACAGCCGTACCGCCATCATGTGCTCGGACGGCGTGATCCTGGGCCAGGGGGACAGCGCGGTCACCGCCGAGGAGATCATGGACAACTGGGACAGGATTACCGCGATGGAGAACACGAAAACCATCGGCTCGGTACAGGAAAGCTTCGCGTATCTCTCGACCATATTGAAATAAGCGCCGAATGCCGGTGGCCCGCCGCGGGCAACGCGCCAGGCCACCGGTTTTACATGCGTTAAAAATTACTTGACAATTAAAATCAACCGGCGGTAGCCTGTACATTCACGCGGCAGAAATCGCCGGGCGCTTCGCGGCCCCGGCAGCCGGCCAATCAGGAACCAGAGACAAAACTCCATGTCAGTCAAGTCATCGGCAGAAAACATAAAAGACAAAAAGGGCATCCGCACCAGGGAGATCATTACCCGCGCGGCGAAAAAAGTTTTTTCCGAGCACCCGTACCACGCCGCCAGCATGCGGATGATCGGCAAGGAAGCAGGCATCGAGCACCCCCTTATCAATTACTACTTCCCGAGCAAGGCCCGCCTCTTCGAGGCAATCACCAGCGAAATCTGCAATGAATTCATCACGCGCCACGAGGCGTGGTTTGACGAGGTCCGGAACGTAAAAACGCAGGAAGGCCTGCTCGTATTTATCGACCGGCTGCTCGACTTCAACGCCGAGCACCCCGAGCCGCTGAGGCTTCTCGCCCTTAACATGACCCAGGCGGAGAACATTTCGCAGATACCCGGCTACCAGCAATTCCCGGAGCTTATCGAAAAAATCCAGCGGCTTTTCATGAAGATAATCCCCTTCAAGAGCACGGAGCAGGAGGTAAGCATATACGTGAACAGCTTCATCTTCCTGGTCATCGCGCTTCTCGGTTCAAGCCCGTGCGTGGCCCAGGTACAGGGAATGGAGCCCGGCAGCCCCCGCTTCCGGGAATGGGTCAGGAACGCGCTGATATCAATCTTCCTCCCGCCCCTGAGAGACCTCATCAACCCGCCCGCGCGGCCAGAGGCGGGCCAGAAGAAAAAGCCGTCAAAATGAGACGGCCCTGCGCGCCAGCCACAGCATCATTATAAGCCCCGGGCAACCATCTGTATTCATTTCCTGCGCAATATTATACAATTCAGAGTAATAACCTGTATCATATAAGTATTGTGCAATCTATAGTAGAGAATTGCTATTTTCTTCATTGACAAAAAAGGCTGTTTTTTTAAGTTACACTATAGCACGGGTGCTTTATAACCGCCTTTTTAACTGTACCAGATTGAATAAGCCGTAAAACTCGCGGCTATCAATGTTTACACAGTATCATTTCGATTAAAGAGAGGCCAGCTCCTTTAACAAGGACATTTTCCCAATCACCATAATTGTAACTAATTTAATTGTTATTTATACCTAATATTGTGGAGAGTACCATGAGCGCTACCACCCATTCTCATACCGCAGGGGGCCTGGCCCATACACTCCGTAACGCCACAGGGGTAGCCGCCACCCGCTGCTACCAGTGCGGCAAGTGCACCGCCGGGTGCCCGATGGCGGAAGAGATGGACTACACTCCGAGCCATATCCTCCGGCTGCTCCAGCTCGGCCTGGACGGCTCCGAAGACACCATCCTGCGCGCGTACTCACCCTGGGTATGCCTGACCTGCGAGGTCTGCTACGCCCGCTGTCCCCAGGAAGTTGACATTCCCAAGATGATGGACTATCTCAGGAGCGAATCGGTACGCCTGAAGAAGGTGAACCCCCGGGCAAAAGATTTCGTATCATTCTACAAGACATTTCTCGATTCAATACAGTATGTGGGAAGGCTGTACGAAGTAGGATTGATTATGGGCTACAAGGCGCGTTCCTGGCACCTTTTACAAGATCTCCTCATGGCGCCGAAACTGTTTTTCAAGGGTAAATTGAAGCTCTTCCCCCACCTGATCAAGAACAGGAAAAACATCTCGCAAATCTTTAAGAAAGCGGGCAAGGCCCGCATGGAGGCGGCCAAATGACCAAGATCGCATACTATCCGGGCTGTTCCCTCCTCGGATCTTCACGGGAATACGATGAATCACTGCGCGCAATAATCGGTCCGATGGGCTTCGAGCTCCTTGAGGTACCCGACTGGAACTGCTGCGGCGCCTCATCCGCCCATTCGCTCAACCACGAACTGTCGCTCGCCCTCCCGGCACGGATACTCACCCTGGCCGAGACCCTCGGCGTGGAGGAGATGCTGGTCCCCTGCGCGGCCTGCTACGGCCGCCTCATGACGACACGGCACGACCTTCTTGAAAATGCAGAACTGCGCGCGCGTATAAATGAAATAACGGGAATGGAATACAGGGGCACGGTACGCCCCCTGAATATACTGGAATTCCTTGAATGCCACGCGGACGCGTTCAAGAACAGGGTAACGGCGCCCTTCGACAAGGACGTCGCCTGCTACTACGGCTGCCTCCTGGTGAGGCCGCCCAAGGTGGTGAACTTCGACCGGCCCGAAGACCCGCGGACAATGGATAACCTCGTAGAAATGATCGGGGCGAAAGCCCTGGACTGGGACTTCAAGGTTGAATGCTGCGGAGCGGGCCATTCGATATCCCGCACCGACCTGGTCGGCAAGCTGTCGAGCAAGATCGTCGGCAACGCGGTAAAGAAAGGGGCCCAGGCCATCGTTGTCGCTTGTCCCATGTGCCATTCCAATCTTGACATGCGGCGCAGTTTCATCAACAAGGCCGCGGGACAGAAATATACTATACCGGTCATATACATAACCCAGGCCATCGGCCTTGCCATGGGCCTGGGCGAAAAAGAACTGGGCCTCAACCGTCACATCGTAAAGGTCCGTTTTCCCGAAAAGGTAACGGTCGGGGCCGAGGTCAAACCGAAAGTCGCGGCAGCGGCGGCAGCGGCACCGGCCGCGCAAACAGAGCAGACGGAGGAAGCGTAAATGTCACGAATCGGAGTTTTCATCTGTCATTGCGGAACGAATATTTCCGCCACGGTCGACTGTCCCGGCGTTGCGGAGACCATCTCCCACATACCCGGTGTCGTCCACAGCGTCGATTACAAATACATGTGCTCGGACCCGGGCCAGACCATGATCAAGGAAGCCATCAAGGAACACAAGCTTGACGGCATCGTGGTGAGCGCCTGTTCACCGCACATGCACGAGCCCACCTTCCGGCGCGCCTGCGCCGAGGCGGGGCTGAACCCGTACCTGTGCGAAATGGCCAACATCCGCGAACAGTGCTCCTGGGTCCACGAGAAGACCGAGGAGACCACGGTCAAGGCGACCGATCTCGTCAGGAAAATGGTCGAGAAGGTCAAGAAGAACCAGCCGCTCTATTCTATCAAGGTGCCGGTCACCAAGACAGCGCTCGTGCTTGGCGGCGGCATCGCCGGCATCCAGGCGGCGCTCGACATCGCGAACGCCGGCCACAAGGTGGTCATGGTCGAGCGGGAGCCGTCGATCGGCGGCCACATGTCCCAGCTCTCCGAGACCTTCCCGACCCTGGACTGCTCGCAGTGCATCCTGACGCCGCGGATGGTCGAGGTGGCGCAGCACCCGAACATCACCCTGCACACCTACTCCGAGATCGAGAGCCTGGACGGCTTTATCGGCAATTTCAAGGTAAAGATACGCAAGAAGGCGCGCTGCGTGGACGAGAAGCTCTGCACCGGGTGCGGACTCTGCTCCCAGAAATGCCCTACCAAGAAAAACCTGAGCGAATTCAACGAGGGCCTGGGCTACCGGCCCGCCATATACTCTCCGTTCCCGCAGGCGGTGCCGAACAAGCCGGTCATCGACAAGACACAGTGCACCTTCTTCCTGAAGGGAAAATGCAAGGTGTGCGAAAAGGTGTGCCCCACTAAAGCGATACGCTACGACCAGGAAGACCAGATCCTCGACCTCGACATCGGCGCCATAGTGCTCGCCACCGGCTTCAAGGTGCTGCAGCCCGACTTCTTTCCGGAGTACGGGTACGGCAAGTACAAGGACGTGATACAGGGCCTGCAGTTCGAGCGCCTCGCGTCCGCGTCGGGCCCCACCTCCGGCGAGATCCGGCGGCCAAGCGACGGCAAGGAGCCGGAAACCATCGTCTTCATCGCCTGCGCCGGGTCGCGCGACGAGGCCAAGGGCCTCCCCTACTGCTCGAAGATATGCTGCATGTACACGGCGAAGCACGCCATGCTCTACAAGCACAAGGTGCACCATGGCAAGGCGTACGTCTTCTACATGGACATCCGCGCGGGCGGCAAGATGTACGATGAGTTCGTGCGCCGCGCCATCGAGGAAGACGACGTGAAATACATACGGGGACGCGTCTCCCGCATTTACGAGGAGGACGGCAAGCTCATCGTCAAGGGCGCCGACACCCTCCTCGGGCATAAAACGGTCGAGATCAGGGCGGACCTGGTGGTGCTGGCGACCGCCGCGGTGGCCAACGACGGCGCGGAGGAGCTGGCCCAGAAGCTCCACGTGAGCTACGACCCGTACCACTTCTTCGCGGAGGCGCACCCGAAGCTGCGCCCGGTCGAGACGAACACGGCGGGCATCTTCCTGGCGGGCGCCTGCCAGGCGCCGCGCGACATTCCGGAGACGGTGTCGCAGGCCTCCGGCGCGGCGAGCAAGGTCGCCGCCCTCTTCTCGCAGAGCGAGCTGACGCGCGAGCCGATCATCGCGGTAGTCAACCGCACCACGCCGCCGCTCTATTCCACCTGCACCGGCTGCGCCCTGTGCGTGCCGTCGTGCCCGTACCAGGCAATCGAGATGGAAGAGATCAAGAACCGCGACGGCAAGGTGATCAAGCGCGCGGCAAAGATCAACCCGGGCCTCTGCCAGGGCTGCGGCACCTGCGTCGCCCTCTGCCGCGTGAAGGCGATAGACCTGCAGGGGTTCTCGAACGAGCAGGTGTTCGCGGAGCTGATGGCGCTGTAACGGACGACTATTGGAAGCGGGGTCACGCGGCCCCGCCTCACAACATATACCCGGAGTACTACCATGGCCGAATTCGAACCGAAAATCATAGCCTTTGTCTGCAACTGGTGCACCTACACCGGCGCGGACCTTACCGGCACGAGCCGGATCAAGCACGCCACCAACGTCAGGATCATCCGCCTGCCGTGCACGGGACGGATCGACTTCATGCTCCTCATGAAGGCCTTTGCCAGGGGGGCCGACGGCATCATCGTTTCCGGCTGCCACCCCAATGACTGCCATTACACCTCGGGAAATTTCCACGCGCGGCGGCGCTGGATCGTATACCGCTCGCTCCTCAACTTCATGGGGGTTGACACCCGGAGGATCATCTTCTCCTGGGTCTCCGCCGCCGAGGGCGCGAAATGGGCGGACATCGTGAATAACGCCGTCAAGGAGATCAGGGCGCTCGGCCCGTATGACGAGTACAAGAAACTGGCGCCGATCCGCGCGAGCTGGAGGGACGAACATGCAGGATAAAATCATACAGAAGGCGAAAGAGCTCCTCTCGAGCGGCGCGGTCAAGGTGGTGATCGGATACGGCCAGGGCACCGGCGACCGCGTCCGCGCCGTGTTCATCCAGAAGCCGGAAGACGCCGGCCAGCTCATCATGGACGGCCGCTGCGTCCAGAACCTCGCCGGGTACCTCACGAAGCACGAGGTCCGCGCGCTGGGCCGGCCGGCGATCGTGGCCCGCATGCCCGTGCTCCGCTCCATAGCCCAGCTCATGTACGAGGAACAGTTCAAGGACGCGGACTGCGCGGTGATCGCGATCTCCGACGCGAACGAGCTCGTGGACCTGCCTGACCTGAACGCGGTGAAAGACTACGTCAGCAAGAACCCCCTGAAGCTCACGCCCGAGGAGCAGGCCGAGGTGGACAAGCTCGACAAAATGACCCGCGAGGAGCGGTGGCGCTACTGGATGGAAGAGACATCGAACTGCATCAAGTGCTACGCCTGCCGCGCCAGCTGCCCGATGTGCTACTGCGCGCGCTGCACCGTCGAGGTCAACCAGCCCCAGTGGATCAGCGTGCCGTCGCACGAGCTCGGCAACCTGGAGTGGCACATCATGCGCGCCATGCACCTGGCCGGGCGCTGCGTCAACTGCGGAGAATGCACCCGGGCGTGCCCGGTCAACATCCCGCTCCGGCTGCTGAACCAGAGGATCATCGCCGATATAGCGAACAACTTCGGGGAAGAAGGGGAATACGCGCTCGCCGCGTTCAAGCCGAACGACAAAGAAGACTTCATCAGGTAGAAGGCCATGACAGAGAAAAAAACAATCACGAAAAGCTCGCTGGACGGGCTGATCAAAAAAATAACCTCCGCCGGCAAGCGGGTTCTTGCGCCCGTGGACAGGGGCGGTAAAATCCTTTTTGAAGACGTGGATTCCCTCGCCGCGGTCGCCGCCGACTACGTGCAGACCACCCTGTCCGCCAAGGACGCGGTGCTGCCGCGCTGCGAGGAGATGATGCGCTTTACCACCGAGCAGAGTACCGTCGCCATGGCCGAGGGCCCGGCGAAGCCCGCCCCGGTCGTGGTGTTCGGCGTCCGTCCCTGCGACGCGCGGAGCATCGCCGTCCTGGACGCGGTATACCTGAAAGACTGCAATGACGCGCTGTATAAATCGAAAATCGACAACACGACCATCATCGGCGTGAGCTGCGCAAAATGCGACGAATACTGCTTCTGCACCTCGGTCGGCGGGTCGCCGGGAAGCACGGAGGGAAGCGACATCCTCCTGACCCTTACCGGCGGCGACACCTACCTCGCCGAGATCCTCACCGAGAAAGGGAAGGCCCTTGTTTCCATGGCCCCCGAGCTCTTCGCTGCGGCCGGGAGCGAAGACAAAGAGAAGCACCTTGCCGACGTGAAGGTGCAGTTTGACCTGGCCGCGCTCGAGAAAAAACTGCCCGGCGCCTTTGACGCCGCCGTGTGGATCACCCAGTCGCTCCGGTGCATCGGCTGCGGCACCTGCAGCTATGTGTGCCCGGCCTGCACCTGCTTCGACATACAGGACGAGACTGACGGCAAAAAGGGCATGCGGTTCCGCTGCTGGGACTCCTGCGGCTTCGGGCAGTTCACCCTGCACACGTCGGGGCACAACCCCCGCGAAGTGCAGAGCCAGCGGTGGCGCCAGCGGATCATGCACAAATTCTCTTACCAGCCCGACCAGCTCGAGGTGGTCGGCTGCGTGGGGTGCGGCCGATGCTCCCGGGCATGCCCGGTTGACATGAACATACTCCAGCACATCAAAGACATAGTCGAGGCCCGGTAATGGAAGAGAAAAACGTATACCAACCATACCTGATGCGGATAGCGTCGATCATAAACGAGACGCCCGACGTCAAGACGTTCCGCCTGGAATTCATCAACGAGGAAGAGGGGAAGCGGTTCAAGTTCCTGGCGGGCCAGTTCGGTGAATACTCTGTGTTCGGCGAAGGCGAGAGCACGTTCTGCATAGCGTCATCCCCGACCCGCGAGGGTTATATTGAATGCACCTTCCGCAAGATGGGACGGGTCACCAAGGCCCTGGCCTCCAGGGAGGTGGGTGATACCATCGGGTTCCGCGGCCCCTACGGCAACACCTTCCCCATCGACAGCTGGAAGGGGAAGAGCCTGCTCTTCGTCACGGGCGGGATCGCCCTGCCCCCGCTCCGCTGCGTCATCTGGAACGCGCTGGACACCCGGGAGAACTTCAAGGACATCACCATCGTGTACGGCGCCCGTTCAGTCCAGGACCTGGTCTACAAGCATGAGCTCGAGGAGTGGGGCAAGCGGGGCGACGTGAAGCTCATTACCACGGTCGATCCCGGCGGCGAGACCAAAGAGTGGAAGGGGGAAGTCGGCTTCGTGCCCACGGTCCTCGAGAAAGCCGCGCCTTCCAGCACGGACACCGTCGCGCTCCTGTGCGGCCCGCCCATCATGATAAAGCTCACCATGCCGGTACTGACAAAGCTGGGATTTGCTCCTGACAATATCTTCACCACCCTGGAAAACAGGATGAAATGCGG
The DNA here is from genome assembly GCA_963827275.1 of uncultured Spirochaetota bacterium. Taxonomy (GTDB): domain Bacteria; phylum Spirochaetota; class UBA4802; order UBA4802; family UBA5550; genus RBG-16-49-21. The sequence goes on from CAWHAA010000005.1 coordinate 19,052, forward strand.
TATCGGCAAGTGCGGCCGCTGCAACGTGGGCAAGTACTTCGTGTGCAAGGACGGCCCGGTGTTTACCTTTGCGCAGGTAAACCAGCTTCCGCCCGAGTACTGATTCATAATAGTAGTGATATTTCATCATTTTATTGATTAAGGCAGGCAAAAACCTGCCTTAATTGTTTATTACCGATAACTATCGCCCCTACCGATAACTATCGCCCCTTACCGATAACTATCGCCCCTGACCGATAACTATCGCCCCTGACCGATAACTATCCCCCTGCCATGCCTGCTCAATTTATTTCCTTGACATAACTTCGCCTCTCACTCTATGTATGACAAGCTCCATGCAGGACCGGCATTGAACGGGATTGCAATTGGATCTATCTAACAACAATAATCAGATACGAGGGATACCACAGTGGGTTACGACAACAAGTTCGGCGACGACAGAGGCTTCAGGAGAGATTCAGCACCCAAGGAAATGCACAAAACCACCTGTTCTGAATGCGGGAAAGAATGCGAAGTCCCGTTCAAACCGGCGGAAGGAAGGCCTGTTTTCTGTAAGGATTGCTACAAAAAAAAGAAGGGCTTCTAGCAAACCACACACACAGACGCGGCGGCTTCCCGCAATTCGATGAAACAATCATTCGATAAAATGCCCGTCATTTTCATCGGTCATGGTTCCCCCATGAATGCCATCATGGAGAATGATTATACCGCGAGTCTCCATGAGCTGGGGGAGTCCCTGCCCAGACCGAAAGCGGTCATGGTGATATCGGCACACTGGCTCGCAAAGGCGACCTTCGTCAGCTGCATCAAAAACCCGGAACAGATCTACGATTTTTTCGGATTTCCGCCCGAGCTGTACCAGGTGCGGTATCCCTGCCCGGGAGCGCCTGACGAGGCCCGGATGGTCGCGCGCGTGACGAAGTACATGGTCAACTGCGCTGCCGATTGGGGCGTGGACCACGCGGCGTGGGCGGTGCTCACGCACATGTACCCGGACGCGGACGTCCCGGTGTTCGAGATGAGCGTCTGCGAAATGATGGACGCCGCGTATCACTACGATATCGGCAGGCGGCTCGGGGCCCTCAGGAGAGAGGGGATTCTCGTTATCGGGAGCGGGAACATCGTCCACAACCTGCAGATGATGGATTACGACGTGGACGCGGAGCGCTATCCCTGGGCGGTTGAAATCGATGAAAAAATAAAGTCCCTGCTGGTAAGCCGGGACCACGCCCCGCTGGTCAACTACGCGGATATCGGGAAGCACGTCAGGCTGGCGGTCCCAGCCGTTGACCACTACTTCCCCATGCTGTGCGTCCTGGGCATGCAGGAACGGGACGATGATATTTCATTTATCTACGAGGGGTTCCAGCACGGGTCAATTTCAATGCGGAGTTTTCTCATCGGGTAGGCCTCCTGTCCCGCCGTGTCCCCCCCGCGTCCGTAACGCGTCATAAGCGGCCATCCCGGACAGCATCAAGACAAATCCGATCGCGAGATAGAGCACGACGTCCCCCGCCGCCGAGTACACGGTCCGGTGGTTCATCGAGAAATCAACGTCGCCGGCGAGATACCCCTTTGTCAGGATCGGGAAGGACTTCCTGATCCTCCCGTACGGGTCAATCAGGACCGTGTATCCCGTGTTGCCCGCCCGAAGGTACCAGATGCCGTTCTCCACGGCCCTGAACTTGGCCGCAGAAAAATGCTGCATGTGCCCGCGGAAGGTATCGGTCCACCCGTCATTGGTAATGTTGACGAAAAATTCGGCCCCCATGTTGCGGTATTGCCGGCAGAGCCTGTTGAAGATCCCCTCGTAGCAGACCAGCACCCCGAAGGAATGCCCGCCGACCTCGAACAGGACCGGGCTGCCGCCCGGGACAAAGCTCGAACCGCCCATGCTGATCGTGATGCGTTTGACGAACCCCAGCCACTTTTCATAGGGGAACCATTCGCCGAAGGGCACCAGGTGAATTTTCGCGTAGGACTTCACCACCTCGCCGAACCGGTTGATGAGGACGGCATTGTTCTGCGGATAGCGCCGCGGGTAGGGGCCTGAATAATCCTCGGTGACGCCGATCTCGCCGGTCAGAAGCGGCCGGTCATAGAGCTGGGCCAGCCCCAGCACCTCCTTTTCGAAATCATTCAGCGTGCCGCGCTCGTAATCGTACGCGATGGTCTCCAGGGTCGCGGATTCAGACCAGACGATGAAGTCCGGGTCCTCGGCCATGGCGTCTTTCGTGTATTTTTTCAGCTCATCGAGGTAGGCAAACCGGTTCCGGTCCCAGTCCTCCCACGGCGAGATGCACGACTGCACCATTGCCACGCGCAGTCCCTTCCCGACCGGTCTGTCGCTGATCGCCAGGACAACGGCGCCGTACACGGCTATGACCAGCACGCCGGCGAGGGCCGCCGCCAGGCGCTTCGCTTCCCCCGTGCGCAGGGCGTCGCGCATGGCGGCCCTGCCGGCAATCCACGCGGCGGCAAGCTCGCCCGACAGGTAATTGACCATTATCATGATGAAATTGATCCCCAGGATGCCGGTGATGGAGGCCACCTGTATGAGCGGGGTGAGCGGGTACTGGCTGTATCCCCAGTAGGGGAGCGGGTACGCAAGGAAGCCGATCGACTGTATCCAGTCAACGACGATCCACACCGACGGGTAGATGATGAAGCGGAGCGGCTCCAGCCGCCGCGAAATGATCTCGGCAAGGGTGATTTTTATCGCGAAAAACACGGTCAGCGCCGGTATCAGGAATATGACGATGACCGCGTACCCGCCGGTCATCGCCGCCCCGAAATTGCCGATCCACTCGTACGCGAGGAAATTACCCGCCAGGCCGGCGATGAAGGAGGTGAAGTAGACCTCTTTAACGCTCTTTCCCCGCACGTACATGAAGAGCGGGGCCAGCGCCACCCACGCGAAAAACGGGAACCCTTTCAGGAACCAGACGTCGTACGACGGAAAGGAAAGGAACATAAGGACCGGCGTCGCCAGAAAATAATTTTTCTTACAGTACGCGATTAATTTACTCATTGTTGTCTTCACCTATCAGTTCAATAAATTCATCTTCAGTGAGCACCTTCACGCCGAGAGAGCGCGCCTTGTCGAGCTTCGACCCGGGCGAGTCACCCGCGACCACGTAATCGGTCTTCCTGCTCACCGAGCCCGCCGCCCGTCCGCCCCGCTTCCGTATCGCGTCTTCCGCCTCCTCCCTGCTGAAGCGGGAGAGGGTGCCGGTCACCACGAAGGTCTTGCCGCCCGCCGCGCCGCCCGCCGCGGCGGGGGGCGCCTCATCCTCGACCACAAGCCCCGCCGCGAGCATATCGTCGACAAGGGCACGGTTTTTTTTCTCACGGAACCATGCGTGGACCGATTCCGCCACGCCCGGGCCGACCTCGTGTATCGCCATCAGGTCGTCCACGCCTGCCGTGTACAGCTTTTCGAGGCTGCGCACTTCGCCCGCTATGACGCCTGCCACGTGGCCGCCCACGTTCCGTATCCCCAGGCTCTGCAGAAAACGCGACAGCGGCACCCGCCTTCGCGCGTTTATTGAGCCGAGCACCTTGTCAGCCAGAATATCCCCCATTCGATCGAGGCCAAGAAGTGTTTCTTTCGTGATCTTGTAGAAATCCGCTATCGTGTTCAGCCTGCCCGCACGGTACAGGCGCATCACGAGCTCGGGGCCGAAATATTCCATGTCCATCGCGTCCTTCGAAACGAAGAACTTGAGCGATTCGAGTCGCTTCGATTCGCACGAGGGGTTCACGCAGCGGAGGTAGATGTCCTCCTGGCGCAGGGCCTCCCCGCACGAAGGGCACGCCTTCGGCGGGACGATGTCGGCGCGCCCCGCCGCATGCTCCACCTCGGTGACCTTGGGGATGACGTCCCCGGAGCGTATCACCTTCACGATATCGCCGATGCGGACGCCAAGCCGCTTCACCTCGTCGAAATTGTGGAGGGTCGCCCGCTTCACCACGACCCCGCCGATAGTTATCGGGTGCAGGTTCGCCACCGGGGTGATGATGCCGGTACGCCCCACCTGGAAATCGACGGACACGAGCTCGGTCACCGCCTCGCGCGCGGGGAACTTCCAGGCCACGGCCCAGCGGGGCGCCTTGCTCGTGGCGCCCATGCGTTCGCGCAGGGAAAAGTCGTTCACCTTGACCACGACGCCGTCGATGTCGAAATCCAGCTCGTGCCGGTGCTCGAGCCAGTGCCGGTAGTAGGCGTCAAGCGCGTCCAGCGGACCCACCGCGGCCTGGGGGCTCACGGGCAGGCCGAGCGCGGGCAGCGTCTCGAAGAGCGCCCGCTGGTCCGGCAGCGGGAGATCGGCCGAGACCCTGCCGACCGCATAGAACACGATGTCCAGGCTCCGCTCCCCGGTTATCGCCGGGTCAAGCTGGCGCAGCGAGCCGGAGGCGGCATTGCGCGGATTGGCGAACACCGGCTCGCCGTTCTCCTCGCGCTCCCTGTTCATCCGCTCGAATTCCCCGTGCCGTATGAAGACCTCGCCGCGCACCGACAGGTATTCGGGGGCCCGTCCCGCCAGGGCCTTCGGGAGGCTTTTTATCGTCGCGATGTTGCGCGTCACGTCCTCGCCCGTCTCGCCGTTGCCGCGCGTGGAGCCCTGGACCAGGCGCCCCTTTTCGTACACCGCCTCCACCGCGAGCCCGTCGTATTTCAGCTCCATTGAATAGAGTATTTCATTGCCGACGCCCTTCCTGCACCGGGCGTCGAAGTCGGCCAGCTCCTCGCGCGTGAAGATGTTGCCGAGGGAGAGCATCGGGGGATCATGGGATACCTCCGAAAAGGCCGGGGACCTGAACCCGCCCACCTTCGACGCGGGGGAATCCTCCCGCCGGAGGTCAGGGCGCAGGGCCTCGATGTCGACGAGCTCGCGCATGAGCCGGTCGTATTCGGCGTCATCGACCAGCGGCGCGGAGAGCTCGTAGTAGTGCCGGTTGTAGGCAATAATGAGGTCGCACAGCTCATTGTACCGGTCGGCGATGTCGTTTCTTTTTCCTGGCATACTTTCATTTTTCCGGTGACGCGTCAGGGGCCCGCCCTGCTACAGCCATGCCGCGACCTTTCTGTAAAGGGTCTTCCGCGCCAGGGAGCAGGCGCGGTATCCTTCTCCGATTATCCTCTTCGCTTCTGCGAAGTCAAGGCTTTCGACATCCACGATGTCCGGCTCGATCAGGACTGTCGGGGAATTGTATTTCAAAAGAAGCGCGGTGTTCACGTATTCCATGATATCCACCGAACCGGCGATCACCTCGAAGATATTCGGCATCTCCGTTTTCCCCTTTCTGTCCCCGGGCCGCAACCATTGTTCCATCGCCCTGATCCAGTTGACGCCGGCGAACAGGGCCTTTTTTTCCGCCGCCCGCATGTTTTCGGTCCGCGCGTCACGTGCGGGGTCCGCGAACCCATCTGCCGCCACGGCGGGCGTTTTCCCGTGATACAGTGCTCCCCGTTTTTTAAGGCGCGGGTGCAGGTTGACCGCGATCGTCAGGCCGGCCCCCATCTCCCGTACGATGTTTATCGGCAGGGGGTTGGCGACCCCGCCGTCGATCAGCACCCTGTCGCCCTGCCTGACCGGCATGATGACGCCGGGGATCGAAACGCTCGCGCGGATGGCATCGAGCAGGTTCCCGCTCCGGAACACGACGGATTCGCCGGTGACAAAGTCCGTCGCGAGGACCGCAAGGGGGACCTTCAGGTCCTCTATCTTCGCGTCGCGCGGGATATACCGCGCCATGAACCTCACAAACCCCCTGCCCTCAATAAGGCCCGAGCGCGGCATGACCGGGTCCATGTATTTCAGCAGGTCACGCGTGGTGAACCTGAGCATGTCGTCCCTGAACTCTCCCATCGTCCCGGCAGCGTACAGCGCGCCAACGACCGCGCCGATGCTTGAGCCGGCGATCATGTCAACGGGGATGCCCATGGTCACGAGGTACTCGATCACGGCGACGTGGGAAAGTCCTTTCGCGCCGCCGCTCCCGAGGGCGAGGCCGACCTTCCTGTTCCTGAAATATTTCAGCGGGTTAACCATGGACCGGGCAGTCTCCGTGCATTCAGTCGCTACCGCAGGGCGGTTGTGCATCGGTATACTGAAATATCCCGTTTTGTCAATGTTAATTGCGATTCATCCGTGATTTCAATTGTGGAAGATGCAAAAAGGACGGAACAGCGCAGGCGCGGGAAGGCCGGCCGCTCAATAATTTTTCATGATGATGCCGCGCTTTACGACCTTCACTTGAAATCCCGAACAAAAACCGGTATATTATTATTGGAAGAGCATTTATTTTTACTGTTTTAAAAAAATCTTGACACTATCGTCGTATTCGATAGGTTGACGTTCATATCGCGCGGTGGAGCAGTTGGTAGCTCGTTGGGCTCATAACCCAAAGGTCGCAGGTTCAAATCCTGCCCGCGCTAATCTGAGGCGAGGTAGCTCAGCTGGTTAGAGCACGCGGCTCATACCCGCGGCGTAGAGGGTTCGAATCCCTCCCTCGCTAATCTTCTTTATTCAACCGGCATATGGAAAGCATAATAACCGCCCTCACCGCCAACAAGGCGCTCCTGATCATCGCGGTATTCATCAGCATCCTTATTGTCTTTTCCGTTTTAAAAAAGCTCGCCAAGGCCGTGATCGTGCTCGCGGCGCTCCTTGTCATCTACGCGGCGTACCTGGTCTATACCGGGCAGAAGGTGCCGAAGACAACGACCGAAACGATTGAGCATGTGACGGATAAAATCGAGCGGATCAAAGATGGCGGCGGTGCGGGCCGCCGGGGCGGGAAATAGGCTATTCTTCCTCTTCGTCGTCCTTTTCGTAAACGATAAAATCCTTGCTGTCTATGAGCGTATTGCCGTTATTGAGGTCCGTGAGGACGATCTGGTAGGTCCCCGGCGGAAGGTTGTCGATGGAGCCGTACACGGCCCTGCCATCCTCGCCGATCCTGCCTGTTTTTGAAAGCATTTCAATCCAGACCAGTTCCTTTTTCTGGTACACGATGCCGATCGTGCGCTCGCGGTATCTCTTATCGAACACGAACGCCCAGTCCACAGTCTCATCCGAGGAAAATTCGGGGACGCCGTCAAGCCGGTGATACGAGTCCTGTCCGAACTTCTTGAACCCGAATGTCCCTTTCACGCCGCAGGAAAGGACGGCCGCGGCAAGGGTTACGACAACTACAATGTGCATTATCGCGCGTATCATAATGGTGTCAGCCTGAACAGTATTATTCCACCTTGTACTGGTCCCTGTCAAGCTCGATTGTCTCCTTTCTGCCTTTTCCGTTCCCCGGGCCGGGCCGGCGCCCGTCCCCCCTGATGTTCTGCTGCGCCATTTTCTCCTCCGCCTCCCGCTTAACGCGGAACGCCCTGCCCAGCCCGAACAAAAACCGTATCAGGTTATAGAGCATATATATGAATGCGATAAACAGCAGCAGCTGCAGCAATTTGACTATAAACATGCGATTTCACTCCATTCGGCGGACGATGGGGGCCTCCGCGCCGGGCGGCTGGCCCCAGAAGGACATTGCAGCTTACCCCCCGATTATGGCAAGCAATTCTTTCACCGCGGCGGGAAGGCCGACATAGATGGATCGGGCGATGATGGAATGGCCGATATTCAGCTCGTCCAGCCCCCGCGCCGCGAGGACGGGGCCGAGGTTGTACCGGTTCAGGCCGTGCCCCGCGTTAATGCCGATCCGTATCTCCTGCGCGTATTCTGCGGCGCGGAGGATGCGGTCAAGCTCCCGCCTGACATCGGGCGGAAGGTCCCGGTTCAGGTCGCCGCCGAACTTGTCGGCCGCGATGCAGTAGGCCCCGGTGTGCAGCTCGATGTAATCCGCGCCGGTCTCCTTCGATCGGTACACCGCGTCCTTCTCCGGCTCAATGAAGAGGGACACGATGATGCCGGCGTCATGGAACTGCCCCACCGCCGACCTGATGCGCTCGAAATGCGCCGTCACGTCGAGCCCTCCCTCGGTGGTGACCTCCTCGCGCTTCTCCGGCACCAGGGTGACCTGGTGGGGCTTTACCTTTTTCGCGATGGCGATGATTTCGTCCGAAAGCGCCATCTCCAGGTTATACTTTCCCCGTATGATGTCCTTGAGCGCGATAACGTCGCGGTCCTGGATGTGCCGCCGGTCCTCGCGAAGGTGCACGGTGATCCCGTGCGCCCCGCTCTCCTCGCAGAGCCGCGCCCCCTCCAGGGGGTCCGGGTACGACGTGCCGCGCGCCTCACGCAGCGTCGCGATGTGGTCTATATTCACGCAGAGCTTCACTGTTGACATGTATTCACTGCTCTCCCGCCTGTTTTTTCTTCACAATTCTCAGCAGCGCCCGTTTCGGCATGACCGACACTATCTCGCCGGGACCGATGTTTTTCGCGTTCACCGTCACCGGCAGGTCACGGTAGAGCGGCCCGTCACGTTCCTCTTCCGGAAGCATTTTCAGGTTCAGCTTGCCCGCGTCCACGTAGGCGTCAACCTCTTCCGGCGTCAGCCCGGCCGCGCGCCTGGCCCGCACGTACACCTCGACCTCCTGGTCGCGCGCCTCGTACTGGTAGTCCCTGTTTTCGTTAATGATCGAGATGGGCACCGTGAGGGTGACGAGGTCTTTCAGGTCGGCGACCAGCACCTTCACGGTGAATACCGTTTCGCCGAAGGCGATGTCCCGGTATTCGCCCTTCTTCAGGCCGACCTGGCGCTGTATTTCGCCCGACGCGTTTTCAACGGACACGTCCTCGGTGTCGACCGAGTCCATGTCCACGACAAGCGACCGCGGCCCCGATATCTTCACCCGCTCGGGGAGGACCTGCTTGTCAAGGACGACCTTCCCCTTCCGGACCGCGCCCGTGACGACGGGACGCACCCGTATCCACCGCTCTTCCTTCTTCTCGACGGTCACCTCCACGTCGCCGCGGACGAGCGAGATGGCGACGTCTTCCGGCACCTGGTTCTTTTCCACGACGATCTCGAACGCGGCCGGCCCGCCGGCGACCGCCTTCCCGAGGTCCACGGTCGCCCTGATGCCCTTCACGTTGACGTTCTTGATCTCGTCCTTCCTCCCCTCTATTTCGACGGCCGCGAACTTGTCCGACATGCCGGAGACGGCAAGGTGCGCCGGCAGGTTCTTGACGACAATCGGCACCCGGTACGTGGCGACCTCGGTCTTCCCGTTGATGATGAAGGCCCAGAGGATCACCGCCAGGAGGAGGCAGACGCCCTTTGCCATGAAGTCCTTCTCGCGCATGGCGGAGAATATTTTATCCTTCAGTATTTCCATATCTCATTCGGCGCTTTTCTTTGTCGGGATCCTGTATTTGTCATCGTAGGCGGTCTTCGGGTTCATGTAAAACAGTATCATGTTCTTTAAATCCGGGACGCGGACCCTGGGGAAAAACCTGCCGTTGACCATGATGTTGATGCTCCCCGTCTCCTCGGAGGTGAGGAGCACCAGGGCGTCGGTCTCCTCGGCGATGCCCAGGGCGGCGCGGTGCCGCGCGCCGTGCTGCTTTTTCAGCTGCTTCGAGTCGCTCAGGGGCAGGTAGCAGGCCGCGGCGGTGATCCGCCGCTCCTGGATGATGATGGCCCCGTCGTGGAGCGGCGTCAGCGGGAAAAATACCGTGCGGATGAACTCCTCGGAGATGTCCGCGTTCACCATGACTCCGGACTCCGCGTAACTCCGGAGGCCCGTGCTCCGCTCGATCACGATGAGCGAGCCGACCCGCTCCTCGGACATGGACACCAGCGCGTTCACCAGCTCGTCCAGGGGAAAGGGCTCCTTCCCCGTCTCGGTGCCGATCCAGTTCCTCTGTCCGAACTGCGTGATGAGCCGCCGCAGCTCCGGCTGGAACAGGATGATGATCGCGATCACCACCGACGAGGCGATGTTCGTGATGAGCCAGTCGAGCGTTTCAAGATGGAGGAACTTCGCCAGGATCGCCACCACGATGATGACCAGGACGCCCTTCAGGAGCTGGATGGCCCTCGTGCGCGCGAGGAAGCGGTACACCAGGTAGAATATAAAGGCGACCAGCAGTATATCGATCAGGTTCCGGGAATATTCCCAGAACACCGAAAAATACCGCGTGAAGTTGTCGATCAGTTCCATCATCCCGTTATGATAATCCTTTCAGCATTTCAATCCCCGCCAGCGCCAGGCGGTGCGCCCTGACGTCATGCACCCGTATCAGGTCCGCGCCGTTCAGCACCGCGGCCGCGTTGAGCGCGATCGTGGCGGGGAGCCGGTCCTCTTCCTTGTCGTAGAGCCTGCCGATGAGCGATTTGCGCGACAGGCCCACGAGCACCGGACACCCGAGCTTCCTGAACTCACGGAGATTCTGCAGTATCCGGTAATTATCCTCAAGCGTTTTTCCGAACCCGATGCCCGGATCGACGATTATTTTTTCACGGTCGATGCCCCCCGCGACCGCGCGTTCCACCGCTTTTTCAAGAAATTCCACTATCTCCCCGATCAGGTCCCCGTACCGGGGGCTGTCCTGCATCGTGGCAGGCCGCCCCTTGATGTGCATGAGGACGATCCCGGCGCCGCGCTCCGCCACCGCGGCCGCCATGCCGCCGTCGAAGGTCAGGCCGCTGATATCGTTCACGATGGACGCCCCGGCCCGCAGCGCGGCGCGCGCCACCGCGGCCTTGCTCGTGTCGATGGAAACGGGCACCCCGAGGTCCCCGGCGACCGATTCTATGACGGGGCACACCCGGTCGATCTCCTCGCCGGCCTCGACCGGGAGGGAGCCGGGCCTGGTCGACTCGCCGCCGATGTCGATGATGTCGGCGCCCTCGTCCCGCATCGCGTAGGCCCGCTCGACCGCCCGCCCGCGGTCGAAATATCTTCCGCCGTCGTGGAACGAATCGGGCGTGACGTTCAGGATCCCCATGATCAGGCAGCGTCCCATCGGCCCCCCTCAGAACATCACGGTGGCGGACAGGTTATGGTTAAAGCCGATCGTTATCGTGTCCATCGTGAAGGAATAGCCGATATCGAACTGGACGATATGGAACGTCAGGCCCGCGGAAAACACGAGGTCGCGGATGCCGATATAGACCGACGCCCATTTCATGATATCGTACTGCGCGCCGACGCTGTAGCCGAACCGCTTCTCGTCGAGCTTCTTGATGCCGCTGGCGGTCAGGGTGAAGTTGCGGTTTGTTATTATCGCGATCCCGAGCCTGAGCGTCGGGTATGAAAAAACGTACCGCTGCCTGACGTCGTAGCGGCGGTCCATCGGGTACATGCCGGTCCCCAGGTCCTGCACCATGAGCCCCACCTTGAGGAAGGGAAGGACATAGACCTGCGTGCCGACGTCCGCCCCGCACCCGATGAAGCGGGTGTTGCCGACCCGCTCGTACAGCCCCTTGACGCTGACGCCGAATGACGACACGCCCAGCGAGACGCCGTAGGAGAGGTAGGCGGCGGTCGCCAGGTAGTCCAGGCCCCCGGTCTTCACGCCGTTATAGTCCCTCCGGTCGATCCCGCCCGAATAGACCAGGTACACGCCCATGCCCAGCACGCCCCTGGGGAGGTTGACCGCCATCCCCCAGAAGCCCGCCTTTGCCCCGAAGCTGAGCATCGACCCGCTCACCCCGGTCTGTATTGAAAAGCTCTTGTCTTCCTCTGAAAATTTTACCAGGTCCGCGTCAGTGATCTGGTCAACCTTCCCCTTCTCGGCCTTTTCGCGTATCTCCTTCTCGGTCACGAGCTTCGTGTGCCGCAGCTCTGTGAGGCCTGCCGGGTTCCAGTAGATCGAATACACGTCGTCGGCGATGACTTCCCCGCTCCGCCCCATGCCGATGTACTTGGTCCCCACCCAGCCGCCGCGGCTGAACGAGCCGCTGCTCCCGCCGCCCGCCAGCACGGGCAGGGTCTTTGTGCCGTGCAGGCCGGTCCGGACGTCCTCTGCCTCGATTTTGACATGGTACACGCCGGGATCGACGCGCCTGCCGTTCCTGTTCCTGCCGTTCCAGAGCGCGGGATAGCCGGGGAACAGTCCGGAATTCACTTCCTCGCCGTCAATGTTGTATATCTTCATCCTGACCTTGTTGAAGGGGACGCCCGAATAATCCATCACGCTGAAGAGGCCCCAGCCCGGGGTATAGGGGACCGGCCAGGCGATAACTCCCCCGGTGCTGTAGGGGTACGCGCCCCGCGCGGACGCGATGACGATGATGATGCTGAATGACAGCGTCGCAAGGTATTTCATGGTTATTGTACCGTTGATAAGGATAACTACAGGTATTTGCGACGGTCAAGAATTATTTATCGGTGAAATATTCATGCGCGCGATCGACGATGTCGCGGATGAAGGCCCCGTGATCCTCCGGGGACGCGTGCGGGGGCGCTGCGCCGGCGCCGCACTCGAAATAGAGCAGGAATTCGATGTTGCCCTTCGGCCCCTGCACCGGCGAATGCACGAGGCCCTTCATGACCATGCCCTTTGCCTCCAGCGCGGCGATGACGCGCTCCAGGATGGCCCGGTGCGCCTCGCTCCTGCGCACCACGCCCTTTTTGTGGTCCCCCGGCCCCGCCTCGAACTGCGGCTTCACGAGGATGACCCCCTCGACCGGGGAAAACACGTCGCGTATGGCGTCAAACACCTTTACGATCGATATGAAGGAGAGGTCGGCCGCGATGAAATCCACCCTGTCGGGGAAATTATCCCTGGAGATGTTCCGCGCGTTGGTCTTTTCCATGACGACCACGCGGCCGTCGGTGCGGAGGGAATAGTCGAGCTGGCCGTACCCCACGTCCACCGCGTACACCCTGACCGCGCCCTCCCTGAGCATGCAGTCGGTGAAGCCGCCGGTGGAGGCGCCGAGGTCGGCGGCCGTCCTCCCCGCCAGGGATATGCCGAAGCGGTCAATGGCGAACTTGAGCTTCTGCCCGCCGCGGCTGACGTAGAGGCCGCCGGGCCGGCTGACCGTGACGGCCTCCGTGCCGGCAACGGTCCTGGCGGGGTCGGAGACGGTTTCGCCGTCGATCTTCACCCATCCGGCCATGATCTCCCGCTTCGCCTTTTCGCGGGTCGGGGAGAGGCCTGCCTGTGCCAGGTATACGTCCAGCCTTGTTTTTTTCATGGTATCCACCGCTGCGCGGGAGTCCGGCGGCGCGTCATTTCAGCAATTTCGCGAGCCGCTTCGCCAGGGATTCCGCGTCGATGCCGTGCATCTTGAAAAGCTCGTCGTTGCTGCCGTGGGGAATGAAGCTGTCGGGGAACCCGGCGCAGAAGAGGAGCTTCTTCCTGAGGCTTCCCCTCACCGCGGCGAGCAGGGCCTCCCCGGCCCCGCCGGCAATGACGCCGTTTTCAAGGGTGATGGCGCACCTGACGCCGCCGAGGACCCGCTCGATCCCCCGCACGTCAAGGGGCTTTATGGTAAGGAGGTTGACGACCGCGGTGCCGATGCCGCGGTGGAGCAGTATCTCGCGCACCCGGTGCGCGACCGCGACCATGTCGCCGAAGGTGAAGATGGCGAGGTCGCCGCCCGCGGTGAGCCTCCTGATCTTCCCCGGCACGAACCGGGCGCCTTCCTCGAAGCTGAAATCGCTTGCGCCCGCCCCGCCCCGGGGATAGCGAATCGCGACAGGGCCCTCGTCATGCCGCGCGGCGAAATAGATCATGTCGCGCAGCTCCTCCCCGCTTGACGGCGCCAGGAGGATGAAATTGGGTATGTTTTTAATGATGGCGATATCAAAGAGCCCGTGGTGGGTCTCGCCGTCCTGGCCGACCGCCCCGGCGCGGTCGATGAGCAGCCTGACCGGCATGTTCATGATCCCGACGTCGTGGATGAGCTGGTCAACGGCCCGCTGCAAAAACGTCGAGTAGATCGACACGAAGGGCCTGATGCCGCTCGCGGTGAGCGCGCCGGCGAAGGTGATCGCGTGCTGCTCGGCGATGCCCACGTCGAAAAAGCGCTCCGGCGTCTTGTTCTCGAACTCGAAGAGGCCCGTCCCGAGCTTCATGGCCGCGGTGATCGCGACGATCTTCCTGTCGCTCTTCGCCAGGTGCGCGAGGGTCCTGCCGGCGATCTCGGAATAGGAGAGCGCTGCCGCTCCCGCGGGTGAGCCCGGTGGCCCGGTCGAAGGGGCCGATGCCGTGGAAGCGGGCCGGGTTCATCTCCGCCGGGAGGTAGCCCTTCCCCTTTTTCGTGATGACATGGATGATCTTCGGGCCGTAATCGATCCTCCTGACGCGCTCGAGCGTCCCGATGAGCGAGGTGATGTCGTGCCCGTCGATGGGGCCGAAATAGCGGATGCCCATGTCCTCGAACAGCTGGCCCGGGATGAGCATCTTCTTGAAGCTTTCGAAGAACCGGGAGATGAAATTGAACAGCGCGCCGCCGACGCGCGGTATTTTTTTTACCATCTCCATCGACTTCCGCCGCACCTGGTTGTAGGTGGAGCTCGATATGATCCGGGTGAGGTAGCGGGACATGGCGCCCACGTTCTGGTTGATCGAATGCTCGTTGTCGTTCAGGATGATGATGAGATCGCTCTCGGTGTGGCCCATCTGGTTGATCGCCTCGAACGCCATGCCGCCGGTCAGCGACCCGTCCCCGATAATTGCGATCACCTTGTTTTTTTTACGGGTCAGGTCACGTCCCATCGCGGCGCCGCAGGCGAGGGAAAGGCTCGTGCTGCTGTGGCCCGTGTCGAAGGCGTCAAAGGCCGATTCGCGCCGCTTGGGAAAGCCCGCGATGCCGCCGAGGCGGCGGATGTCCCGGAAGTCCTCGCGGCGCCCGGTCAGGATCTTGTGGGCGTAGCACTGGTGCCCGACGTCCCAGATGATCTTGTCGCTGCGGCGTGTTGAAGACGTAGTGGAGGGCGATGGTGAGCTCGACGACGCCCAGCGAGGAGGCCAGGTGCCCGCCATTGACGGAGATCACCTCGATGATATAGTCGCGCACTTCGGCGGCGAGCGCATCAAGGTCGCCCGCCGATAATTTCCTCAGGTCCTTAACGCCGTTGATTTTTTCAAGCAACATTTACGTAGACCCCCCTGTCCCCCGGAGGGGGCATGTCAAACAGGCCATCCTTCCATTGTGCGCAACCAACGTGCCGGCCCCGTCATGCTCCGGCAGGCTGAATATGATATTTCGCATAACGTGACTATATACAATATTGGATTAAACGGTCCGCTCCCGCGCGCCCCCGCGGGGGCCGGGCGGCTCAGGCAATGACCCTGCAAATGCCCTCGGTCCTGCCTTCCTTATTCACCTCGAACACCGCCGCGTTGATCTTACTGTTCCCCTCGGCGACTTCGAATTTCACCCTGGTGAAGGTGAGGAAGCGTTTCATGGAATTTTCCTTGTTGATCCCGATGACCGAATTGAACGAACCGGTCATGCCGAGATCGGTGATGAACCCGGTCCCGCCGGGCAGGACCTCCTCGTCCGCGGTCATCACGTGCGTGTGGGTGCCGAACACGACCGATGCCCTGCCGTCCACGTACCACCCGAAGGCCCGCTTTTCGGAGGTCGCCTCCGCGTGCAGGTCGACGACGATGATGTCCGCCCTGTCCTTGACCTCGTCGTAGATCGCATCGAACTTCTTGAACGGGCAGTCGATCGGCTCCATGAAGAGCCGTCCCTGGAGGTTGATGACGCAGACCCTGAAGCCCTTCCGCTCGATGATATGGTGCCCGTGCCCCCTGAGCCCCGCGGGATAGTTCGCCGGCCTGAGCAGGGCCGGCTCGGTCGATGATCTTCAGGGCCTCGCTGTTGTCCCAGATATGGTTGCCGGTGGTGATGACGTCCACGCCGCCGGAGAAGAACTCCTGCGCGATGTCCGGCGTGATCGACTTGCCCCCGGCGGAATTCTCGCCGTTGACGATCACCAGGCCGATCCGGTGCGTGTCGATGATGCCCTGGAGCTTGTCCTTCAGCACCTGGCGACCGGGCCGTCCGACGATGTCGCCGACGGCGAGTATTTTTATTGTCTGAGCCATGTCACCCAGAATGCGGGGTTCATCCGCTCTCAATATTCGGCACGGTAGCCTTCAACCGGCCATTTACTTCGCGTACTCTATGATCCTGGTCTCCCGTATGACCGTCACCTTCACGATGCCCGGGTACTTGAGCTCGGACTCGATCTTGGTGGCGACTTCTTTCGCGATCCCTTCGGCCTTTTCGTCGCTGACGATGGAATTGTCCACGATGACGCGGAGCTCGCGGCCGGCCTGGATGGCGTAGCACTTTTCCACGCCCTTGAAGGCCAGGGCTATCTGCTCAAGGTTGTCGAGCCGCTTGAGATAGGTCTCGAGCGATTCCTTGCGCGCGCCCGGGCGCGAGGCGGAGATGGCGTCCGCGACCTGCACCAGGACCGCCTCGAAGGACTCCGGCTCCCGGTCGTTGTGGTGCGAGGCGATCGCGTTCACGCACTTGTCGCCCTCGCCGAACTTCTTGGCCAGCTCCGACCCCACGATGGCGTGGGCGCCCTCGCCCTCGACCACGCTCCCCTTGCCGATGTCGTGGAGGAGCCCGGCGCGCTTGGCCAGGTGCACGTCGAGCTTCAGCTCGCCCGCCATGATGCCCGCCATGTTGGCCACCTCGAGGCTGTGCGAGAGGACGTTCTGCCCGTAGCTCGACCGGTACTTCAGCTTGCCCAGGTTGTAGAGCGCCTCCTTGGCAAGGCCCGTGATCCCGAGCTGGTAGGCCGCCTTCTCGCCCTTCGTCGAGCATGTTCTCTTCTATTTCAGTGGTGACCTTCTCGACCACCTCCTCGATCCGCGCCGGGTGGATACGGCCGTTCTGGATGAGCCGCTCGAGGGAGAGGCGGGCTATCTCGCGCCGCACCGGGTCGAAGCCCGAAATGACGACCACCTCCGGGGTGTCGTCGATGATCATGTCCACGCCCGTGAGGTTTTCAAGGGTGCGGATGTTGCGGCCCTCGCGGCCGATGATCCGCCCCTTCATCTCGTCGGACGGCAGGGAGACCGTGGTGATGGTGCTCTCGGAGGTGTAGTCCGAGGCGTTGCGCTGGATCGCGGTGATGATGATCTCTTTCGCCTTCTTCTCCGCGGCCCGCTTCGCCTCCTCCTCGATCTTGTTGATGATCTTGGAAGCCTCGAACTTGGTCTCGTTCTCCAGGTTCTTCAACAATACCTGCTTCGCCTCGTCGGACGTCATGCCGGCGACGCGCTCGAGCTCCTTCTTGTGGCGCTCGAATTCCTTCCGGAGCTCCTCCTCTTTCTCGACGGTTCTCCTGCTCTTTGATCTTCAGCACCTTTTCCTGCTTGTCGATCTGGTCCAGGCGCTTGTCGATGGTCTCCTCTTTCTGCTGCAGCCGCTTCTCGACGTTCTGGAGCTCCTGCCGCCGGTCGCGGCCCTCTTTCTCCAGCGCGTTCTTTTCTTTCAGGAGCTGGTCCTTCGCTTCAAGGAGCAGCTCCTTCCGCTTGTTCTCCGCGTCCTTGACCGCGTCCTGGACGATCCGCTGGGACTTCGCCTCCGCGGAGCTGAGCTTTATCCTTCCAAGATATGCGCGGAAAGCATATCCCACTGTTCCTACGATCGGGAGAGCTATTATAAGAATGATTGTCAATAGCGTCATATAAAACCTCCTGTCCCCCAAGTAATATCCGCCCCGGGCCGGGCCGCATGCGCGGGCCGTTCACGGGGAGCAATGCCCGTCCGCGTGTCGTTGCGACAGACGCGCACGGGGCACCCGTTGTGCCGCCGTAACGGCGGCATGCCGCCGCTGACCAGGGGTCAGCGCTGCATGGAGGAGTATTTCTTCTGGATCTTTTGTATGACGAATTGCGGGACCAGGCTGGTGAGATCACCGTTATAGCTCGCGATTTCCTTGACCATTTTCGAAGAAATAAAAGCATATTCTCCTTTAGTCATCAGGAAAATCGTTTCAATCTCAGGTGCGAGTTTATTGTTCACGGAGGCGTTCGTCATTTCGTATTCGAAGTCTGTAATGTTCCGTACCCCGCGAATGATATAATCTATCCTCTGTGATTTGCAAAACTCAACCAGTAAACCCGAAAATGAAACAACATCTATTGAGCTGTCATCCTTATACTTAAGATTTATGATCTCTAATCTCTCCTCGACTGTGAAGAGAGGTTGTTTCTCGCGATTGATCGCTATTGCCACTACCAGCTTATCACAAAGCCCCCTGGACCGCTCGATTATATCGAGATGTCCGTTTGTTAAAGGGTCAAAGGATCCTGGATAAATCCCAATCCGCATATATAATCCAATTACTCCAGTCACCGCTAATTTAACAGGTGTATCAATCCTGTCAAGAATTATATTACTATACTGATATTAACTATCGTATAGTAAAATCCGGCATAAACAATAAACCTGTCATTTTGGCCGGGTTACATCATGTCCCGTCTCATGAACGTGACCGCGCCGGCATACCGCTTTTTCCAGTAGGGATTTCTCATGTCAGTGCTGGTCACCCGCTTGCCGGAGCTCGGCGCGTGGATGAACCGGCGGCCCCCCATGTAGATGCCCACGTGCGACAGGCGGCGCTTCTTCGATGTCCTGAAAAACACCAGGTCACCCGGCTTCGCCTGCCCGAGACGCACCGGCCTGCCCGCGTGATACTGGCCCTTCACCGAACGCGGCAGGAGGATGCCGTTTTTCTTGTATACGTACATGACGTATCCCGAACAGTCGAACCCCCGCGGCGATTCCCCGCCGTAGCGGTACGGCACTCCCCTGTATTTCTCCGCGGTACGGACAATGCGGCTGCCCTGGTCCATGCGGGTGAACCAGCCTGTGCTGGCGCAGCCCGTCAGGTTCACAACCGCTATTGCCAATAGCAATGATGCTGAAAAAAGCCGTTTTTTCATTATCCAATACCGTTGGCCGGCCCTATCGCAGGGATGCCCTGAGACCGGGCGGGTCCAGTATATATATCGTACCAATATGTGGGGATATGAATCAATTAATGATGCCACCGATCATGGGGAGGGTGTGCGCGGGAGCCGCTTTGCTATTCCCTCTATCGCCGGGCGGCGAGATGGGCCGGCCCGGGCCCTGGCATAGGGGGGCCGTTACACGACGGCCCCCCTATGAACCCCCCGCGTGGTCGCTCAAACGCCGCGACTGCCTCCGGGCGTAACTCGTGCGAATCCCGCTTCGCGGGAATTCGCCCTCATACAGACGCCCGATTGGTTTGTCCGCCTTCGGCGGACGTTTTAATGGCTTTGTTCTGGAATGTAATACGTTATTGAGGAAGTTGTGGCCAGAAGACGCATACTGTCCGCTTCGATGGCGTTGACGCGCCGATCTCGCAACGCCGCACCTCGTGTGCGGCGAATGACAGCATAGCAATGACATAAGTTTTTGACCAGAATAGCAATCCCGCATAATACACAGACGCCCGAATTGTCCGCTTCGATGGCGCTGACGCGCCGATCGAAGCGAGGCTTCTCCCGGACGATCCCCGCACCGCTTGTCATGATCTTTCCGGAAGGCCATACCTCAAGCGCGGCACGCCAGTCAGGATGACTTAGTGCGGCGCTCGCACAGGAGGTGCGAAAAAAGCGCCGCCCCGTCAACCTGGCTTCGCCAGGTTTGGCCATGCGTGGGCACGAGGCGAAGTTTACCAGCATATCCAAAATATTAATATTGACATGCATCTACCATGTATATATATTGTATATACTCAATAAAGAGGTGCCGCATGATAAAAAGAATGGTGCAACATGGAAATAGCTCTGCTCTGATAATTGATAAACCCATAATGGAGCTATTAAATATTGGCCCTGAAACGCCGCTGGAGATCGCTACCGATGGCCAAAATATTATAATTTCACCGGTGCATGACTCCACAAGAATGGACCGGCTGGAAAAGGCATTGGGAAAGATCAATAAAAAACATAACTCTACCTTAAGAAAATTGGCCAAATGACACAAAGACCAATTGAATTTATAACCCTGGCAGAAGTTATTGAAATACATAAAGATCAAACAAGACTCTATGGCGGCCCCGAAGGCATCAGGGATGTTAATCTGCTAACTTCAGCGTTAGCCCTGCCCAAATCTACATTCGATGGGGAATACCTGCATAAAAATATATTTGAAATGGCGGCAGCATATGCCTGTCACCTGTGCCAGAACCATCCGTTCATTGACGGGAATAAGCGGGTGGCCCTGGTGACTGCCCTGGTGTTTTTAGAATTTAATGGCATTGAAATCGATGATCCAAAGGGGCTCTTATATAATGCCATGATGAATATTTCGGAAGGTAAAGCCGGGAAAAAACAAATAGAAGATATCTTCCGCAAATTGTCAAACAACTGACCTGTAATATTATTATAAACCAGATGACTTATGGCAATAAGCCGGTAAAAACTTCACGCAACTAACACTGCCCTGCTTTTTGTGGCCACGAAAAGCGGCCCCGTGCCCCGCCTTTCCGGCAACTGTAGCGAAGCAGAGTCAAAAATGCATATCAGCGGACAGCTGTGCTAAAATCCGGAATAACGAGCACCCTCACAACGGGCTCCGGATGCCCTTAAGCTGCGGATCATAGACCTTTGTATATATCGAAGTCGTGGTTATGTTCTTATGGCCGAGCAGCGCCTGTATGTGCCGAAGCGATATGCCGTTCTCGAGCAGGTGCGTGGCAAATGTATGCCGGAGGTCATGCGGCGACGCCTTTTTATTGATGCCGGCCTCCCTGAGCGCCCTCTCCAGCACCTTCTGCACTGTCCTTCCGGAAAGGGCATGGTGCCTTCCCTGCCTGTCCGTGCCGGACGAAAGGAATATGAACTCGTCACCACGCTTCCCATCCATAAACCGTCTCAGGTCATCGACAATCTTATCGGAAAAAATGGTGATGCGGTCTTTTTTCCCCTTCCCCTCCTTCACGTGAATCGACAGGCGCTCACAATCGACGTCCCGCACCCTCAGGCTGAGCAACTCGGAGAGCCTGAGCCCGGACGAGTAAATAAGCGCGATCATTGTCCGGTGCTTCAGGTTTTTTATGCTGTCCAATATTCTCGCAATCTCGCCCCGGGTAAACACCACCGGAAGGTGCTTCGAATTCCGCACTCCTTCAACAAACGAGAGGTCGATTGTCATGTTCAACATGTTATTAAAATAATACGCGAGCGCGAACCTGTACACTCGTACCGTCGATGCGGATGCTTCCCTGTCATTATTCAGATAAAGAAAAAACGCGCGGAAATCTGCATGATCCATATCGTCAATGTGTTTATTTTTTTTTGCCATGCTCCAGGCATGGATCATTCGCACCGCGCTTAAATAAATTTTTATGGTTTTCCGCGAATATCGTTTCAACTTGAGCGTTTCTTCAAACTCTGTATACTGCCGCGGCAGTGACATCGGTTGCGCCACACTATTCCCGGACGCAGACACAACGGCCTTATCATTATCCTCATTTGGAAACCATGTTTCGATCTCTTTAAAAGCATTACGATATACACCGAGCGTTTTTTGAAAATAATCGCGCACCAGCAGAAAATCCCCGTAGCTAATTCTACTCCTGTTTCTTTCAAAAAACTCCATAATATTTTGGTTAGATATAAACATTGCCTTTTTCCATGAATATTTCTCCAGCAACATCCCCAATATTCCATTTTCCATTCGCATCACCCCCCACATGTTTTCAACTACCATATCAGACCATGATAATAAACGAATGGGAGGTTCGTTTAATAAAACATTATTCAATAAATTATGAATTTTTTCTTATTGACTTTCGGCTCGCCTAACAGTAGCCTTAAAAAATCATTAAGAAATTCGGACAATTTTAGTTAAACGCCATTTCGAGCGGCGGCCGCGGTTTTTTTGTTATAAATAAAAGAAAAAAATAGGGTTGGCTTTTCTTTCGATCATATAATAATTAAGGCAATAATCTTTTCGTTCGGTTGCAGCTTAACATTACGCGGCCGCCTCTGGGCTCGCAGGTCTCTCAGTATCGTTTTATTGGGTCTTTCTGTTGATTCATAGATATGGGATAACCGACTGACGATATTGGTATGCAACTACTGTCGGTTGCAATACATCGCATAAAGCTTTAACTGGCAGGTCCTGCGATCCCAGTCGAAACGGCGCTTAACAAAGCATGGGGCGCTGCGCGCGGCCACGAAAATTTAGACGCTGTGGCCGCGCTTGGCCTCGCGCCTTTCCGCCAGCGGCGGTACTGATTGGCGGATGTTCTAACGCACCGCCACTGGCGGGGCGCTCGGCACACCGCCCTGCGGGCGGCGTCGCCCATGCTTGGACGTTAAACGCCATTTCGAGCGGCGGCCGCGGTTTTTTTGTTATGAATAAAAGAAAAAAGAGGGTTGGCTTTTCTTTCGATCATATAATAATTAAGGCAATAGTCTTTTCGTTCGGTTGTAGCTTAACATTACGCGGCCGCCTCTGGGCTCGCAGGTCTCTCAGTATCGTTTTATTGGGTCTTTCTGTTGATTCATAGATATGGGATAACCGACTGACAATATTGGTGTGCAACTATTGTCGGTTGCACTACATCGCATAAAGCCTTAACAGACAGGTCCTGCGATCCCAGTCGAAACGGCGTTTAACAAAGCATGGGGCGCTGCGCGCGGCCACGAAAATTTAGACGCTGTGGCCGCGCTTGGCCTCGCGCCTTTCCGCCAGCGGCGGTGCTGATTGGCGGATGTTCTAACGCACCGCCACTGGCGGGGCGCTCGGCACACCGCCCTTCGGGCGGCGTCGGCCATGCTTGGACGTTAAGCGCAATACAGCGCTGGCTTTGGGTTGGCTTTATGGTTGGTCCGGCCTCCTGCCGGCCTTTAATTATGAATTTCATTTTTAAAATATTCTTTTTCATTATTATAGGTTTTTATATATGAAAAGATTAATTACTATTCTATCAATAACTTTCACTTTAATTTATTGTGAAAAATCTTATTCTAATTATTATCTGGGTCCTTATATATCTGTAGCTGTAGGTCAAATGGCTCATACACAATCTTCAATTCGAGAAGTTTATGATAATTATATTTTTGGCGGAGGTGGAATCTTCCAAACATCGATTTATCGACGAGGTTTATATAATTATAGATTAAATTTTTGTTTCGAAAAGATTTATATACCACATACGACCAAACTTGGAACTGATTTTAGAAATACAATTCGAGGAAATTTAATTAATACAATTGCTTATTCAATTTATAAAAAAAGGAATTATAATTTATGGATCGGGCCGCAAATCGGTCTTCATATTTTATGGGGCGACAATTATCTAAGTGATAATAAATATAATAAATTGAATACGATCCTCATTTCATCAATAATAATGAATCCTGAACTACCACTAATCATTTTACTATATTCTTCGAATAATTATGTGAAATTTACTGATTTTATTTTTAGTTTTGCTCCGGAAATTGGCATTGATATAAATGCAACAGACTTTTTAATTATATCATTGGAAAGTGGATTGAGAGTAGGTATTCATTTGCCAACAAATAAAATATCTAGCTCTGTTACATTGTATAGATTTGAAGGATTTTTTAATCTTTCATTTTTATTTAGAATTAACAAAGAAGAAAATACATAATTTTATTATGCCGCCGCCGTCCTGACGGCGGCAACTTGAACTGGGAGCGCTGTACTGCGCTTAACAAAGCATGGGACGCTGCGCGCGGCCACGAAAATTTAGACGCTGTGGCCGCGCTTGGCCTCGCGCCTTTCCGCCAGCGGCGGTGCCGATTGGCGGATGTTCTAACGCACCGCCACTGGCGGGGCGCTCGGCACACCGCCCTTCGGGCGGCGTCGCCCATGCTTGAACGTTAAACGCCATTTCGAGCGGCGGCCGCGGTTTTTTTGTTATAAATAAAAGAAAAAAGAGGGTTGGCTTTTCTTTCGATCATATAATAATTAAGGCAATAGTCTTTTCGTTCGGTTGCAGCTTAACATTACGCGGCCGCCTCTGGGCTCGCAGGTCTCTCAGTATCGTTTTATTGGGTCTTTCTGTTGATTCATAGATATGGGATAACCGACTGACGATATTGGTATGCAACTACTGTCGGTTGCAATACATCGCATAAAGCTTTAACTGGCAGGTCCTGCGATCCCAGTCGAAACGGCGCTTAACAAAGCATGGGGCGCTGCGCGCGGCCACGAAAATTTAGACGCTGTGGCCGCGCTTGGCCTCGCGCCTTTCCGCCAGCGGCGGTACTGATTGGCGGATGTTCTAACGCACCGCCACTGGCGGGGCGCTCGGCACACCGCCCTTCGGGCGGCGTCGCCCATGCTTGGACGTTAAACGCCATTTCGAGCGGCGGCCGCGGTTTTTTTGTTATGAATAAAAGAAAAAAGAGGGTTGGCTTTTCTTTCGATCATATAATAATTAAGGCAATAGTCTTTTCGTTCGGTTGTAGCTTAACATTACGCGGCCGCCTCTGGGCTCGCAGGTCTCTCAGTATCGTTTTATTAAGTCTTTCTGTTGATTCATAGATATGGGATAACCGACTGACAATATTGGTGTGCAACTATTGTCGGTTGCACTACATCGCATAAAGCCTTAACAGACAGGTCCTGCGATCCCAGTCGAAACGGCGTTTAACAAAGCATGGGGCGCTGCGCGCGGCCACGAATATTTAGACGCTGTGGCCGCGCTTGGCCTCGCGCCTTTCCGCCAGTGGCGGTACTGATTGGCGGATGTTCTAACGCACCGCCACTGGCGGGGCGCTCGGCACACCGCCCTTCGGGCGGCGTCGCCCATGCTTGGACGTTAAGCGCAATACAGCGGCTTTATTTTTTTGCTTTATTCTGGGGCCGGCCTCCTGCCGGACTATTCTTAAAGAAAATGCTTTTTTATTAATGTCCTGGAAGTCTATATCCACCTTTTCCACTCAATTCTTGTAAGAGTGTAGAGATATTTTTTTATTATTAAAGAAATACTAAATAAAATATTCTGAAAAATAGCTCAATCTGTTCTCTTTTAGCTAAGACGCAAGAGTAGTCTTTTTGATTTATTTTTTTATGTTTTTCTTGACCAGTATTCTCATGTGCATATATATAATTCTGTATTAAAATACTTTTTAAATATTAATACAAAAGAAAATGTTTGGACATTTGTTCGCCGTGAATTTATTGTACTGAAACGTAAGAGCATACTTTTTTAATTTATTATTTTCTTGGCTTATTCTTAACCGTAATAGTTATCTATTTTTTACATACTTCAGTATAAATATTATTTTTTTGCTGTAAGTGTATTTGCCGCCGCCGTCCTGACGGCGGCAACTTGAACTGATAGCGCTGTACTGCGCTTAACAAAGCATGGGGCGCTGCGCGCGGCCACGAAAATTTAGACGCTGTGGCCGCGCTTGGCCTCGCGCCTTTCCGCCAGTGGCGGTGCCGATTGGCGGATGTTCTATCGCACCGCCGCTGGCGGGGCGCTCGGCACACCGCCCTTCGGGCGGCGTCGCCCATGCTTGGACGTTAGGCGCAATTTGGTTGATATTTAATAATATTATGACAAATTTATTATCCTTAAAAGAAATAGAAAGCGAAGTAAATAATCTTGCAAGATTGATAAATGCACCAAAAGATTATTTGCCAACATTTGGCTATACAAATGATTTTGCACAACCTCATATTGAGATAAATTATAATCAGTATCACTATGTAATTGTCGAGCGTGGCCAAGAATTTGAAAGAAAATCAACGGAAAATATTCATGAACTTTTATATTGGATATTTGAATCAATAACATTTAATATGGCTATTGATTATGAATTTAAAAATAGAATTGAAGATCTTGATTCTAGACGTATTGCTTTTAAAAAACAAGAAGAATTATTAAATCTACTTAATCCAGATTGGAAGAATACATTAGAAAATAAACATAAATTAATATTAGAAAAACATCCTTTTGATGACTTATCTGGTTTAAGGGCAACATATTGTAGGGAGTTGAGAGAAAAAGGATATTGTGAAGATGATATAACTAAAAAGGCTTATGAAAAATATCCTTTGCCTTGACAACCAAACTGCGCATAACAAAGCATAGCCGCTCCGCTCCTCGCTCGCTAAGGCTCGCTGCGGTGCTCGGCCTCGCGCTTATCCCGCCAGCTGCGGCGGTGATTTGGGGAGGGTTTTGAGCCGCCTTGCTGGCGGGGCGCTCGGCAACCTGGCTTCGCCAGGTTCGGCTATGCTGAGACGTTAGGCGCCATTTCTGGCTGGCTTTTTTATTTCCTCGCCATCCATGGCTCGGAATTATTATCATATTTTATCAGGAGGACATTTATGGGTCTAATTGTTCATTCATTAGAAAACATACCTCAATCTTCAAATAGGGATTATATAATATATTTACTCGATTATGGCTGGAGTGAACCAATTGGAAAAGCTCTTAATGATAATTTTGATCATATGGCTAATATTGCAGCAAATAATCGAGCTGTAATTATTAAGGGAACTAGATTAGGTGATTTTGCAAACGAAGTTTTTTCTTGGCATCATATAAATAATATTGATGCCGATGACATTCTTCCTGCATTATTAATTACCAATAAACATCCCGTATATTTTAAAGATTATGAGTTTGGATATCGCCAAAAAAAGGGATTATATAGAGACACCAAAGATGATGATTTAAAATTAATTCTAATACCTTTTAAAAAGTTTTGTAAAACAACAACTGAGGTAATTTCTTTAATCGAAAAAGTATTTTCTGATATAATTAACAAAAAGGATTTATCAAATTTTTCTGTAGCAAAAGAAATGAAAAAAGGAATATGTTCTGCAATTGTAGACGCTATAATACTTGAGCCTAATTTTTCCGGAATTGGTTTTAGTTTTAATAAATTCAGGAGTTATTTAAAAACTTAAAATTAACTTATTTGTAATTACTCAAAAGTACATCCATGTACTTTTGAACTTTTTCGTTTTAATGCCAGAAACGGCGCCTAACAAAGCATAACCGCTCCGCTCCTCGCCCACTTCGCGGGCTGCGGTGCTCGGCCTCGCGCCTGGCCGCCTCCGTCGGTGCCGATTTGGGGATGATCTAAAGCACCGACTCCGGCGGCGCGCTCGGCTCATTTTTCGGCGCTTCTTAGTTTCAAATAAATTAGTACTTGCAAAATTGCTTACAACAGGATAGATAACTTTTCGCGGCCAGGCCTCAAAACGACGGTTATGCTTGGACGTTAAGCGACATTGCCATTTTTTTATGTATTTGGAGTTATGAATGATTCCATCAGAAAGACACCCAATTGTTTCATTCTTCCTTGATGCTTATTTCATTGAAACATTTTTAAATCTTATAAAAAAATTATATCTGCCGAACGAGTATTTTAATATATCTATAAGAATAATATTTAATGATAATATTCATATTTTACCATGCTTACTATTATAAAAAAACAAAATTCCGCACTATTGGCGAACTTATTACTGGAACCTATATAGATAGTGATGGTAATAAATATTTTCTTAATCCATTTTATTTAAATCGTTTTATTTTATGGGTTCCAATGTTTCTCACCTTTGTTGGTTTAAAATCTGTAAATATAATTCAAATAAATGACTTAAAATTAATTTCATCATTAATATTTATTGGCATTTTATTATTAACATATTTTTCATACATCATGTTAAATAGAGGATATGTTATCGGTTTAATTTTATTATTAATAATTTATGCTTCTTTAATTTTTAATGTAATATACAATAAAGGATTTATTATAAAATTATTTGATTGGGAATTAATAATAGAATTCACATTATTATTGTTATTTATAACAATAATAATAGCATATTGGATTATAAGAATGAATAAATTTCAAAATATAAATGGCAACGTCGCTTAACACGGCGTTCACGCTCCGCTCCTCGGGGCTTCGCCCCTGCGGTGCTCGGCTTCGCGCCTCGCCCGCCGGTTTCGGCGGTTTTCGGAGGAGTGTTCTGAGCCGTTTCACCGGCGGGGGCGCTCAGCAACCTGGCTTCGCCAGGTTCGTAAACGCCGGAACGTTAAACGCCATTTCGAGCGGCGGCCGCGGTTTTTTTGTTATAAATAAAAGAAAAAAGAGGGTTGGCTTTTCTTTCGATCATATAATAATTAAGGCAATAGTCTTTTCGTTCGGTTGCAGCTTAACATTACGCGGCCGCCTCTGGGCTCGCAGGTCTCTCAGTATCGTTTTTTTGGGTCTTTCTGTTGATTCATAGATATGGGATAACCGACTGACGATATTGGTATGCAACTACTGTCGGTTGCAATACATCGCATAAAGCTTTAACTGGCAGGTCCTGCGATCCCAGTCGAAACGGCGCTTAACAAAGCATGGGGCGCTGCGCGCGGCCACGAAAATTTAGACGCTGTGGCCGCGCTTGGCCTCGCGCCTTTCCGCCAGCGGCGGTACTGATTGGCGGATGTTCTAACGCACCGCCACTGGCGGGGCGCTCGGCACACCGCCCTGCGGGCGGCGTCGCCCATGCTTGGACGTTAGGCGAAAAAACGCCAAAATATAAGTCGAGGTAAAAAGGAAATTTATATTATGGAAATTTATGCTATACTATTAAAATTATTTGATTTTCTTAATAAAATGTCTAATATTTCCTTTACAACATTTATCGCATTCATAGGAGCTATTACTGGTTCATTAACTTTTTATTATACTTTTTTAAAAAGATTTAATCCAAAATGTATAATTAGTGGTGATATTATTTTTCATTGCAACAAAGGTTCTTTAAAAAATAATGATGCCTATTTAAAAGAAATAGAGTTAAATATTACATTCAGCAATGAATCTAATAAGTATGGGTTGATTGAAGACCTACTAGTTCGTATATATTCAACGGATGGGATCACAAGAGAAACTGATCCTACCCCACAATTCGACCAGTTTCAAGTTTAGTTTTCTCGATCACTAACATATCATTATATTGTTTTGGCGTCATCCCTTTTAATCTCTTTTGAGGTCTTTCCTCGTTATATTCTCTCCACCATTCATGAATAATCTCTCTGGCTGTACTCAGTTTTTTAAAATAATGAGCACTGAGACATTCATTCCGAAATGTTCCATTAAAACTTTCTATGTGGCAATTATCTGATGGCTTGCCGGGCCTTGTGAAAATTATTTTAATCCCCTTTTCATAGCACCAACGGTCGAGTTCCTGGCTTCTAAATTCAGGACCATTGTCACATTGTATAAATTCTGGATACCCAAAGGATTCACATGCTCTTTCAAGTAGTTCAGAAACATCCTTACCCGTTATTGAAAATCCAGTATGAATAAGTGGCGAATGATTCGTTACAGGGTCAATCGCTGTCAGTATTTTGAGATTCTTTTTAAAGCCCACCGAGTCATGAATGAAATCTAAAGCCCATATGACGCCAGGTTCATTCGGCAATTCAACGGGTGATCGTTCTAATGAAGCTATCTTTTTCCGACGTTTCCGCGCTCGTAATTGCAGCCCATGCTCTTTATATATCCTTTCTGTACGCTTATGATTAATCAGTATCCCTTTTTGCCTCAGCTTGAGCTGTATCATTCCGCAGCCATATTTTGAATTTTTTGAAAGGATCGAATCTATCTCTCCAATGATTCGTGCGTCATCATTTGGCTGCGGACTATATAAAAATGTAGAACGAGCCATGCAAGAAACCTTGCATGATCGTCGTATCGAAAACCCGAAGCTACTCATCAGATAGCTTACTGCCTCTCTCTTCACTCCGGGTCGCAGAACTTTTTTATGATCTCCTTCTGTGCCATGTTATCCAGGGATAAATCGGCAACCAGTTTCTTTAATCGTGTATTTTCATCTTCAAGTAGTCGCAATCGAACAATTTCCTGAGAGCTCATATCTCCATATTTGCGCTTCCAGATATAAAAGGAGTTCTCACTAATGCCGTGTTCTCGGGCGATATCCTTTACCTTTTTTCCCGCCTTATGCTCACCAAGGATCCTGACAATCTGCTCTTCTGAGAATCGTTTTTTCATTTTAACCTCATTAGTCTTGATTATTTATCGGTTAAAACTAAACTATCTCGTGGTACAAATTTAAGGGGTGGGATCAAAACCACTCCTTATTTTATAAGTCTTTTCAAGGATCATGATAATCCTGATAAATTGCCATTTTACCCTATCGTATTAATCCCTAAAAGTTTTCGTTCATCTACATTTATCTTTATCGATCGAATTGCCGCATCAGAAAAAATAATAAATATTGATCGTGATTATAATCTTCAATTATTCATTAAATATAAAAAAGAAAATAATTGGGTTTTAATTGATGATATAACTCTATATTGTAAATTAAAAGATAATACCAATCAATTATTTGATTTAATATTTATGTCTATAAATCAACAGATTATTCGCGATAAGGCTAAAGACTATATTGGGAAAATTCCAAAACCTTTTTACAGAGGAATAATACATCAATGGTTTAAAATTATATTTGAGGAAGTTAAGTTTTTCATTATAAGGACAATTTATAAATTGTTGCATTTCATACAATGTATTTACCATCTTATTCTCTCTGGAATTAATTGGCTTGTATCTTTTATTGTAATAAATAACCTATTAATATTTTTATCTTCAAAGACTAAGGAAATTAAAACAAGTAGCCAAATTGGTCCCGATGAGCAAACACTGGATTATATAAAAAAACTACACAAAGTAATTTTAAAATTAGTTACTAAAATTAATAATAGATCAGAAAGCAAAATTGATATTCAATACAAAGGCAAAGATATTTTATTAAGTCGCAATAATTTTGAAATTATTATTTATGCACCTGGCGTTAACCATATAATGGCACATGATAAAGAAAGTCATGAATATAAGCTTTTTCTTGAATTTGCGATGGTTGTAAATAGGATTAATCATAAATATTGGACATATGATGATAAATTTATATCGATTACGAGAATAGCATTAAAAATTATTGATAGTTTTAGCTTAATGACTCAATATAAAATAATTCCTGAATAATTGACGTTTCTTCGCCTAACAAAGCATAACCGCTGCGCGCGGCCACAAGAAATGAAGCTGTGGCCGTGCTCGGCCTGCGGCACACCGCGCCAAGGGAGGAAGCTGGCGCGGCGTCGGTTATGCTTGGACGTTAAGCGCCATGGAAAAAGAGCTTTTTGCCCGCCATCCGTGGCGGGCTTTTTAAGAAATATATTTTTTTCTTGACATGTAGTCATTATATGACTACTTTGATTTATGTTCTCAGTTAAAATATCAAAAAAGGCTATTAAGGGCATTCATAAAATGCCCATTAAAATTCAAGAAAGAATGAATGTCCTTCTTAAAGATCTACGTGCAAAAGGACCCATGCGATATGAATGGCCAAATTTTAGTAAATTAGATGAAAATCTGTATCATTGTCATTTAGCTCACAAATGGATCGCATGCTGGAAATATGAAAAACATACAATCATTATAGAGGTTTATTATGCAGGCTCACGTGAAAACGCCCCATATTAAAATTAATATTAAAGGTGAAATTCATCCCAAAGTTCTTTCTGTTTTAAAAGAAGTCTATGGGAAAAAAGTTAAACTTATCAAGGAAAATGATGAAGAATTAGTTGATGCCTTTGAAACTGAATGGTTTAAAAATATTGATGCCACCATGTCTCCCGGCAAAAACATGAGGATATATCGAGAAATTCATAAAATGACCCAAGAAGAACTAGGTAACAAATTAGGTGGCATTTCTAAACAAAATATTTCTCATATGGAACGAGGTATTAGACCTATTAGTAAAAAAACTGCTAAATCATTGGCTTCAATTTTTAAAGTTCCGGCAGACCGTTTTATTTGACTATTTTTAAGATATTGCCCTGCCCTCGCCCGTCCTGGACTCGGGCAGTAAATACTTATACTATTTTTTCCACGGCGCTTAACACGGCGTTCACGCTCCGCTCCTCGGCGGCTTATTGGCGCCTGCGGTGCTCGGCTTCGCGCCTTGCCCGCCGGTTTCGGCGGTTTTCAGAGGAGTGTTTTGAGCCGCCTCACCGGCGGGCGCGCTCAGCAACCTGGCCTGCGGCCAGGTTCGTAAACGCCGGAGACGTTAAACGCCATTTCGAGCGGCGGCCGCGGTTTTTTTGTTATGAATAAAAGAAAATAAATAAGGTTGGCTTTTCTTTCGATCATATAATAATTAAGGTGTAATAGACTCGATTTAATCTGACACTCTTCCGATAAATGGAGCAGAAAATGCTCTGAATAATTATACGGAGGAGTACATGACAACAGAACAGAAAGTCATCAGGAACAAAATGGGGTTATTAAACCTCGCAGAGCAGATTGGGAATGTCAAAAAAGCATGTCACATTATGGGATATTCCCGAGACAGTTACTACCGGCTAAAGGAACTTTATGATACTGGTGGTGAAGAAGCGTTAAAAGAAATCAGCAGAAAAAAAGCTAATATAAAGAATCGTGTTGATCCAAGTGTTGAAACTGCAGTTAACAGCATTGCAATTGAGTATCCCGCATTTGGACAGGTTCGGGCTTCTAATGAACTGAGAAAACAGGGGATATTTGTCTCACCTACCGGAGTAAGAAGCATATGGCTCCGTAATGATCTTGAAACCATGAAGAAGCGGCTCAAGGCACTTGAGGCCAAGGTCGCTCAAGATGGAATCATTCTCACGGAATCACAGCTTGCCGCATTAGAGAAAGCCAAAGAGGAAAAGGAAGCTCATGGTGAGATTGTATCTGAACATCCTGGTTATCTGGGTTCGCAGGACACAATGTATGTAGGAACGGTCAAAGGTGTTGGCCGGATATACCAGCAGACTTTTATAGACACGTATTGTAAGGTGGCTTTTGCAAAGTTATACAATATGAAAACACCAATTACCTCTGCCGACATATTGAACGACAGGGTTATACCGTTTTATGAAAACAGCAGCATTAAGCTGATCCGAGTATTGACGGATCGTGGTACCGAATATTGCGGGAAAATGGAAAGTCATGACTATGAACTGTTTCTTTCGATTGAGGATATTGAGCACACAAAGACAAAGACGCGGCATCCTCAAACAAATGGAATATGCGAAAGATTTCATCGAACCATTCAAGATGAATTTTATCGCATAGCATTTAGAAAGAAAATTTACAACACTCTTGATGAACTTCAGAAGGATCTTGACATATGGATTGTTCAATATAATAATGAGAGACCGCATAGTGGAAAATATTGTTATGGCAAAACACCGATAGATACGTTCAAGGATTCGTTAGTGCTTGCAAAAGAAAAACTGCTAAACTTTAACTGACAGGCAGTTTGGAAGTGATTGGTGAGTGTCAGATGAAGTTCAGAGTTTTACAATTAAGGCAATAATCTTTTCGTTCGGTTGCAGCTTAACATTACGCGGCCGCCTCTGGGCTCGCAGGTCTCTCAGTATCGTTTTATTGGGTCTTTCTGTTGATTCATAGATATGGGATAACCGACTGACGATATTGGTATGCAACTGATCCTACCCCACAATTCGACCAGTTTCAAGTTTAGTTTTCTCGATCACTAACATATCATTATATTGTTTTGGCGTCATCCCTTTTAATCTCTTTTGAGGTCTTTCCTCGTTATATTCTCTCCACCATTCATGAATAATCTCTCTGGCTGTACTCAGTTTTTTAAAATAATGAGCACTGAGACATTCATTCCGAAATGTTCCATTAAAACTTTCTATGTGGCAATTATCTGATGGCTTGCCGGGCCTTGTGAAAATTATTTTAATCCCCTTTTCATAGCACCAACGGTCGAGTTCCTGGCTTCTAAATTCAGGACCATTGTCACATTGTATAAATTCTGGATACCCAAAGGATTCACATGCTCTTTCAAGTAGTTCAGAAACATCCTTACCCGTTATTGAAAATCCAGTATGAATAAGTGGCGAATGATTCGTTACAGGGTCAATCGCTGTCAGTATTTTGAGATTCTTTTTAAAGCCCACCGAGTCATGAATGAAATCTAAAGCCCATATGACGCCAGGTTCATTCGGCAATTCAACGGGTGATCGTTCTAATGAAGCTATCTTTTTCCGACGTTTCCGCGCTCGTAATTGCAGCCCATGCTCTTTATATATCCTTTCTGTACGCTTATGATTAATCAGTATCCCTTTTTGCCTCAGCTTGAGCTGTATCATTCCGCAGCCATATTTTGAATTTTTTGAAAGGATCGAATCTATCTCTCCAATGATTCGTGCGTCATCATTTGGCTGCGGACTATATAAAAATGTAGAACGAGCCATGCAAGAAACCTTGCATGATCGTCGTATCGAAAACCCGAAGCTACTCATCAGATAGCTTACTGCCTCTCTCTTCACTCCGGGTCGCAGAACTTTTTTATGATCTCCTTCTGTGCCATGTTATCCAGGGATAAATCGGCAACCAGTTTCTTTAATCGTGTATTTTCATCTTCAAGTAGTCGCAATCGAACAATTTCCTGAGAGCTCATATCTCCATATTTGCGCTTCCAGATATAAAAGGAGTTCTCACTAATGCCGTGTTCTCGGGCGATATCCTTTACCTTTTTTCCCGCCTTATGCTCACCAAGGATCCTGACAATCTGCTCTTCTGAGAATCGTTTTTTCATTTTAACCTCATTAGTCTTGATTATTTATCGGTTAAAACTAAACTATCTCGTGGTACAAATTTAAGGGGTGGGATCAAAACCCATATGAAAATACTTATAAAACTCCTGCCATTTATATTAGGTGGTGCCTTAGTTATTCAATCTTCACTAAATAAATCAATTGCCCAATCAAAAGGCTTAAGCACAGCATTAGTCATAAATGGATTAATTGTTGTATTCTGTTCATTAATAATATTTATTTTATCATATTTTTTCCCACATCACTTCTCGGAAATTATTACTTATAACAACAATAATTTGATATTTAAATGGTGGTATATAATTCCTGGTTTTTTAGGATTTTGTGCATTATTAATTCTTCCAATTGGAATTATGAAAATTGGTGCCTTACCAATTTTTCTTGGAGTAATTGCTGGGCAAATAATCGTAAGTATTATATATGATTTTTATTTTGAAAATATTTCAATTAATTTAATTCGTGTATCAGGAGCCTTATTAACTTTTATTGGAGCCTTTTTGGTAGTTTGGAAAAGATGAATAATTATTCAAATCACAAGTAATAACCAACAAATAACTAATAACTTGACAAAATATGTATTTATTATTATAGAATATATAAATTACATGCAAAATATTATTTTTTTTTACCTTAATGTTGCTTTTCGCCATCCATGGCTCAAAGCAAATATGCCTTAATGTGTATGGCCACTTCACCTAACAAAGCATAGCCGCTGCGCGCGGGAATACCGCGCTTGGCCTCCGCGCCAAGATATGAAGACGGCGCTACGGCACATTTTCACCTCCGCGAGTACGCTCCGGTGAAAACGTCGGCTATGCTTGGACGTTATACGCCATGGCAAACTTTTCGCCTGCCATCCATGGCGGGCGTGGTATTTCATAATAAAATATGTTGACAAGTAACCCTTATTTGGTTACATTGCATTATGTATAAAGTAGTAATTACAAAAAGCACCCTCAAAGGCATTGAAAAAATGCCTAAATTTTCACAATTAGCAATGGGGAACTTAGTTGATGATCTTAAGGAGTGTGGCCCTATTCAAAAACACTGGGCTAATTTTAGTAAAATTGGAAAGAATAAATTCCATTGCCATTTATCATATAAATGGGTTGCATGCTGGGAATTTTATGAAAATAATATATTAATTGAGGTTTATTATGCAGGTTCACGTGAAAACGCCCCGTATTAAAATTGATATTAAAGGCGAAATTTCTAAAAAACACCTTTCTTTGCTGAAAAAAGAATATGGTGAAAATCTTCATTTAATTAATAAAGATGATAAGTCTATTGATGTCTTTAAAACTGAATGGTACAAAAATATTAAATCTCAAATGACCCCTGGGACAAATTTAAAAGTTTATAGAATAAATAAAGGATTAACCCAAGCTCAGTTAGGGGAATTACTTGGTGGCATTCCTAAACAGCATATATCAAATATGGAAAACGGGAGAAGGCCCATTAGTTTAAAAATGGCAAAAATTTTAGCCAGATTCTTTAAGGTATCAGTTGATAAATTTGTTTAATTTTTTATTACCTTTGGCCCGCCTCCGCACGTCCTGTGCTTCGGCGGTAGAGCTTTTTTACTTCATTGCCACGGCGTATAACACGGCGTTCACGCTCCGCTCCTCGGCGGACTTGGGCCGCCTGCGGTGCGCTGATCAGGATGATCGAGTGTCGAGCCGCAACAGGATGTTGCGAAAAGGCTCGACCTCGGCCTCCCGCCTTTCCGCCTCCGTCGGTGCCGATTCGGGGATAATCTAAAGCACCGACTCCGGCGGGGCGCTCGGCTCATTTTTCGGCGCTTTTAAGTTTCAAATAAATTCTTCTTGCAAAAATGCTTATAACAGGCTAAATAACTTTTAGCAGCCAGGCCTCAAAACGACGGTTATGCTTGAACGCTATATGCAATTGCCCCATTTTATATAGAATAGAAAAATATAGTATAAATATTACAAAAAAATTGTGCATATAAATTATGTCTGTAGATTATAACCAACTATCAAAACAATATAAAAACTATAGAAGACCTGACACTCGGATTTTAAGGCAAATACAATATTATCTTCAAAATGCTCAATGTATTTTAAATGTTGGAGCTGGTATTGGATCCTATGAGCCTGTAGATAGTAAAGTAGTCGCCATCGAACCATCTTTTGAAATGATTTCAAAAAGAGATAATTCAAAAGCACTTTTGGTACAAGCAATTGCCGAAAAGCTGCCTTTTAAAAATAATATCTTTGATTGCTCCATGGCAATTTTAACAATACATCATTGGTCAAATGCAATTTCTGGTCTTAAAGAAATGATCAGAGTTACAAAATATAAAATTGTCTTATTTACTTGGATTGGATATGGCAATAACTTTTGGCTAGAGAATTATATACCCGAAATTATTGGAATTGATATAAAATTATTTCCAACAATAGATGAACTTAAACGAATACTTGGAAATGTCATAGTTGAAATTGTTGAAATACCTTATGATTGTACAGATGGATTCATGTGTGCCTATTGGAGAAGACCGGAAATGTATTTGGATCCAAATGTGCGGAAGGCCATATCTACTTTCTCACGCATACCCGAAAATCCCGAGGGACTAAATAAACTACGAAAGGATATTGAAAGTGGCGAATGGTATAATAAGTACAGCTATTTGCTTGATAAAGAAACTATTGATTTAGGATATAGATTAGTTATATCTGAAAACAAAGAATGGGGCAACTGCACATAACAAAGCACACCCGCTGCGCGCGGCCACAAGAAATGAAGCTGTGGCCGTGCTCGGCCTGCGGCACACCGCGCCTAAGGGAGGAAGACGGGCCCGGCGGCGGCTATGCTGGAACGTTGTTCGAAACCCGGCGGTTTTGAAATTTGAGAGGAACTCTTTCATAATGAAAAACTTCAAGTTTAAGAAAATCGATGCTTTTACAGATAAGTCATCTCATGGCAATCCGGCAGCTGGCATTTATTTAGATAATCTTAATGATATTTCAGACATGGAAATGCTAACTATAGCCAGTGAACTTAAAGGTTTTGTCAGCGAAGTTGTATTTCTATTTCCAGAGAAGGATGGATATTTTTTAAAATACTATTCTTCTGAATGTGAAGTTGAATTTTGCGGCCATGGAACTATTGCAATAATGTTTGATCTGATTAAAAATAGCCCGAATCTTTTAGATGAAAAAGTCATCAATATTAGAGTTAGAAACGAAAATCTTAAAATCTATAATCAAATTAATAATAATAACTCAATTTTTATAACTGCCCCAAACCCGACGTATCATTCTTGTAATATTAATCATAATGATCTAATTTCTTGTCTAAATATTTCTTTAGATACAATTAATAGCAATCTGCCAATTGATATAATAAATGCCGGACTGAATACTCT
The DNA here is from genome assembly GCA_963827275.1 of uncultured Spirochaetota bacterium. GTDB lineage: Bacteria > Spirochaetota > UBA4802 > UBA4802 > UBA5550 > RBG-16-49-21. The sequence goes on from CAWHAA010000005.1 coordinate 57,016, forward strand.
AATTGTACCAATTATAAATCTTAATAAATGCCTTAATGTGAAGCCTGACCAAGAAGTTCTAAAATATTTCTGCCTGGACAATACTATTGATATAATACATATCTTCACAAATGAAGTATCGAAAGGAACCAATAATTATCGAACAAGAGTTTTTGCTCCAAAGTATGGGTATTTGGAAGATCCGGCAACTGGTTCTGGCAATTCTGCCTTTGGGTATTATTTATTGAAAAATAACCTATGGGCTGGACAATTACTGAAAATTGAACAAAATAAAGAATATGAAATGTCTAATTTGGTGAAATTAAATACGGTAATGTTAGATAATAAACTACGTGTTTTATTTGGCGGCTCCGCAACACTAAAAATAGATGGAGCATATACTTTATATTAAGGAATTATCGCCGATATTCGCACAACATAGCATAGCCGATCCGCTCCCCGGCGGGCTTGGGCCTCCTGCGGTGCGCTGATCAGGGTGATCGAGTGTCGAGCCGCAACAGAAGGGTGCAGAAAGGCTCAACCTCGGCACTCGCGCTTGCATCGCCATCCATGGCATCGAATAATAATAGACACGGGCCAATGTAATGTTTAATGAACTACTTGAAATCAACAGACGGCCAAAACCATTTGAATATTATACTGCTCCAGAATTATGGACGGACGGGCACACCTCTCAAAAAATGCTGGAGTTTCATTTGAATGAATCAATTGATGTTTCATCAAGAAATATCAATTTCATCAACAAATCATCCGAATGGATAATAAGCCATTTCGGTCTTGATGCCGCATCCAAAATAATTGATTTTGGATGCGGCCCGGGACTTTATACCTCCCGTTTTGCCAGGAAGGGCATCCACGTAACCGGCATAGATTTTTCAAAGAGATCAATTGAATACGCAAAGCAGGCCGCGCTGAACGAAAAACTTGACTGTGACTATATTTGCTGCAATTATCTTGATTTTAAATCATCGAATAAATTCAACCTGATAACCATGATCATGTGTGATTTTTGCGCTTTAAGTCATGATCAACGAAGGATCATGCTGGGTAAGTTCAAAAATATTTTAACACCAAATGGATCAATACTGCTTGATGTCTATTCCATAAACTTTTACAATGCAAGTAAAGAAAAATCCATATATGAATTTAACCAGCAATCTAATTTTTGGTCAGCGGATGATTATTATTCTTTTCAGAATACTTTTAAATATGATGACGAGAAAGTTATTCTTGATAAATATACAATTATTGAAAAATCACGAAAACGTGTTGTCTGCAATTGGCTGCAATGTTTCAGCGTTGATTCATTGAAGAAAGAATTCGAGGAAAATGGCCTGAAAATTATTGAAATATTTTCAGATGTATCAGGATCAGAATACAGACAGGACTCTTTGGAGATTGCGGTCGTAGCACGGACCATCTGATCTGCAGCCAGGCTCAACATCCGTGTTCCGCCTGCCTTGCGGCAGGCCCGCTTTCCGCGTATAACGCGGCATCACCGCGCCGCTGCGCTCCCCGGCCCCTGGCGGCGCCGCCCGTTGTTTTACATTATGCGCAATGCCCGGTATACATTACCATGGCATCGCCGTCAGAATATAGTTGGCAATTCATACCACGGGAGGGGTCCTCCATGAAAGTCACCGCATTTATCGGAAACGTCCGGAAGAAGTACACCTACGATGCCACCGTGCAGCTTTTGGAAAAACTGCGGTCACACGGCGATATTGAATATGAAATAGTCATGCTGGGTGATTATCGACTGGGAATATGCAGGGGATGCAAGCAGTGCTTCGAAAAGGGGGAGGAGTGCTGCCCGCTGAAAGATGACAGGGACGTGCTTTTAGAAAAAATCAATAGCTCCGACGGGATTGTCCTGGCGTCCCCCAACTATTCTTTCAACGTATCAGGCCTCATGAAGGTGTTCCTTGACCGGCTTGGATTCATTTTCCACCGCCCCTGTTTTTTTGGCAAAGCCTACACCAGCGTCGTGGTCCAGGGGATATACAGGGGCAAAGAAATTTCCAAATACTTTAACTTCATCGGGAACGGGCTCGGGTTCACCGTGGTGAATGGCTGCTGTTTGACGGCTATTGAGCCGATGACCGAAAAAGACCGGAAAACCTTCGACAGGGTCCTTGACCGGCTGAGCGGTAAATTCCATGCGGCACTGGCACGAAAAAAATACCCGGCCCCGGGGCTTTTCAAATTATTCATATTCAGATACGCGCGGACAAGCATGAAATTGCTGCTTGACGATCGCAGCAGGGATTACGCGTATTATAAGAAAAACGGCTGGTTCGAATCCGAGTATTATTATCCGATACAATTAAACCCATTTAAAAAATTGGCCGGCAGGCTTTTTGACCGCATGACGGTCCTGACGACACAGACCGACCGGCAGTCATAACAGACCGCGAGGCAACAGCCAGAGGTGGTGCAATGCACGCGAGCGATGTAATTATAAAGATCCGGCAGGAACTGAAGCGCAGCAGCGACAGGAAAAATACAGCTTCCGCCCGGAAATTTTTTAAAGAAAAAATCAAGCTGTATGGCGCAACAACCGCGGTGACAAGAAAAATCGGGAAAGAATACTTTAAAGAAATAAAAAATAAAAAGAAAAAATATATTTTCGGCCTGTGTGAAGAGCTCTGGCGATCAGGATACATGGAAGAATCATTTATCGCGTGCAACTGGTCGTATTATATCCGCGGGGATTACGAGCCGGGTGACATCAGGGTATTTAAAAAATGGGTCAATACATACGTCAGCAACTGGGCATCATGCGATACCCTGTGCAATCATACTATCGGCGCGCTCCTGGAAATGTATCCCGGCCAGGTATCACAGCTGAAGCAATGGGCCCGGTCCAGGAACCGCTGGATGCGGCGGGCCGCTGCCGTGTCCCTCATCATCCCCGCCAGGCAGGGAAAATTCTTAAAGGATGTTATTGAGATCGCCGGGCTCCTGCTCGCGGACCGGGACGACCTGGTGCAGAAAGGCTATGGGTGGCTGCTCAAGTCGGCCAGCAACGCGCACCGGAAAGAGATATTCGATTATATCATGAAAGAAAAAGCGGCGATGCCCAGGACGGCGTTACGGTATGCAATTGAAAAAATGCCGAAAGGGCTGAAGATGAAGGCCATGGCGAAATAATCAGGGGGATCGTTCCTCGCCCTGCCCACGGAAAACCGCTGCTGGCGGTGCTGCTTACGCAGTAGCGGGCGTATGCTTCTGCAGATTGTCCGCTATCACGTTCCGCGCCTTTTCCACGAGCTGGGCCGCCTGCTCGATGCCGCAGTCCACCGTGGAGATGGCCTCGCCGATGATGATCGTGATCGTCCCCTTCCTGATGGCGAAGGACCCGCTCGGCATGAGGTTAAAGCTGTTTATGATCGTGACCGGCACGAGCGGCAGCCTGGAGGAGATGGAAAACATCACCCCTCCCTTTTTGAAGGGCTGGAGCCTGCCGTCCCTGCTCCGGTGCCCCTCGCCGAAGAACAGGACACTGATGCCGTTCCTGAGCTCCCTGCCATAGCGGTTGATGGTCTCGATCGATTTCTTCCCGTCGTTGCGGTCGATGGGGATCATCCTGCCCAGCTTGAAGGCCTGCCCCATGATCGGTATTTTCAGCAGGGACCTCTTGATGACGAAGCGGAGGGGCGACGGGAGGCTCGTGCCTATGGCAAGCCCGTCGAGATTGCTCTGGTGGTTCGAGATGAAGACATACGACGTTTTCCGGTTGATGCGCTCCAGGCCCTCGACCCGCACCCTGACGCCGTTCAGCCTGAGCACGACCCTGGCCCAGGCCTGGCCGATGCGGTAGGGGACCCTGCCGGTCCTGTCGACGAAGGCCGAAAGGAGCGAGGGGATGCCAAGCATAAGCGAGGCGACGATCATGATGGTCATGGTCCGCACCGTTCGTAACACATTGATGATTTTTTGCTTCATGGCCTGCCCCCTGGATTGTCATCTGTCCCATGAATAGGTATAGCAGAGGCCGGTAAACAATCAATTATTTTTTTGGTCGCCGTCCAACTCTTTTCCGGGGCAGGGGCACGGGTGAAACCGCCGCGGGCGGTCCCGATACCCGTCATACGGGGACGGCGGACAGGCCGGTCCTAAAGGGGATACATCGTGTCGAATTCTTCGCGGGTGAGGATGAGAAATATCTTGTTCAGCTTCGCCTTGTTGAATATGCGGGATATCGATTCGTTCAGATCAAAAAACAAGAGCTTCATGTTGTGGGACATCGCATAGTGCAGGAACTTGACGAAGGTGCCGATGGCGGAGGAGTCGACGAACGTCATTTCACTGCAGTCAATCGCCATCACCTCGGGATTGGCCGCGACGGTCTTGTTCCAGGTCTCCTCGACCTGGCGGACATATCCGAGGAAGAACTCCCCCCTGATCTTGATTATCTGCAATTTGCCATGATCTTCAACATCGATTGAAACCACGCGGATCTCCTGTTTCGCCAGTGATGGATTTCCCGAAGACAGACAGTACCAGATGAATAAATTTTGCCTGTCACAACAAAATTATTGACCTGCGCCGCTGACCATACAATTATTATACCATAGTGAAATTTGAGTCAACAAATTTATATAAATTGTAAATAATACGGCCCGCGGACACGAACGCGGGCGGGTCGCGGGCGATCATCGAAGCATGGAGCTGCCGGCTGTTCCGGACGGCACCCTGCCCGCGGCTCAACAACGGAAACGGGGAAGGCATATGAAATTTTGTGACGGCGGACTCGAACAGGTTGAAGGCTTCACCTGCGGGGCGGTGGAATGCGGGATCCGCTACACGGGAAGGCTTGACTACAGCCTGATCGCCGCGGACGGGCCCTGCAACGCCGCGGGAGTATTCACCACGAACCTGGTTTCCGCGGCCCCGGTCAAGCTGTGCCGCGCCAGGATCGGCGGCCCCGTGCGGGGGATACTGATAAACGCCACCAATGCGAACGCCTGCACCGGCGACCAGGGGTCCCGGGCGGCGGAGGCGCTCACCGCCGACATTGCGACGCGGCTCGGCGCGGCGCCGGAGCAGGTGCTCATGGCGTCCACGGGCATCATCGGGCGCCAGCTCCCGCTGGAAAAGATGCTGCAGTCCCACCAGGGGCTCGTATCGTCGCTCTCCCGCGAGGGCGGCAGGCTGATCCCCCGCGCCATCATGACCACCGACACCGTCCCGAAAGAGACATGCGTCTCCTTCACCGCGTCCGGCCGGGAATACCGGATTGCCGGTACGGCAAAGGGCTCGGGGATGATCGCGCCCAACATGGCCACCCTCCTCTGCTTCATGATCACCGACGCCCCCCTGCGCAGGGAAGACCTCTCGGCCATATTCAGCCGCGTGATCGGGACCACGCTGAACGCCATCACCATAGACGGCGACATGTCGACCAACGACACGGCGCTCATACTGTCGCCCCGCTCCGGCGCGCCGCTCACCGGGGACGGCGACCGCGCCGCCTTCGAGGAGGCCCTGCGCGCCGCGCTCACGCGCATCTCGGAGATGCTCATCGATGACGGCGAGGGGACGACGAAGCGCGTGCGGATCAGCGTTAAAAACGCGCGGTCCGACGGCGACGCGGCCCGGATCGCCCGGGCGATCGCCCAGTCGCTCCTGGTCAAGACCGCCTTTTTCGGCAACGACCCCAACTGGGGCAGGATCGCCGCCGCCGCCGGTTACTCCGGGGGCGCGATCGACGAGCGGAAGCTGTCGGTTTCGTTCGACAGCATGCCGCTCCTCGTCAACGGGACGCCGGCGGAATTCGACCGCGACGGGCTGGTCGCCATCATGAAAAAAAACATCTTCGAGGTGACGGTCGATGTCGGCCTCGGCACGGCGGGGCACTCCATGCTCACCACGGACATCTCGTTCGATTACGTCAGGATCAACGCCGAATACTCCACGTAACCGGCGCGGCTGAAAACCCAATTTCAGATTGACAATAATATCCGCCCGGGCTAGAGTAAAAACCGCCCGCCGCAATGCCGTGGCGGCACAGGCCCTATGCAGAAACTATCAATCATAACCGCACTGTTGGTTTTCTCATTTTCCGCCGCCGGAGCGGTTTCCGGCAGGGAGAAGGTCCTTATCTTCAACCTCGAGATAATCCACGAAAAAAGCATCCTGGTGGATCGGCACGGCAAAAACAAAGAAGAGCGGTATGACTACTACTCCCTTATCATTCCCCATACGATCGCCAAGAACCTGAACGCGTCCGGGAACGTCGAGGCGCAGAAGATAGCCGGCACCCTTCCCCTGGCCGACATCGGCAGCGACGAGTTCTACTCGCAGATGGCGTCGATCGCGGAGCGGCACGCGGCCGGCTACCTGCTCGGCGGAAAAGGGACCATCAGGGGGAAAAAACTGACCCTGGAGCTCGCGCTGGTCGATCCCAAGGGAAAAAGCTTCACTCCGATAACGAAGGAAACGTTTGAAACCGGCGCCGAGATGCGGGGCATCATCACCGAGCTCAGCGCCGATATAGAGCAGAAGCTTGAAGCCGCCATCAGGGAGGCCGGCCCCCCGAAAAAGGGGACGGAGCCCCTTCCGGCCGAAGAGGAGGAGGCCCGGCCCGCCCCCGGCGAAACGGAGATGAAAAAAGAGACCGCTCCCGGACCGGTGCCGGTATCGCCCTTTCTTGCAATGTACCGGGCGCTTGACGGCCTGTCGTTCGGCATCATGGCCGGCAGCTTTTTCATAAAAGGCTCCTTCCAGAAGATATACGGGGACGCGGAATATGTCAGCCCCTATATCCGGTATGGCATACTCCCGTGGCTGGGCGTTACCGCGCAGGTCGATTACCTTGCCGCCACTAACGACACCCAGTTCGTGACCAAGCACAGTTCACTGGCCCTGTGGGGCGTCTCGCTGAACGCCGACTTTACCTGGTGGCTCTTCAGCCATTTCGGGGTGAGGCTTACCGCCGGCGCCGGGGTTTCGCACGGCAGGCTGTACGTGGGGAGCGCGGACAACCCGTTCGACGGCATCACCAGGACGACGACATCGACCGATCCGTACCTGAACATCGCCGCATCTGCCGTCATGCAGTACAGGCCCGTTGAGCTCCAATTCGGGGGTTCGTATAAATCAGCCTTCTTCACGGGGAAGGTCCTCTCCCTCATCACCGTCTTTTTCGGCATCGGGTACCACCTCTAAACCGGCAGAAATGATTTAATATTTTTCTTGACGTGCTGATATATTATATTAGTATGAACGTTGTTCTTTAATACGCTCAATACGCATAATTGTTAATAGAATCGGGACCGTTCCCGATTTTCTTTTTTTGGGCGGCGCCGCCGGCGCATGCGGGGCAGGCGCAATTTTTATACCGGGATATCGATTATGAGCTCCAGCAAACTGAAAAAGATCATGGCGGACGACAAAAGCTACCTGTTCCAGAACTACGGGCAACGGAAGCCGGTCTGCTTTGTCAGGGGCGAAGGCAGCCACCTCTTCGACCAGGACGGGAAAAGATACGTCGATTTCTTCTCCGGCATTGCCGTGACAAGCCTGGGATACGGCAACAAGGCCTACCGGAACGCCCTGCACCGCCAGATCGACAGCATAGTCCACAGCTCCAACCATTACTACAACCTGGAGCAGAACCTGGCGGGCAAGCTGCTTTCGGAAGTCTCGTTCCCGGGGAAGACACTCTTCGCCAACAGCGGGACCGAGGCCAGCGAGGCCGCCATCAAGCTCGCGCGCCGCTACGGGGTGAGCCAGGGAAAAGACCGGTACGAGATAATCACCTTCTCGAACTCGTTCCACGGCAGGACCTACGGCGGCATGACCGCGACCGCGCAGAAGAAAATCCATGACGGGTTCGGCCCGCTGGTGCCGGGGTTCATCTATCTCCCGTACAATGACATCGAGGCTTTCGCGAAAGAGGTGAAAAAAAACCGCAGCATCTGCGCGGTCATGATCGAGCTGATACAGGGAGAGGGCGGCATCGTGATCGCCGGCAGGGAGTTCGTGCGGGAGATGTTCCGCCTCTGCAGCAAGCACGGCATCCTTACCATCGTTGACGAGGTGCAGACCGGCGTCGGCAGGACCGGCGCCATGTTCAGCTACAAGCATTACGGCGTGACGCCGGACATCATCACCATGGCGAAGGGGCTGGGCGGGGGCGTGCCGATCGGCGCCATACACGCGAAAAATTTCCTGACGGGGTTCTTCCCCGGCGGCGCCCACGGCTCCACGTTCGGCGGGAACCACCTCGCCTGCGCGGCCGCCGCCGCCGTCCTGGCGCAGGTGCGCAAAAAAGGCTTCCTCGACAACGTGAACGCGGTGAGCGCGTATTTCTTCGATGCGCTGAACGCCCTCGCCAGGAAGGTCGACGTTGTGAAAGAGGTCCGCGGCATGGGCCTCCACATCGGCATCGAGCTCACAAAGCCCGGCGCGGACCTTGTTGCCGCGGCGCTGGAACAGGGCCTGGTCATCAACTGCACGGCTGAAAAAGTGATCAGGATCATGCCTCCCCTGAACATTACCCTGAAGACCGCGCGGGAAGGCATGAAGATCTTTGAACGATTACTCATCGAAGAGGGGGGGAAACCGTGAAAATTCCAGGACTCAAATCAAAAGACCTGGTGACAGTGAGCGACCTGACCAGGAACGAGATACTGGCGCTGTTCAGCCTGACCGCCGGCCTCAAGAGGGACGCGGCCAGGGGCAGGCACCCGGACTTCTTGAACAAGAAATCGCTCGCGATGATCTTCGAGAAGAGCTCCACGCGCACCAGGGTGTCGTTCGAGACCGGGGTCACCCAGCTCGGGGGGCACGCGCTCTTCCTCGACGGCAACAGCATACAGCTGCGGCGCGGGGAAACCATCTTCGATACCGCCAAGGTGCTCTCCCGCTACGTTGACGGCATCATGATACGGACCTATTCGCACGACAACGTGGTCGAGCTGGCGAAAAGCGCCACCGTGCCGGTGATCAACGGGCTCAGCGACGAGCACCACCCGTGCCAGGCCCTGGCGGACTTCTTCACCATATACGAGCGGGAGAAAAAGTTCAAGGGAGTGAACCTCGCGTACGTCGGGGACGGGAACAACGTCGCCCATTCGCTGATACAGTGCGCGGCCATACTCGGCGTGAACATTACGCTGGCCTGCCCGGCGCAGTACGAGCCCGACCCTGACATCGTGGAGGACGCACGGCAGGCCGCGTCACGCTCCGGCTCGACCGTGGAGATAACCCGGGACCCGGAAAAGGCGGTCAGCGACGCGCACTACATCTACACCGATGTGTGGATCAGCATGGGCGAGGAAAAAAAGGCGGCGGCCAAGAAAAAGGCGCTGGCGAGGTACAAGATCACCAAGGAGCTCCTCAGCAAGGGACGGGCCGACTCCAAGGTGATGCACTGCCTCCCCGCGCACCGCAACGAGGAGATCGAGGCGGACGTCCTCGACTCGGGCCGGGCCATCGTTTTCGATGAGGCGGAAAACCGGCTCCACGTGCAGAAGGCGGTGATGTGCGCCCTGATGGGGAGGCGCTGACCGGCGCGGCGTTTCCATCCGTATCGGCATTACAACATAGGTGATGCCGCTCCACTGGAGGCGCCGCTGGATCGCGCAGGCAGTCTCATTCGAGTACATGGCCACCAGCGCCGAAATCGTGCCACGGGCATAAAAGAGCACCCCCAGGGCCGCCACAGATAGAATGCATGCGTCAATCCCAAGCATATGCGCCGTTTTTAATGCTATCATGATCACGGGAGTTGCGGCGTTCAGCTCCCGGCCCTGAAAAAAACCGTTTTTTTCATTGAAAAAATATCGCTTTGGAACACGCTTGGCAGGTGCAATTATTAAGCGAGGTAAACTATGGACATAAAAAAGGTTGTTCTTGCATATTCCGGGGGGCTTGACACCTCCATTCTCGTGAAATGGCTGATCGAGAAGTACGGGTGCGAGGTCGTGTGCATGGCCGCGGACGTCGGCCAGGAAGAGGAGCTGGACGGCCTCGAGGAAAAAGCGATAAAGACCGGGGCGAGCAAGTGCTATATCGAGGACCTGAAAGAAGGCTTTGTCACCGATTACGTGTTCAAGGCGATAAAGGCGTCCGCGATCTATGAAAACCGCTACCTGCTCGGCACGTCGCTGGCGCGGCCCATCATCGCCCAGCGCCAGGTGGAGATCGCGCTGAAGGAGAACGCCGATGCCGTGTGCCACGGCGCCACCGGCAAGGGCAACGACCAGGTCCGTTTCGAGATGACCTACATGGCGCTCGCCCCCGAGCTGAAGATCATCGCGCCCTGGCGGATATGGGACCTGGATTCGCGGTCAAAGCTGTTTGACTACGCGGCGAAGCACAACATCCCGGTGCCGGTCACCAAGGACAAGCCCTACAGCATGGACCGCAACATTCTGCACATATCGTACGAGGGCGGCATACTGGAAGACCCGTACAACGAGCCTGACGAGAGCATGTTCCTCACGACAGTATCTCCGCAGAAGGCCCCGGACAAACCGACCTACGTTGAGATCGGGTTCGAGAAAGGGAACCCGGTGTCGATTGACGGCCAGAAGCTCAGGCCGGTGGAGCTCATGAAGAAGCTCAACAAGCTGGCCGGCGAGAACGGCGTGGGCCGCGTGGACATCGTCGAGAACCGCCTGGTGGGCATAAAGTCCCGCGGCGTGTACGAGACCCCGGCCGGGACCGTGCTCCACGCCGCGCACCGCGACCTGGAGTCGATCACGCTCGACCGCGACACCCAGCACCTGAAAGACAGGCTGGCGCACGAATACGCCGAGCTCGCCTACTACGGCCTCTGGTTCACGAAAAAGCGCGAGTCGCTCGACGCCTTCATCGAGGAGACGCAGAAGAACGTCACCGGCACGGTGCGGGTCAAGCTCTACAAGGGGAGCTGCGCCGTGGTGGGGAGAAAATCGCCGGTTACCCTGTACGAGCCGGACATCGCCACCTTTGACGCGAGCGCGCTCTATGACCAGAAGGACGCCACCGGCTTCCTGCGGATCTACGGGCTCCCGCTCAGGGTCGAGGCGCTGCTTAAGAAAAAGAGATAACGGCAGCAGGACCGATAGTTATCGGTTGCGGCCCTCACCGATAACTATCGGACGAAGGCGGCGTTACGGGACCCCGCCTTCCGTTTAAACAGGCCCGCGAGGGGGCCTGTCCAGACAGGTGATATTTTTTCAATTTTTTTAAATATATAAAAATTTTTCCGCCCTTTCCCTTATAAAACGACACGTTACTATTGACACTCCCCTGATGAATCGGGGGAGCGGTCTGCATTTATTTTTATAAAATTTTATATGGAGGGAATAACAGAATGAGAAAATTGCCCGGGTCTCTGGTTGTTTTCCTGTTTATCATGATAGCGGGGGGCTGCTATTACGATATCGGGAACATGGACAATGAATCTGCCACTGTCGACGAAAATCAATATATCAGCGGCATCATATTGAAAGTAAAGGACGGGGAGTCACTCTCCTCGAGCCAGCTTGCCCCCCTTCCCATGGATACGGCATCGATAGGGACGCTTTTGAAGGGCCGGAAGGCGCACTCAATACGCCGGCTTGTACCGGATACCGTAATCGAGGGGTTCCGGAACAGGGCCCGGCGCACCGGGATCATTTCAGCACGGATGATCGAAAAAAGGGCGGAGTCGAAAAAAAGACTGCACCTGGTACAGGTTGACAAGCTCACTCTGGAACAAGCGAAGGAGATCTGCCGGGAACTTCAAAACGATCCCCGCGTGGAATACGCCGAGCCTGACCACAGCGTCTATGCCACGGAAACGTTCCCTGATGATCCGAATTTCATGTACGGCTATCAGTGGAGCCTGTTTACGCTTGACATGTATGACGCATGGGACCACACCACCGGCTCCGCGGATGTTATCGTGGCGGTCATTGACACCGGCGTGGACTATACCCATCCGGACCTTGCCGGCAACTGCATGGCGGGCTATGATTATAGGAATAACGATCCGGACCCCATGGATGACCACTTTCACGGGACACACGTTGCAGGCATCATCGGGGCGATGGGAAACAACGGCTTCGGCAACACGGGTATTGCATGGCGCGTGCGCATCATGCCCCTCAAGTTCATGTCGCTGGTGCCTGAAACAGACAAAAATTACATGTACGGGAGCGCCAGCGGGTCTATTTCAAGCGCCATATCATGCATCAACTACGCTATCAGCAACGGGGCGGACATCATCAACGCGAGCTACGGCTCCTACACCTTTAACGCCGCCGAACGGGAGGCCATTCTTGACGCCCGGGACGCGGGGATACTCTTCGTCGCGGCTGCCGGCAACGGTACCGGGGATGATGATCCGGCGGGGGACAACACCGATACCATGCCTCACTATCCTGCGAGCTACAACGTGGACAATATCATCTCTGTGGCGTCCTCGACAAACGTCGATACCCTGGCAAGCTATTCAAACTACGGGGCCGCCTCGGTGGACCTTGCCGCGCCGGGGTCCGGCATTTACTCGACAACGCCCATGACCCTGACAACGTCAATGGATCTTGCCGACGTAGCAGCGCAATGGGCATCACTGGGCGGGACCTCCATGGCATCGCCGCACGTTGCGGGGGTGGCCGCGCTCATCAAGTCACTCCGGCCCGAATTCAGCTATGCCGACATAAAGCACTGCATCCTGCACGGGGTAGAGGAGAATTCCTACTTCTCGGGCAAGGTCCTCACCGACGGACGGCTGAATGGCCATAACAGCGTATTGTACGCATCGACCTATACACGGCCGGCCCCCTCGGACATCGCCTTCACCTTGCCGCCTAACGGGACCTATACAACCCCCTGGCAGTGGCTCGGCCTCAGCACGAAACCGCTGGTGCTCAAATTCACGGTTGACAGCGCGTACCCCGTGGCTGCGTTTTCGAACGCCCAGTATGTGAGCGGAAACACCTACAGTGTTACGCTGCCTACCACCTATTCGATCAACGGCGTCAACACCCATGAGCTCCTGGTGAGCTTTGTGGACAACCGGGGGTACATCAAGGAATTCAAGGTCAGCTATTCTGTTAAAATTTCCCTGGGCTACCTGATATACCACTATGTATACAGGAACAAAATCACCTATACGTTCATACAATAAAAGTTCAACCTTATTATTCCAGGCGCGGGCGTCCTTCCACGGATGCCCGCGCCACGGCCCTTCCACCGTCAGCCTTAAAAATAGGTTGACTCCACCGGTTTAACGGCCTATCGTCAATGAATCATCTTTCACGATATTTGTCCCGGGCATAATCATCACCTTATGAAAAAAATCCTGATCGTCATTGCAATCGCCGCAATTGTATCGGGTGGATACAGGACGCACGCAGCCGATAATCCGGTGAAGCCCGAAGAGCAAAAAAAGACCGAAAGGCCCCTCTCCCGGGGCTCTGCCGGCGTCCTGTGCGGCATCACCATGGCCGGCGTGCAGGCGGAATACACCCCCCTGCCGGAACTCGGGATCAGGGCAGTGGGGCTCGGCGTCTTCGGCGCCGGTTTCAACAAGATGAACAGAGGTGAATTCATCCTGTCCGGCATCCTTGCGCCCGTCCTCCACCTGGCGCCGAAATCACGGATCATCGACCCGCTCCTCATGATCGGCCTGGTCTATTCATACCACCACTGGGAGACACGGGCATCCGAACTCGGCATCAACCGGCGAACAGCAGTCCGCGAGGGTGCCATGCACGATGTCACCGTCGGCGCCGGCTTCGGCATACTGTTCAGGTTCGCTGACCGCTTCAAGGCCGGGCTGACACTGTGGCTCAACTACGATTACGGGGTCGAAACCACACTGACGTTCAGGAAAAAAAAGGGGAACCGGTTATTGTTCCCCTTCCCGATCGCGGAATGTACCGTACAATTTTGAAATAGACAACGGAGGCCGGGCATGAACAGCAACCGCACCGCTCGATATCAGGGGCCCCGCATAAAACGCCGTCATGCGGCCCTGTTTGCAGTCATGATGATGGCTTCCTGCATCGGGCCGGCAGAGACCGCCCCGCCGGCCCGCACGGGTCCCGCGGCCAGCCCCGTCAATGCTGCGCCGAAGCCGCTATACGCCAGGAGCAACCGTCCCCGTTCCCGGCACCTTCTATTCAATGGCCGCCAGCGCTCCCGGCGACGTCGTGTACCTCGCCGGGGACCTGCCGGTGATCATCTCGGTCCCGCACGGCGGCTCGCTCTCGCCCGACATCCCCTCCCGCGCCAAGCGGTGCAGCATCATCAACACGAACGACGATGACGCCACCATCGACCTTGCGCTGGACATCGTGAAGGCAATCAGGAACGCCACGGGCGGGGGATACCCTCACGTTATCATGAACAACCTCTCCAGGACGAAGATCGACCAGAACAGGGACCGGGGCCAGGACTGCAATCCGACCACGGGCAGGGGCGGAGCGGCGTGGACGGACTTCCATGACCGCTTTATCGGCGCGGTCGCGATTCCCGCGGTCCTGAAAAAGCACGGCTCCGGCCTGTTCATCGACCTCCACGGCAAGCCGGACGGATACGGGTCTGACATCATCATCGGCTACAACCTGACCGCGGCGGAGCTGTCGAATTCCGACAGGCACCTCAACACCGGGAAGAAATCCTACGCTGACAAGAGCAGCATACGCTTTTTGTCGAAAAAGCTCGGCGCGGCGGTCGATTTCGCGGACCTGCTTCGCGGCGACAGGACCGGCCATGAAAGCTTCGGTCATCTCCTGCAGAAGGAGCTGCATGCGCCCGGCACGACACGGGGAAGGAAGTACCGCGTGTCTCCCCGTCCCGGGCTTAAAAAGCCGCTGCTGAACCTGAGCGGCGGGTACAACATCAAGGCGTTCTGCGGCGTGAGGGACGGCTCTTTCAACAACCCGTACGGGTACAATGAATCGCGCTTCATAAGCGGTTTCCAGATTGAAGTAAGCCGCGGTCTCCGGGTGAGGGACGCGCGACTGCGGGAGGAATTCGCCCGGGCGCTCGCGGCGGCGGTCATCACCTACGTGGAGCGGAATTTCGGCATAGCGATGCGGCCGGCTGATTGACGTGAGCGGATGGGACCCTACACCCCCTTCACGTCGCTTTCCGCCTCGCTCGGAGAAAAATCGATATTCACCATCAGGCCGGCGGTCACGCCGTAGAAATGCTCCCAGAGGCTCCGCTGCCGCCTGACGGATTCGCTGGCATCGCTATCAAGGAGCTTGAACATCTGGTAGCGGAACCCCGCCGTAAGCGTCGTCCTGATGGGACGGATATAATAGGCGAACGCCGCGCTCGCGTTGCACCCGATTTTGTTCAGCGACGTGTCTGACGGCGTCGCCGGGAACAGCAGTATCATGCTGGGATGGAAAAATACCGACTTGACCCTCGTCTCAAGCCGCGTGAAGTTGTAAATCACCGATCCGTTTATGAGAAGATAAAAGCTCCCCTTGACCAGCGGAATGGTGAAACCGAGGCCCAGTCCCGGCGCGTATTCGTCATATTTCTTTTTGATATCATCATACATCAAATAGCCCGTGGGATACTGTCCCCAGGGCAGGATCCCGCGTATCTTGTAATCATAATGGATGTACTTGAAGCCAAGGAACAGATGGAAAAAATTCGTGATGGAATAACTGATCATCGAATCGCTGTCATACCGCCTTATCTTTAAAGAAGTCCTGTTAACCATCCAGGCATAAATCAGGACCGAGCCATACCCCTTCCCCGAGCCGGAGAATTCACCATACATAAAAGAAGAGCTTATCTTGAAGTGCTTCGGCAGGGAGAGTGACACCGCGGGGCCGTATAATATTGACGGGTCCATGCTGTTCTTTTCATGGTAGTACGTGAGCGCCCCATTGCGGGGAAACCCTCCCCACGATTTCGTGAAATGGGAATTTTTGCCCCAGTACGGCTGCCACCAGACACGCCAGACAGAGCCGCCCAGTCCCAGGGAAACGGCCTGCGCGGGAATATGCAACCCGATGACAAGCGCCACTCCTGTTGCGGCGATCAGCAATTTTTTCATAAAACGCTCCTGTTATTACAGACCCGGCATATGGTCAACCGGCTCATCGGTAAAATCACCCTTCTCCTTGCGTTCTTTCCCGGAAGCCGGCGGCGCCTTCACGGTTTCACCAGGCGCGGAGACGCGCGCGGGCCGTTCCGGGGCAGCGCCGGCCTCCTTTTTCTGCGCGGACGGCGCGTGCCGTTCCGGCGCGGCTGCCGCTTCACGCCGCGGCTCCGGCCGTTCAGGGGGAGGCGGCTTCAGACCGGACACCGCAACATACGCGCCGGCGGAGACCAGGCCGGCGGTGAGCGCCGAAAGCGCCGCGGCAATTACCGCGCTCTGCGCCATGGTAACGTTCACGCCGCACCGCTTCAGGAAAAAAAACAGGTGCGAAACAATGAGCAGCAGCAGCGACGAGGCCCCCGCACGCTTGACTGTTTTCCTGTACTGCTGCTTCTTTACCGTCATGATGCGCCGGCGCACCGCCGGGGGGACCGGCCTGTTAAGGCGGTATTTTTCCAGAATCTTATTGAACAATGCTGCGATGGGGAGCTCTTTCATAGCAGGTCCTCCAGTTGTGCAATGCCTTTCCCCCTGAAATACGCGGTGATCCTCTCAAGTATCAGGCCATACCGGTACCGCGCCTGCGTCCTGCTGTAGCCGAGCTGGGCGCCCGCTTCCTCATAGGAAAAATTCATGACGGCGATAAGCTCAAAGAGCGTCCGCTCCCGTTCATCCGTAAAGTTGCCGGAATGCTCGATGGCCTCATTGATCATGATCCTGGTGTCCCTGAAACCGTTCACGAACACGAGCCCCGAATCGTCATCAATATCATCGATGCTGACGTCATGACGCCCCTTTTTGCGGTAATAATTCAAGAGCACAAACTTCATCGTTCCGTAAAGCCATTTGCGCTGGTTATCGATTTCATCAATTTTATTCAAAAAGTGAATAAAAATCTCCTGGCAGAGGTCTTCCGTGTCATCAGCATTCCCGATCTTTCTATAGACAACGCCATAGAGAAGCGGGAAATAATCATTATAGGCCTCTGTGAACCGGCTGCTTCTTGAGAATGACGATGACAAACAACCCTTCCTTGACTAAGTGTCGTGAAACATGATTAATGAAAAAATATTTTGCAGTATTGAATGAAATTGTGCGGGTCATCCTCCGGTTTTTCCCGGGAATTCCCGTCGAAAACGATTTTTTGTGCAACATTGTATTTTGATGTTCGATATTTTGCAAGATAAATAATTTACTCTGACCCCGGGGACATACTGCGAGCCAGGCTACCGATAACTATCGGCGTTAAAAATCGGGCAGATCCAATAAAAATCCTTGCCAATCAAGGCCGTCCTGCAACAATATCCGCATGTTGTTCGACAGTGTAAAAAGCACGATCGAAGGCCTTGCCGGCCAGAGATATATCGCCTCGGAAGACATCGCCACCACCGTGTACCTGGCCCTCAGGATGGAGAAGCCGATACTGGTGGAAGGCCCCGCCGGCGTGGGCAAGACCGAGCTGGGCAAATGCATCGCAGGCGCTCTGAACATGGACCTCATCCGGCTCCAGTGCTACGAGGGACTGGACGAGTCCAAGGCCCTGTACGAATGGGAATACGCCAAGCAGCTCCTCTACACCCAGATATTGAAGGACAAGCTCTCCGCCATCATGAAGCACGAAGACACGATGGCGAAAGCCGTGGAACGCCTTTCCAAAGAGGATGACGTGTTCTTTTCCAACAAGTTCCTCCTTCCGCGGCCCATACTGAAAGCGATCACCGGGAAGAACCAGGCGCTCCTCCTTATAGATGAAATCGACAAGTCGGACTCCGAATTCGAGGCCTTCCTGCTTGAAGTGCTCTCCGATTTCCAGGTGACCATACCGGAGATCGGGACCATCCAGGCCGGCATCAAGCCGCTGGTGTTCCTCACCTCCAACAACGCCCGCGAGATGTCCGACGCGCTGAAACGACGCTGCCTCCACCTCTACATAGATTATCCCACCAGGGAGCTCGAGGAACGGATCGTTTCACTCAAGGTGCCGGAATGCGGGGAAAAGCTCCGCGCCGAAGTGGTCGGGGCCGTCCACAAGATACGCGAACTCCAGCTGAAAAAAGAGCCGAGCATCAGCGAGACGCTCGACTGGGCACGCGCGCTCGTCATCCTCGGGATCGACGACCTCACCCGCGAAACGGCCATCGAGACCCTGAACTTCATCCTGAAATACGAAAAAGACATCGAGCTCGCGAAGCAAAACGCCAAGAACATCTTTCTGCATTGATCGGGAGGCGCGACACGGACACCGCGACCGGCGAATCTGCAATCCAGGCAAAACTCTACGAGTTCATGGACGTCCTCAGGCACGCCGACGTCAGCATCTCGACTGACGAGGTCCTCTCCATGTTCAACGCCCTCCCCCACATCTCCATGATGGACAAGACGGTGTTCAGGCAGGCCCTGAAGACCACCCTGGTGAAGGACTATACCGACATACCCGTGTTCGACCGGTGCTTTGACGAATTTTTCTGCGGCGGCGAAGACGCCCAGGTGGATGTCGCCAACGCGTTCATGGACATGGCCGCGCGCGACACGATGCGCGAGCGCACGGGGCTGGACGGCAAGGACGCAGACGCGCTGGAACAGGCCTTTGCCCATTTCATGGAGGGCCTGCCGGACGAGGTCCTGTTCGAGCGGTCGCCTGAAGAAATCCTGAACCTCTTCCTCGAGGAGATCGAACAGACGGAATCGGCGGGCGGCATGGGACAGATGCTCTTCAATGTCCGGAACCGGAACCGGCAGTCCGCCGGGCGCGGCATGGGCGGCAAAGACGGAGATGACAACAGGGAGCTCGCCGAGCTCCTGAACGCAATACGGGCCAGGGCGGGCAAGCGCCTCTCCACCGAAAAAATCGGGACCGCGATCAGCGACCGCGAAGACTATCTCCTCCACAAGGCGATCTACAAGATCACCCCGGAGGAGATACGGGAGATGCGCGAGCTCATCAAGAGGTTCGGGCAGAAACTGAAGAACAGGATTTCATTACGGAAAAAACGGGTCAAGCACGGGCACATCGACATAAAACGGACGCTCCGCACCAGCCTCCAGTACGGGGGGGTCCCTTTCAAGATCTTCCGCAAGGACCGCAAGATGGACCGGCCGCAGCTGGTGGTCATGTGCGATGTTTCCGGCTCGGTCAACCAGTATTCCCGTTTCATGCTCCTCCTCACCTATACGCTGCAGAGCCTCTTTTCCAAGGTGCGGACCTTTGCCTTCATCAGCAATATCGTGGAGATCACCCCGCTGTTCATGGAGATGGACCCCGAGCGCGCGCTCTCATCGATATTCGAGGACACGAATTTCACCTATGGATGGGGCAGCAATTACGGCCGCACGTTCGACCAGTTCATAAATGATTACAGCGACTCCCTGACCAGCAAGACCACGGTCCTCGTCCTCGGGGACGGGCGGAACAACCATCAGAACCCCGGCCTCGACTCGTTCGTGCGGATAAAGGAACGGTCGCGCAACCTCCTGTGGCTGAACCCCGACAGGAAGCACCTCTGGAACTGGAACGACAGCCTTGCCTATCTCTACCAGGTCCATTGCGACGAGATGAAAGAAGTTAATAATTTTCTTGACCTTTCCGAATTTATCGATAAATTATTTCTTGATTTATAGGCCGCACTGTGCATTATTTAATCCCGGTATGCATTGAAAATGGCCGCAGGACCGGGTCCAGAGGCCCCGCAGGGCGGTTTTGGCAGTGCCATATATAATCCACCGATGAAATTTTCTGCTTTACAAAGTGGATATTATTTAATGTAATATACAAAATTCCGGACCGTTGATGCCTGACAGTGTATCGGCGTTTTTTTCCCAGGAGGAATTGATGGATATAGAATTCAGGGACCTTGGCGAGCACAAGGTAATCCAGGTCGGCGGCGAAGTCGACCTGTACAACGTGAGCGAGCTCAAGCGGGCGCTTTTCAGCATAACCGACGGGAAACACCACAGCGTCATTGTCGACATGAGAAATATAAATTACATGGATTCATCCGGTATCGGCGCCCTTGTGGCCGGCCAGAAGAAGATGCGCGCCCATAACGGCAAGTTCGCCCTGATGAGCCCCACCGAAGACGTCCTGAACATCCTCAAGCTGGCAACGCTGGACAAGTTCTTTAAAATTTATGACAGCGAAGACGAAGTAGTCTGATATCGCAGCCATCAAGCGCCATACACAAAAAAGCCGGGACAGCCCCGGCTTTTTTTGTGTGCGCCCGCGTGCTACAGCACGCGCTTGAGCACCAGTATGGTCGTATCATCATGGGGCGGCTCCTGCCCCCGGAATGTTTCCAGCTCATCGACCAGGAGCTTAACGAACTCTTCCGCGCTCAGGGAGTGGTTGTCGACAATGAGCATATTGAGCCGCTGGACGCCGAACTCCTCCCCCTGCTCGTTACGCATCTCGGTGACGCCGTCGGTGAAGAGGATCACCATGTCACCGGGATACAGCTTTACCTTTGCCTGCTTGTATTCAAAATCCTCCTCTATGCCGATGGGCACGCCGTCGAGCTTCGCTATGGTGCATGAATTCATGGATGCGCGGTAGCAGAAGAGGGGCCCGTGGCCTGCGTTCGAAAAAGCGAGCTCCTCGTTCGCGCGGTCGTAAATGATGAAGAAGAGCGTGGCAAACTTGTCGATGGCCATCTCCGCGTTCATGGCTTCATTTATAGCGCGGACGACGCTCGCGCAGTCCACGTTGGGCCGGGATATATAGGAGGTGAACACCGTCCTGATCATCACCATCACCAGGGAGGCCGGCACGCCCTTCCCCGAAACGTCGCTGATCAGCGCGCACACCCTGTTGTCATCCATGTCGATATAATCAAAATAGTCGCCGCCCACCCCGCGGGCGGCCTTGGTGTAGCCCTTGATCTGGATGCCGCCCTTTTCGTAAAACGTCGTCGGGTTCAGGCCCTCCTGTATCTCCTTGGCCATTTCGATCTGCTCTTCCATGATCCGCGACTCGATCTCCTTTTCGCGCGCCTCCTTGATCTGCGCGGTCATCTGGTTGAATTCCCGCGCGAGCTGTCCGAGCTCATCCCTGCTCTTTATCTCTATCCTGTGGTCGAGGTTCCCCTTGCCGATGATCTCCGCGCCGCGCGACAGCGCTTTCACCGGGCGTATGGTCAGGGTTGCCATGATAATCGAGCCGGCGATCGAGATCAGGAGAAACACCAGCGATATGGGCACGATGATCCAGACCAGGTTGTTGATCTCGTTCCGGATCACGCTGTCGGAAAGGCCGATAATGACCGTTCCGATCTTTCGTCTGTCGATCTTGTTCAAAACCGTTCTGGAAAAATCGTATATCGTTCCCATCTGATCGGCGGGGTCTTTCATGTTGAGGACCTGGGTGTCGCCGCTTGCCGTCCTCGATGCGAGCTTGCGATCGACGCCGTCTTCCAGCGGCTGCGTTACGGCGCGCTTCCCCTCCGGTCAAAATACTGGATGACCATGTCCCCCTTGTCGAGGACAAAGGCGTAGAGCAGGTAATCGATTTTTTTGAGGTCGTTAATGGAGGCCGATCAGCGACGAGCTCGTCCACGCCGATGGATTGCTGCGCGGTATTGGCGAGGTGGATGGTCTCCCGCTCCACGAGGTCAACGACCTGCATCGTGAGTATATCGCTCTCGCGCCAGATGAAAAAGAGCGTAATGGAAACGATGATCAGCACCGACGAGCGATATGATGGCCAGCGAAAACTTGAGCCGTATGCCGAACCTGACGCCGTGTCGCCTTCGCCCCTTCCCCGGCGCGGACTGCGGCCTCCCGCGTGTCCTGCTTCTGTGCGATCTTTCTCTGTTGTCCATCATCCTCTACCGCTCCATGAATGCCAGCACCTTGCGGATATTGTTGCGCGCCTTGACGTTGCCCGGGTCAATGGCGAGCACCTTGCGCCACTCCTCTATCGCCTTCTGGAAATTATTGTTCGTGTAATAATTGATGCCGTTGTAATAATACTTGTTCACGAGCTCACGCTGTTTCGCGGTCAGCACCTGCTGCCGCTCGGCCTCTACGCCGCCGATCCGCAGCTGCGGATTCTATCTTGTTGACGGTGATCACCGCCTTGATGTTCGTCGGGTCCTTCTGGACGACCCAGCGGAACTGCGCCAGCGCCTTCTCGATGTTGTCCTTTCCGCCCATCTGGTACAGGTTCATTCCCGCCTCGTATCGGCGGTTCGAGTTCGGCCCGGTCCGCCGGGCGTCAGGTCCCTGCCGCTTCCGCTTCTTTCATCCCGGCGTTGGCCTGCGCGATGAGATTATCCAGCCCCGGATAATTCCTGTCAATTGATTTTATTATATTGAAGGTCCGGAGCGCGTTCCGGTAATCCTTTTTCTCGAGGTACGCCCTTCCCTCCAGGACCCGCGAGGCCACCACGTTCTCCTTGTTGTCAGGATTGATCATGAGGTCGCACTTGATGATGTACTCCCGCGCGATCTTGTTCTTGGGGAAAGAGCTTCAGGATGCTGTCCCATTTCTTTCCTCGACTCCGCGTACTGCCCCTTTCATAGAGGCTCCGTGCCCGCGACGGTCAGGGAATTGACAACGTCATAGTAGGGCGAATTGTGATCGACCGTCTCCTCTTCCGTTGATCCGCAGCGCGTCCCGGGCCCGCTGGAGGTACTCTTTTGCCTGGACATTTTTTTTATCGAGGGAGAGTGTCGTGACCAGCGCGTCAATCGCCTCCTTGTACTGCCCCTGCGTGTAGGCCATGATGCCCTCCTGGAACTTCTGGTTGATCTCGCTGGAGCCTGCGCGCCTGTTCCCTTTTCTCGAACTCCCTCCTCAGCCGGTCAAGGTCTCCTGGAGGCGCTGCCTTGCGTCCCTGTAGTCATTGACCAGCGCCAGGGCGGTCTCGAGGTCCTGCTGGGCCTCGTCGAACCTGTTGTTGGCGATGTTCCCGATCCCGGACCGGTAGGCGTCTTCGGCCTGCTGGCGGCGCTTGGCGTAATCAGGGTGCCCTCTTCTATCGCATCGTCTATCTTTTCCAGATAGTCCCTTGCGTCACGGTGCTTCGGGTCCACCTTCAGCACCTCGCTCAAATTCCGACTTTCGCTGCGCCGTACTCCTTCTTGTCAAAAAATTCGACCCCCCGCGCCATGAACTTCCGGATTTTTTCGAACTTGATCCGGTTTTCAATGGCAAAATCGCACTTGCGCTTTCCCTCGAGGGCCTCGTTGTCCTGGGGAACATAGCGGAGCACCTCCTTCCAGATGTCCCGCGCCTTTTCGTAGTTCGGGATACTCGAGCGGCCATCTCGGCCGTCGCCTCGGCCTTCAGCCGTTCAACTTTTTCCCGCTGCAGCCGGGACAATCTCAGCCGCTCCTGGACGGCACGTATCTCCTCGTCGAGGTTCTTCATCTCGTTCAGGGCGTCTTTCATATCGCCGTCGTTGGGGTCCAGCCGGTAGGCATAGACATAGTCATCGACGCGCCCTTTTCCCGATCACTATGCCGACCTCGAGTTCTTTGTCGTCATCCTCCCTGAGCTTTTTCCTCGCTATGCGGTAATTGAGCCTCGCCTTCTGGAATGAGATGTCCTTCCGCTGCTTGATCTCGTAGACCAGCTCGATCATCTGCTGGATCTTCTCATTCTCGGGCTCGATCTCCAGGCAGTTGAGCCAGAGGCCGATGGCGCGGTTATAATCCTTGTTATCGAAAAACTCCCGGGCATCGTTGTCCATCTCCCTGACCGTTGCGGCGCGCGGGCCGTCAAACGCCAGGCAGACAATCATGGCGGCAAGGATAACAGTGGCATATGTCGGTTTGGGTATCATAATAGCGCTTCTTATTGTCTCACCTGTATATGACAATCAGATGGGCCGGTTATCCATCAATTTTCAAGAATTTGGCCGCCATGTCATATAAATAAAATTTTTTTCTTGAAATTATACCAGCCGCCGATTCATTAGTACATTCATAAGGTCGCACAAGGCATTCCGCGGGTGTAATTCAGTGGTAGAATGCCAGCTTCCCAAGCTGGACGTCGTGGGTTCGAGCCCCATCACCCGCTCATCATTCTTTTCACCGCACGCCGGTACAGCAGCCCGAGCCTGAACAGCGCCAGCTGAAAGTAAAACGATATCCTTGTCCCATACCCCAGCGTCGTTATCACCAGCCCGATTCCCGCAAAGGTGAGGGTTATCAGGCCGAACCGGCGCGGGAACTTGTCGATGACCCGCCGCGCGTAATTCACCACCGGCGAGCGCTCCGCCGGGAGCAGTATTGAAAATCTGGCGACATACGGCCGTGTCCAGAGTTGCGTCTCCGCGCCGTTGACGACCGCCGTGTACTTGCCGCGTACCCGGATGTAATAGTCCCCGTCGCCGAGGTCTTTCACGTCGACCACGGACCCCTTGTGGTTTATCCGGTCGGGCCCCGCCCTCTTCTCATCATCGATATACAGGGAGTACCCGAGCACCGAACCGGCGGGGATGTTTCTGGTCACGATGACGGCCCTGAAGGACCTCCTGTCGTACGGTTTCCGCGGATCAAAGGGGAACCGGACCGCCACCATCGGGACCGCTCCCGTGAACTCCGGCTCCGGTTGCTTGCGGTAGCGGTTCATCTTCTGGAACTTTTTCTCCTCCTCGGCAATCCGCTTGTAGTATTCAGGATCAATGACACGGTCAGGCGGCCCGATTATGAAATCATACGTCGAGACCCTGCTGACCTGGTTGGTCTTGTCAATGGCCGCCACGCTGAAAAAATAATTCCCCTCTTCAAGCCCGCTGAATACCGTCCTGAGGTCGGTGGTGAACGTATCGGGCATTTTGATCGAATCTTTCGACAGGCTGACCAGGAAGCCCTTGACCCGTTCCGGCTCATCGATGGACCAGTTGAACACCGTTTCCGGCACCTGGGCCGGCTTCCCCTGCGGGTTCGTGGGCGAGACGATGACGGGGCCCGGCAGCGGATTTACCGCGAGCTGGAGCCGGTAGTGTATCGTCCTGCTGAAGTTGCCGGCGCCGTCAACGGCGCGGATGTGGAAATAGGAGATACCATCGGTGATGTTTTCGCTTATCCTCTCCATGGTTGCATTCGGCTTCATGTTGACGACCGAAGGGTTGAAGTCGGGAATGGTGTTCATCAGCACCGCGTATCCCGCAATCCCCGACTCGTCGCGGGGCTGGGTCCATTCCATCTGCACGAACGGAAGCCTTGACCACCTCCCTTCCGGGTTCGTGGGCGAATACACGACGGGTGGCTCAACATACACGTCGGTCTGCTTGGCCATGACGACGTTCCGTTCCTCCCAGAAGACAAGGAGACGCCTGCCCATGGAAACCACCCAGGGGTTGCGCGAACCGTACCGGGCCTCCGACACCTCGGCTTCCGGCATGAAGGCCTTTTCCGCGATGGCGTATTTACGCGCGTAAATACGCGCCCCGCCCTCGCGGGTGTCATACCACATCACCATGATGTCGCCGCCGGTCGCACCGATGCTGGGCGAATAGCAGTTCGCCATGGTGGACGAAACCGTCAGCGGCACGCGGTCCCATGACCAGCCGCGGTCAAGGCCCCTGATCATCTTGATCGCCCAGTTCTTTTCGTCGTTATTCTGGTACACCACATAGAGGGTGTTGTCGTGGAGCGTCAATACGGGCGCCGCGTTGTTTCCGCCGCTGGAGGTGATCTGCTTCTTGAAGCTCCAGGTCGAGCCGTAATCGGATGACTTCATGAAAAAGAGCTCGTCAGAAAAGTCCTCCTCTTTTCCCTGCCAGACCATGAAGAAATACTTGCCGGATATATGGATCGAGGGGAAGAACGCGCCCCTCATGCTGCCGGTGAGGCGTATGAGAGACCCGGTGGTTTTGAATTTTTCGCCATCTTTGCTTATAGCGTGGAAAAGGTTGATGTTATCGCCCCCGCTGCCGTGATAAAAAAGGTGGAGCGCGTTCCTGTCGTCGTAATATACCCGGGGCAGCATCTCCATGTCCTTGCCGAGCGGAAGCATCGCCGGCTTGCCCCACGTGGCGCCCATGTCTTTTGACGTGGAGTAAAATATCCTGGTCGTCGATTCCCTGTCCTGGTACGCGTGCCACATGACCGTCACCTGTCCGGACGGTGAAATCGCCGCGTGGGGATTCATGGAAGTCTTCGACGCCATCCGGGCGACCATCATCGACGGCATGAAGGTGCGCCCGCCGTTAAACGACTGGGACACGTAAATGCCCCCGGCGCCCCCCGCCCTCCCCTCGTACACGGCGATAATCATGTCTCCCCGTGACGCGACGGTCACGTCCCGGGCAACGACGTTGAATGACGACACCTGGAAGCTTTTCTCCCAGCCCACCGGGTTGGTCGAGACCCTGCTGCTCTGGAATATGAGTGCCGCGGCGATCGAAAAAACGGCGCAGACAAAGACCCCCCACAGGACCTGCCGTATGAAGGCAAACCTGAAAGTGAGGCTCATCACGTATGAAATAGCTCGTTTCATGAAAGTTGTCGTGTATATTTCAGTCTGTTTCCGCGTTCAGTATTCAAGTTATACAAGCCTGCCGGACACGTCAAGGTATCTCCCTTCTATCATCGCCATTTTAAAAAAAAATATTATTCAATTACCGCCATTTGTATAAAAAAATACCGGGACAATGACACGCCGTCACCATGCCGGGGTTCGCGCTGATTATCAGACACCCGTTCCTTCCGTGAAGTTAAATTTTAATTGCATTCCTGCTCCATAACCTGTAAAAATGATTTAAAGCAAAAAAAACAGCGTAACATCGGGCCCGGTAACCGGCCTGATATAAGGTTTGGACGGATATGGAGATCCAGGACATAATAAAAGCAGACAGCGACCGGGTGTTTATCGTCGACCCTGAATGCTATATCATATTCACCGGCGAGACAACGGACGACATCAAGCCCTTCATACGGATCGGGAACTGGAACGACATGCCCGTTGAGCTGATCCCGCTCATAGAGAACATCATCATCACCGACGGACTCATCGGGAACCCGGCCCACGAACAGTTCAACATCGACGTGCGGGACCTTCCTGAAAACAGGTACATCGGGAGCCGCGGGATCGTGCGAAAGTTCCTCGATTACCAGAGGATTTTCGGCCTCGACCTCACCAACGCATCGATAGTGGACATAGAGAAAGACCTGCCCGAGCTGTCGAAGGAAAAAAACATATCGCACAAAGACCAGTTCATGGGCGTGTTCTACCGTGACGGGAACTTCAAAATCCTGCTCAATAAAAACACCATCTTCGACCTGAATAAAATAATCGAGAAGCCCATCAGCTGGCAGAAATTCCATGACATGCTCTCCGCCGCCTATGGCCCCTCGGCGCGGTACGGCGGGTCCGGCATGGTCGTCATCGGGCACAACCCCATGTTCTATGACCGGGGGCAGTTCCACTCGTACCTGTTTCCCGGCGACTATCTCCGGGACTTTTCTCTCCTGGGCATCGACCCCGGGAAAATCCGCACGGTCTTCCACCCGTCGCTCAACCTGATCAACATATCGAAACTGCTGAAATGGCTGAACACCGCCGCCAGGAACATCTCCGTGTACTGCAACAGCACCGACATCGACCTCGTCAAAAAGCTCTTTTCGAATTCCTCCATGCAGAACAGCGGATTCAACGGCTTCGATTTTACAGCCGCGACCGGCATCTCCGTGGCCAACTACCCCGGGACCTACAACCTGAAGGTCAGCTACAGCGCGGTCAGGCCGCATGGCGACGCGCTGAACATAGCGTTCATCAAAAGCCCCGCCGGCATCCAGGAGATCCTCAAGGAGAAGCTGGACGCGATGGTGATTTCCTATTCCGCCTACGAGGACATCCACATGCTCCTCAGGTCCACCGCGACGCCCCGCGCCATCATCGACGACGGGAACAGGAACGTCGCGAAGCTCGGCGGCGAGGACAGGATCATCCTGTCCCCGGGAACGCAGTACGAGTTCCGGGCCTTCCGGTCCATCGACGAGATCGTCCCGCTATCCGGCATAGCCGCTGACACCGTCGCGCGCATCACCGGCGACCCGGCTTCCCTCGCGGCCGAGCTTTCGTCCCGGGAGGCCGATACCGCGGGTCCCGGGCGGCGCCGGGAGCTCTACAACCTGCTCTCCCTTGTACGGGTCCACCTCTACAACACCCGGGACAGGAACCTGTCACTGCAGCTCAGGTCCATGGCGGGGACCCTCGCGCTCATGGCGGGCCGGGGCGGAAACACGCACGACCCGGCGAACTCTGCGGTGGTCCTTGCCCTCTACAACGGCGCGGTCTTTCCCTTTATTGAAGATACCGGCCCCGGCGGCACGATCAGGCTGTTCGACGGCATCCGGAGCGACCAGGGGACCGCGGGCGCACCGGAGGACACGGAGATGCGGGAGCACTACGGGCGTATCCTGTCCGACCGCGAGCGGCTCGGGCACCTTATTGAAATATACACGCGGTCGCAGAAATACAATGAGCGGAACGCCGCCCGTATCCATCCTCTGAAAAAGGCGATACATGCGAGGAAGGAGGAGTACCGCGAGGAATCGCTGAGCCTGGAGAACTCGTGGACGCGCTCTATCGCCTCGGCAGCAGCCCCGGCGGCGGGCAGCGCCGCCGGCGGGGGCCCCGCCGCGCGCGGGGAGGAACGGGCCTTCGCCGGGATACGCCCCGCGCCGGCCCAGGGAACGCACGCATCGCTTGCGGCCAGGGTCCGTTCGCTGCCGGCAGCGGTGAAGATCGGCGCCCCGCTCGCCCTCGTCGCGCTCATCGCCGCCGCCCTGCTCCTCCTGCTCGGTCCCGGCGTGCCGGGGCTCTTCACGGACCGCACCGCCGGGCGCGGCACAGGCCCCGTCGTGCAGAGCCGCGACCTCGACGCCCGTTTCCGGGAGGCGGGAAAGCGGATGAACATCCGGATAAGCGACCGCGACATATACCAGTACGCCAACCAGGTGGCGCTGAAAAACGGGTACAACCCGATCGCCCCGTCAAAGATACGCGAGCGGAACCCGGACTGGATATTCCCCGAAAATGTCTTTGTCATGCTCGACAACCAGCGCGTGGTGGTGAGCCGCGGGGACACGCTCTGGAACCTTGCGAAGAACAAGCTCATCGAATCGACAATCGCGTTTGACGACATCATGAAGCAGGCCGGGGCCGCCGCCCCCGCCGAGAAGCAGCGGCTCATGCAGGAGGCGCGGCGCCATGCCTTCACGCGGGAGCAGCTGGAGACGCTCAGAACAATGATGGAAGCCATGCCCCGCCACCGGGGGTGGACCGGCGCGATGATAATAGATAAAAACAGGAATTATTACGTCGAGCCCGTCGAGATCGAGGTATACCTCAAGAAGGCGGGGAAGGTGCGCACCGTCATCAAGGACCTCCACGTGGAGCTGATCCCGGTGGAGCCGACCAGCGAGAAAAACAAGGAGATATTCGACGCCTTCTCGCTCAAGGACGAGCCGATCGACCTGATGGAGGTGCAGAACCTCTACCCGGAATATATCCGCATGATCTACGATTCGTATTACCAGAACATGGAGCTCTTTGAAAAGCTTTCAATGCATTTCAAGTCCGGACTGTCCGGGAGCATCGATTCCTGGCGGATGGCGCTCTATTTCACCGAGCTCCTGATGAAATACGAGCCGACGGTGGCATCGAAAGTCATCGGGGACTTCCAGACGTACAATCTGAACTACCTGATCATCAGGCTGAACCGCTTGAAAGAACCGTTCCTGCTTGAAGACGCCACGGTGGCCTACCTGATCAAGCGACGCAACAGCGCGTACAAGGACCAGCCGAGGGACAAGGAATTTGAAAAGCTCGTTGAATTGTGGGAATACAACGTAAAAGAGAAGTTCTTCTGACCGTCAGGCGGCGCGGGTACCGGCGCCCGCCCGGTTAATTGAAGAGCCAGTACAGGATATCAAGAAATATAAGCGTGGAAAAAAGGATTGAAAAGGCCGCGATGGCCGCATAGATGACTTTTTTCAACATGACCGCCTACTCCCCGCGCACCACGTCAACGACCGCGGTCTCGTCCTTCCTTTCAACGATCAGGGTCACCTTCGTCCCGGCCGGCCCCAGGAGGAGATTGTTGTAGATATAATCATACTCAAGGCCGTCAATCTCCTTTCCGTTGATCTGCACGATCCTGTCATCAGGGCGCAGGCCGGCGCGGGAGGCGGGGCTGTCCTCATATACGCCGGTTATGACATAGGGGGTGTCCTTCCCGACATGCTCCTGCCCCACGGGGACCACTATCCCGAGGAGGCCCTTCTTGCCGCTCTTCCCGCATTCAGCGAGGCCGCATACTATCGCACACACGCGCAAGCAGTGTCATCGCCCGCACCGAAATGTTTTTCATACGCCACATCCTGGCACATAGAATAAGAAGCGTGTCAATGGTGTGCGTTCAAGGGATAATTGCAACAATTTTTTGGTGGGACGCGCGGGGCCGCCCCGCGAAATGCACGGCGGTCCCCATCGCGCGGCGCTACTGGATCTTCCCGGCGTCCGTCTTTTCCGGCGCCGCTTCCTTTGCCGCCCCGTCGTCTTGCCCGCCGTTCTTTTCCCCGTCGTCGTCCTCCGGGATATCGTCCTCGACCGTTACCATGTCAAGGATCCCGTCAAGGGCCGACTTCTTCGAGAACCGGTTATAGTTGTCCGCGAGATGGAGCTTGAACTTGTCATAATCCGCCTTGAGGAGGCGGTGCCGGTCGGCTTCGGCCGACTCGCCGCTGGCCGCGCCGAGGACGTCGAAGGTCGCGACGATGAGCTTGAAATTAAAATCGTCGATATGCTCCCGCATGATGTCTTCCGCCATGTCGAAGTCGCCGTTCACGAGATAGCGGGCGGTCCTGGTTTCGTTCCTGAAGCGGACCCTGCTCTCGACCCTGGATTCATAGGTCTGCCCGCCGTAGCCCTGGGCGGAGAACTTCCCGCTGTCAGTGCTCTCCTGGCCCTGGCGGCGCGCCCGCTCATCCTTCCTGAAGCTATCGTAATTTTTATCGATCTCGTTGATATAGTCCTGGTCGTTCAGGTCAACAAATCTGGCCATGTAGCGGTTGTCCATGTCGCGCTCGGACTTGCAGAGCTGGTTGTAGATTTTTTTCTTCATCTCCATATTCTGGCTCTCGAAGAGCGCCAGGAACGCGTAGCGCTTCGCGCGCCGCGCCATCTTGATGGCGTCGACATATTTGTACAGCT
The DNA here is from genome assembly GCA_963827275.1 of uncultured Spirochaetota bacterium. Taxonomy (GTDB): domain Bacteria; phylum Spirochaetota; class UBA4802; order UBA4802; family UBA5550; genus RBG-16-49-21. The sequence goes on from CAWHAA010000005.1 coordinate 88,230, forward strand.
TGTACGAATACAGCTTCGGGTTCGATGAATCGGCCACGGTGTAGTGCACCCAGCTCACGGTCCGGTCACGATAGCCGAGGGTGAGATAGAGGCGCGCCCGGGGGTTCTTGGAGCGGATGATGCCCGGGGCCAGCCGGTCGAGTATCTGCTTTGAATCCTCGAGGTAGTAGTTCTTCACCAGCTCGCGGTACAGCTTTTCCATGTCCCCCTGCGAGGAATAGACGCGTTTGTAGGCGCGGCGGTAATCTGACTGGAGATACGCGACGTCCGCGTTAAAATGCTTCTCGTAGGCCTTTTTGAGGTCTTCCTTTTTATCGTCAGCAAAATTGGAAACGCCGACGTTGACAAACTCGACAAAGCGCTTGTTCTCCTTGAGGATCCGCTCAGTCGTCGTCTGGTCGGAAAAAGGAAAGACGCTTGAAGCAATGAACATAAGCGCGGCCGTCATAAGCGCTGTGCGGATTGTATCTCCCTTTCTCATAATTACGGTTCCCCTGCAGATAATGTAGTGCGCGTATACCGATCGGACCAGCCGGTACGGATATCATCCAATATAATTCTCTATATTATATATCGTACACAACGGCAATAAATCAAATATTTATTTTATTATGCATACAAATAATTAAAAATATCCAGTTTTAAACAACCCCGCCGGCCCCATCAGGAATTCAGCGGCGCGAAGGGCATGGCAGGAGCTGTTCCTTTCGCGGAAGGGCCCATTATCCCCCATTGCTCTATTTTTATATTGACACATAGATGATTTTAGCTACAATTAGCTATATAGTAAACATCCATTTCTCTTTTTACATTAAAAAAACGGAAAATCGCATGAACCAGGATCCCATGGACTTCCAGGACATCAAAGACAATATCATGATTGTCAAGGGTCGCTTCAAGGCCGGGTCTCTCAATCTCTACGGCCAGTTCATTCTCATTTTTAAAGACAGGAACTCGTTCGAATCCTTCAACGCCGTGGTCTCCACCTATTCCGACCTGTACAATACCGAGCCCCACGAGGAATGGACCAAGTACCGTGAATTTATCGCCAACATCAAGTGGAAGGGAAACTACAACGCGAACATGACCGCCTCGATCATGGAACATCTCAAGAAATTCTCCGAGGAGATGAACTCCATATCCATCCTGTACGACCATGTCTGCGACTACGACTACAACGCCATGGACCTGATGCTCTTCGACCTGGTCAACCGGATCATCCATGACAAGAACCTGATCATCGAAAGCGCGATACAGGAGATTACACCCGAAGAATTCCGCTCCGCACTGGGGGTCTCGGACCAGGCCAAAGGCGACGAGGGACCGCTCCCGACGGCAAGCGACGGTTTTTCCGTCGAGGACGACGCCGTCATCCTGCCGATCAAGCCGATCGTCGCTCCCGTCAAGGGCAAGCCCATATACGAATTGCGCATTGGCGACCGGCTGATGGTATTCATCCAGCCGCAATCAGACCGCGCGAACTATTTCATCGACCTGCTGAACCTCCGCGACGGCAAGGAGATAAAACCCACGGCGGGCGAGGTCATCGATATCAAGGCCGGCTCGGGCAAAAACAATCCCACGGACATACTGACCCTCATATCGCCGGGCATTTACGGGAAATTCACCGAGGCCGAAAAGCAGGTGAAGCTGAAGCTGTACAATCCCGATATCGACGGGCCGCTGAAAAAGAGTACACCGGGAATGGCTGCCGCGTCCGCGGACGACGGCCGCCCCGCCTTCTCGAAAGGCACCATCGCCATGCTGGGGCTGTTCATGGCGATCCTGGTCCTCTTTATTGTGCTAATAATTTTATTCTGGTAGCCGGCGCCGGCATACCGTCGCGCCCGGGCGGCCGCAGGCATCGCCGGAGCGGGACACCGCGACAGGACATCCCCCAATCAGGAGTGATTTCTCAATGGATACCGATCAGAACAAGGAATATGTCTTAAAGCTCGCGCACGACAACAACGTGAAGTTCATCCGCCTCTGGTTCACCGATATACTGGGCTTCCTGAAAAGCTTCGCGATAACAATCGACGAACTCGAGGACGCCATAACGGAGGGCGTCAGGTTCGACGGGTCGACCCTCCAGGGCTTCATCCGCTCCGATGAACGTGAGATGATAGCGCTCCCCGACGTATCGACCTTCAAGGTGCTGCCCTGGCGGCCGAAGGAGGATTCGGTCGCGCGGATCATCTGCGACATCAACCAGATAGACATGCGGCCCTACGACGGGGATTCCCGCTACGTCCTGAAGAAAAACCTGAAAAAGGCGGCCGCCCGCGGCCTTACCTTTTATACCGGGCCGGAGATAGAGTTTTTCTTCTTCAAAAACTCGCTCCAGCCGGAGACGCTTGACCGCGGCGGCTACTTTGACCTCACCCCCCTTGACGTGGCGACGGACTACCGGCGCGACGCGGTGCTGACGCTCGAGAAGATGGGGATCGACGTGATATCCTCTCACCACGAGGGGTCGCACAGCCAGCACGAGATCGACCTCCGGCATGAAGACGCGCTCACGACCGCGGACAACATCATGACCTTCAGGCTGATCGTCAAGGAGGTCGCGCTCCTGAACAACATCTACGCGTCGTTCATGCCCAAGCCGCTCGCGCACCAGAACGGATCGGGCCTGCACCTCCACCTGTCCCTGTTCAAGAACGAAAAGAACATCTTCTTCGATAAAAACAGCGAGACCTATCTGTCCAGGACCGCCGAGCATTTTATCGCCGGCCTCCTCAAGCATTGCAACGAGTTCTTTGTCCTGACCAACCAGTGGATCAACTCGTATAAAAGGCTCCATGAGGACTTCGAGTCCCCGACGCACGCCACGTGGAGCCACACCAGCCACGATGCGCTGGTCCGCGTGCCGCAGTGCAGGCCCGACAAGCCGAACGCGATGCGCATCGAGATGCAGAACCCCGATCCCGCGTGCAATCCCTACCTGGTCTTTTCCGCGATCCTTGCGGCCGGCCTGAAGGGCATAGATGAAAAGTACCGGCTCAACGAGCCGGTTGACTGCGCCCGGGAAGGGACCCGGGAAAATGAAAAGTCCGGCTACCAGCGCCTCCCGGCCCACCTGCACGACGCCCTCTCCTATTTTGAAAAGAGCGCGCTGATGAAAGAGACCCTCGGCGAGCCTGCTCTTCAACAAGATCATCGAGAATAAAAAGCTTGAGCTGGACCGGTATAACAGGTACATCACCGATTACGAAATCCAGGAATACCTGCCGATACTGTGACGCCCGCGGCCGGATGAAAAAGCAACAGCCCACTATCGCGCTGATCGGGTGCGGCAGGATCGGATTCCTGCTGGAAAACGACCCGTTGCGCTACAAGCCCTGCACGCACTACGGCGGCGCGTCCGCCGCCGGGCTTGCGGTCACCCACGCCTGCGATATCGACCGCGGCCGGCTTGCCCGGTTCGGCACCACGGCGCGGATCCCGGATGACAACCTGTTCGAGCGATTACCGGGACCTCCTGGCCGCGGCCCGCCCCGCCATGGTCATCATCGCGACCTGGACCGGGAGCCATGAGCGGATCGCGGTCGAGGCCGCGCGCGCCGGCGCTTCCCTCATCGTGCTTGAAAAGCCGATGGCCTCAAGCATCGACGGGTGCCGCGCCATAATCGAGCAATGCCGGCGCAGCGGCACCACGGTCATCATCAACCACGAGCGCAGGTATGACAGCAGGTACCGGAAAGCCAGGGAGATCATCGCGCGCGGCAGGATCGGCCGCGTCATGACGGTACACGCGTCGATCCTCACCGGCGGCTACGCCGGCCCGTCGGACCCCGCCGAGGGGGGCGGGCCGCTCCTCCATGACGGCACCCACCTGGTGGACATGGTCCGCTATCTCTTCGGCGAGATCGCGTCCGTCGAGGGCGAGTTCAGGCGCGACGGCCGGTCACGCGGCTTCGAGGACCGCGCGTGCGCATGGCTGAAGACCGTAAGCGGCACCGACGTATTTCTCGAGGCGGGCGGCGGAAGGGATTATTTCGTGTTCGAGCTTGCAATATCCGGCACCCGCGGGAAGCTCATCATCGGCAACGGGTACGAGTCGCTCCATCTCGGGAAAAAGTCTCGGCTCTACAGCGGGTTCCGCGACATCGCCGAAGTGCCCTTCCCGCGCTACCGGAAAAACAACTGTTTCCACGAGCTGTACCGCGAGGCGAAGAAGGCCCTTGCGGGATTCACGCAGGTCAGCTCATCAGGGTCCGACGGCTGCCGGGCCCTGGAGGCGATCCATGCGGTCTACCTCTCATCATCACTGAACGGAACGAGGGTCACCCTCCCCTCGAACCCGGCGCGGTCGACCTGAAAAAAATATTCGGCCTGAAATAAAAATATTTTGACATTGCGTAATTTTATTGAAAGACTCCAGCCATGAGAGAAGCAATCGCCGTCATCGGCTCCCCCCTTATCGACAGCTTCATCAGGATCATCCAGAGCCTTGCGGGCCGCGGCAGGAACGTGTACCACCAGCACCTGATCGACCCGCTTACCCGCTGGTCCCCGTCCGTGCCGGCCGAACCGATCGAGAAGCTCATGACGCTCCTTGACCAGGCCAAGACATCGAGAAGCAAAAAAGTGCCCCTCCTCTACAAGATGGCGCTGGTCAAGTCGGTTGCGCCCGACCAGTTCGACCTCTCCCTGCCGGGAAACATCTCGCTGAACTTCCTGAAATCAATGAAAGAGGAACCGCGCGTATCTTCTTCCGATGAGGCCCTGCAGTTCGTGAACATTTTACGCAACCCCTTCAAGGAGTACTCCGACAGGGAATTCGTCCGCATGAACAGGAAATTCGAGGAGGAGATCGCAAGCGCCGGCGAGATAGAGGTTGAAAAGCTGATAAAGGCCCACGAGGGTGAGGAGGCCGAGGCCGCAAAGGCTGAAGAGCAGTCGCGCCAGGCCCTGGAGGCCATCCGGGCCATGCGGAGGACAGCGGACCTTCCCGACATAAAGCGGGCCGTCGTCGTCTACCTCCTGAAATATTCCGACCCCCGGTCGCCGGGCCTCCACCTGGGGATCAACGATGTCGTCGCCCCCCTCGAGCTCAAGAACAAGTCCTTCATGAAGGAGGCGATGGACTCGGCCGCGGTCATCATCTACCACGAGGTATTGAAGGCGATCAAGGACAACAACCTCGTGCAGGCGGTGAAATACATCGCGAAATTCGCCGTCCTGTTCAGGGGAAACCCGGAGACGCCGAACTACTGCGAGGTTGATTCCTTTGAGAAAAAGTTTTTCCGGATCATCGAAGAACGCAATCTGTGGGACCGGCTATGACCAGCCTGGAAATAACGATAGATCGGCCGAAAGATGAAATCGCGGTGGTGCGGCTGAACGGCAAGTATACCATCGAGGACGTCAACGACTTCAAGGCCCGGACCGCCCCGCTCATGCAGGCGCCGGTGAGGCATATCCTCCTCGACTGCAGCAAGCTCAAGTACATCGATTCATCCGGGATCGGCTCCCTGATCCTCCTGATGAACACGGCAAAAAACGTCGGCATCGGGCTTATCTTCTACGACGTCGCCAGTGATATCGTGAACGTTCTCAGGATCGCTTACCTGGACAAGTTCTTCCGCATCTCGACGTCGGTTGACCTCGGAAAATCCTTCCCCGGCGTTCAGCTCTAGCGCCCTCCGCGCGCGCTACACGAACCCTCCCTCGCCCAGCTTGCGCATCAGGCCGCCCTCATCGGCGTGGCTGCCGCCCGCGTTCCCCGGCCGCAGCATCCGCTCCACGTACTTCGCGAGGATGTCCGGTTCGATGTTCACCTCGTCGCCGGCTTTCCACCCCGTCACGATGGTGTTCCCCATCGTCTCGGGGATCAGGTAGAGGGAAAACCCCGCGCCGTCGCAGGACACCACCGTCAGGGATATCCCGTCGACCGCGACCGAGCCCTTTTCAACAATATACTTCATGATGTCCGGACCGGCGGCGACGCGGACCCGCATCCCCATTGAGTCCTTTTCCATCTTTTCGATTTTCCCGCGCCCGTCAACATGCCCCTGGACGAAATGCCCGCCGAAGCGGGACGCGGGGGTCATGGCCCGCTCCAGGTTCACCTTGCGGCCGGGCGCGAACGAGCCGAGGGTGGTGACCGATGCCGTGACAGCGGAGGCGAACACGGTGAAAGACCCGCGGTCCGCGGCGGTCACCGTCTGGCAGGCGCCGTTGACGCAGACCGAGTCGCCGGTCCTGACGCCGTCCAGGACGCGCTCGCATGCGACCGTGATAGTGATGCCGCCGCCGGCCCTGGCAACGCCGGTCACCTTCCCGACCTCCTCGATTAACCCCGTGAACATCCCGCGCCTCCTTACATCATTTCGAAATGGTACTGCTCCCGGTACCCGTTATAGACGAGATCCTCCTTCACCGGCACGACCGAAACGTCCCGCAGCGCCATCGCATCGGCGATGGCATCGACGCCCGTGCCCGCCAGCGGCGGCGGCCCGTTGCCCGCGATCTTCGGCGCGATGATATACAGGAACTGGTCTATCTCGCCCGCGTCCAGGAACGAACCCGCGAGCCTACCGCCCCCTTCCAGCATGGCGAACATGACCCCGCGGCGCGCCAGCTCGGCGGCGATGGCCCCCGCCTCCTCGGCCGGAGAGGAAGCGTCGACGCAATGCAGGTTGATCGAATTGATCCTGCTCCCGAGCGTCCCGCCGGCCCGCAGGAGACGCTCAACCGTGTCCCGGCGCTCGAAAAACAGATAGTTGTCATCTGCCATCACGTTGCATCCGGGATCTATCTCTTCGGGAAGCCCTATCACCACCCGGAGGGGGGAGCGCATGCCCTTCATGTCGCCGGCAAGGAGCGACTTTAGAAAAAAGTTGTCCCTCCCGATCATCTTCGGAGCGCTCTCCCTGAAAAAGCGGGACACCTCCTCGCTGAACGAACCGAGCCGGACGTTCAGCGACGGATTGTCCCTGATAAAGGTGTTTTTCCCGACAATGATTGCGTCCACCTTCGCCCGGAGACGGTGCGCCAGGCAGCGCGAATATTCCGAGGATATCCAGCGCGAGTCGCCGGTCTTCGCCGCGATCCTGCCGTCAAGCGTGACCGCGCTCTTGCTTACGATGAACGGCCTGTGGCGAAGGATATATTTTTTAAAGGGCCGGATAATTTCTACCGCGTATTCCGCCATCTCTTCCATTAATACGACATCGATGCCGGCGCGCTTCAGCTCGGCGACGCCCTTGCCGGAAACCACCGGGTTCGGGTCGAATGCCGGTATGAACACGCGGGTGATCCCGGCCTTCTGTATGGCCGCGGTGCAGGGGGGCGTTTTCCCGAAATGGTTGCACGGCTCGAGCGAGACATACATGTCGGCGCCGGCGCACTCTCCGCCGGCGCATGAAAGCGCCGCCGCCTCGGCATGGTCCGAGCCGAACGGGCCGGTGCCCCCGGTCGCGATGATGGTCCCGTTTTTAACGATCACCGCTCCCACCGGCGGGTTTGGCGAGGTCTCGCCCATCCGCTGAAACGCGATCTCAAGCGCCATTTCCATGTACTTCGCGTGCATTATTGCTTCCCTATTCCATGCCGTTCCAGCAGTTCCTCCCGGTCACCGTCGAACCGCATCGTCCCGGCGAGGGACCCGCCTGTTTCACCTGACAGCCGCGTATTGAACCGGCGCGCGGAAAGGTAGCCGCCGGCAATGCTCCCCGCGTAAAAAAAGCACCCCATGGCGCCGGTAACATACCCGATGACGTCATTGCGGGTACGGAAGGCAAAATAGGTCATGAGGACGTCCACCGAGATGAGCAGGAGCGCAAAGATGCCGGTGCCGTAATCCCCCGCATAGACATATCCCATACCGGGGATGATACCCAGGACCGCGGCAAGCCACGGCTTTTTCTCATATATAAGCCCGGCGCGCGCCCGGTCGACCAGATCACGGTAGGCGGCGAATTCCGCGGGGGCACCCTCATTGAACAGACCGGCGGCCTCGCCGTACTTTCGCCGCACCAGGCATGAGAAGAGCCTTCTTTTTTTCAGGCAGCGGTCGAGGAACGGCTCCGTGCCGGCGGGCCACGCGGCGAGCGCGGTTTCAAGCCGTGCGTAGTCAGCCATTGCGATCGCCGCATCGCTTTTAAACAGCGAGTCCGACGCGGCAGCGAGCGGCCCTCCCGTGCCGGCGCCGGCGCGGAGTATGTCCGTAAACTGCCCCCCCCTGAACAGGAGATAGCGTTCGGTCACCAGGAAGGAGAGCGGTGCAAGATATTCCGGATAATAGGAACGGAGCCGTCTGAGCTCCAGGAGCGCCCGGTAGTGTTCGTTTTGTGACACGAGGTGCCGGGTGAATGAGAGGATGCGGTCAGGGCTGTATTCCCCTGCGCCGGCCAGTGCGGGAACGGCAAGGACTAAAAAGATTAATGCCGGATATACTCGCTTCACGCGCGTTCCCTTTTATCATGTAATGTGCGCCTTGAATTACCGGGACCGCAGCCGCGCCATCATTTTTTCCCATGATATTACGACCGGCGATGCGATATAGACGGTGGAATAGATACCGACCAGCATGCCGAAAAGCATCACGAGTGCGAAATCGGCAATCCCCTCACCGCCCAGCAGGTAGAGGGCAAAGACCGTCAGCAACGTAAGGAACGAGGTGAGGATGGTCCGGGACATGGTCAGGGTGATCGATTTATTGACGACATCTATAAAGGACATCTTCGTCTGAATCTGCGTGCTCTCGCGGATGCGGTCGAATATGACGATGGTGTCGTTGACGGAGTAGCCGAATATCGTGAGGAGCGCCGCCACCACGGGGATGTTGACCTCGATCCCGGCGATGCTGCAGAACGCGATCGAGAGGATGACGTCATGGAGAACGGCGATCATGGCCCCTACCGAGTAGCGTATTTCAAAACGGAACGCGAGATATATTCCCATCAGGATGATCGCCACCGCGATGAGCTTGAAGGCCGATTTTCTCAGGTACGCGCCGATGGCCGGGCCGACGTTATCAACTCCCAATATTTCAGTATTCTTGAAGTTCTTGATCAGCACGGACTTGATCTTTTCTGATTCATCGACAGCCACCCGGTAGATGACATACCCCTCCTTCGCCGCATACTCCGTCCTGACGACGAGCGCGTCGAAGCCCTTGACCGCCTCCCGCACCGCGGGCTCGGCCACGGGCCTGTCAAACAGGGCGAGGAGCGATATGCCGTTGAGGAATTCCACGTCCTCATCGCCGCTTTTTATGGTGCTCTTTATGGCATCTGCATTGTACTTCGATTTCTGTTTTTCCGCCGTTTCCTTCTTGTAGATAAGGTACTCGTTTTTTCCTTCGATCTTCCGCATCGCCGCGTCCCAGGCCGCGAGCCGGGCCGTTATCTTCTGCTCGTCGGCCGGGTTTTTCACGGCCAGCATGAGCACCTCGTCTTTCACCACCGCCATGCGGGGATATTTTTTCTTCAAGGATTCCCGGATTGTTTCGCCCGAAACGGCGCCGGTTTCTTCATCGATCTTGGTCGTAATAATATACTCATTGCTCTCGTCTTCGCCGATCTGCTGCACCAGCGGGTTGTATTCGGCAAGGGCAGACCTGATCCCTGACTCGTCAACGCCCTTTTCGAAGCGCGCGATTACCTTCTGGCCGCCGACGAAATCGACGCCCATTCTTAACCCGCCCTTCAAGAAAATGCCCACTATGATAAAAACCACGAACATCCCCAATGACAGTCCGTAGGCGTAATATCTATAATTTAAAAATGGAACGATCCGCTCTTCTTTCAACCCGAGCCCCCTTAAATGCTGAGCTTCTTAATTTTTTTATTCAGCGATATGAGTTCATATGTAAAGCGCGTTATATACAGCGCCACGAACATGCTTGATATAAGACCGATGGTCAGGGTCACGGCGAAACCCTTGATGGGGCCGGTACCGAACTGCGCCAGGACAAACGCGGAAATCAGGGTCGTGAGGTTGGAGTCGAAAATGGCCCAGAAGGCCCGTTCAAAGCCGAGGCTGACCGCCATCCTGACCGACTTGCCGGCGGCGAGCTCCTCCTTCATCCGCTCGTATATGAGCACGTTCGCGTCAACCGCCATACCGACCGTCAGGATGATACCCGCGATGCCGGGAAGGGTCAGTGTGAACCCGAGCCAGGAGAGTATGGCCATCTGGAATATGGTGTTCAGGACCAGCCCGATGTCCGCTATCAGGCCGGCCAGCTTGTAATAGAGGATCATGAAAACCATGACCGCCGCGATCCCGAGGAGCGCGGCCTTGACGCCCGATTCTATTGAATCCTGCCCGAGGGACGGGCCGACGGTCCGCTCCTCGATGATCTTCAGGTCAACAGGAAGCGCGCCCTCCTTGATGATGCGGGTAAGCGTGGTGACCTCTTCGTAGGTAAAATTGCCGTTGATCATCGCCTGGCCGCTGGTAATCTGCACGTTCAGACGCGGCGCGCTCCGCACCTTGTCATCAATGACAATGGCCAGCTTTTTCCCCCAGTTCTTCTTGGCGGTCACGTCGGCGAATTTCGTCGCCCCGTCGGCGGTCGTGGTGAAATGGACCGCGAGTCCGCCGTATTCGTCCTGGCCGATCCAGGCCTTGTTTATGTCGATACCCGCTATCGCGACTTCACGCATGAGCACGATCGGAAACTGCGCCGCGATTTTAGTCGTGTCCTTGACGCGATCCCATTGATAGAGGACCTCGCGGTCCTTCGGGAGCTGTATCCCCTGCGTGATATCGACCAGCAGCTGATCGAGTTTCTCGGGCTCCTCCGGGAGGGCCTTCTGCTTGTAATTCTGCTGCACCCAGGCGCCCGCCTTGCTGGTATACTCATCGTCAACAAGCCGGTATTCCACCTGGCCGGTGGTACCGATGGCCTTCTTGACCGCCCTCGGGTCCTTGACGCCGGGAAGCTGGATCTCTATCGCGTCCGCCCCCCGGGGCCGGATTGAAGGCTCAGAAACGCCGAATTTGTCAATCCGGTTCCGTATCAGCTCCAGCGCCTGCTGGGTCAACTCGTTCTTTTCCTTGTCGGTAAGCTTTTTACCGTCAAGCGACTTGCTCTCTATCTTGTTGAAATCCGCCTGGAGGACCAGGTGCATGCCGCCCTGAAGGTCAAGCCCGAGGTTGATTTTTTTTGCCATGACCGCGTCTTCGGCCCAGTGCTTCTCTATCACCGCGTTCCTGACCCCGGGAAAGGTCCGGACGTCATTCATGACCGCGTCCGTGAGCCCCCCGCCGGAACCTGTAACCGACAGTACATCGCCTTTCCGTTCGAGAGCATAGGCGGGGGCGGGGAACTTTCTTTTTAAAGCATCAACCTGTTCCGTCGTCGTTTCCCTGTCTAAGGTGATCCTCATCGTCTTTTCGCCGATCGTCGGCAGTATCAGCACGATCGCGAAGGCGATTACAAGCAGGATAAATACGAGTTTATATACCATTCCCCTGGTCATGCAAGTCCCCTGAATCTGATTATCGTTTCGTTATGGTTCTAACGGTGTTACGCCTTGTTTTCTTCGATCTCGTCTTGGAGTATACGGCGAAGAGGATGAAGATGAATACGACGATAGCCCACCCGGCGATGGTCTTTGTTTTCTTGCCGAAAATCCCCCCGCTCTTTTCTTTCTCCTTCGTCTCCCCGGTGATACTGTCATCCGGCACTTTCACCAGGCCCTCGCCCGCATCTTCCTTCTTGAGGGTTATACCGGGAATGCGGTTATACGTAATCCCCTCGTGATCGATCATGAGAAGGCTATCGCCGCTTTCACGGTCGATGTCCGCGCCCGCCGCTTCTTCCCGCACGGGCTCTTCCTTCTTTTCCTCGGTCTTTCTCTCGGGCTGTTTCCTGGTCTCCTTTCTCTTGCGCTCGGTCTTCTTCCTGGACTCGATAGCGGCCCCTTCGGTCTCGCTTTTGTTCACGGCCGAATCGGCGTCCGACCGGGTCCCGGTGACCCCGGTATCCGCATCGACCTTCTCTCCCTCGGTTTTTTCAATGGCCGGGGCGGTACCCGATCCTGCGTCCGTGCCGCTCTCCTGTGCCGCGGCCCCGAGAGACAGGACAACCGGCACAAGCAGGGCCATCATAAGATAGAGTAGGGTTTTTTTCATAATTGGATTATCTGTTGAATCACGCCTTGTTTTGTATCGCGCTCTTTGCAAATTCGATTTTCGTGTTTCCGGATACTTTTATAACGACAATGTCGTCCTTGATGCTTTCGATGACGCCATACATGCCGCCTGCCGTCATGACCCTGTCGCCTTTTTGCAGGGCGGATATCATCGCGATCCTTTCTTTTTCCTTTTTCTTTTGCGGACGGATCAGAAGAAAATAGAATATGACGATAGTGGCAACCATGAGTATCATGAAGCTGTAGTTCCCCAGAGCGCCCTGTATCCCCTGGCCTCCGGCCGGGGCGGCTTCCTGGGCTGCATATGCGATAGTTGTTAATTGTAACACGGGTGTGTCCTCCCTTAAAAAAATCACCGACAGTATTCATCCGCGGTGGGTATATTGTCAACTTAAAAAAGGCCGATTCGCGACGGCTGTTAATCCGCCGAGATTATTACCGGCGTCCCCAGCCTGATGTACTGCTCAAATTCAACGATATCGCGGTTATACATGCGTATGCACCCGTTGGACGACAGGTGTCCCACGGACTTTTCGTCGTTGTTGCCGTGGATGGCGATGCCATACCCGATACCGGGCGTCTTCCCGTCCTGCCGGGGCAGCAGCCCCTTCCGGTACGCCGTGCGGTACCGCTTCCGGTCCTCGGCGTTCGGATAATCAAGGCCGAAATAGCGGGGCCCGTAGGCATTGTCCCCGAGGTCCACCCCGGGTTCCCCGAACCTGCAGTGCCCGTCCCTGGCGCGGAAATATTTCTTGTTAATGTCCCGGAGCGTCCTGTACGCGTCAGATTTTTTATCGGCGTCCATGCTCAAAATTTCATTGACGGCGTACACGCCCTCGGGCGTGCGGTTGTCGCCTTCGTGGAGTTTTGCCTTCATGTCGGGATTTGACCCGTAGCCGATGACGTAGCCCGCCACGATCTCCATCCGCCGGTTGAAGACTTCCATGCGGAATTCTTTTTACTCACGAAGACCACGTATGGCCCGGGGAACGACCGGAAGGCCCTGCGGACGCGGTCTTCCTTGCTGACGCAGGCCGGCTGGGCCGCTATCGCGACGCAGAACAACAGCGCGCAGCATTCTTCCTGCCTGATACCGCCCCCTCACCGCGCTTCGGGGGAATTTCTTTCATCGAGCCGCATGATCTCACGGAGGACGTCCTCGGTGACATCGAACTCTTTTTTGGCGTATAGAAGATCATCGCCGACATTGCAGATGAAATCGACATTCATGCTCTTGGCGAGGTTTTTCAGCGGCCCTGTCGATCTGCGTGAGGATCTTGCCCTTGTAGTACCTGCTCTTGCCCTTCAACGACCTGACCTCGGCCGATATCGCCCTGTATTCATCAAGCAGGGCCACGTGGTCGGTGGCGGGATTATCGAGCTCGCGTTCGATCTCTTTCATCCGCCCGATTTTCACATCGAGCGCTTTCTTCACGTCAAGCGCATCGCGGTTCTTGCTGAGGACATAATTGTACACCGCCTTCAGGTTCATGTAGCGGATGACCGGCGGCACGGGCTCGCCCTTTTTCTTGAAATACGAGCAGGAAGGAACGAGCACCAGGGCGGCGGCCAGCATGACGGGGAGCGTAACGCATCAGAACCTCATGTCTCCAATGGCGAACTGGAAGGTAAGTCCGCCGACGCTCTTGAACTTGCCGTCGTAGATCAGCTTCCTGCCGAACCAGAACCGGAGGGGCATCATGGGGATCTGGATCCTGAAGCCGAAACCGTATGAGTACTTGAAATACTTGAGAATGTTCTCCTTGCCGAAATCCTGTATGTGGAGCAGGTCCTTGGTCACGAGGTCCTGCGCTACGATGTCTCAGGTTGTCCCTCGACAGCTGCCTCTCCCAGAAGGGATCGGACCAGAGGGACCCGGCATCGAAGAAGACCGCGAACCAGAGCATCTGCGGATGAATGGGCACGCGGAATTCCACGCCGTAGAGGATCCGGTGGAAGAGACCGACGTTCTGCCACGATTCGGGAAATTTTTTATCGTAATAGTCCCAGCCCCGCAGGGTCTCGGGACCGCCGATATTGAGCCTGTCTTCAGGCTCGAGCCACGGGTCCTTGAGGTCAGACTCGCCGGCGGTGAGATAGTACACCAGGCGAATGCCGCGGCTGCTTCCGGTTCACGGCGCCCGAACCGAACGGCTTGACGATAAAGGAGCCGCTCGCGCGCAACTCGAACACGCAGGGGTGGCTTTTCAGGAACGGCAGGTGGAATGGTGAAAAATATATGCTGAACTCCGGGTTTATCTTGATATAGTGGTCGGAACCGCCCAGGACGTTGCCGCCGGTAAAGTTCGTGGAAATGTCAATCAACGCGCCCTTGGTCGGGTTCAGGTAATTGTCGCGCGAATCGTGCGAAAGGAACACGGTGACGGAACGCTTCTGCTGGTAACCCAGCCCGGCGGAGTAGTAGACATCTTCCGAGCTGTTGCCGGACGGGTCTTTCACCTTGGTGAAGGCGTGCGACCATGACGCGCCTATGGTATGATAGTCAAGAAACCGGTAGCTCAGCCCGAGGGCGTACCCGATCGCTTCGCGCTTGTAATTGGCCTCATCCTGGTTCCCGGTCAATGCGTTCGCGGCGAGGCTGCTGAACACCGTCTGGTTCGACTTCACGTTGTAGAGGTTGTAAAATATCGACGTGTTGAGCCCGATCGGCTGGTTGAAGAGCCACCGCTCGTTGAAGGAGATGCGAAATCGATGTCCGCTCCGGCCCGTATTCGAACCGGACCCCCACCCGCTGGCCGTTCCCCAGCAGGTTGTTTTCGGCCACGTCGGCGAAGATGGAAAAACCGGAGGTGGTGCCGTAGCCGCCGCCCAGGGAGATGGTGCCGGTGGGCTGCTCCTCGACATCGACGATCAGGTTCATGTACCCTTCCCTGCTTCCGGGACGTACATCGATATTCACCTGTTTGAAAAATCCCAGGTTGTACACCTTTTCACGGGAAAGCTGCAGTTTCCGTGAATCAAAGAGCTCTCCTTCCTTGATCACGATCTCGCGGCGGATGACCTTGTCCTTGGTCTTCTTGTTGCCCTTGATGATAATCATATCGACATAGGCCTGCGAGCCCTCCTCGATGACGAACTCAACGGCCACGAATTTTCTTTTGACTTTTTTCCCTTTAACGACCACCTCGCGCTCGTTCAACGGCGCGCTCGGGCACCACGCGGGCGAAGATATACCCCTTCGATGCGTACTTGAAGCTGATGGACTGGCGGTCAATCTGGAAGGTGGTGTCGTTAAAAACGGCGCCGTTTTTGGTCTGCTCGAAATCCTTCATCAACTCTTTGGGCCTGAAGACGGTCTTGCCCTCGTTTCCGTCGATGCGGACCGAGTATTTGTCGAAATAATAGATATCGCCCTCGCTCACCTTGAGGGTGATGAAGATCCCCCGCTTCTCCTTCTTCTCCGGGATTGACCCATTCGTATTCGATGTTTTCGTCGATGATCTGCGCGTCCAGGTACCCGTTCTGGCGGTAATACGCGAGCAGCTTCGCCTTGTCCTGCTCCCATGCGTCCCGCTTGAAGTCGCCGTCCTTGAACAGGCCCTTTTCCGCGGTCTCCATCACCGAGAGGAGCTCCTTGGTGCCTATCTTCTTCGCGCCGAGGATGGCGAGCTTCCGCACCTTGATCTCCTCGCCCTCGTCCACGGTGAAGATGACCCTGACGGCATTGTCCGCGTCGCTCCTGACAGGCTTTACCTCGTAGCGGACTACGGCGTTGAAGAGTCCCTCGTCGTCATACTTTTTCTTGACGGCGTTGACGCTCTTCTCGAGGTAGTCCTTCCGGATGATTCCGCCCTCCTTGATCGGGATGGCCGTGAGAAGGTCGGATTCCGAGATCTCGTCGAGTTCCCTTGAACTTGATCTCTTTGACCACCGGCCGTTCCCTGCAGACGAACTTCAGGCGAACGCCCCCCTCCTGCTCCTCTATCTCGACGGTGATGCTCTCGAATTTTCCCTTTTTGAATATCTTCTTGATGTCCTCGCGTATTTCCTGCGCCTTCAGCGGGTAGTTGACCGTGGTTTTTATGACATAGAGAAGATCGTCTTCATTGGTGTTTTTCAGTCCCTCGAAAATTATTTTTTTCACCGTTTTCCCTTCGTACTTCGAGGACTGCGAATAGAGCAGCGGGAACGCAAAGAGGATCACTAACGATATGGTTGCTATAAATAGTCTTCTCATGCGTATCCTGTTCATCCGGCGGCGGAACCCGGCCGGATGCCTTGTATGCTTCCGGATGGTTGAAGTGCACAGTTATTACGACGTTCGGTTTTATGTCAAGAATATATACGGTCGGCCGACACTTTCAGGCACAACATCATCCTTTATGTGTCAATCACGATTTATTGGTTACAAAAAGATACGGCTCACAGCACGATCCTCAGGCCGCCGATGACCGTACGGCCCGGCTCGGGGTATCCCGCCACGGTGCTGTAGCGGGTGTTGTAGATATTATCGATCCGCCCGTACAGGAAAAAAGAATCCAGTACCCGGAACTGAAGCGAGAGCGAACCGGTCAGCACCGGCCCCATGGTGACACGGCAAACGGGGACACCGGCACCCGGTGCCGGTACGATGTGCTGAATTCGGTCTCAAAGCGCCACACGCTCAAGCGCAGGTAACCGTTCGCCGATATGCCGCGGCTGGTAGGTCACGTAGTCGCTCGCATAATACCTGACGAACTCGTACCTGCCGCCCAGCTCGCAGTAGCCGGAATAGAGCGCGAAGCCGAGGGCGGCCTCGCAGCGGGCCCTGAGCTGCCGCATCTTCATCTGGTGGTGCGTCAGCACCTGCTCGGGAAGCGAAAAGAAGGAATAATAGCGGTCATTGGTCAGGAAGATGCCGGTCGCTTTCACCTTTATCTTTTTCACATAAAAATCCCCGTCGCCTGTCCGGGAGTAATCAACGCCCATGTTCAGGTCGGCATGGTGGCCCTTCCCGGGGTCGAGGCTGTAATCGGGCTTCACGTACCTCTGTCCCGAATAGTAGGTCCTCCGGAGCGAAGGGGACAAGCTCGTAGAGATAGGACGCATTGGCCGAAAAATACTTTATGTTCATGGTTGCGACATCGATCTTTCCCGAAACAAAATGGCCCCCGTCCCGGTTATAGGTGTACAACGGCCCCAGCCCGAACTTGAGATACTCCGACACGTTGAAATGCCAGATGAGCTCATTGGCGACCCAGATGTCGTAATCGGCCTTCGCCGAGTAAAAGTAACGGGCGAATTTCGAGGTGAAGCTCAGGCTGTTGGCGGCCGACCATATATACTGCCAGCCGATCTCCGCGTTCACCTTGTAAAAATCGCCCGAGTGGTACGGACGAACGGTCATGATATCCGGAAAGAGCGATGATTCAAAGCGGTGCAGGAAGTACACGCCGCCGAGGCTCGCGGTCCAGCGCGTCGGCATCGGCCTGTAATCGCTCTTCAGCTTCAGGGAGACGCGGTCTTTTTCCTCCCTGCTGTAAAAAGGATTCCGGAACATGCCGTGCGAATCGTTTTTTATCTCGACCTCGGGCGTGATTTTCCATTTCTGAGTGGCATCGGCTTCGCCGGTGAATCCGATCTCGTTCACGTAATAGCTTGAGTTCTTATACCCGAAATCGCCTGACCGGTTGAAGTCGGATTTCAGCTGGTAGGTAAAAACATCAAAACTCTGGGTCAGGCTCCCTGACCAGAAAATGCGGTTGTACAGGCCATAGAGCGCGAGGACATCGACATTTACATTGCGGCCCTCCGGCGCCGCCGCTCCGTTATCAGCGGCCGGGGGAGACGCCTTTTCTTTCACCCCTGCTCCCGCTCCCGCAGTCCCCGCGTCCTGCGCGAACACGAGGACGGGCAAAGCCATGAACAGAACGCACGCTATCAACGCCGCTTTTCTCATTGCCACTCACCATGCTTCGATTCTTGTTTTGCGCGGTCCCGGCCAGCGGCAGGGACGCGCCGGGCGGCAGAGCCCCGTTCAGCATTCCTTCCGGCGGAGCATGACCCCGCACATTCTGCACTTGCATGTTTCCTGGGGTATGCCCGCGTCAACAAAGACCTTCAATTCGTATCCGCACGAACAGTGGTACCGGTAGGTTTTGATCCTGATCTCACCCATGACAACGATCCTCGTACTGCAGTGGTTTTCTATAAAACACTTCCTGCCATCATTATCGGCCCGCCGGCCGTCCCGCCGTACCATTATATGAAAAAATAGCCATATAGTGTACCATATGGCTATTTGTATTCAGCGTGTATGTACCGAAGGCTATTTTTTCAGCTCTTCAGCCTTGTTGGTCATCTCCCATACAAACCCGGCGTCTTCCCTGCCGAAATGGCCGTAGTTCGACGTGGAGCGGTAGATGGGCCGGTACAGGTCGAGCATTTCGATGATGCCGGCCGGCTTGAGATTGAACACCTTCCGCACCCGTTCGGATATCTTGTCTTCCGATATGGTGCCGGTGCCGAAGGTATTGACCAGGACGGACACGGGATCTGCGACGCCGATCGCGTAAGCGAGCTGCACTTCACAGCGGTACGCCAGGCCGGAGGCCACGACGTTCTTGGCGATATACCGCGCCATGTACGCGGCGGAGCGGTCGACCTTTGACGGATCCTTGCCGGAAAACGCGCCGCCGCCGTGACGGCCCATGCCGCCGTAGGTGTCGACGATGATCTTGCGGCCGGTCAGGCCGGTGTCGCCGTGGGGACCGCCGACGACGAAGCGGCCGGTCGGATTGACGTATATCTTCGTGTTCTTGTCGATAAAGCTCGCGGGGATCACCTTCTTGATCGTGGTCTCGACGATGCCCTCGGTGATCTCTTCGTGGCTCACTTCCGGCGTGTGCTGTGTCGATACCACGATCGCTTCGACGCGCTTCGGCTTGCCGTCAACATACTCGATGGTGACCTGCGACTTCGAGTCGGGGCGCACGAACTTCAGCTCACCGCTGCTTCCGCACGTCGGCCAGTTGCTTGACCAGCTTGTGGGCGAGAAGTATCGGCATCGGCATCAGCTCCCTGGTCTCCGCGACCGCGTAGCCGAACATCATGCCCTGGTCGCCGGCGCCCTGCTCGGAAAAGAGCCCCTGCCCCTCGGTGACGCCCTGCGATATGTCCGGGGACTGCGCGTGCACGTGAACGTCGCACTTGCAGGTCTTGGCGTCGAACCCTATCGCGGCGTCGGTGTAGCCGATATCCGCCACCACCTGGCGGGCTATCTTTTCATAATCGACCGTCTGCTTCGAGGTTATCTCCCCTGACAGGATGATCCTCCCGGTCGTGACGAGGGTCTCCATCGCCACCCGCGATTTTTTATCTCCCTTGATATGTTCGTCAAGCATGGCATCGGATATCTGGTCAGCAACCTTGTCGGGATGCCCCTCGGAGACTGATTCCGATGTGAAGATGTAATCTTTACTGATCATTTAAACTCTCCTCTATGTTTATTTCGCGGGTACTTGCCGGCATTGCATGGCCGGGCCCGCGATCAGGTATATCCACGGTGAGCCGGCCGCGATGCGGCGGTGCCCCCGGTGCGCTATTTTTTCTGTTCCGGGACCGCCGCGTCTTTTTTCTCCTGCTGGTCCTGGACGGCCTTTCCGTTCTCGATCATCCCCCTGGAGGTGCCCTCCGTATTCAGGAGGTCCTTTTTCAGGCTGTCAATCCTGCTCGACTCAAGCGTCGCCAGCCCCAGCGAGCCCAGCATGAAGAGGGCAATCATGACGCCGGTAGCCTTGGTGATCACGTCCGCCGTCGATGAGCCGAAGGCCGACTGGCTTGACCCGCCCAGGATGCCCATGCCCGCTCTCTTGTCCGACTGGAGGAGGATCAGCACCACCAGGAGGACGCACAGGAGCATGAAGATAACGGATACTATTGTGATGATGATTCCCATATAGCCTCTCTCAATGTTATTTTACGCGAATTATATCAAGGAACGAATCCGCCTTGAGGCTCGCGCCGCCGACGAGGACCCCGTCGATATTCTCCATGGCGAAGAGGCCGGCGATATTATCTGGCTTCACCGAGCCGCCGTACAGGACCGGGACCAGCTCCGCTGTTTCGCCGGGATAGAGATCCTTGACGACCTTTCGTATAAAGCGATGCGCCTCGTCCGCGATTTCGGTAGTGGCGACCTTGCCGGTGCCGATGGCCCATACCGGCTCATAGGCGATCACGACCTTTTTCATCTGGTCAGCGCTGACACCCGCCAGGCCCTTATCCACCTGCCGCTTCAGGACCTCTTCGGTCAACCCCTTTTCACGCTCATCGAGCAGTTCGCCGACGCAGAGCATCGGCTCAATCCCGTTGGCGAGCGCGGCTATGACCTTTTTGTTCACGTCCACGTCCTTTTCGCCGAACACGTGCCGCCGCTCGGAATGCCCGATAAGGACATACCGGCACCCCGCGTCCTTCACCATGACCGGCGACACCTCGCCGGTGAAGGCGCCTTCCTGCTCGAAGTGCATGTTCTGCATGCCCACCGAGATCTTCGTGCCGCGGCAGAGGTCCGCCACGTCTTTCGCCCAGGGAGAGGGAGGGAACACGACGACTTCGCGCGTCCCGCTATCCGACAATCCCGCGAGCAGGCCCTTCACAAGGTCGAGGGCCTCCTGACGCTTTTTGTACATCTTCCAGTTGCCGGCGAATATTTCACGTCTTGCCATGTTGACTCCTTTGACATGCGCGGTTACAGGACCGCGCCGTTACGCGCGGTCCCGCAATCAGGCCACTTATTTCATCATGAACTTAATCAGGTCGACTACCCTCGAGGAGTACCCCCACTCGTTGTCGTACCAGCTCAGCACCTTCACCATGTTCCCGTCAATGACCTTGGTGGAAGCCGCGTCGACAATCGATGAATGCGGGTTGCCGACGAAATCAATCGATACGAGCTCTTCCTCGCAGAACTGGAGTATGCCCTTGAGCTTGCTGTTTGCCGCCTCCTTCAGGGCCGCGTTGACCTTTTCAATGGTGACGCTTTCCTTCACCATGCACACGAAATCAACGACCGAAACATTGGGGGTGGGAACGCGGATCGCGTTGCCGTCCAGCTTGCCCTTCACCTCGGGGATGACAAGGGAGACGGCCTTTGCCGCTCCGGTCGTGGTCGGTATCATGGACAGCGCCGCCGCGCGGGCCCTTCTCAGGTCCTCGTGCGGGAGGTCCAGGAGACGCTGGTCGTTGGTATAGGAATGGATCGTGGTCATGTGTCCTTTCACGACGCCGAACTTTTCATTGATAACCTTCACCACCGGCGCGAGGCAGTTGGTGGTGCACGAGGCGTTGGAGACTATATGGTGGTTGTTCTTATCATACTTATCATCGTTGACGCCGAGAACGACGGTGAGGTCCTCCTCCTTGGCGGGCGCCGTGATGATCACTTTCTTGGCGCCGGCGTTGATATGCTGCATGCATTTTGCCTTGTCGCGGAACCGCCCGGTGGACTCGACCACCACCTCGATCCCCTCGGCTTTCCAGGGAAGGGCGCCCGGGTCCTTCTCTGAATGGATCTTGATCTTCTTGCCGTTTACGATGATCGAATCGGCGGTGCTGGACACCTCGCCATTGAAGATGCCGAAAACCGAATCGTATTTAAAAAGGTGCGCAAGGGTTTTTGCATCGGTCAGATCATTGATGCTCACGATATCGACGTCGGCGTGGGCGCCCGGATTGCCGGCGACAACGCGCAAAACGCAACGTCCGATACGTCCAAAACCATTGATAGATACTTTGACAGCCATGTTACTTACTCCCCTATGTGTTAATATTTTTTCCAGTTATCTATAAAATACGGAGGTCCCCCCGGGGCTCGCCCGTGCGGCCTGTCAATAACGAAAATAATACGATTATGATAAAATGTGAAATCGTGCCCGATTTGTCAAGTATTTCATAGATATTCGAACAGAGAGGGCTTCAGGCCGGTGAGGAGGGTCTCCCGGGCGGTTCGGAGTGATGCATCAACCGATCGATTCCAAAAAGCCGTCAACTGCCTCATTGAAATCGCGGGGGTTCTCGAAAAAGGGGACATGGCCGCCGTCATCAAAGACCACCAGGCGTGAATTCCTGATTTTTTCGCTTATGGATACGGTTGAATCGCATGGTATGACCATGTCGCCACGGTTGGCAACCACCAGCACCGGCAGATGTATATCCGGCAGCATCCCCGTGTAATCCATGTTTCTGCAGATCTCGACATCCCCGTTGATGACTCCCCGGTCCATCTCGGCAAGGCCTTTCCTGGCAAAGCCAACCAGGATATCCACTTTCCTGCTGAACACCGCGCCGACAATGAGGTCCGCGAGCGCGTCCATGTCGTCCCGCTCCAGGATATCAACGAGTCCCTTCGATATCGGGAGGACCGGCGAAGTGGAAACGAGCACCATGCCCGCGAGGCCCCGGAGCCTGCGGCGATAGGCTTCGAAGCACACGCCGCCTCCCATGGAATGGCCGATGAGCACAAAGGATGATATTGATTCCTCGGTCAGGATGTCCTCGATGGCATTGATGAAATCGTCAATCGAGGGGCGTGTACCCGTGTACGACTGTCCGTGCCCGGGCAGGTCAACAGCGATCGTCTTATACCGCGCCCCGAAATGACGGAGCTGGTAGCGGTACAGGCGCGAATCACCCACCGCGCCGTGGATCAGTATAATCGCCGTGCCGGGGAAATCGCCGCTCTTGCGATACGAGAGTTTTCCCCACCGGGCCGAACTGGTTAATAGTGCTTTTCTCATAATCTCTAATGATAACAATAATCAGGCAAGATACATGCGTAAATTTGTGAATAAACGTAATAACAAAAATTCCCGCTTCCGCGGGAATTTCAACGTTTCCGTGTACGTCACAATCTCCGCCATCCCGGCGAGGGAAGACGGGTTATGCACGATCAATGATGTTCCATCTGGCTGGTTGCCGGAGGATAAATCCCCTTGTGCCTTCTCCATACCGCGATGCCGAAACGGATGCAGCCGGCTATAACGATGAAACCGCCCATTCCCAAGCCGAGGATAAACACCACATTATGTATCAATGCCGGATAATTTCTTACAAAATCAAGTACTATCTTATCCATCGGAAGGCTCCTGTATGTCTGAATATGAACACAGCTTATAAAATAAAACTAAAATCAGGGTCAAAATATGTCAATAGTAAATTTCTGAAAAATATGATATTTTGCCGCACGGCGCCCCGACCAGGCTTCCATTCACCGGCAGATCCTGCACACGGTGTAACGCCCGACCGCGCGCCACGTCACGAAAAATATTTTTTTATCAGCCCGAACCTGCCCCGCCTGATGAGGCGCATGCCTGAATATCGCATGATCTCACGGATTTTCTCCCTGTGACCTGGGGCATAGCAGTGGGTCGTGCATTTCTTGCAGGAGGGTTTCGGGTCGTACGGGCATACCAGTCTCCTGGATACCGCATGCAAAAGAAGCTTTCTGCATTCTTCGCACAAAACAGGGCTGCATGATTCGAGATACCTGCCCACAGCGCCGCCAGCAACAACGCCGGCCCGGTCCTCGCTGACATGCCTGTCATCGCAGTAGATGCTGATAAATTCAGCAAGGACTTCGATGTCGTTTCTGATTGTTTGATTTATGACGGTTTCTTCTTTCATGTTCAATTAATTACCGATAACTATCGGTTTTACTCTGACCCCAAAAGCCACCGATAACTATCGGTCCACACACTTTACTCTGACCCCGTTATTTTAAGAAGTCAAGTTAGACAGAATACCCTCAAATAAGCGATTAGAATTGCCAATATGCACTGGATTCAATATATCCTGCTCACTCTGAACGAATTCGCTCCCGTCAAGATCATCACGGCAATTATCAACAAGCGCCCTGATGCTCCCCGGTGTCGCCTCCAGGTGAAACTGAAGCGCCACCACGCGGTCCTCCAGCACGAATCCCTGGTTCTCGCATGCCGGGCTTTCCGCAACATGGGCCGCGCCTGCCGGAATGCTGAAGGTATCGCCGTGCCAGTGAAATGCGGGAAACGTGTCCGGCAGCGACCGCCCGATACCTGAGGCGACGGCTCCACTGCTCCGGGTTACCGGGAACCAACCGATCTCGCGGAAGGGGTTTTTATAGACGGTAGCCCCCAGGACTTCCGCGATGAGCTGGGCGCCAAGGCAGATGCCGATAACCCTTTTTCCTGATTGTATCGCCCGTTCGATACAGCGCTTTTCTGCCGGGAGCCAGGGATGGATTGACTCGTCAGACACCCCCATCGGACCGCCCAGCACTGCGAGGAGATCGAAGGACTGCGCATCAGGGAGCGGCGCGCCCGCATGGAGCTCCGACCCGGTCAGCGCAAGGCCGCGTGCCCGTGCGATTGCCGCCAGGTGGGCCGGCCCCTCAAAGGGCGCATGCTGAAGGTAATGGATCCTCATGTAAAATATTCCCCTTGATACCGATAACTATCTCCCCCACCGGGATCTGCTTCCCCGCCTTTTGCATCGCCCGTTCGAGGACTACATTCATGCCGCCGCAGCAGGGGACCTCCATCCGCGCCACCGTGATGGACTGGATGTGATGTTGTGCGACTATCGCCGCCATCTTGTCAATATATTCTTCTATATAAGGATCCAGCTTGGGGCAGAACATGATAACGATCCTGCCTGCCAGCAGGTCACGATGAAAATCACCGTAGGCGAAGGGAACGCAGTCCGCCGCGAGGAGGAGGTTCGCGTTGTCGAAATACGGCGCAGAGGGGTTCAGGAGCTTGAGCTGGACCGGCCACTGCCTCAGGCTGGAGCCGACGCGCGCCCCGCTCTCCGCTGCCGCCCCTGCCGGACGGTCCCTCATATCGCGCGCCGCCGACCCTGGACACCCGCATGCCGCCGGCTCCGCGGTTTTTTCATGCTCGGGAACAGGAATCTTTTTCTCCTGAAGATACTCGACCGCTTCACGCAGGTAGTTCATTTCGCCATGCTCCCTGAGGTGATGAAGGTGCGCCTTGATCACGTTGGGGCCGTGCTTTGCCACGTTTTCCATGACCCTGCGCTCGCTGTAGGGCTCCGCTTCCCGCTCTTCCACGAAGAGCGCCCCCTCCGGGCAGGTCTTGAGGCAGGCCCCGAGGCCGTCGCAGAAAAGGTCGCTTACAAGACGCACCTTGCCGTCGATGACCTGGAGGGCTCCCTCCGGGCAGTCGGGCACGCACAGCCCGCAGCCGTTGCATTTTTCTTCGTCTATGGTGATGATGCTTCGTTTCATGATCTCCTCCCGGTGTTCGGTCCAGGCGCGCTTCCGCGATTGCCGGTTCCCACGGCCTGTCCGCCTTTAACATATACAATGAATCTATCAAAAAGGAAAAAGATAAGCATTGATCCAGGTCAAGAGAACAGGTTTTCCTGTTTCAGCCTGCCCGGGTGCGATTAAAGAATGGTTGACACAAATCGTCAGGACTGGTAACATCAAACATTCGTTCATGGTTTTTTTGCGCGCTTTAGTGTCCGGTTATATTCATAATCTGCTCATTACGCAGTTGTGCGGCAATTTTATATAATACACGGTACACGATGATAGAGATGACCCTGAAAAAATACCTTATCGCCGCGGCCGGCCTCCTGGTCCTCGGGATCATCGCCTTTATACCCCATGGCCTGCTCGACCAGACCTCGAAGCCGGCCTTCTGCAACCTGTGCCACCCGATGCACGAGCAATACGATGTCTGGTTCCTCACCGGCGTTCACCGCGGCATCAAATGCGTCGACTGCCATCTCCCGAATAACAATGAAGTGAATCACCTGGTCTGGAAGGGCATTGACGGAACCAAGGACGTGGTGTCCTTTGTCAGCGGGGTCTACCCGGACCACATAACCGCGACCGGGCATGCGAAAAAAGTGATCAAGGCCAACTGCATCAGGTGCCACAACGAAATGGTATCGCGCATAAGCACGGAGGGACGGGACTGCTGGTCCTGCCACCGGCGCGTCAATCATAAGCTCATTGAATTCAGCCACGCTGGCTTGTAACAGGAGAGTACCATGAAACAGTCCGGAACCATCATTGCCATCACCGCGCTGGCGCTGTACCTGTGCCCCGGGTGCGCGCCGGAACCGCAGCCGATCACCGCGGGACTCGTCAAGGACGGCGAATTTGACCCGGAGGAATGGGGCAAGGTATATCCCCTGGAATACGAATCATGGCTCAAGACGAAAGAACCGAAGCCGGCGGGCAAGAGCAGGTACAAGCGCGGATGGGACAGCGATAAAATCGTTTTCGACAAGCTGAGCGAGTATCCCTACGCGGCCCTCCTCTACAACGGCTGGGGCTTCGGCGTGGAATACAACGAGCCGCGCGGCCACATGTTCGCGATACGGGACCAGATCGAGATAGACCAGTCCCGCACCAAGCCCGGGGGCGTGTGCCTGGCGTGCAAGTCGCCCTATCACAAGACCCTCACCGACAGGCACGGCATGACATACCTCACGGCGAAATTCAATGACGCCCTCGGCATGCTGCCGCCGAAGATGCGCGAAACCGGCCCCTCCTGCATCGACTGCCACAAGAGCGGCGACATGGGGCTCACCACCAACAAGGAGCACCTGAAGCGGGGGCTGGGGCTTATCGGCAAAAAGGAGGTCTCCCGCCAGGAAGCGCGGATCCTCGCCTGCGCCCAGTGCCACATCACCTACTACGTGCCGCGCGACCGGGAAAAGAAGGTCGCGGGGGATGTCCAGCTTCCCTGGACCGGCGGCTCCTGGGGCAACGTATCCATCGAGCACATCATTGCCGACCTGCTGACGGATTACCGGCGCATCGAGTGGAAGCAGAAAGTGACCGGGATCGACATGCCCTTCATCCGGCACCCGGAATTCGAGCTTTTCACCAGGCAGAGCGTCCATTTCAGGGCCGGCGTTGCCTGCGCCGACTGCCACATGCCGTACCGGAGGAGCGGGGCGTACAAGATATCGGACCACGACGTGGCCAG
This sequence comes from uncultured Spirochaetota bacterium, assembly GCA_963827275.1. Lineage (GTDB taxonomy): Bacteria > Spirochaetota > UBA4802 > UBA4802 > UBA5550 > RBG-16-49-21. The sequence continues at coordinate 115,294 of CAWHAA010000005.1, forward strand.
CCCGCTCAAGGCGGACCTCCGGGCCTGCGCCCAGTGCCACACCGAGTCCGCCTCCTGGCTGAAAGACCAGGTCTTCGCCACGCAGGACAGGACAGCGTCGCTCCTCTCGCGCGCGGGATTCGCGACCGCCGCGTCGGCGAAGCTGATCGAGCTTGCCAACGCACGGCGCGCCGCGGGGGCTGCCATCGACCCAGGCCTGTATGAAAAAGCGAAAGCCGCCTACATGCAGGGGTTCCTGCGCCTGGTCTTCATCAGCGCGGAGAACTCGCTCGGGTTCCACAACGCGCCGGAGACCGGACGCGTGCTCGGTGACGCCATCGCCTTCGCGAACAGGGCCGAGGCGCTGCTCCGTCAGGCCCTCGCGAAAGCCGGCATCGACGCGCCGGCAGACACGTACCTCGGGCTCGCGAACTATCTGAACAACCGGGGCGAAAAGAAGCTCGGGTTCAGGCGCGAGCAGGAATTAAAGGACCCGTTCGACATACAGAACTACTTTACCCCGGACGGGGCGAAAGGGTACTAAAAGGGCCGGGCACCTATGCCTGACGCGCGGATGGAGGCGCCCTTCCACACAACGGAAAAACTGGGGGAATGTTTATGAAAAAAATGCTGCTTGTTCCAATCATCCTGACAGTTCTCACCGCCAATGCATATTCAGTCACCATGGACATCGGCCTGCACGGCGGAGGGGCATGGTGGGCGCCCTATTTCCATGAATGGGTATCCGGGGATCACGCGCTGTCTCCATTCGTGATCACCGGCGCCCACAACTATTCTATCGACCCGACCTGGCATATCGGGCCCGAGCTTGGATTCAGATTTACCGACAAAATACGCTGGCGGAATACATACACATATAGCAGGTTCAACGCCGAGGCGTCATACCTGCTGGTCCTTTTTTTCTCGAGTCTGCGCTATTACAAACCAGCACAAAAGATCGAGAAGCATTCACTCGATTCAACGGTTGATTATTCAGTGCATAAACATGTCAGCATACTCGCAGGTTTTAAATATCAAAATTATAAGGACAAGATGAAGGACTACGGGATATCGTCCACCTCCCTGTCCGGTTCTTCCTGGGAAAGTGTCTGGAACGGACTGGGCTTCGGGGTGGGGGCCGAGGCGAGGTTCAACCTGATTAAAGACTTATCGGTAAATCTCGATGCGCGATTTATATATATCAAGCCGCTTCTGAAAATCAAACGGGATGGATATTATGCAAGCATGCCTTATATACTTTACTCTGAATTCAAACCGAACTACCATTCCCTCGGGATGGAGGCGGACCTGTCGCTGGCATATTTCATCAAACAGGCGTCATTGACCATTGCCCTGGGATGTAAATACCAATTCCTGCAGATACTCGGTCATGACACCAACGGATCCTTTATTGATAAGCTCTATTACAATAATGCCTGGCCGAAGCTCGCGAATCATCCGGACCATCAGATTGAATTATATCTTTCAGCGGTGTACCATCTGAAACTGCCCGGCTGAGCACCGGTTAAAACGTATAGGTGATCGACTCGGTAAGGCCGTACCGGCTGTCCCACCGATCCAGATAATCGGCATTGGTCACCTCGATGTAGCGGAGCACCTGGCAGTTGAACCCGAGCGAAAAGGTGACGCGGATCTTCTCAACGTAATACGCGAGCGACACGTCTGCGGCGCCCCCCAACGCGTGTGAATGCCTCCTGCTTGAGAGGGCCGGCTGCCCGCCCGCCGTGCCGTAAAGATACAGGAAGGAAGCCGACGGCCTGAAAAAAAGGTTTTCGACGAGGCGGACGTCAAAGGAGCAACCTGCGCTGAAACCGGCATTGTGAATGGCCTCGCTCCCGGTCTGGGACGAAAGGTAGCTGGAGCTCCGCTCCCTGAGCAGACAGCCCTGGTAGACCGGCCCCAGAGAAACCCGGCCCCATTCCGCGGCCCGGTATGTTGCCAGGAGAGCCCCCGCGAAGTTCACCGTGTCGATCCTGTACCTGACATATTCCGACGGGGCAAAGGCATTGGTCGTGAGCGAGGCAACCATGACCGAGGAGTTGCGGTACGACCCTGCGCCGGCCGAGGCGGACAGCCCCCACCCGTTCGCGAACGCGACGTCACCGGTGATCCCGAAGAGCGGGGCCGGGCCAACCTCGTATGACCGGGAGCGCTCCTCGATCTTGACGTAGGGGACGTCCCGGTTGACAAGACAATAAACAAGCATGTCGCCGACCTGGCTGACCCTCCCCCAGACCGGTTGCCACCAGGCGTAATCGACCGAAACGCCGAGGCGTACACGCGCCCGGCCCTCACTGCGCCCGCTCCCGCTCTCCGCGTCACCTTCTGCGCCGAACGCGGGGCATGCTGCAATGGCGATACCCAGAGCGGCGGCGGCATTCAGGAAACGCACCCTCATGGGCGTGAAACCTTGTAAACGGCATACACGCCGCCATCGTTCATATGATAATAGAGGGTTTTTCCATCCGCCGACAGGGAGGGCGCTTCAACAAACCCGCTGATGGCGCCGATGCGGGCCGGTTCTCCGAACGGGACGGACGTGCCGGCCCGCTTCGACACCAGTATCTCCGAAGACACCGTGCAGAGGTCAAGCCGGGTGAAATAGAGCTCTGTGCCGTCTGCGCTGATACACGGCGCGTACTCGAGGCAGCGCCCGGTGTTGACCGCTGCCATGATCGTGTCATTGCCGGCGATCTTATTGAAGGTGCCGGGTGCTGCAAGCCCGGCGACGCCGATATCGGACCTGTCCGGAACGGAACCGCCGGAAAAATGCGCGTTCACGAAATAATAATTCTGGCCGTCGGGGCTTATCTCGCCGTCCATGATGATCCAGCCGGTTTCATTGATGTAAAAATCCCCGTTAAGATTGGCCAGACCGGTCACCGTGCCCCCGCTGAACGACCCGGTATAGACATTGCGGATCTCTGCGGGCCAGCCCCTGACCGATATAAAATAAAACGTATTGCCCGTGTCCATGCTCGCGACAGCATCGAGGTGGGGCGGTGTGCCGTTCACGCCCCCGATTTTAGTGGCGCCGTTGAAGGTAACATCATCCGCTCCCTTTGCCGCATAGTAGAGGGACGTATCATTGCCGTCGTTAAGACTGTTGAAAAACAGGAAATTGCCGTCACGGGTGATGAAGGGCTCCATGGCATGGACGCCGTCATATCCGTTTATTGTGACCTTTACCGGCGCGGAGAACTCGGTATTGACGGCCGCCGCGCCGCATGGGCCGGCGCACCTGAGAAAGGCCACAAGGGGGGCCGGGTCGCCCTGCTCTTTTTTATCCGCGCATCCGGGCGATGCGCAAAATAACGCTGCAAGGAGGCAGGGCATGACGATGCGGAAATACTCCCGCGCTTTTATGATCAATATATCACGCATACAGGGTCAGGCTTCCATGGATTCCCATCATTGCCGTCACCGGGACATCCGGAAGAATATACCCACTCCGGGCGGCGGCGGCAACAAAAATTCATGGTTTTTCCCTACCCCTTGATCATCACCAGCATCATCTTGAATTTTTCTATCGCCCTGAGCGCATGCGGCTTGCCCGCGGGCATGACGATCATCCCGCCCTTTTTAAGATTATACGGCTTCCCCGCGATTGTTATCTCCACCGCGCCGTCAATGACCGTGACAAGGGCGTCAAACGGCGCCGTGTGCTCGGAGAGCCCCTGGTCCCTGTCGAAGGCGAAAAGCGTCACCGTGCCGACGGGCCTGTTGATCACGGTGCGGCTCACCACGGAACCGTCCTGGTAATCTATGAGGCCGTCCGGCGTGAGGCCTTCTGTCGTATATTCATAATTCTGTTCGGTTGTCATACAATATCCCCTTTAATTATTATTTTGTCCGCCCGTGTCACTTGTAATTCAGCAGCCTCTGCTCGCCTTCAAGCTTCCTCTTCCCGGTCAGGTCCTGCGACACTTCCATGGTGCCGAGGTACGCGCCGTTCTCGTCCCGCAGGGCGAAATACTCGATGCTGATGAAGCGCTCCCGGTGGGTGATCCAGAACGAGGCGCTGCTGTTCTTTCCCGCGCGGAAATCATCGAGGATCTTCTGCACCGTGGATACGCTTGCGGGAGGGTGGCACTGCTGCACCTTGCGGCCGATGATCGCCTTGCTCCTCGTGAAGACCCTGTCGGGGCCCTCTGAAAAGTACCGGACCGTGTCGTCCGCATCCACGAAGGTGATGTCGAGCGGCACGGTGTCCAGGACCGCGACCAGCTCCTTCAACGAGAGGCTGCCGGTCGGAAGGACGATCCGCCCCCCGGGCGCGTCGGCCTCCGCACCGCCGGTGGCGGCGACAGCCGCGCGCCACACCTCCTTTGGGCCATAGAGGCAGAAGCCTATCTCCGGGCTCTGCCGGTAGATCTCATGCCATTCCTCCTCGGTGAGGGCGTCCATGCACATGGGAAGGAGGATGTTCTCTTCTTTCCCGATCATGTCGGTTACGGCCTGCGTCGCCGCCTGCAGCTCGGGGACCACCCAGGCGATCTCGCTGTTGTTCTTCATCCCCGTTTCAAGCGCCTGCATCGCCTTCTTGAGCAGCTTCCTTGTTTCGTCATGCTTTGCCCACATGACCGCCGGCGGCCCGGTTATGCCGTGCTTCTCAAGGTAAGGGAAAACAAGGTTCTCCTTGCGCTTGTAATGCTTGTCTATGTCCATGAGGCTGTTAAAGCCCTTCAGCAGCGCGGCATAGGTTTCCTGCGCCGGCGCTTCAGGCCCTGCGTGGTAGAGCTTTTCCAGCACGGCGATCTCCCTCTCGAGCGCGCGGTTTTCCTCCTTGAATGTATGCACCGGGTGGCCCGGCTCCGCGGTCTTCGCGCCGGCCTGGTCAATGCCCCCGTCAAGGACCGCCGTGTGGAGGTCGCACAGCTTCACCACCTCCTCTTGCGGAAGGCCTTCCGCGATCAGCTCCTGCTCCACGCGCACCACGTCGTCATAGGGTATCTGGCCCAGCGTCTGCCGCAGCTCGGCCTTCACCCGTTCTGGGTCCTCTCCCCGGTGCAGCTTCAGGATCAGCCCCTTCAGGATTTTACGCTTCTGTTCCGCATTGTTGATCAGCTCGCTCATAATTCCTCCAATGGCGTCCGTCATCTGTTCCGGGAATACAGGATGGTCCCCCAGCCGGACACCGGATATAATATCGCAAGTAGCAGTAAACGTCTTTGACGCAGGTCAAGACAGGAAAAAACAGACATGCACCGGTTGTTTCACGCCCGGTTATTCCGCAAGTGCGATCGCCTCGATCTCCACCAGCGCGCCCAGGGGAAGCCCTCCGACCGCGAAGGCGGCCCGCGCCGGCGGATCGATCGGGAAAAAGCCGGCATACACCGCATTGACGGCGGCAAAATCGCCGATTGAACCGAGCAGCACGGTGCATTTAACCACCCGCCGCATCCCGCTCCCGGCGTGCTCCAGGATGGCGGAAATATTTGCGAGCGCCTGCCGCGCCTGGTCCGCCGCGGTCGTTCCCGTCAGCTTCCCGGTCGCAGGATCGAGGCCGAGCTGGCCGGACACGAAGATGAAGCCGTTCGCCTTTATCGCCTGGGAATACGCCCCGACGGCCGCCGGCGCGCCCGCTGCCGTTATAACAGTCCTTTCCATGTCATGCTCCCCGAACGCGGCGCCTCGCTGATGTGGCGCGCATCATTTTCCGATGAATATAAACATTCTCTTGACATATTACAACAAATCTTTCAACCATAAATACGATGGAAGAAAAAAAATACATCCTCCACCGGATACCCGGCCAGATCGAGACGATCTTCCTCGCCGAGTACCCGGACCGGATCCTCCTCCTGGACGGCGCGTGCCGGTGCGATACGCGACGCATACGGAAGTTCGTCAGGAAGACCCTCGGGAGAAAGATGGAGGACGTGAAGCTGTCGTTTGTATCGCATGTGCACCCCGACCATGCCGGCGCCGCGCCTGTCCTGAGGAGAAAATACGGAACGCCGATCGCGGCGCCCCGCGCCATCGATTCATGGTACTCGGGCCTTTCCGGCTGGCTGCAGCACCTCATTGACTATCTGTTCGCATGGGCGGTGGTGATCAGGATGGGCCAGCCCTGGATGAGGATGTGGTACTCCCGGTTCGTGCGGCCCGATTTCCCGCTCGGGGACGGCTCCCCCCTCCCGCTGTTTGAAGACTGGAAGCTCCTGACCATGCCGGGGCATACCGCGCACCATTCCGTGCTCTACAACGAACAGGACGGCACGCTCTACGCCGGCGACCTGATGCTCATGGTAAACGACAAGTGGCACCTGCCGTTCCCCGTCACCATGCCGGGGCAGCAGAAGGAATCGCTCCGCAGGCTTTCGCTGCTGACAATCCGCAGGATACTCCTCGCCCACGGCGGCATTGTCGCTACCGTGCCCGAGGGCCTGTTCGAATCCCTGATGCCCGGCACGATCCGCAAGCCGCCCTGGACCTTCAGGGCCGTGATGCCCCTCATGATGCTCCCGCCCGACCTGAGAAAGAACATGAACGGAGGCAGGACATGAACGTAGTGTCACTCCTGAAGAATTCGGAGCTCTTCAGCGGCTTGAGCGACGCTGCGGAAAAAAAAATTGCCGGTATGGGCAGGATCGTCCAGGCCCCACAGAACATGATGATAATCCTGGAGGGCGAAAAGGGCTCCGCGTTTTACCTCCTTGCAGAAGGGAGCGTGCGGCTCTTCAAGAGCGCGCCCGACGGCAGGGAGGTCACGCTCAAGCTCATGAGCCCCGGCGAAATTTTTGCGGAAGTGATACTCTTCGAGAAGGACCGCTACCCGGTGAGCGCGGTAGCCGTGACGGATTCCACGCTCATCGCCATAGACCGCACCTCCTTCAACACGCTCCTTGACGAGCCGGACTTCAGGGCTGAATTCATATCCGTGATCATGAAGAAACAGCGCTACCTTGCGGGGCGCATCCTCTACCTGACCGCGCTCGACGTCGAAGAGCGCTTTTTCCGTTTCCTTCTGGAACACTACGGCAAAAAGACGGCCTATGACATCGCCATGTCGAAAAAGGACCTGGCGTCCGCGATCGGGACGATACCGGAGACCCTTTCGCGGCTCATTCAGCGCCTCACCCAGCGCAAGATGATACGGTGGGAAGGGAACAGGCTGGAACTGGCGGATCATTTCTGGGACGACCAGGAGTTTGAATAACGGGGGGCGCTCCCGCGCCTTGCAATGTCAAGGCTCTTTTTCTCCCGCCCCCAGCTCGCGCCCGAACCTGGCCGCCTCCTCCCTGTCATTCATGTGAATAATGCAATACAGCTCCTCGCGCGCCCTGGTGCAGGCCACGTACAGGAGGCGCCGCTCCTCTTCGATCCCGCTGTCCGGGTCAGGGATCAGGCCGTCGCATATCCCGGCGACGATGACGCTGTCGAACTCGAGCCCCTTGGACGCGTGCATCGTCAGGAATGAAACATTGCCGGAAACAGCCGGCCCGAGCCGCTCCCTGATATACCGGCCCTGCCAGTTGTTGCGATAGAGGACCGCTGCGCTGCGCCCATCACCCAGGCCGGCGATGATCCCGCCTATGACGTCCGCCTCCCGCTCGAAGCCGCGCACCTGGCGGAATATCACCCGCCCTCCCGGGCCGCGGGACGACCTGAGGCGCTTCCTGGTGCGGAACCGGTTTTTGCGGATGAAGCGGTTTGTCAGGCGCACGATCTCGCTGCGCGAGCGGTAGTTCACGCCGAGGCGGTGGACCGTTGCGCCGGGGAAATGGCGCTCCATCTTCACGATATACCCGACACTCGCCCCCCTGAACCCGTAGATCGACTGCCAGTCGTCGCCCACGGCGAAGAGGTTCCCGCCCGTTTCCGGGAGCAGGAGCTTCAGCAGGCGGACATTGTCATCGGCCACGTCCTGAAACTCGTCGACGAAGATGTAGCGGTGCCGCGACAGCGCTTCCCGGCGCACGCCCTCATCTTCCGACAGAAGGGAGATGGCGCATTCCATCATGTCGTCGTAATCGATGAGGTTGCGCTCCCGCTTGATCTCCGCGAACTGGCTCTCAAGCCGGGAGAGCTGTGCCGCCAGACCGGTCCGCTCGAGCCTGTCGCGCTTCCACGGGTCGAGCGGGCCCCGCTTCGCCATGAGCCCGTACACCACCCCGGCGGGCAGGCCGAGGAACCGCGGCAGCTCCCCGCAGATGAGCCCTTTAAGAAGGGCTTCGCGCTCCTCCCCGCCGATGACGGCCGGAAACGGGGAGCGGCCGCGACGCGCCAGGAAGGCCGCCTCGTGACGGCGCAGGAGATCGAGGCAAAAGGAGTGGAACGTGCCCACCACCGGCACCCGCGGCCCCGTCCCCGCCCCTGCGGCGACCCGCTCCCTGAGCTCCCCCGCCGCCTTGCGGCTGAAGGTGAGCATGAGGATACGCTCCGGGTCCATCGGCAGGCTGCGGATCACGTTTGCGGCCTTTGCCACCAGGGTCCTCGTCTTGCCCGTGCCGGCACCGGCAAGCACGAGGCTCACGCCCGTGCCGGGCCGCGCGGCGCGTTCCTGTTCTCTGTTCAATTCGCTCATCACGGGGGATACGATCGGGCGGCAGTGGCGACAAAAATTTTTTATTTATATATGGAAATATTTCTACAAAATCAGCCCCCCTCCATGCCGGAAAACGGCATGAAGCGGAATTCATCGGTCATGAGAAAATTTATGGGGTGGCACCCGCTGGTCTCCTTTGCCTGCTTCGTCGTGAACGCGCAGGAGACGTACCTGACATCGCCCTGTATAAAAGCGTAGTTAATGCAGTCGGACATCTGCTTGTAAAACATCCCGGAGCGTATATATCCATCCGCGATAATGTGCTGGCACATGATCATGGTGTTCCCGCGCTTTAAATATGTAGCGAGCCCCGCGATTTTCCCGTTTTTTTCATACACGTGCAGCCGCAGCGGAAGGAAGAGCAGCAGGTAGTAGTCCCTGGACAAGAGCACAATGCTGTTTACCAGCGCAAAGCCGCGGTTTTTCCTGAATACGGCCGCAAAGACCAGCATGAAAATCTTTCGCGAAAACAGCACCCTGAAAAACACCAGGTGGTCAGGGACCACCTCCTCCCGAATGCCCTGATCCCGGTATGTTTTCAGCTTCTTCTTGAATCGCCACCGCACCCGCGAGTCGCGGTACGACGACATGTAGTCGTCAAAGTCCCTGAAGCCTGATATATCTATCCCGTACCAGTGGTCATCAAAGCGGTAAAAGCACGCGAGCCAGATCGCCATGTACGCATAGTAGAGCTTGTACACGGCATGGTGAAAGGGCATCAGGACGGCGTTTTTGATTGACACGACCCTGTGTGCCGCCCGCGGGCCCGCTAATTGCAGCAGGGGAAGGTACACGAGCAGCATGACCGCCGCCTTGATCACGATCAGGAGCGGCAGGATGAGAATACCCGCCGGTAATGCCAGCAGGACGGAGACCAGTCCCATAAAATAATGGAACATGGAATCGGTATGCGGATATATACCCAGGGTCGTCAATTCTGTTGCGACCTGTTTTTCTGCCTTGTGCATAGAGGGGGTCCGAAAATAATGAATGTGCTTTTACGTTTTAGTATAACAGGGCAGTGTCAAGGATATTTTTCCGATTTTTCATTCATGATCGCCCCGATCTCCCGCGACGGCACCATAATTGTATTTGACTTTTATACGAGAGGTGGTCCCCTGTTGACAGCATTGCCGAAAGGGGCGCATCAATGAACAGGGCACTGGCAGCGGCCGCATGCGCGGCCGTACTCATCGCATCCTGCGCGAAGAAAAATGAGCTGAACCGGCAGATGATCGGCGCCGTGACGCGCGGCGACGCCGCAAAAGCGCAGGAGCTCCTTTCGCAGGGAGCGGACGTGAACGCGCGCGAGGAGACCGACCCGGGACGCACCGCGCTTATGATCGCGGCCGGGGAGGACGCCGGTGAGATCGCCGCCCTCCTGGTACGCGGCGGGGCGGACGTAAACGCGAGGAGCGGCGACGGCTCCACCGCGCTCATGTGCGCCGCCGGCGAAGGGAACACCGATATCGTGAAGCTCCTGCTTTCGCACGGCGCTGATGTGAACGCCGCCGACGACACCGGGCAGACCGCGCTCATCAAGGCCGCGGCCGACGGGCACGCGGAGATCACCGGTCTGCTTGCTGCGGCGGGCGCCGACATCAACATAGCGGACCGGACCGGCTTCACCGCGGTGATGCGCGCCTCGGTCAACGGGCACTCCGATATCACCGGGCTGCTCGTGAAAAGCGGGGCGAGGCTCACCGGGCGTGACAGGCAAAAAATCGCCGAGTCAACGGACGCCGGCGGACAGGAAGACGAGATCATCGAAACCGAGAACAAGTAACACCGGCCGCACGGACGCGGCGGGGAACATTGCACAGCGCATGGCGGGGTCAGACAGAATGGAAAAGAGACGGCGGATCGTGGCAGTCATTACCGGCATGGCGATACTGTCCGGAGCGGGGTGCCTGACAGACCAGGCCAGGAAAAAGAGCGACTACAACTACCTGATGCGCGGCGAAAGAAACCTGAGCAATGCCGACCTCGGGAACGCGGAGCTCTCTGACGCCCATCTCGAGGACGCGACCCTGAGCAACGCGAACCTGAGGGGCGCGAACCTGGCCGGCGCGAACCTGATCGGGGCGAACCTCCGCGGCGCGGTCCTGTCGGGCGCCAACCTGAGCGGATCACAGCTGAACGGCGCGAACCTCAACTGGGCGAACCTTCGCCGCGCCAATCTCGCCAACGCGAACCTGAGCAAGGCCCGTCTTGTAAGGGTGGATTTCACCGGGGCCGATCTGCGGAACATCCGCCTCAAGGGCGCGGTCCTGACCAAATCGGACCTCACCGGCGCCAACCTGAAGGGGACCAACCTCAACGGGGCCGAGCTCGCCGGCGCCAACCTGGCCGGATCGAACCTCGAGGGGTCCGACCTGGGATCGGCGGAGCTTTCATGGGCCCTGCTGCGCGGCGCCGTCCTCAGAAAGGCGGTCCTGTCGGGAGCGCGGCTCGGCCACAGCGATTGTGCCGGCGCGGACATGATGTGGGCCAACCTCGAGGGCGCGGACATGAACAACGCAAATGCACGCGGGGCAAACCTCGAGGGCGCGCGGATGAAGGGGGCCGACCTCACCGCCGCCGACCTCAACGGCGCGGTCCTTTTCCAGGCCAACCTGTCGGAGACAAAAGCAGTGAACGCGAACCTCACGGGCGCCGACATCAGGGACGCGAACCTGTCGGGGGCCGCCCTTGAAGGATCGAACCTTAATAACGCCAATCTCACCAATGCCAATTTGCAGGGCGCCGCGCTGGAAAACGCCGAATTCGCCAACGCCGACCTCAGGGGCGCCCTGGTAGAAAAAAAATGGAAAGCTTTTTTTAAAAAGCAGCGGGTGCTGAATTACGACGACATCAGGTGGGCCGACTGATCCATCTTCCGTTTCCACGCGGGGTCCCCTTCGCGTTCCAGCTTTGAATAGATGCAGCCGCAGTAGTTCTGGCGGTAAAATCCGTGTTTCCGCGACAGCTCGACGCTCTTGCGGTACCCGTCGTTCTTCTTATAATCACCCTCGAGAAACCTGATCCCGTACACGCCTTCAAGCTCCTTTCCGATCCGGTTGATCATGTCCGCGTCCTTGTGCGGGCTGATCGAGAGCGACGTGGTGACCGAGGCGATCCCCATCTCCTTCGCCTTCTCGAATGACCCTTCGAGCCGGATCCGGTAGCACTCCCAGCAGCGCTCCGAACGCTCGCCGAGGTAGCGGTGCTTCTTCACGCGGGCCGTCCACCCGCGGACATCGTAATTGCCGACGAAGAGCGCGAACCCCTTGTAGACCGCGTAGCGCACAAGCTCGGCCAGACGCCTGTCGTATTCGTCCCGCGGCGAAATATTGGGATTATAATAAAACACGGACACGTAATGGGTGTCGGCAAACAATTCGTACACATAGCTGACGCAGGGGGCGCAACAGGTATGAATGAGGAGGGACCGGTTATCCAATGTTTGACCGCTCTTGGGGACTGATAAAGGCCCCGCTCCGGTGCGGGGCTCCATTTATTGTCCCGGGCTGATTAACGTCACTTCAGGTACTTATTCATGAAGCTGGACAGCTTCCGGGCGTTGGCCGGATTTATCTTGCTGTCGAGCCACAGGAGCAACTGCGAGCGCACGCTGTTGCAGCGGCAATATTCATGGTGTATCACATAGCGCGTCATTTCAAACTTCATCTCATCCATGATCTTCTCGGCAAGATGAAGGTTCGAGGGATCGGGGCCGAGTATTTCGCATATTTTTACGATAATTTCGTGCTTGTCCATCTCCTTGAGCTCATCGCAGCAACGCTCGCCGAAAATCGAATTCGCGAGATTCACATCGTCATTTTCACCAATAATGGCCCGATTCACCTGGTTCTCATTATTGTACATCAAGGCCTCCTCCCGTATCCCGGGTTATAATATCATTACCTCTATTTTATACAAAATAAAATAAAACGTCAATAATGAACTGCAAATTTTTGGCAATCAATGCATAAAAAATTTACTATGCGTTAAATTTTGCAATGAAAAGGTGCGGGATTGCGCTGCGGGGGGCCGTTTCAGACTATTTTAAAGACGACCACGACAACATCGGAAGCGGGCGACGAGAGGCCGAGGAAGCTTTCAAATGATTCCTTGATATGGGACGCTATTTCCGACACGCTGCGGTTCTTCACTTCCATTATGGTATTGCGGAGCCGGAGGAGCCCGTACTCGTCGCCTTTCTGGTTTTTGGAGGCGGTCAGGGTCTTCGAATAGAGCAGCCCGATGTCGCCGCGCACCAGGTCGGTCCTGCCAATGCCGTATACCACGTCTTTATCGTAGCCGAGGGGGATGCCCTCGGTGTCCAGTGAATCGAAATTGTTCTTTTCGATGCGGTACAGTTCCAGGGCGGGAAAGCCGGCATTGGTATACATGAGGCGCATCGACCTGATGTCGTAATAGAGGTAAAACGCGGTTACGAGGCTGACCGCCCCCTTGTTGTAATCGTAGAGTATCCTGTTGATCGTCCCGATGACGGTCGAGGTGAAGGGGGCCTCCTGTATGCTCGCGTGGAATGCGGACCTGAGGAGCACCGAGTAGAGGGCGCTGTTGACGCCGACGCCCGCGATATCAGTCGCGATGACGCCCACTCCCTGCTCGCCGGGACGGATGAAATCGAAATAATCGCACCCCGTGGAATACTTGGGGATGACGAACGCGCCGAATTTGATGGAGCCGAGGTTCGGCAGCGAGCCCGGCGTCGCGCCGCTCAGGATCTGCGCCGACAGGTCTATGGTGCGCGCCACCATCTGTTCCTGCGCCGCTTTCTGGTAGGTGAGCGCGGTCGAGATGAAGTCGCTGCACTTGGGATGGAGCTGCTCGAGCTTCCGCATCTCGTCGGAATGGTACCCCGCGAGCGTCTCCTTCGCGCCGAGGCAGAGGAGGCCGGCAAGCATGCGCTCGTGGTAAACGGGAAGGATCACCCGTATGCCGTTGTCATTGAAGAACGCCGCGATCTCGTCACGGACCTCCGCGAAGGAGGTGTCGTCGGTATAGACCCTTGACAGCTGCAGGATATCCTGGTTGCGGACAAACCAGCGGATGATCGACGCGTTCAGCTCCAGGGGAGAAAGCTGCAGCGAGTCGCCGGCGCCCTTATAGTAATAGAGCTCGTATTTCCTCGACCGGTCGTTCAGGAGGATGAAAAAGGCGCGCTGGAGCGCCAGGCCGTCATGCAGCGTATCGACGGTGCGGCGGATGATGTCTTCGAGGTCCTTCTCCCCGGATATGTCGCGGACAAAATTATCGACAACGGAGCCGAAGGCGTACTGCTTCCGCTTGAACACGCGGTCAATGGCCGGCTGCACGTAAACGGAAAAGAGGATGAAGACGGCGACGACGGCCGAAGCCGTTACATAGTGCGGCAGCTCTCCGAAGAACAGCAGCTTCCTGTCCACGGCAAAGAGGATGCCGAAGATGGGAAGCGAGATCAGCATTGATATGACGACATAGATGAAGGTCTTGTGTATGACGGTGCGGATGTCCAGGAGGTTGTAGGTGATGATGGTGTAGAAGAGCGCGCCGATCGTGAAAAACGAGGCGACCGAGGGGCCGATGACGTACAGCTCCGTGTAATTGAAGAACCGTGGCATCACGATTGAAAAGACCGCCGCCAGGGTAATCGACAGCGAGGAGCCGACGAACAGGTAGCGCATCTGGAGGCGGTAGATCTCCACCTTTGTCACGAAATACTTCCGCGTAAAATTGACGAAGGCCGATCCGACATAGGCGAAGGCCATGACCGCGTACACGGTGTACCAGGGGAACGCGGTATTGAAATCCCGGATAAAAACGCCGTCCCTGAAGTAGGCCCGCGTGATCGTGATGTCGGTGGCGACCACCGCCGTGCCCATCACGGCCGCCGGCAGCATGATCAGCGCGGTAATCCAGAAGGGGAACGGCTTTTCGCTCTTGGGGAAGATGAAGGACATCACGAACAGGTACGAGAACGTCATCAGCGTTGCCAGCTGGGTGATCTTGTTCATCAGGGTCAGGTCGAAATAATCGGGGAACCCGTAGGTCAGGAACATGGTGAAGAGGATCCCCAGGGCGGAGACGGAAAAGACGGCGAAATAACGCATCAGCTGGTCCCGCCAGTTTTTAACGAGAACGAACACAACGACAAAGAGGATCATTGCGGATGCGACGAGGGATACGAAAATGCTGAACTTATTCATGCGTCCGGGACGTCCATGGTATGAAATTTAACGTATCGTCAATAAAAATTATTGACTAATATGCCCGCATGTATATAACTCAAGTACTATCGAGGTTAAATATGGCTTTGACAAGAAAAAAATACGTTCTCGATAAAAAATTTCAGGTCCGCATCTCGGTCCGGGCGGTCATTCTTCCCCTCTTCACCACCCTGGCCCTGTGCGCGGTGCTCCTTTACTTTGCGGACAGAACAAACCGCCTGATCGACGAAAACAACGGCAATATCATTTCCATTATCGACACGCAGCAGAACATGCTCGACATGTTCATGACCATCCCCGCGCTGCAGGACCCGGACAACCCGGCGGTCAAAAAATGCAACCAGGCCTTCAAGGAAAACCTGAACATCACGAACAGGATCAACGACCAACCACGAGAGCATCAGGAAAAACAGCAGGATCGTCCTCTATGTCCTGATCGCCATGACGGTGATCCAGGCCGCGATCATCTTCTTCCAGTTCATATTCTTCTCGCACAAGATATCCGGCCCGCTGCACGTCATGTCCAACTACCTGAAAGAAATGAGGCTCGGCATACAGCCGAAATTCAGGCCCCTCAGGAAAAACGACGAGCTGCTCGAGTTTTATGATGAATTCTGCGAAACCATGAAGCACCTGATGAAAAAGTGACATGGCGATGGGGAACGAGGGCGTGGATGCTTCCGTTTCAGCGCTGGTTGTCGTGGACATGCAGAACTACTACCTGAGAGACGACTCGCCGTACCACCGCTACTTCTACGACACTCCAGCCGGGGTGCCTTGACTACATCACCGACCGGTGCGGGTCCACGGTCGTCACACCAACATCAGCCGCCTCCTGTCGCTGTACCGGGAGCACGTCGCTGCCGGTCCTGTTCCTGCGCCTCTGCGGAAGGGACCCGGAGCGGGCCGACCTGCACCGCTTCTTCCGCGAGCTGTACCAGCGGGCAAAGCTCTCCGGCTTTGACAATGTCTACCCGCTGGCCGGCGATCACTTCGCGGACATCATCGGGGAGCTCCATCCGCTGGAGGGGGAGACGATCATCGACAAAACGACCTTCAGCCCCTTCACGTCGACCGGCATCGAAGGCGAGCTCAAAAGAATGGATGTCGGGACCCTTGTCTTCACGGGGCTTGCCACGAGCCAGTGCGTGGAGACTACGGCGCGTGACGCTTCTGACCGGGGGTTCCGCGTGGTGCACGTCGAGGACGCGCAGGCGGATTACGACGAGATCAGCCACACGTCATCGCTCTACAGCTCGCAGGGCGTGTGCGGAGGGATTATCGTTACCACTGAAGAATTCATGCTGGACGGCCCGCCCGCGGGATAGGCGGGCGCGGACCGCGCGGGACTACCTGAATACGCGGAACCGTATCGTATTTTACCCCGCTCCCGGAAGGTCCGATCAGCGGCGACAGTTCCCCCTGTCCACGCCCTTCACCGAGCCCGACTTCCTCGATCGCGTTTCCCCACTGGATGTCGCGGCCTGATTCGTCTTCGCCGACAGGCATGTACGCCGCCTTCCTGGACCCCAGTGCGCGCCGCAATTGATCGAACGACGACACCGGCACGGTGCCCTCGACGTACTCGTCCGTCACAAGGGCGATGGTCGCGTTGTGCTTCCGGATAATGTCTATGACGCGCTCGGAATCGTTGACCTGGCTGCGGGAAAAGACGCCGGCAACGCCGCCCCGGCCGTGAACGCCGATGATTCCCGCGTTGAACAGGCCCGACGCCCGCGATGACCAGCAGTGAAGCGGCCATGGCGGGCAGGGACTTCATGAAGAGCCGCCTCTTCTTTCCTGACATTATTTTCCGCATGGTCATGGCGGGCAGGCCGTCGGGGGCCAGACACGATGCCGGACAGTCGCCCGCAGAGCCGGAGGGTTTCCCCGAGGCGCCGGTACTCCAGCGCGCACGACTCGCATTCGCCGATATGGCCCAGGAGCAGCGTGCGCTCATCCATCGATGCCGATTTCACCATCGTACAGATCTGACATTTTGTGAAATGGAATATGATTACCGCTCATATCAATCCCCTCGCCAGTAGTCTGTTCTTCAGAAACTCCCTGCCCCGGTGGATCCGGACCTTTACATTGGACAGCGATATGTCCAGGATCTCGGCCACCTCGTTATATGAAAGCCCCTCGATGTCCCGCAGCATCAGTATGTCGCGGTAATCGTCGGGGAGCCGCTCTATCTCTTCCCTCACGATCCGGAGGGAGTCATTCATGACCACTTCTTTTTCAGGGTTTTCCCTTTCATCCGTCAGCTGAAGGTTGTATTCATCGTCGCCTTTCGAACCGTTTATCGGGACCAGGTTGTACCTGCGATTTTTCTTGCGGTAATTTTTACAGTAATTCACCATTATACTGTAAAACCAGGTGGAAAACTTCGATTCCCGCCGGAACGAACGCAATGCCTCGATAGTCATGATGAATATCTCCTGCGTTATATCGAGGGCCTCGTCATAATCCTTCACCTGGGAATAGACATAATTGAAGGTCTTTTCCTGGTATTTTTTGATTATCACGGAAAAGGCCTCAATGTCGCCGGCAAGTACCTTTTCAATGACCTCAATATCATCACTATCTGAATTGGACATGTTCATCCCGAGGGTGTTACATATTTTAATATTTTTTTGACTGCCGGGTTATTTTTTTATCCGGTAATCCTGACGAACTTTCTCTTGCCCACCTTGAGTATCCCATCGGCGGGCAGGGCCAGCTCGTAATCTTCGGAGGATATCTTCTCGCCGCCGAAGGTCACCCCGCCGCCCTTGATAAGGCGGCGCGCCTCGCCGTTCGTGGCCGCCGTGCCCGCCAGCACCATCAACTTCACGATCCATATCGTACCGCCGGCGGCCTCCCCGCCGGGAACGCGGTATTCCGGCACCTCGTCGGGGACCTCCTTGTTCGCGAACACGCGGTCGAACTCCCGGGCCGCCTGTTCGGCCGCTTCGCCGTCATAGAACTGGGCGCATATGTCCTTCGCGAGGGCCACCTTCACGTCGCGGGGGTGCATCGTCCCGGACGCGATGCCCTGCCGGTAGTTCTCGATCTCGGCCCGGGGCACATCGGTGGCCAGCTCAAAGTAGACGAACATCAGGTCGTCGGAGATCGACATCACCTTGCCGAAGATATCTTTGGGCGGCTCGTTGATGCCGATGTAGTTGTTCAGGGACTTGCTCATCTTCTGGACGCCGTCGAGGCCCACCATGAGCGGCACGGTCATGATGACCTGGGGCTCCTGGCCGTACTCGCGCTGGAGGTCGCGCCCCACCAGGAGGTTGAACTTCTGGTCCGAACCGCCCAGCTCGACGTCCGCCTTCAGCACCACGGAGTCGTATCCCTGCACCAGCGGGTACATGAACTCCAGGATGGTGATGGGCACGCCGCCCTTGTAGCGCTTGTCGAAATCATCGCGCTCGAGCATGCGCGCCACGTTGTACTTGGCGGTGAGGCCCAGCACGTCGGTGAACGTCATGGGCGCGCACCATTCCGAGTTGAACACGACCTTCGTTTTCGATCTGTCCAGTATCTTGAAGACCTGCTGCTTGTAGGTCTCGGCGTTTTCCAGCACCTGCTCGCGGGTGAGGGGCTTCCTGGTCACGGACCTTCCGGAGGGATCGCCGATCATGCCGGTGAAGTCGCCGATCATGAACACCACGGTATGCCCCATGTCCTGGAAATGCTTCATCTTGCGGAGCAGCACCGCGTGCCCCAGGTGGATGTCCGGTGCGGTGGGGTCGAATCCCGCCTTGATGATGAGCGGCTTGTTCTCGCGCTCCGAGCGCTCCAGCTTCTTCTTAAACTCGTCGAGGGGGAGGATCTCCTCCGTCCCCCGCATCAGCAGTTCAATATCGTTCCGTACCATTGGCTTCTTCCGATATGCTATGTTTTACCGGGCCGCGGCGGCCCGTCAGTGCTTTTCATTCTCCTCTGACTCGTCCGCTTCCCGGAGGTCTTCCTCGGAGACCTCGTCGATTTCATAGTCGGGCCCCAGCTCGTGCAGGTAATGAAACCGGGCTATGATGTTGATCAGCTCGCCCCGGGAGTCCGCCGCCTCCTTGGAGGTGTCAAACCCTATGATGAGCGGCTCGTTCATCCCGGCCAGGTACACCTCGAAGCCGAATTTGCCGTTCTCCTCAATGACGCTCCCCACCGCGGCGACTTTCGGTATTACGATGGCGATACCGCCGTAATCGACTATTGGCAACATGTTTTTCTCCAAACGCAGGTTTGCACGGACAGGGTGACGGCTTGCCGTGGGAACGTCAAGAGTAAAAAATCGGTTTTCCGCCCTGCGTTCCGGGCCAGGCCCACGCTGATATACCCTCCCCCGGGAAACGGCCCGTATTCGGATTAATAAAACAATTGACATCGAAAAAATCAAGGGAAATCCTTATTAAAAAATCTCAAGGCAGGGGCCATGAAACCATTACTGTCCATGTCCGGAAAACAGATCGCCGAGATGATCAGGAAGCGCGAAGCAACCTCCCGTGAAGTCCTTGAAGCCCATATAGAGCACATTCAGCTGGTGAACCCTGTGATCAATGCGGTGGTTAAAGACCGGTTCGAGGAAGCACGGCGCGAGGCGGATGAAGCTGACAGGAAAGTCAAATCATCGCGCGGAAAAAATCTTCCGCCGTATCATGGGGTCCCCTGCACCATAAAAGAAGCCTATGCCCTGAAAGGGATGCCGAATACCTCCGGCCTTGTGGCGCGGAAAGGCATTATCCCCGCAGAAGACGCGACAGCCGTCGCCCGCCTCCGCAAGGCGGGCGCCATTCCCATGGGCGTCACCAATATCCCGGAACTGTGCATGTGGTTTGAGACCTATAACCGGATTTACGGAAGGACAAAAAACGCCTATAATAAATGGCATATAGCCGGGGGAAGTTCCGGCGGCGAGGGCGCCATTGTGGGGGCCGGCGGCTCCCCGTTCGGACTGGGGTCAGACATTGGCGGGTCCATAAGGATGCCGGCATTCTTCAACGGCGTCTTCGGCCACAAGCCCACGGGCGGACTGGTGCCGGGGACGGGCCACTACCCTCTCGCCGAAAATGAAGCGGCCCGGTACAGCACCTATGGCGTGCTGGCCCGCCATGCCGAAGATATCATGCCGCTGCTCAACATACTTGCCGGACCTGACGGGAAAGACCTCTCGTGCATAAAGTTTAAACTCGGCGATCCCTCAAAAGTCCGCTTTGACAGGCTCCGGGTGATATATATTGAAAGCAACGGCGCCGTCAATCCATCCAGGGACCTTCGCCGGGCTCAGCGCAACTGCGCCGACGCCCTTGAGAAAAAAGGCGCCCGCATACGCGAGACGGAGATACCGAAGCTGAAAGCGTCATTCATGATCTGGTCGCAGATGCTTGCGGAGGCTTCGGATACGAAGTTCGGCGTAATGCTGGGGAACGGCAAAGCCGTCAGCCCCGTCTTTGAATATATCAAATGGCTGTTGCGGATATCACCGCACACGTTACCCACGATATCATTCGCCTTTCTTGACAATGTCAACAATCTGTTCCCGGGAATGAAAAAGAAATACGCCGCCATGGGCACACGGCTGCGGGAGGAGCTTGTCGCTCTGATCGGCGATGACGGATTACTGCTCTATCCTTCGTACCCGACGCCTGCGCCGTTCCACAACAAGCCGATGTTTACACCTTTCCATTTCGCCTATACGGCCATACTGAACATGATGGAATTCCCCGTTACCCAGGTGCCGCTGGGGCTGAATGACCGCGGCCTTCCGCTCGGCGTGCAGGTCGCCGCCCTGCATGGCAACGACCACATGACCGTGGCGGCCGCCCTCGAACTTGAAAAGGCGTTCGGTGGATGGGTCCCGCCATGGGAGGCCGCTGCGGGCCGCTGAGACCGTGTTTCACAAAACATTACACTTATGGGATGACCCATGACACGCACCGGTACCGCGACGAGCAAGACGGCCGGCTTCAATTCCCGCCTTGACGAAACAACCTGCCCAGGAGGAGATGTCGACGACGGTCGAGAAAGTGAACGCCGACTCGCAGGAGCTGGTCCAGTACGCAGACACGATCCTGAAAACATCGCGCGAGATCGGGGGGCTATCCGCCGAGATCAAGGCGCAGATCAACAAGTTCAGGATACAGTAGTAAAGCGCCACCCGGCGCGGCGAAGCTCATTCCGCCCGGGGGTCAGTCGGTGATCCGTTCCGGGTGACAGTACACGTTAAACCCGCTGCCGCGGACAAAGCCCGCCACCGTGATCCCCAGCTGTTCCGCCAGGTCCAGGGCGAGGCCCGTGGGCGCCGACCGGGACACCACCACCGGGACCCCGATCCGGGCGGACTTGATAAGCATCTCCGAGGCGACCCGCCCGCTCAGGACCACCGCCTTATCAGAAGTGACGATCCTGTTGAGAAAGACATGCCCCATGATGCGGTCGAGCGCGTTGTGCCTGCCGATGTCCTCGTACCGCACAAGAATCCCTTCGTTATTCCCCAGGGCCGCGGTATGGACACCGCCGGTCAACCGGAACGTCGCCGACCCCTCATCCAGACCCCGTACCAGGCGAACCACCTGCTCCGCCGAGAACCTGGCATCTCCCGTGATCGGGTTGATCGTGCTGATATCATTGATAAAATATAACGAAGGCCGTCCCTTTCCGCAGCAGCTGGTGAAATTACGGCGCAGGAAGCCTTCAAGCCGGGGTGTCGGATCTACCGTTTCCACAAAGGCGACCCCCTGTTCTTCCCGGTAATAATAATCCTTTATCTGATCGGGATCATCGATGAGGCCCTCCCCTGCCAGGAAGCCGATCACCAGCTCTTTTTCCGCGACCGGGGAACAGACAAGGGTGGCCAGCTCCTCATTATTGAGCATAATGGTGAGGGGAATCTCGCTCACGACCGGATCGTCCACGGAGGATGTGACGCCATCCCGCCTTCTAATTACCGGCCTCAATTCGTATATGTCTTTCTTTTCCACGTGCATGCCGCCATGATATATTTTCAGATATGATAGATCATTCTATCTTAGTCAGCCATATAAATGGCGACAGATTTTTTGTGAGTGATTCTATTTTCGGATGGCAGAAATGCAAGAATTATTTAGCCGGCGACGGCATGTATACCGGCATCCCTGGCGCATTTAATAAAAAATCCCATAACGGGACCGACAGCAGAGAGTGATGCATTTGATAAATTTTTGGTAGGAGCTTGCCAGACATGTATTCTATCATTAAATGCGGAATAACCCACATGTCAACATCTATAATTCATTATAAATATTTATTCAGGAACTCCCCCTATGACCGGATACGTCTCATGGGACGCATTGGGCCTTATCTTTACTTACCTATGTCCTTTTATGGATACACGCGCTGGTACAGGTGCCTTGAATTTTTTATCGCTGTTTTCAACACACAGAATAAAACACTTTACATGGCACTTGACATATGTTACCTAAATTTTACTGATTAAATTTCACATCACACTAAATTCAAGGGGGGCTCTTTGAAAAGATTTAATGGTCTATTATTGGTCGGGTTGCTTGCTTCATTATTGGCTTTTACAAATTGTGATACCCAAAAAAGCGATAATTCCGCTGCGATGTTGCTGCTCTTGGCCGGAATGTCCGACACGGAGTACGGTGGATCAGTTACATTTACAGACGATACTTTAGACGTAGAGTACACATGGCCGTCAGGGGGATTCGAACAACCCGGCAGCGATTTATACAGCCAAGTTTGTGGCCCGGATTCGTCATCGGCTAATATTATTATGATATTAACGAGCGGTCACGTTAGTGGCACTACATATTCTCAGACCCAGGTAGATATATTCTATACTGATACTGATGGTACAATGTGGACTACTGATGACGGACATTCTTTTTCGCTGACCCTTGGCACATGGCCAGGTATTGGAGGTAATATAACTGGTGTTTTTTCCGGTACGCTGCAACAATTAGGCTACACAACACTCAGAACGATTTCAAATGGTTCGTTCAATCTTAGAGTTATAAATTAACATCCGGTAAACTGCGCCCCATTATACTATGCCGGCCCGCCACCGGATCTACCGATTGTTATCGGTAGACGGTACACAAAAAAGGCGCGGAGTTGTCCGCGCCTTTTTCCTAGTAGAATTCCTTTCCGCCGTGGCCCACTTCCTCGCCGTCGAGCGTGGAGAACTCCTTGAGCAGCTCCTTCTGCCGCGGCGTCAGCTTCTTGGGGACCTTGATATTGATCTTCACCAGCTGGTCGCCCCTCCCGTATGAGCCGAGGAAGGGGATGCCGTTGCCCTTCAGCCTGAAGACCTGCCCGTTCTCCGTGCCGGGCGGAATCTTCATCTTGGCGACGCCGCCGCTGATGGTGGGTACTTCGATCTCGCCCCCCAGGCACACCATGGGGAAGGAGACGTCTATCAGGGATATGATGTCGTTGCCGTGCCGCTCGAATATCTCATGCTTCTTCACGTGTATGACCACGTAGAGGTCGCCCCCGGCGCCGCCGTTGGGCCCGTGTTCTCCCTCGCCGGTGATCTTCAGCCGTGACCCGGACTCCACGCCGGCGGGTATCTTGACCGTGATGGTCCGCTTGTGGAGCTTGAGCCCGGAGCCGCCGCACGCGGTGCAGGGCGAGGATATGATCTTTCCCTCTCCCTTGCACTTGTAGCAGGTCTGGGTGATCGAGAAGAACCCCTGGGTCTGGCGGACCTGGCCGGCGCCGTTGCAGACCGGGCACACTGACGGCTTGGTGCCCGCCTTGGAACCGGAGCCCTGGCAGGTTTCGCAGACCTCGTTCCGGGGGACCTTGATCTGCACCTCGGTGCCGGTGGCCGCTTCCTCGAGGGAGATGGATAGGTCGTACTGTATGTCCGATCCCCTGCGCGCCCGCTTGGTCCTTCCCCTGGCGCCGAAGGCGGACCCGAAGAAGCCCTCGAAAATATCCGCGAAATCAAAATCGCCGAATATGTCCGAAAAGTCCTGGTAGGCCCCGCGCCCGAAGCCCTCGAACCCGGAAACGCCCTCGTGGCCGAACCTGTCGTAGGCCGCCCGTTTCTTCGGGTCCCTCAAAACTTCGTAGGCCTCCGTCGCCTCCTTGAACTTCTCCTCCGACTCCTTGTCGCCCTTGTTCCTGTCAGGATGATATTTTAACGCCAGCTTACGGTAGGCCTGTTTTATGTCCTGCTCTGCCGCAGTCTTTGAAACACCCAGAACTTCATAATAGTCGCGTTTAGCCAATTGATGTTTCCTCAGGATTTAAGTATTTAAGCTAATATACACAATATTCCACGCGATGTCAATGTCGCGGACAGAGCCCTGCCTTACTTCTTATCATCATCAACAACTTCATAATCGGCGTCGTACACCTTCTCGCCGCCGCTGCCGGAATTCTGTTGCTGCTGCTGATCGGCCCCCGCATCCGCTCCCTTGTCGGGCCCGGGCTGTTGCTGCTGCTGACCGGCGGCCTGCGCGTGCTGCTGGTACATCCGCTCCGCGAACTTGTGGGACGCCTGTTCCAGCCTGCCCTTCGCCTCCTTGATGGCGCCGACGTTGTCGGTCTCCATCGCCTGTTTCAGCGCGGCGATCTCGGCCTCGATTTTCTCCTTTTCACCCGGCTCGACCTTGTCCGCGTTCTCCTTCATCAGCTTTTCCATGGAGTAGATGAACGAGTCGGCCTCGTTCCGGGCGTCGATAAGCTCGCGGGCCTTCTTGTCCTCGGAGGAATGCTCTTCCGCGTCCCTGACCATCTTCTTGATCTCGTCCTCGTTCAGGCCGCTCGAAGACTCTATCCGTATCTTCTGCTCCTTGCCGGTGCCGAGGTCCTTGGCGGACACGTGCACGATGCCGTTCGCGTCGATGTCGAAGGTCACCTCGATCTGGGGAACGCCGCGCGGCGCGGGCGGCAGGCCCACCAGGTCGAACTTGCCGAGGGTCCTGTTCTGCGCCGCCAGCTCCCGCTCGCCCTGGAGGACATGGATGGAAACCGCCGGCTGGCTGTCCGACGCGGTGGAGAATATCTGGCTCTTCTTGGTGGGGATGGTGGTGTTCCGCTCGATGAGCTTGGTCATCACGCCCCCCAGCGTTTCGATGCCCAGGGAGAGCGGCGTCACGTCGAGCAGGAGCACGTCATGCACGTCGCCGGTGAGGACGCCGCCCTGGATCGCCGCGCCGACCGCGACGACCTCGTCCGGGTTCACGCCCTTGTGCGGCTCCTTGGCGAAGATGCGCTTTACCAGGTCCTGCACCGCCGGCATCCGGGTGGAGCCGCCGACCAGGATGACCTCGTCGATGTCGCCGGCCGTCAGCCCGGCGTCCTCGAGGGCGCTCTTGCACGGGCCCTTGGTCGATTCGATCAGGTCCTCGATGAGCTGTTCGAGCTTCGCCCGCGTCAGGTTCATCACCAGGTGCTTGGCGCCCGACTGGTCCGCGGTCAGGAAGGGAATGTTGATCTCCGTCTGGCTCTTGCTGGAGAGCTCTATCTTCGCCTTTTCGGCCGCTTCCTTCAGGCGCTGGAGCGCCATCTTGTCGCCGGTCACGTCGATGCCGGTCTGCTTCTTGAACTCGAGCATCAGCCATTCCATGATCCGCTGGTCGAAATCATCGCCGCCCAGGTGCGTGTTTCCGTTGGTGGACTTGACTTCAAACACGCCGTCCCCCAGCTCAAGGATGGAGACGTCGAACGTGCCGCCGCCCAGGTCATAGACCGCGATCTTCTCGTTCTTCTTCGCCTTGTCGAGGCCGTAGGCAAGCGCCGCGGCCGTGGGCTCGTTGATGATCCGCTCCACCTCGAGGCCGGCGATCCTGCCGGCGTCCTTGGTGGCCTGGCGCTGTGCGTCGTTGAAATAGGCGGGGACGGTGATGACCGCGCGCGTGACCTTCTCGCCGAGGTAGTCCTCGGCGGTCTGCTTCATCTTCTGGAGTATCCGCGCCGACACTTCCTGGGGCGAGAATTCCCCGGCGATGGTCTTTACCCGGACCCCGTCGCGCCCGTCGTCAACGATGGTGTAGGAGACCATCCTCATCTCGTTGCCCACCTCGTTGAAGCGCCGTCCCATGAACCGCTTGATGGAGCGTATCGTGTTCTCCGGGTTGGTGATGATCTGGTTCTTCGCCACCTGCCCCACAAGGCGCTCGCCCTTGTCGGTAAAAGCGACGATGGAGGGCGTGGTGCGCTGCCCCTCCGAGTTCTGGATTACCACCGGCTCACCGCCCACCATGACGGATACGCAGGAGTTGGTGGTCCCCAGGTCGATTCCTATTATCTTACTCATTGAAATGCTCCTTGATTAAAATTTATATATCATGGGCCGCCACACCGGCCCCACTAACGTCAATGGACGCTGTCGTCCTCCCCGCCCTGGTCCCCGGCCCCGTCCGCGGCCGGCCCGGCGGGAGCGCCTGCCTTCTTTGCCTTGGTCACCCTGACCTTGGCGCTCCGCACGACCAGGTCATCGATGCGGAACCCCTTCTGGTACACCTTCGACACCGTGTCAACATCGATGTCGCCGTTCATCTCGATCTCCACCGCCTCGTGGAAATTCGGGTCGAACTCCTGGTTCAGCGCGTCGATCTCCGTGACGCCGTATTTGCCCATGGCCTCTTCAATGCGGTCCGAAATCATCGAAACGCCTTCAACAAACGTACCATGGGTGTCGTCGGTGACGCTCTCCTTCGATATGCTCTTCGACGCCTCGATCGCGCGCAAAAGATCGTCATTGATCAGGATGATATCCTGGGCGAAGTCCCGTACCACCATCTTCCGGTATTCTCCCTGCTGCTTGGCCATGCGCTTCTTGTAGTTCTCGAAATCGGCCTGGCGGCGCAGCATGGTGTCCTTCAGGGTGTCTATTTCGCCCCTGAGCTTCTGGCATTCCTTGATTGCGCATTCCTTCTCCTCGTCCGCGATCCTGTCGGCTTCCCTGCGGTATGTCTTGCGCCGCTCGTCAGAGACCCGTTCATCCTTCATCTTCTTTTCGAGGTCCTCATCGGACGAATCGAAATCCTTTTTCAGGGAATGGTCCTTGCCCTCGGCGGAATCCTTTTCTTTTGCCTTGTGTTCCTTGTGCCTGTCCATCATACGCTCCGATACTATAATACGCTGCCGATCACTTCGACATCTTGGTGAGCAATTCAGTTACGATCCTGCCGGTGTAATCCACCAGCGGGACCACCTTCTCGTAATCCATCCTGGTGGGGCCGATCACGCCGATCGCGCCGACCAGCTTGTTCCCGATTTTATACGGGGTGGAAACCATGCTGCATCCCCTGACCTTTTCATCATCGATCTCCTGGCCGATCAGGGTCTGTACGCCCTCGTTCTCAAGCGTTTTCTCCAGTATGCGCCTGATGATGTTCTTCTCCTCGATGATATTGAGGAGGCTGCGCAGGCGTTCGTCCTCGACCATCTCCGGGATCTTCAATAAATTCTCTATGCCCTCGAGGTGGAGGTTCGGGTCCTCGCTCTCCGAAACGGCGAGCTGGGCGATATCCAGCGCCATCTCCTTGTTCACCACCGATGTCTTCTCGCCCCGCAGCCGGTTGAAGATGCTGTCCTTGATCTCGTAGATGGCATAGCCGCAGAGCTCCCCGGTGAGATAATTCGAGAAACAGTAGAGGTCGTCCTGCGTCACGCTTGATGAGACCGTCACCTTCTTGGTGAGCACCACGCCGGTCCGGGTTATGAGGATGAAGAGGATCTCGTTGCTGTCCATCGGGACAAGGACGACGCGCTTCACCACGGTAAAATCGAACCGCGGCGTGAGCATCACCGCCGCGTAGTGCGATTCATTGGAGAGCATTCTCGAGATGATGGAAAAAATCTTGTCCAGGTGCACTTCCCGCTTGATCGCTTCTTCCTTCACTGAGATCTCTTTTTCCTTCAGGGACGAATCATACGAGTCGAGAAGCGAATTCACGTAAAACCGGTAGCCCTTGTCAGTCGGGATCCTTCCCGCGGACGTGTGGGGCTGCTTCAGGAACTCCATGCTCTCCAGGTCGAACATGATGTTCCTCATGGTCGCCGGAGAAACGGCGAGGGAATACTTTTGTACAAATGAACGGGAGCCGACGGGCTTTCCCGTGGTAATATAATCATGCACGATGGCCTGCAATAAAGAAGCTTCTCGTTCTTCGAGGGGCCGTTCTTTTATATTTTCCCGTGTCATAGAAACGTCCTGTTTATTAGCACTCGGGATAAATGAGTGCTAATAGCATGGTAACAAAAAAAATAAGGATAGTCAAGCCAAAAAGTAAAAAATTACCTTTTGGAGTCCTTTTCCCTATCCTTATTTTTTTTATCCTTATCCTTGGCTTTATCGTCTGCTTCGAGCGCCATCTTGGCCGCATCAATGATATTCTTAAGCTTTGTCGCTTCCGTGTCTTCGCCGAAAAGGACATGTATCTTGCGGAGGGCCGCCAGGTAATTCATCGACTCGGTCAGGTCCTCCCTGGCCTTACCCGCCATTTCGTACTTGGTGCGGTACTGCTTGGCCGCCTCGGTGAGGCTCTCCTTGCACAGCTGCATCAGCTCCCGCCGGTCATGGAAAAATTCCGTCCTCGGGTCGCGGAGCTTCGCCACGTCGGAGAAGCTGATAATGTTCCTGGTGATCACCGCCGCGCGCGCCTGCAGCTCCACGAAGGACCACTTCCACTTCGAATCCTGCCCGAACTTGTTCTTCAGCTTGACCAGGAGGTTGTGCATCCGCTGGACAAAATTGAGCATCTGGGACGGATTGATGCGGCTGACCCGCGCCAGGTATTCGTCATTTTCCTTCAGGGTGCGGTCAATATCGTCCCCTACCACCTCTTCGAGGTGCTGGAGGACAAGGTAAAACTGCTTACGCGCGTTTTCGAGATAGCTGTTGTTCTTGATCCCCAGCATCTCCACGGAAAGGTCGTTCATTTTCAGGAAGCTGTCGATCGCGTCCATTTCATGGGAGGCGAGCTCGAAATTATAATAGCCGGCCACTGCGGGGTGCTTTTTCTTTTTTGACATCGCCTCGCCGAGAGACTTCTTGATCTGCTCGACTTCCCTTTTTATGTCCTTTATTTCATCGTTATACGCGGCTTTTTCGGCTTTGCTCAGTGTTCCCATTGTACCATCCTATGCATAGGTATCGATGCGCGTCCCGGTATTATTTTCGGAAGATTCGGGCATACTATTAACAGGGGGCGCTTCCGGCTGCGCCGGCTGCACCGGTTCCTCCTGCCTCGGCGGCTGGGTAGAAAAGCCGGCCGGAACGACATCAGGTCCGCTGATATTGGTAATTTCCATAATGTCCTCCTTATTTATTATGGATTTTGACCGATCAAGGCCTTTCTATATATAATATAAATTTTGAGGAGATTATTTTCAAGTAAAAAACATTATGAAAAAACGCCCCGCCCGACAGGAGGCTTTCTAGAGCCCTCCGGAGGGGGTATGCTGCTTGAATTCTCTCAATAAATCCCGAAAAATACTTGCCATTCAGGCAAACTGTTGTTGTACTATTCTGCGGACAGGCATTCTGAGCGCATTTTCAATACTTTTTCTCAATTTCAGCGAGGCGCACGACCCTTTGACAGGCGCAGGGTGAAGTTTCAAACTTCCGTCCAGCGCTTTTTGTGCCGGAGGGGGGATAACTTGAGAGGGAGCAGCTTCATATTAAACGCCTTGTGCCACCTCGGCCGAATACAAGGAGGGGCACTATCCACCAAGCAGATTTTCATCACATGCATACCAGGAGGCCCTTCGTGACACGAAACCTTATGGCGGTAATTATCATCGCATCATCAGCCCTGGCGTTCCTATCCTGCAAGCAATTCATGCCGGGCAGGAACACCGACGGCGAGATAAAATTCATGGTGGGCAGCGTCACCATGAACGGGAAACCGGCGGCGCCGGGGGACACGGTCCGCTTCGGAGATGTCATAGAAACCGGCGATCAGTCCTCGTGTGAAATAATCATCGCCGGAAAGAACCTGATGGTCCTGGTCCCGAACACCAAGCTCCTGTACCGGGTCACGACCCGCGAAAGCAACCTCGAGCTTTCGAGAGGCGCCCTCGGGGCCATAATCCGGAATAAAGACGCCACCGGCGACCTGTACATCAAGACATCCACGGTCACGGCATCGGTCCGCGGGACCATATTTTACATCGCGGTGGAAAATCCCGACAGGACCTACACCTGCACCTGCAACGGCAGGATACATTTCAAGCCGGAAACCGCCGGAGGAATTTTATCCCGGCAGGCGCCCGGGGCCGAAGATACGCTGGTAGAGGCAAGCCACCATGAGGCGTATTATTACATCAGGGAAAAAGGCTCGATCAAAATCGAAAAGGCCGGCCTCAAGTACCATAGCGACGAGGCCATGAACAAGGAAGCGGCCGTGATAGGGGAAACAGTCGACTGGACGAAAATCGAGTAGGCCGAGATACAAGACCCCGGCCCGCACTATCCGGCACATGTTCCCGGCCAGACGCCCCATGCTGTCCGCGCCGTATTAATCAAAGACCGTTCCGAAGATGTTCCGCAGATCCCCTCCCCGCGCAAAACCCACATGACATGGACCGGCATCCCAATCTTGCTGAAAATGGGCCCTGTTCCCCCGGCAATAGGGCGCATTATAATCCAGATTTTGCCAGACGGAAGCCTATCGCAGTGGACTCAATATCAGGGTTGGAATATCCGATACGGCCCAACTCAATGCTCTGATAGGTGCTTCCCCAACTGCCTCCCCGCGACACGCGCTGCGATGATGATGATGACAAGTCAAAGCAAAATTCTGAAACATTGCCGTTCATGTCATAAATCCCCAGGGCATTGGGGGCCAACTCTTTAACGTTATGCGTTGATGATCCGCTATTTGCATCGTACCACGCCACCGCCTCATTCGCCACCTCGTTGCCAACATTGGCAATTGCGCCGCTCGCATACATGCCGGGACAATACTCCCCCGGATCATATATGTCGCCGTCATTGTTCGCGTCATTGATGTATCTGGCCGCGAGCTCCCACTCCGCAGAGGTGAGCAGACGGAACCCGGTAGCGGAAAGGTCCTGGACGGACGTGTCGCATTGCCCGCCGTTGGAATCGCGCGCGTCCCTTATAGGGACGTTCCCGGCGCGGTATGCGCAGGTATAGTGTGTTCCATACTCATCATTGTGCCACTCGGTCAGGGCATTGCACCAGACCATGCAGGTCCGCCAGTTTATACTGGTTACCGGTTCAGTAGTCAGCGCCGAATCGTCCAGCCCACCGTTATGGCCTTCTATGCCCAGCGTGGCGAAAAAGTATGGATCGGTTATCCTGGACGAGGCCCATGAACGCACATAGCGCCAGACCGCATAGGTAACCTCAGTCTCGCCGATCCAGAAACCGTGCGATACTTCTACCAAATCATAATCATCCAGCCCGTCCCCGTATCTCTTGGGTGGCACATAGATCATCATGATATTCCCGCTTTTAATATTATACCCGATTTTATCACCGGCTTCCGGGCCGGCACCACCGGAAACAGGTAATAAAGTTATTTTCTCAGTGTCATCGCATCCGGACGCAACGATTACGGAAAATAAAACCACAAGGAATGCTTTTCTTGTTTTTGTATTTACATTCATATCCTCCTCCTCCAGAAATCCAATAGTATGGCGCCGCGCCGCCGCCCGTCAGTTGTCGTTGCGGTACACCGCGCCGTCCCCCATGATAAATAGTGTGTGGTTTGACGGTACTACAGGCAACGATGATATTCAAGCTTTTTTTAATTATGGCTTCTTGTTGCCCGTTTCAACACAAAGCGCCGGACAGGGGTCTCGATATTTCGTATATGCAGGAGAAGAAGCATGCGCCACACGACAAATCGCGCAATACTTCGGCTGGCTTAGGAAAATTTTTATTGAAATACATTAACTAAATGACAACACAACGACATACACTGTCAGGTTCCCCTTAAGATTATTATTACTTTCATGAATAACCAGAAAAAATCATACACCATAATTCCTGAATAATATCCCTATGACAACTCGTCCGAAAGTCATGGCCCGGTTCATAAGACCGGGCCATTTGCATGGTGATAGTTTCTTAATTTATAAACAGCCATTTTCAAGCCCCTCTGCCCGGCGCTTCAGGGGGCGAAGGGTGCGAAGCCCCCTGCAAAGAAAATTTCAAGCCTCTGTCCAGCGCTTTTTTGTGCCGGAAGGGGCATAATGCGAGAGGGAGCAGCTTTATATAAAATGCTTTGTGTCACCCGGGCTTGAACTGAACAGGTTGCTTTTTCCTATATAATCAATTTATGACTGCGCCAGCATGGTTATCAGCTCTTCACATCCGCCCTTTTTCATGAATTCCGAATGTTCGTCTATCGTGGCAAAGCGGCGTCCCGTTATTTTATGACAGACCATTTCATTGCCGGTTTCATTGAGGAATTTTTTCAGCATTTCTTTGGCGTAGGGATTATTGTATGCGGACTTACCCGGATTTTTTCTGCTCCAGTCGAGACTTTTCATCCATACGGCGGCACCCAGGGCGCCGCAACCATGGCCCCCCAGTCCAAGGCCTCCGGCAAAACCGGCGACCATTACCATTTCCGCATCATCGGCCCCCATTTTTCTGGCCACCTCTGAAGCGCAGCTTATCGGCGTTTGAGAATAATTCTGATTTTCGGATAATCCTTCATCTGCCGCCCGCATCGCCTCCGGGGCCCATTGTTCAGCGAGATCCAGGCAGTATCTATCAATATGAAGTATGAATTTAACCATGAATTTCATCATATCAAGTTTGTTTGTTAAATCATAACCGCTTACGTCCCGGCAATTGACGCTCCCTGCCGTTTTTGAAAAGGACTCCGCGAGGCGCCGGCTTGCTGTTACGGCCGCCGCGATGGCCAGGTCGCGGTCATGGTGCTTGCGAAATGATTCAGCCCCTGCGGCCAGCGCCGATCCCCAGAGCATTCCGCACTGATGCCCCCGCTGCATTATTCCGCCCGCCAGGGGGTCCGCGGCCCGTTCCCCGGTCTCCGAGGAACAGCCGAATCCGCTGTTCAGCAGGTAGCAGAAGGTTCGGGAGCAGGTTCCCAGCTTCAAAAATACTTTTTTAACGTCTTGATTAATGGTTTCCACTGGCAACTCCCTTGTTGTTTTCTTTGTATCATTCACCTGTTTTCTCAAGAAATAGCATCTTCTGAAGCTCTAAGTATTGAGGCCTGTTAAATTTCAAGCCTCTGTCCAGCGCTTTTTTGTGCCGGAGGGGGCTTCACTTGAGAGGTGGCAGTTGCAGATAAAACGCATTGTGTCACCTGGGCTTGAACTGAACAGGTAGCTTTTTCCTATTTAATAATACTTATCTTATCAGATCAAGCTTCCCCTCAACAATCCCGTACTGGGCGGTCTTCACAATCCGCACGCCGCGGAGACCGCCCTCCGGGAGACCCAGGAGGGTCCGCACAACATCATCTATACGCACCGCATTCTCGGAGCCCGCGTACAGCCTGATCATCACCGTCCCCGCTGCTTCGGTTTCATACGAATGGACCACCCTGTCAAACGGCGCCTCCCGTTCACCCTTTTTGCCCTTCTTGACAAAGCCGTTTCCCGCGGCAAGCGCTTCAGACATGCTCTTTATCAATCCTTCGCCCGCGGCAATCCTGTATTCAACGACGCCGGTCCCGGCCATTATCGAATCCTTGTCGCTGACGGCGCGCAGTTCCGCGGCGGATATTCCCTCCGGGAGGCCGGCATTCAGCCTGGCCGCCAGGTCCGCCGGCGCACCCTCGTAAACGTCAACGTCAACCAGCTCCGACTCGCTTTCGATGCCCAGCGGCGTCGGGAAGCCGGCGGAGACGCGCTCCCGCTTGTTGAACCCGCGGGTCATGGCGACCGGCGCGTCCGCCATGCGGAGGGCGCGCTTCACGATCTCCATGAAGTCGATGTGCGAAATGAAGCGCATCATCCCTGTTTTGGTGAAGCGAATTCGGATACGGCCGGAGGCTTCGAAACGCCGGGCGAAGAGACGGGTCGCCTCCTCGATGCGCGCCGCGTCGATGCCCCCGCGCGGCCGCACCGCCCGCCGCCGCAGCGGCGCGCACGCGGCGGCCGCCGCGCTCCTCTTTTCAAGTACGGGCCCGAACCCGGTCCCGATGCAGTCCCAGGGGAGCGGGCCTTCCAGGCGGCTGCCGATGCGGTCGCTCCAGCCGGGGGCCACCGCGTCGAGGTTCCCGGCCCAGACATCGAAGCGGAAGAGCTCGTCCCAGGAATCGAAGCGGCACCCGTCGCGATACGAGCGCTCGATCGCCGCGCCGAGGGAGGAATCGCCCCTGGCGATAACGGCCTCCAGGATCGACGAATCGACGTCATGGTTCTTGATCCTGATGGCGCGGGGGAGCCCCCTCTTGATGCGGCGGACGGTCTCGTCGAAGTACCCGCGGCCCATCTGGCGCTCACGCTGGAAGGGCGTGTGGGGCTTGGGCACGAACGGCGACACGGTCACGTTGATGTCAACGCCCCGGCCGGCGGCCCGGTGGATCTCCCTCAACAGCGCGATGACGTCCTCCGCCTCGTCGGTCTCATCGCAGCCGGGAAGGCCGATCATGAAATAGAGCTTTATCACCTTCCACCCGCGGGCCGCCACGTGCCGCACGATATCGAGCAGGTCGTCGGTGAACACGTTCTTGTGCGCCCGCGCCCGCACCATTTCCGACGCCGACTCCACCGCGAAGGTCAGCGACGCGCGGCGCAGCTCGGAGATCTGCTCGATCAGCGGCAGGGTCGCCGTGTCGACCCTGAGCGAGGGAAACGAGACCGTGATCCCCCGCCCGGTAAGCTCCGGGAGGATCTCGTTGACAAGCGGCGCGAGACCGGGGTAATCGCTGATGGAGAGCGACGAGAGGGTCACTTCGTTGTAGCCCGTGTGCTTCGCGATCTCCAGTATCCGGCCGGCAACGTCGCGGTGGTCATAGCGCCGGTATGGCAGGTCCCAGAAGCCGGCGTGGCAGAAATTGCAGAAGTTGCAGCAGCCGCGGGTCACCTCGATGACGATCCGCTCCTGCGCGATGCGGATGTTCGGCACGAGGGGCCTGAGCGGGATCGGCCGGGACCGCGCCGCGGTACACCCGCCGGCGCACCGGCGGGCCCCCGTCCGCGCCGCAGCGCGAAGGGAGCAGCACGCCGTCGATGGCGCCAATCCGCTCGATGACGTCCCGCCTCCCGCTCCCCGCCTCCTTCGCCGCGCGCGCGGCCTCCACGATCTCCCGTATCCCCTCCTCGCCGTCGCCAAGATAGAACGCATCGATGAAGTCCGACAGGGGGAAGGGGTTCGAGACCGCCGCGCCCCCGGCGAGTATGACGGGATCGCCCTCGCCCCGGTCGTTCCGGCGCAGGGGGATGCCGCCCAGGTCGAGGACCTGGAGGACGTTGGTGCAGAGCAGCTCGTGCGAGACGTTGAAGCCCAGGAGGTCAAGCTCCCGCAGGGGCGTGCGGGTCTCCAGCGTATGCAGGGGCACGCCGCCCGCCCGGAGCGCCGCCTCGAAGTCTTCTGCGACGGCGAAGACACGCTCGCACGCCGCGCCGGGCATCGCGTTGACGATGTCGTAGAGAATGCGCAGGCCGTTGTTCGACATGCCCACTTCGTACAGGTCCGGGTAGGAGAGCGCCATGCGGAACGGCGCGTCCTCCTTCACTATGACGTTCAGCTCGTGTCCCGCGTACCGCCCCGGCTTCTGCACGCGGGCGAGGAGGTCTTCAAGGATTGTCCGGTCGATTCTCATTGTCATTCCATGGTATGGTTTTCCGGCAGGCCCTGGCCAGCGCCACGAACTCGTCGCGGCCGAGCTCCTCGCCGCGCCTGCCGCCGTCTATCTTCGCCTCGTCAAGCATCCGCGCCGCGTCCCCGCGCCCGATGCCCAGGTGCGGGGAACCGGTCAGCGCGGCGAGCAGCGTCTTCCGCCTTCCCCAGAAGGCGGACTTCACCATCAGGTGGAACAGGACGATGTCCCGGCCTTCAAGCGGGAGGGCGCCGCGCCGCGACAGCGCCATGAAGGCCGAGGCCACCTCCGGCCGCGGGTAAAAGGCCTCGCGCGGGACCTTCATCAGCACCTTCGCCTCGTAGTAGAAGCCGAGCGTCACCGAAAGGGCGCCGTAGCTCTTCTGTCCCGGCGCGGCCGCGATCCGCTCCGCCATCTCTTTCTGGAGCATCACGAACACCTCCGGCGCGTCGTACCGGACGAAGGAAAAAAGCATTTCGGATGAGCAGTAATACGGGAGGTTCGACACGATCTTCGTAAAGAGGCCCGCGGGCGGGTTCTTTAAAAAATCGCCGTGGACCAGCGCGAAGCCGGCCCTGTCGCCGAAGCGCTCCGCCAGGTAGCGCGAAAAGCCGGCATCGATCTCCACCGCCGTGACATGGCCCGCCCTTTCCAGGAGCCCCTCCGTGAGCGCGCCCAGCCCGGGGCCGACTTCCAGCACCCGGTCCGCGGCGGAGAGGCGCATTGCCCCGAGTATCCGGTCCCGCGCCTCGACGGAAACGAGAAAATTCTGCCCCAGCTTTTTATTCGGCCGGAGTCCCCGCTCCATGATGATGCGCTTTATCTCAGATACGTTCATGCCCGGCCGTTTTCAGGGCGCCCGCCGCGCCCCGCGTGGTGACACGGCGGTCAGACCGCCGTGTATTGTTCTATACAGGAACGCCCGTTATTGGGCAAGATATTTTTTCCCACCGCGCCGAAATGCCGTCGCGGGAGGAAAGATATTGCGCCGGGACATGTAAATTGTTTGACGGCATTGCGATTATCCGATACAGGTTTGTCACACAGTATCATCATGATCCCGGGACGCCGCGTGGCGTTCGGGACCGCAACGCAGGGACAAAAAGAGAAGCGGGGCCGGTTTTTATTACATGAATGTTAAATTTGGGCGATTTGGACCATTAGATTCACTTCATCTGTTGACAAAAAACCTCATGAGAAATTATATTCATCTTGTTTTAAAGCGGATCTTTACTAAAGATCGTCACCATGTACCGGAGGGCCCGATGAAAAAAATTACGCCGACAATCGCAACCGAGAGGAACTATGTTGTTGAAAAGGAGAAGAACCTCCCGATATCAACGTATTTCGGGGAAGACACCTTTAACGATAAACTGATGCAGGCAAAACTGCCCAAGGTCTTCTATAACAAGCTGAAGGACAGCATCGACACCGGCAGGAACCTCGACATCGAGACCGCCAACGCGGTGGCGCACGCAATGAAGGAATGGGCCCTTGAGCGGGGCGCCACGCACTTCGCGCACTGGTTCCAGCCCATGACCGGCGCGTCCGCCGAAAAGCATGACGCGTTCATAGAGATTACCGGCCCCGGTGAAGTTATCGAGCGCTTCACCGGCGAACAGCTCGTGCAGGGCGAGCCGGACGCGTCGAGCTTCCCGAGCGGCGGGCTCCGCTCCACCTTCGAGGCGCGCGGCTACACGGCCTGGGACATGTCCAGCCCCGCGTTCCTCCGCAAGAACGGGATCGGCATCACCCTCTGCATCCCCTCGGCCTTCATCTCATACCACGGGGAGGCCCTGGACAAGAAGACGCCCCTGCTGCGCTCTCTCCGCGCGGTCAACGACAGCGCCCTGCGCGTCCTGAAGCTCCTGGGGAACCGCAAATCGAAAAAAATCATCTCCAACCTGGGGCCCGAGCAGGAATATTTCTGCATCGACATGGACTATTTCTACAAGCGCCAGGACCTGGTGCTCACCGGCAGGACCCTCGTCGGCGCGCCGCCCGCGAAGGGGCAGGAGCTCGAAGACCAGTATTTCGGCAGCATCAAGGAACGGATGCAGTCGTTCATGCACGACACCGAAGAGGAGCTTTACAAGCTCGGCATCCCGGCAAAGACGAGGCACAACGAGGTGGCGCCGTCCCAGTTCGAAATTGCGCCCATATACGAGGAGGCGAACATCGCCGTTGACCACAACCTCCTCGTCATGGAGAAGCTGCAGCAGGTCGCCCGCCAGCACAACATGGCGGTCCTGCTCCACGAAAAGCCGTTTGCGGGCATCAACGGATCGGGCAAGCATGTGAACTGGTCGCTCTCGACCGACGACGGCATCAACCTGTTCAAGCCGGGCAAGACCCCGCACGACAACATACAGTTCCTGGTGTTCCTCCTTGCCACCATGAAGGCCGTGTACCGGCACGCCGACCTGCTGCGCGCGTCCGTGGGCTCGGCCTCCAACGACCACCGGCTGGGCGCCAACGAGGCGCCGCCGGCCATCATTTCGATCTTCCTCGGCGAACAGCTGACCAGGATACTCGAGAGCATCGAAAAGGGCGTCGCGTCGGACGCCTCGGACAAGTCGATCATCAACCTGGGCATATCATCGCTCCCGATCGTAAGCAGGGACAACTCCGACCGGAACCGCACCTCGCCGTTCGCCTTTACCGGCAACAAGTTCGAATTCCGCGCGGTGGGCTCATCGCAGAACATATCCTTCCCCGCGACGATACTCAACACGATCATGGCCGAGGCGCTTGACGAGGTGGCGGAACTGATCGAGAAGCGCAAGAGCGACAACATACGCCAGACGGTGCTCGACCTGATGAAAGAAGAGCTGCCGAAGGTGAAGGCCATCCTCTACCAGGGGGACAACTATTGCGAGGAGTGGCATAAGGAAGCGGAGCGCAGGGGGCTCCCGAACCTCAAGACCTCCCCCGAGGCCTTCACCGCGATGGACACGGAGAAGGCGCGCGCCCTGTTCGAGAAATACAAGGTCCTCTCCCCGGTGGAGCTCAAATCCCGCTATACCATCAGGATCGAGAAGTACTGCAAGGACATCGAGATCGAGGCCAAGGCCCTGTGCAACATCGCCGCCAGCCAGATCGTGCCGTCGGCGGTGGCCTACCAGAAGGACCTGGCCGAAGCGATCATACGCACGGAAAAGGCCCTCGGTACGGACGCCGACCTCGGCGCGCAGAAAAAGCTGCTGAAGCAGATCACCGGGCTGATCAACGGCATCCAGACCTCGCTGGTCGAGCTGAAGTCGCGGCTCGACAAGGCCGGCACGCACCACGAGCAGGCGCGGGCGGACTACCTCTGCAAGGAGGTCCGGAGCGTGATGAGCGACATACGCAGGCAGGTCGACGAGCTTGAGAACCACGTGGCCGACCACCAGTGGCCCATGCCCAAGTTCTGGGAGATGCTGTTCGTCAATTGACCCCGGCCCGGGGCCGCATCCATTTTGCAGATACGCTAAAAAAAACCGCGCGGGAACGCCTCCCGCGCGGTTTTTTATGAAAAAAGAATTGAAGAATTAACCATCCGGTCAATATCATGTCTTCCATCGGTTGCGGGACCACGCAAGGCTGATCAATATCATTCTACAGAGAGCGCATATGTCAGACATACTTGTTTTTGTCGGTTACGGGGAAACGTTCGTTTTCTTAATCCTCCTCCTCGCCAGCGTCCTGGCCTTCGCAGTGGGCATGGAGCGCGCCATCGTATTCAGAAGGAATTACAACAAGAAGATCGCCGGCTTTGCCGCCGAGCTGATACGCCTGTTGCGGCAGCGCGACCTCGGGGCCGCGGCGGCCCTCGTGAAGACCTCGGGGGAGAACGCCTATACCCGCTTTGCGCTGTTCGCGATTGAGCACGCGCAGGACAACGCGACGGGCCTTGCCGACCTGATGTCGGGAAAGATCATCGAGGAAAAGATGGAGCTGGAAAAGCGGCTCACCATATTGAACACGCTGGGCAACAACGCGCCGTTCATCGGCCTGCTCGGCACGGTGCTCGGGGTCATCAAGGCCTTCCACGGCCTCGGCACGCTCGGCAGCACCGGGGCCGAGGTGGTCATGCGCAGCATCTCCCGCGCCCTGCTGGCGACCGCGGCGGGCCTCTTCATCGCGATCCCGGTGGTCATGGCGAACAACTACTTTTCGAAAAAGGTAAAGATCATAACCCAGCACCTCGAGATACTCTCGAGGGAGATCAGCGCGAGCCTGCACGCGCGCGTGACCGGGGCTGCGAAAAAAGCGAAAGCGTCAAAAAAGAGGTAGCAAGATGGCGGCAATGCCCGGCGGCGACGACAACGACGAAATCGGCTATATAAACATCACCCCTATGGTGGACGTGCTCCTCGTCCTCCTGGTCATATTCATGGTCACGGCGAATTTTTTAAAGCAGGAATCCGTGAACATCAACCTGCCCAAGGTGAACGCGGCGGACCCCAATGTCGCGAAATCGGTGCAGGTGGCCATCACTAAAAGCGGGAAGCTCCTCATGGAGGACACCGAGCTGACGGAAGAAGCGCTGGTGCGGAAGCTCGCGGCCGAGTCGAAGTACCGTCCCAACATGCGGGTCACCCTCTCCGCCGACGAGCGCCTGAGCTACGGGACCATCGCGCGCGTCATGGGGCTGATCCGGCAGTCGGGCGTCACCCGCATCGCCCTTTCGGTAAAGCGGTAGCCGGCGGTCCGGGCCATGGCGATGTCGGTCATACAGGCGATACGCGGCAGGATCAGGGAGATGGACCTCTTCGAGCTGTGCCTCACCGTGTCGCTGATCCTGCACGGCGCGGCGTGCACCGCCTACCTTGTCTCCACCCTCCCCTCGTTCGCCGGCGACGATGACAAGGTATTCGACGCCGCGGCGATGGACATGAAAAACGTCGAGGTCGATTTCATCGACCTGCCGCCGTCGGTGCTCCTGGGAGGGGACACCAACCCCGCGCCGGTCGAGAAAGAGGAATGGATCGAGGGGAGCGGGAAGGACAAGCCCGACGCGGACAGCACCGATGTCGACATAAACAAGCTCTCCGGCGACGGCACCGACACCGACGGCTACATGTACGCGGAGCTGAGCGACCACCCCCCGGTGCCGATCATCGATTTCGACCTTAACAGGTATTTCCCGCAGGCGGCGCGCACGGCCAACATTACCCGGAAGACCGTGCTGCTCCAGATACAGGTGAACGAGGACGGGTCCATCCGGAGCGCGAAGGTCATCTCGCCGCCGTCGGGCTTCGGCTTTGACGAGGCCGCGATGAAGGTGGTGAACCGGATGCGCTTCAGGCCAGGCAAGATCGGTGGCAGGGCGGTGAAGATGCTCATGCAGATCCCCATGACCTTCGTGCTCGAGAACTGAGGGCCGTCAGGCGGGATGCCGGGGTCAGACCCGGTAATATTCCTTCTTCACGCGGTTGATCATCTGGATGGTGCCGTACTTGCCTGATTTCTTCGCGCTGTTCATGAGCCGGACCCCCTCCTTCTCGCATGACTTGCACGCATTCATGGGGATCTCGATGCCGAGCGACAGCGCGCAGACCGAGGAAAACGACTCCAGGCTGAAGAGCCCGGCGCACTCTTTGCACCGCACGATCGATTCTACCTGCGATTCGCGGATGCCGTCCGTGTCGTAGAAGACGTTCTTCCTCCTGGTCATCGTCCCGCCGTAGCCGGGAAGGTCCCCGATGCGGGTCGGGTGGAAGTAAACCCCCAGGACGATGTCCTTCAGCTTCCTGATATACTCGGTGATCCGCGGGTCCTGCCTGAGCGCCGCGGCGTCGTAATTCGGCTCCCTGACGTGGGAATAATCGACGCCGGCCATGGCGAGGATGATCCCCAGGTTCACGTAGGGGAGCGCCCCCTGGATCGAGTACCCGCCCTCGAGTACCGCGATGTCGGGGTTGAGCTTCTCGTTGAGCGCCGCGTACCCCTGCGCGGAGAAATTCATGTTGGTGATTGGGTCGGAGTAGTGGTTGTCCTGGCCCGCGCTGTTGACGATGATCTCCGGCTTGAAGTCCTTCAGGATGGGCAGCACCATCTCGTCGATGGCGTAGAGAAAGCCCTCGTCGCAGGTCTCCGGCGGCAGCGGGATGTTGACGGTCTTCCCCAGCGCGTTGGGCCCGCCCATCTCGTCCACGTGGCCCGACCCCGGGTAGAGCGTCCGGCCGTCCTGGTGGATGGAGATAAAGAGCACGTCCGGGTCGTTCCAGAAGATGTCCTGCGAGCCGTCGCCATGGTGGCAGTCGGTATCGACCACCGCGACCTTATTCACGCCGAACTTGTCGCGGAGGTACTCGATCATGATGGCCTCGTTGTTGATGTTGCAGAAGCCGCGGTTCCCG
Source organism: uncultured Spirochaetota bacterium (assembly GCA_963827275.1). Taxonomy (GTDB): domain Bacteria; phylum Spirochaetota; class UBA4802; order UBA4802; family UBA5550; genus RBG-16-49-21. The sequence goes on from CAWHAA010000005.1 coordinate 157,139, forward strand.
TGGACCGATTTCATGGCATGGTGCCCCGGCGGCCGCACCAGCGCAAACGACTTGTCCACCTGGCCCTCCATGACGATCCGCGCGGCCTTTATGGCGCCGCCCGCCGAGATCATGTGCGACTCGGTGGTCACGCTGGCGACGTCGGGGAAGCAGAAATGCGACCGCATCACGTCCTCCTCGGTCGCGATGTCGGGCTTGAACTCGACCAGCCCGTCGATGTCGAAGACGCCCTCCTCCCGCAGCTGGTCCTGGGTGTAGAGGAGCCGCTCCTCCCGCTCGGGGTGCGTGGGCGATATGGCCCAGTCATACGCCGGGAAGAAGATCAGTCCCATCCGGTTTTTCGCCTTGATCATGACAACCTCTTGAACGCGCCGGGCTTGACCTGGCACTTGACCCTGATGTCCTTCCCGTTGCTGTAATATCCGTCTATCATGTTGAAGGAGGAGGATTCGATGATTTCCGTGTCCGCATCAGCCGGGACGCCCAGGCCGGCCAGGTGCTCCTCGAGGAGCTTCTTCGCGTCGCGTTCGGCCTCCTTGAGCGTGTAACTGGCGGTGACCGAACGCCGCACGTCGATGCTCGGGATGAGGAGCGTGCCCTTCCCCGTGTCGGCGAAGAGCTCTATCTCGATGGTGGTCCTGGCCAGGGCGGCGCCGATGGCATTGGCCACGTCGTAGTTGCCCGGGACCTCGACCTTCGCGCCGAAGGCCTCGGCGAGCCTGTCTTTGAACGCCAGGGCCGGTCCGCCCATGACATAGATCACCGCCGGCGCCAGGGTCTTTCCCTCGAGCATTTCATGTATGGTATACACCGGCCGGTTGCGGATCTCGTCAAGCATGTCGTCGACTTCCTTCTTGATCCGGGCGACGGCGAAATCGAACGCCGCGTCCGACAGCTTCGCCGGGGACATGCCGTTCTTTTTCGCGAAGTCGGTGATCCCCTTTTTTGATGCCGCGACGTCGAGGTAGTCTATGACGCTGCGGTGATTGAGCGCGTCCACCAGCGCCGGCTCTTTCCCGCCGGCCGCCATGGAGGGGCCCCGGCGGTCGGGTCCGATGGAGACCTGCTTGCCCTCCACGTGTATCGTGGAATCGCCGCCGATCCCGATGGAGCGCGTCTTGAGCGACCTGACCAGCGTGGGGCTCGACAGCAGGGAGATGCCTTCCTTTTCGATGAGGGGCACGCCGTCCGCGAAGAGGGCGATATCGGTGGTGGTGCCGCCGATATCGAGCATGACCGCGTCGCGCGTGATGTCGCAGAGGGCGACGATACCCATGACGCTGGCCGCCGGCCCGGACAGGATCGACTCGACCGGCTTGGTCCGCGAAAGCGCGATGGGCATGGTGCCGCCGTCGGCCTTGAGGATATTGACCTCGGCCGTAATCCCCAGGCCCTTGAGCCCCTCGTCGATGGCGTCGGCGAACTGGCTGTAGAGCCGCCACACCGCCGAGTTATAATAGGCGGTGACGATACGGCGCGGAAAGCTCAGCTGTCCCGACAGCTTGTGGCCGCAGGTGGTGAAATCGGAGAGGGCCTCGAACGCCCCGGCGATCGCGTTTTCCTGGTCCGGGTTCCGCGTCGAGAACTTGGTCACCGCCGCGAAGGCGCGGATCTTCCTCTTCGCCGCTTCGCCGGCGATGCGGGAGATGGCCTTTTCGTCAAGCGCGCTTACCTCGGTGCCGCGGTGGTCGATGGACCCGTCCACGGTGTAAAAGTAGCGCCCTATCCTGAAATTGCCCGGGTCGATCCCCGGGCCGGACGACGTAACGACGCACACGTCTTCGAGCTTGTTTTCGATGATTGCGTTGGTGGAGAGCGTGGTGCTCAGGTTGACGCGCTTGATCTTTTTCGGGTCGGCGTCCCGGGTGATCTCCTCGATCGCCCCGCGGACCGAGCGGAGCAGGTTGTCGTGATCGGTGACGGCCTTGTAATGCGAAACGATCCCCTTCTCGCCGATGAGCACTGCGTCGGTATGGGTCCCCCCGACGTCGAGGCCCAGATACAGGTCAGTTTTTGCCATGGACGCTCCGCGCTGGATCAGGCCTCGTGGGCCTTTTTACCGTAGACCCGTTCGTAGGCCGCGCAGTACGGGCACATGCCGCCTTCGATGGTTTTCACAAACCAGTAGGCAAGCCCCTTCTGCTTCTTTCTCGCGCGCGAGCACACGGGGCACTCGACGCACCGCTTTGCCATCTCCCGGTCCTTTTCGCTGATATTTTTCATAGGCACCCTGTCCCGGTAATTGCCCGGGCCCGCTCAGCGCCCTTCGGCGCGGGCCCGGGTCAATAATAATAATTCAGGGTGGACCACCATCATCCGCCTGTCAATGATTAATATTAATAAATGGCCGCCGGCGGTCATGGCAGGTAATAATATCCAACGCCGCTGTCCGCGCCGGTGAGCCTGGGACGGAAGTCATATTCAGCGTTGTACGGATCACCCGTGTCCTGGCCGTAGATCGCGTGGAGGGCGTTTTGACGCCCGGCGCCGGCGTTGTATTCCCACCCGGGAGGGGCGGCGATGCCGCCGACGGACACGACGTCGCGGAACCACTTTATGTTGTCCACAAAGCTCTCGTTCGCGAACTCGGCCGTATAGTTCCTCCAGACGAAAACTCCGTTATAATAAACATACAGCCGTGCGCCGGCGGCATAGGTGGAGCACTGCATGCCGAACGAGGGGGCGGTCTGCTGGCCGAGCGAAGCCGGCAGCGGGCTGGACGCGCTCAGCACCTCGGCGCCGTTGACATAGAGGATGACCGTCTTGCCGGGCCCGGGCGTGCCATCGGCAATCCCGTCAGCGTCCCATATGATATAGAAGTGATACCATTGGCCGCTTTTTCCGATGACGACCGGACCTCCCGCGGCCGAGCCGTTTACGCGGATATCGGCCTGCATGTTGAAATCGGCCGCATTCGTAAACTCGTCGTCCTTTGCCACGAGCGTATAGATCCTGACCCTGAGCGCCGGGGATATCATGTTCCAGTAGATAGTACCGTATCCCTCCGTATTGCTCTGCGCCGTTTTATCAATATTCATCCTGCCCCAGAAAGAAATAGTGCCTTTCCGGATATTCACCGGATATGTGCTGCCGAACGGATAGATGGTCCTCTGGCCCGATGTCGAGGCGATACTGGTGTTATTGGCGCCTTTTGCATACCAGTATTCGCGCAGGCAATGGCCGAACGAGGGCTTCCCGTCATTTGCGGGATTGTCTTCTTCGTGAATGCTCTCCCCGCTCCCTTCGGAATACGTGGAGACACTGCCCTCGAGCAGCGGATCGAACTCCGAAATATCCGCGTAGCCGGTGATGTTCGTTTCATTCTCCATCCTGGACCAGTACGAGGGCCGCGGGAGCACGAACCGGCCGAGCGAGGGGTCGATATAGCAGCGGTCGGAAGGCGGCGAATACACGACCGCCAGGTTCTTCGCATAGGGGATGAGCCCGAGCCCGTTCCAGGAGGGGCCGGCAATGACATTGACGCCGCTTTCAACGATCCGCACGTACTTGCCGCTGCTGAAGGCGCCCGAAGCGCCCGGGTCAAACAGGCCGTATATCGACTGCCCGTCCACCGCGTAATTGCCGAGCGCGGTGCCCTCGTCCGACCTGAGGGTCCTGCCGATGTTCGGTCCGTAGTTCCCGAACGTGCCGAACCCATGCTTCAGGTTGGAGGGCTGCTCGAGCATCACTGGCACTGCGCCCGTCCTGAAATTCCAGGAGTAGTCGCCCGGCATCACGTTCCCGCCAAGATCACGGATGCCAGACACCGTGATCGTGTACAGCGTGTTCTTTTCGAGGTCCGCGTCAGGCCTGAAGATTATCGTGTCCGGGCAATGCGGGTCCTGGACGGCAGTCCCCGCCACCCTCCCGGCAGAGCTCCGGAGGACAACATCATCGTCGCCGATGACATACCCGTCGATGACTTCGCTGAAGCGGGCCGTTATCTCCACATTCTCCGTGCCGTAGCTCTCACCGATCGCTGGCCGGGTTGACAGCACATAGGGCGGCGCACTGTCAAGGTCCGCCCCGGTGGCGAAACTCCATGAATATCCTTCCGGCAACGCCTGGCCCTCGTAATCAAGGAGCCTGGCGACCTGGGTGACGGTATAGGTGCGGTTGGCCGCCAGGTGATACTCGGGCCTTATGATGAGAAGCTTGTCGTCATAAGGGAGCATCTCGCTGTCCACCAGCACGCCGTCGTCCCTTACTATGGTGAATTCATTCCCGGCCAGGAGCGTGGAATCGATGTCCTTGTTGAAGGAAACAAGCACCGATTTGTTGAGCTCGACATTCACGCTGTTATTCGCGGGATAGATATACTCGATCTGGGGCATGAGCGGAAGGCTCAGGGGATAGTCCTGCTGGATGTCGTGAAAAATGTTGGCGCACGACACGACGCCGCACAGCAGCGTGATGTGCGATAAAAACATGAATTTCTTCAGTGCCATGGAACCCCCTGCGCATGTCCCGTCCCTCCGGGCCCTTTTCAGGCATGGGACGGCGGACAGCGGCCTTCAAATCCATACAACGCGTTATATTATGAGAAACAGGAAATAAAAATATATCCAGAAACCGGGACCCCGGTCAATAATTAAATTTTCTTTAATGTAGTCAAGATTTTTTATAATGTCAACCCCGGACCATGAGCACGATAGCTGATAATTATGTGTCAGATGCGGCCTGTTGCGGCCAAAAAATACCGGCCGGTGCGATAAATTTCGCGTACCGGCGCGTCCGGCATGATGTTCTAAACCGGCCCGGGCCGCCGGCCAGGTGCCGTTCAGGAGGATAGCCTCATAAAATATCGAAAGCAGTTCTTGACATTTCAAGGGGCCCCTGCTACACTACAGCTGTGCCGAATACTACAGGGCAGGGGAAGCCCCGGCACGGGCGAAATCATCGCCGGCTGATGAACATCGGGAACGGAAGGGCCCCGTGGCCGCAGCACGTCACGGGACATGGACCGCCAGGGGGAGGAAAACGCCGTCGACATGGATCTGCTGGGGATTGTCTCGTCAACGTTCATTCTCTTCAGTGCCGGCATGACGCTGCTCATGGGCGCGGAACAGCTGACGGGAAGGGCCGAGCGCGCGCGCTATCACACGATACTCTTCGTCCTTTCGGTCCCCGTTTCGATAATACTCGTGAACCATGTGCTCTTCGGCAACGGCATTACGCCCCGCCACCCCTGGAGCGCATTCCTCTATCTTACGTCGATATACACCATCGGCCCGCTGACGAACATGTATTACCACTTTCTCATGTATCCCGGCAGGAGGATACGGCCGAAGAAGCTCCTGCGCTTCGTCCCCGCAGGCCTCATGCTTGTGACCGAGGTCGCGCTCCAGGCGGGATGGACGGCGGAGGAGAAGCGCCGGGTCCTTGATGAGCTGTTCAATGCCGGCGGGTTCAGCTTCCTGCTGCCGCTCGTTTTTGTCGGCGGCACGATCTTTGTGACCTACCAGGTCATGGTCGTCATCGAGGCGCTCCAGCTGTGGAATGACAGCAGGATCAAGCACGGCGTGCGCCTGATCATACTGCTCGAGCTGATGAACATCGCCCTGCCGGTGCCGATCATCCTCTGGATGTTCATCCGCAGCCACTATCTTTTCCTGGTATCAGGCCTTGTAACCGCCTTCGTGATGACCACGGTGTTCCTCACCAACAACCGCTTCCCGCGGATATTCAACCTCATGAGCAGGGAACTGGGCCGCAGGAAATATGAGCGGTCGTTCCTGAAGGGAATTGATACCGAGAGCATCCGCGAACGGCTCCTCAGTCTCATGGAGGAGGAAAAGGCGTACCGTGACAGCGATCTGACCCTCCAGTCGCTCGCGTCCACCATGAAACTCTCCCCCCACCAGCTGTCCCAGTTCCTGAATGAAAAGATGCGGACCGGCTTCACGCGTTTCATAAACAAATACCGGGTGGCGGAAGCGAAAAGCCTGCTCGCGCAAAACAGGGACCACACGGTGCTCAATATATGCTACTTCGTCGGGTTCAGGTCAAAATCTTCATTTAATACGATCTTCAAGAGCTTTACGGGCCAGACGCCCACCGACTACCGGAAAAGCCTCGATTAATGCCGCCAAATAATACCGTCCGGAGAGATTTTTTTCGTTCAAGCTTATAACACTGGGCGACAAAACGGGCAAGAGGGGATACCCTCATGGTAATACATGCTACCACGAGGAGGATGTGCAAGATGAAATCCCGGTTAATTCTTATATCGCTTTTTACGGCAGTGCTGCTCGTTCCCGGGCTCTCCTTTCTTTCCGCAAGCCAGCTCAACCAGGAAGACGGCATCATGCCCAATCAGAGCGCTGAATACGTGCGCACCCAGAGCCGCAACGCATCAACGGACGCGGACGCCGCTTTCTATAACCCGGCGGGCACCGCGTTCATGAAAAAGAACGGGCTGTATATCATGTTCAGCTCGCAGACCCTGTACGCGAAGAAGGACAGCTCGTTCCTGCTGTGGGGACTCCATCGGCAGGGCCAGCCGTGGCAGCTGACCACCGAGCTCGGCAACCCGTTTTTTTACACGGGCAACAACAGGTACCTGGTCCCGAAACGATACCCGGCGGAGATCATAGCCCCGGTGCTTCCTGATTTTGACATCCTGTACAAGGGAAAAAACTGGGCGGCGTTCCTCTCCGTCGCGGTGACGCAGGCGGCGCCCGGCCTGACCTTTAACAACGGGACGCCCGACCTGGACAGGGCCTTGTTGACATTGAACGAGGCCTACGCGACCACCCTGGGCCGTACGCTGGACCGGGTCGTCAGAAAATCGTACGCCAAGCGGACCGAGCAGTACCTGAGCGGTACCGTCGGCGGCTCCTACGCGTTTCTCAACTGGCTCTCCGCCGCGCTCTCCTTCCGCTACATACACATGACCGGCAACCAGAAGGTCTCGCAGGTGCCCATCGACATCGCCTACAGCGGCGCGGCGCTTCCGAATATCAAGTATCCCATGCTGATTGACACCGATGTGTTCGGGCACGGATACGGGCTGATAGCCGGCCTTGACTTCAAGCCGATCGAGAGCCTTAACATCGGCATTAAAGCCGAGTACTATCTCCCCATGATCATGAAGAAGAGGACCAACAAATTCATCGCCCATCCTACGATCGTCCAGACGGGCCAGCTCAACCTTTTTGCCGACAGCATCTGGCCCCTGGTCATCAACGACCTTCTTGCCGACGGCTTGACGACGCTGGGAGGCGTCCTTAATTTCGCCGACATGGACCCCCGGTCATGGAAGAACATAGGGGACACGATCAAGGTCACCTACCCGCCGTCACTCTCCATCGGGGTGTCCTACAACATCCTGAAAGAGCTCAGGATCGAGACCTCGGTGGACCTCACCTTCCCCGGCGCGCGCGATCTTGACGGACGGGAGAACAACTTCAAGCCGGTCGGCTACCGCCTCGGCCAGGCCGTCGAATGGACCATCATACCCATGGTGATCGTCAGCGCGGGCTATTCCTACTACGATCCGGGCGTCAAGCCTGAAAAGAGGAACGAGAACGACCAGCTGCTCACCAGCCACACCGTCGGCGGCGGCTGCACCATCAAGGCCACGGACTGGATCGACATCACGGCGGGAGCATTCTATATGTTCTACACGCCTGAATCCATCCGCGAAATTGACTATGCGCATACAACACTCGACATAGGTTTCCCGATTACGACCACGAACGGCACGGCATTTGACAAAAAATTCCGGGAATCGCGGTGGAGCGTGGCCCTGGGCGTTACCATGAGGTTCCTGGGAGACAACGCGCCGGGCGGGCCAAAAGCGGAATAACACGCCTCTATCAGTGTCTTATCAGCAGCGCCTCCGGACCGCCCCCTGCCCTCTCCCGGCGGGTCCGGAGGCTTTTCTTTATGCCAGGCATGCCTGCCGCAGCGCAACGCGGGCCCATGAGCGGCCGCCCCGTCCCTGATTTTTTATTCATTGACAAATCACGCCCGTTTACGGTACTTTAATTGCGAGGTAACCATGAGAATAATCGCCATTTCCAATAACAAGGGCGGCGTGGGCAAAACCACGAGCACCGTGAACATAGCCGCGGCGCTCCAGGTGAAGGGGAAAAAGGTCTGCATCATCGATCTGGACCACCAGTCCCAGGCCACCTATCACCTGGGCTACAACCCGAAGCAGATAAAAAAATCGATATTCCACGTGCTCAAGGGCGAGCTGCCGTACCAGGATATACTGATAGACCGGAACGACCTGCACATCCTCCCGGCGAACCAGGACCTGAAAGACATAGAGTTCCTGCCGATCCCGGCGAAGGAATTCCTCCTCAGGGACGCGCTGGAAGACATGAACGGCTACGACTTTGTCGTCATCGACTGCCCGCCGTCGCTCGGCATCCTCACGCTGAACGCCATGGCGTATTCGAACGAGATCCTGGTGCCGCTGCAGGTGCAGTTCCTCCCCTTCCACGGCATGTACAACCTCTTCGAGGCGGTGCAGCTGGTGAAGCGCCGCCTCAACAAGAACATCGACGTGACGGGAATCATCGGCACCATGTACAACGCCAAGCGCGCCATCAACCGGGAGGTCATCGACGAGACCGAAAACCGCCTCCCGGGCAAGCTGTTCGAGACGCTGATCAGGGAAAATGTCGCGCTCCAGGAGGCGCCCAGCTGGGGGAAAACGATCTTTGAATACAAGCCCAACAGCACCGGCGCGATCGATTACATGAAGCTGACGGAAGAGATTCTCGAGAGGGACTGACCCGGGCAGATCACCGGCAGTCTCCGGACCGGCACCGGCCGGCAGGGAGCGCCCATGAGGCAGCACATATGCAGCGCCCGATTTGCTTTCACGCTACATGGCCCCATCAGGAAGCATTTCCAGGACCCGGAAAAAATATTAAGCGCGTTTATCGGACCTGGCGCCACGGTCATTGACATCGGGTGCGGGCCCGGCTATTTCACCATCCCCATAGCGCTCCTGACCGGCGCGGCGGGAACGGTTTACGCGGTTGACATACAGGAAGCGATGCTCCGGAAAGTGGAAGCGCGAGCCGTGGAAGCGGGCGTGCGCACCAGGATCCGCCCCGTCCTGTGCGCGCCGGACCGCATCTCGGTCAGCGAGGCGGTGGATTTTGTCCTCACCTTCTGGATGGTGCACGAGGTGCCTGACCGGCCGGCCCTGTTCAGGCAGATACGCGCGGTCATGAAGCCGGGCTCGCGCTACCTGCTGGTCGAGCCGAAAATCCATGTAATGAAGAAACGATACGGCATGATCATCGATGAGGCTGTTGCTGCTGGATTAAAGCCGGTACAGGAAGTGCAGGTCCCGTTGAGCAGGGCGATGTTGTTTTCCCGGTGAACCGAGGCGGCACGGCGGGCGCGGCGCCGTTCAGAAATTAGCCACCACGTACTTTCGGATCTTCAGCCTGATGCGCCCCATCTTTTCCTTTACCCTTCCAAGAAATGCCTGGTACGCGCGTGACGATCCCCTGGTCATTTCGTTATAGCGGGCCCTCATTTTTTCGTCAAACCCGCCGGTGCCCGTTACCACCCCGGCATTCAGAATGAGCGGGGCACCATTCAGCCCGGACGCGACGGGCGGCCCGGTCCACTGTGTGCGGAGCGGATCGAATACGTCGCGCTCCCGTCCCGGGCCCGGTTCAATCATGCTGGCGTCATGCGGTGAAAGCAGCGGTTCCCCGCCGTTGGCCGGCGCCCCGTCAGAGGCGATGCGCGGCGTTGTTACGATTTTTTTTTTGATGGCGCGGGCCCTGTCCCGCGTCACAACGGAGAAGATCCCCTCTTCCATGTCAGGGTAGGGGTCCGCGGCGGCATCATGGCGGAACGCGTGCGCCGTGCGCACGGCGGGCGCGGGCCTCGCGGGTGTCGTCTCCCGGACGTCTGCGGCGGCGACGCGGTACGATACTTTCGGCCGGGCGTTTTTCATCACCCGGTCAAAGCAGTAATTCCAGCTTGTCCTGGTGACCATGTAGCGGGGGAGCTCGTACCGTCTGTCATTCCCGGCCGCGAGCGGAATATCGATCCTCCCCCGGTCGATGGTGAAGGCATACCGGAACCCCGCCTCCCTGAGGGTCCTGATGGTCAGGTCATCGCGAAGGCCGAAAGGATACACGTATACCGCCACCTTCCGCCCCAGGTGCTCCTCGAGCACTTTCTTTGAGAGGAAGATCTCTTTCTTGAACGATCTCGGGTCTGTGTCATACAGCGCGCGGTTCACTTTCAGGTGGAAATACCCATGCGCGGCGATATCGCACCCCGCGTCCGCAAGCTCCCGCAGCTGTTCCCATGTGAGGGCGTATTTTTTCTTGTTTATAATGATGTTCGGGTATATACCGAGGAGCGGCCGTATGCCGTTGGGACGGAACACCTTCCGGTACGCTTCGTACACGCTCTTGTTCCCGTCATCAACGGAGATGAGGACGTTCTTGGTCCCGGTTATCCTCCCGCCGACGATATCCCCGACGGAGACGAACCTGAACCCCTCTTTTTTCAGCTGCATGATGTGCGAATTCAGCTCATCGATCGTGAAGCAGAAGGGGTCCATCTTTTTCTTCTGGATGAAGGAATGGTAGCAGAGAACGCTCACCCCGGACTCGGCATGTGCGTCCCGCTGCGCCGCCGGGACGGCGGCAAGGATTGCGGTCGCGATCAGGACGCCGGCCGTCTTATGAATTATAGTCATTTTTCCACAGGTCATCGAATTCTTTTCGCCTCATCTCAAACTCCAAGCTGTCATCGATCTCTTTCTTCTTTTTGTCCGCCTCGTAGATATATGCCCTGTTCTTTTTCATCGTCTGCCTCTCGATAAGGCCGGAGTAATGGTTGAGGGGCGGCAGGAGGTACTTATTGATAAAGGTGTAATTTTTCCAGTTCCCGTCCTCCCGGCACTTCTCCATCTTCAGGAGGGTCGTTTTTTTCAGCCGGTATATCTTTTCGTTGTAGGAGGCCAGCGCCTCGCCGTCAACGCCGTCAAGGGCGCGCGCGATCTCCCCTTCGCCCGCCTTGAATTCGGTAAAGCCCTGCGTGACCGGCACCACGTAATCGATGCCGAGTTCCGGGTCGTACCCGTAATCGAAATCTATGGATTTCACGGTCTTTTCAAGTATCTCTTTTTCCTGCTCGGTATACAGTACGCTTTTCGGCTCGTTGAAGCTGAAGATGCGGTAGTATGTGGCACACCGCGCCATGGACAGGCACATGAGCGCCAGAATCGCTGCCCTGATTTTCATGCCGTTGACACGCTCCTTTCTGACAGATGATCGTTCCCCGACGGCCCCTTCTCATGTGCCGTCGCGCAGGTATTCCCTCCGCACCATGTGGCCCTCGGGGATGTCGGTCCCGCTGATCTTCCCCGCCACGCTCTCCAGCTCTGATGGCGGGATCCCGGTGCCGGGCCTGAGCGCCACCAGGTCTTCCCTGCGGATGACCCGGCCGCGGGCGATGGCCCGCCGCGCGAAGAGGCTCCGGCGCGCCGCGCGGGCGGTGACCGCCTCGGCGCTCCCGTATGCGATGGAGCCGCCGCCGGTCATCGCGATCGCGGTTTCCACCGATTCGATCATCGCGGCAAACTCACCGGGCGTGCAGGATATATCTTTATCGGGACATTCATGAAATCTGTCAATAGTAAAATGCTTTTCAAAAATCCGGGCGCCCAGCGCCGCCGCGAGCATCGGCGTAACAGCCTCCCGGGTATGATCGGAGAAGCCGGTCGCGAGCCCGAAGCGCCGTTCCAGGGCCGGTATCCTGGCCAGGTTTACCTGGTCAGCCCGTGTCGGGTAGAGCGACACGCAGTGCATCAGGACAAGCTCGCCGCCCCCCTCTTTCCGGAACAGCGTAACGGCCCCGTCGATCTCATCCTCGGTGGCCATGCCGGTCGAAAGGATGACGGGCCTGCCGGTCCGCGCCACCGCCCCGACGAGGGGATGGTTGGTGACTTCCGACGAGGCAAGCTTGTACAGCGGAACGCCGAGCCCCTCGAGCAGCTCCAGCGAATCCAGGTCGAACACCGAGGAGAAAAAGAGCGTTCCCGCCTCACGCGCGGCGTTCTGAAGAACGCGGTACTGCTCCCGGTCAAAGACAAACCTGCGAAAAAAATCCGCCGTGCTCCGGTCGGGCGTGCGCTCGGTCCCCCCGCCGAGCAGGTCCGCTGTGTACACGGAGTTCATCAGGTCGGGAACGAACGTCTGGAACTTCACCGCGTCAGCCCCGGACCGCGCCGCGAGGGATATCATCGCCAGCGCCGTATCCAGATCGCCGTTGTGGTTCAGCCCTATCTCGGCGACATAGATCGCCTCTCTTCCGGATTGTATGATTGAATTCAGCATAAAAAGTTACCCGCTTGCCGGTGAAAATGAACATGGTGGCCGGGCACTCGCTGCCCGGCGTCTTGTATACTATTAATTATCGACGGCGCGGGATTCATTGCCAAGGAAAAAAGCCGGGATTAATTCACCCGGGTGATCTGCAATCCCCGTTATGCATATTTTTATATAGCAAAGTCCGGTTATTATTATTAATTTTTAATTGACATTGTTTTTTGCGGGCCGCTAACATCAAAACCGGTCTTCGCAGTCCCGGCCATAAGGAATTCTTTTTTATGAAGAAACAGTTCATAATCTCCATTGACCTCGGTACAACCGGGAACAGGGTCTTCTGTTTTGATGAAAACGGGCTGCCCATATCCAGCGCGTACCGCGAGTTCACCCAGCACTTTCCGAAACCGGGATGGGTCGAGCACGATGCGGAAGAGATATGGGAATCGGTCAGCGCCCTCATCCCCCAGGCCATCGCGCGGGGGAACCTTGACCCTGCCGGCGCCATCGCCATCGGCATTACCAACCAGCGGGAGACGTCCCTCCTCTGGGACAAGACCAGCGGCAAGCCGATACACCGCGCGATCGTGTGGCAGTGCCGGCGCACCGCGGGCATCTGCAACGACCTGAAGCAGGCGGGCCACGAGAAGCTCTTCCGCGAGACCACCGGCCTCGTCATCGACGCGTATTTCTCCGGCACGAAAGTGAAATGGCTCCTCGACAACGTGCAGGGCGCCCGGGCCCTTGCCGGGAGCGGCAAGCTCCTCTTCGGCACCATCGACACCTGGATATTGTGGAAGCTGACCGACGGGGCCTCGCACGCGACCGATTATACCAACGCGTCGCGCACCCTCATGTACGACATACGGAAGAAGCAGTGGTCGGACGAGCTGCTTGATATACTGTCCGTCCCGAAAAATATCCTTCCCGCGGTCATGGCGTCGGCGTCAAAATTCGGCGTCACGAAAAACGCGCCGGGGCTCCCGGACGGGATCGTCATTGGCGGCATCGCCGGCGACCAGCAGGCCGCCATGGTCGGGCAGAACTGCGTCGGCCCGGGGAGCTCCAAGAACACGTACGGCACCGGGTGCTTCATGCTGATGAACAACGGCGACAGGTTCATCATTTCCCGCAACGGCCTCCTCACCACCCTCTCCTGCGACGACGCCGGGCGCCCGGTGTACGCGCTGGAGGGCTCGGTCTTCATCGGCGGCGCCGTGGTCCAGTGGCTGCGCGATTACCTGAAATTCTTCGCCGTCAGCGCCGATTCCGAGGAGATGGCGAGGTCGGTGGCCAAGGAGAGCAGCGTGGTCTTGGTCCCCGCCTTCGTGGGCCTGGGCGCCCCCCACTGGAACATGGACGCCCGCGGGGCAATTTTCGGTTTGACAAGAGACACGACAAGGGAAGAGATAGTAATGGCGGCGCTGAAATCAATAGCCCTGCAGTCGCGCGACCTCGTGGAAGCAATGCAGGAAGACACCGGGACCGCGGTGCCGGAACTGCGCGTCGACGGCGGGGCCACCAAAAACAGCTTTCTGATGCAGTTTCAGGCCGATATCCTGAACATTCCGGTCCTGCTGCCGGAGATCACAGAATCGACCGCCCTGGGCGCCGCCTATCTGGCCGGCATAACGGGCGGCCTGTACGGATCAATCGGTGAAATTGCAAAGAACAACAGGATATCATCGCAATATATCCCGGGAATGAGCGGTGCGGAACGCGAGCAGCAGGTACGGCTCTGGAAAGAAGCGATACGCAGATTATTATTGTAAGAAACGATACATTTCAGTCATTATTATTTTGGGAGGAACACCATGTCACGACCCCTGCTGGGAGAGATACTCCTTGAGAGCAAGGAAATAACTCAGGAGCAGCTGGAAAAAGCCATAGAGGTGCAGAAAAAAGAGGGCGGCCTGATAGGGATTATCCTGGTAACCATGGGGGCAATCACCGAGCAGACCCTGGTCAAGTACCTTGCCATCCAGGCAGAACGAGTCACTTCATCATAGCCTGAAATGACAAGGACCACCCTCTCACTATCGGCATGCGCACTCATCGCCGCGATGTCGCTTTACGGATGCACCGCCGGACAGCTGACAAAGCGGCAGAAGCTCGAGCTGCACATCAAGCAGATCAAGGACAACAACACGACAGCGTGCGTGGAAGGATGCATCGTGTTTGAAGGCGACAGCAACATCGAGCTGATCAATTTCCAGGTATACTTCACCGCGCCGGCGTGCAACTACGCCTACCGCGGCAGCACGACGAAAAACCTGCTGGAGCGCAAAGAGAAGATCGCACGGCTCAAGCCGTCGGCCATAGTCATGCTGGCAGGCGGCAACGATCTCCTCGGAAAAATCCCGATCGACCAGATCGACCGCAATTACGGAGAGCTGATCCGTTATTACCGGTCCATCTGCGGCAAGGTGTACTGCATCAGCAACCTTCCCGTACAACCCGGCATCATCATTGAAAATTCAACATTGGAGCAGCTGAACGCGCGCCTCAGGCAGACCTGCGCCGCGCTGGGGGCGGTATACGTGCCGGCGTTTCCGCATCTCACAAAAAGAGGGGGGTTGAACCCGAAGTACGCGATGGACCCGGTCCACCTCAACAGGACCGGGCACGATGTGCTGGCAGACGTTCTGAAGAAATATTTGGATCAATAGCCCCGCAGGGTCATTTCACTTCGTAGAGCCACCCGTGGCCGTCCTCGTAATCGCCCGTCTGTATCTGCGTCAGCCGTTCATAGAGCTTCGTGATCGCCGGCCCGGCATGCTCGCCGTCGCCGAAACTGTAGTCCCGGTCCCTGAACCGGATCAGGTTGACCGGGGTGATGACCGCCGCAGTGCCCACCGCGCCCACCTCGTCGAAAGAGGCGAGCTCGGTCGCCTCAATCGGCCGCCGTTCAACGTCCATGCCAAGGTCGCTCGCGATGACCGACAGGCTGTCGTTCGTGATGCTCGGCAGTATGCTGTTCGATTTCGGCGTGAGATAGGTGTTCCCGCGTATGGCGATAAAGTTCGATGTGCTGAATTCGTCGATGTAGCGCTTCTCGCGGGAATCCAGGTAGAGCACCACCGGGTACCCGCGTTCCTTCCCGTAATGGGCGCCGCCCAGCCCGGCGGCGTAGTTCCCGCCCACCTTGCAGTCGCCGACGCCCTGGGGCGCCGCCCGGTCGAAATCCTCAACGATCATCGCCTTGACCGGCTTGAACCCGCCCTTGTAGTAGGGGCCCACGGGCGTGGCGAACATTATGAAAAGGTACTCGGATGCCGGCCCGAGGCCCACCCTGGCGCCGGTGCCGATGGCAAGGGGACGGATGTACATGCTCGCGCCGGTGCCGTACGGGGGCAGGTATTTCCAGTTTGCATTCACCACTTTTTGCACCGCGTCCAGGAATAACTCATCCGGGATCTGCGGGATAAAGATCCTCTCGCAGCTCTTTTGCAGGCGCCTGCTGTTTTCAACCGGGCGGAACACCACTGCCCTCCCGTCCTTTGTCTCAAACGCCTTCAGCCCCTCAAAGGCCTCCTGGCCGTAATGCAGCGACGGGGCCGCCATGTGAAGGGGGATGTTTTCATCGGATACGATCTCCCCTTTCGACCATGAGCCGTCTTTCCAGTGGTACCGGACATTAAAATCCGTCTTGTTGTACTCGAATGCCAGGTTTTTCCAATCAAGCGGGGCTTTTGTTTTCTTCATATTCATAACCATTTCCAGATACGCATAGAATGTAACGGTTTTTCCCATTCCCGGGCAACCGCCCGGCAACACCGTCATAATTATAAATTAAGGGATAGTTTCAGTTAAAACAATCAAAATTGTCAAGGATAAAGAAGAGGCGGCCGGTTGATTTTTTCTACGGCTGCGCCAGGAGGCGCCTGATGCTCTCCAGCTGCGCCAGCACTTCCTTCCGGGAGGTGCTCCCGGCGGAGGCCTTGCGCTCAACCGAGCTTTCCGGGTTCATGATTTCAACAATATCATCCCCGAAATCAGGAGAAAATTCCCTCATCTGGGCGGCGGTAAGGGAAAAAAAGTCGGCCCCCCGCTCCTCGCAGGACCGGACGATCCGTCCCACTATTTCATGCGACTTCCGGAACGGCACGCCCTTGCGGGCAAGGTAGTCCGCCACGTCCGTTGCGGTGGAAAAATTGCCGTACACGGCGTCCTTCATCCTCTCACTGCGGATTTCCATAGTAGAGAGCATCTCTATCATGCCGGCAAGGGAGAGCTTGATCGTGTCCACCGAATCGAACAGGCGCTCCTTGTCCTCCTGGAGGTCGCGGTTGTAGGCCATGGGCAGCCCCTTCAGGACAGTCAGGAGCGCGACCAGGTCGCCCAGGAGCCTCCCGGATTTCCCGCGAATGATCTCCGCGATGTCCGGGTTGCGTTTCTGCGGCATGATGGAGGAGCCGGTGGTGACGCCGTCGCCCAGCCGTATGAAGCCGAACTCGGTTGACGACCAGAGGACCAGCTCTTCGCAGAAGCGCGACAGCCGCACGCCGCAGACCGACGCGAAATAGAGAAAATCGAGTATGAAGTCCCGATCGCTCACCGCGTCCATGGAGTTGGGGACCAGCTCCGCAAAGCCCAGCTCCCTGCTGACGAACTCGCGGTCAACCGGGTAGTTGAGCCCGGCGAGCGCCCCCGCACCGAGCGGCATGCGCGAGCAGGCGCGGACCGCCGCCTCAAGCCTGCCCGCGTCGCGGAGCAGCCCCCACGCATAGGCGAGCATGTGCTGGCTGAAGCGCACGGGCTGCGCCACCTGGAGATGGGTGTAGCCGGGCATGATGACGTCTATGTTCTTCTCCGCGACCCCCCCCAGGGTTTCGACCAGGGATATCAGCAGTCCCCGCACCTCCGCCGCCTCGTCACGCAGGTAGAGGCGCATGTCCAGCGCCACCTGGTCGTTGCGCGAACGCGCGGTATGGAGCTTCCTGCCCGCGTCGCCGATCCGCTCCGTCAGCGCGGACTCGATGTTCATGTGCACGTCCTCGAGTGACTCTGAAAACCGGAACGTGCCCGCTTCGATCTCCCGGCCGATGGCCGCAAGCCCGTCGAGGATATCGGAGAGCTCCTTTTGCGACAGGATGCCGATCCGCCCGAGCATCTTCGCATGCGCCATCGACCCGCGGATGTCCTGCCGCCAGAGGCGCGAATCAAACCGGACCGACGCGGAGATCTGCTCCGCAGTGCCGGACAGCGCGCCGGTAAACCGGCCGCCCCAGGGCTTTTTCTGTTCTTTGTCCTTTGCCATGTTTCGGTTCCTGTCTGATTATTGTTCCGGCGACACCCGGGCACCGATAGTTCACGATGCGCACTACTCTTGGCATGCTCTTTTAAAAAATCAAGTCATTAATGGGATCTGCCGCTGATACTGCCGGCGGCGTCACAGGTCTTCAGCGCCGAACGTATCGCCGTCCTGGATGGTCCCCGATTTGAACCCCCGGTAGAACCATTTCGACCGCTGCTCTGACGTCCCGTGGGTGAAGCTGTCGGGCACCGCGTACCCGCGGGCGTTTTTCTGTATGCGGTCGTCGCCGACGGCGCTCGCGGCGGTAAGGGCTTCCTCGATGTCGCCCTCCTCCAGGACCTTCATCCGCTCGGCGAAATGCGACCAGACGCCGGCGTAGTAGTCGGCCTGCAGCTCGAGCCGCACAAGGTATCTGTTGAATTCAGCCTCGCCCAGCCGCGACTGGAGGGCATTGACTTTGCCGAGGACCCCCAGGAGGTTCTGGACATGGTGCCCCACCTCGTGTGCGATGACGTACGCCATCGCGAAATCGCCTGACGCCTTGAACCTGGTCTGGAGCTCGTTGTAAAAGCTCAGGTCAATGTATACCTTCTCGTCCGCGGGGCAGTAAAACGGACCGGTCGATCCGCCCGACCTGCCGCACGCCGACTCAACGCTGCCGGAATAGATCACGAGCTTCGGCATCCGGTATTCAACCCCTTCTTTCTGCAACAGGTCCGACCAGACGTCCTCGGTATCCGCAAGGACCACTGAAACGAACTTCGCGAGCTCGTTCTCCTCCGCCGAACCCTCGTAGGTTGACGCGGTCTCCGGCGTGTTTACCTGCAGGTTATTAAGGACCGCCGAAGGATCGCCGCCGAGCAGATAGATCGCAAGGACCAGGACGATGGTCCCCAAACCGCCGCCCACGCCCACGGCCCGTCTCGACACTCCTCCGCGCTGGTCTTCGACATTCGAGCTTTCCCTTCTTCCTTTCCAGATCATGGCATCCACCTCGCCGTTATCGTTCGGTATAGCATTCCCCGCCGGGCGCCGCACCATCCCGCGCGGCGGGCCCTTTGAAGCTCATTTCGCCTGTTCCCGGGCGTACGCAACACCCCTGATGATATACCAGGCGCCCTTCCCCGTGCGGCGCTTCTGTTCCCTGCCCGTCACCAGCACCATTCCGCACCGCAACGCCGCGGCCTTTTTCTTCAGCTGCGCCTCGGCTTCCCTGCGCGCCGCCGCTGCGCCGCCGGCTTTCAGCGGGGAGGCCGCTTCTATGGCGCCCCGTTTATGCAGGCAGGCAACATCCTTTTTGGATTGAGTAAGTCGCACGTCCGTCCATGAGAGCTGCCTGTCCGGTCGCATCGCGGCGGGATTGAGCTCCTGGGCTATGCCGTTATGGTAGATTATCTTATGAACATCCTTCCTATCAACCCGGTCCCAATCGGATTTTTCAACATTAACGAAATCAACATGGGCCGCCGTTACGGAAGTCACCTTGGCGGGAATCGTTTTGCCGTTTTTCAGATAAATTGTATCGATCTTCTCATCATGACCCGCGAGGGATGAAACCGTTAAGTATAAAACAGCCGAGCCCAGCAATATCAACAATCGTTTCATACCGGTTGACCTTTAGATATATATAGTAATAAAAAAATTCTTATTCAATTAAATTGATCGAATATTACACCAAGGCACAATGATTAGTGACCACGCGATTTTATATTTTGTCAACCTGAAAAAATAGCCGGTCAATGGTGCGCCCGCGAGAGCTTTTTCGCGTTAAGGAGGAGGGAGAGCAGGCCCCCGGCAAGCGACGCACACCCGGCGATGACAAAGGCGAGCGTGTACGAGCCGCAGGCGTCGGCGACCCGGCCCGACACGAACGGGGCGAGCGCCTGCCCTATCCCGAAAAAAAGCGTGATGAATCCGAGGGCCGCGGGCGCCAGTTTCGGGCCAAGTATGTCGCCGGATACGGCCGCCATGATCGCCGGGATGCTCCAGGCGGTCAGGGCGAATATGAGCGAGGAGACGAGGTAGCCCGGCATGGCTTTCCAGAGGCCGAACAGCAGGTAGCACACGCACTGTAAAAAGAAGACGCAGGCGAGGCCGTATTTCCGCCCGAACCTGTCGGACACCGAGCCCCAGATAAAACCGCTTATGATGCTGATCACCCCGATGAGCGACCAGAGGCCCCCCGCCCGTTCAAGGGTGAAGCCGGCCTCCCAGTTAAGGTAGCGGACAAAAAAAGTCGTATAGATGATGTACGAAAATCCGAACAGGAAATAGACCAGGGCCAGGTGCCACACGGAAAACGACCGGTACACGAGGCGCCATGATTCGATCAGGGAATAGGATTTCTGCGCGGAAGCCGGCCCGGGAGACGGCCTGCCCCCGGCACCCACCGGCGCAAGCCCTTTTTCGGACGGCGAGTCCCTCAGGAATATGCCGCACAGGACCGCGATTACGAGCGCCAGGGCCGAGAGAAAAAACCATGAATGCCGCCAGCCGTCCGCGCCGCCGGCCTCCATTATGAGCGGGATCATCAGCCCGGTGATGAGCAGGCCGAAGCTTGACCCGCTCACGGTGATGCCGGCGGCAAGTCCCCTCCGCGACATCGCGAACCAGCCGACCACCAGCCCCATCACCGGGATGTTCGTGCCCCCGCCCCCCATGCCGGCGAGGAGACGGCCGGCCCACGCGGTCCCGAAGCCGGGCGCCAGCCCCGTGACCAGCATTGACAGGGACACAAGCAGCATGAAGGCGGTGATGATCCTCCTGGGGCTGAAGTGCGCCGAGAGGAAGCCGCAGGCGATCGCAAGCGCGAGGTACCCGACCATGTTCGCCGTGGCAAGGTCGCCGGCCTGCGCGTCGGAAAGGCCGAGCCCCGCCTTCATCCCGGGCAGTATCATGGTATAGCCGAACCGCGCGAACCCGAGCGCGCCGGTGACGGTGGCCACGCCGACTGCAAGTATCGCGTAGCCGTAGTGGAAGCGTGATTTATTATTCATGGTTGTATTTGGAATAATTTGAGTGCTGGATACATATCTGAAAAATTCCACGCTGGATTGTCAAGGAGAATACAAGCGGATCGTGCCGGGAAATACCTCTCGATGTCAGTCCCCCTGAATCCCCTGGAGGGGGACCTGTAATTTCACCGGCAAAAAGAGGATCATCTGTAAAAAATTAATCGAAAGGATACACCCGGGACACAATGGTATGATTTTTTGAAAATGAATTTGCCCGGCCCCCCCACCAGAGGGGCATGGGGGCTTACGCTACGTGCGGGCAATCTTTTCCATGAGCAGGCTGATAAAGTCGCCCATGTTTTCCAGCGCCGGCTTGATCTCGTATTCAAGGATGTCCGACAGGCTGATGATGTCGCCGTTTTCCATGATTGTCGTCACTTCATGCAGGAGATCACGGAGGAGGCGGTTTTTCTGCTCCAGGCTCTCGCCGCCGACCTCGATCGCGGAGAGATCGACCCCGAACACCGGCGCCACCTGGTAACAGGTGCGGGTATACCGGTAGATGAAATCGGCAAAGTTCTTCAGCCGCTCCGACCCCTCTGCGTCTTTACCGGTCTGGTAGGCCACGGCCGCGGCCTGCAGGCCGGCAAGCTGCTCTCCGAGCTCTTCCCCGATCTGGCGGACCGACGAGATGAGGACATCGGGCGAATCAATGCTCCGTACAATCAGCGAGCGCATCTCGTCGCCCAGGATGAGCATCCTGAAGATCTGCCTGATGTCGGCAAAGACGTTCCTGTTGTCCCGGACCATCGTCATGATGCTGTCGCCGTCAGCGCCCGCGAGTCCGTCGCGGAATTCCTCAACCGTGCGTATGTGCCGCGACAGGTCGCGGTCCCCGTATTTCAAGAGCTTGTAATCAAGCCCGAGGAGGGAGCACACCCGCTCCAGTACCTCGAGGACCCAGGAAATACCGGCGACAAGGTCGTCAATGTCGCCCCGGCTGGAGGAACCGGACGCCAGCATGCCGTCCAGGTATGACGACGCCCGCTCACAGTAACGCGCCGCTTCTTCTACCGAGGAAAAAACTATGTCCGCCCTTGAATGCACGATGCAGTTAATGGCCTTCACGCCGTCGAGGCCGATGTCGGGGGCGCCGTCCGCGGGATAGCGCTCATCATCCACGTAGAGCTCGGAAAAGACGAGGTCGCGCTCGCGGGTCCATTCCGCGACCGATTTGACCACATCGGACACCTTCCCTTCCCGCTCCAGCTCGAAATCGACCGGGCAATCATTGATCAGGACTTCCACCGCGCACCTCTTCACCATTGATTATTCCTTCCCGCCGCCGGATCCCTTTTCCTGGCTGCCGAGCTGGTATTTCATCCACTGCTTCTGCGAATTTGTCTGGCTGATCGCCTGTTCCATCGCGGCGAATTTCCTTTTCAGCTTGTCCTGGTATGCTTTTATGTGCTCTTCTTTCTGCTTGATGTTCTCATCCGCAAGCTTGATGGAGTTTTCCTCGAGGTCGATCTTCGCCGCGATGATGTTCTTGCCGGACCCGACATACGGCTTCAGGACGTACGCGAGCTTGACCGCCATCCCGTTGTCGGCCTTGCCGTCGCCGTCGGAATCAAAGCCGAAGAACTCCGCTACCCCGTCCGGGTTATCGGAGATCGTTTTTCTCAGCAGGGCCTCGTCCACCTTGAGCTTGCCGCTCTTGATCGTCTCCCAGTCGGCGTTGATGGCGCCGGTCGAGACTCCGATCTGCGACAGCATCCTGATCGGCTTGTCGGAGGGGCTCACGTAGGCGTCGGTAATCGTTGACTGCAGGATGCTCTGCAGCCGCATCAGGGTCATGTCGCCCACAAACAGGCCGGACTGGGAGAGCGCCTTTTCGAATTCCCCCGGCTTTTCCGATATCGCCGCCTTGGTGAGGTCGCGCTGAAAATCCAGGTACTTGTTATATGCATCCACGAACTTCTTGATCTTATCAACAGGCGCGTCCGCGTTATGCTCGATCCTGAGGCCTATTTCGTAGTCGGCCACGCGCTTGAGGGTGAGGTCCACTCCCCTGATGACATCGGCCAGGTTGTCGTTCCGGTCGCGGGTGACCTCGACGCCGTCCAGGGACAGCCGCGCGTCCTTCGGGGCGCCGATCACGTTCTTCATCGCGTACCAGTTCATCGCCTCCTTCGGGGTCGCAATACGCACGTTGGCAACGTCCATGGCGCCACTGTTGCAATAGAGGATGATCTTGCTTATGGCGCCCTTCTTGAAGTCCCTGCCGGCCTCTATCTTCGCCGTGCCGCTCGCGTCTTTCCCCAGCGGATAGATGCGTTCCGTGCGCCGGCCCTTGTCCATCGACACAAGCCCGATCCCGATCAGGCTGTCAAACACCGCCTGGTCCTCTTTCTTTCCCTCGCGCTTCCGCTCGACGTTGTAGCCTTCGAGTATTATTCCCTTTATATTGATCTTCTCTTTGGGGCCCAGCCTGAGGCGCCTGGGGACCCCGAAATCGTCGCCCTTCTGCCCGCTGTAATTGACGTCGAATTCGATCATGGTATCCGGCTGGAGCGCGATCTCGACCGGGAGCGCATATTCGCGCCACACGAGGCCCTGGAGGCTCACCGATCTCCCGCCGTCGCCGACCCGGATGCTGCCGTTTTCGGCGCCCGCTTTTTTTTCACCCATGTATGAGGTGAAATACCGCGCGTCAAAGGAGACCGCGACCTCGGTTTTCCCCCCCTGCGCGTTGCCGTCCACGAGCCCGATCTTCGTGAGGAGGTCTTTGTCGCCGGTGAGCCTGATCTCCCCTTTCTCACCGGTCTTCTTCGACTGCAGGGTGAGCACGTAGGCGCTCCCGTCCTTGCGGATATATGAAGAAGCCACGAGCTCGGACGCCGTCTCCCTGATCTTTTCTTCAAGGTCCTTCAGCGTGCCGCCCTTGAAATTTATTGCCTGCGTTGCACCGTCAACCTCGATGGTGAACGTTCCCGCCGGCAGCGTTTCCTTCTCCTCCACCGGGTCCGTTGACACCTTGTGCGGCGAGGCCAGCTGCAGGATCTTTATCTTTTTGTCGCCGGTGTCGGCCTTCGACCCCGCCTTGGCGTCAAGGGCAGAGCTGTCAGAGGAAACCGCCTGCTTGTCGCTGAACGAGGAGCCGAAGCCGTAGAGGTCACGCGCAGAAGAATTGACGTCTTCAAGATACCTGCCCAGGGCCTTGAGACCTTCCTTGCGGTTTCCATGGTTCCTCTTCCTTATTTCAAGCTGCTGGATCGGCCTGGATTCGACATTGACCAGTTTTTCTATGATGGCATCGGTATCCATACCTGATGCCATGCCGCTCATCGATATCGGCATATTAAAGCCCTCCCTTGCTTATGTTGGCACTGTTTCTGCATACTTTTCCTGCATCACTATTATCGACATAATGTTGAAATTTAATGAGATTATTATAATAAAAACGAAAAATTTATTAACGCGGATAACCGGTGGGATCTCACCTGAAGCAGTAAATTATTGGCCGATAACACTCAAAAAATGCTCAAAATTCATGAAATATTGAAGGTTTTTAACCTGGCACGCAGTTTTACACATAAAAAATGGAGGGAATTCCTCTGTAGGAATTATTGCTTTCAATAGGCGGTTATTTCTGAAAGAGCATAGGTATCACCCGGGGGCATACCTGTCCCCTCCGAGCAAAAACAGCCTTTTTTTACCGAACCCGAGCCGCGATATCAGTTATCGCGATTCGTCAACCAGCATGCCCAGGAAATCCTGGATGTGCTCAAGGAGCTTGATCGCTTCCTTCGAAGGGATCTCCCGCACCACCTCATTGGTCTCGTTATTCATGACCTTGACGATAATCCGCTGGGTCTTTTCATTAAACGAGAAGGACATCCGCTCATGAATGTCGCTCACCCCTTTGTTCAGCTGGTTCACCATGTCAGATATCTCACTGGTGGTGAGTTCCCTGTTGTTCTGCGCTGAAGACTTCGACACCGATTGCGCCGCGGCGTCCTGATCGGCCGTCTCGGTCTTCCTTGCGTACCTGCCGATCGCATCGATCGGTTCGTTTGTAACGCTCTTGATGTTCATCTGTTAACCTCCATGTTAACGGGATAACTCTCTCCCAACCTCCCTTTTAAAAAACAGCCCCTCCCCGGCGTCCGGAACCGGTAGCGCTCCCGTGCCGGCGACCGGAGAGGGACGGGGCGGTCCGCACTGCGAGGACGCCCCGTGTGAAGTAATGATCCTCATTCAAACAGCTTCATGATCAGCTTCGGCTTCGTGTTGGCCTGAGCCAGCATCGCCGCACTTGTCTGAACAAGAATCTGGTCCTTTGTGAATTCAACCATTTCAGCCGCCATATCCGCGTCGCGTATCCGGGAATCGGCGGACATCATGTTCTCATATGTGTTTCGCCAGGGCATTTATCGTATTTTCCAGCCGGTTATAATACGCTCCAAGGTCTGCCCTCTGCCGATTCAGCCTGTCAAGGGCCGTATCGACATACCCTATCATCGCGTTTGCGCCGGCCACGGTTGATATCGTCCGCTTGTTGTTCCCCTCATTTACCAGGTTGAAGGCTTTCGAGCCGACGGTAGCGATATACACCCTGATCCGCTGATTCTGATTGGCTCCAACATGAAAAAACATGCTTCCGGCCTTGCTGTTCTTCGCAGAACTCTCCCCGGAGCATCTTCATCCTGTTGAATTCGGCGGAAGTGGCGATGCGGTCGATCTCGTCCACAAGCTGAGATACCTCAACCTGAATCTGGAACCGGTCGCTGGCTGGAATAAATTCCGTTCGCCGACTGGATCGAGAGGACTCTGATCCGCTGCATGATCTCGTTAAGCTGCTGGTATGACCCCTCCGCGACCTGGATAAAAGAGAGCCCGTTCTGGGCGTTCTTTTCAGCCTGGACCAGGCCGTTGATCTGGGTACGCATCTTTTCAGATACGGCCAGACCGGTGGCGTCATCACCGGCACGGTTGATCAGCTCGCCGGACGAGAGCTTTTCCATGCTCTTGTCCAGACGGTTCCCCACCTCCGTCAATTGCCTGCTTGCGAATACGGCGCTCATGTTGTGATTGATTCTCATTGGTTCCCTCCCTTGTTGTGGTCCGGGCCGCATTGTTGTGCGACACGGCCCGTGTTTTTCAACCGCCCCATCATGGTGCGGCGGGACCGCCCCGCGGTCCGAAGGTTGTCTCCTTGTCGTGCCGTCCTGACTGCCCATAATCATGACAACACCGGCGCCGGAAGTTCCGACAGCCGGTGATGCCCTCCCCGCATCACCGGCCGCCGGAGCAGCCGGGCGCAGGACAGTCGTTCCGGCATCCGGAGGGATGAGAATCGCGCTGAATTTTCAAAGAACTTTGTTTTCTTTACTCTCGAGATCTGCCTCGGCACCGTTACGCACCGAGTAATTTTAATACTGATTGACCCTGGATATTGGCCTGCGCGAGCATTGCCGCGCCGGTACGAACGAGGATCTGGTTTTTTGAAAAACCGACCATCTCCTCGGCCATGTCGGCGTCGCGGATCCGCGATTCGGACGCCTGCGTATTTTCATACGCATTCATGAGCCCCTTCGCGGTCATCTCGAGCCTGTTGAAATACGCCCCGAGATCAGCCCGCTGTTTCGCAAGCCTCTGCAGTGCAGCATCCATGATCCCGATGGAGTCATTGGCACCGCCGGGGGCCGACAGCGAGATCAGCGATCTTGCCGGTGCCGTCACGGAACTTGAGGGCCTGTGCCGTCATCGTCCCGATATACACCCGCTCGCGCTGGTCCTTGTTGGCCCCGAGGTGAAACCACATGCTCGCCTTGGGATTGGTCCGGGAATAGATCCCCGTCAGTACTTTAAACTTGTTAAACTCTGCCTGAGACGCGAGCCTGTCAACCTCATCGACAAGGGCGGAGACTTCCACCTGTATAAGCTGCCGGTCTTCATTTGAATAAATACCGTTTGCAGCCTGCACAGACAGAACCCTGACGCGCTGGATTATGGAAGAGGTCTGGTCGAGATACCCTTCGGCGGTCTGTATAAACGACATACCGTCTTCGGTGTTCCTCTCGGCCTGCCGCAGCCCCTGGATCTGTGTCCTCATTTTTTCAGACACGGCCAGTCCGGAAGCGTCATCTCCCGCTCTGTTGATCCTCAATCCGGATGAGAGTTTTTCCATGTTCTTCCCAATCTCCCATTCGTTGAACTTGAGTGACCGGTTGGCATTGATCGCGCTCATGTTGTGATTAATAATCATTTTACACTCCTTTGTGCGAAAAAGTATTCTGGCTTCCATGCTACCCGGTTTCGAGGGCGTCGGAACCGGATGAATACCACCAGTAAAAAAGGGCTGAAGCCTTACGCAACAGCCGGGGTCAGAGACATTCCAGGCTTGCATTTGGGCATATACAAGACCGGAATACTCTTTTTACAGAATAGCCTTCCCAGTTTGAAACGTTTTCAAAGATCTCGTCGAGTAAAGTAGGGACACGTGTCCCTACTCGAATTTTCGCCACCTTTGGCTGCCGGATTGAGGACGATAGGAGGTTGTTATAATATATTATTTTCGTTTATTTGAAAATATGCTTAAATATCTACAAATAATATCTATATATCTAATTTTTTGGATTTTTTATCAATTTTTTTAAGTTTTTTAATAAATAATAAAAAATCAGGAAAATAAATAGAGCAACATTAGTCAGTCAACAACCGACCTTCCGTGTCCTCCGTGGTAAAACATGCAAACAGCACTTTCCCGGGCATGCAATATTCACCACGGAGGGCACCGAAGTCACGGAGCGCTTGCGGCTTATTTTCATTTGATCGCTCATTCACACTGGAGGCAAATAATCATTACATTTCGGGCAGAATTGAAAGACGCGGCGGCAATTAACAACCGATGCTCCGTGTCCTCCGTGGTGAAACATAAACACCGCATTATCCCGAGCATTACAATATTTGCCACAGAGGTCACCGAGGTCACGGAGCGCTTGCGGCTTATTTTCATTTGATCGCTCATTCACACTGGAGGCAAATAATCATTACATTTCGAGCGGGATTGAAAGACGCGGCGGTAATTATCAACCGACCCTCCGCATCCTCCGTGGTGAGTATCCGAAAAGCATCCTCCAGAGTTCTTCCATCATGGAAAACACCTCTCAATTGTCATGGGAGCATGAAATTATATTGACGATACCGCTGGAAACAGGTATTATCCTGTTATAGCTGCGCAGTATCAATCCATAACAATACGAGGACATCATGAGACTGACCATTTCGTCGATCATGGAAATGAAACAGAAGAAGCAGAAGATAGCCATGCTCACCGCGTATGACTTCTCGTTTGCGCCGGTACTCGACGCGGCTGGCATGGATATCATACTGGTCGGCGACTCCATGGCAAACGTGGTACTGGGCATGGAATCGACCACGGAAATAAGCCTCGACGAAATGATCAACCACAGCAGGGCGGTGGTCAAGGGTACGGAGCGCGCCCTGGTCATCGGCGACATGCCCTACTGCTCCTGCCAGGTGGACCCCGGGGAGGCGCTGCCGGCCGCACGGCGGTTCGTTGAAGAGGCCGGCTGCCAGGCCGTCAAGATAGAGTGGTTCGACCGCGCGATCGAAGTGACGGAGCGCATAGTGCGCAGCGGCATCCCGGTCATGGGGCATATCGGCTTCACCCCGCAGACGGCCGACAAGCTCGGCGGCTCAATCGTCCAGGGAAAGGACATCGACACGGCAAAGCGGCTCGTCGAACAGGCAAAGGCGTTTGAAGCTGCCGGCTGCTTCAGCATCGTCCTGGAATGCGTCCCCTGGCAGCTCGCGGAAATCATAACCGGCCTGCTGAAGATCCCCACGATGGGCATCGGCGCCGGCGCAGGCTGCGACGGGCAGGTACTGGTATTGAACGATATGCTCGGTCTCTTCAAGCGCTTCAAGCCCAAGTTCGTAAAAATTTACGCTGACATCTACAGCGCCTCGCTGGAAGGGGTGCAGAGATACATGGATGAAGTAAAAAGCGGAGCCTTCCCCTCTGAAGCCGAGCGCTTTTCAATGAAGGAAGAGGAGTTCCAGAAGCTCAAGCAGCTTCTCTGACGATCCTCCACCGCACCGGCCTCATGCGGCTCGCGTGGTTCATCGGGCGGTTTTCAGGATTTTAAAAAAAAACTGCTCATTTACAACCGGTAGCATGGAGAAAAAATGGGGGGGATATGAAACATTGTTGTTTGGGTAACACATTCATCCACTTCTGTTTCAAGGTGAAGTTGTTTATGCCACAAGTTGTAAAGAGCAGGATAACATTCTATCTCTCCCGCACTGATTGCTCATATGCGTGTCTGAAATGATTGTTAACGCTTGTAATATACCCATACTATGAAACAAAAAGCAATCCCTGAAAGTCCTACACGGAGGTGGGAAAAAACTCGATTATTTTTGTAGGTGAATTCCCCTACACGACTGCTGGGGATAAAAACGAGGTGAAATCAGCGCGCCTGGTCGCCCGACTGGCTCCATTTGACGGCATAGAGCGCCAGTTCGCTCGAATCCTTTAATTTCAGCTTATCGATGATACGCGAGCGGTACGTTTCAACGGTCTTAACGCTGAGGGATAGTTCCTGCGCGATATGGCGGTTTGACAGCCCCCTGCCGATGCGCTGGAACACGTCCATCTCCCGGTTCGTGAGGCTGTCGAGCGGCGAGCCCGCCGCGTCCGCGGGCAATGCGAGGAGCCTGCCCAGGAGCCTGTCCTTCAGCACATCGCTGACATAGATCTTCCCTTCGAGGATGTCGTGCAGGGCCTTCACCACCGTGTCCATCGATTCCTTTTTCATGATGTAACCCCGCGCGCCGGCCCTGATCGCGCGCTCCGCGTAAAAGTTTTCATCATGCATCGACAGGATGAGCACGGGAATGTCGAAGCGGGACTTGACCGCGGCCGCAAGCTCGATCCCGCCGGCCCCCTTCATGGAGAGATCGGCAATGATGATATCCGGCGCGCGCTCATTGATGAGCCTGATTGCGCTCTCGGCGTCCTCCGCGTCCCCGCAGACGACGAAATCATCTTCGCCGTTGATAAACGCCGCGAGTCCCTGCCGCACCACGGGATGATCGTCAACGATGAGTACTTTCTTCTTTGCCATGCATCCGACCTGTTTATTGAAAAACAATGGAGCAGAAACTGCCGGTGTCAATACATTTATTCGTCGCCCGCGGCCTGTCCGGCCGCATGCCGTCGTCGAACCGGGGATCCCCGCCGCGCTACCGCCTCCAGACGCACGATACCGTGGCGCCCCCGTCACTGTTGCCGCCTATGCGTATCGACGCGCCGATGGCGTTCGCCCGGTACTGCATGATCCTGAGGCCCAGGCCCCTGGCACGCTCGGATTCGGGGGGTATCCCCGTGCCGTCGTCCCTGATGTCGAGATGGATTTGCCCTTTTTTATTTCTGAGCGTGATGCCGATGTGTTCCGCCCTGCCGTGCTTGATCGCGTTATTCACCGATTCCTGCACGATATAATGGAACTGGGTCTCGACGATGCTGTCATTGACGTACAGGTCCGCATCATATTCCAGGGTGCATGAAACAGGAAACATGCCCTCGATTCCCCTGACGAGCCGGGCGAGCGCGACAATGATTCCTCCCGAATCCACTTCGACCGGGGAGAGGCCGCGGGAAAGGAGCCGCGTGTGGTCTTTGGCCTCGTTGATGAGGGCGGACACCGCGCGCGCTTCCTCGGCCTCGGGGAGCGACTTGTTCGCGAGCTTTTTAGCCAGTGACTCGCACAGGAAGCCGGTGCCGGTCAGTATCTGCCCGAGGTCATCGTGGAGGTCGCGCCCGATCCGCTGCTGCTCCTTCATGCTTATTTCCAGGACCTCGCGCTCGAGGTACTTGCGGTCGGTAATGTCCGTGAACACGGCGACAAAGCCCGAGAAGCCCCCGCTGTCGCCCGCCAGGGGACGGAGGGACACGATGGTGAAGACCTTTTCACCGGCACCCGTCCGCAGGGCGATCTCGTACTGGATCTTCCGCGCGCGTTTCTTGAAAAAGGCCGTATTCCGGAAATTCTCCCGGTCGTCTTCGTCAATATGGTCCATGACCGGGCTGCCGAGTATCTCCCTCTTCGTCCGGCCCACCATTTCACAGAACCGGTCATTCGCGAACGTCACCTCGCCCCCGTCGCCGACCCGCACCATGCCGTCGCTCATTGTCTCAACGAGAACGCGGTACTGCTGCTCGCTCCTCCGCAGGGCGCTCTGCGCGAGCTTCCGCACGGTGATATCCTTGAGGACCGCGTGGAGCACCGGCCGGCCCGCGATCGGGATGGCGGTCACCGATACGTCAACGGGGACCTCCCGCCCGTCAAGGGAGCGGTGCACCCATTCAAAGCTGAGGCTTTCAAGTTCATACACGAAGTCGTAGATCTCGGCCGTGCGCTCAAAGCTGTCGGTGCCGTCCGGTTGAGCGGGCGGTGAAAGCTCCTCCATCCTTTTTCCGAGGAGCCGTTCTTTGCTCCCCGCCCTGAACAGATGAAGGGCCGCGCTGTTGCAGTCGATGATCCTTTTATCCTCCAGCAGCAGCTGTGCGTCAGCCGACTTCTCAAAGAGGTGCCGGAACTTCTCCTCGCTTTCGCCGAGGGCTATCTCAATCCGCCGCCGCTCGGTAATGTCCTGGCAGATCGACTGGCATTCTATCACCGATCCCTGAATGTCGCAGATGGCCTGCTCCGTGCACCTGAGCCATCGCTCTCCCCGCGTGGTCTGCAGCGAGTGCTCATAGGTAACGAGCCGGTTCTCACCGGCGAAGGCGGCGAAACCCGGGACCATCGATTCCCGCACCGCCCCGTGCGCAAGGCCCAGGATGCTCGTCCCGATGATCCGCTCCCTGTCGATATCGAAAAAGTGGCAGAACTCTTCGTTTGCGTAGGTTATCGTGTTCGTGTCCGGCAGGTACCGGCAGATCATGACCGGCATGTTCTCGACGATGCCGCGGTACAGCTCCTCGCTCCTTTTAAGCCTTGACTCCATCTTGTGGCGGTACAGCGCGAACTCAACGGCGATATGCAGCTCGCTGACATTAACCGGCTTCAGGAGAAAACCGTATGGGCTGGTCATCCGCGCCCTGCCGATCATATCCTCATCGTTATAGGCGGTCAGGAAAATTACCGGCACATCGTACGAGACGGCGATGCTCCCGGCGGCATCGATACCGTCCCCGGGACCGCTGAGCACAATGTCCATGAGGACAAGGTCGGGGTTTGTTTCCGGGATGGATTTCATGACTTCCTCGAGCGAGGACGCCACGAACGGGACGTCATACCCGTATCCCTCGAGCACGGCCTTCATGTACATGCCGGACACGACGTCGTCTTCCACCACCAGTATTCGGGGGCTTCCCATAGGCTTTCTCCGCGAGAGTGCTTGGCCGGTCCCATGGTGGACCGGCATCTGAATGAAATCAAGTGTTTTATGAATGCGGGAGACCGCAGTTGGTCCCGTCATCAGGGGAACCGGGTGTGCCCCCGGTGCAGGGGCGCGCAGTCCGTGTGGTCAGATGTGCAGGAAACACCGCTCCAGGGTGGCCATGAGCGCGACGTCGTGCTCGTTTGCCGCCTCTATCACCAGGGCGTCGTTCAGGGAGCCCGCGGGCCACACCACCGCGGTGACGCCCTCGGCGGCGACCGCATCGATGCTGTCGCGCTGGGGAAAGAACGCGTCCGACGACATGACGGCCCCCTTCAGGCTGTGCCCCTTCTTGCCGGCCTTCTCTATGGCCTGTTCCACCGCCCCGATCCGCTCCTGCTCGCCGGTCCCGACCGCCACCGCGGCGCCGTTCTTCACGAACACGATGCCGTTTGACCGCACATTTATGTTCACATACCAGGCAGTGAGGCAATCGTCCAGCTCCGCGTTGGTGGGCCTTCTGCGCACGATATAGTCCTTCCCGCCGTTTTTCGCCGGGTCCGCGTTGGGGATCATCGGATCGACGATAAAGTCGGCTGCCGACCTGATCCGCGTCAGGTACGGCACTTCGACGGTCAGGGACCCGTCCACCAGGTTGCGGAGGTTGTAATACCCTTCCACGTCATCCCCGATGAACTTCGGCATACTGTCCATGTTGGCGACCCTGGCGACGCGGATCGCATTGTTGAGCTTCTTCGTCCCCTCGTTTTTCCTTAAAACGTCGAGGGCCTCTTCGGTATAATCCGGGGCGATAATCCCCTCGACAAAACTCTCCATGACCGCCTCCGCGGTGGGCCCGTCCACCGGCCGGTTGAACCCGATGATGGAGCCGAACGCGCTCCGCTCGTCGCAGTTGCGCGCGATCCGGTAAATCTCCGGCAGCGTTTCGCCTCCGGTCTCCACCTTGAAGCCGCAGGGATTGACATGCTTCATGACGGCGCATGCCGGCCTGCTGAAGAACTTGAGTATGCTGAGGGCCTGGCTCATGTCCTGGAGGTTGGTGAGCGACAGGCCGTCCTTCCCTCCCTTGACGATGTCCAGGTTGCCCACGGAAAGCTTTCTGCCGCCGGCCGGGGCGTAGGCGATGAACGGCTGGTGCGGGTTCGTTCCGTACCTGAGCTGGATCCCGACTTTTTTGAGGGGGATTTTCTTCTCGCCGATGACCAGCATGGCCTCCGGCGGGAAATCGCTCCTGATCGCCTTTTTGTACGCGTCTTTGAAAGATGAAACATCCGTTGCCATGCTGTCTCTCCCGGCCGATTGATTACTGCTATGCTGAATACGCGGCACCCGGCCGCGCCTACTTGTTCCTGTTCTTGATGACGAATTTCATTTTGCCCGCGGCATCCCGATACACGACCGCGACCGCGACCCTGAAGTCTTCACTGCCTTTCGCCGGGGCCAGCGACTTATAGAAGGCGACCGCCGCTTCCCTGGCGGTGGCGTAGGGGATATCCATGTCAAGCGGTTCCCCCGCAAACGACGGCAGCGGGTTTGCATTCGCGCCCGTGTATGTCGCCACGAGCTTGCCCTTTCCCGCCGTCTTCGGGACCTCGAAGTAGGAGCGAGACACGGTGCCGTCGGCGGCGCGCTTTATTATCGAGAGGGCGGCGCCGTCGGCGACGCACCCGCTGATCCGCGGCGTGTAATTCGGGTCGTCCGGCTCAAAGTCCCACGATCCCAGCGCATTGCCCAGTGCCGCGACCGCTGACACGCCCTTCTTGAACTGGGGCAGGATGTCGGAAGTCTGCTTGCCGTTGCTGACCGCGATCCACTTGAAACGACCCACCTGGATCGACGGGTAGATCAGCAGGTCGGGGTTTCCCGACTGCAGGGTCTTCTCGTCGGTGGGCTTCACGAAAACGTTTTTCTTTTCCTTTTCAAACCGGCGCGCCTGGCTCGAGGCGCTCCGCCCCGTAATGGCATACATGACAACGTCGTCGCCCGCGGGGCTCTTGCCGATGATGATGATCCGTCCGGGATATTCCATCTTTTCCAGCACTTCGAATCCTTTTTCCATACATCACTCCTTATCCAGAATTCTTACGCGTCTCCCCTCAATCTTCAGTCTCCCCTCGCAATACAGCTTTATCGCTTCCGGGAGCACGCGGTGTTCTATCGCAAGCCCCCGTTCCTTGAAGCGTTCAAATGTGTCGTCGTTTTCTATTGGATTGACTCCCTGGAGGATGATCGGCCCCGTGTCGCACCCCTCGTCGACAAAATGGACCGTGCAGCCGCTCACCTTCACGCCGTATTTCCACGCATCGCCGTATCCGTCGGTCCCGGGAAAGCTGGGAAGGAGCGCGGGATGGATATTGATGATACGGTCCCGGTAACGGCTGATGATGTGGTGCGTGAGGAGCCGCATGTAGCCCGCGAGGACGATCAGCTCGACTTCGTACCTGTTCAGCACATCGATGATGGCGTCCTCGTGGCCCTCGCGCAGCGAGAACCCCTTGCGGTCAACGAAAACAGCGGGGATGCCATGCTTCCTCGCGCGCTCAAGGCCCTGCGCCTTCTCCCTGTCGGAAATGACGCAGGCGACATTGACCGGCAGCTCGCCGGACTCCGCCTTGTCGATAATCGACTGTAAATTCGTCCCCGACCCGGAAATCAGCACGCCGATGTTTGTCTTTTTCATACCTTGCTCTGCCGAATGTTTGCTCTATCACTCCGGCCCGAAGCCGCCGGTCGATCAATAAGGGAACGGACACCCGCCCCTGCGGGAATTGCACTGATAATATAAGATTATTATGTCCCCCAAGCCTTCTGTCAAGATTAATTCACTCGATTAGCTTTAAAAATTCCTCCCTGGTCCGGATGTCGCTCCGGAAGATGCCCCGCACCACCGACGTGACGGTGCTGGCGCCCGGCTTCCTGACGCCCCGCATCTCCATGCACAGGTGACGGGCCTTCACCACCACGCCTACGCCCTTGGGCCTGACATGGGTCATGATCGCGTCCGCGATCTCCGTCGTGAAATGCTCCTGTATCTGGAGCTTCCTGCTGAACACGTCTACGATACGGGCCAGCTTGCTGATACCGACGATCCGCCTGTTGTCCGGCAGATAGGCGATATGGCATACGCCGAAAAAAGGCAGCATGTGGTGCTCGCACATCGAGTAGAAATGGATGTCCTTGACCAGCACCATCTCGTCATGGTCAAGCTCGTGCGCCTTGCCGAGGATCTCGGCAACGTCCTGCCGGTCCCCGCCGAAGATGTCCTGGTACATGCGCGCCACGCGGTCCGGGGTCCCCTGCAGGCCGGGACGGCCCGGGTCCTCGCCGATGGCTTCAAGCATCTCTGTCACGGCTTTTCTTATTCTTTCAGCATCCACCTTGTATTCCTCCTCGCGCGGCAGGTGAGCGCCCGCGCCGACGCTGCCTGTTCTGTTCTCACGTCGCATTCTGTAATGAACGATCTATTTTACAATAAAAAAAAGCAACACCGCCGCATGAATTTTCATCCCGCTTCCCAAAAATGTCTTGATTTTCATGAAACCATCGGGGCAATTTTATTCATAAACAGGGCACTATAACACGGCAGGGATAAACGTGGCCAGACATCCGTCAGACGGCAAAATACAGAAGGTGTTCATCGGCAACCACCTCGAGGAGGCGGAAGACGCAACGCGGCATGTCACCAAAAACCTCTCGAAGTTCATTTCGACGAAGACCGTCAATCTTGCCCGTATAGCCCTGCGCGAGATAATCATCAACGCGATCGAGCACGGGAACCTGGAGATCTCCTACAACGAAAAGACCGACGCGATCATGGGCGACAGGTATTTCGAGCTGATCGCGAGCCGCTGCGAGGACCCCAGGTACCGCGACCGTCGCGTCTGCATCGAATGTGCGATCGACGAAAAAAAGGCCGTTTATACCATCACGGACCAGGGGAAGGGCTTTGACCACGCACGTGTTGTCCGGGGCAACTCCAGCAGGGCAAACCGGGAGATGCACGCCCACGGGCGGGGCATCTCCATGGCGAGAAACATCTTCAATTCGGTAAAATACAATAAAAAGGGCAACCGCGTCACCCTCGTGAAAAAATTCAGTCCGCAGTCCTGATTTTTTTGCCTGTCCACGCCGCCCGTTCGTATCCCCTTCATGCAGGGCGGCTGATACTCACTACCGGCGGGAGGACCAATGAAAAACAGAGCTGTCATATTGTTGAGCGGCGGGATAGACTCCGCGACCGCGGCGGCGATCGCGATCGACCGTGGCTTTGACCTGAGCGCCCTCACCTTCTCGTACGGCCAGAAGCACGGCATAGAGGTGCTGCGCGCGAAGCGACTGGCCGAATTTTTCGGCATCGCCGACCATGCGGTGATCGAAATACCGACGGGCATCTTCAGGTCGGCGCTCACCACCGGCTCCATCGCGGTGCCAAAAAACAGGGACAACCTCGCGGATGAAATCCCGGACACCTACGTGCCCGCGCGAAACATCCTCTTTCTCTCCTACGCCCTGGCGCTGGCAGAATCGATCGGCGCGCGCCACATATTCATCGGGGCCACGGCCGTCGATTACAGCGGCTATCCCGACTGCAGGCCCGAGTTCTTCCGGGCCTTCAAGGAGATGGCGGACTGCGGCACGAAAGCCGGCGTCAGCGGCAGCGGATGTATCATCGAGACACCCCTCATCGACATGAGCAAAGCGGCAATCATACGCACCGGCGCCGGCCTCGGCGTGGATTATTCCCTCACGCACAGCTGCTACGACCCCGACCCTGACGGGTCCGCGTGCGGCGCCTGTGACAGCTGCAGTATCAGGATCAGGGGATTCAGGGAAGCCGGGATACCGGATCCGACGCGCTACCGGCGCGGGAGCGCAGACCGTTGACCGGCCTGCTTGTCGATACGCTCTTCCCCTCCCGCTGCGCCGGGTGCGGGAGTCCCGTGAGGTCGGCAGACCGCCACCTCTGCCGGTCATGCTATGAGCGCATTGCCTATTGCGGCGACTGCTGCCCCGTCTGTTCCGGCCCCCTCGCAGGCGGGTCCTGCGTGACCTGCCCTGACCGCCACTGGTTTTTCAAGAAGCACGTCGCCGTCGCTGAATACGACGGAACCATCCGGAGCGTGCTCCACGGCCTTAAATTCCAGCGGATACGCGACCTTCATGTCGTATGCGGCTCCATCGCGCTGAAAAAACTCTCCGCAAGCGGGATACGGACCGATTACATCACCTGGGTCCCCATGAACGCCAGGAAAAAATGGGAGCGCGGATTCAACCAGGCGGAGCTGGTGGCGCGCCACCTGTCGCGAAAGACCGGAACACCCTGCCGCGGGTTCCTGGTAGAGCGGAGGGGTACACGCACCCAACGGGTGCTGGGCCTCAACGACAGGTTCATCAATGCCCTCGACCGGTATGCCGCCCGGGGGACGAGTACCCTTTCCGGCAGGAGCGTCCTGCTGGTTGATGACATCTTTACCACCGGGGCCACCATCAACGAATGCGCCCGCCAGCTCCATTCTGCCGGAGCGGGCGATATATTTTCCCTGACCATTGCCCGTGCCGATATAAAAAGACTTGAAAAGATATGATTTTAACCCCAAAATGGGTCTTGCAATCAATATTGTTATTGACCCCTGCACAATACCGGGCTATATATGATATCTTCTGGAAATAAAAGCCGCTGACAGGCGGTTTTTTTGCCGGACGTTCGTGGACAAGGGGACATTCCCCCTGGTACGATCATATCGCAGCAGGAAAAATTCCGGGACGTTTCAGGATAGTTAACCGTATACTATTCCCGATAACCACTACCACAGCGCATGGAGTACGGATATGAAGAGAAAGTCGACTGATACTGTTGAAATAATCATCCTGGACGGCCGGATCGACCAGGATGGCTCGGAAGAGCTCGAAGGACTCCTCCAGGACTGCCTGGACAAGGGCAAAAACAACATATGCATCGACCTGATGGACGTAAAGCATATATGCAGCTCGGCCCTGGGCGTGCTTGTCGCCATCAAAAGAAGGATCAAGGACAATGAAGGGGACATCAAGCTCGTCATAGTGAATGACAACCTGCTGCGGCTTTTCGAGACTACCATGCTGGACAAGGTCTTCGAGATATACGAATCACAGCGCGAATGCCTCTCCACCTTTGACTGACAGCGGCGCGCCCATGGGCAAAGACCTGAAAACCATACTCGCGCCGCTCGACCGGCATCTCAGGGATGTTGACCGCGAAATTGAAATGGCCCTGAAGACCGGGGTGCCGATCATTGACGCGAGCTCTCTCCACCTGTTCCTGAGCGGCGGCAAGCGCATCCGGGCGTCACTGGTCATTCTCACCAGCGGCCTGCAGGTCAGAGATCCCCGACGGCATCATCAAGCTCGCCGCCGCGACCGAAATTGTGCACGCCGCGTCCCTCATACACGACGACATCATCGACCAGTCGATGTTCCGCCGCGGCAATGTCACCGTCCCGCAGAAATGGGGCAACAAGGTCTCGGTGCTCGCGGGCGATTTCATGTATTCCGTCGCCCTCAACCTGGCGATCAGCGACGGGAACCCGGCCATCTTCCCCCTCATGGTGAACGGCACGAAGGACATGGTCATGGGCGAGCTGTGCCAGCTCGAGTACGCCGATATCACGACCGCGTCGCGCGAACATTACTTGACCATCATCGAGCTCAAGACCGCGCGCTTCATGGGCTCCTGCGCAAAGCTCGGCGCTACCAAGTCGGGCCTCGACAGGGCGGAGACGGAGCAACTCTACCGCTTCGGCCTCAACCTGGGATTTGCGTTCCAGATCATCGATGACACCCTGGACATCATGCAGAATGCCGACCATATCGGCAAGGACGCGGGGAGCGATTTCAAGGACGGCAAAATCACACTCCCCTTCCTCTACCTCATCGAGACCGGCGGCCCCGAGGCGCTGAAAACACTGAAGCGGTACATCGCCGGGCCCGAACCGGCGCTGTGGCAGTCGATAGTCAGGCAGCCTCGCCGATTCCGGCGCCATAGACTACTCGGTGCGATTTGCGGGCGCATACATCAATCAGGCCCGGGAAATCCTCGGGCAATTCCCCGATTCACAATCCAGGAAAATCCTCTTCGAGCTGTCCGATTTTCTCCTGGACCGGACCTATTGATCGTACAGGCCTGGCGGGAGTCATCCCGCCGATAAAAAACATCGCGTATTCAAACATATAATTTTTATAAATTTCAGTTGTAATTATTTGTACTCAAATTATACTTGAATCACGTGTTGAGTACCCGGCAGCGGAGAGGCGCTATGATCACGAAAGAGAAAGAGGAACTTCTCAAGTATCTACAACCTCGGGCTTACCGCATACAAGCAGAGAAAGTGGGACGAGTCCATCAGGGCCTTTCAGAAAGCGCTCGAAATCGACCCGAAAGACGGACCTTCCGGCGAGTACCTGAAACGCTGCCGCGATTTCAAGGAGACCCCTCCCCCGAAAAACTGGGACGGCGTCTACGTGATGAAGACAAAATAGCATACGGCGGACGGCATAATGACTAAAAAAGTTATCCAGATAAACAAGAACCCGGTTTACGATGACGGGATGGTGACCACGGTATTCAGCAAGGACACCGAATTCTTCGGCGATCTTTCTTTTAAGAAGTCGCTCCAGATAAACGGCTACTTTGAAGGCGAGATCGTATCCGGCGGCTTTCTGGTCGTCGGCGAGGGGGCCGTGGTGAAAGCGAATATCCGCGCCAAGACGGTCATCCTCATGGGCACGGTGCATGGCAATATCGAGGCGTCCCAGCGCCTCGAAATACATTCATCCGGCAAACTCTACGGGAACATCAGGACCGCCAAGCTCCAGATCGCGGACGGCGTGGTGTTCGAGGGCACCTGCGAGATGATCAAGGGCGACGCGAAAAAACAGGACAAGGAAGAGGACGAGAAAGAGGGCGCGGGGTCCCGGCAAAGGAGCAGCCGCGCAATCCTGACACCCGGGCATGCCTGACATGGAAAAGCACGAAGCAGCCTTCTATGAAAAACTGCGACCGGGGAAGCGTGCGATGCACGCTCTGCCCGCACAACTGCGTCATCCAGGAAGGCAAAGCAGGAATCTGCGGCGTCCGCACCAACAGCGGCGGCGACCTTCTCACCGGGATATACGGCCGTCTCACCGTCCATGGCGATGGACCCCGTAGAAAAAAAACCTCTGTACCATTTCCATCCCGGCGGCAGCATACTCTCAATCGGCACCAAGGGCTGCAACATGAAGTGCCCCTATTGCCAGAACTGGCACATATCACAGGACCGCATGGCCCGCACCACCTATTACGTCACCCGAAAAAATCGTCGAGGCTGCGATCGCCGAGGGGTCCGTCGGAATCGCCTACACCTATTCCGAGCCGATCATCTGGTTCGAATACGTGCGCGACACCGCCATACTCGCACGGAGAAGCGGCCTTGCCAATGTGATGGTGACCAACGGCTTCATCAATCCCGGGCCGCTCGGACAGCTCCTTGACCATATCGACGCGATGAACATCGACCTGAAAACCTTCCGCGACGAGACCATGCGGCACGTGCAGAAGGCCCGCCTCCCCGAGGTGCTGGAAACGATCAAGACCGCACACGGGCGCGGCTGTCATATCGAGCTCACCACCCTGGTGATCACCGGGATCAATGACGACATGGATGAGATGAGGGACATCATCGACTTCATCGCCTCGGTCGACAACAACATACCCTGGCACATATCGCGGTACCACCCGAGCTACAAGTACGACCGCCCCGCCACCGATGTCGGGTTCATGATGAAGGTGCATGCTGAAGCCGAGAAAAAGCTCAACTTTGTTTACTGCGGCAATGTATCTTCGAGTGAAGGAGGCCACGACACCCGGTGCCCCTCCTGCAAAGCGACGGTCATCAGGAGGAGCGGGTATTCCACGCGTATCGACGGGCTTGACGGCGGCAGGTGCGCGCAGTGCGGCCGCGAACTGGGAATCATCAGGTAAACGCGGGGGGATAGACCGCCGTACGGAGTTACGCCATGCTGTGTTCGAGCCTGCCTGATTTCAGCTTGAGGACGTACCGGTTTTCAAGCTCTGAA
This sequence comes from uncultured Spirochaetota bacterium, assembly GCA_963827275.1. Classification (GTDB taxonomy): domain Bacteria; phylum Spirochaetota; class UBA4802; order UBA4802; family UBA5550; genus RBG-16-49-21. Next base: position 198,205 of record CAWHAA010000005.1, read on the forward strand.
CGGACAGTAATGGCGAAATAGCGGCTCAGGCGTGCGACCTCAAAGAGCCTCTGCAGCACCGGCTTGATATCATAAAAAATAAGCATGATATCGTTATCAGCGGCGTAGTTTAGAAACTGGACGATAAACCCAATGGCGGAGGAATCGACCGAATCGAGCGCTTCGCACTTGAGCGCGATCGTGCGGGGGCCCCGCTCGGCCTGTTCGATTATGAACGACTTGACCTGCATCAGATTGTCCATGTTAAAGGACCCCCTGATGTGGATCACCGATATTTCACCTAATTGTTCTGCGTGGAGATCTATCATAATAACAACCGGAAACTGACACTTCAGTTCACACTATAACGCGAGCCGGCTTTGTCAAGTACTTCATGTTATTTTTATAAGTCCCGGCATCCGGTTTTTATTCGACCCGCACCCCGGTTGCCATGCCAATTGCCAGCCCCGCGATACATCCCTGCGCCGATCAGAAAAAAAACGGCAGTGCTGTCACTGCCGTTTTTGTCATAATCACAATAGCGAATATTATGCGTGATGCTCCCCGCCCTCCTGGTGCGCATGCTCGGCATGGGGGAAGAGCGGCGTGTATTTCGCGAACCACATGTAGATGAGTATCATGACCGAGAGGCCGCCCAGGAATATGAACCATTCCTGTACGGTCGGGTTGTATCCGATGAACCCCTTCCAGGGGAAGTTCGGCACGGACGAGCCGTTCATCACGACGAAAATCTTGTTCACAAACAGGGCGCCGGCCGCGCTGCTGATGCCGATGAGAAACGTCTTTTCCTGTTCGCGGTTCTTCTTTATCAGCAGCATCGCGATTGCGACAATCATGAGAATGAATTCAATCGCGATCATCCACCAGCCGTAATATCCTCCCAGGAGGTCCGCGTAGGTCCTGTCAAAGAGCGGGGCCCACTTGGTCGCCAGCAGGGTGACATCGATCGCCCGCGCGATCATGTAGACGGTTATCATGATACCGGAAACCTTGGCGATCGAATAGAAGCTCTCTTTGGGAACAACTTCTTTCTTCATGACCTTCCCGGCAATATAGGCGCACAGCGTCATGAAGGCCGTTCCGCCCGCGGTCGCACCGATGATGACGACCAGGAAGTAAATGTGGTGCGCCCTGAACCATGCGGCCTTGCCGTACATGACGTCCCACATGCCGCCGCCCAGTGAGCCCTGGTGGAAGCAGGAGAGGAACGTGCCGGCCGCGGCGAAGATCCACATGAGCCGGTGGAGGTAGTGGCCGATATAATGAAGCGCGGGGATCGCGTCCAGGATCTTGTGCTTCAGCACGACCGGGATGAGCTCAACGCAGAGGATCATGAAATAGAGGGTCAGACACCAGACTACTTCTGTCAGCATCGACTGCGGCATCAGGTTCGGTCCCCAGTTGGGGTAGGTGTAGCCGAACCACGCCCGGATCGGCTGGCCGATGTCAAACACCAGGAAAACCAGGGTGAAGAGGTAGCACATGAACCCGATGAGCACCGTTGAATTGATGAAGGGCTCCAGCTTGTCGTTTCTGAAAATGTACAACAAAAACCCCGTGGTGAACGCGCCGCCGCCAAGGCCCACCAGGCCGAGGTCGCCGATGATCCACTGGCCGAAAGGATAGGCATTGCTCATGTCGGTGTACCCGAGCCCCCAGAACAGTATCTGAATGCCGAAGATGCCGAAGAGGACAACCAGCAACACCAGTACCGCCAGGAAGACGCGGATGTTCCGTGTATAGCTCATATATTCATCCAGCAAGAATTTCGTCACCTTGTTCTTGCCCAGGAGGTTCCTCAGGGGAGCGAGTACCTTGTCAAGTGTATTGAATACTTTTTCCAAAGCTGTTCTCCTTCTATGAAATTATTGCATCAATCATGGTTATTTAAACTTCATCATTTCCTTGATCCAGGCCTTGCTGGTGAGATAGTAAACTTTCGGATTCGGGAAATGCTTGACATGCATCATCTTCTCTTTCGTTTTCTCGTCCTTGTCGTCGATCGTATGGACCAGGCGGAACTTCCTGGCGCCCTCTTTCACGAGGAGCTGGCTCAGCTCTGAATTCGGGTCATCGAGGTCGCCGAACACCATCGCGCCGGTCGGGCAGGAAGCCACGCAGGCCGGGGTATAGAGGACGTCGTTGATGTCGAGGTTGCCGGCCGCCACCGCCTTGTCGCGCTCGCGTTTCCAGATATGGCTGCAGAACTGGCACTTGACCACGGTCCCGCGGGAGGCCACCGATACGTCCGGGTTGAGGGAATTCTTGAACGATCCCTCGTATTTCGGCTTCCACCAGTTGAAGGCCCGCGCCTCGTAGGGGCACGACGCCTGGCAGTACCGGCAGCCGATACAGCGCGACCACACCTGGCTGACGACCCCGTCGTCGCCGACATCGGTCGCCACGACCGGGCAGACCGATACGCAGGGCGGTCTCGGGTTCTTCGGGTCATTGCCTTCGCACTGCTGGCACATCTTCGGTATAAAGCAGACCTCGACGTCGGGATACTTGGCGTCGCGGTCATTGGTGACTTTCATGAGGTCGAGGAACTGCACGCGCTTCGGCAGATCGGAATCGTCCTCGAACACCGGCATGTTGTTCTCCTGCGCGCAGGCGATGGCGCAGGTGCCGCAGCCCGTGCACTTGTCCAGATCTATTGCCATTCCCCATCTTCTTTTCATTTTCATATCCGTGTATACCTCTTAGCTGATTTTGACCCTGGTGAGCCACCAGTTCGCGGCCCCGGTCAGGGGATCGATATCATTCGCCATTATCTCCTTGGGATTCACGCCTTTCTTCTTCGCATACTTCGTGTAGGCCTTGTGCCCGAACCCCAGCGGGATCGCAATCGTATCCGGGGCCACCGTGTCCGTCAGGTGGGCGCGGACGCTGCCGATTTCGCCCCGGGATGATTCTATATCGATCCGCTCGCCTTCGCTGACGCCCTCTCTGTCCGCGGTCTCGCGGTTGATCTGGACCCAGAGCTTGCCTTCGGAGAAGGTCTTATCGTCGATCGTCTTGAGCACATAGGGGAAGGCCATCCCGTCGCCGTCGCCGACAAAGGCCAGCTCGGTCGGGATGAGCGAGAGCGTAAATTCCCCCGTGTCCTTGAGGGTCTTTTCCAGGAGCGCGAGCTGGTCTTTCAGCACCTTCGCGTTATAGACCGTGCCGCCGATTCCGACCGCCGCCCCGTAGTTCTTCACCAGGTCAACGTAGCCGGCCCAGTTGAAGCTCCCCTTGATGTCGTCAACCTTCCTGGCGAGGCTGATGATTGCGTCGCCGGCGTGGACCGCCTTCATGTACGGTTTGAGCGCCGCGTCCCCGCCCGGGTTGGCCGATTCGAGGAAGCTCAGCGAGGGGAATATATAATCGGCGTACATTGCCGTGTCGTTGAGGAGCGGCATGATGCCCACGACAAACGCCTTTTCCATCTTCTCGATCAGCTCTTTGGCATACACGCTGCGGTACGCGGGATCGGCCTCGTTTACAAACAGCATTTCGAAAGAGCCGTTCTTGATGAAATCGTCGAGCCCGGCGTGCTTTTTCGCCGCCTGCAGGGACGCCGCCGCGTTCGCGGAGAGGGCCGGTTCGCCCAGGCCCGGGTTTTTCTTCAGGGCGGCGGAGCGTGAGTTCACCAGTTGGTTGAGCGCGTACACCGCCATTATTTCCGCGGATGAAGAGGAGACCCCTTTGCCGCCGCGGCCCGCGACCGCGACCGGGTTCCCCGCGCGGGAGAAGGCTTCGGCCACGTCTTCAATCTGCTTCGCCTTCAGGCCGGTCAGGGCCGCTACTTTTTCCGTCGTATAGCTGCCGACAACCGCCATCCAGTCGGCGCCGCCGGTGGCCCGGCCTTTCTTCATTAAATAGTTCGCAATGCCCAGGGCAAGGATCAGTTCCGTGCCCGGCTTCACTGCGAGCCACTGGTCCGCGATTGAGGCAGTCCGCGTGCGGACCGCATCGACCTGGACGAGCTTCGTTCCCTTCTTTTTCCACTCGATGAACGCCTTGTTCATTGAGCAGGAGGAGCCCCAGCCTTCCAGGAGGCGGGCGCCGAAGCTCAGGATGAAGTCTGCATTCTGGAAGTCGTAATCGACATACCCGCCGAGGGCGGCCTGGGTGAGGGAATTCAGTGAAGGCTCGTAATATGCGTTGCCGCTGCCGGCCGCCTTGACCATCCGGTCCAGGAGCGCCGCCGCGAGATTGTCATTCTTGTTGATGCCGGCGATGAGGTTCCCCTTCTTGTCGGCGATAAGCTTGTTCATCCGTTTGGAGATGTCGGCAAGGGCCTCTTCCCAGGAAACCTTTTCAAACGCCGACGCCTTTGCGCTCCCCTTGCTGCCGGTGCGCTTGAGGGGCGTGTCGATCCGCTCCGGGTGGTACACCAGCTGGAGCGCGTTCTGGCTGAACGGGCACCCGCTGTTCGATGATTCAATCTTCACCGCGCGGTCGCCGATCATCCGTATGGACATCTCGCATTTTTCACGGCATGCCGCGCACATGGTCTTGAGATACTCTTCCTTGCCGGGCACGGGCACGTACTGGTCCTGCGTCCACTCAACCAGCCACTGCAGGCCGAGGAACGGGGCGCCGGAAAACACGTAGCCGGTAAGACCGCCGACAACCGCGCCGCCGCCTATCTTAAGAAAGTCTTTTCTCTCTATCTTTTTCATGGATTATTTATCTCCTCTGACGATTTTCATGATACCGGGATATCAATCGTGGCATACGGCGCACTTGTTGCTCAGCTGCAGGGCGGTGTGGCAATCCATGCACTGTCCCATGAGCATCTTGCCGCTCAGCATGTCCATGTTCCTGGAGCTCGCCTTGTCGCCATGGCATGATCCGCAGCGGGACTTCTGCCTGCCGTCTTCATATTTCGCGGTCATGACGACCTTGTGGCTGAAATAGACCAGGTCGGGCTGTTTCGCGTAGGAGCCCCACGGCTTGTCCGTGTCCGCGTATTTATCGAACATCGGCTTTCTGAGGGCCGTTCCCGGAGCGGCGTCCTTGGAGGAAGCGTTCCGGTCATGGCACGAGGTGCAGTCGCCCACGGTCGGGACGCCCTTGAACCTGCCGTTTTCATGATAGCCGTGGCAGACTTCGCAGTCGTCCTTGGCCATGCCGTTCTCCGGGAAATATTTGGTTAAATGGGACTGGTGGTTAAATACAACCGCTTTCTCCGGATGGTTTGCCATCACGTAAGAACAACCCTTCTCGGAAGCTATAAAGGAAGCATAGAAGGATAAAATAAAGGGGATTCCGATAAGAAGTACTGTACGTTTCACCAAGCTTCTCCTTTTTTCCAGTATATATAAGGCAAAAATTGGTATATTGCCACACTGTCAATACCCTGACGGAAACATCCGTTTCCTCTCCTCCGCCGCAGGGGCCGAAAAAGCGATCAGGCATGAACAATCATGAGGAATTAACAGTACAATTATCAAAAAATCAGCGGCTTCTCACGTCACTTTTTAGTTGATTTATATATTTTTTGTAACAAGTTTTATGTCAACAAAATAATAAAAAATTCTTTTCAATTTAAAACGCCATAATTGCTCTGTTTATCCCTGTATCTGCCGCATCGCGATACCAAGACAGTCCTGATCGGCGCCAGGCATATCGATCGAGGCAACTCCTGTCCGGGGGGCCATACTGACCGTTGTATCAGCGTTGATTCTTATCCTGAACCTTCCAAGCAAACCCATTATCCCGAGCGCCAGGCCCCTGGCCTTCCTCTGGCCGGTGTCATGCAATATAACCGCCACATAGTCATCATACCGGCAGATAACGCCCCTGCTTTTTATCCTATCCGCCAGCGCCGGGGCGACAAGCCTGATGACCGTGTTCTTCTGAGCATCATCGATGTAACCGATGGCATCGAAAAGACCGATTAATACTATTGAAAAGATTTTGCCGCCGCCCTTCCATGATTTTCTGCTCTCGTCGAACGTGAGGTTGAAATAGATTTTATTATAAAGCCCCGTCGCGGCATCGACCATCAAGTCATTGACGGCGAGGTAATCATGGATGTCCTTCATGATGCCCGCCATGGCGGTCTTTAACTCGCGGATTTCGGCACCCTGCAGGCCCGCCTGCTTCAGCATCATCACGCACCCGAGGAACACGCCGTTGTACACGAGGGGGACAAGGACCCTGCGGCCGTCTTCCATCACCATGGTCGCACCGCCGCGCATCTCATGACCCGCTTCATCCTCCGCATCTATCGCATCGAAGCTGGTCGAATTGATTCCGGTGAAGACGGTGCCGTTCAGCTCCATGGCCTTGAGCAGCCTGCCGGAGGAATGGGAGAGATACAGCGAAAGGCTGTCGGCGCCGTAGGCCCTGGCGGCCTTCCTGAAAAGCTCGTGCACGTATCCGCCCAGCGTGTCGGACGCGGCCGCCGGCGCGTCGCGGGAGACGACGCCGTCCCCGCGCGATGCCGGCCGGTCCCGCAGGTCAAGGTTGATGGTATAGCGGTCCCCCTTCTCCCGCCGCGACGGCGTTTTTGTCAGCGCGATGTACAGGGCGGCGAAGATGACCACGATGCACGCGACTACCAGCGCGACCTCGAGCGCGGTGCGCACCAGGATCTTCCCGCCGAAGAGGTACGGGTACACGACCAGGAGCCGGTATGGCCCCGCCCTGCTGATGAAAACATAGAACTTGACCTGCCCGGCGCCGCGTCCCGTTTTTTCATCATAGTACCTGACCGCGTAGGGGTTTTCCCGGCTTATATTGAAGGCGTCCTGTGTGAAATCCTTGAGGATCGCCTCGAACAGCTCCGAGGACCTGATGAACCGGTCGTTCTTGCTTGAGAGCCGCACGGTGAGCCCCGGATCGGTAATGGCCATGAGCGCGATATCGCGGTTTTTCTCATGGACGCGGGCGAGGAACCCGGACAGGTCGTCCTGCCCCGGGGCCTTCTTCTCTCCGGCCAGGCGCTTTTCCATGGCGCCATATTCGCCCACGATCCGGTTGGTCTTCACGACAAGCGAGGCGATGATATCGCGCTCGACGTAGTTAAACCGCACGGTGAAATAGAGGAACAGGCTCAGCGCCAGGAACACGGCCCCCGCCGCGATAACTCTGAATTTCGTCGTCATGCCGTCTCGCTATTTTTCCCCGCCGGGCGTCATATCATACATCCGGTCTTCCTCCCACACGTACATCCCCCGTCCGTTTTTCGCCCGGTCGGGGCAGATCTTCATGATATATTTTTTCTCGTTCGGCCAGTAGGCGTTCTTCTGGCTGTGGTAGTAGCTGTCAAGGTCGCTGACATACTTCAACCCGTCCGACCATATCTTCACGCCCCTGCCGTCGCGCTCCCCGTCCTTGAAGCGGCCGATATAGCGCGAGCTGTCAACGTAATACCATACCCCTTTCCCGTCGATCTTCCCATCGCGGAATTCCCCCACGTACTTGTCGCCGGAGGGGAGCATGAGCGAGCCCTGTCCGTGCATGCGGTCGTCCTGAAAATACCCGGTGTACCGCGCGCCGAACCACTCCGATTTCTTGCCCCAGGTGTAGGTGCCGAGCCCGTGCTTCCTGCCGTTCTTCCAGTCGCCCTCGTAGGAATCGCCCTCGCCCACTGTGAGCTTTTTCTCCTTCAGCATCACGCCGTTCGACCATGCCGCGGAATACTTCGCGATGACGGCGCCCTTTTCATCGTACTCGAACAGGGAGCCGTCGCCATGGCGCTTCCCGTCGAAAAACTGGCCGATATATTTTGACTTGATCCTGCCGTCGCGGTCATAGAGGATCAGCGTGCCCTCCCCGTTCGCCTTTCCGTCGATCACCTGGCCGATGTAGTGGGAGAGGAGCACCCCGTTTTCATCATAGGTCAGGATCGACGCCTCCCCCGTCTCCTTGTCGCCGATATACATGCCGAGATATTTCCGGACCACCTTCCCGGCCTGGTTGTACACGAACTCGGTCCCCTGGCCGTCGCGCCGGTCATTGGCGAATTCCCCGATAAACTTTTTGAGCAGGCGGCCGTTGTCGTCATAGGTAAGCAGGACGCCGTCGCCGTGCTTCATCCCGTCCTTGAATTTTCCTTCATACTTCCGCACCATCACGCCGCGGTCGTTGTAGGTTATGAGCGTGCCGTCGCCGTCGGGCTTCCCGTTCCTGAAATGCCCCTTGTATTCCTCGATCACGCCGCCCTGCTTGTTGTAGGTGACGAGCGTTCCCTCTCCCTCGGGAACGCCGTTGCTGAACGTCCCGGTATACTTGCTGAGGACCTTGCCGTCCTTGTCATACGTGATGAGCGTTCCCTGTCCCTCGGGCCTGCCGTTCTTCACCTTCCCGGTATACTTCGTCTTTTCCTTCCCGTCGCTGTCGTAGGTGATGATGGTCGCCTCGCCGTCTATGGAACCGTCGCGGTATTTTCCCGATATTTTTTCGACCAGCTTGCCGTTTTGATCATACTTGAACACATCGACGAGGCCGCTCGGTTTTCCCTCATAAAATGTACCGACGATCTTCGATTCGATTTTACCGTCCCTGTCATAGGTTATGAGCACCCCCTTGCCGTCCGGCACGCCGCTGGAGAAAAATCCGGAATACTCGCTCCTGAGCACGCCGCGTTCATCGTACGTTTTCATGACGCCTTCGCCGTCGAGACGGTTGTCCCGGAAGAAGCCGTCCTGTACGCTCTGTATCTTGCCGTTTTCGTGGTAGGCGGTCAGGGTGCCGCGGTCATACGCGCCGTTTTTCATCGTCCCCCTGAACTGGGCGGTCAGCCTCCCCCGGGAATCGTATTCCGACACCACCACCTCGCCGACCGGCACGCCGTTTTCAAACATGCCCTCGATCTTCTTGATGACATTTCCTTTGTCATCCAGCACATACAGCACTCCCTTGCCATGGGGCTTGCCGTTTTTCGTTTCCCCTACATACCGGTGGTTGTCCCAGACCAGCGCGCCCTTGTCGGCCGGCAGTTTGGCCGCCTCCTTCTGCGCCGCCCGGTCGCCGGCAACGGAGCTGTCTTGTTGCGTGCGGACCTGCTTTTTGCTCATATCGCAGGCCGCCACGCTCGCGGCAATCACCACCAACAGGATCAGACTCACCCTTTTCATCGCGTCCCCCCTCAGGATTTTCATGGATTCCCCGGGCAGCGCCGCCAGAACACCCCCGGAAAACTGTACAGATAATGATGAATAAACCTCATTGTTCCGGTGATTGTCAAGATTTTTAGCTTTTAGCCCTAAATTTCTTCTCCCCCGCCCGCCGGGGAGAAACAGTGTTTAAGAAATAGCAATTCCCGGCCGATACTATACCCAAACATGTTACATACAGTTAAAACCCTTTATATGGTGATGCCATGATACCCGATAAACACCTGGCCTTTATATCAATCCTGACGCTCTGCCTCGTCGCAATGACCGCAACGGGCATAGGGTCAAAAGAGTATCCCTACCTCCCGATCGACGTGAGCAGGGTGTCGAGCTATGAAACCGACCGGGTCGTGTTTCAGCGCATCGAGCATTTCAGCGACCTGTCGCTGGACCATTCGATGGAATCCCTCCTGATCATCGAGGACAAGAAAATGTTCCTGATGATAGACGGGTATGACAATCCCCTTGACGCGAACGCGAGAAAATTCAGGGCCGAAGTCAGCAACCTGTACGGGGAGAACGCCGAGGACCGGATGTGGACCAATAAAATCAACGGCAAGCCCGATTTCGTCCAGATCATGGAACGGCGGGCGCCGATCATGATGAACGCCAATGAAGAGTATGTTTCACAGAACTTCGGCACCTTTTACAAATCCATCCGGGACAAGTTCATCCAGGAGCACGTGGACAAGTACCGCCAGATACTGAGGAGCCGCAAGGACGCGGGCGTACATATCGAGCGGAAGCGCATCCCCCGGCCGATGTCCGTGGGGGACAACGAAGAGTATAAGGACAAGTACTACACGTCGGCGCAGGCAAAGGCATTCGACGGCACGATGTACATTTGCGAAGACGCGGACGGCGACGGCGTCACCGAGACCTTCATCGCAAAGGCGCGCGACGGTTTCAACTGGGGCTACAAGTCAGGGCCCGACCTGGTCATCATATTGAAAAACACCGACAAGGACATCGAGACCCTTATCGGCAAGCTCGTCAACGAGGCGATGTACGGCAGCGTCGATGACGAAAAGGCCATGATCGAGACCTTCCCGAAAGAGAAGGACATATCCGATCTGCTCAAATGGCTCACGCCGAAAGACCCCAACAGCAAATAACAACGAGAAGGAGCGCCTTCCATGAAACGTACCGGCATGACGCCATACTGTGCCCTTATCGCCATGCTCATGCTCGCACCGGCCTGCTCAGGGCCCGGCGGCGGGCAGGGGGCGGAGGTGCCGGACCTGGCTAAAGAATGCATGGAAGGACGGTGTGTGGAGGGACAGTTCGAGACCGCCTATCAGCGCTTTGTCGTCGTCACGGGGAACGTCGTCAATCTCCGGTCGCGCCCCGACCTCACCTCGCAGGTGCTGGCGAGGCCGGCGGTGACCCGCAAGGTCACCGTCCTGTACGTCAGGCCCGGCGAAGAGACGATCGGCGGCATGAAGGGAAGATGGGCATACATAAAGGACGGCGCCGACATCAACCTCAGGGGATGGATCTTCGATTACTTCCTCGGATACGTCAGCTGCTTTGCCAGGCCGGAGCAGTGGAAGATACGGGAGATCCGCGTCATACTCAAGGGGAAGCTCACCGTGTACCGCTGCACCGCGGACCGGAGGTTCGAGGTCGTGCAGGATGAAATGATATACAAAAAGGACGGGAATAAAAAAACGGACGCGGTGAGCGGCGACATACTCCAGTGCAAAAACGTCATCTGGCTGAAAAAGGACAGGCCTGACGACTACCCCGTATTCTTCCACATATCGGACAACGGCGCCCTCGCGCTTCCCGACCAGTACCGGGACATGCGCGGAATCATCATGACACGTTAATCACCCGGCGCCCGGCCCTCCCGCCCCGTCGCGGGATCGTGCCCGGTGATATCGTAACGGCCGGGATCGGCCGTCACGGGCAGGGCCAGGAGCCGCGGCAGCGAAAAACCGGAGGGGTCGCGGTACTGCGCCAGGCCGAGGGCCATGCCATCGAGCCCGGCGGCCGGCGACTCCCGGTACGTGCCGAACAGCCGGTCCCACCACGAAAAACCGAGCCCGAAATCGCTGTTGGTCTCACCCGCGAGGGTTGAATGGTGCACCCGGTGCATATCCGGCGTGACCGCGATGCGGCGGAGGACCCGGTCCGCGGCCGCGGGCAGGCGCACGTTGCCATGGATGAACAGGGCGGCGCCGCTCTGGAATATCTCGAAGATAATGACCGCCAGGGGTGACGGCCCGATTACCGAAACCGCGGCAAGCTTTACCGACATGGCGATGACCGCCTCGAGCGGGTGGTAGCGCACGCCGGTGGTAAGGTCAACGTCGGTGTCGGCGTGGTGGACCAGGTGGAGCCTCCAGAGCGGGGGGAGCATGTGGAACATGACGTGCTGGAGGTACACGACCAGGTCGAGCAGCGCGACGCCGATGGCGGCGTTGAGCCAGGCGGGGGCGCCGAAGGTGTTCAGCAGGCCCCAGCCGTTCGCCCGTGCGAGCGCCGCCATCGCGACCGGCACCGCGGAGAAGATGAGCCGGATCGCCACCGTGTTGATGAACATGAGGCAGAGGTTCGAAAACCACCTGCCGGCCCTGCCCGCGAGGAGTGAACGCCGCGGCGACGCGATCTCAGCCGCCGCCACGGCGGCGAAAACAGACAGGAAGATCGTGAGGCGCAGCGCGGATCCGCTGAACTGGAACTGGGACAGGAACTGTTCGGTCATACGTGAAACCCCTTACTCATTCAGGATCATATTTTTTCAATCATGGCGACGAGCCCGGCGAGGACCCTCCGGCTGCTTTCGCCGACGTTCAGCCGCGCGAGCCCCTTCCGGGACAGGGCGACGAGCTCGCCGTGCCTGCGGCGCGCCGCGTCAAGGGAGCCGCTTTCACGGATCAGGGCCCGTATATGCGCCACATCCCTCTTTTCCTTTTTTTTCTTCGTGAAGAGCGCGATAAACCGCTCCCGGTCCCGGCCTTCGAGGCGCTCGATGGCGCCGTCCACCAGGAGCGTCATCTTCCCCTCCAGGATGTCCGAATCGGAAGGCTTGCCGGTGGAATCCTCGTTGCCGAAGATGCCGAGGATATCGTCCCTGACCTGGAAGGCAAGCCCCGCGGGCAATGAAAACTCCCGAATGAGCCCCCGCTCGCGCGCGGAGTCCCTGCCGGCCAGGGCATACCCCATGAGCATCGGGAAATACACGGTATAATAGGCGGTCTTCATCGTCGCGATGCGGAGCGCGGTCTCGCCCGGCGAATGGATCTTCCGTGAAGCGGAATTGAGAATATCGAGGACCTGTCCCCAGGAGGTGATCTCGTAGGTCTCGGCGAATATATTCAAGAAGCGGTCTTTCGCGCGGGGCGGAATTTTGGTGCCGGCGATTATGCCGACGGCCCCGGAAAAAAGCACGTCGGACAGGATCAGCGCCAGGCTGCTCCCGATATCCGGATTGTGCGAGCCGCGGCCGTAGCGCACGCCGCACACGACATGAAGCGCTTTCCCGCCGCGGCGCAGGGTGGAGCGGTCGATGATATCGTCCTGGATCAGCAGGAATGAATGCATCATCTCTATGACCGCGGCGATGCGGATCATATCGGCGGAACGGGCGTCGCCGCCGTAGCCGAAACAGGAAGCAAGCATGACCAGGGGACGCACCCGCTTGCCGTCCCTGCCGCAGTATTCCGCGAGGAACCGGTACATCTCGCGCATCTCCGGGAGTTCCGCGCAGTCCGCCCTGCTGTCGAAAAATTCCCTCATGAACGCGTCGATACGCGGGACGTACCCCGCGCTGAAGGTTCGGAACCGGTCAACCGGCGATGATGGCGTTCTCATGGGTCAGGGCCCGCTCCGGAGTGGTGCCGCCGGGCGCGGTGCGCCCGCCCGGCGGATTTGATGCATACTTTTACCCGGAGAACGGGCATGTCAATAAGATTTTTGGGGACGCGCCGGAGGCGATACCGGGCGCGCCGCGGCGCCGTTTCACTTCCCCGGAATGTAACATCCCCGCCATACGCCGCACTAAAAAATTGATTGCTAAATATGCGGGATGATTATCCTGACACCATAATCAACCGGGGGACATATACCCATGCTGGCCAAGCGAATCATACCGTGCCTTGACGTGGACAAGGGACGCGTCGTCAAGGGCGTCAACTTCGTCAACCTGATCGACGCGGGCGATCCCGTAGAGAACGGCACGTTTTACGACAACGAGGGCGCCGACGAGCTGGTCTTCCTCGACATCACCGCCTCCTCCGACCGCCGGGACATCATCCTCGACATGGTCAAGAGGGTCGCGGAGGAGGTGCACATCCCCTTCACCGTCGGGGGCGGCATCAGGACGATCGAGGACGTGCGGCTCATCCTGGAAAACGGCGCGGACAAGATCTCCATCAACACCGCGGCGGTCCAGAACCCCGCCCTGGTGACGGACGCGGCCCGCCGGTTCGGCTCGCAGTGCATCCTGGTGGCGATCGACGCGAAACGGAACGCGGGCGGCGGGTGGACGGTTTACCTGCACGGCGGCAGGACGCCCGCCGGCATTGACGCGGTCGAATGGGCGAAGCGCGTCGAGGACCTGGGCGCGGGGGAGATACTCCTGACCAGCATGGACCGGGACGGCACGAAGATCGGCTACGACATCGCGCTGACACGGGCGATCGCTGACACGGTACGCCTCCCCGTCATCGCGTCGGGAGGCGTCGGCACCATACAGCACATGTACGAGGGGCTCACCGAGGGCGGGGCCGACGCGGTGCTCGCGGCGTCGATATTCCATTTCCGGGAGATCTCGATAGCCGAGGTGAAGCGGGAGCTCGCGGCCCGCGGCGTCCCGGTGCGGTACCCGTTTTAGCGCGGCCGGCGGCCGACCGGGCAGGTCAATTGACCATAAAATAAATGACGAGCGCCAGCAGCGCGATGAAGGCGACCGCCAGCCCGATGATGGCCCCCACGGATGCGCGCGACATGGAATCCCTGCCGCTGTCGGGCCCGAGATCGGTCATGTCGATGGCGATCTTGATGTTCTCTTCAAGCTCCTCCACCTTAACGAAGATCCCCTTGGCCACGATGGCGTATATCGTGTAGCCGCCGTCCTTCCGGTGCCTGATGGAAACGATCCTGCCGAGTATGGGCTGCGGCCCGTCCGGCGTAATCGCGTTGAAGGCGTTCAGCACCTGTATCGCCTTTTCATGGGTGTCGATGATTTTCAACTTCAGCCGGTCGCCCTGGACGAGAAGGCCGATGTCCCTTCCCGAGATGGGGGAGAGGATGAGGGCCCCGCGCAGGATCAGCCGGATCTCCCGTCCCTTCAGTACCTCGCGGTCGTCTTCTTCGGAATCGACCACGATTTCCGGGTCGAACTCCTCCTGCTTTTGCTTGAATTCCTGGATATCGGATATCTTCCGGCTGCTGAGCGAATGGAGCTCCATGTCAAGGGAAGAGATGATCTCGATATCGACAATCGAATTTACGCTCTGCAATCCCATGCGGTCCAGCACGACCTGCTGGAAGAGCCTGTTGATCTCGATATCGCTCTTATCCTCAACGAGCTTGTTCAGCTCGCCGGCGAACTTGAGGGTGAACGCGGTGTTCAGCGAATTCCTGAATTGCCTGGCCAGACCGTCATCGTGCTGTATGGTGCCGATCAGGTCCGAGATGTCTTTTTCGAAGTCGATCCAGTTCCTGCTGGTTTTTATATCCTTCAGCACGAAGTCATCCGATATGATCGCGTATATGCTGTTGACAGTGAGGTAGTAATGGTTGAAGAAAATCATAAAGGCGCCGAAATGCGAGGTCGATGAGAACCGGCCCTTTATGACGTAGATATCGTTGAGAGAGCCGGCGATCATCTGACGGGCGCGGCCTTCGTCGCCATTTGTAAAAAACTTCGCTATTTCAAGCTTTCTGGTAAAATCCGACAACGATTCAGAAGCAGTTTCAAGTGTATCCGGCATTATCGCTCCACGCCCAATGTATGCCTCCCCGACAGGGAGGGGAAAGGGCCCCGTCTCCGGTTCCGGAGGGCCCTTTGCATCGCGCTGTTAGTTAAGAATAATCTACTCCTGGGAAGCCAGTCTCTGCTTCTGCAACGCATTTTTAACCCGGTAGAGGACCGTCCTCCTGTCAATCGGCTTAAGTATATAGTCGCTGACGCCCAGTTTTATCAGGTCAGCCATGACGCCCTTGGTGGTCTCCTCGCTGATAAACACCACGAGCGGCCGGTTGGGCCTTTTCAACAGCTCGTGCATGAAGGCGTAACCGTCCATGATCGGCATATCGAGCGTCGTGGTCACAAGGTCGATCTTGCCTTCAATCTTGGACATCTTGTCGAGCGCTTCCTGCCCGTTCGATGCGGTGGCGACCACCATGTAGCTTTCAGACTCGAACAACTGGACGAGCTGTTTCCGTTGAAAATCCTTGTTCTCAATAACCACGAGCTTATACGGCCTGCCGCCCGGCCGCAACCCATCAGGGGTTTTCGTATTTAAGCTTGGAAATTCTCCTCTTCCCTTCATCCATCCCTCCCCGCGGGATTCAATTACACGCGGAATACAAACGAATCTGACGTCAACATTGAGATTGTTAAGAAAACACAATAACGCCGGCATTATGAAAAAATCAAGGTTTTTTTCTTAACCAATAACGAGTCTCCGCCCAGGCAGGTTAAAAAAGGCTTGCAAATTATTTAAATATTTTAACTTATATAGTAGCATATAGCATAAATGCCCAATGAAGTCGTTGCGAAACAACGGCCAGGGGGCATTTATTGAGAAACCCAGGAGAAGTCCCACGTGGAAAGCGGCACAGACAAAAACTATTCCATACACCCGCAGGACTACAAGAAGGCTATCGCGAACGATACAGACTTCTATATTCAATTCCACACCTTTACCCACGACGTGGAGGGCGCCATCACCAGGTGTGTCCACCGCTACCTGGAGCACAACGACCTCCACTATATCAGGAACCAGATCATCAACATCGTGAAAGAGCTGGTCAATAACGCGATAAAAGCAAACCTGAAACGGATCTATTTCAAGACCAAGGGCTTTGACATAGAAAAAACCGAGGACTACCGCGTCGGCATGGAAACGTTCAAGGATGACGCGTATGTCGGCGACAATTCCGCCATGCTCGAGATGCTCGAGAAGTCGAACCTGGTGGTGCGGATCTCATTCAGGACCGCTGACGAATACCTCTACATCAATGTCATCAACAACGTCCCGATCCTGGACGGGGAGCTCTTCAAGATAAACGCGCGGGTCAAAAAAGCATACAAGTACCGGGACATATCCGAGGCATTCGATGAGGTCCTTGACGATTCCGAAGGCGCGGGCCTGGGCCTTATCATGGCAATGATGATATTCAAGAACATCGGCATGCCGCCCGAGGCCTTCAAAATCTACCGGAAAGACAACCTCACCATCTCGGCGATAGCCATCCCGCAGACCATGGACAGGGTACGGACGCGGATCAGGATAGCGGATGAGATCATGCGCGAGATTGAAGAGATCCCGGCCTTCCCGGAAAACATCATCCGGATACAGAAGCTCTGCGCCAACCCCGACGCCACGCTGAAAGAGATAGCGGGGGCCATCTCCCTTGACCCCGGCCTCACGACTTCGATCCTGAAGCTGGCCAACTCGGCCGGGTACATCACGGCAAAGAAAACCGAAACCATCGAGGACGCGGTGAAGATCATCGGCGTCAAGGGGATCAACACGCTGCTCATCGCGACAGGCGTCTTCAAGGTAATGGATGCGCGCTACAAGCGGTCCGAATCGATCTGGAAGGATTCCTACAAGAGGGCCGCCTACGCGTACAAGATCGCGATCCAGCTCCGGAAGTCAAAGGCGAGCGATTTCACCTACCTGGCGGCGCTCCTTTCCGACATCGGCTATATCGTGATGCTCTCGCTCAAATCGAAGATACTGAAACGGCTCCACGAGATGGCGGGGTTCAAGGGGGTGGATGATTACAATCTCCTCGAAGAGATCAGCCTGGGGCTTTCTCACAGCGCACTGGGCGGCATGATATTCAAGAAATGGAACTTCAACGAGTCTCTGGTACAGATCATCGAAAACCACCACCGGCCCCACATGGCGCCGACCAACCTGAAGCAGATAATATACATCGTGTACCTGGCCGACTGCATGGTCGAGATCGAAAAAAACCGGTTTCGCTACGAGCTCATCGACGAGGACGTGCTTGAATACTTCAAGCTTGAGGAGAGGGCGTCCTTCGACATGCTGAGCAAAATCCTTCAAGAGGCGTACGAAAACCAGCTTGTAATGCCGTAACAGAAGGCGGAGACCGCTTCCGCCGGATACTTCAAATAAATTACTTGACGAAAAACATTTTCCTGATGACCGTATTCTACTTCCCGGCGTTCCCGGGGCATAGTCTGCGCGCGGAAGACCGCAACGGTCTCAAGGAGCTCATGATGTATTTTCAGGACCTGATCGCAAAACTCAACCAATACTGGGCCGACAGGGGGTGCCTCATCATACAGGGGTACGACCTGGAGGTGGGCGCCGGCACCTTCAACCCGGCGACCTTTCTCAGGGTCCTGGGCCCGGAGCCGTGGCAGGTGGCCTATGTCGAGCCTTCGCGCCGGCCCACGGACGGCCGCTACGGCGACAACCCGAACCGGCTCCAGCACTACTACCAGTACCAGGTGATCCTGAAGCCCTCCCCCGTGGACGTGCAGGACCTCTACCTTGATTCGCTCCGGCACCTGGGCATCAGGCTCGAGGAGCACGACGTGCGGTTCGTCGAGGACGACTGGGAATCGCCCACCCTGGGCGCCGCCGGCCTCGGCTGGGAGGTGTGGCTTGACGGCATGGAGATCACGCAGTTCACCTACTTCCAGCAGTGCGGAAGCATGGACCTCTCCCCCATCTCCGTGGAGCTGACCTACGGCCTCGAAGCGCATCTGCATGTACCTGCAGGGCGTCAACCACTTCACCGATATCATGTGGAACGAAACCGTGCGGTACGGCGACGTGCACCGCCAGAGTGAATTCGAGTTCTCGCACTACAATTTCAACATAGCGGACACCGACCTGCACTTCAGGCTCTTCGACCTGTACGAGAAGGAGTGCCTCGCGATACTCGACAACCCGAAGCAGAAGATCGTGCTCCCGGCGTACGATTACGTGCTCAAGTGCTCGCACGTCTTTAACATGCTCGACGCGCGGGGGGCCATATCGGTCACCGAGCGGGTCGGGTACATCACCCGCGTGCGGAACATTGCCCGCCGGTGCGCCGAGCAATACGTGGCGATCCGGGAAGAGATGGGGTTCCCCCTCCTCAAAAAAAATCCGGCCGGTGCCGCCAGATGAAAGAAGACTATGGCAGGCTCGACGCCTTCCTCGCAAAATACGAAAAGTTCGTGATATCCACCCACGAAAGCCCGGACTGGGACGGCATGGGCGGCGAGATAGCGCTGTTCGAGCTTTTAAAGAAGCTGGGAAAAAAGCCGCTCATCATCAATTCCGACCCGACCCCGGACAATTTTCTCTTCCTTGACCTTGAACACGACATTCACGTGATTGACAGCTCGTACTCGCTGCCGGACGACATCGACGAATACGCCCAGTTCGTCCTCGACACGAATGACTACGACAATATCGGGGCCGCCGCTTACAACGCCCTCAAGGACAGGGTGCGCGAGGTATTCATAATCGACCACCACGAAGGGGACGGCGGCGGCAATGACTCGAACATCATAAAGGCCGACGCCTCGTCGGTCTGCGAAATCATCTACCACATCATCGAGCACTACGGGCGCCCGTTCACCCTCCGGGCGGCGCAGGCGCTCTTCGGCGGCATCGTGTTCGATACCGGCTCCTTCAAGTACCCGAAGACCACGCCGGAGACGTTCCGGATCGCGGCGCGCCTCGTGGAGCTCGGCGTCACCCCGTTTTTCATCCATGAGCAGATCTACGAGCAGAACGCCCTCACCAGCTTCGAGCTCAGGGGGCGCATCCTGTCGAACATGCAGGTGCTCCACGGCGGGAAGATGATAGTCCTGAAGCTCACGCCCGACATGCTGAAGGAGACGGGCGCCGCTTTCTCCGAGGGCGAGCCCGCAATCAACCTGCCCCTGACCGTCAAGGGCGTGATCGCGAGCATACTCGTCAAGCAGGACACCGACGGCCCCGTGAAGGTGAGCATGCGCACCAAGGGAGAACTGGACGTGGCGAAGATCGCCATCGATAACGGCGGCGGGGGCCATAAAAACGCGGCCGGGTACAAGTCCAGGCTGCCATTCGAAGAGGCCTACGAGCAGGCCGTCCGCAACATGGACAAGCTTTTCACGTAGCGCCGGGGCCGGCGCCCTTTGCCCTGATCTTCGCCGCGATGAGGTCCCCGTGGTGGACATGGAGAAGGTTCGCGAGCTTGTGGACAAGATAATCCTCGTTCTGGTCCAGGCTCCCGTCGGCGTAGGCGACCTCCCATATCATTTCGACAAGCCGTAGTTTTTCCGTGTAGGTGAAGCTTTCGTTGACGAGATTGGTATAGGTCCAGAGGTCCGCCGACGCGTCCCGGTCTCGCCCCGCTATCGAGAGAATTTCCCCGACCTGATCGTCCTGAAGCCCGAGCCGCGTCACGAGGATGTCCCTGATCCTCCCGCTCTCCGAGGAAGAGAAGTAGTCGTCCGCGTGCGCCATTTCGAGCAGGAGGACGCAGGTCGCGATGGTTATCCGGTCTTCGCGGCCGGTCGGCGTCGCGCCGGCAGGGGCCGCCCCGGTAAGCATCGATGCGATACGTTTCAGCATATCTTGCCATCCATGGATCAGCGGAACTTCACTTTATAACCTTTCGGGACTATCCGGTCTTCCCGGTAAAGGTTGAGATAGAAGCCTATCAATTTCTTAGTCTTCGCGATTTCATCCGCAGACATCTCTTTTTGCATGTCGCTTCCCTTCGATGCGTTCCCTTTCGATGCGTCCGCCCTTTTATAGTACTGCCGTTCCGAGAATATCGAGAGGCCCATGAAGGGATTCGCCAGGTCAAGGCGCATCATGTCAAGGAGCGTCGGAAGCAGGTCCATGCTCACGCACGGCATATCGTTCCTGCCCCCCCGGTGCGCGCCGCCCGGGAAATAGAGCAGGCACGGGATATAGTCGAAGAAGGGCCGGTAGTGGTCCTCGAAATTTTTCACAAAGCTGATGTACTCCTTGCTGTTGCCCATCGCATGGTCGGCGGTAAGTATCACCAGGGTGTTATTGCGGTACTTCGATTTCTTGAAATAGTCCCAGAATTTTCCGAAGGCCCGGTCGGTCGAATGCAGGGCATTGAGCATGTCATTGCCGCCCGCTTCGGGAATGGTGTGCTTGACCTTGAAGGGCGGGTGCGAATTGATCGTCGATATGGTCAGCAGGAGCGGCCTGTTCCCCGGATATTTTTCCATCCATTCGATGACGTAATCGAAAACGGTATCGTCATCAACCCCGAACCCCCTGTCCATGCTGCGGATATTATCAATCGCAAGGCTCTCGCTCCCGTAAAAGTAATCATAGCCCTGCCGCTTCATGAAAAAGTCCTTCATGCCGATGAACAACTCGCTGCCCGCCTGGACGTGGATCGTCGTGTAATCCATGGCCTTCGCGATGTCCGAGAGGAAGAGGAAGCGGCACGGTATGGGGATCCGTGTCCCGCCGACATTTTCATCGAGGAGGTAGATGGCGGAGCCGAGAGCGGCGATGAGCCCCTTGATCGTGGGGAAGCTCGTATTGAACATGTTCGTGAAGGCGTAGGATTCGCGCTCCATGCCCCTGATGTTCGGCATGAGACCCGTCAGCCCGTGGATATCGTCCCTGAGAAAAAACTTCGAGAGGGACTCGACGAATATTATGATGATATTGGTGCCGGGCGCGACATACGGCTTGTTTGCCGCCCTGCGCGCCGGGTCGATATAGATGCTCTGCTTCATGAACGGGTAGTTTTCATCCATTGAATAGAGGAGTGTCCCCCCCTTCCTGAATTCCTTTATCATATCCTCATCGAGCTTCTCCGCCGAGGCGCTCATGATATGCGAGAGAAAATAATAACCGATGAGGGAATTGAAAAACTCCTTCTCCGGCAGGCGGGTGTATATCAGCGGGTCGTCGTTCTTGAGCTTGAAGAACTGCTCTTTCATGGAGTCGAGGGACTTTTTGGTCTTATCGCGGTCCATCAGGGTCTTTTTTTCAAAGTCGATCCCGGTTTTGCCTCCCGGGCCCGCGCCGGCTGTCTTCGATTCGAGCGCGGCATCCCGCACAAGGCCCCCGGCAAAGACCAGGGTGATCACCGTCACCCCGACACAGAGGGCAACGAGGAAATTTACGGCGATGACGACGGCAAGCAGTTTCTTTTTCACGGATCACTTCTCCCGGCAGGAATACGCATACATTTTTTTCAGTATCCGCACCATCCCGACGAAGAAAAGGATGAAGGCGGCATAGAGCGCGAAAGACTCTTTGGCGACAAGAAAGACCAGCCCGTCGGTATAGAAGGCATGCGCCCAGAAATTATTATTGATGTGCATACCGCTGAAAAAAAGCGCTCCCCAGTCGAACATGCGGATGATCCCGGAAGCGGTAAAGACCGCCATCACCAGACCGATGAAAATTTTTTTCACGACCGGCCGTTCTGCGGAGATCATTACCGCGCAGATGACGCCCGCGAAAATAAAGCTCTCCGCAAGGTAGTACGCGGTACGGGCCAGGAACGGGCCCCGTACGTCAAGCACCGAATAGAACGAGCCGAATGTTATGATGGTATAATGCCACCCGATAAAATAAACGGCCAGCAACAGCGTGAGGGCGGCCCCCAGCAGGACCATTGTCCGCTGTTCCCGGAAGACCAGCCGCAGATCATTGATTAATGCGTTCATTATCACTACCAGGACCAGTATATTTTTCCCTGTCAGTTCGCACCTGCTTCAGCAAAAGCGGCGGTTGCCGACACCGGTTAACATGGCCAGGCCATGGACCGGGCGGCAGTCTGACAAATAAGTTGACCACCTTTAACCAGCTGGTTAATATAATGCAAGAAAAAAATGCGGGGGCCGTGTGCACCGTACCCCGTTTACTGCGACCATTCCCCGAACGTGTTGTCCAAAAAAATGATTTGCTTTATAATACCGTTGTGCTATGCTTTTCTTCGAATTGCACAGCGTATCCACGCCTGCAGCAATGCGCGTTGTCGATACAGCGGCAACAGCGCAAACGGGAACCCGGTGATGGAATACCTCTATACCGTCGAAAACATCAAAATGGCCCTGGGCACCCGGGAGGACCCCGGGATACCGCTCGCCGCTTGCAGCATATGCAGCGCCCTTCCCGCAAATGTAAGCAAGGTGAATGTTCCGGCAAAGAGCGAGTTCGGCGCATTTCCGAACGAAGTGGCGAAGCTTGAAGAATTCATCCTGGTAAAATACACCTGGCAGATACTGAAATGTCCCATCTGCGGCAGACTGTATACCGACGAATACCACTACGAATCCCTCGTGGGCGGCGGAGAGGACGAGTATCTCATTTCCCGGATAGAATACAATGATGCCCTGGAGCTGTTGAAGGGAATAAAGGCCAAAAAACTGATCCGGGAGGGCTCACGGTGGCTTGTCTCCTGGTGACAGCCGCCAGCCGGCGCGCAATCAATTGAAGCAGAGAAAAACCCGCACACCCCTGTTATAGGTTGTAGTCGCCCGCGGCTTCCGGCTGATACAGGATCTCCTCGATAACGAAATACTGGTCTCCGGATGGATTGTTTTTGATCACCGTGCCGATGGTACTGCCGAGTATCTGCGCGCCCAAACCGGACAACACGTTGATTTTCTCCTTTTCGTCTGCGCAGTCATTGGGGAAAACAAGGGAATATACGTACTTCTTTCCGTTGCCGATATTTTTCAGGCGAAACTTCGTGTTCATGGTAACGACATTGGGACGAATCTCATGGGGGTCCACAAGATGCGAATGCTTGAAATCCTTTTTGAGGACATCGGCATTTTGCACTTCCTGGGTCGAAACAGCGCCCCTGTTCTGGATAATGTCAAAAAGACGCTCGAAATCATAGCGGGAAAAAATTTTACCTTTAGCCTTGCGCATACCCTCCTCCAAAAAAATCACGCCGGTGTAGATATAAATGGTTGATCATAGAATCGGGAACACTCTGAAGTGCACCGAATAGGTTTGCGCAATATGACGGTTCTGTCAACTGGAATATGAAAAAATGGCGATAAAATTCATGGAGGCGGTTAAATTTTACAGCACAGCCGGATTGAAATAATGCGACATAGTGCGGTACATACAGACGGCCCGGTTGGCCGGGCCGTCATCTGCTGTCACGGCATCGACTGTTTATTTCATGATGATAAAATCCGCTGCCGGCACGCCGCAGATGCCGCAGTTGTCCGGCGCCGTACCGGCTATGGTATTGCCGCACACGGGGCAAACAGCATACGAATCGGCAAGACCGGCAACATCATTTTTCTCCAGCGCGGCAAGGGCCCCACGGTACAGGACAAGGTGCACCTTTTCGACCTGGAAGGCATAATCAAACGAGCCGGCCGCATCATCCTTTCCCTCATCCTTTGCTTTCTTGATGAAATCGGGATACATGCTGTCAATTTCATGGGATTCGCCCTTTATGGCGTCCATCAGGTTTTCTTTGGTGGATTTGACGGTAACTTGCGGGGTTATGGGATCCATCGCGGCGCCCATCTTATCGAGGACGGCGGTATGCTTCTGCGCATGGATCGCTTCAGCCTTTGAAGCGGCTTCAAATAGTTTTGCGATTTTTTCAAGTTTCTCTTCTTTCGCCTTTTTCGCATAGGCGGCGTATTTCGCGCTCGCCGTTGTCTCTCCCGTGATTGCGGCTTTCAGGTTTTCAACCGTCCCCGCCTGTTTTTTGCATCCGGAAACGGCCATCGCTGCGACGGAAAAACAGACAAGGCTGATCAGCAGATAGTTCTTCATGGTATCCTCCAATATAGTAGAATTGCTGCGAGACCCGGATCCAGCGCCCGTGAAAGCCCGCCAGGGCCCCCGCAAGGGACCTCACCCGTGGTCCGCACAAGAACAGGATCAACATATAATTGTACTGATATTATTACAAACAAAAAGGCGTTCAGGTAAGCATTTTTTTCAGATTATCCATGATATCGGGAATGGGGTCCTCACGATTGCGGGAAAAATGGACCCGGTGCTTCGATTTCTGGAAATCTGACATGTTGTAGCGCAGTAACTGGGCCGCAATCGCGTTCATCATGAAGGCGATCACATCTATATCGATGTCCTTGCGGACCTCCCCCCGGGCGATTCCTTTTTTCAGCACGCTTTTCCATTCAAGCACGCCCTGCCGGTACAGCTCGGACGTGTGATCTGAATACTGGGCATTATACGGCAGGCTGCTCTCATGCCATAGACAGATCAGCTCCGGCTGTTCACGGCCGATTTTCAGGGACCGCTCAAAGATCGACCGGATATGCGAAAACGTGTCGCCGCAGTCGCCGAGCGGCTCGAAGGTCTGTGCGCTGCAGATCAATGCCCATCGTTATGATGGTATGGACAAGGTCTTCCTTGGTGGCGAAATAGGTGTAGATGGAACCATACGAGACGCCCATCTCCTGCGCGATGTCTTCGATTTTTGCGTTCGAAAACCCCCTGCTCCCCAGTACCTTGACTGAGGCCCCGATAAGCCGCAGCCGCTTTTCTTCCGGGATATTATCGAAGGTATCCTTGTGGTATTTCTTTTTCATATACGACGGATATCACCCTTTTGCGTTGAATGCCACCTCACAATTTGAGCGACAACCATATATTGTCAAGACATTTCACGCGGCGTGGCGGCCGCCTGTTTACGCCCGGCGGAGATCCGGCAATCGCCGCAGGGGGGAGAATATATTTTCTTGACAAATACCCGTGACGTTCATAGCGTTTCCGGACATTCAGAACTGGGAATGAAAGCATCGCCGCCGGGAGGCCTCATTGGAACTATTGATGACATTCGTGGATATTATCCTCCATGTGGATAAATACCTTGACCTAATAATCAAGACGTTCGGCGTCTGGTCGTACGTGATCCTGTTCGTCATCGTCTTCTGCGAAACCGGGCTCGTGGTGACGCCCTTCCTGCCGGGGGATTCCCTGCTCTTCGCGGCGGGCGCGCTGGCGGCCATCGGGTCCTTTGATGTTACGCTGCTGGTCGTGCTGTTCGCCTCCGCCGCAATCATCGGCGACAACGTGAACTACTGGATAGGCCACTTCGTGGGGCCGAAGATATTTCACAAGGAGAACGTCCGGTTCCTCAACAGGAAGCACCTGGACCGTACGCATGAATTCTACGAAAAACACGGCGGCAAGACCGTTATCCTGGCGCGGTTCATACCCATCATCCGGACCTTCATGCCCTTCGTCGCAGGGCTGGGCAGGATGAAATACCCGCGTTTTCTCGCCTACGATATTACCGGCGGCATCCTCTGGCCTGCGATCTTCGTGCTCTCGGGATACTATTTCGGCAACCTGGCTATCGTAAAAAAATATTTCTCGCTCGTGGTGATCGCGATAATACTGATCTCCGTGATGCCGATCCTCTACCATGTAATCCGCATGCGGCTTAACAAGGAATAACCGCGCGCCGTCCCCGTCGGTCCGGATACGCGGACCAATTACCCGCACCGCTACAAGATGATTATCACCCGTCCCGCATTGTCCGGGACACCGGCGCCGTCCATGCGGCCGCATAGTTATAACTTGACAAATAACATTCCCGAATATACAAGGTTGAAAGTTACGCAAGGCATTGCCGGATGTTGCAAGCCCAGATTAATAAAATTACACGCATCTAACATTTATGAAGCCGGGAAACAACAACATCACCGGGGACCAGGCGAGCGCCGATCATGAAAAGCGGACGGCAGCCGCGACGTCAATGATCGCCGCCGTCGGCCTCACGGCGTTCAAAGTCATTGTCGGCGTTTCAACCGGAAGCCTCGGCATACTGGCAGAAGCGGCGCATTCGGCGCTTGACCTGATCGCGGCGATCATCACCTACCTGGCCATCCGCATCAGCTCCCGGCCCGCCGACAGGACCCACCTGTACGGCCACGGAAAGGTAGAGAACCTTTCGGCCATGTTTGAAACGATACTCCTGCTGGTGACCTGCGTCTGGATCATCTACGAAGCGGTCAACCGCATCTTCTTCACAACCGTGGCGGTCGAGGCGTCAGTCTGGGCCTTCCTCGTCATGGGAACATCCATCATCATCGACTATTCCCGGTCGCGGGTCCTCTACCGCGCGGCACGCAAGCATAACAGCCAGGCGCTGGAGGCGGACGCGCTCCACTTCAGCACCGACATCTGGAGCTCATCGGTGGTCATCATCGGGCTTATACTGGTGAAGGTGGCGGAAATCAAAAAGGAGTGGTTCTTTCTCGAAAGGGCCGACGCGATCGCCGCGCTGTTTGTGGCCGTCATCGTTATCTACGTCAGCGTCCGGCTCGGCATTCGCACGGTGCAGGCGCTCCTGGACGCGGCGCCGCGGGGGCTGTACGCTACCATCAAAAAGACCGTGGAGGAGGTCCCCGGGGTCATGGACTGCCACAACATCCGGTTCCGCTCCTCCGGGCCGAGGATCTTCATCGATATCCATATCCTGACAGACGGCACCCAGAGCCTTAACAGCGCGCACGAACTGACCGAGATAATCGAACAAAAGATACAGGAGTCCCTGCCCCAGGCGGACATCATGGTGCATCCCGAGCCCGGAACTAATGACACCGCCACTGATGACTGACCGGCCCATGCGGAGGCAGAAACAGCACACACCCTGCTATCATTTTCTCCGCAATCCGGGAACCGCTGCGCGGAGAAGCATGCCCCGATGAAAAAAACCGGCACAACACTGCTCATCGCCCTGGCGCTCATCTTCGTCCCCGGCCCATTCTGTCTTCGTCCCGGTGAAATACCCGCTCACGGCCGCGCCGGGTGGCACGATGCAGGGGGACACACCCTGCTGGCCGTGGAGGCCCCATCAGGAAAGAAGGCAGGGGACGCGCGCTGCATCCGGATAACGATTCTCTTTTTTAACGATCTCCATGGCAACCTTGCGCCATTCAAGGTCACGACGGCCGATGGTTCCTCAGAGTATATCGGCGGCATCGCGGGGATGGCCACGCTGGTGAAGGAGATCCGGGCGCAGAACACGCGGCAGGGAATCCGCACCTTCCTGCTTGTGGCCGGGGACGTGCTCCAGGGCACCCCCATGTCCACACTGTTCAAGGGCAAACCGGACATAGAGATATTCAATAAAATGGGCGTCGACGCCATGACGGTGGGCAATCATGAGTTCGATTTCGGGCTCGATAACTTTCTCGCGTTGAAGCAGGCGGCGCGATTCAAGATTATAAGCTCGAACATCATCTGGAAAGACACAAAAAAGCCGTTGAATGACGCCACGGCGGCGTTCCCCCTGTCAGGAAATGCGGTCCTCACTGTCATAGGGGCGACCACCACCGAGCTCCTCACCACCACGGCGCCGGGGAACGTCGAGAAGCTCGAGGTCCTTGATCCGGTGGCCACCGTTGCCGGGAAGGTCGGTCCCGCCGCCCGGAAGGGGCCGGTGATCCTGCTTTCACACAGCAGGTTCCGGACCGATGCCGCCATCGCCAGGGCCAACCCGCGCCTCACCGCCATCATCGGCGGCCACGACCAGATCCTCTTCGACCCGGTGAAATACGCCTCGGGCGTGCCGGTGTTCCAGGCGTTTGAAAAGGGCCGGTACCTGGGCAGGCTCGATATATCCTTCGATCCCGGCGCGAGGAAGGCGGCCATCACCGGGTCACGCTATATTCCCGTTACCGCCGGGACCGCGCCGGACCCGGAGATAGCGAAGATCGTCGCCGATTATGACGCCCGCCTCGGCGCGATGTACAAGCGGGTGATCGGGGAATCCATGACCGCGATGGACGGCGAGCGGGGGCGCATCCGCTACGAGGAGACGAACCTGGGCAATTTCGTGACCGACGTGATGCGGGCCTGCACCGGGTCCGACATCGCCCTCCTGAACGCCGGGTCCCTCCGCGCCGGCCTGGACCGCGGCCCGGTCACCATCGAGGGCATATTCAGGGTGATGCCGTACCCGAATGAAATCATCGCGGTAACGATGACCGGCGCCGGGATCATGGAAGCGCTTGCCCGCTCCGTGCGGGGCGCGCGCGAGGACGAGGACGGCGGCTTCCTTCATGTGTCGGGAATCAGCTTCACCATACGGGAAAGAAAACCCGCGGATGTCCTGATCGGCGGCGCCCCGCTTGAACGGGGGAAAAACTACACGGTCACGATAACCGATTTCATGCATACGGGGGGCGACGGGTATACCATGTTTATCGACAAGCCGGCGACGAAAACCGGCCTGCCGCTCAGAGAGCTCCTTGTGGACACGGTAAGAAAAAGGGGCAGGATCGACGCGTCCGTGGAAGGACGCATTAAAAGAGAGGAATAGCGTTTATCACACATTCATATTCGTTATCATGATATGCACCCGGAAGACCTACAATCACTCCCCGTTTATCCCCGGCTCGACGAGATAGCCGACGCCCTCGCCCGCGACAGGATACTCATGCTCAATGCCGAGACCGGCGCCGGGAAAACCACGCTGGTACCATGGAAGCTGCTCAGCCATGCCGCGTTCTCCGGCTCAAAGATCCTGCTCCTCCAGCCCCGCAGGATCGCCGCGCGGGCGGCGGCGGACCGTATCGCCAGCATCCTGGACGAACGCCCGGGGCAGACCGTGGGCCTTCGCACCAGGACCGAAACCGCGACAGGGAGATCAACACGGCTCGAGGTAATCACCGAGGGGGTCCTCACGCGCATCATCCAGAACGACCAGGCGCTCGAGGGTTACGGGACAATCATCTTCGACGAGTTCCACGAGCGCACCATACAGGCCGACCTGGCCCTGGCCCTCGCGTGGGACTGCCGGAGCACGATCCGCCCCGACATGAAGCTACTTTTCATGTCCGCGACGCTGCCCGATGCCACGCTCCGTTCGGCCCTCGGCGACATGGAACTCATTGCCGTTCCCGGACGGACCCATCCGGTGCGGGTGCACTACCGCCCGCCCCTTCCCGACGAAAAACCATGGAACGGGGCCGCGCGGCTTGCCGCCGAAGCGAGGGGGATGGCCGACCTGTCCGGCAGCGGCGACGTGCTCGTGTTTCTGCCCGGTTTCTACGAGATCAATCGCACCCGTGAAGCCATCCGGCAATCATTCCCCGGCCTGAACGACGGTATCGCCATACTGCACGGCCAGATCCCGCCCGATGAACAGCGCAGGGTGCTCAATCCCCCGCCGGGAACCGGAAGCCGCATCATCCTGTCAACAAATGTCGCGGAATCCAGCATTACGCTGCCGGGAGTCCGCGCCGTTGTGGACATCGGGCTTGAGCGCCGCGTACGGTATCAGCCGCGCACCGGCATGGACCACTGGGACACGGTGATGATCAGCGCCGCCTCCGCCGAACAGAGGAGAGGCCGGGCGGGGCGCACGGCCCCCGGCATCTGCCTGCGCTGGTGGAACGAAGCCGGGCGCCGCGAGGCATTCGCCCCCCCGGAAATACTCGAATCCGACCTCGCGCCCCTCCTCCTCGAAACAGCCCTGTGGGGCGCGGCGTCGCCGTACGACCTCACCTGGATCACCCCGCCGCAGCAGGCTTCCATGGAGAGGGCATCGGCGCTTTTAAAAAACCTCGGCCTGATCGACGACTCGGGCCGGATAACCGCGTCAGGCCGCAGCGCCGCCGCGATCGGTCTCCACCCCCGACTGGGCCGCATGGTGCTGGAAGCGGCCAGGAGAGGCTGGTCAGCGGCCGCGGCGGTGACCGCGGCAATAATTGAAGAAGACGTGACGATGGGCGGCGATGACCCTGATTTCCGTGACCGCCTCGCCGCCTGGGCGGCATGGGCCGACGGCAGGCGCGGCGCGTTCCCGGACGGGACCGCCCGCCGCATTTACGACGAAGCGCGCAGGATACTGGGCCGGGCGGGGTCAGAGCACGCACCCGTCACCGGGAGGGACATTGATCCGGACCTGGCGGGAAAGCTGCTCCTGCTCGCCTTTCCTGACCGGGTGGCCAAAAAGACGTCTACCGATAACTATCTGTCAAGATGGACGCTCGCGACCGGCCGCGGGGCGCGATTGTCAGGCCCCCTCGGGTCCCATGAATTCATCGCTATTGCCGATCTGGATGGCGGCGAAACCGATGCGCGCATTTTTTCAGCTGCACCGATAACTATCGGGGACCTCGAAAACGGCCTGGCCGGACAGCCGATAACCGAACATATTGTTGAATGGGACGGCTGGACACCCCATGTCCGCACGATTGAGCGCCTGGATCGTCTGAAGCTGCGGGACAGACAGGGGAGCCTTCCGCCGGAGGATGTTTTGCGGCAGCATACTATCAAACGCATCGAACAGGAAGGGATTCTTATACTGCCATGGAGCGATGCTGCACGGCATGTATGCGCACGATCAGCTTTCATACAAAAAAACGGGGGTCAGAGCAACTGGCCCGATCTATCGCCCGAAATCCTTGCCGCTGAAGCAACAGAATGGCTTATTCCTTTCGGGACCTTCACCGGCGGCCCCATTTTCAGTAACGGGAGTCTCCTTAAGGCGCTGGAATACCGCCTGGGACCGGAACGACGGCGCATACTCGCCGCACTGGCCCCCGAACAGATACGGCTTCCCTCCGGGACGATGAAGTCGGTCGATTACATGAGCGGCGACATCCCAGTAATTGCTGCCCGCCTGCAGGAGTTCTTCGGCTGCGTGGAAACACCGCACCTGTGCGGAATACCCGTACTGCTGCATCTCCTGAGCCCCGCCGGAAGGCCTGTCCAGATAACCCGCGACCTGCGGGGATTCTGGGAACGATCATATCCGGATGTAAAAAAGGAGCTCATGGGTCGTTACCCCCGTCATTACTGGCCGGATAACCCGCTGGCGGCGGAGCCGACGAATCGTGCAAAACCAAAAAAACGGTAATGCTAATATATAATTTTGAATACCGATAACTATCGGCTTCCCAATTATCATTTTTCCATAAATATCACCAATGGAGCAATAAGCCTCAGCATCAACCGGAGAACCAACGGCCTTGATGCCATCATTACCGATAACTATCAAAATATTATTTGACATCTCCCGGTAATACAATTTTTTGAATCAAACCAACCATGATACGAAGGACCATAAAATATTACACCGAAGGCATCCCGCCCCGCAACGACTACCCCCGGGGAATGCGCGGATTAAGCAAATACCTCGCTGCCATATTTGACATCTGGCCGGTGGGCATACAGCGCATCATGAAGCTCCAGCCCGTCTTTTCGCTGGCCACCAGCCTTGTCGTTATCCTTCTTTTCAAAAAGGGGTTCGAGTATGTGCCGATTGTAATTGTTTCGGTGATATTCGCCTTTTTTTATATTACCTTCCGGTTGTACCTGCTAAAACAACGATCAAACATACTTACCTCATTATGGGATACGGCGCTTATCTTCATCCTCAACAACATGCTCCTGTTTGTGCTACCGTTCTATTTTGAATCAATGACATTCCCATCCCGCAACATTCTCTTTGCGCCGATCATCGTTATCATTGCCGTAATCGCCGGCTGGTATGAACTCTACCAGCGACTTGTTGCGCGACACCCCTTGAGAAGCTCATTCTTCTATGCCCTGACGTTTTTTTGTGTCCTGAACCTCCTTCTCCCCATACTCTTTGGCGTGAGAAATATCTGGAGCCTTTTAATTTCCGGGGGAATTGCCGCGACAGCGGTCATCGTTTTCGTATATCCTCACATTGACATGCTCAAGAACAGGAAAAACACCGCCATTTTTATCATGGGAATCGCGCTCTTCTTCGTGCTGTTATGGTTCGGCAGGAGCCTTATACCCCCGGCACCCCTGAAGCTGACACGTGCCACGGCATGTCGCGGGATTGAAGACTTCCGCCCCATGGACGCCTTCAAAGCAGAAGAAGCAGCCTCGATACCGGAGGTCTATTTCTACTCATCCATCTTCGCGCCACGCGGACTCGCCGAAAAGATCAACCATGTATGGTCCATAAATGGGCAAAAGCTCCTCACTATTTCATTAAGCGAAATTCAGGGGGGCAGAAAAGGGGGATTTGGAACGTGGTCACGCCGTACCATACTGGAGGGACCGGGCAGATATACCATAGAAGTCTGGACCGCAGGGGGCCAGCTATTGGGGACAGGAACGTTTATACTGCATTGAGAACGGCGAGGACCATACCGTGCCCTTCTCTTCTATTTAATGGCGTCCCGGCAATAAAGATTGTTGACATTTTTAATTGCAATTGTTATAATTCTCTAAATTATGAAATTAAAACAAAAATTGTAGATTCACCCAGAGGATACAATGAAGATAAAAATAAACCAGACGAGTGACATTGTAAAGGTCGTAATTGAAGGGAACCTTGAGGCCACCACCATAAAACCCTTCAGTGACAAGATTGCAAATATACCCGGGTATGACAAGGACGTCGAGATTGACCTGGCCCTTGTTGACTACATCGATTCTTCCGGCATCCGGGCCCTGCTTACTTTAAAAAAGAAGCTCAAGGAACTGGACAAGAACCTTACCATAGCAAACTCATCGGAAAATGTAAAAAGAATACTGCAGCTTTCATCACTCCAGGGCGTACTGTAAACTGGACATTACGGCATTCGGGCCGGAATTCTTAAAGCACCCGGGATCATGCATGTCCGACGCCGCCTTTACAATAACGATACTGATGCCGTCACAATGCGTATTTAATTTACGTGAATAGCTGGATCCTTGATTATACACATACAGATCGAAGAGGTACGTTTCATGGAAAAACTTTTTTATCCCGAATCGCTTGTCATCATGGGGCTTTCATCAAAGCCCAACAATATTCCGAAGCTGGTGCTCGAAAACCTCATCAGGTGGGGCTACAAGGGCCGCATCCTGGGGGTCAATCCCCGTTCGGACGACCATGATGTTAACGGCATCCGTATGTACAAGTCGATACGGGAACTCCCCGTTGTACCGGACCTTGTATACGCACTGGTCCCCGCCCGGCTTATCCCGGACGTTGTTGAAGAATGCGGCGAATTCGGCGTCAGGTGGATGGCCATCCCCTCGGGAGGCTTTAACGAGCTGAGCAATGAAGGAGGCAAGCTTGCAGACCTGCTCCTTGAAAAATCACGCAAATACGGCATCCGCTTCGTAGGACCCAACGGCCTTACCGTCGCCAATACCGCGAACGGCATGTGCCTGCCTTTCATCCCGTCGTTTCCTCCCCCCAAGGGAGGGTTTTCCATCATCGCACAGAGCGGCGGCGTTGGCATCATGCTCTGGAACTTCATGATGGATGAAAACATCGGGATGGCAAAGTTCGCGAGCATCGGCAACAAGCTCGACCTGGACGAGGTGGATTTCCTTGAATACTTCGGGCGCGATCCGGAGACCAAGATCATCGGCATGTACCTGGAGAGCATCCCCCGCGGCAAAGAGCTTCTGGCGGCCGCCGCCAGGATCAACAAGCCGATCGTGATCCTCAAATCCAATACCACCTCCGCGGGACGAAAAGCGGCCATGAGCCATACCGCGGCACTGTCAAACGATGACGAAATCATCGACGCCGCCTTTGACCGGGCCGGCATTATACGGATATCCCACTTCAACGACTTCATATCGGTGGCCAAGGCCTTCGATCTTCCCCCCATGCGTGGCAACCGGCTCATGATGATGAGCCCCGCCGGCGGCATCACCGTCATGATGGCGGACCTGTGCGAAAAGATAGGGTTCAAATTCGCCGATCCCGGGAAGGAGTTCTTTGACGGCCTGAAGGGCTTTTCCAACGCGGGCGTCATCAATTTCTCCAACCCGCTCGACATGGGGGACATCTACGACCCGAACCTGTACGCAAAGATATTCTACGAGGTGATGCACAACGACAATGTCGACGGTGCTGTGTACGTCACCCAGTGGCCCCAGATGCCGAAGGGACCGGACGTCTTTTTCAAGATGTTCCATACCGACCTTTCGAAGGAAGCCACCGGGACCATGCTTTCATCGGGCAAACCCCTGGGCGTGTGCGTCTTCGGCCTGTCGGCAACCATCGCGACCATGAAGAAAAACATAAACTTCCCCCTCTTCGACAGCTTCGAAGAGATGATGTTCGCGCTTAAAAAGCAGAGCGACTACAACATGAGAAGGCAGAAAAAAGGATCGGAGCCGCTTCCGATCGACAGCGCCGACATCGACGCGGCCTCGCGATGGATACAGGCGAATCCCGGCGATACCGGCGAAGAATCCATGGAACTGCTGGCTGCGTTCGGCGTCCCGGCGGCAGGTTCCGCGATTGCGTTGAAGGCGGACGAGGCGGCGGTCCAGGCGCGAAAGATAGGATACCCCGTGGTCCTCAAGGTAATATCGCCCGACGCGCTCCACAAGTCCGAGGCGGGCGGTGTCATGGTCGGCCTTCGCGACGACGAGGCGGTTAAAAAAGGATTCGAGACCATCCGGAAAAACCTGTCGGCCTACAAGAAGGACGCGCGCTTCGACGGCGTCAGGGTGGTGAAAATGGCGGATGATGGATACGACATGTTCATCGGCGGCAGGCAGGACCCCTCCTTCGGGCCGGTGATCTTCTTCGGGTTCGGCGGGATATACATCGAGGTGTTCAGGGACGTCAAGCTCCTGCTCTGCCCGGCCGGCCGCGAAGAGATCACGGAAAAAATCAAAGAGCTGAAATCCTACAGCGTCCTCACTGGGGCACGCGGGAAACAGGCAGGGAACATCGACGCGTATATCGCCATGATCGAGCGCGTATCGCACCTTTTAGCCCGGTTCCCCGAAATACAGGAACTGGACGTAAACCCGGTGCGGATTCTCGCTGACGGCTCCGGTGCGGTGGCACTGGATGCAAGGATTCGTATCGGATAAAGTCAAATGAGCGGCCTCCGGGTACAATCATGAATCCGTATATCATACTCCCGGTCCTTGCATTCCTCATCAATTTCTTTATGATGTCATACGCGATGGCGTTGAACATACGGAATCCCGTCAATCGTTCATATGTGATGCTTTCAGCCGTCATTTCTCTCTGGGTCCTCTGCAGCGCCGCATTTCATCTTCCTCTCGAAGACGCGGCCATAGTCCCCTTCAGCAAATTCTCTTCAATTTTCTGGTATCTGACCGGATTTTTTTTCACAAATTTTACCTACATGTTTTTGCAGCGGCAGCGCGACCTGTTTTACTATTCCATCCTGGCCATATCGCTTACTGCAATCATCACCGCAACAACGACTGACTTGATCATTTCCGGGTTTGCGCGTTACGATTGGGGCTGGCGCTTCAACGAGGGCGTCCTTTTCTCCCTTGTCACCGTGATTGCCATCATCATGCCCATCATCGTTTCCTGGGCACTGGCCTTCCGCCACAGGCAGTCAACCGGCGACCCGGTCAGGCGGAGACAGATTGCGCCGCTCCTTGCGGGGGTCCTGATCTCGCTTCTATTCTCAGGAATCAACCAGTTCATCATACCGAACCTTACTGGCTTCGAAAACAGCGTCCGGTATACCGCCTCATGGAGCGTTATCCTCAGCCTGTTTGTCTTCTACACGACCATCAGGTACCGCTTCCTGACCCCCGAAATACACGATATCGCCGACGAGCTTTTCGCCTCTTCCAGGGAAGGAGTCGTTATACTCAACAGCACCGGATCCGTGCTGAACATGAATGAAGCCGCCATTACAATACTGCATGTCGGCGATGCAATGACGGCGTCGCTCCGCATCGAAACGCTGGTTGACAAGTATAGCGCTGAACATTCCTACAGCAATTATATAACCACGACCTCGCACCCAGGGTGGAAGCGGACGATTCTGCTTAACCAGTCTGTCATTCGCGCGGGGGACATGACCATCGGCAAAATCCTTATCATCAACGACATCACCGAGATGGCCCGCATGAACGAGGCGCTGAGGGAGTCAAATGAGCTGTTCAAGCTCAT
The DNA here is from genome assembly GCA_963827275.1 of uncultured Spirochaetota bacterium. Classification (GTDB taxonomy): domain Bacteria; phylum Spirochaetota; class UBA4802; order UBA4802; family UBA5550; genus RBG-16-49-21. Next base: position 234,366 of record CAWHAA010000005.1, read on the forward strand.
CACCAACAATGTGAAGGACGTTATCTGGATCTTCGACCTGGCGTTATTAAAATTCAGCTATGTGAGCCCGTCGGTGACGGCAAGCACGGGCTGGAGCCCGGGTGAATTTACCAGCCTCACGCTCACCGATCTGCTGGACGGTGATGACCTCAGGACCCTGACAGCCATACTTGGCGATGAAATAGCATCGGACGGGATGCGCGAACAGGGCAGATCACGGTCGCACACGCTGAAAGAACGCTCGAAAAACGGTGCGATGATTGACATCGAGATCAACACCTCCTTTATACGGGACACGACCGGAAAACCTGTCGCCATCCTCGGAGTAACCAGGGACATCACCGTGCAGAAACGTCTCGAAAACGAGCTGCGGACGAGCGTCTTACAGCTGAAAGAACGCAACGAGAGCATTGAAAAGGACCTCAAAACCGCGCAAGTCGTCCAGCGGGCGCTCCTCCCCGCGGAAGCACCTTCGTGCGAACGGCTCGCTATCGGGTTTCGCTACAACACGCCGGAAGCCATCGGCGGAGACTTTTTCAACATCCAACCGCTGGCCGAAGGCGGCCTGTCAATCTTCGTCAGCGATGTCACCGGGCACGGTATTACGGCCGCACTTTTTCTTTCCCTGCTCAAATCGATCAGCACCGCCCATCTCCGCAGATATGCCAGCGAGCCGAAAGACTACCTCGCCGCGCTCAACGCCGACCTTTATGAAAACATGCACACGTATTTTGTTTCCGCGGTGTACGGCTTTTTTCATTGCGGGGGCATTGAAGATATCATGCGGCTTACGGTATCATGCGCGGGGCACCCCGCTCCCATCATACACCCTTCCGGAGGGGGACCGGCACGGTACCTTGATATCCAGGGCAAAGTCATCGGATTGATGAGAGACACTTCTTTCCCATCACTTGAATTGTCCCTCAATACCGGGGACCGCGTCTATTTCTACACTGACGGCCTTCCCGAAATGACCGATGCGGGCCACGAATGCCTGGGGTATGGGCGCTTTCTCGAAATAATCGGCGGCACCGGGGCACTGTCACTGAATGAAGCGCTGGATTCAATCATAGCGGCGGCGAACCGTTTCCGCTGCGACGAGCCTATTACTGACGATCTTGTCATCATCGGGGTAGAGGTCCTCTGACGCCGCCAAGCCGTTCCCTGATCGCGGGCACGCACCGTCCCATCAGCATGATCTTTTTTTTCCCGGCGAGGGTAAAGGTCATATAATGGAACAGAAACCTGCCATACGCGACATCGGTCATGGCGTCAAACCCGATATATATCGGATCATGAAACATTTTAAACAGGATGATGGGCACCATCCCTATCCCCTGCCGGTACACGGTGACGTTCACGGTTGAATTATAATTCCCCATGAGGCCGAACCGCACCGATTGGAACGAATAGACTTCGCCGGTTTCATGCAGCGCCGGGGGCGGAGGGTTCGATTGCGCGACGCCCCGCCATCCGCCCACGAGCGAGATAAGGCCGGCAACCCCGACCCAGAGCAATACGAATAAAGGAATGAACACGAAGGGTATCAATGCTTCCATGGTGCCGCCCTCTGATGTTATTATTCATTGCCCGGGGGGCCGGACAATTCTCCAAGCTCCCGGTCAAACTGCCGTGTCTTCTCCTCGAGCTCGCAGATGAGAATTTCGAGCTCGTCGAAGAGCGCGTCGACCTCTGTCCGCGACGCATGGATCTCCTTCGAGAGCCGGGCTATTTTTTCACCGCCGCCCGTTCCTGACGCTTCGATGATATCATTGTTCAGGCCGGACAGGCGCCTTTCTTTTTCATCGATCCCGGCCTCGAGTTTTTCTATCTTCGCCTTGAGGGGATTGATTGTTTTCGATTTTCTCGCCAGGATGTCGGCGCGCAGCTTTCTCTGGTCTTTTTTGTTCACGCTGTCCCTCGACGGCCCCGCGGCGTCCGCCGAACCGTCCGTCTCGCGCTCATCCTCCCACCCGACCTTGTCGAGAAATGCCTGATAGGTCCCCTCGAAGACGGATATCCCGCCGCCCTGGAAGACGATAAACCTGTTTGCCAGCGTGTGAAGGAACATCTCGTTGTGGGTGACGATTATTGCCGCGCCCCCGAAATCGTCGATGGCGGCAAGGAGCGCGTCGCTTGACTCCATGTCCAGGTGGTTCGTCGGCTCGTCAAGGAGGAGCAGGTTCGACTTCTGCGCGAGTATCTTCCCGAGGAGCACCCTGCTCTTCTCGCCCCCGGAGAGCACCTCGATTTTCTTCAGGGCCATGTCGCCTTCGAACATCATGGCGCCGGCGATGTCCCTCGATTTCTGCCGGTCGCACCCCGAGAGCATAATCTCCTCCTCGATGGTATATGCGGGTGATGAGGCGAAGGACATTCGTCTGGGCGAAATGGCCGACCACCGCATCGCCGTGCATGGCGATGGAACCTGCCCGGGGACCGAGCTCGCCGGCCAGCAGGCGCAGGAGCGTGGTCTTCCCCTTGCCGTTTTTCCCGATCACGCAGATGCGGTCGTCCTTTCCGACGGTGACGCTGAAGTCATGGATCAGGTCCTCGCCGTCATAGGAAAAGGAAAGGCCTTCCACCCGCATGAGTGTCTTCGCCGGGAAGGGCTGGTAGCTGAATGAAAAGTCCAGGGTCTTGATCTTATCAAGCCGGTCGAGCTTCTCCATCTTGTCCAGTGCCTTGATGCGCGACTGCACCATGCCGGCAAGGCGCGCCTTTGCCCGGAAGCGGGTTATGAAGAGCTCCGCCTCCTTCCGCTTTTTCTCATCGTTGACGCGGGTGTTCTCGTAGATCTCCTCTTCCTTTAATATCTGCTCGTAGTACTTGTCAGTGCCCCCCTCGATCTTGCGGACCCTCCGCCGGTGTATGCCCATCGTATGCGTGGTAACGCTGTCCATGAAGGCGCGGTCGTGGGTGATGACGACAAGCTCGCTCTTCCACTGGCGGAGAAATTTTTCCAGCCAGCGGATCGATATGATGTCAAGGTAGTTTGTCGGTTCGTCAAGGAGGAGGAGGTCCGGCTCCGACACCAGCACCCGGGCGAGGCCCAGCCGGACCTGGTACCCCCCGGAAAACTCGGAGGTCTTCCGCTCCATGTCCTGCTTCGAGAACCCGAGGCCGGAGAGTATCTTCTCCGCCATCCAGGTTTCACCATGCAGGTGTTCCGGGAGCCCGCGGCAGGCCTCGGACAGCACCGTCTGCTCCGCAAAGAGGAGCTGCTGGGTGACATATCCGACGCGATAGTTCCGCGGTATCGATATTTCGCCGGAATCCCCCTGCTCCTCGCCGATGATGATGCGGAACAGGGTGGTCTTGCCGTGCCCGTTGCGGCCGACCAGCCCTACCCGCTCCTTCGGATTGATACTGACATTCACGTTTTCAAACAGGAGCTGGGTGCCGAACGATTTCGATAGATTGATTATTTTTATCATAGCATGTTAATGCCGACAATAATTGGAGCTGCGCGTTTAAATTTCAACAGGAAAAATTCCCGCCCCGGTCCCGCCACTTCCATGAACCGCACCAGACCTGATTCAAAGTGATCTGCCATGCTATTGTATCCCGGGTTACTTCCTGGCGGCCGGGCGGCCAAGCGCCTTCTTCTGTTTTTCCCTTCCGGCGCTGTTTCTTTCCACGAAGACGGGTTTTCCGGTAAAGGGGTTGCGGCCCGTGTAATACATGACCGCCGACCAGGTCGAGGGCAGCGGGGTGAATATCTGCACCTGCTCCGGGTCGATATGCAGCTCCTGCCGCATAAAGCCGCGCAGGTGCTTCATGTCGTCAAGCGTGCTCCCGGGATGGGCCGCGATAAGGTAATAGGTGAGATACTGCCTTTTCCCGTGCTGCCTGTTCAGCCGGTTGAAAAGGTCGCGGAAGGCGAGCAGGCTGTCGACGGACGGTTTTCCCATGAGATCGAGGACGCGCTGCACGCAGTGCTCCGGTGCGACCTTCAGCTGGCCCGATACGTGGTGCCGTACGATCTCGGACAGGTATTCCTCCCCGGCGTCGCGATCGGCCATGACGAGGTCATGGCGCATGCCCGATGCGACAAAGGCTTTCCTGACACCGTGAATCTTCCGGATCTTCCTTAGGAGCGCCACCTGGCTCTTGTGCGACACGCTCATGCTACGGCATACATAGTCACCGAGGCATTGCCGGTCCGTGCACGGGCCCTTCCCGGCCCTCATCCTGCATCCCATACCGTACATGTTGGCAGTGGGCCCGCCGATATCGGCGATGATGCCCCGAAACGCCGGGTCGGCCACAAACCGTTTCGCCTCCCTTATAATGGACGCCTCGCTCCTCGAAACAATGAAACGACCCTGGTGGACCGCTATGGAGCAAAAATTACACCCCCCGAAGCACCCGCGGTGCGTGGTGATTGAAAACCGTATGGTATCAAGGGCGCGCGCCTCCCCCATGCTTTTATAATAGGGATGCAGATCGCGCTCATACTCGTGCTCATAAACGCGGTCCAGCTCTTCCGAGGTAAGCGGCATGGCGGGCGGATTATGGATAAGATACCGGTCGCCATGCTTCTGCGCCATGCCGCTGCCGCCGGCCGGGTCACCGTTTGCGAAGAAGAGCCGGCTCATGGTGATAAACGCCCCGTGGTCCTTTGCGGCGCGCTCAAATGACGGCAGCTCGATGTAGCCGGGAACCGCGGCAGCGGCAATATGGCATATGCCCCGGGTCCCGCGGTGGTCCTTGTTCTCTTTCAGCCTGCCGGCAAGCTCCAGCACCGCGCGCTCGCCCATACCGTACACCAGGATATCCGCCTTGGCGTCAAAAAGCAACGAGCGGCGCACCCCGTTGTCCCGGAAATCGTAATGGGCGATACGGCGCAGGCTTGCCTCTATCCCACCGATAACTATCGGTACAGTATCCTTATAATGCTGACGGATCAGGTTAACGTATACAATGACCGCCCTGTCAGGCCTGCGGACGTTCCTGCCGCCCGGCGTCAGGTCATCATGCGTCCTTTTCTTCCCTGAGGCAGTATAGTTCGAAACAAGCGAATCCACCGAGCCCGAGCTGACGCCCCAGAAAAGCGCCGGCTCGCCAAGACGGGCAATGTCCCGTCCGTCCCTGATATCCGGCTGGGCTATGATACCGACCCGGTACCCTGCGTCCATCAGGACATGGCCGATAACAGCTATCCCCATATAGGGGCTATCGATATAGGTGTCCCCCGTGACGAGTATCACATCAAGCCGCTCCCAGCCGAGGGCTTTTACTTCTTCCATGGTGGTGGGTATGAACAAAAAACCGTCTCCGTTTACCTTTTTTATTGCTGCTCGGGGAGATATAGCCCAAAATCCAGGGGTCAGAGTAAAAATCAACCGATAACTATCGGGACCGCCCTGACCCCGGGGTCAAAGCACCCCTCATGTATCAACAAACTAGTCAGGATCAGGGAAAGTCCGGGTCTTTTTTAGACAGAAACGCCGATATGCCGTGCACGCATTCGCCTGACGCGATCAGGTCAGATGCGATGGATGTTTCACCTTTCAGGGCTTCAAGCAGGGGCTGGTCCGCCGAGCCCCGTATCACCTTCAGGGCGGCCTGAACCGCGCGGGGACCGTTCTTCGAGATGGCTTCGGCAACTTCAAAGGCATCTTCAACGACCTTCCCCGGTCTGCTTACGCGGTTCACCAGGCCCAGCCTGAAGGCTTCCTCTGCCCCCACCTTCCGGGCCGTCAATATCAGGTCAGCCGCTATCGACCTGCCCGCGAGCCGGGCCAGGGCAACGCCGCCGCCCCAGTCCGGCATCAGGCCCAGCCGTGTTTCGGAAAAGCATATGACCGCGCCGGGGTCCATCAGCCTCATATCGCACCTGACGGCGAGTTCCGCACCGCCGCCGTAGGCGAGTCCGTTTATCGCCGCGATGACCGGCACCGGGAGGTCCACAAGCCTGTCTACAGTGTGCCGTATATATTCGATCAGCTTCTCCACCGGTCCCCGGGTATGGTTCCGGACCGCTTCCATCAGGCTTGCCACCTGCGGATTTGCCGGGTTTACATCGAACCCGGCGCTGAATGCCCGGTCGCCCGCACCCGTCACGACTATGGCGCGGGGCATTTTTTTTATGATCTGTCCCACTGCCGATTCAAGCCCGGCCCACATATCCTGGTCAAAGGCGTTTCTTTTATCCGGCCTGTTCAGTGTGATAACGGCGCAGCGGCCCCGGAACTCCAGAAGCACAGAATCGCCAACCCTGCCGCCATCGCTGTCATGAACGGACATATTTTTCACCAAAACAATCCAGGTGTGTAAAATCCGCCACGTTTTTGCGGGGCGGTCCCTGCCGGTCAGGTACCGCGGGTTTCCCGACAGGAATCACGGTCACCGCCTCATACCCCTCCGGCACCGAAAGCGCCTTCTTCAGCGCCCGGTGGTCAATAAGGCTCACGATAACAGTCCCCAGTCCGAGATCATGCGCCCTGAGGCATATATTCTGTACCGCAAGCGCCAGGTCGAACAAGAACCATTCGTTGAAAATTGTCAGGTTTTTCCCGTCATGGGCGCCTGAAACTCCGGTTTTAGCGCACCCCACGATAACAGCCGAAGCCGCCTGGGTGCACTTGACCGCCGGATTATTCTGGGAATAGGTCCCGGCGATCTTCTCCATGACCTGCGGGTCCCTGACGACAATGAATTCCCACACCTGGGTGTTCGCCCATGACGGGGCCCAGCGGGCCGCCTCAAGGAGCTGGGCAATCTCATCATCGGTAACCCGGTAATCGGTGAATTTCCGCACGCTTCTGCGCTTGATAATGGCTTCTTTTACTTCCATAATAACCTCCGGTAGATCATTACCCTGTATCATCTGATTGACAGTATTAATAAGACCCGAATCATAAATGCAATACATTTTCATAGCCATATCAGCCGAGGGACTTTTAAAAAAATTCTTGCCATCCGCGCCATATCGCTATCGTTAAGCCATGCGGCGATATACCCGATTATTCTATTTCCTGGCCCTGGCGAATTTCCTGTTCTTCCTCGGGAACTCGCTCTATATTCTCCTGCCGGTCTTTCTCAAGAACCTTGGCGCCTCAGAATCATACATTGGCGTCATGAACAATATCGACAAGATATTTACCATCATTACCGCCGTGGGGATCGGATCGATCATGCACGGAAGGGACCGGATACGACTGTTACGGATAGGCTACCTGGTCCTTGTTGCCGCCTATGCCGCGTATCTCCTCGTGTCGTCCCTCACCTGGCTGCTCCTCCTTATACGGGTGCTGCACGGCATCGGGTTCTCGATTGCGATGATCATGGGCACCTCCATCATCTTCGACATCGTCCCCATGGAAGATGCGGCCGAGGCCATCGGCATCTACGGGGTCACCGGCGCCCTCAGCAATGCCCTGAGCCCCTTCTTCGGCGAGATGCTCCTCTCCCGGGGCCATTCGCACCACCTGATTTTCGCCCTGTCGGTCCTCCTGGTCTCGCTGAGCCTTGCCATTACCTTTATCATGCCGCGTGGGGAGCGTCCCGGCCCCGCCCCCGACGAGCCGGCGCGGCGCGGCTCGCTCCGCCTGCTGGCAGAGCCGCGGTATCTGCTGACGACGCTGGCAACCATCATCTTCGGCGGCGGCTTCGGCGTCATCGTCACCTATCTCCCCAATTTCATCAGGACAACGACAAGCTTCAGGTTCTCGTACTTTTTCATCATTTATATCTGCGTGCTCATCATCATACGCTTCACCTTCATCAAGATCGTTGCGCGCATCAACCGCAACAACCTTCTCGTGGCCGTTTTCGCCATCGGCGCGCTCATGAACCTGCTGATGAACGCCCTTGATTCACTGGCGATGCTGATGATAACCGCCGTCCTGTACGGCGTGACGCACGGCATACTCTACCCGGTCCTGAACACCACGGTGGTCAGCCTGGTGCACATGCATGACCGCGGCAAGGCAAACGCGCTCTTCACCGCCTCGTTCAATGGCGGCATGATGGCCTTTGCGCTCGCCCTGGGGTTCCTCATCGACCGCTTCAACACGTACCTGGCGGCCTTCAATGTCTGCGCGGTGATGTTCTCGGTGGCGATCGGATTGATCATCATCATGAAGGTTAAATACCCGACGCCCGACATAACAATCGACCCGGAATTAAGCATAGAATAACATGCAGACCTGAAAACGAGATCGGGGTAATGTGATAAAAACCGGAAAAAATTGTAATGTTATGTCTCATTACTGCCGATAGTATGATATATATTATCCGCATTGAAGGGATGCCGACATGAAACGATTAATAGCTTCATTATTCATACTCGCATTATTCTGCACCGCCTCAGCCGCACGAGCCGCGGATGCCGCAGGCGAATCCCGAAGCATGGAAGTACTCGCCGATGACCTGAAGTTCCAGAACGGTGTGGCATTTCTCAAGCTGAAGATGAACGACAAGGCCCTCGAAACCTTCAATGAATACCTTGAAATATACTACAACGGGACACACCGGCACGAGGCGTACCGCCATATTGCGGAAATATACTTTAACAAGCTTGAATATCTCAAGGCGATCGAGCATTACAGGGCCCTTTACGAGGAGTTCAGCAACACGGAAAGCGGCGTGGAGGCATACTACAACATAGGCATCTGCAACATAAAAATGGGGGATGAAAGCAAGGCGGCAGCAATATTCAACGAAATAATAGAGCGCCACCAGGAATCCTCCTACCGCCAGCAGGCGGAGCTGCAGCTTGACATGCTGAACATCCTTCAGGAGTAACGGGCCGGGTATTGATAAAAAAAAGTATATAATTCTATTGACAAAAGAAAGCCTCAATAGAATATGCCCTTTATTTTGAAAAATGCCATCTGCTCACTACGACCAGTGCAATAATTGACAGGGACGGCATCATCAATGCCGTCCCTGTTTATACATAGAAGATAATAATGAAAATCGAGGAATTAATATGCCGTTACAGAAATTAAGAAACATCGGAATCGCCGCTCATATAGACGCAGGCAAAACGACGTGCACCGAACGCATACTCTTCTTTACCGGGACCACGCGAAAGCTGGGCGAGGTGCATGACGGCGAGGCCACCATGGACTTCATGAAACAGGAACAGGAGCGCGGCATCACCATCGCATCCGCCGCCATAACAAGCTTCTGGAACAACCACATCATAAACATCATCGACACCCCGGGCCACGTCGACTTCACGGTTGAAGTCGAGCGCTCCCTGCGGGTCATTGACGGCATGGTCGCGGTCTTCTGCGCGGTTGGCGGCGTGGAGCCCCAGAGCGAGACCGTATGGAACCAGGCTGACCGGTACCATGTGCCCCGCATCGCTTTCATCAATAAAATGGACCGCGTGGGCGCCGACTTCAGCGAAGTGGTAAAGCAGATGGACAAATACCTGGACGCCAACCCGGTGCCGTTCCAGGTGCCGATCGGCATCGAGGACACGTTCGAGGGCAATATCGACATCATTCGGAGAAAGGCGATTTTCGTCAAAGACATGGAACTGTCGGTCGAGGAGATACCCGATTCGATGAAGGCTGCCGCTGAAGAAGCACGCGGCTTTCTTGTAGAAAAACTCGCCGATTTTAATGAAGAGATCATGGGACTCTACCTCGACGGCAAGGCGGTCCCCGACGATCTCCTTAAAAAAGCGGCGCGGGAAGCGACGATCAAGATGAACATCACGCCGGTATTCTGCGGCTCGGCCTACAAGAACAAGGGAGTGCGCCTCCTCCTGGACGCGGTGGTGGACTACCTCCCGTCGCCGGTGGACATCGGCGCCGTGGTGGGCATCGACATCAACGACCCGGGAAAGTCCCACACCCGGCACCCGTCGACGAAGGACCCGTTCGCGGCGCTCGCGTTCAAGCTGATCCACGACCCGTATGTCGGCCAGCAGACCTTCGTCCGCATCTATTCGGGCGAACTGAAGAGCGGCATGCAGGTCATGAACAGCACAAAGTCGAAACCAGAGCGCATCGGCCGGATACTCAGGATCCACGCCAAGGAGCGCGAAGAGATAGAAACCGCCGGCCCGGGGGACATCGTTGCCCTCATCGGGATGAAATACACGAAGACGGGCGACACCCTGTGCGATCAGGACCACCCGCTCTTCCTTGAGAACATCTTCATTCCTCCCTCCGTCATAGAGATGAAGATAACGCCCCCATCAAAAAAAGAGGAGGAGAAGCTCGGCGCGGCGCTCCGCAAGCTATCCATGGAAGACCCCTCGTTCAAGGTGCGGTTTAATGACGAAACCAACGAAACGATCATAGCGGGGATGGGAGAGCTCCACCTGGAGATCATTGTCGACCGGCTCAAGACCGAGTTCGGCGCGGTCGCCGAAGTCGGAGCGCCGTCGGTGGCCTTCCGTGAGACCATAACCCGTGAGGTTGAGAACAACTACAAGCACTCGAAGCAGACCGGCGGCCGCGGCCAGTATGCCCATACCGTCCTGCGCCTCGAGCCCAACGAGGGCAAAGGCTTCGAATTCGAAGACCGGATCAAGGGCGGCGCGATCCCCACCGAGTACATCCCCTCCGTGCGCAAGGGGATAGAGGCTGCCATGGCGGAAGGGATCCTGTCCGAATTCCCGGTCGTAGACGTCAAGGTAGTGCTGCTCGACGGCACGTACCACGAGGTTGACTCCTCCGACATGGCGTTCAGGACCTGCGCGTCCATATGCTTCAAGGAAGGCTTCCTCAAGGCGAACCCGATACTGCTCGAGCCGATGATGAAGATAGAGGTCAACACGCCGGACGATTACATCGGCGAGGTCGTGGGCGACCTGAACAAGCGCCGGGGCAGGATAGAATCAATGCGCCGCTACCGCAAGGGGTCCCAGAAGGTAATCGGGTTTGTTCCCCTCCAGGAGATGTTCGGTTACGCGACCCAGCTCAGGAACATATCCAGCGGCAGGGCCAACTACTCCATGGAGTTCTTCAAGTACGTCCCCGTCAACAAGGATATCCAGGAAAAAGTCCTGAAGCAGATGCAAGAGAAGAAAAACAAGGCAAGCTGACAGCAGCGACGCCGTTCATTCTATATCATGGAAACCGGATCGGGCGCCGCGAGGCGCCCGATTTCATTTAAGGGCTTTTTTGAGGCGCGCCACCCAATCGCTGCCCGACGCTTCCTCTGCCTTGTAAAAATCGAGGAACTTGTGTATCTGCGAGCAGGTGTCAGGCTGCAGGTCATGCTCCACCCTGCAGGCCTCGCCTTCAGCGTTGCTGCAGTCAACCTGGAGAACGTTCGCGAAAAAGTCTATGAGGCAGTTATGGCGCTTCAGAACGCGGTCGGCCAGTTCATTTCCCCTGCCGGTAAGCTCGACATATCCGTATTTCTCATAATCGATGAGCTCCATCTCCTTTAAGCGGGCGAGGGCCGCGGATACGCTGGGCATCTTGATATTCAGCTTCTTCGCTATGTCCTTGACACGAACCACCTTGTTGCTGGCGGCGAGCATGAATATCGCCTCCACATAGTCTTCCATGTGCGGCGTGAGGCCGGTGTCCCGGTAGCTGTATTTCATTTTAGCCTGGTCGACCATTGCCGGGCCGTCACTTTTCCATCCGGAAATACATCTTTTCTATGCGCTGGAGGTCTTCCTCCACCCGTTTTTTCAGAGGCGACGTGCCGAAGCGGTCGTCCGTCTCGCCCTTTTTCAGGAACTGCCGGTAAATCCTTCGTGCCGTTTCCACGTCCTTGAGCCGCGGGTCCTTCTCGTAAATCTTCCCCATCAGATAGTAGGCGTCATCGACCGTGGCGCGGTCCTTGTAGTACTTGATGATCCTCACCGCCGAATCAAGGGCCTGCGTCCCCTTCTGCTGGTTCAGGTAGAGCATACCCGTGTTCAGGAGCGCCTTGTCCGCCAGCTCGTGCGAGGGAAACTGGGCCTGCACCCTCTGGTAATACTCGATCGAGGCGATCTGGTCCCCCTTCATCTGGCTGCTCTCGCCTGCGTAGAACACGGCGGCGGGGTAATCGCCCGATTCCGCGCTCACCGCGGCGAATTCCCTGATGGCGTCGTCGTAGCGGTACTGCTTCATGTATATCTTGCCCATCCAGAAGCGGGCGCTGTCCCTGTACAGCCCGCCGGGGTACTTCGCCGACAGGTCCTGGAACTTGCGGAGTGAATGGTCATAGAGGCCGTTGTTGTAGAAATCGATGCCGGTCTTCAGGAGGAGCTGCTCCTCGCCGGAGACCCGCGGCGATGACTCTTCTTTCGCCTGGACGGCGCTGCCCGTGCGTCCGGTGATGACCCGTGCGGGCGCCGCCTTCTTCTCCACGGTTGACGGGGGCTGCGCGGACTCCTGCTTCGGAGCGTCCTGCGCCGCGGGCGGCGCGCTCCCGGTCTTCCCGGCCGGCGTAGCCTGCTCGGGCGCTTCAAGAATGGTGTTTATTATCTCCTCGGGCTTCGGCACGTCGCTTGCGGCCGCCGGAACGGCGAAGATCAGCAGGGCCAACAGTAGTGGTTTCACTCTCCGATTATACCTTCCTCGTGGGTAAGCGGTTCGGGGGAGCGGACATCGGCCCCCCCGCTCCGTCTCTTTTTCTCAAGGGGCCTCACCTCCGCCCCGGACCTCCGCTGCGGCGGCGACTTCAACAATTCCCGGTCGCGTGCCGGCAACAGACCGCCGGAGCCGCTCTCCATGAGGGCGCCTTCTTCAGCCGCGGGACGCGGCCGCATCCTCTCGGGAGGCCCGGCCACGGAATCGGGCGCGCCGCTGTCCGGAACGAGTTCCCGCTCCCGGTCCATGATCCGCGGGATGTCCCTCTTCTCGCTCTCGACCAGCGATTCACGGTCTTTTTCGGCCGCCCCGCTCCTCTTCCCGATGGGCCGCACGTCCGATTTCAGTCCCGGCGTTGTGCCGTAATCACCCTCGAAGAGCGGGTCCTGGACCCGGACCCCGGGTGTTTCCTTTATTTTCCGGTGTGACTCCGGCTCGATAATGCCCTTTTCGGTATCCGGCTCCAGGTTGGTCTGCGACGGGAAACGCACCTTTTCCATGTCTATCTTCTTCATCTCGTTGACCACTTCCGAATCAAGCATCGCGGTAAAGCTCCCGTCACGGCTCTCACGTTTGATATCCAGGTCGAAGGCCTCGTTCGTATTCTCGATTATCGGCGCGCTTTTTATCTTTGCGGCCTCCTTGCCCCTCGTGACACCGTACACGATCCCGCCTATCAGCGAAACGAATATGAGAAGAAAGAAAACGCCTTTTATCGTCATCTGGGTCTGGGCCGGTATCATGCCGATCATCCGGTCGATGCCCGAGACCGCTCCCGATGCGGCCCGCGTTACGGTTTCCTGCGATACTTTCATATCAATCTCTCTTGTCCGGGTACCGGCGCCTGACGCCCGGCCCCCGTACTGTCAATATATCATTATTTATTGATTTTATCAATAATAAATATTACCCGGCATCTTTTCAGCTGCGCCACGGTCTCGGGACTGCTCAATATTTTCCTGACATCACGGTCCGCGATGACCGGGCACCCCTTCATCTCGCGCAGCGCCACGGTGTAATAGGGACGGTCGCCGGCCAGCCGGTTGTTCATGGCCTCGTCCTGGCTGGTGGCATAGGCGACGATGCCGTACTTCGTTGAATGACGGATGTCCACCCTGAAGCGGCCGTACACCTCGAGCCCCTCCTCGCTGAACACCGAAGGCAGGATCATCGGCTCGACGCGGAGCCCCCGCGTATCGATGACCAGGCTTGAATAGCGCGTCGGGATGGGATTGTCGAGGCGCGTCGGGAACTCGTCTCCCGGGTAGGTGTAGGGGACCGCCTGAAGGATGTCCCCGATACGGAGCTCCGCCCGGCATGCCGAGGTGATAAAGTCGAGCGGGTATTCGCGCACCTTCACCCTGCCGTTGATGACGCCGACGATGCGAGACCGGGCGGCGTCGCTCTGCTCGATCAGTTCTTCGAGTGTGGTGTCCGCATCGACCCTTATCCCCCTGACCAGCCGGACCATGTTTTCAACCGCATTCTCGCGCGCCTTGCGGTAGGCGCTGACCCGGCCCCGGTTTATTGAAATAACTTCACCGCCCTGGTCGACCGGCCTGCCGGTGTCGCTCAGCGGCACACGCCAGGTCCCGTGGGTGATAATGAGGCCCCTGCTCCAGTCCACCTCGTCCTGCCCGGGCCCGGTTACAAGCGCCGCGCTATCGAGCATCGAAAGAAGAATGATCACGACCGCCAATGAAAAATGTTTCATAATCGAATGTGTCCTGTTCCGTGTAAGGCTGATATGTTGTAATGAGCGCATAATGACCGTATTGTAATGAACAGTGGTTCATTACTACAATTATCGGATGGTGGCGCATGATATCTTTAGGATGTTATTTTCAGGGCCTGCCGGCCGCGTTTCCCAGTTCCCGTATGCTTTTTTGGAGGGCCGGGACGAGCTTCCCGGCCGCAGACCGGATGTCCCGCAGCATCATCCGCTCCGCCTCCTCCGCGGCGGCGTCGTACCGCGCCAGGAAGGTTTGCGCCTTGCGCAGAAACGGCCGCAGCAGTATGCGCAGGTCGGGGCCGTTCAGCATCTCCTCCACCGCAGGGGCCCCCGCGCGATCGTCCAGCGCCCGGGCCGCCGCCTCACCTATGCGTCCGAGGTCCAGGACCGCCTGCCGCATGGCGCCCGCCAGCCGCTCCGGGTTGCCCCGCCCGGCCTTTGACAGTGCCCTGGAGAGGAGATCACCCGGAGAAGGCGTACGGACCGGGCACTCTTCGACCAGGGACGACAGGGTGCGCTCCACGGCATTGGCGATACGGGCGCCGCTCTCCGTCGCGTTGATTACCGGCACGCCGACCCTCCCGGCCGAATCCTCGAACCAGCCCCGGTACAGGTCGAAGACAAAATCGGAAATGACCGTCCCGGCGCCGCCGAAGGCCGGGACCCGCTTGATCTTCCGCCGGCGCACGACGCCCTGGTTTATCGTGTCAAGGTTCATGAACCTGGTGATGCGGGTCTGCCATTCATCGTTATGGTGCGTCCCGCTGCAATGTATCTCCCTCCCGGTATACGCGAGGTCCTGCCCCACCAGTATGATGGGGCTGCAGCCCAGGTTCAGGAGCAGGTCAAAGGCGCTGGTGGCGACCGACCCTCCCGACTGGACATCGCCGACCGGGCCTGCGTACCGCTCGATCCAGTCCATCAGGGGCGACGCCTCGCGCTTCGTCCCGCCGTCCGGCGGCGTGTAGAATTTCGACGTGGTGCTCACGATCCGCGGGCCGCGGTAGGAGCGGAGCACGTGCGGACAGCACACCATGTCCGCCAGGAGGACCGCGCCGTCGTCGCGCTGGCCGAGGAAATGCTTGATGCTGTAATTCTGCGCGTCGATGGTCATTATGATATGGGGGATGATATTTTTCTTCCGGAGCACGGGAGCGGCGGTATCAACCGCGACAATGAGCGCGCGGTCCCTCATCCGCGCCAGCACGTCCGCGTTCGCGCGAAGGCCGGGCCCGGCCGAGACGATGATCCCCGGGCAGCCGGCAAACGCGCCGAAACAATTGCCGACCCGCGCCGAGGAGAACAGGTGGCCGGCATTCGCCAGGATGTTCCAGGCCCACCGCTCCTCGAACTCCACGCGGGTCAGGAGGTCGCTGATCTTCGACGACACGTACTGGCCCATCTCCCGCATGATGGAATCGTAGAATTCACGGTAAAGGAGGTATGAGGGGCGGTGCGTGTAATGCGCAATCCCGCGGAAGCCGGAGATGTCGATCTCATCGAAGATCCCCGGGAGCCCCGCCGCCGACGTGACCACGGCCACACCGTCGAGGTGGCGCGGACAGGTCGCGCGGGCGATGTCCACCACCTCGGGGTCGTGCTCGACCGCCACGATCGGCATGCCGGGGAACTTCCGCCTGAGGGAATCCAGGTGGTAGCCCAGGCCCATGCCATACACCGCTATCAGCGAGGCCCTCCCGACCGAAAAGCCATCGACCGCGCGTTGCGCTTCGCGGTCAGGATCATAGGCGGAATGTATCCGCACCTCGCGTGAATTTTTATACAGGAGCGTATGCTTCCCGCCGGGTATTTCCTTTACTATGTACGAACCCATGGAACGCCCTTCTCAAATGAAGCGCTGCTGCTTCGCATACATGCCCTCGAGTCTTCTGCAGAATGCCTCGTATTCTTCACGGCTGGTTATGCCGAATTTCCCCAGCACATCGGATTCCAGGAACAGCAGGTCGGCGTGGCGCGCATCCCTGTTGCACATGTGGTTGGCAAGATACACTGTCATGACAAGGTCGCGGTTTTTAATCCCCGGGTCAAGCGGCGAGTGGTGGTGCCGGATCGCATCGACCAGTTCCTCGGGGAAGTTCCATTTTTCAGCGATGAGCCCGCCGATGGTGGCATGGCTTATGCCGATAGAGAGCTCTTCGAGGATCGCCGTGGTCCTGATGCGGCGGTTCTTGACCAGGTCGGATATCTGGTCAAGCAGCCGCGCGTCCAGGGACAGGAGCACGATCTTCCCGATATCATGCAGGAGCCCGGCGATGAATGCGCTCTCCGCGATCCGCGTCTCTCCCGTCTCCAGCGCGATGCACCGGGCGAAGTAGGCGGTCCTGCTGCAGTGATCCCATATCTGCTCGAACCTGGCGTACCTTGATTCGAGGATCTTGCGTGACGCCGCTGCGGCAAGGATCAGGTCAAGGTTCTTCATGCCGATGATGATGACGGCATCGTTGATTTTCCTGATCCTCTTACCGGTAATGAAGCCCGCCGAGTTTGAAAGCTTCAGGACATCGGCGGTCACCGACGGGTCCATGCCTATCTTCTCGGCTATTATCTCAATGGTCGATTCCGGGTCGTTGCAAACCGAGCGGAGGGCCACGATGTTTTCAGGGAACGTCGGCAGCGACACGACCTCTTCCAGTATGCGCTTTTTTACGAGGGTGGTGATCTCCCCGCCCTTCAGCACGCCGGGGATGAAGAGGGAAACCCTGACCGTATCCCCTTCCGGCAGGATCTCGAACATGCCCGCCGAGAGCCCGGAGTTCTTGAGAAGCATCATCGACAGGATGATGCCGAGTCCCGCTCCCTCCGTCGCATCGTACATGTTTTCATAGGCCTCGGTGAAATTGATGCAATCCAGGGCCTTGTGCATCCGGTTTGTCAATCGCTTGAGCTCGCCGGGCACGATCCGGGCATTGTTGATTATATCGATGCCGAACCCATCGGCGCGCCGCTTCATCTTGATGACAACCCGGTACGGGCTTGCCAGGAGATTGTCCCTGAGGAACTCGGGGTGGTACGCCACGTTTCTGAACTTCGACATGCCGGCGCGGTAATCGGCCTCATTGTCGATGTCGAGCCCCATCTTCTTGAACCACACCCGCTTCATGTTGGCTTTCATGGCGTTCTGGAGAAGCTCCCGGAACACGGGCTCGAGAATATCATACATGTATCCCATGTCGAAGCGGGACAGTATCTTGACAAGAAGCGAATTAATATCAAGCTCGATATCCCTCGTGAGATACTGAAAACTGAGATATATCTCCTGTCCGTTATCGAACTGTTTTGCGAGATCTGATGAATCAAACATCCTGTCACACACCCAGATTGGCAGGGACCGCGGTGCCGCAATCGCCTTTTCACCAGTTTAATCGGCGTTTCATTAATGTAAAGTTAAATATCTGGTGTGGTTATTTTTCATTTCCCGTAGCGGGGCGCGCTCCCGGGCGGCTCCCCGCGCATACAGGCGGCAGGCCCCGTCCCCCGGGCACGACGGGCCGCAGTCATGAATGACAAGATCGGCGCCGTCCCGTTCAAGGGTGTCGAAGAAGCGCCGTATGAAGCCGCGCAGCCTGAAGCTGCCGGACAGGTAGCACCGGCTGACCGGCAGCCGCCGCAAAAGATATGTACAGCAGGACACGTCTTGATAATCGGCATGGGGAAGATACAGGACGATTTCCCGGCACGACGCGGAAGCGATCTCCTTCGCGAGTCGCTCCCGGTGGCGCTTCTCCGGGTACCGGCCTATGACCGAGAGGGTGGTGCCGCGTTTCACCAGGAGGACCGAGCCGCGGCTGTGCCGTACCTCCGTAACCGTGTCCCGGCCGGCCGCTCCCGGCCCTCCAAGGGAGAGCCAGGCCGCCAGGACCGCCGCCGGGATGGAGAGCCACGCTATCCGCTTCCGCCGCGGCGGCAGGACCAGCGGCGCCGCGAGCAGCACAAGGGCCGCCGCCAGTTGCGGAGGCGGGGCGGCGACGTAAAAATGTCCGCCCGCCGCCGACAGGGACCGCACGATGCCGTCGGCCAGAGAATAGATCACATCGGTGAATCCGCCGGCGTACGCCGCGGCGGCCGGTACGAACGACACGGCATGCGCGGCCAGCGACACGAGCAGGAGGAGCGACATGAGCGGCACCACGATGATGTTGGAGGCCAGGCCCGAGAGATTAAGCTCGTTCACACGCAAGAGGATCACCGGAAGCACCAGCAGCTGCGCCGAGAGCGTCAGCGCGATGGAGTTGGCGATAACCGCAGGCAGGCGCGGCAGTATTTTACGGTACCTGCCATGGAAGAGGAGTATCCCCAGCGTGGCGCCGTAGCTGAGCTGGAACCCGAGCCCGAAGATCTCGGCCGGGAACAGCACCAGGATGGCGGCCGCGGAGAGGAAGAGCGCGTTGAAGACGTTCTGCTCCCGGTTTGCCAGGCGCTGCGCGGCATATATGCAGAACATGACGCACGATCGGAGCAGGCATACCGGCATGTCGGTGATCCAGAGATAGGCGAGGACCGCCAGGGACGCCGCCACCGCGATGACCTTGCGGTTCACCCTGACAAGGCCGAGCAGGAAGATCGGGACCGCCGCCACCACAGCCACATGCAACCCGCCGGCGGAGAGAATGTGGAACACTCCCGCGCGCTTGAAATCGTTCATCGTCAGCTTGTCGATATAGTCCTGGTTCCCGAAATAAAGCGCCTTGACCATCGCCGCGGTCTTCCGGTTGAACAGGGAATCGCAGTTCGCCGCAAGTCGCTCCCGCGTCTTTTCCCTGAACGATGCCGCGTCGCCAACGACCGCGACAGCGCGCGCCTCAAGATAAAAATCATACCGAACGCCCGCCATCAGGTCCGACATGGCCGCGTATGGCCGCGGGGCATCCCGCGCGTTCAGCGCGACCGGGGCCCCGGAAAACCGTATCGTGTCGCCGGCGCCGAAGCTCCCGCCGGGGACCCGCACGATACCGCCGCGCCACGCCTCCCTTCCGCGCGGCCCTTCGCCAGGCGCTCCTTCGCAGCGGAACCTGACAATGGCCTCACGGCAGTAGCGCCCGTCAACCACGCTCTCGACCTGCGCGGTCCACGTCCCCTTTCCGAGGGCCGGAATGCGCTCCGTCAGCACGCCGTAAACACGCCCGCCGGCGTAAAGCGCGCAGGAAAGCGCCACGAGGAGAAGCACGGCAAGACGAGGCGCGCGCCCCGAACGCCGCGGATGGCGGGGACCGGGCCCCATCCTGAGCGAAACCCGGTACACGAGGGGGAGCGAAAGGAACGCGAGCATGAGCGCGCCCGCGCCCCAGGCGCCCGCCGGTCCACCGATGGCGAGCGCGCATGCGACAAGAATTGATGCGCCGACTGAAAGGAAGATGAACAGCGACGGAACGAAAATTTTTTGCGCAGCGGGATTTTTCAGGCACCGGGAGACGTGTCGTTCAAGGCAGGCACTCCAGGCGTGAAACGGTATCTGTAAGCGGGATAAAATCAAGGCAGCCCCCGTGAAGTATAATCGGGGCCCCTTAAATTCTCCCTACTTTGAAGATAAATCCAAGGTCGACCCCGTACGACATCTTTTCCCCACTATCTCCCTTGCCGTACCAGCCGTACATGAACGAGCCCTCTATGAACAATTTCGTGTCGAATGTCGTATTGAACAGGAACGCGAGCGGGACTCTGAGCCCCGCGCCCCCGTTGAACATTTTGTTTGCCGGGGGCGTTTCAATATATATCCCGATGCCCGGCGCCAGTATGGCCACGGAACCGAGCGGGATCCCGACCCTGCCGGTTATCGTACAGTACAGATGGTGCAGCTCGCCCTCGGCGTTAAAGTTATTGTACCGGTAACAGAGGGCGACATCGCCTATCAGCCATTTTGACACCACCCAGAAGGAAAAGCCGCTGTCCACTGAATAACCGGAAAGAGTCTGTTCCCGGTACAGCCCCTTCCAGTCGGCATACACGATCCTGTTCATGCCGGCACCGACAACGGGGCCGATGAAGGTGTAGACCGGGTCCCGCTCTGCGGCAACCGCTCCCAGGGGGGCGCCGCAGATTACCGCGGCCAGCACAATGTTCTTCCAGGTTGACAATTTGTATTATCGCACATTCAAAGGAGTATCGACCATCTTCACGCCCTTCGGGACCCTGAAGTTAAAAAGCTTGGGGCTCACCGCCGCATCGGTGGTCGCCTCTGATATCGAGAAACTCATGACCTTTCCGTCGTCCCGCTTGAGGATCGCGCCCTTCAGTAAAAAGCTCCGATCGACGCTCAGGATGATTTCACGATACATCTTCGTATCGTCCTTGAGCTTGATGGCATACCCCGCGTCCCCCTCGGAGGCTATTCCGTCGTACCCGGCCACAAGCCCGACGATACCGCCTGACGTTGTCCCCTTCTCCAGCTGGTGCGTCCCGCACGTCCCGGTGCCCGGGGTGTAGACCCAGAGGGTCCTCCCGTTTGACACCAGCACCTTCTCCATCGGGCTGGTAAATTTTACATATATCTTGTCCGGTCCCAGGTACTTGAAGCTCCCGGAAAAGGACTGCCCGTCGAACGAAGTCCAGGAGATGACGCCGGTCAGCTTTTCCAGCCGGTACATACGGATGCGGAATTTCTCCACCGCCTCCTCGCCGGTAAGAGAAAAAAGGGCCGTGCCGCAAAGCAGCGTAAAAGCAAAAACAATAAATATTCTGAGACGTCTCATCAGCGTGTCCTTTGCCTGGTATAACGAACGGAATTATTAAACCATAAAATATTTTTCTTTTGATATTAAAAATACACGCTATCCGCTGGATTGATATATTTCAACCAATTTTTAAGCCTCCCGGATACGGGAAACGGCGCGGCATCGTTCACCCGGGAGGTGTCAGAGTAAAAATATTGTACTTGAAATTATCGCCCATCGGGCATGTATAGAATGCAGGAGGCCCACCCATGCCGAAAAAGCGGATCAGGCTCGGAAATTACCTGGTTATCATCCTCATTGCCGGGGCCGGCGCAGTTTCCTATTTCCACAGCCAGGAAGTTTACACCTGGTACATGAGGACCTACTACGAAAAAATACGCGGCATGAGCCTCGACATGCAGATACGGAAGGCCGAAGACATGTACCGGGCGGGCGAGTACGAAACGCTCCTGAAGTCCCTGAAGCCCCTTGCCATGACCTATCCGGAAAACCCGGAGCTGAAAAAACTCGAGGGACTCTGCCTTATCAGGCTGGGCAGGCCGAGAGAGGGGGCCGACATGATCCTTACCGCAACCGGCGGCGGGCGCCTGACGGGACAGGTCCTGGGGGAGACAACGGGGGCCCTGTTCGAAAAAAAGATGTACCGCGATATTACGAACCTTTTCAGCAAGAACTCGCCGGGCGATAATCCCCGCCTGCTCTACATGCTGGGGGTCTCGTTCTACGAAACAGGCCGCTACAGGGAGGCAATCCGGCACTTGAAGCGCGCCTACGACAGGGGAACGAACGGGTTCGAGGCCAGCCACTATCTCGGGAGAGCGTACTATCAAAACGGCGACGCGCGCGCGTCACTGCCCTACCTCGAACGCGCGCGCATGCTGAACAGGGAGGACCCGGACATCGCCATGTCCCTGGCCGGCGCCTACCGGAAGCTCGGCAGGTACGACGACGCGGCACGGACCATGCGCGCGGTCACCCGGTGACCATCCCTCTCTTCTGCGGCGGTCACATCACCTTCAACGTCACCGTCGTCCCCCACGTCCACGCGGTCCTGTTCAATTTTATTGAATTGAACAGCATCCGGTCCGTTACATAAAAATAATAAGCGGCCCCGGTTTCAATGGTGAGCGAGCCGCTCTTCGCCTTGAGCCCCGCGCCATAACCGATCCTGAACAGGTCGGGATCGAGGGGGTTCTGCGCGCGCGGATAGAGCTCCTGGGTGGTGAAGGAGAGCCCGGTGCTGGGAACAAACCCCGAGAATTCAAGCTCCATGCCGATGCCGAAGCTGTGCCGGTTCCGGTGCTTGTAGTTCTGCGCGTTCCCGCCGGCGACCAGCGGGAGGGCCGACCACGCCGACGCGCTGCCCGCGACAAGCGCCCAGTCAAGGAACCCCGCCTCGTGGTCCCGCGTGAGGATATTTCTCGTCCCGTAGCTCCTCTCCCCGGTAAAATCCACCTGATAGGAGAGCTGGAAGGAGGCCTTGTCCTTTGTCATTATGTTCACGCCGATGACCAGGCTGTCCGGGTAGTTCTGCTCGATGATGCGGGTATAATTGTACTTCACGTTTTTTTCAGTGCCCCGGGCGATGACCTGCGTTGAATAGAGCGCCGTCACCGCGAACGAATCGGGTTTACCGAGCATCACCCCGGCAAACCCGGACCAGCCGAGGGCGCTCTTTTCAATCTTGTCGACGGTGCCGCCCCGGTAGACGCCTGCGGACCGGTACGAGTCATGATAGCTGCAGGAGACGCCCCCGGTGAAGGCGACCGTCTCGGTCAGGGCGAAGGAACCGCCCAGCCGTCCCTGGAGCCAGTACCGCCTTCCCCTGACATAGGTGATCCCGGGCAGGACCAGGGACCCGAGGTTTACCGTGAGCCCCGCGCTGCCGAGCGCGGCCATCTGTACCGGGTCAAGGTCGAGGGCAACATAGCTGATCAGCGGCATCCCGCCGAGCGGTTTCCGGTAATCCAGAAATTCGACGCCTTCCGGCATGTTCAGGGAGATGAAGACGGCCCCCTTTCCCTTCTTGTATGCCGCGGCGAAGTTCGGCATGAACCACGAGCCCGCATTGTCCTCTCCCCCGCTGAACGCCATTCTGTACGATGTCGTTTTCGTCATGAGCTGGTACCCGGCGTCCAGGTAGAGGCCGTCCCTGAGCCACGTGAGCCCCACGGGGTTGAAGTAGGCGGCGTCGATGGACCCGACAACCGCGGCCCTGCTCTGCGTCCTGGTATATGATACCGATGGATTGATGCCGCCGGCCAGCAGCGCGCCGGCGGGGCACGCGGTCGCGAGCAGCAGGAGGACCAGTATCGCCATGCGGTTTTTCATATTTTTTTCCATAAGGACGTGACGCTATTGCCCCACTATGCCACCGCCACGGGGCAATGCAATCCCATTTTTTACCAGCGCGATAAATTATTTTTTATTGTCGGGAGAATAAAAAAGGCCGGCCCATCGGGCCGGCCTTCGGATCAGCTATACATGAGGCGAAACTACATGACCTTCGCGGTCAGGCTGATCGCGCCCTGCCATACGCTCTTGTTCATCTTGATCAGGCCCAGCATCGTATGATCGGTGAAATAGGAGTACTTGGCGCCTCCGATCTGGATCGACAGGTAATCGGTCGGCATGATCTTGAGACCGAGGCCCACGCCGATATTTCTCAATTCCGGATCAAAGGGGACCTGCACCCGGGGATACTTGTCCTGAGTCTCAAAGGAAAGGCCGAGGCTCAGCATGAGCATCTTGTGGACCAGGAACTCGCCGCCGAGTCCTACTTTATGATTCATCCTCCCCTTGTAATCCTGGGTATTGCCGCCCACAAGCGACAACGCCGGCGTTAAACCCGATCCGGCATAGGCAAACTCGGCATTATTAAATCCGGTATAGGCGCTCCCAAAATTTTTCTGATTGGAAAAATTCAACTGGTATGACGCCTGGATCGACACTGCATCGGTCGGCTTGACGTTTAAGCCGATGAGCAGGTAGTCCGGCAGCCGCGCTTCATCTATGTGGCTGTAATGGGTCTTCATGTCCCTGGTCTTGCCGCGGGCAATTACCTCTGTTGAATAGAGCGCGGTAATGCTGAGCTCTTTCATCGGCGTTATCATGATCCCGCCCGCGCCGGAGAAAGCGCCAGCAGCCGTCTTGGACTTCGATATTGTGCCGAGTCCGACATAACCGATAGCCATTTCATAGGAGTACATGCTGTACTTCACGCAGCCGGTGATCGCGAGCCATTCGGTAAAAGCGAACGAGCCGCCCATGGATCCCTGGATCCAGAAGCTGGAGGCTTTGAGTTTGCTCGGCAGCAGGGGGAGCCCCAGGCCGGCGACCTCTGTGAGCAGGGTCCCGATCCCAAAGATATTCCGATACTCGAGCGTTCCGCCGCCCGCCGGAATATGCATTTCGGCAAAAATAGCCGCCTTGTCCTTCTTCCAGACCAGCGCGAGGTTCGGCATGATGAAAGACGGTGTCGCATCGTGATAATTCGCCGCGATGAACTTGTGCATGTAGCGTTTTGCGCCCATCTGGTTGCCAAGCTCAATGTACATACCGTCAGCCATTTTGACCAGACCGACCGCGTTGTAATAGACCGCGTCCGGCGCGTCGGTGGTCGCGGCGCGCGCCATCATCCGTGCGAAGCTGGGATCATGGCTGTAGTTGTAGGCATACAGATTGCCCACCATGAATGCAGAGGCCAGCAAAACCGCCCCCAATGCGAAAAGTTTTTTCATAAAGTCCTCCTTAAAATGTTTAACAAACTGTTTAACGTAAGAAAGTAAAGACAGATGAAAAATGAAGCGTTAAATTTTTTACTAGATGTACATCGCAATTGCTACGACACCTGAACATGAAACCACCTGTCCATTGCAGACATTTCGTCACGTTCAGGCTTTATAAGCTAATTTAGATATAAAGTTGTTATAATGTCAATAGATTTTCCAGAAAACAATCCAATATTTTATTATCCATAACGCACGCCATGCGCATCCCGAAAATTTAACACTTTGTAAAATAAATGACATCATGTATAATTAAGATAAAAAATGAGCCGGGGCAGGCTTAAATCAGCCCGCAGGCCGTCCATACCACCCCCCCCGCCCCGCTCATATCCGCATAACATGCCGTATATTATTGAGCCCGCGCGCCCGTGGGCAGCCCGGTGAGGCCCCTCGCGGGACACTGTGTGACGGTAAATAGCGATAATCGAAAAAATATGCTTGCATTTTAGCAAAAAAAGGCGCAGTATCCGGTACTGTACGTTAGCTTCCGGAATATCCTTGGAAACGGGGAAAATACCGCCTATGCCCAACAAAAAAACCGCTGTTCATGACAATGCTGCCTCCGAGCGCCAGATCTACAACCTGACCAAGCTCGTCAACATCAACAGCATGATCAATTCCACGCTCGACATGGGCAGCCTCCTGACCGTGATCATGGAAACCATCAAGGACATAATGGACACGGAAGCCAGCACCCTGTTATTATACGAGGAAAAATCGAACGACCTGGTCTTCAAGGTCGCATTGAGCGAGGTCGGCAAGGAGCTCACGGAGCGGTACCGGGTAAAATTCGGGCAGGGAATCGCCGGATGGGTCGCGAAAATACGGAAACCGATATACATCAACGACGTGTACAATGACGAGCGCTTTGACCCCGAGTTTGACCGGAGCACCGGGTTCGTTACGAAAGCGATGCTCTGCACCCCCCTCCTCTACAAGGGAAAGCTCCTCGGCGTCATACAGGCCATAAATCCCCTTGAGAGGAAGGAATTCACCGACGACGACATGGCCCTCTTCAATGTATTCGCCGACCAGGCGGCGCTGGCGGTCCAGAACGCCATTTATTTTCACAGCGCACTGGAGGAAGAGCGGATAAAAAGCGAAATTTCCTCCGCGCGCGCGATCCAGGAAGAGATCATCCCGGACGTGGCACATGCAGGTCGGGCCGGTCCTGATCGCGGTGAAATCCGTCACCGCGCGGGAAATTGGCGGCGAATTCCACAGCCTGTTCCGTCTCGATGGCGATCATATCGGGATCGCGCTTGGCGACCTCCACATAAAGGGCGTGCCGGGCGGGCTGCGCGCATCGGTCGTGAGCGGCGCGATCAGGGCCCTCTCCAGGGTGACCGGGAAAAACCCGGTCGAGATGTTCAGATTGCTGCATCTCGTCATGGAGCACGACGAGCGCCCCATAACGAACGCGTCTTTCTTCTACGGAGTGCTCGATCCCGGCAGGAGGAAGCTCAGGTTCCTGAACGCGGGAGTGGCATACCCGGTCCTCGTGCGCGACGGCGTCGCCCGCTATCTCAGGTTCGGCAAGAGGAGCCTGAGCCAGAACATCGAGGAATCGAAGAGCGTGGCGGTGAGCCTGCAGCCGGGCGACCTGTTCGTCATCCTGTCGGACGGCATACTCAGGGTACGGAACAGCACCGGGAAGCCGCTCGGGCTCAAGCGCGTCATGAGGTTTATCGAGAAGGGATTCCCGGAATCAGCGGATATCATCGATGCCATCCTCGGATTTGCGGCCGGGTATGCCGGCGCGCGGGGGACCAGGGAGGACATAACCGTCATAACCCTCCGCGTCCGCTGAAACGCGGATGAAAACTTCTTGCCAAAATCCTCTGGCGGTGCCATTATGCAACAATTCATGAGGGGGAACCATGGGTAATTTCGTATCAGTAATATTCTGCAGAAACTGCAGCTCGCGTTTCGTGGAGATATCCGAATGGACGGCCGACGGCAACGCCATCGTCCAGTGCAGGTCCTGCAATCAGCGGGAGGTGCTGTCGCATTTCACCCTCGGCAGGGGGAACCTCAACAACCATGAAATGCAGATCGCCCGCGACACCATGGCAAAAAAAGGCAGGTACGAAAAATAGGGTCACCTCCTTGAAAAGAGCCTCTTGCACACTGCCCCCGCGAAGAACACGAAGGTCCTCGCCAGCCGGCCGATGCGCCACGGCTTGCTGATGATCCGGTAAAACCATTCCAGTCCCCGCTCCATGAAGAACGCCGGCGCTTTCCTGATTTCGCCCGATATGACATCAATGCATCCGCCGACGCTGATAAACACCGCGTTCTTGAACTCGCCCTTGATCCGGCTTATCCACTTGTCCTCGCGGGGAAACCCGAGGCCCACGAACACGATGTTGGCCTCGGATTTACGCATCGCCTCGATGACGGACTTCTCACGGTCTTCATTAAAGTAACCGCCGTGGCGGCCCACGATGCGTATTTTTGGAAAAGATTTCCGTATGTTAAAAAACGCCCGCTCAACGATCTCCGGCTTGCCGCCCACCAGGAATATTGAAAACTCCTTGATCTCGGCTATGCGCACAATGTCCATGACGAAGCTCAGCGGCGGGATCCGTTCCCGTATCGGCGTCTTGAGGACCTTTCCCGCCCACTGTATGCCGCCGCCGGCGGCGAGGCGCATGTCGGCAGAGCCGGCGATGAGGCGGAGGTCGGCGTTCGCCTTGAAACGCTGTATCTTGTAGGGGTTGAGGGAGATGACATGGTACACGCCGCCCGATTTAATCATATCCATGATCCTGACGACCGCCTGCTGCCGCGTGATGTTATCGATCCCGATGACCCATGATGTTCGTGATCCTGGCGTCGCCCAGGTCAACCTGGTTGTACTCGAGAATGAGGTCCCGCTCCTCTTTGTATGAATCATAATAGACGGTTTTATCCATTGCGCGATCCTCCTCGTGCGGTTCAGCCTTTTGGTCGCCGTTCCCGGGCGGTCCCATCACCATTGACAGCCCGCCGATGATACGTATTCATGTGTGAATATGCAACCGCGGGCGCCGGTCTGTCAATACAAATTCAGATTATGTCGGATGGAAAAGCCACGCATTTTTCCCGAGACGCGGCAGGCGGCGCCATCCACGCGGACCGCGGCAACTATTGCTTCAATTCAGAAAAAAAATGGTTGCATAAATACAATCGGATGATGATAACCCTTTCATACGAGGTGCCTCATGGACAGCAGGTTGAGCGGTATTATTTCATTTTTAGAATACGATGTTCGCACCGGCATGGTGATTGAGCCGGAAAAACGGCTGCCAAAGCTCCGTGACAGCATCACCGACATTATAAAAACCTACAATCCCGGGGTGATTGTAAAGGTCGGCCTGGGAAGCGGGCAGGTCCTGTATGACATGGCGGCAGGCTGCGACGCGTACATCGTCGCGGTAGAGCCGTCGCTTGCGCTGATCAGGGAATTTATGGAGCGCCACGCCGGCGACCCTGTCCTCGACAGGATCCGCTTCATCAACGGGGAATTCAACAGCTTCCCGGTCGATTATTTCGCCGCGGACCTGATCGTCTGCGTCGACTACCTGGACTTCCTGGAATCCGGCCGTGTGGTCGATGAATTCACCCGGGCCCTCCAGTTCGAGGGCATCCTCTTGCTGGCGGGCGTGGTGCTCGAAGACGAGGACCTTGACGGGATCTATGACGATTTCATGAAAATCGCCTTCCCGCTCCACAACGATTATTATCTCCGCGACGACCTGAAGACATTCATGGACCTGAACGAGCTGAAATTCATCAAGGGCACCTTCGACCGATACCCCGTCGACCTGGCGGCGCTGGCGGACCATTTCGCCGCGTTCCGCGCGGAAACGGAGCACCGCCCGCTCGAATATATCGAAGAAAATCGCGACGCCTTCACCGCCCTCTACAAGCTCGCCGGCACCTCGATAAACGAGCCGTACTATATCAGCGTATACATGCGCAAAAAACCTGAAAAACGATAGGACCAGCCGCGCCGGGGGAGAAGGACACGTGAAATTTGTCGTAACGCCATCGCGCCTGAAGGGCGCCGTCGCCATACCGGGATCGAAGTCGCACACCATCCGGGCGCTCGTCTTCGCGCTCCTGGGGGAAGGCGAGTCGCACATCGAGCGTCCGCTCGACTCTTCCGACACCCGTTCGTGCCGCGCCATGGTGAGCCACTTCGGCGCGCGGGTCGATGACGCCGGCGACACCTGGAACGTCGCCGGCACGGGCGGTGAAATCGCCGCGCCTGCCGACATTGTCGACGTGGGAAACTCGGGGACGTCCCTCTACCTCGGGATGGGGATCGCCTCGCTCGCGCGCGGGCACAGCGTGTTCACCGGCGACCACCAGATCAGGAGCCGCCCGGCGGACGCGCTGATCGCCGCCATTAACGACCTGGGAGGCTCCTCCTTCTCCACGAGGGGGAACGGCATGCCCCCCCTCGTCGTCGGCGGAAAAATCACCGGCGGGGAGACCGCCGTCCGCGCCGTCACCTCACAGTACCTGAGCTCGCTCCTCATCGCCGCCCCCTGCGCCACAGGGGACTCGGTGATACACGTCCCCCTCCTCAACGAGAAGCCCTACGTGACGATGACTATGGCATGGCTTGACCGCCTCGGCATCAAATATACCACCGATAACTATCGGACATTCTCGATCCCCGGCGGCCAGCGCTACCCGTCCTTCCGGGGGCGGGTCCCCGCCGATTTCTCATCGGCGACCTTCTTCCTGGTCGCCGCCGCCATCACCGGCTCCACGCTTGTCCTGAAAGGGCTCGACTGGAACGACACGCAGGGCGACAAGGAAGTGGTGAACATCCTGGGCGCCATGGGCGCGGGCGTCAGCATCGGCGAGGGCGAGATCACGATAACCGGCGGCGGCCTGAGGGGCGGCACCTTTGACCTGAACGCGATCCCCGATGCCCTGCCGGCCCTGGCCGTGGCAGGCTGTTTCGCCGAAGGGGAAACGCGGCTCGTCAACGTGCCGCAGGCGCGCCTCAAGGAGACGGACCGGATCAGCGTCATGCATGCCGAGCTGAAAAAAATGGGCGCCCTGATCGAAGAACGGCCCGACGGTCTCATCATACGGAGGAGCGGCCTGCGGGGGTGCCCCGTGGACGGCCATCACGATCACCGCGTTGCGATGGCGCTCGCCGTCGCCGGTCTCGCTGCGGACGGGCGGACGACGATCGCTACCGCCGAATCGGTCTCGGTCACCTTCCCTGATTTTCCCGACCTGATGATATCGATCGGCGCGGACATTACACGAGAGGAGTAGCATCATGGCGGTGAGGGGAATACGGGGTGCCACGACGGCAGAGGCAAACACGAAAGCCGAGATAACGGCAAAGACACGGGAGATGCTCGAGGCCATTATCAGGCTGAACGACCTCCGCGTCGAGGACATAGCCTCCGCCGTATTCTCGGTGACCGCCGACCTGGACGCGGAATTTCCCGCCGTTGCGGCCCGGGGGTTGGGGTGGATATATACCCCGCTGTTCTGCACGATGGAGATCCCGGTCCAGGGGAGCCTGAAGAGCTGCGTACGCGTCCTCCTGCAGGTGAACTCGGAGCGCCGCCAGGACGAGATGGTGCACGTCTACCTGCACGGGGCTGAAAAGCTGCGGCCCGACCTTGGATCAAAGAGCGCCGACCGGTTCTACACCTCGGGAACGTGACCGTCTTTCGGCAACCTCCCGGCAGACGCCCCCTGACCGGGGTGCGCATCATTTATCGATAATGTAAAACTCCGTCCTCCGGTTCTTTCTCCGTCCCTCGGCGGTTTTATTGTCCCCTATCGGCCTGTCGGGGCCGTACCCCGCGGCGATGAGCCGCTCGGGGCTGATCCCGTTCTTGATCATGTACTCCCTGACCGCGTCCGCCCTGCGCTCGGAAAGCTTCATGTTGTGCGCGCGGGAACCGGTAATGTCCGTGTGGCCGCGCACCTCGAGGCGCAGCTTCGTGTTCTTTTTCAGCCCCTCGATCATCCTGTCCAGGATATTGAGCGATTCCTTCTTCAAATAAGCCTCGTCGATCTCGAAATGGATGTTATCGACGACGATCCCCTTCCCCTTCTCTATCTTCTCCAGCTGTATGGACGCCTCGTTGTCAGCGCGGGAGATGATGATCTTCTTCGGCACATACCCGTCCGCATCGGCGGTCAGCTCCACGTCATTTGAGTCAGGCACCCGCACCTCCTGCGCCGGCGTCCGGATCGCCCTCCTGTCGGAAAAAACCAGCTTCCCGCTGTCCCATTTCTTGATGTCAATGTTCGCGGAGATCGGATTGTTTTTTTCATCGGTCACGGTTATTTTAACGGGCCGCAGCTCGTCCTTTTTCTCCGGGGACGCTTTCTCCGGCGCCTTTTTCCCCGCGTCGCGGGCGGGGGCCGCCGCAGTACCGGCATCCTTCGTGTTATATGGATCATACACCGCGCTCCCCCCGTCGATGATGCGGGGATAATAATCGGTCCCCACCGCGTACAGGTAGTTGCCGGCGGGGACGAACATGATCCCGCCCGAGGCGGCCGGCTGGTACGCGCCGCCCGGGAACGGCGGGACGAACTCCCACAGGGCCTCCGTGCGGCTGAAGCGGAGCGCGCGCAGGCGCGCGTAGGAGAGCTCGCGGTCGCCCACCTTCTTTTTAATTGTGGCCGCCACGTAGATCTGGTCGCGGATGGTGACGAAATAGGGGCTCGATTTCTCGCCCAGGTCGATCGATGACGATATCGCCCCGTCGGAGGGGTTTATCATGACCACCCGACGGTTGCCGGCGGTGAAGAGGATCTCGCGCTCGGTAAAGCTCGGGTTGGAGGTGATGGTTTCGCCGTAGTCCTTCTGCCAGAGGGGCGCGCCGTCCGGGAGATTGAAGCAGTGCATGACGCTCCCCGAGGCCAGGAACACCCTCCGCTGGTAGATCACGGGGGAGAAGATGCGCTCCGGCCTGGTAATGGGCCGCGACCATACCGCGGCGCCGGTATCAGCGTCGAGGCAGTACAGGGTGAAGACATTGGTTCTGTAATCCATCGACTGGGTGAAGATATAATTTTCATAGAATGACGGGAACCCGCTGTACGACTTCACGCTCTGGTTGTCCCACTTCAGGTGTCCCTGGAGGATGTCGCGGGACATGAACACGTTCCGCGTGCCGTAGTAGAGCACGTCATTGTGTATCACCGGGTCCGAGTAGATCCCGTCGACGAGCGTGGTCGAATGCTTCGCCGGGTCCCAGGCCGCATTGTCCCCCGGACTCCAGCGGGGGGTCTTCTTGTTGTACGCGCTGTCCCTGTCGAAGAGGTCCTTTTCGTCGCGCATGCCGGTGCGGGCCCAGAGCACGCCACCGCTCTTCTTGTCCAGGCAGTATATGACGAAATTATCGGTAAGGATCAGACGGTGTCCCTTGATCAGGGGATACTTCACCTTTCCCGCCGCCTTCGATCCCGGCGTAAAACGGGCCGACAGCTCGGTGAGATTGATCTTCCACACCTGTTTGCCGGAATCCTCCTCGAGGCAGTAGACGTTCTTTTTGATGTCCACGAAAAAGACCATGCCGTCGGATATGATCGGGTTGTAGACCATATCCACCGCCTGGAAGAGCCATTTGAGGTTATTGTTCTTTACCGTGATCTCGTCATTGTTACCGGTAAAGAAGATATTTCCCTTGTACACCGGCCAGTCCGAAGCGCGGACGGCGGCGGAGAGCAGGATCAGGCAGAGAGGCAAAAGCCGCATGCGCAATTTCATATCTTACACCCCGTTATTCGACGTGATACAGATGCATTCCGCTAAATATACCACCCGCCGGCGGTAAAGGCAAATAAAAATTCGTTCCGGCATTGCGCCGTATTGCGTAAAAAAATGTTGCAGAATAATTCGCGTCATAGCATCCCCGTAATATGCGGTCCGGAATACGAGCCCCATCGGGCCGCAGGAGATCATTCCGGGCAACGGCAGGAGGGACCATGACCGAACACAAACCGACACGGGAAGAGGCGCTGGCGCTTCTCAAAGAGTATACCGGGACCGAAAACCTGCTGAAGCACGCGCTGGCGGTGGAAGCCGTCATGCGGCACTTCGCCCGCAGGCAGGGGGATGACGAGGAGGCGTGGGGAGTCGTGGGCCTCGTGCACGACCTCGACTATGACCGCTACCCCGCCGAGCACTGCGCCATGAGCCAGAAGATACTGCGCGAAAAGGGCTGGCCCGAAGAGTACGTACGGGCGGTCGCAAGCCACGGGTGGGGCATGTTCACGGACATCGAGCCCCGGACCCCGATGGAAAAGACGCTCTACGCGGTGGACGAGCTCACCGGCCTCATCACCGCGGCCGCGCTGGTGCGGCCCTCGCGGAGCCTCATGGACCTCGAGGCATCTTCAGTAAAGAAAAAATGGAAGGACCGGGGGTTCGCTGCGGGCGTGGACCGCTCGGTCATAGAAAAAGGCGCCGCCATGCTGGGCATCGAGCTGGCCGAGCTGATCAGGGAATCGATCCTGGGCCTGAGGGAAATCGCAGGGGAGCTCGGGCTGGCGGGGAAGTGACTCAGGCCCCCGGCTTCCGCCGCGCCCATCGTACAATAAAAAACAGGGCGACCCCCGCCAGACAGGAGAGGAGCATAACCGCGCCAAACACGCTCCAGGTGATCCATGTGCCCCCTCCCAGGAGGGCAACCGGGCCGAGGCCCGGCTCGCTCGTGATCCTTCCAAGCTTCTTTCTGTATTTCTCCGGCACGTCCGGGTACCCGTCGCCGTTGAGCGTCCTCGAAACTGCGGGCATACTCCATGAGCGCGACCCACTGCTTCACCTCCTGGGTGCCCGGCTTTTGCGGGTCCGCGTCCACCAGTGCGGATTCCAGGTCATCGATCGGCTTCCCGTTCCCGTCCTTGGGCACGATCTTCAGGATGTTCATGGTGAAGTCCCCAACGATCTTCAGGAACGACGCGTTATAATAATTCGCGGTGATGCGGTAGAGCTTTTTATTCGACCGGGAATAATCGAGCGGCCAATACCCCTCTTCCTCGCTGCCTATCTCGATACCGGTCACGCGGTCGAACATCACGCGGTTCGGGTTGTACGTAAACCTGAGGCCCGATATCTGCAGAAAATAATCCTCGCCCTTCAGCGGATATATGCTGGTCGGCACCTCAAGCGCCTTCTTGATTTCGGAGGCGTAGAGGTACACCGCGACCATCGGATAGCCCATCGCGCCGTCAGGGCCGAAGCCGAGCGGCAGCGACGAGAACAGGTCCGCGGCGGAAATTTTGCCGGTCTTCCCCTTCGCCACCCCCTCACGTATGATGCCGTTTGAATCGAACGCCGCCACGACGCGCGTGCCGGGTTTGCGCGGATCGCAGGCAAACCTGTTGACGTACCACCTGCCCGCGTCGGTGATCAGGTTGCCGACCGGGGTTTCTTCCGCGGCAAAGCCGAGGTCGAAGCCGGTGCGCGCGACGATCGAATCAAACCCGAGGTTGAGGCGCGACAGGGCCAGCCTGCCGACCTCCTCCTTGAACCCGCCGATCATCGCCGTCATGCCCGCGTCCCCCCTGATACTGTCGTCAATTTCGATGACGCGGTAACCGTCAAGGCGGGCGCCGCCGGCGCCGACGGTCACGTCCAGGATGCCCGCCTGTAGGCCGTAGCACCAGGCCTGCACGATGATGGTCTTCCCCTGGACTATCGGCGTTGCAAGCGCGGTATGCGAGTGGCCGCTGATGATGATGTCGATATCGGGCGCTTCGCGGGCAAGCCGCACGTCTTCAGATTCCGGCAGGTCGCCGGGGTCAAGTCCGCCATGGGAAAGGCAGACGACGAGATCCGCCTTTTCCTGCGTCCTGAGGCGCGCCGTCATCGCCCGCGCCGTTGCGGCGGGGTCACCGAAGGTCACCGGCGCGGCGAAGG
The DNA here is from genome assembly GCA_963827275.1 of uncultured Spirochaetota bacterium. Classification (GTDB taxonomy): domain Bacteria; phylum Spirochaetota; class UBA4802; order UBA4802; family UBA5550; genus RBG-16-49-21. The sequence goes on from CAWHAA010000005.1 coordinate 268,985, forward strand.
GGGATACCTCGGCCGCGTTCCTGCCGATGAGGCCGAAGAAGCCGATCCTGACGCCGTCCCGCACCTCGATGCGGTAGGGGCGCACCAGCCCGGACGCGAACGCCGCTTCCAGCGTGTCGTCCCGCGGGTCCTCTTTGCTGAATATCACATTGGAGGAGACAATGGGCGGCAGGCCGTCACGGCCGCGCGCCGCGCCGAGTATGCGCGCGAGCCCGTCCGGCCTGAGGTCGAACTCATGGTTGCCCAGGGTCACCATGTCATAGCCCATCCGCTTCATGAGGCGCAGCTCGTACGCGCGCTCCCTGCAGGCCATGTGAAAGAGCGTCCCCATCATGAAATCACCCGCATCGACGACCAGGACCGGGTTGTTCCGCTCGGCCCTGGTGTTCCCGATCACGGTCATGATCCGCGCCCAGCCGCCCTTCGTCGCGTCATCCCCGGTCACGTCCGGCGTGTAATCGAGCGTGGGCGGGAACCCGAGGAGATGTGAATGCATGTCATTTGTATGAAGAAACGTGATTTTCCGGTCTGCGGAGAATGTTTCAATCGGAACGGCAACCATCAGGGAAAAAACCAGGCAGGAAAACAGTTTCATACGACCCTCCTCGTGCCGCGGCCGTGATCTGCGCCCGGGACATTCCATGAATCTACGGGTACATGGAAATATTTCAAGTATTAATTATTCCGCCGCTGACGGCCGCGGCCTTCACGTGCTGCCGGGATATATCTTCTTGACAGGAGGAATGGAACCATGAGATGCTCATGATTATTTATCGCGATACAGACCGTGAGAAAAAAAAGCAAACTCCCCATACTGGTAATCATCCCTCACGGCGGCTGCAAGGTGCCGGAGGAGCTCGCCGGCTACGAAGCGGTGAGCAAGTTCGACCTGTTCCTCCAGTCCGATCACCTGCGCCAACGAGCTGTTCTCCTTCGGTGACCGCGTCGCGCGGCACCATTGACGCCACCATCTCCCGGCTCTTCACCGACCTGGACCGCCCCCTGACCGCGCTGCCGCCGCTCCAGGACGGTGTCATAAAAAAATCGACCCTCCTCGGGAAGCCGGTCTTCCGGGAGGACCTTTTCCCGGATGAGATTGCGATTGCGAATGTCCTCCGCCGCTACTGGTCCCCGTTCCACGAAGCGGTCCGGAAGATCATCGACACCGGCGGGATACGCCTGATACTTGAATGCCACACGATCATGCCGGTAGGACCGAAATTCTCGCGCGATCCCGGGAGGCCGCGGCCCATGGCGCGGCTGGAACACGTCATCCCGTCCGACAGCGGCGCCAGGAGCACCTGCGACCCCGCACTCGCGCAGGGACTCATGGAGAGCCTGAAAAAATCGCTGGACGGGGAGGAGGATACCATTACCGAGAAACTGACCGTCAGCCGGGAGCCATCGCCGGGCTTCATCCTTGCGCGTTACGGCGCAGGGAGCGTCCCCATGATCAGGCTCTCGCTCTCGCGCTCACTGTACCTGAACGACAGGTACTTCAATATTGATTTCCTGAGAGTGGATGAGCTGCGGATCAGGCACCTGCGGGACCTTCTGTGGGACGCGGTGGAAAGATTTTTTACCAGGAACATGTAACCCGGGACGCCCCCGCCATTCGTGCAGCCGGCAGAGAGCCCGGCGCCGGGGAAGTGGCGCATGCGCCGCGCCCCTTAAATGAAAAAAGCCCCCCGTTCGGAGGGCCCTGGCGGGGCACCGGCGAACCGGAGCCCCGTAGTAGCGGCTTGCACGGGACCGTCTACTTCATTACGCCGGGCTTCCCCATCTTTTTCGCCATCTCCTGTGACGCCTTCATGACCTCGGGATCCATCATGTATTTCATCATCTTCATGGATACCGTGAGGAGCTTCTGCCCCATCTGGTCAAGCTTTTCGAATTCCTCTTTCAATTCGGACGGGGGGTTCTTCTTGTCCCAGGTTTTCAGCTCGGGGTATTTTTTCTCGATCTCCTGCCCCTTCTTCGCAAGCGCTTCCATCTTGTCGCCCAGTTCGGTGATGGCCTCGGCCACTTCCTTCGCGCTGCCGGACTTCTCGAGCGCCTTGATGTAGTCCTCGTTGACGCTGATAACGTCATTCATGTATTCCTTCAGGTCACCGTATTTTCCCGCCGGTTTGCATCCGAAGCCGGCCAGAGCAAACACCGCGGCGATGGTCAATGTCATAATTTTATTCATCATTTGCGAGCTCCTTTATGCGTAGTGCTATTCGTTCGATCGTTCATTTTCATGATGCGCGAAAGGCCGATACAAGCGCAGTGAGCGCCTCTTCCCTGCAGACGACATTACATGAAAAAATATAAATTATGTCAAACCTAAAATATAATCATATGCTTCAAGCGACGCCATTGCCCCGTCCGCCGCCGCCATGACAATCTGGCGCCTTGATCCCAGCCGCATGTCGCCGGCGGCGAAAAGTCCCGGTACCGGCGTTCTCATCTTCATGTCGACGATCACCTCCCCGGCCTCGTTCAGCACCTCGCCGGGTAGATACCCGGTGTTCGCGTCAAACCCGACAAAGATGAACACCCCGTCAACAGCCAGGTCCGTGCGCACTCCGGTCTTCACGTTTTTCAACGACACGCTCTCGACCTTTGTTTTTCCATTAATTGACTCCACGACGGTATCCAGCACCGGCTGGATCCTGTCGTTGGAGGAGACCCTGTCCTGGAGAATTTTTGAGCCGCGGTACTGGTCCCGGCGGTGAATAAGAAAGACCTTGCGGGCAAAGCGCGTCAGAAAATGCGCTTCCTCGAGCGCGGTATTGCCGCCGCCGATCACCGCGCAGACACGCTCTTTGTAAAACGCACCGTCGCAGGTGGCGCAGGTGGAAACCCCATGACCGAGGTACTCATCTTCGCCGGGAATCTTCAGCTTCCGGTACGTGGCGCCGGTTGCGGCGATCACGGCTTTTGACTCCATCACCGTATTATCTGTCATCGTGACCGTGAATGTCCCCGTTATTGCGTCCCTGGCGACGGAGGCGACGACACCGCTCACGACCTCGGACCCGAGCCTGCGGGCCTGCTCCTCCATCCGCGACATCAGCTCCCATCCCGCCAGGGGTTCTGCAAAGCCGGGGTAATTCTCCACCTCGTAGGTGTTCATCACCTGGCCGCCCGGCGATAACTTTTCGACAACGACCAGGTCAAGGCCGGCCCTCATCCCGTAAATTGCGGCTGAAAGCCCCGCGGGACCGGCGCCGATAATGATAAGATCTTTCATGGTCAACTCCATTTACATGCCGGAACATCCGGCTCTACCGATAACTATCCCCCTGCCGAGGATGAACTGATATCCTCGCTTTTCCGAGGAATTTATTGCAAGTAAAAATATACTTGAAATCTAAACATTTAGTATATTCAATGTTTTTTAAACAATAAGGATGATACCCTCTTTATGGAACAGATTGAGAACAAAGACCTTGAAAGCGCCCGTAAACGTTTCATAATTTCCGTGATTCTTCTCATCCTGGCCGTACTATACAGCATATCACCAATAGATATTATCCCCGATATTATCCCCATCGCCGGATTTCTGGATGATATCCCCCTGCTCTTATCAACAGCCGCAAACGCGGGATATTCCTACCACAAACTGAAAAAAGAAGAAAAACATCGCACACCATAACGATTCCCGTAGCGCCGCATATCCTCATGAAAGACTAAAATGACCGGACTGAATAAAAAAGTTGACTACCATCAGTTATTTTAGTATATTAGATATTAATTAGTTACTAAATTTTATAATTTCAGGATGAAAATCAATGCATTCAATCATATGGCTTATCATCTTTATCGTCGGCTGGTTTATTCTTCAGCGGTACGTCCTTCCCCGCTTCGGTGTGCCCACCTGAATGTCCCCAGACTGTTCTCTGGACGAGAACAAGAAAAGAAAGAAAAACGAGGAATAATATACAATTTTACTGCGGTGAATTATTATCTTCAAGGGGCTGGTCGTTTGTTTTCTCCTCGGGCACGGCCTCTTCCCCCGGAGGGGCATCTTCATGCTCCGGCAACTCTTTTTCTTTTTCCGGGCGCGCGCCGTTTGAATCAGGAGCAGCAGGGTCCTTCGCCGGAGCGCCATCTTCTTCACGGGGCACGGCGGCGTCGTTCTCGGGCTGGGCGCCGTTTTCGCCCCGCTCGCCGATATTCTTTTTCCGCTTCCTGTCGCGCTTTTTCCTCTCGTACTCCTCATTGCCGCTATAAAAGTCCTCATTGACCTTCAGCGTGACATCATATTTTTTTTCAATGATACGCGCGATTTTCCATATTCTTCCCGGCCGCGAGAAATGTTCTATCAGCTGCCGGGCCCGCTCGATATTATCGTTCTCGATGCAGGCATGAACCATCCTCTCGAAGGCGGGATGGTCCGAATCAAACTCGACTGCCAGCTTTAAAAATTCCTCGTAATAGCGGACCGCGTCATCATACCGCCCGTCGTCATAGTATTTGTCCGCGATGACCAGAAATTCACCGCGTTTTTCCTCCTGTGTGCGGACCACCTCAAGGCGGCGCGGCCTGCCGTCCCTGCCTTTCAGGAGATAGTGCCCGTTGGAAAAAGCGACCTCCCCGCATGAGCGCGCGAGCTTCGCCAGATACGCGTCATACTCGTCGCCGCCGAGTATCGCGGAGCCCTTGAAGGTGGCGGCAAGAATATCCCGGAGCAGCGGCACCGCGATCCTGTCCGCGGCCCTCCCGATGGAATAGTTGCGCCTGTTCCCGAGCCGCACGCCCGCAATGTAGGCGCAGTCGCCCGCGATGAAGTGGACCGTGGCCAGCGCGTCGCGCAGGTCATTCGAGGTCCCCGTCTTCCCGGCGCCGATGCCGTCCATGCCCGCCATGGTCCCCCGCCTGACCGTCTCCCGCAGCGCCATGTCAATCAGGATGACGGCGGCCCTGACCCGCTCGGCGCCGAACCTGTCGAGGACGGAGCACCGCATCGGCCGGTAGGCCGGGCGAATGACGGCGCCGTCCGGACCGCGCACGGCGTCGATGTGCGTGTGCTTCTGAATGATCCCGAGGTTCGTGAAGAGGGAATAGGCGAGCAGGTAGCGGTCATAGCGCTGGTCGCCCGCCGATCCTCCGAGGATGATGGAGCGGAACGGCCTGTGCTGCGCCTCCGGGTCGGTGATATCCATGGTCTCGTTCAGAAGGCGCGCGAACACGGCAGGGGTCACCAGTTCCTGGATCTGGACGTGGATGCCGTTGACTGAATGCACCAGCGCATCCTCGACGCTCATCCATTCATTGGTATACTCCCGGAAATTCCTGGGCGACCAGTCCCAGTATTTTTCAATCTCCTCGATCTCTTTCCAGCGCTTCGGATTTTTATGGATGAAATTCTGGTAAATACGCTGCTGCTCCAGGGTATACGTATTGTAGGTAACCCTGCTGTTCTTGAACATATCCTGAAGATTATAGCCGGAAAGGATGAAGTAGAGGTCAAGAAACGGCTTCAGGCTTGAACCGAGCGACCGGTTCGCCAGGGAGACCCAGTCCCATTCGTCGTCCTCGCGAGACGGCCCTCCCACGTCGGCGATGATGCGGTTCAGTACCCGCGGAACGCCCGAGCGCGCGCCGTCATGGGCCTGGATGATGCGCGCGCCGCCCTCCACGCGCACCTGCCCGGGCTGACCGTCCACAAGGCAATCAGGGTCAACCGAGACCCATCGTGATCCCCGGTCGACCATCTTCTGCAGTCTTTTCTGGAGCGGCATATCTATGGTGGCGACCACCACCATGCCCGCGTCCGACCTCCCCTGGCCGAGCTCCCGTTCCAGCTCGCGCTTGATGTTGTTGGCGAGGCGGCTGTCAAAGGATACAACGCCGGGCGCAAAACGGAAGTTGACCTTCTGACGGTGCCGTGCGTCCCGGTACTCGTCCTCCCCTATCTCCCCGTTCTCGCGGAGAAGGCGGAGGGTGCTGTTCATCCGCCGCTCTATCCATGCTTTCGCCCTGGCCTTCGACCCGAGTAGTTCCCGGTAATTGGCCCGGTCAATGCGATACTGCTCGTTATCCGCCACCCAGCCGGCGACCGCTGCCCGTGACGCGCCCTCCCGGATAAGGGCGGCCAGCTCCTCCGCCTTGAGACAGAGGGCGTATTCCTTGATCCTCGACGGCTTTTTGATTGCCGCCACCAGCATCACCTGCTCGCGGAGGTTCAGGCCGGCAAGCCCGCGCGAGAAGTACATCTCGGCCTGCGACTTGAAGCCCCTGATATCGGAATAGAGATGGCCGCCGTAGACCTCGTTGACGTACGCCTCCAGGACATGGTCCCGGGACCAGAACCAGTCCACCGCAAGCGATGCGGGCAGCTCGTGCATCTTCTGCTCTATCTGCAGGTCGGCGAAGTCGGCATCCCCCGCCCCGGAGGTGATGTACTTGGTGTACAGCATCTCCATGACCTGGTTGGATATCGAGCTCCCGCCGCGGCTCTCATTCCGTATCGATGCATTGAATTTCTGTTCGTATTCATCGCACAGCCGCTCAAGCCACCCCAGGCCGTACCGGCCCGCGAGGTCATGCATGCCGCCGAACATTTTCCTGAGGACTTTCTTCGTCACCTGCGGTACAATGACCAGGTTGTCGTTCCCCCGGTGCGGCACGGGAAACAGGTCGTTTCTGAAGCGCCGGTCTTCCCTGAGGATGACCGCCTCCCGCATAACCCCGGGGACCTCGCCGATTGCGGCGAACTTCATGGAGTTGGCCTTGTGATACAGCACGGTGAGGACGTCGCTCACCTCGTTCACGCCCCGGACCCATTCAAGCGGGGCGACGCTTTTCATGATCGCGGCAGTGATATCTTCCCTGACCCTCTCCCGGGAGATCGACATGTAATCAAAGAGGTCGAGCCGGTCTCCTGACAGGCCGTCAATAGCGCCAAGCGCAGACTCCCACCACCGCAGGTTGATCATTCGGGCGACCAGCTCCCGGTAGCGGCGCGGGTCCGACCGCGCGAGGCTCCGCATCTTTCTCCAATCGAACGCCACGATGGTGCACCCGTTCTGGTCCTGCATCCTGAGGGAACGGTAGGCCTGGTAATTGAGCTGGACCGCGATCTGCTCCCTGCTGTCGATCCGGCAGGCGTCACCCCTCGGGGGCGGGCCATCGGAAAAATTGAAATCGGCGAAACGGGCCCGGTTATTTCTCATGTATATACGGTTGGCCCGCCGTGCGTACGGGGTATCGCGGGTATTGATCGTCTGTCCCGGGCTCGGGAACGAGTAGTAGTATTCATTTCTCAGGGTGCCGTACGCAAGCATTGCAAGGTCAAAAAGGAAGAGGGAAATGTAAAAGAACAGGAACGCCGCTACCGCCGCTTTTTTCAGCAGCGGCACCGCCCGGTGAAAGGGATTGCGCCGGTTCCGCATGCGCAACCGGCTGGAAAAAAACTCCACAACCGAAACCGTCTCGCCGGCCCCGAAGAGGGATGAATGGTCAAGAGTGAATTCTGCGCCGTTACGGATAAACTCTCCAGCGTCAAAAAGAGGGAAAAAAAACCGGATATACCCTTCCTGGATAGGCTTTTTCTCCGCGTCGGGCCCGAAAAAAGACCTGAATTTCTCCAGTTGCTCCCTGTAAAATACTTTTTCGCGATGGCCGGATGCGTCTTTCCGCGTGACAACGTTTTTATCAATCGTTATAAGCGAAGCTACCTTGAATGAACGGGTCTCCTCCCTGGCAGTAACGCCCATCAGGCGGTCCCGCAGCGTGTCATGGAAAAAGCGTGACGGCTCAAGGTATGCGTATCGCTTACGCGTAACGACAAGGCCCGGCCCGCCGTATTCCCTTACCGGCGCCGATCCATCCTCGTCAGCGCCGGTCCGTTCAGTAAAATAACGGTCCCTCCGGGGGCCATCGGTCAGCGCGTCCTCGATAAACTCATCGATTATCAGGGCCTTCCGGCCGAACTCGTTCCTGTCCAGGACGTGCCGGAAATACAAATGGACCCGCAGAATGGCTTTGCGAACCGGTGAAAGCCTGAGCCAGTAATTATCCGTGGCCCAGACGTGGTTCCGCAACACACTGCCAGCTTTAGTTGGAAAAAAACTCATATCGCAACCGCATATTGGACATAATGACATGACCGGCGACCGGATCCCGGGCTGCGGCGCGTCATCAAACCGGCTGCCACACCGCATCCCGCAAGCGCCGCTGCCGTTTACAGCGGCAACAATTTCGCAACGGCGATCCTCATCCAGCGTGTTTCATGAAAAATTCCCGCCCTGTCAAGCAATTAAACAGCCACACACCTCAGTACGGCAACCGGGTGATGTGCAAAATTTTTTCGCCAGTGGAGACATATTATCATGAATTCAATGCAACAATGGAACGATCCGTAACGAAAAAAATTCAAATTAATTTATCACGGCTCGATTTTTTTAAAAAAATAAATTGACTTGAAATTAATAATGTTGCGTATATTGATTCATCAATCACAGCGTGAATGCGGATTATCTGCATATCATCATACCCTTTAGATTGTGGAAATGAAAAAAATTATATTATTGCTGCTTGCGGCCCTGACAATCTGCTTATCCTGCGCCCAGAACCAGGAACAGGTCCAGGTTGACGACAAGGGCGGAAGATGCGTGAAGGGCAATTGCAGGAACGGGATCGGGACATACGTCTTCTCCAACGGGAACCGTTACGAGGGGGAATTCAGAAGCAATACGCCTTTCGGCTATGGAACCATGTATTATAAAAACGGAAAAAGCATTAAGGGAAAATGGAAGTGGGGAAGACCAGACCTAAGATAATAAGAGCCATGGCGGGAAATAAAAAATCATGCCCGGAGCAGGAGCTTAAAGATAAAATAAAGCAGGCCCTGTTAAAAAACAGCAGAAAAGCGGACAAAGAGGAGATTGCATTCCTTTTAAAGCGCTTTTGATACACGCCATGAAGAACAGCCTCCCATCATTGTATGCGATCATCGCCTCATTCGCATTAATAACCTCATGTGCGGCAACCCAAAACAATAACGGCGGCGGGACTATACCCGACAGGTCAGAGAGCGGCGATTACCCGGAACGTATACTCGGCAGATGGAAGATCGTCGCCGTTCACTGCGACAGTCAAGGGGGCAATTGCGAGTGGTATAACGGGCGGCGCGTGTTCCACTTTTCGCGCAACGGCGACCTTGCCGTCAACGATGTCAGGCGGGGGACCTATCGCCTGGAAGGCCCCGTCTGCATCCTCGATACCGGCAACAAGCGGTACAGGGTGAACATCATCCGGCTTGATCCCAACAAGCTCATAACCGGTGAAAGCCACCGGGCTACAACTGAAATTTACAATAAGCTTAAATAACCCGCCCCTTCATACGAGCCCGGGGCAATCCGTCATTGCTGCTTTTCCACCCTGATTTCACCCAGCGCCGCGTCGTTCCATTTTTTTCCTTTATAAACGCCGTCAATTGTGAAACGGATCCTGGCGGTGTTCTTGTAGGCACCGGCATCCTGCATTTCACGCGTCCCGTCAGCAAAATTAACCGTAGCGGTCTGGCGGCTGTCCCGTGCGTCCCAGTAGTCAACCTTCAGGCTTTTGACCCGGTTATTCAGCTCATAAAGGTCTCCTTCGGCGCCATACTGGGAAAATTTTTTGTCCACCTTTACAAAGCCGTTGATCATTCCCACTTTGATCGACACGGGTTCCGGAAACATCATTTCCACCCATGCGCCAACGCCACCATTTCCCACCTGCCAGCTTGTGCCAGGCGTCCCTGTCAAAAAGGTTCTTCGGTCCGAACGTATACCCGGCGCTGTCCGGCAGGAAGGATGAGGTCTCCACCAGGCATTTCCCTATCCCGGGAATGTATATCTCATTACCGGCCTGGGCCCTGGCATCCGTACCCTGTTTGAAGCTCCCCTCCTTGATCCAGCCCTGCATATTCAACCCGGCGCTGACATTATACCACCCGTCTTTCCTGGCGAGCACAAGCGCTTTCGATCCGGCAGGAAGTATGGATCGGACCTTGGATTCGACATCCGGCTGGTCGTAGAGCTTCGCCGAACCGGTGAATTCTATGACCTGCTTTTCACCGATATGGACGTACTGCTTCATGATCCATCCTTCGGTTATGCCATCAAGCAGCCGCACCTTCATCCAGTCGCCGTCCGCCTGCTCATCCACAACGTTCACAACCTGGCCGCGGTTCACGTCCTTGATCCATTTATATGCGCCCTTCCTGTCGGATGGCACATCGCGCAATCCCGTGTTTATAAGGGTCACCCCTTCCTTTTTACACGCAAGACCGAAAAGGAAAAGGGCGCAGAGCATCGCTACTATCATCTTTTTGTTCATTATTCTCCCTCCATTTGTAATGCTATCTGGAAACGGCAGGCCTTTATTGTTACAGCCCCCCAGGAATATACTGCGGCTCCCTTTTTACTGAAACTTCAGCGCGAACCGTTCAACTGCCGCGGCATACTGATCGGCCGACATCATGAACCCGGTATTGTGAGGGCCATGTATAACAACGAATTCCCCTGGGCCGCGCACGAGCCTGAAGAGCTTCTCTCCCATCTCATACGGTATGATCTCATCCTCCGGGCTATGCACAACCAGGACAGGGCACCTTACGTCTGCCAGATGGGCTGCGGTATCATAACTGCTGCCGAATAACAGGCTTCCCGGAGCGAGCCGGTAATGGAAATTCGCGACATCCGCCGCCTTCGTGAAGGTCGATTCAAGCACCAGGCCGCGCGGCGAGCGGGTCTTGCAGAGCCATGCGGCTATCGGCCCGCCCAGCGACCTGCCAATGACAATGATTGCCCCGGGATCGGTCTTCCTTGCCCGGACCAGGTATTCCCATGCCGCCTCGACATCGCGGTATGTCCCCTCCTCCGAAGGAGTGCCGCCGCTTCTCCCGTATCCACGGTAATCGAACACGAGAACATCAAGCTTCAGGGAATTATATATGCTGATGGTCTGTAGCAGGAACGATATATTGCCTCCGTTCCCATGGCAGAAGAGGACGACGCCCCTTCCCTTCGCTGCCGGCACCCACCATCCGTTCAACCGCACGCCGTCCGACGCAAAGAAAAAGACGTCCTCATACGCAAGGCCCTCATCGGAGGGGACGGCCACGATCCCGGAAGATGGGTAGTAAAGAAAACGGTTTTTGCAACTGCATTCCGACACCAGCGCGGCCGCAAGCATAACCGCGCATGCGCAGAGGAAACTGCGCCGGGAGAAATAATTGAATGTCCTTTTATACATCATCATCGTTCCATACCCTGCTGCGGTCATACCCCTTCGGCAGGGACAACGGCCAGCCGGAAAACACCGCCGGGGACCTGTTTCAAGTATAAATATTTCTTGCAGCGTATCAATAAATTTTTAATCATTGATAAAATTATTTTAACAGCCCGCCCGGGAAGCGTCCGGAAAACGACGCCGCGCGCATACCCGCCGCCGGGATAGAAAAGGGAGCGGACAATGAACAGATGGGTGATAAAATCCAGCGAGGACATCTTCCGCAGGAGAATTTTTGCAGTAAAAGACATCGAGTGCTACCACCCGGACAAGGACGTCACCCACAGGTTTTTCACTCTTTCCACGCCTGACTGGATCAACATCGTCGCCGTGACCGAGGACAACAGGTACATAATGGTGCGGCAACACAGGCTGGGCACGGACGAAATCACCCTCGAAACGCCCGGGGGTCTTGTCGAAGAGGGAGAGTCACCCGAGGAGACGGCGCTGCGGGAGCTGCGCGAGGAGACGGGTTACGAGGCGGGGGAGATCCACCTTCTCAAGAAACTCTCAGTAAATCCGGCGATCTTCAACAATTATATCTACTTCTATTTTGCCCGCAACTGCAGGCGCATCCATGAACAGGACCTCGATCCGGCCGAGGACATCGAGGTCCTCACCTTTACGCGCGATGAGATCATGAGCATGATCAATGATGGCCCGGTCAGCCATACCATCATCCTTGCGGCCTTCTATCTCTATTTTCTGTCTAAGTGGAGCGGGCTCGTCGAAAAAGGAAGCCCGCTCGGGCAGCTTATCTGACCTCCGCCTGGCGGCAGCCGGCCGGCACCTGCGGGACATCGTCCGAGATGATTGACAGGCAGAGTATCTCCGAATCGTTGAGCTGTTCATAAAAAACCAGGTGTTTTCTGTTTCCCAGCTGGTAGGCGAGACAGCCCGTTTTCTCCGAAAGGAGTTGATTGATAAACCAGTCACCCTCGAATCGAGAGCCGATGAGCGCCGCCTGCGGATGAAACACCACCCTGCCGTCCGAATCAACCACGTAATAAAATCCGGTTTTGCCCACGCGCTTATTCTTAAGCGCATTGATGGCATTTCTGTTCCCGGCGATATCCTGCCTGATTGAGGCCATCCCGGCCCGTATGCGCTCGGCGGTGACCGGGCCGGACGTTGCGCATCCCAGGAGAAACAAAAAAGGGAGTATGATATATAACAAATAATTTTTCATATTACCCATCCAACGTGTATCAATATGGAAAATAGTGACGCCCGAGATCAAATGACTACACTACAATTATAATGAGGCCTGCCGCATATAATCCTTGACGAAAAGCCTCAGCTACATTATCTACCTGATACATATTTGCAATGGACCGTCAATTCGAAAAATATTTTCCGTGACGGAGGAGCCCGGAGATTCATGAACACAGCGATACCCATCCTCTCTTTTATAATCGGCACATTCTGGGGCAGCTTTTTCTACACACTCGCCCTGAGGTACGCGGACGGCCGGGTGGGTAAAAATCCCATGCAGGCCCTCTTCTCCCGCTCCCGATGCCCGTCATGCAGCACCGCCATCAACCCGCTGTACCTGGTCCCCGTCCTGGGCTATGTCATGGCGCGGGGCAGGTGCCGTAGCTGCGGCACGGCGATATCGCCGCTGTACCCGGCCGCGGAAATCATATATGGCGCACTGGCCGCCCTGTTCTCCTGGAAGCTGGGCGCCACGCCGTATGCGTTCAACCTGTACCTGCTTGCCGCCGTGGGGTTATGCATTGCGATCGTGGACCTGAAGGCCCTCATCGTGCCAGGCCCCCTTGTCATCGTCTTTATCGCACTGTCAATTTACCCCGTCCTGATCAATTACAACTTCAAGGACAATCTTTTCGGCATGCTGGCGCTGCTGGTTGTGTTCCTCACGATACTGCTCATATTCCCCGGGTCATTCGGCGGCGGCGATGTGAAATTCGGCGCAGCCATAGGACTGTTCGCCGGCCTTGAGATGTCCGTAGTCATACTGGAGATATCCCTTGTGTCCGGTGCAATCATCGGGGTGATATACGCTCTCACGAAAAAAAAGAGCTTAAAAACCAAGATACCCTTTGCGCCGTTCCTTACGTTGGGATTGATCATATCGATGCTGTATGGACGGGAAATACTTCTAATGTATTACAGGATTCTTTTTTAAGCGACGATGGGGAGTGATGGGCCCGGAGGCATTAGAATCGAAGATATTTGGCCGGGTTGCGAGGGTACCCCCAGATGAATTTCCAGCAGATTACACTATCAATTACCTCTTTTGAGATAATATAGTTTTTATACCGATTGTTATCGGTAATATGAAATTTATTTTGGGGACGCAAGTATTTCTCCACAGCATACGCAAGAATCAATGAAACCGACATCTTCAGTAACTTTCTCAGATCCAAAAGATACTCGTATTCATCCATCCTGACCCGCAAGTGAAACGTATGCCATGCAGATAGCTCTGACCGGTTCTGGTATTTTACCATTTTACCAATATTTTCAGGATGTGCAATGTCATCCATTGCCTTATTGATCAGGAATAGTATCATCTCTGATCGAGATACATGATGTTTTTTCGCAGCAAAAGTGATTCTTTCAAGAATATCAGAGCGGATATTAAGCGTGGTTTCCATCATTCATCTCCCCAAAAATATAATCGCACACCAATGCAATAGTATACGAATGGAGATGTTTAAATGATAAATAATTTCTTTTAACTCATCAATAACGACTATGATTTCAGGACTTTCCCTATCCCTTGTGATGCAGGGTTCTCAATAACTCCTTTTTCTGTTATAATTGCGGTAACATACTTTGCAGGAGTTACGTCAAAAGCAGGATTTCTGATGGATATCCCTTCCGGTGCAATCTGGACACCCATTATATAGGCGACTTCTTCAACACTGCGTTCCTCAATGACGATAGCATCACCCGTTTTCGTATTGGGATCAAGGGTCGATACCGGCGCAGCAACATAAAACGGTATGCCATTTTCTTTGGCCAGTACCGCATGGTTGTATGTTCCAATCTTGTTCGCAACATCCCCATTGGCGGCGATTCGATCAGCTCCGACAATCACTTTCTTGATTACGCCGGTACGCATGAAATGTCCGGACATGGAATCGGTTATCAGGGTAACCGGGATGTTGTCATGGTACAATTCCCATGCCGTAAGACGTGCTCCCTGAAGATACGGTCGCGTTTCACAGGCAAAGACATGGATATTTTTCCCCTCGTCCACAGCGGCCCGGATTACACCCAGCGCGGTCCCGTAACCACCCGTTGCAAGCGCGCCGGCATTACAGTGAGTCATGACCACATCGCCATCCGATAAATATTTACTTCCATTTTTGCCCATCGCCATGTTCGCATCAATATCTTCTTTATATACCGCCAGGGCTTCCTGCTCGAGTTTCTGACGGATGACAGCCCGATCGTTTTCCCGCTGAATTATTTTTTTCATACGGTCAATGGCGGCAAAAAGATTTACCGCGGTCGGCCGTGTTGCCGCAAAAACGTCACATATCCGGTTCATTTCTTCTTTGAAATTATTGATCGCGGTGATTTCGATATTCTTTGCCGCGAGAGCAATCCCCATGGCCGCCGTGATGCCGATAGCGGGAGCGCCTCTTGTTTCCATATTCCGTATAGCATCAGCGACATCGCCGAAATGCCGATAGGTATTGTATACCTCTTTCGCAGGCAGGAGACGCTGGTCAAGGATTGTAACCGAATCACCGTCCCATTTTATGGTAAACATAATATTCCTCCAGCATGATGAGGGCATTTACATTTTGCAGAACATTTCACAACGTCACATGAAGCAGAGAAGGGATCAAAACGCACCCGCATGCAATAGTTATTTACTGAATGTCATTTCTTTCGACACGGTTTTTTCTGATTCTAAGGACATTGCCCTGTTCGTTCCAACTGACCTCATCCAGATGTATTCGTATGATAAGCAGGCCCCTGCCGCTGTTCCTGAAAAAATTCTCCGGGTCACGAGGATCAGGCAGGCTGGCATAATCAAAGCCGCGCCCCTCATCCTCTATAATATATTCAACATAATCGTGGTTCAATTCATATGAAATGGTAACACGCCGATTCATGTAGCGCTCATCCATCTTGCGCCGTTCAATCTCATCATTGAAGCCCTTGATCCCGTAATCTTCCCGGATGGAGGATGAAACCTCAAGGCACCCGTGATACATGGCGTTACTAATCGCCTCCTGGAGCGCAAGAGCAATATTTTCCGCCGTTGTGCTATTGCACAGCCCCGAAGGCGCAAGGTCTTTCGTCAGATGGTATGATAGTGCGTTAATGACGGTATCATCGACAGGGATTTTATAACAACCCTTCTCGTACACTACATATCGGCCAAAGCGCTCCGCTATCTTCTTTTCATGCTTTCTGTTTAATATGACGCGGACGGATGAAGCCACATCGTTGATATCGAAGGGCTTCCGTATGAAATCGCTTGCGCCGTACCGAAGAGCCCTGATTGCATCCTCGACATTGCCATGTCCGGTGATAATGAGAACAGGGATCGGCTCGTCCAGTCCATGGATTCGCCTCAGGAGCTCTATGCCGTCCATCTTGCGGAGTTTGATGTCAGTGATAATGAGGTCAACCTTTTCTCCATTCTTCAGCAGATACAGGACGTCCTCGCCCTTCTCAAGGGAGATGACCTTATATCCAAGCCGGGACAGCTTTTTCTGCAATGAGAAAGCGGATAACTTCTTCGTCATCTACGACGAGAATTTTTGCGTCGGTATTATTCATTATTTTTATTTGCTGATTTTTCGTTATTCAGGATCAGGTGCCCCATCTTATCCCGTTTGGCCCGTAAATAATGTACATTCTGCTCCTGAGGTTCCACCTCAATTGAGACGCGCTCTATAATCTCGAGACCGTAGCCGTCGAGCCCGATGACTTTCTTGGGGTTGTTTGTCAAAAGGCGAATCTTGTGAAGACCCAGATCAACCAGGATCTGGGCGCCAATGCCGTAATCACGAAGGTCGGGCGGAAAGCCAAGCTCGATATTCGCTTCAACAGTGTCCATCCCCTTGTCCTGAAGGTGATAGGCCTTTATCTTGTTTCCCAATCCTATCCCGCGTCCTTCCTGGCGCATATATAATATTACGCCGAGACCTTCGCTGTTAATCATTTCCATTGCGCGATGTATTTGTGTGCCGCAATCACAGCGCAGCGATCCAAAAACGTCCCCCGTGAGACATTCCGAATGAACGCGCACCAGGACATTCTCTTTTCCATCAACATTTCCTTTTACCAGCGCCACATGGGTTGCCGCGCCGACTTCGGACTGGTATGCAATGATTTTGAAATCACCGAACATTGTCGGCAGGTTCGCTTCGGATACCCTTCGTACAAGTCTCTCTTTATGCTGTCGAAACTTAATGAGATCCGCGATTGTGGCTATTTTCAATCCATGCTTTTCGGCAAACTTGTCCAGATCTGGACGCCGGGCCATTGTCCCGTCATCGTTAAGGATTTCGCAAATGACGCCTGAAGGCTTCAATCCGGCAAGCCGTGTCAGGTCAACCACGCCCTCTGTATGCCCGGCACGCACCAGTACGCCGCCGTTACGTGCGGCCAGCGGGAATATATGACCGGGTTTTCTGAGATCGCCCGGCCCGGACGAATTATCGATAAGCACCCTGACCGTCCTGGCCCTGTCATGCGCGGATATGCCCGTTGTTGTTTCTTCCCGGGCATCGACGGAGACAGTAAACGCCGTTCCATATTTATCCTGATTATTCTCCACCATGAGGTCCAGTTCAAGCTCGCGTGCCCTGGCCTGGGTCATTGGCACACATATGAGGCCCCTGCCATAAGTTGCCATGAAATTAATTACTTCTGGAGTGCAATATTCGGCGGCAATGACCAGATCACCCTCGTTTTCCCGGTCCTCATTATCGACCAATATTATCATTCTGCCATTGCGCAATTCTTCTATTGCTTCTGGGATAGGACATGAATTCACCGGAGTACTCCTTTTTACAAGAAATCCAGGCAAGGGAACCTGGAGCATTAATAAAATCTACCATAATATAGTCAAGGGTTTTTAATCTGATTTCTTCCTGATTATCAGTCTGGCCCTGTCGGTTCCCGGTAAGGATCAGTACCAATCAATAAATCAAGAATTCTGTGAACCTCATCCCTCTCTATAGCCATGACCAGGTCTTTGCGGATATGCCTGGCACCATGAAAAGCATGAATATAATGAACAAAATGTTTACGCATAAGCATAATTCCACGATCGCCATGCAATTCAATCATAAGATCAAGGTGTCCTTTTATCTGGTCCACCACTTCTTCTATAGATGGTTGTTTACCTGAAAAAATCCAGGGGTTTCCGATTGCTCCACGCCCAATCATGACTGCCTGACACCCTGAAAACTCCATTTTCTCAACGGCTTCCCCGTATGAATGTATATCTCCGTTTCCCACAATCGGGACCCGTGCCCGGGACGCTATATCACGTATGATATTCCAATCAGCGGCCCCCCCATACTGCTGGGCACGCGTTCTTCCATGGACAAATATCATGGAAACGCCGGCATCTTCAAGAGCCCTGGTGGTGTCAGAGTAACTGAGTGAAGAATGATCCCATCCCAGCCGTATTTTTGCAGAAACAGGAATATGGACGCGCTTTACAATACTTGACGCAATAGTATTGATCTTTTTCGGGTCCAGCAGCAACGCCGCGCCCGATCCTGACGCGCATATCCGCCGCGCCGGGCACCCCATGTTGATGTCAATCATGTCGGGTCCAAGGCTTTCCACCACAACTGCCGCTTCTGACATGATTTCAGGATTATTGCCGAATATCTGTATCGCTATCGGCCGTTCTTCTTCATGAAAATAAGCAAGCTCCATGGTCTTCCGGTTCTTGCGCACGATCCCCTCTGCGGAGATAAGTTCCGTTACGACAAGCCCGGCACCATGACGCCGCGCAATTCTCCTGAATGGTGAATCGGCGAAACCCGCGATTGGCGCCAGCATCAACCTGCTTGCGGACCTGACATGACCGATATCAATCATAGCATGTTATCTTCCAGCTCTCTTTTACTGTTTCTTAACTATATACAATACAAATAAAATAAAAAATGGGGCATAACGCCCCATCTGTTAAATTAAAATTTTAAATTTTACAAAACAATTATTTGCATTTACCCTTACACCTGCAATGTTCCTTCACCTTTTTCCCGTCTTTTCCTTTTTTGGTGTCCACCCAGGTACAGTCCGTCCGTTCCTTGCATCTATCGATTTTCAGCTCATTGCACGGTTTCATTTTCGGCGCAGCGGAAAGGACACCGGTAACGCAAAACACCATTGCAAGAATAACTATCTTTTTAACCATTGAATTCCTCCTTATAAAATAATGTGA
This sequence comes from uncultured Spirochaetota bacterium, assembly GCA_963827275.1. Lineage (GTDB taxonomy): Bacteria > Spirochaetota > UBA4802 > UBA4802 > UBA5550 > RBG-16-49-21. The sequence goes on from CAWHAA010000005.1 coordinate 287,655, forward strand.
CGCGGAGTACACCCCTGCGCGTGGCTGGTTGTCCTGCTTTTCACGGGCATATTGCCGCTTGAGATTGATAGATTATTTACTGAATAAATATTGTCAACTCATTTAGAAACCGGGGTCAGAGCAAACCGGTATGGGCGCCGCAATATTGATACCGATAACTATCGCCATATAATCAATCTCCCCCATAAAAAAACCATCAGTCCCCTCGAAAAAAACATTTCACCATCCGCCGCTCCCGTTCGTATACCTCCAGTTCGATCATACATTCACCGGGGTATAACTCATGCTGTCGAAATCCATATCGTCCGGCATCCATGGCATCGACGCGCGGATAATCGATGTTGAAGTGGACATCATCCGGGGCCTGCCCAATTTCATCATCGTGGGCCTGCCGGACTCTACCATCCGCGAATCGCGCGAACGGATCCGTTCCGCTATCGAAAATTCAGGATTGGAGTTCCCGCCGAAAAGCTTCGTGGTCAACCTGGCGCCGGCCGGGTTCAAGAAACAGGGAGCCACCTTTGATCTGCCCATTGCCCTCTCAATCCTGTGTGCTACCGGCCAGGCGGAAGTAGATACCGCGGCAATACCGATGGTGGGCGAGCTCTCCCTTGACGGGGAGGTTAAACCTGTGCGCGGCATCATTTCCATGACCATCGCCATATACCGCGGAGGATATCGGTCCATCATCGTCCCTTATGAAAACCGTCATGAAGCGGCGGCAATCCCGGGGATCGAGGTCTTCCCGGTTAAAACAATTGCCGAAGCCCTCAAGGTCCTGAACGGCAAGGGTGAAGTTTTCAACGGCACCGCGCCTGCAGAGTCAACCCTTCCCGGACCCGATTTTTCCGACGTCAGGGGGCAGGAAACAGCGAAACGCGCGATAGAGATAGCCGCTGCCGGCCACCACAACATCCTTCTATACGGATCGCCCGGTTCGGGGAAAACCATGCTGGCAAAAAGGATCCCCTCCATACTTCCCCCGCTCTGCAACGACCAGGCCGTAGAGACGACCATGATCCACAGCGTGAGCGGAGAACTGCAGGGCGGCGGTCTCATAACCCGCCCGCCATTCAGGTCGCCGCACCACACCTCGTCGGATGTGGCGCTGACGGGGGGCGGCACAATACCTTCCGTGGGAGAGGTCTCCCTGGCGCACAACGGCGTTCTATTCATGGATGAATTCGTCGAATTCAAGAACAACGTGATACAGGCCCTCCGCCAGCCCCTTGAAGACTACGAGATAACGGTGGCCAGGGCCTTTGGTACGTTTCGTTTCCCGGCCGACTTCATGCTCGTCGCCGCGAGCAACCCATGCCGGTGCATAGCTCTCTCACTATCCCCACACAGCTCCCCTACCCTCATCTCAACCAACCGATCCATCCCAAACAACCTCAACCCCTTCAAGGCACACCACTCATCCAGATACAGTTGAGAATACTCTGGCCTGATATACCCATACCCAGCCAGAAAGGAATGCTTCAATACACGTTGGAACCCTTCTGCCGTCTGACTATGGACTCCCTTACAGCTCCATCTCTCTCTACTCCAGACATTCCTCTTCAAATCCTTTGCCCGTTTCGAGTGGTTTACTGACCGATGATTGTCATTATATCGCTTCAACCACGGATAACCGGCATCAGAAAATATCGGAGCATGCTCAGGCAAGAAATCCAGTAAGGGCATAATCGTTCTTTGTCTTTGATCAGGAATAGAATCAAATATGACTGGCCCTTTCTTTATCCCAATCGTGGAAACCAATGTCCCGATCTGGTACTTACCCTTCTCCAGAGCCACAGAATCGGACAGGTAGATGCTGGAGGTCTGGCCGTTGTGCTTGTACCGTGCTCTGTAGCCATTAGAGCCTTTTCTAGCTGAAAACAGGGCAACTGTATCCATTGATACTACCGGTTTGCTCTGGATTAATCCTGAGAGGTCTGAAGCGGTATCCTTGGGGAATCTAAAGCCTTCTGGGAACTCCTTCTGGATCTCCTCTGTCATGATCTGTTTAATAACGGGGATAAACTCCCTCAGGAATAACTGTAACCGCCTCTTGAGTAAGGTGGCGGTGTTGTTGGAACATTGGAGTCTTCTTTGTATACTTGAGGCTGTCAGGACTTGAGGATGGATGTTGAGAGCTTCTGTTAGGATATATGAGAATGTCCAGAGCGGAAGTCTGAGATTGTGCAATGGGGTTTGGGAAGTACGTGATCCTTGGTAATAGCACTGGGGACAACGGATTGCATTTTCTCTGGTCGCTATTTCATTAGTAAGTCTTGTTTGGCAATGGGGACAGTACTTGGGATAGAGTGGAGTTAAGGATCTGTTTGGTTAGTTGGGTGTAATATTGGATGTTGATCTGGGGGAATCTTGTTGAGAATTGGGTCTTGGCATTTTGGTGAAAATGTATAGGTTGTGGGGAGTGTGAAGGAGAGATATAGGTCTTACCCTTGAAATATGGTAAAACTGACAGACCCTGATTCATCCCCATTTTTTTTAATGATTGCATATAATATCCCCTCCAAGATGCATCATGGTATACAAATTAATCGATAGCGGTCAATTAATTATTTTATCTTATTGTCAAACGGGAAGAAACACTGATGGTAAGGGATTTATTAATTTTTAGTTTTTATCTATTTTTAATAAAGTAGCGAAATTGCGTGGGCTCAAGAACATCATCCTCTGGATTCCACGGATCTTGATGATATCGTATATTCCCACCTGAGGCAATCCAGTCTTTTCCATCCCTTTGCAATATTATTCCAGATATAACTATCAAGACTGAATATCCAGTATTATTGCGGGCATGTTGTAATTCACCATTTGTTAATAACACACTATCACCATTGCCGGTGGTTCCTTTCACCTCAATAAATCTTTTCTCATTATTTTTTATAGCTAATAAATCATAAGACTGAGTTGATGACATATCTTCTATTACCCAACCTAATTCTTTGTATTTTGAAATTGCCACTTGCATTGCTCTTAATTCAACAGCCTTACGCTGAGGCTGGGACAGGCCAAATCCTTGCCCATCAGAAAAACCCACTTGATTGACATTAGTTTTTGTAGACATAGGAAAACCCAGTTTTTCATGTAGTGCTTTCTCGTTTAATGGAAGGATAGAGAGTTGCGCCTTCAATCCATCTGGGGTTAGTGAGCATTTTTTTATTTCTTGAACCGAAGGCGGATTATCAAGGATCTGAAAATTCTCAATGGAAGCAACGTATGACATTACATCTGTTTGAGTTACTACAGGATTTGCAAATTCATATGCGCATGAACCGCATTTCCATTTAGGAGTTTTTTTTATTCTTTCTCGAATATCAGTAGAGTTGCAATCTTGATTCGGACACCGGCGATGAGTTTTAATATCTTGAGATTTATTAATATCTCCCACTTCGCCCAACCCGATTATTTTATCATCCTTGCGGACTACTACTACATCTCCAGAACCAAGGCTTTTATGGTTAGGGACTAAGCTGTCATAATGATATTCTTCTCCGGTTTTGTCACTATAACTATCTATACCTTGAGATATTCGAGTCTTGTCAGATTTTTCGAGAATTAACCAACAGGCCATAGGTCCCTCGATAAAAAACGTCTTATATCTTAGCCTTAATTTTTGAAAAAATGGTCATCATTTTTTTTTTGCCAATTTCACATTCCCAAATTCTATAAACAACCCAGCCATCTCTTTTAAGCTTCCTATTAACGGTTCTGTCTCTATTTTTGTTAGCGGATATCTTTCTTTCCCAAAATTCCATGTTTGATTCTGGTATCTTTGCACATTTGTGCCCATGCCAGAAACATCCGTCGACAAACAGAGCAATCTTCTTTTGGGGGAATACGAAATCGGGCTTGCCAAATATTTTAAATTTTCTTCGCCAACCGATAACTTTTTCTTGTCGTAGATGAAGTATTATTTTTAGTTCGGTACTTTTATTTCCACTTCCCCGGATACGTGACATGTTCCAAGAGCGGTGTTCGCTGGAAAGACGATCCATCAGATGACCTTGGCACGTTTCCATCTCGCCATGGCCGGGTCGAGGTGGTCAGTAAAAAAATCCTCAAATGATAGAATGTTGGGTGCTGATGAATAAACGGTGTTGCCATTCATTATTTTTTCAGGAACAACCAGATATATCCGGTTATTAAGCATCTCTTTTGATTGCTTTTCTGATACTCCCTCGTCAATGGTTGCCAAAAATAGCCCCTTGCCTTTAACACCTTCTGTGGCAATTTGACGCCACCTTTCCCTCAATGTTCTTTTTGCTGTGAAAATAATACAGTCCGGGGCATTTTTATTGTAATGGTCTTTCGATGGTAATAGAAAATCAGGTTTTCCGTTTATTATACACTGTTCCTCAAAAGGATAATCAAGATTACGGAAAAGTGTTCTGATTATTGTTTCGAATGTCTTTCCCGCTCTTGCTTTTCTACTCTGAGACAGGGACATGAAAAATTCATTAAGAGCTGGGAAAATAGCTTTATCCTGTTTTTCATCAAGATAATTCTTGATGACTTTTTCTCCGATCTTTTTTTCATAATTCAAGTATATCTGGTAACACTCATCACCCATATCCTGAACAATTTTGCTAAACTTTTCCTTCAGATCTTTTTTTGAATACCCTTTGTTGAGTATTGCATCCATGCCACGTTTTGCAACAGTTTCAAGATTAGGCACTAACTTTTGGAAATCATCAAACATTTTCATACTATCAACCAGCCTTGTTCCTGATTCTTTTATCATCTCCAACAAGTTTTTGCTGTTTTAATGAATCCAGTACAGATTCCGCTATCTTTTCTACAACTTTGACAACAACAGCATTCCCAAATTGTCTATAGGCTTGGGTATCTGATACTGGAATTTTAAATGTATCAGGAAACCCCATAAGACGAGCGCATTCTCTCGGGGTGAGACGTCTGGGATTTTTCCCTTTTTGTCTGATTAGAATTTCTGATCCATCTTTGTAATAACGAGCACTCAATGTTCTTGTAACATCATTAGGGCCGACCAAACCGAATCCAAAACCATTACCCTTTTCGGCATGTTTTTTTGCATAATCTTGAAGATATTTCCAAAGGTGATCTGAAAGCGTATATTTCTTATCGACCTTATGTTCAAGTATTGAGCCGAGCTTCGGCCCGGATGGATCCATTTCCGGGAATTCATATAAGAGGGGGCGGTCGAATCCGACAATGAATATTCGTTCTCTATGCTGTGGAGTAACGCTTTTCGCATCGATTACTTTATAGTACACCGTATAGCCAAGCTTTTCTGTAAGCGTTTTGTAAATGATATTAAATGTCCGCCCCTTATCATGAGTGATAAGATTCTTAACATTTTCAAGTACAAAAGCACTTGGGCGGAGGTCTTTTATTATCCGGGCTAATTCAAAAAAAAGATTACCTTGTTTCTCATCGTCGAATCCGTGCTTACGCCCAAGGCTGTTTTTCTTCGAAACACCAGCTATGCTGAATGGTTGACATGGGAATCCGGCGCATAAAATATCAAAAGATGGAATGTCGGAACTTTTAACGGAATGTATATCCCCGACAGGTTTTTCGACAAAATTTGATTCGTATGTAATTTGCGAGTACTTGTCCCAATCACAGGAAAATACACATTCGCCACCAAATTTCTCAAATGCAAGTCGGAACCCACCTATCCCGCAAAAAAGATCTATAAAGCGGAATGTATCACGAATGTGTTTTGTCGCTCTTCTCATAACAACCAGTATTAATTATTATGTCTTATTATTCAAACAGAATTTATGCTTCATTCTAATAAAAACACTTGATAATATTACATATTAAAGCTTTGTTATTATTATATATTCTCAGTCTTATAATAATATTCCAAGTAGGCAAAACGCTGGTGATCCCAACGGCACCCTCTCGCTGGAATTAAAATGAAGAAGAGGTTAAGCAAGTAAATAATCCTTAATTAAGGAAAGTATATGATACAAAAACTATCAGAACTCTGGGATGCCCTAACCAAGACACCAGAATGGAAAGCATTCAATGATCATCTCAAGCAACATATCAAATCATGGGAACATATACATGATTTTTGTGATTATTCCGGAACAGCGGATCCTGAACATGACGAAGAGGAAGAATACTTGTATCACATCGAGAAATGTATAGATCGTATATCAAACAAGTATCTACCAAAGCTTGGAAAAGACCGTAAATAATTTCGTTGATATTAAATTTAAAGCCCCATGTTCAGTGTTTTTTTATGTCGATTGCATCATGGATATTTTAAATTCAATAATAGATGAATCTTCACAGGTGAAGTAACCACAATTTAAAATGAAACTGAGATTGCTTATTTAATTTATTATGAATATAAAATATTATTTCGATCTAAGAAGCAAATATCAGCCGAAAAGCTTAAATATAGTTTTTATTTTCGAATCTCCTCCAGTGTCAGGTAAATACTTTTATAACAAAGAAGGAAGCATTAAGGAGCCGCTATTTTCGGCAATGATGAAGCTGTTAAACTATAATCCAAAGAATAAACAAGAAGGTCTAACCCATTTTGCTGATTTTGGGTATTTAATTGTTGATTCAACGTATGAGCCAGTCAACAACCTTAAAGGCAAAAAGCGGGATGATAAGATCCTTGAGAATTATAATAATCTAATTATGGATCTGAAAGAGATGGGCGATCCAAAGGATCTAAGTCTTATACTGGTGAAGGCTAACATATGCCGGTTGCTTGAAAAAAGGTTGTTAGAAGCTGGTTTCAATGTGCAAAATAATGGTATTATAATTCCTTTCCCATCAACAGGACAGCAAAACAAGTTTCTAATAGAAATTCGGAAGGTCCTTGCAAATGATTCGGCTGTATAATTTGGTTGATTGGCATTTAAGGACGAAGGATTGTTAAATGGATATTAGTATTCAAGAAATTGAAATTGCTTATAGAAAATTAAAATCATACTTTTATTACGACAATACTTCACATTATTTTCGCAAGGCATTGGCGGAATTTGAGTCAAAAGATGGTTTTGAAAATAGATTATCTAACTTATGTGAATTTTTGAATAATTATAATAGTGTTGATTCACAAAACTATTTTTCTGAAATCGTTGAAAGAATCTCCTTTATTAGTCTACCAAAACGAATTAGTTATAAAAATCATGATTATGTTATTTCTAATCAAGTTGAAGATTCAAAATACACTATTGATAAATTGACATTCTTAATTGATGCACCAATTGAAGTGCATATTATATCTGTATTGTGGATTTTAAAGATTGGCGTGCAAGTTGCCTACTAATTATAAAACATATTTATACGGCAATAGAATTCAATTTAATTATAATTCCAATGAAGTTAAATCAGGATTACAATTATTTAAACCATATTATAAACAATATCAAAATTGGCGAAATAATGGACTTAGGAGTATTGAAAATTGTTTAGATAATAATATAAATGTCGCCATGTTATTGCTGGACGTTAAAAATTATTACCACTCAGTAAAATTTTCATTTAATAAATTTAATGATTCCATTAATAATCTTAATATTGAGAAAAGCTTTTTGCTACTTAATAAGTTATTATATGAAATTCATTATTCTTATACAAAAATAATCAACATACATACTGACGAAAAACACAATGATGGCACCACTATATTACCAATAGGTTTATTATCATCAGGTATTTTGGCGGATTGGTATCTAAATGATTTTGATGAAAAAACGATAGCTCAAATCAAACCATTATATTACGGTAGATATGTTGACGATGTTTTAATTGTCATAGAAAGCCCGAATATTGATAAGCAAAAAGATGATTTACTCGATGAGTTTCTTACAGATTATTTTATTATAAAAAATGAAATCTTAACAAAGAAAGGAAATAAAGTTTATAAGATAAATAACTACCGAGGATTAGAAATACAAAAAGATAAAATAAAACTATATCTATTAGATGCTAATGCTTCGAAAGCTGGTTTGAAAAAATTTGAAAACACCATCCGTAGGAATAGTAGTGAATTCCGTTTTTTACCTGATGAAGATGAAGTAAATGCAAATTTTGATGAAGAAGCTTATTCGATTATTTATTCTGATTCAATAAATAAACTACGAAGTGTCGAGGGTTTGGTGCACGATAAATATAATATTTTTAGTAATAAATAACAATAGGAGGGCTTTTGGTTTTTTTATAAAAGAAGTTAATTCTCAAATAGATAAAATAAAAATTGCAAGTCCCGAGCTTGAGAAACGTACGATTTACTTTTTAAAAGATTATTTAACTATATCAGCATCAATTCCAATCTCACTTAATTTGTCATTTGCCGACGATCTCTTGTTTGATTGCTCAGTTTGGATTCATTATTGGAATATTCAAAATCTATAAGAATTTCCAATTTATTTAGACATAATTATGTTTACTATCCTCTATTTAACTTCACAGACATGAGTTACAATTATTCAATAAATCTTTTAGATAAAGATATCAATAATTATCCATTTGTTAGATCATCGAATTATGGCATAACACATAATCATATAAAATATACACCTCGATTTGTTCATCTATATGAAGTTCAATTATATTTGATGTATTATAATTTGATTATCACTAAAATCAATAATGATAAAAATGATTTCAGTGAATATATCAATGAAAAACATTTATCAGAAATAACTATTGAATTATATTCAAATATTAACTACGGACGAGGAGATACTGATGAAAGAGAATATACATGATGGGTTTGGTTTTAAACAGAAAATCTTGAAACAGATTCCAGAGAGACAGGATGATGAAGAAATCGGTATTCGGATTGTTGAGCATTATTTTGAATTTGAAGAAAAAGAAAAGAAGTCAATAAGGGTGGGAATAGCAAACCTTAAAATAAATCATGATGATAGTTTAGATAATATTAAAAATCCTAATTTATCTTTTAGCAAGAAACAAAAACTATGGAAACTATTGAATTTAATGGAAAGAGAGGATTGTGATCTATTTGTATTACCGGAACTATCTATTCCACATGAATGGCTTCAAAATTTAGCTAAATTTTCAGACGAAAATCAAAAAGCTATTATTTTTGGATTAGAACATTTCAAAGACAAATATAATCGAGTTTATAATTTAATTGTAACAATATTGCCATTCAAAATATTTGGTTATAAAGCATCATATATTAGATATCGTTTAAAAAACCATTACTCGCCAGAAGAAAAAAGACAGTTAATAAACTTAGGGTATAGAATACCAATACCATTGGTATATTGTTATGATTTATTTTCATGGAATGGGGTGTCTTTTTCGTGCTACAATTGTTTTGAATTCACAGATATAAATCATAGGAGTTTGTTTAAATCTGACGTGGATTTTATCGTTGCTGTAGAATATAATAAAGATATAAATTATTTTTCAAATATTGTTGAATCGATTGCAAGAGATATTCATTGTTATGTTATTCAAGTCAATAATTCCTGTTGGGGTGATTCGCGCATAACTCAACCATCACCAACTGAAATAAAAGATATAATAAAAATAAAAGGTGGCGAAAATAGTGCTATTTTAATAGGCGTTATTGATATAGATAAACTTAGAAATTTTCAAATACAAGATTATGAAACACAAAGAAATGATGAAAACTTCAAACCCACACCACCAGATTTTGATCAAGATAATGTGAGAAGACGCATGGGCCTTCTGTGATAAAGTTATAATTGTGATGGATTTTAGTGATATTCCACTAAAATAAGTTATAATTTTCTTTATAATACAGAATGAATATCTTTTGTAAAATAACAAACAAATTTATAACTAATCCATTGTAATAGATTTATCACTTATCAAAAATATTTTTTAAAAAATAATCAATTGGCTTGTTATATAATTTCGCAAATCGCATCAACTCCACCACATCAACCCGCCGCTCACCAGATTCACATTTTGAAATATACGATTGGGATTGTTTCAGCTTTTTGGCAATGGCCAACTGAGTAAAGCCGGACTCTTCACGGGCTTTTCTGAGGTTCTGATCCCACCCCTTAAATTTGTACCACGAGATAGTTTAGTTTTAACCGATAAATAATCAAGACTAATGAGGTTAAAATGAAAAAACGATTCTCAGAAGAGCAGATTGTCAGGATCCTCGGTGAGCATAAGGCGGGAAAAAAGGTAAAGGATATCGCCCGAGAACACGGCATTAGTGAGAACTCCTTTTATATCTGGAAGCGCAAATATGGAGATATGAGCTCTCAGGAAATTGTTCGATTGCGACTACTTGAAGATGAAAATACACGATTAAAGAAACTGGTTGCCGATTTATCCCTGGATAACATGGCACAGAAGGAGATCATAAAAAAGTTCTGCGACCCGGAGTGAAGAGAGAGGCAGTAAGCTATCTGATGAGTAGCTTCGGGTTTTCGATACGACGATCATGCAAGGTTTCCTGTATGGCTCGTTCTACATTCTCATATAGTCCGCAGCCAAATGATGACGCACGAATCATTGGAGAGATAGATTCGATCCTTTCAAAAAATTCAAAATATGGCTGCGGAATGATACAGCTCAAGCTGAGGCAAAAAGGGATACTGATTAATCATAAGCGTACAGAAAGGATATATAAAGAGCATGGGCTGCAATTACGAGCGCGGAAACGTCGGAAAAAGATAGCTTCATTAGAACGATCACCCGTTGAATTGCCGAATGAACCTGGCGTCATATGGGCTTTAGATTTCATTCATGACTCGGTGGGCTTTAAAAAGAATCTCAAAATACTGACAGCGATTGACCCTGTAACGAATCATTCGCCACTTATTCATACTGGATTTTCAATAACGGGTAAGGATGTTTCTGAACTACTTGAAAGAGCATGTGAATCCTTTGGGTATCCAGAATTTATACAATGTGACAATGGTCCTGAATTTAGAAGCCAGGAACTCGACCGTTGGTGCTATGAAAAGGGGATTAAAATAATTTTCACAAGGCCCGGCAAGCCATCAGATAATTGCCACATAGAAAGTTTTAATGGAACATTTCGGAATGAATGTCTCAGTGCTCATTATTTTAAAAAACTGAGTACAGCCAGAGAGATTATTCATGAATGGTGGGAGAGAATATAACGAGGAAAGACCTCAAAAGAGATTAAAAGGGATGACGCCAAAACAATATAATGATATGTTAGTAATCGAGAAAACTAAACTTGAAGCTGGTCGAATTGTGGGTGCAGGATCAGTTCTTCAGAAAGTTCTGATATTCGGTTGTATATATTGAATTTTTCACTTGCCATAGTATAAATCCTATATTAGAATATCCCAAATTGGAATATTTCAATCCACGCAAAAATCGAATAAATTATAACAGTTATTATTTGCCGATCCCCTCTCCGGGGGATGACGGATGTGTATTTGTATAATATTTTAATGAAGTTATATAGGAGACGGCCATGAGAGACAACTTAAGGGAGTTTATTGGAAGGATTGCCAAAATGAAGAAAGTAACATTTATTATTATTTTGGCATCAGTGGTATTATTGCTGGGGGCGAAACCCGGTGATAAGCTTAAGAAGAATTATCCCGAATTGTATGATGCATTCATCGGTGATTGGTATGTACTCTCGCCAACTGATGCTGGAAAATTACTATATCAATTTTCAATTAATAATGATGGCACTATAACAGGAAGTCTTGGAGAAAATAAATTTGATCGTAAAATTGAATGGTCTGAATGGTGTAACTGTGCTAATCAGGGCGGTATTAGTTATGACTATTATTCGAGAAAACCAATAAAAAATGTATTAAAATCAAAGACAACGATAAAAGCGTATTGTTTTATATATTCTAACGTATTGAGTTTTAATAAATCAAGTAATATCGAGGAAGAAGGATATATTATTATTAATGAATCAGATATATCTCCATGGAAATTAAATGAAAGATATAATAAAATAAAAAGTCATCTCAAGTATATTATATTTGATTTTAATGGTAATAATAGTCCGGGTGATGTATCTTGTTTGGCAATAAAAGATAAAAATATACTTGATGAGTTTACTCAAACCATTAAGGAGCAAGAAACAAAATCAGGATTATTGACTAAAATCCCTAAATATTATAACAAAGGTAACTTTGGTGGTGGCTTCAAAGAATTCAAGTGGGGCATTACTAAAGATGAAGCCTTGAAATTAGGTAAACAATTAAGCTATACAATTGAAGAATATCCAGAGACACTTAATTTTAAAAAGGACGATGAATCATTCTCGTTGATTTTCTATGATGGTTATTTATACAAAGTTAATAATGATTTAAAACTCTACGATGAAACTGTGAAAATATTATCAAAAAAATATGGGCAACCTAAAGTCGTCATCGAGACAGGAAAGAAAAGTTATTTTTTGCAATCTGGAGGTTCGCATACTGTTCCAATAAAATATTATACTTACACTTGGTCAGATGGCATAACTTTAATAGAATGGGGTTATTCGCTTTATGATATCTTGCGTACCGATGGTGGATATCAAACTACTCATGACTATGATAATAAAATATATTATACCAGTAAGTTGATATTAGACTTCAAGGAGAAAGTTGACGCTAAAAAAGAATTGGAAGAGAAAAAGAAACGTGATAAAGAATTACAAGAAAAACTTTAAGAATGATTTAGATAAATTATGATAAGGAATATTAATCTTGGGGCTGTCAACTATGACAGCCCTTTTTATTTTCAAATCATTCCACAAGAAAGTTTTTCAATCCCGCCAAATAAGCCGAAGTTACAAGCACGGATGTATGCCCAAGTATTACTGAGAGCTGGTGGATATCTTTTGTTCTGTTGTAGAAATCGATTGCAAATCGATGCCGAATTCAATGAGGCGAGTACTTCGTCTCTAATTTACCTCCCATCTCATCCTGAATCCTCCAGAGCCACATCGAGAAAGCACTGCCCGAGTAATCCTTGAATGGTTCCCGCCCTACAAGATTATATGATTTAAGGATAGCAAGAGTATCCTCATCAAAACGTCCATTGATCTCTTTCCCTTTTGACATTGCCCTGAAGTTGCCATCACGGTCTATTTTTAGAGAATTCAGGGAACCAACACGTAATCCGTATTTACGCAATATTCTCAAAGCACAAAGGGCTTTGATGTTTCCGTTAAGCTTCTTGAGTTGGCCACGGCCTGATACTTGTTGGGCTTCCTCTATCTGTTGTAGGGCATAGTTTTCAATACAGATCGAGTTCTTCATTCGAAGGGATTTGTTCAGCCTCTTTGATTGCGATTTTCTTTTTTGGGAGACCCTTGGCTCTTCTGAAAGGGTTCTTGAAAATAATCTCCCAACGTTCCAAGTCAGAAAAGAATGAACTCGGAGAAGCAATTCGCTGGCGTTTGGTATTGCTTGAAAGCCTTTTATTGGAATTGAGATAAGCTATGTACTTATCGACAATGAGAGCATCAACATCTATGAGGGATGTGCCATTGAGCCATGTGAGGAAATAATTCAGATTTGCCTTGAAGCTCCGTATGGTGTGCTTGGATTGGAAACCTGATAACCATTGGTTCACAAGATCATCAACACCCTTTTTATCCAGCTTGGCTTTTTTAACTTCTCTACCGAACTCATTTTTTAGAGAGTCAATATAATATGCCTTGGCTATCTGCTGGATCTGCTTATCAGATAAGTCTGCTAGCTCAGGAGAGTCTAATATCTTCTGTATGGAGTCATTAATTCTTGTCGCTATCTCTTTCTTGGTATCATCATTAATGGGGGTCATAAAGATGCCTCCTTTTTATAAATGTCATGATAATAGATACTATCATAACAAGTATAATGATACAAAAAATCCATATCTAAGTCAATAGTTAGAATTAATAAATTATAATTTATAAGGAGGTGGTCAATCGATTTGGATAGTTGGAAATGAAATTCTCCATTATGGAGTGATATTTATAATGGGGGATGAGAAGCAAATTTAATTATTATTGAAGTAAATAATATTTGAAAAGCAAGTCTCAATTATGAATATATGAGTTGGGAGATCATATCTTCCAAGAATAACAAGTAAACCGAAATTTTCAAATGAGATGGCATATTATTTGTAGGATAAATAATCATGAATATTGCATATTTAGAGAATCTAGATTTGTTACATGGGGATTTGTATTATGATGATATCAAATTGGATTTAAAAAGAAACACAATTCGTACATTAAAAAAAGAAGCAAAGTTGGAAACCAAACAAGCAAATGATTTGTATAATGCATTGCCAATACAAAAATGGGCAAATAATAAATTATGGGTAAATTATGGAGAAATATACGATAAAGTTGAAGCAGTTATTATTGATAGTAAATTTAAATTAAAGTATTTCAAAATAAAGGATCACGAACCACCGACTCTTTCATTGGTTATTGCAGAATATGAGTTCGCTACTTATGTGAACAGTTGTCCTGAAAAATATCCTGATTTTGAATTCCCTTATTTTTCATTAGATGATGATTATAATTATATTAATATTTTCTTAATAATTATATCAACTATTATTGCTCAGCATGTATATGCTAAATGGGAATATATTAATAAGAATGCCTGTAATATAGAACTAGAAAACATGTTTATTATTCCTGCATGGGTTAGTTTATTCGCGCAGTTATTCTCGGGCGTGAGTGGAAAGAAATTCTCTCAATATTTTGAATTAAACAAGTGTGCTATTGATATAAAGGGAGGAATATTTTATTGTGATATCGAATTATACGATCTTACTGCATCCAGAGAAGCAAAAGGAAATCCAAAATCTGATTTTCGTATATTTGTTGATGAAAGTGACTTAATAAATTATAACTTAATTAAAAAATATACTGAATCAACAATAAATGAAAATGAAGCAGATCTTAAAAATAAACAACAATTTGTTAAATTATTAGATAAAGTATTTTCTCCCAAAGGATTATTATGCTTATTAAAAATTTTCTTATTTATTGAAAAAAGTGGTCGTCCTAATATAAAAGAGGCAAGCCTCGAGGATATATTTGTTGATATTAAAAAATCTACAATCAAGGAATATATAGAAATTATTACAGCATTAAGTATTATTAAAATAATGAAAGTGAATAAAAGCAGGGCAATTGGTTTTTTAGAATCTATTGAACTTAAACCGACAAGAAGTTTACGTACCTATAGCATTAAAATTCGTTTATCTCGTCTCTATAAAAGATGCGTGGCAGGATATAACTGTTATATCCTGCCAGATGCCATATGCAATGAAATATTAAAAAATAATAAATTAAAATTCTTTTTACTAATATTCTTTTTGGAACAATGGGTTAAAACAAAACAACCTGAAATTGATTATAAAATTGATGAATTAATTAAAATTGCTAAAATTGAAGATTATTCAGCAGGTGAAAGTGGTGGTATTTTTAATGTAAGACAATATGAGTTGCTTCTTGATACCCTTAGTTACATGAAGAGAAAAGGATTTATTGGAGATTTGCGTGTCTACTTGAATAATAAAGATAATATAATTTCCCTAAGAGATAAACCAAAAAGAAATGCGTGGAAGGATTATTCAATAACAATTACTTCTCCTGTATGGTTTGTGAAATATGCTATTGGGAATCATCAAGGAGAATATATAATTTTAAAAAAAGCACCTCCAATAAAAACAATCACTGCGGCTAATATTAAAAAGTTTCGTGAAGTTGTAGAATGGACTAGTGTAAAACTTGCAAATAAATTAGAAGTTTCGCCTCGTTGGTTACGTTTTCTCGAGACAGGACAAAAAAAGATCAGTAAACAAATTGAAGATAAATTACACAAAATACTTCAAGATATAATTAAAGAAAAAGGTTTATAATAAATCTTTTTCAATTCAATAGACTAAACAAACCAAACCCTCATTTATCATATCCAAATTGTCTTTAGGAACTAAAGACGACCATTCTTGCATTTCAAAGATTACCATGATCTATTATGTACTCGCCAATAATGGTCTATTGAAGTATTATGTTTATGACTGAATAAATAACGAGGAGGTGATTAATGTAATTTAAGAATCTGGAAGATAATAAATGAAGTTGGTGTGTAAAAGATTGTTATGAAACAATAATATCTTTAGAATATTGGTGAGTATATCTCAATTTAAAAATTAATAGGAGAAAAAAGATGAATATGTATGATTTTATTTTAACTAATGCTCGTTTAGAAGAAAAAATAAACCAAACAAGGCTTAAACTTGAGGAAAGTGCGTCCTCATTGGGTTCAATGGTTGAATTGTGCAAACCTGTGGTTGATCTTTTCCACAAGAATTTGCCTGACGAAATTAATCCATTAAAAAATACAGATTCAAGAATACCATTTTCCAAAGCTTTCATAATGGCGCGAATCATTCATTTAATAGGAACAGTAGAATTAAATGATGCTCTTATTGAAAGCATGGAGAATTGTGATGAAACAGAACTGTATTATTTTCATTTCATGTGTGAAACTGAAGAAAGAAAAAAAATAATAATAAAGTCACATTTAGATTTTTTCCAAAAACATACGAATAATAATAACGAAAAAACTAAAAAAACTAAAAAATCAACAGGAGAAAATTATGGAAAAGCAAATATTAATTAATTATGAAATATTAGGCAAATATCAGGATGAATTAGGGAACTTCGAGCCTGATGAATTGGAAAAATTGCTGAATAATTATAAAGCACTTTCAGAGTTTCAGGATGAGCTTGGAATGTATGAAACTGAAGAACTAAAAGAAGTGGTGAATAATTATATGACTCTTGAGAAACTTCAGGCTGATTTGGGATTGTGGGAGGCAGATGAACTAAAAGAAATGATTGGAGACCTTGATACTCTTGGCCAACTTCAGGATGATCTGGGAATTTGCGATACGGATGATCTTAAAAAGCATATCTCATTATTAACAGAGCTGAGGGAAATTGAAGCCTGATATAATAATGAGGATCACAGTACCATAAGGAGATAAACATAATTTAAACAAGGAGAAATGTATCGTTAAAGCAACATGGGTATCACCTGTAGTTGATCATGTAAACGAAATGCGGACGCTCCTACAATGGGAGGCTCGCGCTTTGTACAAAATTTAAAAGGTTTCTCTTTGAGGTGGGGGAAAGGTAAAATTTATAATTTCAAGGAGCTAGGAAATGGACTACGGAACAGAGATTTACAAAGGCACAAAAATTATATGGGATGAAGATCATGATAAGAGAATTTGTATATTTATAGATGATCTTAAAGAAAAGTATCCAGATGTATCTTTATATTCTTGTTATGAACATAAAGGTTCAATTAAATTAATATTTAATAATTTTATACCATTGGAATATAGAGAAGGTAAATTTATTGAAGTAATAGACGGAAAAACTTATATCTCATTAAGTGAAGAATACTTTGAAGACGAATGCTGCGAAGATGACTTTGAAGAGGAATTGTGTGAAGTAGATGCTCGAGACGAATGGTGTATAGAAGAATCTAAAATAAATAAATAATAATATTAGTTTATAATAGCAAAGGGAGTTGTAGCGGTTTTCAGAAAAGATTCTGGTTAATGAGAGCAATAATTTATGAATCAATCAGAGCTGTCCTCTGTAAAAGTCATGAGAAGATTGAAGGCCATGTAAACTAATAGTGGTAAGTGTTAAACGACGAATTATAGGTGGGAAGAAATGAATCGAATATAAAAAACGGCTTCAAATAAATGATAATGTGATAATACATTTATTTGAAGCCAATAATTTCCATTTTAGTCTTATCAAGGAGAAAATTATGAAATAAAGGGCCTAAGCAACACAGGCATCACCTGTTGTTGAACATTTAGTTTCGTACTAAATACGGACACTCCTGCAAGGGGAGATAAAGAAAATAAAAAGCAGGAGCGTCCTATGGATGTTATATTTCAGAGAATCATATTCTCTCCTCTCGGCATATTAATCTACATCATCAACCGGATGGCGTTAGTGTCATCCTCTTCAATAGTATGGCTGGTTGTTGGCTCTGGCAACCATAACTTCCACTTCTATATGCCTCAAGCTCCTCCTTTCTATGAGATTATCAATCATAGCTTAGAAGATTTTACTAATAAAAAAAAGGGAATAGGAGTAGTATTGTGAAGCATATAGATATTAAACAACTCCAGAAACATCTTGTAATAAAAGGGTTGGCTGGAACAAGAAAAACAGCATTATTAATCGCCATAGCTATACAGGCTGTATCTAAGGGAATGAAGGTTCTTTATCTCACTTTTAATAAAAAAATACGTTTTGAGGTGATAGAAAGATCAAAATTAAGCAAAACCAAAGTACATACGTTCCACAGTTTTGCCTATAAGGAAATTATTCAAACGGACTTTCTAAATGATATTTTCAAAGACTTTTCGGTAGATGAACTAACTCAATATTTCGATGAGGATTATAAATATTTCTCATCAAAATCCAGTAAACCTAAAGATTTATCCCAAAAGACATTGAGTGAACTTATTAGATGGTGGTGTGACTATTGTGAAAATAGTACTCAAACCAAGTATGATTTAATTATAGTAGATGAGTTTCAAGATTTGAATCCCAGTATGTTTAGGATGTTGAAAAAACTCTATATGATTAATAAGAAAAATGATGTTAAGATAATAGTAGCCGGAGATCCTTACCAAACGATATATCACTATCTGAATGGTTCAGATTCATCTGAGAATTACTTCAATACTTTTGGTAAATATTTTGGTGAATTTGAGACAATACATTTAGATCAATGTTATAGATGTTCTCCTGCAATACAGAGATTTGTTAATGGGTTCTACAGAAAACAATATATAAATTACAGGCAATTTGATTTAAATGGATATCAAACCTCTGATTATTCGGAAGATGTATTTATTCATTTAATTCAGCACAGAAGATTAGTTAATGAAAAAGTATCTGAGATATGTAATCAATATCAGGGCATAAAAATTAAAATTCTGGCACGTGTAAATAGAGAATTATCTCCATTTTCTGATTTAATTGCCAAGAATGATCTAATACAAACTTCTACTATTCACTCTGAAAAGGGCAATGAATGTGATGTTGTAATAATAGTTAATACCATATTTAATGATAAAATATCCTCTGAGGAAGACAAAAATCTGTGGAATGTAGCCATTACCAGAGGAAAGAAAACGGTGCATATTGTTTCCTCTTTTCCCAGCGAGAAGATATTGGATTTATTTGAAGCAGGAACTTATACTTTAATTTCCGAACAACATGATCTATCTAATTCTACCATGGAAGACATTCCCCAAGAAACAATAAATTTAACTCCAGACAAGGTTAGAGAGTCATTGATTGATTCTGTGGAAGTCCAATTGGATTATGAGGATGCTCCATTTATTCCATATGAACAGCAGAATCTTAAAAAGAAATCTCGTTATATGACCAATACAAGGATCAAAGGTAAAAATATTGATCTTGTACTTAATCAGGTCAAAGGAAAATTAAATTTCGAATATCTTGATTTAAACCAGTTGAAAAACCAAGGTTTTACTGATATACAAATTGTATCTTATATTCTTGAGACCCAGAAAGAATACTTCAATTACAAGATTTCTGATGAAGAATTACTTTCACAAAAATTAAGAAGATTAGATCTGGCTAAATATTATGAGGTCTCTGGAACAGAAATATTGGATTATTTATCAATGGTATTAAAATTATCTAAATATTCTGACTCAGATAAAAAGACAAATTATTGTGGAGAGGAAGTTAAAACAATTTATTTAAATTCTTCAAAGGCAAAAGAAAGAGGAATTAGGATTTATTTCCCCAAGTACAAAACTATTAATTCTTTAAATACTGATAAAAATATTATTAAAGTTGAACTTTACAGAATTAGGAAATTGGGGATTAAAAAATTAGGATTATCAATTAAGAATGTTGGAGATTTATTAAGGTTTATAGATAATAATGAATTAGAAAAACTTTATGATGAATGGATGAAATATGAATTTACATCTTTAACTGGTAAAGAAGTAAAGAATATTGAATTATTGAAGAAAAGAAGAAATATTTCAAGTTTGGAAGATTTAAGAGATTTAATTGATAGAGGTAATATTAAAATTAAAGATAAAAGAATTTATTATCATATTCTATTATCATTTATAAATGAAAGAGAAAGGAGGGAGATAGAGGAAATAGTTGGAAGTAAAAAAAGGTAATAAATATATATTATATTATAGGGGTGTTTTTTTATAAGATAAATGGACAAAACATGAATATTGTATAGTTTCGAATTTTAGATATGGAATCAAAATATGACAGGAGTAAGCATGGTTCAGGCGGTGTTAAAAAAACCCTGATTTGGTTCAATTATTAGTAATAACTATACAATTGTTTGGTATTTATTTTAAAAATGTATTTAAGCAAGAGAGCCTGAGGAGGGTATAAATATTATGACCTGCTCGGTGCCGCTCTCAATAAGTTTGCAATTTATTTCGGAGAGAGGATGCCAGTGTGATCACTGCCATTTGCATAGAGATTCTGGCACCCTCTCATTGTACTCTCTCCAGAACTCTTTAATAAAATATTCTACAGTTGATCCAGCCATTCAAAGATCATGAATGACAACATTCCTATTTTAAACCAGCTGAGGGTTGTCCAGCAGTCCCTTTTCCTTCATTCTGTGAATTACAAGCAAACCCTGAAATAATGCATAATAAGATAAATGATACAGCTATAATCTTTTTCATCCCTAACACCCCCTCCGTATTTGTAATAATTGGATTATCTCTTACAGTGTAATAATATTTATAGAGCCCTGCCGGTGTGCCATACCTACTTCAGATATAATAACTTGGCTCCCAAACAACACGATTACCAAATTTTAAGCCTCTGTCCAGTACTTTTTGTGCGGGGGGCTTAATCTAAGAGGAAGTAATTGCTGAAAAAATGCATTCATTAACATGGGCCTTTACTTCTGAGGATGTAATTTCCTAAAAAGTTAAACTATCACGTGGCACAAATTTGGGGGTGGGATCACTTTAATAAACTTAATTGGTTCTCTATACATATTCTGGATATTACAAATTTATTCATGCTTGATTGCGAACCAATTCATCATACAAGTCTATACACTAAATTTTCCCGTTGGTTATATTGTCATGTGCAGATATTTCTTGACATTAGTCTTCTAATATTATGTATTATAAATAAGAAATTCCATCTGGGTGGGATGTGACTATTATAATTAACATATATCTATTATCTATGAATGCATGAGAAGCTCTGATCTGGTTTTAATTCGAGTAGCACAAAGTATTTATTCCTTAGAAATGTATCTGCCTACACTCATATATTGGCATACATAAAAAGGCTGAACAATCACAATCAAAAGGAGACCAAATAATTTGAAATATTTATTATTATGTTTATTACCTGTTTTTATGATTTCTGCCTGCTCAATAAAACCATATTTAAAAGAAACCGATCTTCCCAATGGGATTAAATTATATTCAGCAGATAAACAATTCGTTGTCCATCCAGATTGTTATTGGAAACTTAGACCAGTAGTAGAAATTGGTCGTGAGTCAATTGATTATAATTATCTCAAACAATTAGATGCTGGATATAAGAATATTAGTTTAAACGTAATTGGAGAACTTGTTGATAAACAGAATAAATTCTTTGTGGTTAATTGGCAACCCCATGGTTATTTTTTTATACTAGAAGATGATTATATATTTGTTAATAAATTTATAAAATATTTGATCCCTCTAGATTATGGTAATGACTCATATCATCCATCTGCATACGAGAACCAATTGTTTCCATATTATAAAGAATCGGGTAGAAATCTCAATATTATTTTAGACGTTAATCTTTCAAGATCACTATTATATAACAATATACCTATTTCAAATATTAGATACTCACAAATTAATAATAAAATAATTCAACTTGCAGGGTATAATGGATTTGCAAACGAATTTTTAAACTTCACTGCATGCCCTCTTTTTGCACAATTCTCTAAAGGCGAATCATTATTATCAATTCATTCTTTAGCTGTTGAAACAATTGGGGAAAAACCTTATACAAATCAACATGGACTGATGTTTATGGGTGTGCAATATCAGACAAAATTTATTATTGTTTGGCGGAACGGAGCATTTTACGCTTTGCCATGTATTAAATAATTTACTAACTTTATATTTTAAATAATTTGATGGTTGTTGATTTCTTTTATACATTCAATTCCAAACATCTATTGAATTTTGTGGTTATTATTTAAATCGTCAGATCGAGGACTTTTCTATTATCTAAAAGTGCGAAAGATATTGTACACTACCGAAGCAAACCCCTCTCAAGTGAAGCCTCCTCCAGCAGAAAAAGCGCTGGACAGAGGCTTATTTTCATAATTCATCTTGACATTGTTATCTTATTTTGTTTAAAAATATTAAAAATAATTTTATAGAGGGCTAGCAGTAAAATGAAAAAAATAGTTTTCATTTTTGTTTCAACTATTCTATTATGGGGATGTGCAACAAGTGGTTATGTACAATTTTATAAACCATATATTAATCCAAAAGATAATCCTGATTATGAGCAATTAAAATATGGTGAACGACCTATAATCTATAAATCCAATGCTCTGATAAAAGATGTAAATTTTCTTCTTTCAAAAGGTTATGCTGTTATTGGTGAATCAAATTTCAATGGAGTATATGAAAATATTCAAAATGCGATAGATCAGGCAAGGGATGTAGGAGCAACCTGTGTTATAGTAAAAGCAAATTATTCTGTATACGCAAACACGGTCTTGGACAGAAGCCGTTCCAGATTTTAGTACAACATACCATTCAGGGAATATTTCTACTGGGCGTTCAAATGCTTATTATAATGGCAGAAGTACCACATATGGCACAAAATACGTAGAACAAACCGCACGTGTTGATCGTTATGATCAAAATGCAGTTTATCTAGTTAAATCAAATAAAAAACTCAGAATCGGTATATATTTTAAGGATTTAACTCCAGAAAAACGTCTAGAAATTGGAAGAAATACAGGGGTATCGGTTAATGCTGTTGTGGAAAATTCACCTGCATTTCTTGCAAATGTTATGTCAGAGGATGTAATAACAGCAGTAGATTGGAAACCAGTAAATAATTGTGAAGAATTGAATAAAATTTTAGACCAACTAAAATCAGGAGTAACATTTACACTAATTCGAAATAAACAAACGAAAAATATTTTTATTAAATTTAATCAGTAGCTGAAACAACTTACTGATTTTTATATTTTACTTTCTAGGAATCTGCCCACTCATCGGTGCCGGCCGAGGGGACACAAAGCATTTTATCAGCAATTACTTCCTCTTAAATTAAGCCCCCTCCGGCAGAAAAAGCGCTGAACAGAGGCTTAAAATTTTTTCAACAATACCCATTTATTTGCTTTATTAAAAATAATTGTCATAATACAAGTTAATATGATTATTAAAGATATTTCTTGTGATGGTGAATAAAAGTCAGTGAAAAGACGTCCTCTATTATCACCTCTTTTAAATTCAATAAAAAACCTAAATACAGAGTAGCATAATAAATATATAATTAATCTATTTTTTTTAATAAATTTCTGAAAAATAAGTGTTAATGTTAAAAGAAATATTATTTCAATCTCTCTTATTGGAAAACGAACAAATAATACAGATAAAACAGTAGTGTTACATATATTACCATAACAGCAACCACCGAGTAGGCATCCTATACGACCAATTGAATGAAATAAAGTAATTGAAGGAACTATTTCATTTATATATATGTATGTATTATATCCAGATAATTCAAGAATTATATAAAAAGTAATGATAAAAACAATTAAGCCAAAATAAAATGTATACCCAGCATATATTATTTTTTGAAAAATATTAAATTTATCAAATTCTGAATAAATATACCAGTTTCCAATATTAGAGAAAGCTATTCCAACAAGAAACGATAATCCAATATAAATAATAGTATCTTCTTTTCGATATTTAGAATCTCCAATATTTTTAGAATTATAGAAATATAAAATTGATGACGCTATCAAACCTATAGCAACCATAATATTAAATATTGGAATATTACCAAAATAAATTAATGGATGTAGTTCAATCATTTTAAAATCATCCACGGGTGGAATTTATTCCACCCGTGGAACATCTCAAAAATATCATTAGGCCTGCACTTCTTCTTTTTTTTGTGCAAAAGCTATAATTCCACCAATTAAAAATAGAACTAAAGCTATTAATGAAAAGAAATTAAAAGTAACAAGGGTAATTCCAGATAATAAAGCTGCCACTAATAAACCCACTCCTGCAATGACTGGATTTCTTTTCCCAAAAAGACAACATACAAATCCAATTAATGCTGAAATTAAACCTATTGCCATAAATGTATTGCCGGTTTCTTGAACGGCAGCTCCGCTATTACCTGAAATTGAATCAAGACCAACCGCACAAGCACCTGCACACAAAGCTCCCGGAAGTTGCATTACAGCACCAATGACACCCATGATCATTGGAACCATTGAAGTACCTCTTTTCTTTGCCATTAAGAATCTCCTTTTAAAAATATAATTACAGGCTTTATTTTAATTGAAAGTTATTTATCTTTTTTCTTAACTGAAATAAATTTTAATGTAAAAACTGGATCATCTACAAAACCTTCCTCCATTAAGCTTTGCTCATTAAATCCTCTTTTTGAATCAGAAATGAAAGCCGCAGTAAATAGAACATTATCTCCTTTATTTAGTTTTTCAACGTCTTTATATACTGATGAATTAAGAGGTATCATGCTATATGTTAGCATATCACTAAGCTCATTATTCCATGTTGCATAAGTTATTTCTTTATCATCAAATTCACTTTCAATTTTTATATAAAGTTTTTGCCCACCTTCGTTAGTCCCAATGTCTGTTAGTTGACCTTCCCAATTCACCACCCTTCCATTACCAAGATAACTTCTTAGAAATGAAACCATTTCACGATATACTGCTGATTTTTTTAATTCATTATCTTGCTCGGCATACTTTATTTTAAATTCTTTAAGTTTAGCATGAAATTTAATCTGATCTGGTTTTCCAATTTCCTTTGGTTCTGTATTTTCAGATGTTATTTTATCATCTGAATTACCTGAGGTACTAGATGATTCATTTTCACCAATATTTGCAATAATTCCAATTAAAATAATTGTAACGATAATATTGAGAAAATATGATAATCCTTTCTTCACATCTGTCGATTTGTAGATCAAATAAAAACCATAAAAAGGTATAAGATACTTCCAATTAAAACCTTTTGTTTCCTGATCTGTCATTTGAGCCTCCTTGTAATATTAATATTTGCCATTTATAAAAATCATACCTATTTAAATACAGTACTTCAACGTACGAATGGTTATCTGTTTCAATTTGCTATATCATAAAGTTACTGGCTCCTGTTAGAGCTCTGGAAACGGGAGGAGGTATATTACTTCCTGATGTTGCCCACTTTATCTGATTTATTTTAACAGAAAATTTTATAATCGGACTTAGACCAATGTTTTTTCCGGATCCATACTTTCTCGGGATCGGCCAATTGCATTCTTTCACATCCCCCGGATGGAATTATTATTAAAATTTGTATGTATTATTCAGACTATTGTCAAGTAATTTATAACAATATTTTCCATTGAAGATGGGAACGTTGAATAATTTCCTTCTAGAATATAATCTGTTAATCTTGAATATCTAGGTTGTTATGATTGCCTCACGAGCTTGATACTGTGTTGCAAGAATCGGGTGATGACCTATTCAGTTTCTGTGGCCTTAATTACTGTATGGTGACGTCACCCTGAGTTAAACGAATTATCTCTTTTTGAACATTAGCTTTTAAATCATCACTACTTTTTTTTAGATTCTTGATTGTGATATAATAAGCCAACAATCGCTCAATTGGGATAGACCAATCTGCAAAATCGTTTATATCCTTGATAAAAGACTCATATAGCTTTATCCTCTTTTCTTTAAAGCTTGAAAACAATGCCAAGATCTCAATATTTGAAAAAGCTTTTTCTTCCATAAATAACCTCCATGATTAACTACTATAGGTGTATACGAATGAGAAGTCAAAATGACATAAAATATTTTTAAAAATTAAATTATTTTAAGAATAAATTTACTTTTTGTTTATGGCAATTAAATCCCATAGCCTTTTAGCTATTTCTTGTCCTAGTGCTTCAATCGATTTCTTCGACATATCGACCGTCATTTCTCCTACTGATTCATCTGGTTCTTGACCGTTATCTGCTTTCATCAGTTGATCAATAATAGAAAAGTTATCATCAGAGAAATCAATCCTGATGGTGTCGGGGAGGGCATTAAATGCTTCTAATATCTTGGAGTTGTTGTATTTGTTACATACTCTTGCTGGTAGAGCCATGTCTTCCCTGTAGTGCTTCATGTAAACATCTCGTTTCAATAAAAGATAATTAGGTGTACTTTTTTCAATAACATCGTCGTGATTATAAAAAGCCCATCTTCCTGTATTGTAAAATGCTTGGGGTCTTTTGGTATTATTCCAATACACTCCAATTGAAACTCATAGTCATAGAGGATCGTACAAATGCCGTTGCACTTATCTCTGTTCTCACATACAACTATGGATATAAATTTATTGATATCGACAACCGATTCACCATCAATCTCCAATAATGTTCCTCTTAAATTATAGACCAGCTTAATTATTCTTAAAAATGACCTGTTGCATTCATAAGCTAAAATGGATATGGCGTTTCCTGTTTCCGTATATGTTTTTGGAAAATTTATCTTTGCTAACTGGATAGCCTCAGGAAGCTTTACGGACTTACTTTTTGAATTGAATGTTAATCTATATGTAATCATAGGAATCTCCTTAAAATAATAGTCGTGAATATTTATTGCTTAGCCCATCGATTCACTTTTCTTTGGTTCTGATAAATACAGGAACCCCATGAAATATAACCGGACATCTTATTTAGCTTGTCGTGATTTGATCTGTATACCAGAAGCCAGTATTCCTCATCATCAACAGATGTTTCTCTATTCTTGCCTTGATTGAATTTTTTTCTGGCATTTGCAATAAGATGACCCCAGCCATAATTAGCTCTTCTTTCATTTTTATAACTCATTGGAATCCTTTTTGTTATATCCACCGCCTGTTCAATAGCCTTGAATTTCCATACCAAACAGGGGAAAATATCCCGAGAGAAATCATCGAGATTAACCTTCTCACAATTGGAATATTCACAAATACCCCAAAGATATACGGGGTCATAACGCTTATGTAATTTCATTATCTGGTAAGCAATTAATGCATCCCACTCGCCATTACTTTCGCCAGTATCTGGATGATCATTGAAACGATATCTTATCTTATTGATAGCCCGATTACAGCATTTAACCCACGTATACATTCCTACAGGGTCAAAGGTTTCATTATGGCCGTAGTTATAATCTCTTTTCCTATTTCTAATTCGATCCAATAGATTCCGTATCCACCAAGGTGAGAACTCAGAGACTTTCATTGTATTCATTTCTTTAACCTCCGTAATGAGTATCCTTGCACCTTCCCACGTTGCTCGATGATTGTTGCACATAATTCAATTATTTCATGCTCACTCAAATGACGGCATAGATACTTCAGGTCTTTATCTACGAGATAAAAGTTATCAAGAGTGAAGCGGTTAGCCTTTTTATGCGGATCTCGCAACTCCACTTCGCAATTCAATGGGGTTAATTCTCTACTTGTCAAAGCACAGCACCTCCCTTGTTGTTCTAATAATTGCCAGAAATGTTCAGCGGTGAATTTAAAGGCTTCATCTGTCATACCCTTTCTCCTTTATTATTTTTTTCCGTTTATCTTTTGACATACCATATTTTGGTTGTCTGGGTTTCTTGGGTGCTTCTACTTGTTTTATAAACTTGGTGATATCTGATAGTTCAGATAGTTCGTTCTTGTCGTAGGTGTAGAGGATATCGGGCAAAATCGGAATAAGCCTTTTCAGTTGATAATTAACATCCCCCTTACCTTTCTTATTAACTTCCACGACATCTGCAATACCAAGCATTGCCCATATACGAACCACTCGAAGTGCTTTCTTTTTATTTATAGTTCCAGCATTGCATACGGTATTTAACGAGCGATGTTCACGATCAGCCAGAAATGAAAATAATCTGTGGGCTAAAGAATTGTATTCAGACTCACTCTGTCTTCTTTCTCTATTTTCCTCATCCCAATAGAACAGGTAATCCTCAACCGCCTGTTTGAGGGGATAATATTCATTCCGGTCTAATATGAATTTTAATCTTTTGGGGATTTGTTTTCTGGTCTTACTGAAGATCCCATGAACACGATTATCAGGTGTTGGAAGGTTATAAAGACATTCATTGATTTTTGCTTTTAAAGACCATTTTTCAGTTTTATCTGGTGACTTGTCCGTGCATATAGCTCTCTCACTATCCCCACACAGCTCCCCTACCCTCATCTCAACCAACCGATCCATCCCAAACAACCTCAACCCCTTCAAGGCACACCACTCATCCAGATACAGTTGAGAATACTCTGGCCTGATATACCCATACCCAGCCAGAAAGGAATGCTTCAATACACGTTGGAACCCTTCTGCCGTCTGACTATGGACTCCCTTACAGCTCCATCTCTCTCTACTCCAGACATTCCTCTTCAAATCCTTTGCCCGTTTCGAGTGGTTTACTGACCGATGATTGTCATTATATCGCTTCAACCACGGATAACCGGCATCAGAAAATATCGGAGCATGCTCAGGCAAGAAATCCAGTAAGGGCATAATCGTTCTTTGTCTTTGATCAGGAATAGAATCAAATATGACTGGCCCTTTCTTTATCCCAATCGTGGAAACCAATGTCCCGATCTGGTACTTACCCTTCTCCAGAGCCACAGAATCGGACAGGTAGATGCTGGAGGTCTGGCCGTTGTGCTTGTACCGTGCTCTGTAGCCATTAGAGCCTTTTCTAGCTGAAAACAGGGCAACTGTATCCATTGATACTACCGGTTTGCTCTGGATTAATCCTGAGAGGTCTGAAGCGGTATCCTTGGGGAATCTAAAGCCTTCTGGGAACTCCTTCTGGATCTCCTCTGTCATGATCTGTTTAATAACGGGGATAAACTCCCTCAGGAATAACTGTAACCGCCTCTTGAGTAAGGTGGCGGTGTTGTTGGAACATTGGAGTCTTCTTTGTATACTTGAGGCTGTCAGGACTTGAGGATGGATGTTGAGAGCTTCTGTTAGGATATATGAGAATGTCCAGAGCGGAAGTCTGAGATTGTGCAATGGGGTTTGGGAAGTACGTGATCCTTGGTAATAGCACTGGGGACAACGGATTGCATTTTCTCTGGTCGCTATTTCATTAGTAAGTCTTGTTTGGCAATGGGGACAGTACTTGGGATAAGTGGAGTTAAGGATCTGTTTGGTTAGTTGGGTGTAATATTGGATGTTGATCTGGGGGAATCTTGTTGAGAATTGGGTCTTGGCATTTTGGTGAAAATGTATAGGTTGTGGGGAGTGTGAAGGAGAGATGCCGGTGCGGCTACCTCTTCGACAAGGAGATCCCCTGCGTGTGCCCGCCGTACCAGGTCAAGGGCCATTTCCAGAAGATATCGGGCCCGATACTCGACCGGATCGACATCGAGGTGCTGGTCGGACGCGTACCATACCATGACCTGATGTCCGGCGGGTCGTATGAAGGTTCGGCGGCCATCAAGGAACGGGTCATGGCCGCCCGCGAGATACAGGAACAGCGCTTCAAGGCAAGCCCGACCAGGTACAACGCGCGCATGACCCAGGAGGAGATCAAGAAGCACTGCCGGTTCACGCCGGAAGCCGAGGAGGTGCTTGCCCTTGCCGTGAAGCGGACAAATCTCACCGCCCGCTCTTTTTTCAAGATCCTGAAAACCTGTCGCACCATTGCGGACCTGGGCGGAGCGGAAATGATCCAGAAGGGGCACATTCTTGAGGCGCTCTCATATAAGAATTTGCAGAGAAATTACGATGTATGACCGGGTATGCCGGCAGCGTCCATGAAAAATAAAAAATCAGCCCGCAGAGAGACCGGCAGTTGATATTATTCGAATCCTGATGTATATTGGGTGTACCATTATCTGCAGGAAAGAAAATTGCGGCTGGAACGAGAAAAAAGGAAAGATATCGAGGAGCAAGCCCGTTCTTGTTTTTTTGATGACGGCGACAGGATAGAGGTCATGACCGAAGACGCGCCGGCACGGTTCCTGCTTATTTCGGGAAAACCGATCGGAGAGCCGGTCGCATGGAGCGGGCCGATTGTCATGAACACGCAGGAAGAGCCCAGGATTGCTTTCGAAGAATATCGGAACGGGACTTTTATCAGGCATGGACCTCCGGAATTGTTCTTGTAATTATTCAAGCGTCACGATACCATAGACGCATGGCGATAATCAGCATCAGCGCGGAACACCCGGCAACCACGGGTTGGCAGTGCGCGGAGCGGCGTCACCGATGCGCATACGGCCCGTTATATTAAACAGAGAGAGCGGGATGCCGGCAGCCCCGCCAGGACAGGGAAGGAGATACACCATGGCAATCGAAGAAGATCTGAACCTGCATAAAATTATGATCCAGACCGTGGACAAGCAGATCAGCGACAATGATCCGCCCGCCGCGCGGGAGGCCTTCGAGCGGCTGGTCAAAAACGGGCATGACAGGGAAACCGCGAAAGAGATGATAGCGTCGATTATAGCGGAAGAGATATACGTGATGATGAAAAACGACAAAAAGCTGGACCTTGAAAACTATATCGAACGTCTTGAAAAGCTGCAATGATACCGCCGGTGCAGCCGCGCGGCGGGCTGCCTGCCGTTACCGGGAACAGGTAATCATCCCGCCCTGTAACGCACGCACCGGACCGCACGGTTCTTCTTCGCAAGGAGCTCCACCGGCGCCTGCGTGCACCGGCCGATCCCTATATCACATCTGGGGAAAAAAACGCATTCTTTCGGCCGGGCCGACATGGAGGGCACCATGCCCGGGATGGTCCGGAGCGTCTTCCGGTTCTCCCCGATCCGGGGGATCGCGCTGAAGAGCCCCTTCGTATAGGGGTGCCCCGGGCTTTTGAATATGTCCGCCGTTTTCCCGTATTCCACGATTTCGCCCGCGTACATGATGGCGATTTCATCCGCGATGTTCGCCACGATCCCGAGGTCATGCGTGATGAGCAGGAGGGACATCTTCCGCTCTTCCTGTATCTTCATGAGCAGGTCCAGTATCTGGGCCTGGATGGTCACATCCAGCGCCGTGGTGGGCTCGTCGGCGATGAGGATCGACGGCGACGTTGACAGCGCCATCGCGATCATGGCGCGCTGGCGCATGCCGCCGGAAAGCTCGTGGGGATACGAGTTGAGACGCCGCGACGGATCGGGGATGCCCACGCTGTTCAGGAGCCCCGCAGCGTACTCCTTCGCTTCGCGGGCGGGCATGGCAAGGTGGAGGGTGATGCTCTCCATGATCTGGTACCCGATGGTGAAGACAGGGTTCAGCGAGGTCATCGGCTCCTGGAAGATCATGGCGATCTCCTTTCCCCGGACCTTCCTGATCTCCCCGTCGTCCATCAGGGCAATGTCCCGTCCCCGGTAGAGGATGCTGCCGGATTCAATGCGCCCCGGCGGCGGGACGAGCCTCAGCAGCGAATAGGCGGTGACCGATTTTCCGCACCCGGACTCACCCACGAACCCGAGGGTGCGGCCCTTCTGGAGCGTGAAAGAGACGTCGCGCACCGCGAGGACGTCTCCCCCGGAAAGGGGGAACCGCACATTGAGGTTGTTCACTTCAAGAATCGGCTGCATGGAGCACCTCACGTGATATTCCTGCTCCGCCTCGTGACCTCGAACCCTTCGGCCGTGAGCCGGTCATAGAGCGAATCACGGTCGACATTCTTCAGAAGGCATTTATACAGCACCGCGTCCCGGTATCCTATCAGCTCGACGCGGTCGATATGCACCACCTGCAGCTTGCCCGGCTCCACCTGCTCGGCCCGCTTTTCACTGGTTTCGCTGAACGATATTTTCTGTATGGAATGGCCCCTCAGGGTTTCGAGGAACGACTCCAGGGTATCATAGACAATTTCTCTCTGCATCGCAATCTCCGGACATATGTCACGGCCGCAGCAACGGCCGGATATGGTAGGCTATCCAACAGGGATTATCCTGTCAAGATTTTACTTGGTTTACCCCCGTCCGCAACGTCATCGCAGGGATCATACCACATTTTTTATATTTCCCTGTCCCCCGAGCGGCTGGGGGGCTCCTGGCGCCATGACAGGTTCTGCTTCACAATTCCCCGAAAAGATATTGACTCGTATCCAACAAATAATCCACCGTATTTTCACACAAAACCGGAGCAGCACTATAATGGAATTTAAAGAAAAACGCCCTCTCTATCTGTTTGAAGAGATAATCTCCATCCTCAGGGGTGAACACGGGTGTCCCTGGGACAAAAAGCAGACCCACCAGACCCTGCGGCCGTACCTCATAGAAGAAACCTACGAGGCGATTGATGCGATCGAGAGCGGCGATCCCGGACATATCAAGGAAGAACTGGGGGACATTCTCCTGCAGATATACCTGCACGCCGAAATTGCCCGCGAAAAGGGGGAGTTTACCATCGATGACGTGGCGCAGGCAATAACCGACAAGATAATCCTCCGCCACCCCCACGTGTTCGGCGATGACCGGGTCCGGGACGCGGACCAGGTCGTCGAACGGTGGGAGGAGATCAAGAAAAAGGAGAAGCCCCACCGCGAGTCCATGCTTGACGGCGTGCCGAAGCACCTGCCGGCACTCCTGAAAGCGTACCGCATCCAGCAGAAGGTCTCCCGCGTCGGCTTCGACTGGGAAAAGATCGGGGATGTCGCCGACAAGCTCGACGAGGAAGTCGGGGAGCTCAAGGAGGCACTCCGCTCCACCGACCCCGGGCGGATCGCCGACGAGGCGGGGGACATCCTTTTCAGCATAGCAAACCTGCTCCGCTTCATCAACATCAATCCGGAGGACGCCCTGAGCAGGACCAACAACAAGTTCATGGCGCGTTTCCGGCATATCGAGAAACGGGCCGGCGAGATGAAAAAAAACATCGAGGATATGACGATCGACGAGATGGAGAGCCTCTGGCGGGAGGCAAAGGGAACGGTGTGACGGGGCGCCGCTTCAGGCCGGCGCCCTCATTTTATTGCTCTGACACCCTCAATCTCCCGGAGTATCCGCTTCATGTCATCCGGTGAAATATTCCCGCGCCCGAACTTGTACGAATATATTTCTTCTTTTATTCTGTCAATGGCGGCCCCGCTGGCATCCGGGCTTCCGGCCCCGTCCCTGCGCGCCTGTTCAAGCGATTTCTCTGCCGCCTTCAGGAACCCTTCGCCGTCGCCACGGTCAATGCAGCGGGCCGCCTCGGCGTGATAGTCCTGCTCCGCGCGCGCGGGCCGTTCCTCCTCCTGCCGCCGGTCGCCCTCGTGCCCGTGAACGACCAGCCGGTACCGCTTCCGCTCCCAGACCACAACGAAGACGATCGCCCCCGCCAGCGCAATGACAATAAGGGCAATATAGAGGGGATTGAAATCGACACGCTTCTCCTTCTCCTCGTCAAAGCGGGCCCCCTGCCGGGCGCCGTCGCCTTTGGCGGTAAAGGAAATCTCTCCGGACAGGGCGGTCTCATACTTCCCGCTTTCAGGGTTGAAGAAGGTGAACCTGAAGCGCCCGGGGTTCATGAGGCCGGCCTTTTCCGGCACCAGGGTATAGATATATTTCTTGCTCCCCCGCAGCCTGCCTCCGTCGATTTTGATAGCGCTTTCTCCTTCCTCCGCTATCACCTTGAGGCCGGGCACTTCGCGCTCGAGCGAGGGCTTCGTCATGGTGACCAGGTTGCCCGCCCCCTCCACCGTCACGGCGATTTTTTTCTCATCGTACACCCTGACTTCGCCATCCGGGCTGTCAGCACGGATGGTGAAACTGCCGATATCGCCCTGGAAGGTATCAGGCCTGCCCTGCTCCGGCAGCGGCACAATCGCGATGGATTTGGTGTCAAAGGGGAGGACCTGGGTACGGGTGAAGCCGGGAACATTCATACCGAAAAATTCATCTATACGGCGGCGCGATGACGTCTCCACTGCCAGGAGCGCCGACCCCCCGCCGACGCGGTAGCTCCCCGCGCCCGCCGGTATCAGCGCGAAGGTGGCGATGTGCGCCCTGGCGTACTCTCCCTCGCGCCCCTGTTCGCCGAGCGCGGGGTCATCGATCATCTTTATCGCGAACCCCTTCGTGTCAGGGAATTGATTGAAGCGCTGGGCGCTCGCGCGCAGCCCCGCAGTGAGCAGGTAATATCTCATGATGACGGGCTGTCCCACGTAGGCGGTACCGGAGGAAAGCTCCACCGAGGACCTGATGTCCGCAATGGCGGACCCGCCCCCATCGGCCGGGGAGCCGCCGCCGGCCGCCACCGTGAGGGAAACCTCTTCAGAGAGGAGCCTCTCTTTTCCGCGCTGCAGAACGAGCGGGGGGATCCGGTAGCGTCCGGCCTTACGGGCGGTCACGGAGAAAAGAAGCTTCACCCCCGACCAGGACCTGCCGTTGACATACTCATAGCTCTGTTCCATGCCGCTGTACTCGATCGTAAGCCCGGGGACGGACGGGTACTGCACCGGCTTAATCCCGTCTGCATCGCCGGAGAGCCTGATACGGAGCATGGTCGAGTCGCCCACCTCAATGGAAGATTCCTCGATCTCGGTTTCAAGCCGCGCCGCGCCGTACGCGCCGGCGGCGTTGAGCGCGAGTATCGCGCAGAGCAGGATCTTACCAGTATTTTTCAAGCTTTCTCTTTTCATCGCCGCTCCCTTTCTGTCTCCGCACCGGACTCTGCTGCAGGGACCGGAGGATATTCTTGACCTGTTCCTTGTTCATGCTGTTCTCCCCGCGGTTGCTCTTATCACCCTGCCGGTTCTCCTGTTTTTTATCCCGGTTCTTGTTGTCCTGCCCGGACTTGTCTTTATCCTTTGTAGTATCCTTGTTGTCTTTATTATCTTTCTTGTCTTTATTATCTTTCTTTTCTTTTTTGTCTTTATTGTCCTGATTCATATGTTTCAGCACGTACTCGATATTTTTCTTCGCCCGGTCGTACCCGGGATCGATCTTCAGCGCGTTCATATAGGCGTTGATGGCCTCACGGTAATTCTTCTGCTTGAGATACACGTTGCCAGAATTAAAAAAGGCCTTTTTCTGCACGTCCCGGTCGTCCGACTGGACAGCGCGCTGGTACCCGGTCAGGGCGTTATCGCCGTCCTCGAGCATGTAGTCCGCGTCCGCGCTGTTGAAGGCGAGCTTCTTTTTATCGTCCTCGCCCGGCGCATACTTTTCAGCTTTCTCGTAATACCGCTTGGCGTTGTTGTATTTCTTCTGGTTGAATTCCTCGTTGCCGCTCGAAACGGCATCACGGTAGGGATCAAGCCACGAAATTGAAAGAAACGCGCAGATGACCATTGCCGGTACAAATGCCGCATGCTTTCCAGTCATATCGCCGGTCTCCTTCTTAACTATTAATACTGGCATCAATGTACGGCACCCTGCCGCCTGACATAGAATCAACGCCTCTTTATCTTCTGCGCTCCGGCAGCATCAACTCCACCGAAAGGAGAATGAGCAAAACAAGCACGAAAATCTGGTACTGCTCGCGGGGTTCCTTGATGATACGCGAGCCGAACTTGCTCCGCTGCTGTTCCGAGATGATGTCCATCACGTAATGGAGGCCCGAGAAACCGTCCGTTATATCGATGTATGAGCCGCGGGTGAGACCGGCGATGCGCTTCAGGAAAGACGCGTCCTTCGCCGTCTTCACCAGCTTCCCGCCCGAATCCCGGTAATAGCTGTCGGGGGACGTGTTGTCGCCGGCCGCCGGTATCACCTCGCCGCCCGCCCTGCCGATGCCCACGGTATAGATGGCGACGTCCATCTCCCGGAATATCTTCGCTGCGTCCTCGGCGGTCCCTTCATGGTCTTCGCCGTCCGTGATGATAATAAGGATACGCGACGTGAGCCGCTTGTCCTTGAAGACGCGGGCCGCCTGCTTGAGCGCCATGCCGATGTCCGTGCCCTTCAGGTTGATCGAATCCGGCGAGGCCGCGTCGAGAAACATCATGAAGGCGCCGTAGTCGTTGGTCAGGGGGCACTGGAGGAACGCGTCGCCGGAAAAGAGGACCAGGCCCACGCGGTCCCCCGCAAGGGACTCGACGATCCACCGGACCGCGTCCCTGGCGCGCCCGAGCCGGCTCGGCTTCACGTCCTGGGCAAGCATGCTGGGGCTCACGTCAAGTGCGATGAGCACGTCAGCGCCCTCGTTGTTGACCTCGCGCACCTGTTCCCCCCACTGCGGCCGCAGGAGCGCCACGGCGCAGAGCACAATTGAAATGACGACAAGGGCCTGCTTCGCCCGCGCGACAGCGCCGGAGCCCTGTATGAGATGGTTCCGCGCCACGCCGCGCCTGAGGAGCGCGATGGCGCGGCGCTTCCACACAAGGTAGAATACGAACAGCGCGAGGGTCACTGCCGCGGCCGAGACGATGTAGATAAGATACTGATAGTTACCTAATTGCATCATGACACCGTGACCCCCCTGTCGCTCCGGGGACACCCGCAGGAAAAATGCTGACCGCCCCCCTGTCCCCCGCTGGGGGCACGTGCGATCATACTTGTACTATAACCCTTACCTGATCTCATCACTAACCGCATTGAGGTCTTTCATAACTTCTTCATTAAAATCGTTATATAATAATCCCCGTTCTCTTCATGTTCCATGATATACATCCAAACCCTTCATTCGTGCCCCCTGCGGGGGACAGGGGGGTCTTACGGCACCTTCCGGTAAAAAACGGAGCGGAGCAGTATTTCAAGAAAAAAGAGCGCCGCCGCCGCCACGATAAACCACTGGAAGCGGTCGTAAAACTCGTGGTACTGCTTCAGCTCCACCTGGCTCTTTTCGAGCCGGTCGATGTCCCTGATGTTCTGCCAGAGGACGCCGGCCGAGGTCGCGTTGAAGAACTTTCCGCCCGTGGTCTCGGCGATTTTTTTCAGCGTATCCTCATCCATGTCCATGACGACATGGCGGGTCATCCCCATGAACCCGGTGGGGTATGGGACCGGCTCGCCCTTCTTCCCTATCCCCACGGCGTAGATCCGGATCCCCATTTCCGCCGCCGCCTTCGCTGCGGTCTCCGGGTCCATGCTCCCCCGGTTGTTCATCCCGTCGGTCACGAGCAGGATGACCCTGCTCTTCGACGTGCTCTCCATCATGCGCGCCGTGGCAAGGGCGATCGCATCGCCGATGGCGGTGCCGTCAACGTGCACCGACTCGAAATCGACCTCCTGCACGATGTCCCGTATCATCCGGTGCTCCAGTGTCAGCGGGCACTGCAAATAGGCCTCGCCCGCGAACACCACCATGCCGACGCGGTCGGTCTTTCTGCGTGACACGAAGTCCTCGATCACCTTCTTGGACACCGCGAGGCGGTTCTTCGGCTGGAAGTCCTCGGCAAGCATGGAGAGGGAAACATCCATGGCGATCATGATGTCCACGCCGAGGTTCTTGACGCTCGAGTAGTGGACCCCCTTGCCCGGCCGCGACAGCGCGACGATCAGGAGCAGGAGCGCCGCAAACCTCAGGACGGGCAGGAAGCGGTACGTGCGCGCCCGTATGGAGCCCCTGGCGCGGACGACCCTCTCGGAGGATATCGCCACCGCCGCCTCGCGGTTATAGAGCTTCCGGAAGAGAAACCAGAAGAGCATCGCCGCCCACGGAACAAGCAGGAGCAGCATCAGCGGCGTCTTGAACTCAAGCTGTTCCATCGCCCGCGTCTCCCGATAATTTTTTCGCCAGGCCCACGGTGCGGTCGAGGCTGGAATGCAGGAGCTCCGCCGACGGCGTGAACTCCGCGAACTTGGAGAGGTCCCACAGGTTCAGGACGCCCATGATGTCGCCATGGTGCGCGTCGTACAGGCCCGCGGGGAACACCTTCCTGATTTTTTTCTCTATCTCGTAGGTGGTCATGTCGGTCGCATCAAACCCGAACTGCGACGACAGGAATTTTCTGAATATCATGGAGATGCCGAACACGAATTCGTCGATCTTCCCCTCGGCGATAAGCCTGTCGCCGGCGAAGGCGCCGATCTCATTAAAAAAGATCCGTATCGGGGGAATGATGACCGGGGCCGCGAGACGCGCCGCCCGCCATCTCGTGAAATACCGCCATCCGACAAAGGCGGCGATCCCGGCGGCGATGAGGCCCAGGACCAGGAACGCGAGGCGCCAGTAGTTGCCGCCCAGGGCCAGCGGCGGTTCGATTTCCTGGAACTCTCCCTTTTCGTTGAGCGCGGCGATCTCCACCTTCGGGACCTGGTACCCGATTGCGATCCCGTCCGCGCCCCTGATCTCGACATCGGGCAGCTGCCAGGTGCCGGGATGGTAAAACGACATTTGCAGTATCACGGTGATATCGGTCATGGCCGCATCTGACCGGTCGTCCTTCTTTATCGAATGAATAACATACACGGGAACATACTGCGCCGGGTCATCTTCCGGTTTTTCCCCGTCGGCTTTCTTTTTCGGCGCGGCGTCCTTCTTTGTTTCCTGGTAGAATTCGCGCTTCTCGGGCGGGTTGATCGACAGCGCCGAACGGCCCTTCACCGCCACGTTGACGCGGTACTCAAGCAATGCGCCCACGGTTGCCTTCTGCGGAGTAACGGTGGCCTTGATCAGGGGTGCGCCCTGTTCACCCGGGGCCGCCGCCATCACCAGGAGGGCGGCCGCAATTGTCATCACTCTCGATTTCATGCGCTCAGGACCTCGTAATCCTGGTTCGGTTGCGTTTCTCGAAATATTTCAGTATCGGGATCTCGATCGGCTCGGCGGTGCTCAAGGAGATGGCGTTGAATTCAGCCAGGACCGGGAAATTCCCTTTTTCCGGGACCGCGTCGGAGAGGAACACCTTCCCGGTCTCGAGGTCCACGAACTCGGTGAGCCCGAAGAAGCGGGCCTCCTTTTCAAGCGGGTCTGACACCTGTATCGGGATGATGTCGTGCTTTCTCGCAAGCAGCTTCATCTTGAGGACAAAGCCGTCATCCGGGTCAAGGAAGTCCGAGATGATGAAGACGATGCTCCGCTTCTTGAGGACGCGCTGGACGAAGTCGATGGCGGCCGATATGCGCGTTTCCCTTCCCGCGGGCCTGAATTTCACGATCTCGTCGAGCACTTTCAAAACGAACTTGCGCCCCTTCTTGGCGCGGATGAAGCGCTCGACCCGGTCGGTAAAGATGCAGGCGCTCACGCGGTCGTTGTTGATCTGCGCCAGGTTCAGGAAGAGCGCGGCGACCTCGAGCACCAGGTCCCGCTTCCGCCTGCCGCTGCCGAACTCGGTGGACCCCGACATGTCGATCATGAGCACCACGGAGAGCTCGCGCTCCTCGATGTACTCCTTGATGTAGAGGTTGCGCATCCGCGCGGACACGTTCCAGTCGATGTTCCGGACGTCGTCGCCGTACTGGTATTCGCGCACCGAGTCGAACGACAGCCCGTGCCCCTTGAAGGCCGAGTGGTACTCGCCCATAAAGAGGGTGTTGATCTTCTTTCCGGGCTGGAGCCGTATCTTCTTTAAGAGCCCGAGTTCCCCGGTTTCCACTTACGGGACCTCCACGGAATCGAACAGCATTTTCACCACGTCGTCGGCGCTCTTGCCGTCCGCCTCCGCCTCGTAGGAGAGGATGATGCGGTGCCGCAGCACGTCGGCGCCGATCTCCTTGATGTCGTCCGGGGTGACGAAGCCCCGGCCCCTGATGAAGGCGATGCAGCGCGACGCCTTCATGAGCGCGATCGAGGCCCGCGGGCTCGCGCCGAACTCGATGTATTTCTTCAGCTCCTTGCGCGACGGCCGCCTGGTCTCGCCCACGATGGTGACGATGTAGTCGATGAGCTTGTCGTCAATGTATATCTTTTCGATTATTTCAGCTTTCTTCGCGATGCTGTCCGGCGAGATCACCTTCTTGACATTATCCAGATTTATTTCGCTGAAGCGGTTCAGGATCTCCTTCTCCTGCTCGTGCGTGGGGTACTCCACCAGGACCTTCATGAAGAAGCGGTCGAGCTGCGCCTCGGGCAGGGGATAGGTGCCCTCCTGCTCGATGGGGTTTTCGGTGGCAAGCACCATGAAGGGCCGTGCAAGGGCGTGGGTCTCCTCGCCTATGGTGACCTGCCGCTCCTCCATGCACTGGAGGAGCGCCGACTGCACCTTTGCCGGGGCGCGGTTTATCTCGTCCGCGAGGAGCAGGTTCGTAAAGATAGGCCCTTTCCGGGTGAAGAAGTCGAGCTCTTTCGGGTTATAGATGCGGGTACCGATGAGGTCCGCGGGAAGCAGGTCCGGGGTGAACTGCACCCTCTGGAACGAAGTGTCGATGACGCGGGCAAAGACCCGTATGGCGAGGGTCTTGGCCAGGCCGGGAAGCCCCTCAAGCAATATGTGCCCCTCGGAAATAAAGGAGATCAGTATCCGGTCCACAAGGGCCTCCTGGCCCACGATGACCTTTGCTATCTCCGCTTTTATCTTACCGACAAAATCATTCTCAGCCTTCACTTTTTCAGTGAGCTTTTCAATCTCGGCGTAATCCATAGCGCGTCTCCACGAACGATAGTAATAAAAGGATGTAAGGTATGAAATTTAAAGATATATACTTTTGTCTACAAGAAAAACCGTGTTACTCTATGGCAAACGAAGCCATCGATATACCAAATTGTTTAGTGATGGCGTTGCCAATAATGTTACACGTGAGTGTACTCAATACAAAAAATATCGGCGGGGGCTGCACCAGGCAAATCGGCAACACAGCGCGATCAATATCGCGCTACCGGCTGCATAATACTGAACAAACTAAAATTTTTATATAGCGAATTCCCGCCTGTGACTAAACTCCATAAACTCGGTTTTGAAGGCAATTTTGACTTGATAAAAAAACAATTTCTATTCAGATTTGCAGATACATCACACTATTGCCAGAACATGCTATTTTTCCATGGTATGCAACATAATCTATCAAGAGGAGGAACATCATGCCCATCCATGACAAAGACTTTATCAAGGCCCTCGAAGTCGGAAGGCCGCCGAACATAACGAAGCTTTTCCCCAACTCAAAGGCGCTCCTGGTGAGCGGGAAAGTGATCGACCGGGCCATGATTGCGAAAGGGAACGCCATCGCCATCGCCGCGAACGTACGGAACAGCTTCGTCATTCGGGGCGCCCTCATGGCCGCACAGCGCGCGAACGCTGCGATCATCCTTGAAATAGCGAAATCAGAGGGCGGCGCCAAGGCCTACTGTGCCGTCAATTACTGGAACATGGCGACCCTGATCGATGCGGTCTGCAACGAACTGGGCATCACCGTCCCGGTCGCGATCCATGCCGACCACTACGGCATCCAGAACGACAAGGACCTGGCCGCCGCGAAAATCGAAATCCCCACCATGTTCGACGCCGGCATGACGTCCATCGCGATCGACGCGTCGCACCTGCCCGACGACAAGAACCTTCTCGCGAGCATCGAGCTCAATCCGCTGGTCCCGAAATGGGCCGGCCTCGAAACGGAGGTCGGCGAGATCAAGGGGAAGGAAGGGCTGTCGACGCCGGAAGAGGCGCTTTTCCTCATCCAGGGCCTGAACGCGCACGACATCTTTCCCGACTGGATCGCCCTGAACAACGGCACCACGCACGGGATAGAGGAGAGCGACGCGGGGATACAGGTCGACCTTACCGCGAAGATACACGCGGCCATCGAAAAATACAAGGTCTCCGGCGCGCAGCACGGGACCTCCGGCAACAGCTCGGACCGGCTCCGCCAGATAGCGCAGAAAACCAGGACCACGAAGGCGAACGTCGCCACCGCCCTGCAGATGATCTCCTGGGGCCTGGAAGTCAACGACTACGGAAACGCCATCATGGACGCGAGCAAGAACTTCAAGAAGACCAAAGGCGCCGGTGTAACCGAGGAGATGTGGGAGGAGATGGTGAAGTACGCCACGGAAAAGACCCTCAAGGCGGGTGATTACAAGAAGCTGAACCTCCCCTTCGAGAACAAGCTCACCGGGCTGCCGCGCGATGTCCGCGACCGCATGGCGAAGGGCGTGGAGGACTTCGTTTATGGAATGCTCGCAAATGTCCTCAACGCGAAGGACACGGCGCCGATGGGGATCGAAGCCATACTCAAGGCAAAATCCTACGACCTCGGCCCTAAGATGTCACGTATCGAGGACCCGAAAGAATGGACCAAGGAGAAAATAATTGAGAGGGCAAAAGTCTTTTCCAAGGCTCCCGACACCTCCGGCAAAGACCATAGCGATTAAGATGACAGCGCACGCGATGCCCCGTAATGCGGGGCATCGCTTTATAAAAACAGATGTAACAAAAAGAGCAGGCATGTTCCTCAGATATACATATAGCAGCTCCCGGGAGGATTAATGAATTATCTTGCGGCACTTTTCATACTTGGCGCCCTGATCCTGCTGCACGAGGCGGGCCACTTTTTCGCGGCAAAAGCTGCCGGCATCCCGGTGAAGCTCTTTTCAATCGGGTTCGGGCCGGCCCTCTGGAAAAAGAGCATCGGCGCCACGGAATACCGCCTCTCGCTGATACCGCTTGGCGGCTACGTGCTCCCCGCCCTCCGGGACGAGAAGGATTATTTCGACATCCCCGTCCACAAACGGATACTGCTCTCCCTGGGCGGACCGGCGGCAAACATCGCCGCGGTCCTCATACTGTTTGCCGCACTCAACGTGATTCAATCGGGCCCCTCGCTCGCGGGCATATTCATATCCCCGGTGACGCAGACCGCCTCACTCATGTATAAGATCATTGCATCGCTGGCGGGGCTTTTCACGCAGGACGGCACCCTGTACGGCATCGTGGGCGTTGTGCACCAGGGCGGCACATTCATCGACGGCGGCTGGACCAGCGCCGTGCGCCTCGCCCTCGTCCTGAGCGCCAACCTCGCGGTCGTCAACCTCCTGCCGCTCCCTGTGCTCGACGGCGGAAAAATTCTGTTATGCCTCCTTGAAAAAATAAGCGTGCGGCTCCGGGCGGTGTACATGCCGATGATGGTGATCGGCTGGCTGTTCATAGTCGGCCTCATGATATATGCGACTGTCCTGGACGCGGGAAGACTGCTGATGAGTTAATCATGAAAATCAATCCGATGCGGTTACACCTATAAACGAAGGGGTTTGGAAAACCATACTATGAAGAAAGGGATACTGTCGATTATCATGGCGGCATGTTTCGCCACCGCGGGGTTCGCACTTATATCGGATTTTAACGGGAGATACGAGAAGGTCCCGACGTACCGTGACCCCTGGTGCGGCAGGGCAATCGAGATACGCAAGATTCGCTTCAACAAGTACCGCATCTCCTGGGACCTCATCACGGGGAAGCAGACCGTGCTTGAGCTGGTGGGAAAATCGCAGGGGAACCTTCTCGATTTCCGCAGCAAGAAGGGCGAGGAGATGTTCGGCTATACGTACGCGCTGACAGACAACAAGAACAGGCTGGTCGTCACGCTTACCTCTCCGCAGAAATCCATTGTCTGCGAATTCACCCGCATCAACGGGAAAAATTAGGCGGCGGGCATACTCAGTTCCTCATGAGGCCCGCCACATGCTTCACCTGGGCCGTGAGGTTCGTTATATAAGCGTTCCGTTCCTGGAAGATCGTCCCCTTATCGTCATATTCCTGCCGCGCCATGCTCTCGATCGCTTTTTCAATGTCTCCGCCCGCCTTGTCGATAAAACCCTCGATAAGCTTCCGGTACGTGAATGTCGCCTCCCGTGACTTCAGAAGGAATCCCATCGCGTCCGGTCCGGTGAGGACCCAGCCGTGGCCGATGCAGAGCACCTCGGGCGCGAGGGCAATCATCCGATCAATCGAGGCCAGGTAGTCGGCGTAAGACGAAAGAAATTCAACCTGGGGCTCGTTCCCGTCAGCCCCCTGCGGCACGCCGGCCGCTTCGCCGGTAAACAGGACCTTCATTTCAGGGATATAGTAGGCAAGGCAGTCCCTGGTGTGGCCGGGGACTTCGAACACGCGGCAGGTGAGCCCGCCAAGGTCGAACGCGTCCCCGTCCCTGAGAACAAGCTCGAAATCAATAGGCCGTATCGCCAGGTCCTCGTCACCGGCGATGTCCCTGAAAAGCCCGCGCTGGATCTCGCTCAGCCGGTTCATCATGGCGAGGACCGATTCCTTTTTCAGAAGCGGTGCGATCCTTTCATGCGCTCCTATCTTCAGGCCGGGGATGTTTTTTTTCAAATAGTATGCCGCACCCAGATGGTCGTAGTGCGAATGGGTGATAAACAGGTAATCGAGCCTGGCAGGGTCGCCCAGCAGCTCTTTTACAGATGTGAAATACAGCGGGGCCATCATGTTTATGCCCCCTTCAATCATCAGGTTTTTTTTATCGCCCCTGATAATATACGCGGGATAGGCAGGGCCGGCGATGGCGTCGATCCGTTCATGTATGGGGCCGCTCGCCAGTAATTTCAT
The DNA here is from genome assembly GCA_963827275.1 of uncultured Spirochaetota bacterium. Taxonomy (GTDB): domain Bacteria; phylum Spirochaetota; class UBA4802; order UBA4802; family UBA5550; genus RBG-16-49-21. The sequence continues at coordinate 332,303 of CAWHAA010000005.1, forward strand.
GATGGTTGTCCTCGGAATCAAGTAAATTCGCGGGTCAGAGCAACCCGTTTACCGATAACTATCGGTCAGACAAGGTGCCAGAGCAAGCCATTTCTATGTTATAGGGATAGTTATCGGTAGTTAGAGAGTCAGAGTAATCCAAGGATGGCCTATCATATTGACATTTATCGGTAAAATGTCTGATTTTGCTCTGACACTTGGCTGTCCACCATATCGAAGGGGTTTACCACCGATAGTTATCGGTTACTCTGACCCCGGAATAACAAGTCAGGAGATGCATGCTGCCGATAACTATCGGCAGCATGCCCAATTTACTCTGACCCCCGGTCTTACACCGCCTTCCGGCTTTTATTAAACTGTTTGAAGCTCATCACGCACACCCCGGCAGCCAGGCAGAGGAGGATGATATCGCCGGCAGAGAGCATCCAGTTCCCTTTCGGTATGTATTCTTTCACAAGAATAACAACAAGCGCCACAATGGTCGTTACCAGCATGAACAACCCCGGTATCATGGTAAACAGGTACTTTTTGCCTTTCTTTAACAACCAGATACTGACCGTGATCAGCGAGAGCGAGGCCAGAAGCTGGTTCGCCGCGCCGAAGAGGTTCCAGAGCTGCTTGAACGCATTGAAATACGCCAGGACAAACATGAGGACAACGCAAAGAGCCGAGTTGAAAATGTAGGTGTTGAGTATTTTCGGGACCTTCTTAAAGATTACCCTCCAGAGCTCCTCGAAAAGGTAACGGTTGAGCCGCACCGCGGTGTCGAGCGTCGTGACCACGAAGCCCTCAACCATGAGAATGCCGAAGACCGTGCCGTACACGACCGGAAGGCCCACCGCCCGGTTCAACAGGCCGCCCACGCCAAGGGCAAACGCGAGGACCGGGTTCGACTTGACCGCAACATCGGTCGGGAACACGATACCGCAGAGCTTGTCGTAGCTCAGGCCGCACCCGATGGTGATGATGACCATTATGGCGAGGAGCGCCTCCAGGGACATCCCCCCGAAGGCAACGATCCGTGAATCGGGCTTTTCAAAGTTCACCTGCTTGGCCGTGGTGCCGCCCGCGACTAACGCGTGGAAGCCGCTGATGGCACCGCAGGCCACCGTGATAAATAAAACGGGCCACACATACCCCAGGTGCTCGGCCCCCGCCCCAAGGTTGAACATCGGGGCTTCCACCACCGCACCCTGCAGGCCGAGGATGATGCTGCCGGTAAGCATACCGATAACCCCGCCGTACAGAAGGAAGGAGTTGGTAAAATCCCTCGGCTGGAGCACAACCCATACCGGAACGCCTGCCGCAAATATTGTATATACGGAAAGAATTATCATCCAGAGGAAGGAATCAATTTTTATAGGAAACATCAGACCAACTTTAATCGACACGGCACAGATTGCTATTGCCACAACAGACATGAGCCAGGGGTTGGCCTTCCGTTTATAAAGCAGATAGCCAAGAATTGGCGCGCAGCAGGTGATGACGATGACCGACGTGGATGCGATGCCGCCAATGACCGCGTAGGTGATGCCGTTTTCCACGACAGTACGGATCCCGAGATCACCGCCGCCGAAAAATTCAACCGGGTATTTCGACGCGAGCGCCGTGGTCGTGAGGGTTAAAAATACCGAGGTGACCATTAACAGCATTATAATCGTGAAACCGATGAACAGCAAAAACCCCGTGCGACCAAGGGTCTTTTCCGCGATCTCCGCGATGGAACGCCCCTTTTCCCTCATTGACGCCAGGAGCACCGAGTAGTCATGGACAGCGCCGATAAAAATGGTGCCCAGGACTATCCACAGCCATACCGGCGCGAAACCGAATATAAGCGCCACGCAGGGCCCGATGATGGGACCGCCGCCGGCAATTGACGCGAAGTGGTGGCCGAAAATTACGATCTTGTGTGTCGGCACATAGTCGACGTCGTCCTTGAGCTCGACCGCCGGCGTCACATGGGAGCCGTCAACGTCAAAATTTTTTTCAATGAACCGACCGTAGAAGATATAGCCGAGCAGTAATGCAACGATTGAAACACCGAGAACAAGAAGCAGATTCATTGGGTGGCCTCCCGAAGAGGGTATTGATGATGGGTACACTGTCGTCAAAATTAATGCGTACGTCAATAAAAAAAGACTAACAAAAATAGTGATATTTGAGCAGGGGATCGAGGATTATGACGCAGATTCGATCATTTTTATGATCGCCATGGCATTGAGGACCGCCTTGGGCACAAAAGAAGAATGCAGGGCAAATTCCTGCTCCTTGCTGCCGTCGGGTGCATGCTCGGAGCAATGGGGATTGCCTCCCGAGGGGCCCAGGCCGTCAATGGTCGGCATGAAGTCCCAGAAATAATTTCCATCAGACAACCCCCCGCGTTTCTCCAGGTGGACGGTGAGCCCGAGAAGCCTTCCCGCCGCCTCCCAGAATGAATGCAGGCGCGATGAGCCGGAATTGTCCGGCCACGCGGGCACCCTGCGCACCAGTTCCGCCGAAGTCCGGCAGGAAAATCCGCCCACCGCACTCGATACGCTGGTATAGCCGTCCAGCGCGAGAATATCAGCAAGGGCTCTGTCGAACACGACGGGAGAAAACGCCCGCATCTCGGCATGTGCCTCGGCAAAATGGGGCACGCGGTTTATCTGCGAACCGCCGGCGATTTTGCCCACGTTCACCGTAAGATCGTTCGCATAATCCGTTATGGATTCGATCTTCCTGACCACGTCGGCCATCTGGACGATGGCGCTTGCGCCCTTTTTGTGGGAAACGCCGGAATGGGCTCCTTTCCCTTCCGTGGTAATCCTGATTTCCGCCCTGCCCTTCCGCGAGGTGACCACGTAATAATCCGCGCCGCGCGCGATCCCCGCCTCGAAGATAAGGCACCCGAGAGCGTCCGCGCCGAGGCGTTTTTTGCACAGCTCGCCGAAATCAACCGAATCGGTCTCTTCTGACGCGTCAAGCAGAAGCGTCCACGATACGTCATCAAATACATCCGGCGCGGCATACCGGAGCGCCTCCAGTGTCATGAGCATGACGATGGTGCCGCCCTTTATGTCCTCGGTGCCCGGGCCGTAAATGCGGTCGCCGTCGATGCGCCAGCAAAAATCATTCCGCTCCTCTTCCTCCGGGCTGAAAACAGTATCGAGGTGGGACGCACAACCGATAGTTATCGGTCCTTTCCCGGTCCGGGAAAGGACGAGGTGGTCCCCATACAATGGATTCACAGAAGGGACCCGTTCATCGGCAAACCCCAGGTGGCGCATTGCGCCTGCCGTGTAGTCGGCAAGGCGGTTGACTCCCCCGGGGTTCATGGTGTAGGAATTTATCCCCACCATGTCACGGAAGGTGTCCATGTAGCGGGGCATGTTTTCTTCAAGGTAGGCGCGCATGCGCATTGCTGCCGCAGAATCAAAATACTTCATTTTATAAAATGTTCCACCGATCAATAAAAGCTGCATATTCACATGTCCAGAAGATGTAATTTTATCAAGCATTTTACTGAAGGTGATATTTTTTTCAGGATGGTCACATTCAACTATTCAATAGTTCATAAAAATGATTAATTTTTAATCTATACGCATCGCGCTCGCCTGATATTTCTTGACAGATTCGAAATAGATGCGACATATTAAACAGGTCGCCGGAGCGTACTTCCCAAAAACAGGATACTGACATGAATACTGCAACCCGCGGATTGAACCCGATACAGATTGAAGCCACCACTCTGCCGGACGCATGGTTCCAGACCGTGTACCGCTGCCTTGAGGTCGGGAGGGATTTCACGATCGACCGCGGCTCTTATGCGGGAGAAAAGCGCCTTGAGTTCGATTATATCACCGTGCATATCAAAAAGCCCGGGGAACACCCCCTCCTGCCGCAGATCCCCGGTCAATACAACCTGCCGAACCCGGTAGCAGACGATTATCTCACTGATTATCTCCCCTACCTGATGACCGGGGAGGCAAAGCCTGGTGAATCGTACACGTACGGGCAGCGGATTTGCAAATACGAGCTCCCCTTCGGCGATGCAAAAAACTACAACGGCAGGGAATTCGAACATATCCTGATCCAGGACAGGGACGCGTGGGAGGACCGGAAAATCATTGTCGTCGAAAACGGGAAAACCTTTCTGAACCAGATGGAGCTCTGCATCTGGACCTATAAGAACAAGGGCCACCGCAACAACCAGATGGTACTCCAGGTAGCGCATCCCACCGACATGCTCCTGCAAGACCCGCCCTGCCTGCGGCTCATCGACACGCGGATACAGGACGGCAGGCTTAACTTCATCATCTATTTCCGTTCCTGGGACCTCTGGGGCGGCTTTCCCGCCAACCTCGCGGCCATGCAGATGATGAAAGAGTATATCGCCTCCGAGGTAGGGGTAGAAGACGGTGAAATCATCGCCGCGTCCAAGGGCCTCCACCTGTATAACTATGTCTGGGAGCTGGCCGAGTGCATACGCGGCAAATCTATCGAGGAGTTCCGGGCTGCGAAGTAGGCGATAGACGCCATCCATGGGATATTTTGTTTATTGATTGCTCTGACTCCCGGGATCTACCGATAACTATCGGTCCAATAATGATCCCCTTACTCTGACCCCAAAAATGATTTGACAGAACAGTCCAAAACAGGTCACAAACGACACGTTTAGCATGAAATTACCGTCACAAGCGAGACTGGAATGGATTTTTTTCACGACATCATAAAATGGATTAACGGCTACCTCTGGGGACCGCCAATGCTGGTCATCCTCTTCGGCACCCACCTGTTTCTGACCTTCAGGCTTCGGTTCATTCAGCGCTATATCGGCCTGGCCATACGGCTTTCATTTACCAGCGATGCGGATGGTCATGGCGATGTTCATCATTTCGGCGCCCTCGCAACGGCCCTGGCTGCCACCATCGGCACAGGCAACATAGTGGGAGTGGCCACGGCCGTGGCCCTGGGCGGCCCGGGGGCCGTCCTCTGGTGCTGGCTTACCGGCGTGTTCGGATTCGCCACCAAGTATGGTGAGGCCGTGCTGGCGGTCAAATACCGCGTCAGGACCTCGGACGGCACAATGCTGGGCGGCCCCATGTACGCCCTTGAGCGGGGACTTGGCAAGAAATGGCTTGCCGTGCTCTTCTGCGTGTTCACCTCCATCGCCGCTTTCGGTATCGGCAACATGGTCCAGGCAAACTCCATATCGACCCTTGCCAGAGAAACGATCGGGGCGCCGCTCTGGGCCACCGGCCTGTTTACCACGATTATCACCGCGGTCGTAATCCTCGGCGGCGTAAAGTCCATCGCGAAAGTGTGCACACTGCTTGTGCCGTTTATGGCGGGGTTCTATATTATCGGCTGCCTGATCATACTCGGGATCAACCGGGAAACGCTGCTGCCCGCCCTGATCATGATCGGGAAGTCGGCCTTTTCACCCCAGGCGGCCGGCGGCGGGTTCATCGGCGCCTCGGTGATGATGGCGGCGCGCTTCGGCATCGCCCGCGGCCTCTTCTCGAACGAGGCGGGGCTTGGTTCCGCTCCCATCGTGGCCGCGGCGGCCATCACGAAAAACCCGGTCAAGCAGGCCCTGGTCTCCGCCACCGGGACCTTCTGGGACACGGTGATTGTCTGCGCCATGACCGGCCTGGTCATCGTGTCCACCATTATGCGCTTCCCCGGCGACTTCGGGACATTAGAAGGCGCGCTCATAACCAAGCGCGCCTTCGCGGAGATACCGGTCGTCGGCCCGATCATCCTGACGGTCGGGCTCCTGACATTTGTCTATTCAACCATACTGGGCTGGTCGTACTACGGTGAGCGTTCCGTGGAATATCTCTTCGGCAAAAGGTCGATCGTTCCCTATCGCGTACTCTGGGTCATCGCCGTCATGGTGGGCTCGGTGGCATCGCTGCCGCTGGTATGGGACCTTGCGGACACGATGAATATGTTCATGGCACTGCCGAACCTGGTCGCGCTCATCCTGCTCAACGGTGTGATTATCGCCGAAACGAAAAAATATCTCTGGGAGGGAGACATTCACGACCCGGCAGAGGAAAGCAGCATCACCGGTACCCCATTGCCCTGAATTTTTTTATTATACTCTCCGCTTCATCACGCACCCTGACGTTTTTATCAGCACGCGCCGTCTGGAGCGCCTTCATCGAATCCGGACTATGAATGCGGCCGAGAGCCCTGACCGCCTCAAGGCGCACATCATAAAATTTATCTTTAAGAAGTACCGCGAGGCAATCGACGGAAGACGGCGCAGCAAATACGGCAATGGAGCGTGCGGCCTCAAGCCGGACCTCCTTGTACTTGTCCCGGCATGCACAGTGGAGCAGCGGCAGGCCCTCCCTGATCACTTCCTCGCCAATCTTTCTGGCGGTTTCTTTACGGACCGGCTCAAGATCACCCATTCCCCTCAGCAGCTGAGCAAAGCGGGTATCATGAAGGACCCGGCGGGCAAGGTCCGAGTCCACGTTTGCGAGACACGCGCGCGCGGTGTCCCGCACCTCCTCATTGCCGTCTGCAAGCAGTCCGATCAGGTAATCAACGCTCCGTTCATCGCCGATACTGCAGAGCGCATGGGCGACCTGGACGCGCATGATTGAGTGCCGGTCACGGAGACACTCGGCGATATTTTGCACCAGGTGCGCCTTTTTCGTTGCACCGGCAGCATGGACCGCCTCGTATCGCACAATATCCTTTCTATCGACCAGGGCAAGGACGATTACCTCCATGATGGGGCCGTCAACATTCGGGCCGCGGCCGGCGATTATCTTCAACAGCTCAATCTTGTCTTTCCAGGCGCCCCTGGCAATAAGCTCAATGAGGTTCTGTGAGCGCAGGGGGGCGCCCAGCTCGGCAAACTTTAACGTGGCCACGGTCCGCACTGTTTCATCAGGGTCTTTCAGCATGGTCCTGAGCCTGGCGATTACACGCTCATCCAGACCGGGAAAATTTGCCAGCACCAGAAACGCACGACACCTGATATTCGCCTTTTTATGCTCCAGGCATTTGATCAAACCCTGGACATCATTATTCTTTTTCAATCGATCGATGTTGGGTCCGAATAGTCCCATCACAATCCTCCATGAAAAAAACAGAATGGCGCCGAGAACGTAACGGTGCTATATAAAATATAACAATTAACTCTTAAAAATACAATAGACCGCAGCGGGAATATCCCTGATATTCTCTACATTACCGGGATTTGAAGCAATATATCAGCGCCGGAGGTCGATATATGGGTCACCTGGGTCCGAAGGAAGTCCATGTCAGGCCGGGAGTAAAAATTGATAATCTCAACGCAAGGACGCCCGGGACCGACGCGGATTACTGTCCGGGGCGCGGCGTATGCGCCATAGCCTGCCTGAAAGGCGCGCTGAAGCTTACACGTAGGACGAACCGCGTGCCCCATCCGGAAAATGTTTTTGAAAAAGTCATCCCGAGAAGTTTGGAGCAGGGCAAAGGGTGGGTAATGAAAATGTGAATACAATTACATGGCGGGAGGCATAATCGTAACGCATCCCTGCTCCGACGCATTGATATTTTTCGGCGTCCCGGATTTCAGCTTCAACTATCAGAATGGAACGTATGCACTCCCCACCATCGACGCGCTGCTCAACGGGGTTATCACCCCGGGGCGGATCGGCTTCGGATTGGCGTCAAGCTTCAGGACCCTTGATTGGTTCCGAGGCAGTGATATGCAACCACGCCACTGTCAGTGGGTGCTCGCTTTTCCGGTCAGGCTTCTTTCTGCTTCAAGCCAATCTCCCATTTCGTCTCCGGGAAAATTATTTTTCACCCTTGAAAGATAATTATAATAGGCATGGAGCCTGATATCATCCTGGAAACCGGGAAAATCAAATGTTGCTTCGTTCTTTTTTTTATTACTGGTCTTGAATATGCCAGCCTTCGACATGGCCTGTTGCTGAATGTTTTTTTTCGACAACATAATCCTCCCTCCCTTTTTTAAAATAATACATCCCGTCACATAGTACTTGAATCCCGCAAAACCTCCTGATTGGAAAAGCTGTATAAACTGGATGGACAAAAAAATAATACGATGATGTTTCTTTATGTGTTATATAATGTATATATAAATCCTTAACAGAACAACAGTTATATATAAAAAAATCTGAATTTGATGACATTTATGGGAATACATGATTGACTGATGGCTGATATTTTAGTATTTTAGCTTATAATTATTATCAGCGAGTATACAAAGACAATGCAAGCACAATGCATAAAACATCCCGACAATGAGGGGAGATATTTTTGTTCAAAATATACAATATATCTCTGCAACGAGTGCCTCTTATGCCAGGACCCCGGGGGTTACTGTAAATTCAGAACATCCTGCATCATCAATGAATTTAACAAGCATGGCAAACCACTACTCCCCATCGATATATAAACATCGAGTGGCGAAATTTATCCTTTACCATTGAAAAATCATTTATCGAATTATCATTCCAATTCGTTAATCCTGTAATCAATTTCAAGGAAGGATTAATTATGATGATTCAAACGACAATCAATATCCATAAAACAACTCTTGAAAAAATTACTCATGCCTCACTCCATTCCGGTGTTTCCCGCAACCAGTTAATAATAAGGCTTTTAAAAAAAGAGATGAATATTGTACAAAATAATTTTAAACATGGTAAAAGAATACAATACCAGGGAAGGGACGGGGCGAAAAACTGGCACACATTTCACCTGCAACTCAGGCCGGATGATTATGAATATTTTTTGGACTTGAGGAAGTTGTTTAAAATGTCGATTTCGCGTATTCTTGCAATAGCGGTTGCTAAATATCTACAAGATATCAAAAACAAAATTACCGATAACTATCAATATAGAAACTACATTATAATAAAAGACATAATTGATGATGTCATATGCTGGAAACTCCTATGGGGATTCCCCAAAACTCCGGAACTGCTATTTTCCCCCCACTAGCCTCTCCCGATACAACCGCCTGATAATATTTATATCACGTGAGCACAAAACTTCTTGATTAATATACCATATTCCGGGAAATTCGAGAGCTATACCTGTTCAGCGTGACACCAAGGAGGAGATACGTGTCGAAACCTGACCCCACAAAGCTTGCCGACTGGCAGATTGCCGAAGAATGCGAAAAAAGCATGAAAACCGTGTACCAGCTCGCTGAAGAGCTGGGGATACAAAACGAGGAACTGCTGCCCAATAGCCACTATTATGGTAAAGTCGATTTTGAGCTGGTACTCGAGCGCCTGAAAAACAGGCCTGACGGTAAATATATTGACGTTACCGCCATTACCCCTACTCCGCTGGGCGAAGGGAAAAGCACCTCAACCATCGGTCTTCTCCAGGGTCTTGGCAAGCGCGGAAAAAAGGCCACCGGCGCCATACGTCAGCCATCGGGCGGGCCTACAATGAACATTAAGGGGAGCGCAGCCGGCGGAGGGCTGTCGCAGTGTATTCCCCTCATCCCATTCTCTTTCGGCCTTACCGGCGACAACAATGACATCATGAACGCGCATAACCTCGCCATGGTGGCCCTTACCGCACGGATGCAGCATGAATTCAATTACGACGACGCAATGCTCGCGTCCAAGAAACTCCGGCGGCTCAGCATCGATCCGCGCAGCGTCGAAATGGGATGGGTCATCGATTTCTGTGCGCAATCTCTCCGTAAAATAATGATCGGGATGGGAGGACCATCCGACGGCTTCCTCATGGAATCAAGATTCCAGATCGCGGCGAGTTCCGAGTTGATGGCGATCCTGGCGGTATCATCAAGCATGGCCGATATGCGGGAGCGCATCGGAAGGATTGTCATCGCGCACAGCAAGAGCGGCACCCCGGTCACCACCGCCGACCTCGAGGTGGACGGCGCCATGACAGCCTGGATGTTCAACACGCTCAAGCCGAACCTTTTGCAGACGCTTGAGGGCCAGCCCCTGTTCGTGCACGCGGGTCCGTTCGCGAATATCGCGATAGGCCAGTCGTCGATCGCCGCCGACAAGCTCGCCCTCAAGCTTTCCGATTACCATGTTACCGAAAGCGGCTTCGGCGCAGACATCGGCTTCGAGAAATTCTGGAACCTGAAATGCAGGATGAGCAGACTCAAGCCGCACTGCGCGGTCATCGTCGCGACCGTACGGGCGCTCAAGAGCCACGGCGGGGGCCCTCCGGTCCCGCCGGGCCATCCCCTCGACCCCGTATATACAGAAGAAAATGTTGCGATGGTTGAAAAAGGATGCGCCAACCTGATACGTCATATCCAGACCGTGAAAAAAGCGGGGATAAATCCGGTGGTATGCATCAATCCATTTTCTACAGATACAAAAACGGAGATCGCGGAGATCAAGCGGCAGGCCGAGGCAGCGGGTGCCCGCGTTGCGGTTTCCCATCACTGGCTCAAAGGCGGCGACGGCGCCCTTGAACTCACCGACGCCGTTATCGATGCCTGCGCTGAAAAAACGAATTTCAAGTTCCTCTATGACCTTGAAATGCCGCTTTCCAGGCGTATAGAAACGATCGCGAAAAAAGTGTACGGCGCCGACGGTGTTAAATACCTGCCCGATGCCGAAGAAAAACTGAAGAAAATTGACCGCGATCCCGAGTTGGCAAAGCTCGGCACCTGCATGGTCAAAACGCATCTTTCCCTGTCCCATGATCCGAACCTGAAAGGTGCGCCTACCGGCTGGGTCCTCCCCGTGAGGGACATCATCATCTTTCGCGGTGCGGGTTTCGTGGTGCCGGTTGCCGGAGCGATAAGCCTGATGCCGGGAACGGCGTCAGACCCGGCATTCAGGAGAATCGATGTTGATCTCAATCGGCGGAAGGTGACAGGAGTGTTTTAACGATAGTTATCGGTAACATTATAATAATTAATATCATTACATGGGGGGAGGGTGACGGATAATGAAAACAACAAAACAACTATTCGGATTATTGCTTCTTTCAATTGTGGGACTGTATTGCAGCACAGTGCCCATTACCGGCAGAAAGCAGCTGATAATCGTTCCCGAATCGCAGATACTTTCCATGAGCATGACAGAATACTCGACATTCATGAAATCAAATAAATTAAGCCAGAACGCCCAGCAGGCTGCGACCATACGAGCAGTCGGCCAGAGACTGCGGGCCGCGGTCGAGCAGTACCTGTCCTCGATAAATCAATCGGCACTGGTAAAGGATTTCGAATGGGAATTCAGCCTGGTGGAATCCAACGAAGTGAATGCGTGGGCAATGCCCGGCGGCAAGGTTGTCTTCTACACCGGCATACTCCCCGTCACAAAAAACGAGACCGGGATAGCGGTGGTGATGGGACATGAAATAGCGCATGTGGTGGCGCGCCACGGTAACGAGCGCGTGAGCCAGGGCCTCCTGACCCAATACGGCGGCGCGGCCTTGTCCGTATTGATAAAGGATAAACCTGAAGCGACACAACAACTCTGGATGACCGCCTTCGGCCTCGGGGCTCAAGTGGGAGTCATCCTGCCCTATAGCCGCACCCACGAAAAAGAGGCTGACCGTATCGGCATGATCATCATGGCCATTGCCGGCTATGATCCCAACCAGGCGGTGGAATTCTGGCAGCGGATGTCCGAGATGAATACCGGGACAAAGCCCCCGGAATTTCTCAGCACGCACCCCTCAGATAGCACAAGGATCCGCCTTTTGAAGGAAGTGCTTCCAGAGGCGATGACTTATTATAAGAAGTAACTTTATATATACATTTCTCGTGATTTGTTTTAGATATTCATATTCTTTGATTTCTCATCTCTTCTTCTCCCCGATAGTTATCGGTTCTATACCGATAACTATCGGGACAACTACTCAAAGCACGCCATTTTTCAGAAATTAATCTTGACAAGGGGTCATTATTATATTACTATATCAATATATCTTGATATAGTAATATAATAATACCATGACGCCCCACACTGTTACCATCGCGCCAGATGCCATCGAAATAACGGTCCCCCACGGCGAGAACCTCCTCCGCGCCGTGCATGCGGCGGGCGTGCACGTCAACTCCTCATGCGGCGGCCAGGGCACATGCGGGAAATGCCGGGTGCGGATCCTGAGCGGATCCCCTGAAGGCGGCAGGACCGAAAAAATATCAAACGAAGAATACGCAAAGGGCTACCGGCTCGCCTGCCTGACCCATGTTGAAACATCCCTGAAGGTGGAGATCCCGCCCGACTCGCGCCTCCACCGCGGGGTCCTGGACAGGTCCCGCGTGAAATCACCTACCGGCAGGCTGGCGACCGCGCGGGCGGTGGACCTGCCCGGCGCGGATCAAAGAAGCCTTGTTGTTGAAAAAAAATTCATCACCATAGATCCGCCCACGATCGAAGATAACGCGAGCGACCTGTCGAGGGTCTGCCGCGCGCTCAAAAAACAGCACGCCATCAAGGACGCCGAGGTCGATTACCCGGTCCTGCTGAAGCTCTCCCGGGCGATACGCGAAAACAACTGGCAGGCAACCGTTACAATTCTGAAGGACGGGACGGAGGCGCTTCCCGAAAACAGGCGCTCTCAGATCATCCGCATCCAGCCGGGTGATACGACCGGCCGCCATTTTGCGGTCGCGGTCGATGTGGGCACCACGACGATCTGCGGAGAGCTCATCGACCTCATAAAAGGGGAAACCATCGCGGATTCATCGGAATATAACGGGCAGATAAAGTTCGGCGAGGACGTAATCACCAGAATGGTTTTCGCGCAGAAAAACGAGGGCCTGGTCATTCTGCAAAAGACGGCGGCGGATACGATCAACACCGTCATCGATTCGCTGCTCACGAAAGGGAACATCGACCGCGCCGACATATCCCACATCACTGTTGCGGGAAATACCGCCATGACGCACATCCTGCTCGGGCTTGACCCGCGGTATATCCGCTCCGCGCCCTATACGCCCACGGTCAACCAGATGCCCCCTGTCAGGGCGATCGAAATCGGGCTCGGGCTCCCCGGCCACGCGCGCCTCACCGTCATGCCGCTTATATCAAGCTACGTGGGGGGCGACATCGTGGCCGGCGTCCTTGCCTCCGGACTGCACCGACGCAGCGCCAACACGCTCTTCATCGATATCGGCACCAACGGCGAGATCGTTGTCGGGAACCGGGAGTGGCTCGTCACCGCGTCCTGCTCCGCAGGCCCGGCGTTCGAGGGGGGCGGCATCCGGCACGGCATGCGCGCCACCTTCGGCGCCATCGAGGAGGTCCGCATCGACCCCGGCACCTGCGAACCGGTGGTCTTCACGATCGGCGGGGAAAAGCCGAAGGGCATCTGCGGCTCCGGCATCATAAACATCGTGGCCGAATTTCTGGAAACAGGCCTGCTCGAGCCCAACGGCAGGTTCAGGACCGATCTCTCGACCGGCAGGCTGCGGCAGGGCCGCGACGGCATGGAATTCGTCCTGGTCACGGCCGACCGGAGCGGAATTGACGGCGACATCGTCATCACCGAGGTTGACATCGACAACTTCATGCGCGCCAAGGGCGCACTCTATGCCGGCTACCAGACGCTGCTTGAGAGCGTGGGTCTTTCGTGGACGGACCTCGACGAGGTGATTATCGCCGGGGCGTTCGGGAGCTACGTGGACATCGAGAAATCGATCATCACCGGGCTCTTCCCCGACCTCCCGGTGGAGCGCTTCAGCTTCATCGGCAACAGCTCGCTCCAGGGGGCCCGGCTCGCGCTGCTGTCGCGCGAGCTGCTCGACGAAGCGAATGGGATCGCGGCGAAAGATGACGAACATCGAGCTGAGCGACCACAAATCATACATGGACCACTACGTGGCGTCGCTCTTCTTCCCCCACACGGAGCTTAGAAATTTCCCGACGGTCATGGAGCGGTTCAAGAATATCGAACGCATGTGCAGCGACAACAAAGGAGACAGCGAGTGAGCACCATCATAGCGGTCGCCGGCAAGGGCGGCACCGGAAAAACGACAACGGCGGCGCTGATCATACGGCACCTCCTTAAAAAGGGGAAAACGCCGCTCCTGGCGATGGACGCTGACCCGAACGCGAACCTGGCGGATTCACTGGGGATCAGCGTGCCCGACACCATCGGGTCCGTGCTTTCGGACTTCATGCGCAAACGGGCGGAGCTCCCGGCGGGCATGACCAAGCAGGCCTATCTCGACATGCAATTTCACCAGATCCTGAAAGAAGGCAAAGACATCGACATGCTCGTCATGGGATGCCCCGACGGGCCCGGGTGCTACTGCGCCGCCAACTCGATCCTTAAAGACTACTTCGATAACCTTTCGAAAAATTATCCTTATATCGTGGTGGATAATGAAGCGGGCATGGAGCACTTCAGCCGGAAGACGGCGGCCCATATCGACACGCTCATCTTCTGCTCCAATTATTCCCTGAAGGGCCTGAAGACTGTGAAGACGCTTGCTGAAATGGTAAAAGACCTGAAAATAGACGTCCGGGAACGCTACCTGCTGGTCAACCGCACTCCCGAGACCCTTGAACCTGCGTTCCTGGAGAGCATCAGGGAGACCGGCATTCCATTCCTCGGGCATACCGTCATGGATACCGAGATCGAGGAGTCGGAAATCAAGGGGATACCGCTGATCGATATGCCGGACAGCTCGAAGACCGTGCAGAGGATCGAGGAGATGCTGAACAAAATAATCCCATGAGATCGCACAATCCCCCCTGTCCCCCCGAGGGGGCACGAGGGAGATAATTATATCTGATAAACATGACATGTATGATACAAGGAATAAGCCATATAACATTGATTGTTAACGACATCGAAAAAACAGCGGATCTCTTCCGTAAAATATTCGATGCGCGAGAAGTTTATTCAAGCGGGGATGATATTCATTCCCGATCAAGCGAAATATTTTTTTTGGTCAATGACGTCTGGTTCGCATTAATGCAGGGGAATTCATGCCAGGAAAAAACGTATAATCATGTTGCATTTAAAATCAGCGATGACGATTTCGGCATCTACTCAAAAAAGATTGCAGAAATGGGCCTGGTAACAATTAAAGACAGGAAAAGAATGCCCGGAGAAGGAAAATCCATATATTTTTACGATTATGACAATCACCTCTTTGAGCTGCATGCCGGGACCCTGGAGGAAAGATTGGAGCATTATAAAAAGGAATCGCCGACCGTTCAGCAGTCGTAAGAGCCGATCAGCACAATAATACCATGACAGGCATAACAAACGAATAATGATCCGCACCATGAACACATTGGGCTGCAACTCAGTACCATTTCTCTTTATAATCGATTTTTTGATGAAAAAACCGGTCATCATCCCATTGTCCGACATCAAAGAATCCGAGATACTTTTTGACATCAATGGCATTACCAACGCCCCGGCATCTACCCGTACCGGGAGCGCGGCGGCGTTGAAGAAATATCCCCCCTCATATGCACACTATTCAACTGCTTTTGCAAAAGTGCAGGAACACCAGATGCGGGGCGACTCATATCTCCTGAACCTGACATTTCCGACCCCCATAGAAATATCCCTCACGCTCCGGGAGCTATACTTCCTGAGCAGAGCGCGTTATAAAATATGGTTCCGGGACATATTCCTTGTCTTTTCACCCGAGTCCTTCATCCGGATAGAGGACGGACGCATCTCGTCCTACCCCATGAAAGGCACGATCAATGCCGCCATCCCGTGCGCCGAAGAGATTATTCTGGGCGATGAGAAGGAGTTCTCGGAACACCTGACCATCGTCGACCTTATACGGAATGATTTGAATATAGTTGCCGACAACGTTACCGTTGACCGGTTCCGTTATGTGGAGCAGGTACGCACCTCTGATTCGACGCTGCTGCAGGTCAGCTCGCAGATTTCCGGCGACCTTCCTTCAGACTATCAGGGAGACATCGGGAGCATTATCACCGCGCTCCTGCCGGCCGGATCCGTGAGCGGTGCGCCAAAGAATAGAACCATTGAGATTATCAACGAGGTTGAGAACTATGACCGTGGCTATTATACCGGCGTTGCAGGTTACTTCGACGGGTCGAATCTCGATAGTTGCGTCATGATACGGTATATTGAGCAGATCGGCGGGACACTCTGCTATAAAAGCGGCGGCGGCATAACGGTATACAGCGACCCGAAATCAGAATATCAGGAGCTCATCGACAAAGTGTATGTGCCGATTGTTTGAATCCATACGGATAAAGAACGGCGTTCCGGATAACCTTCAATATCACTCACGCCGGATGAACGCCTCACGTCATGAGATCTTTGGAAAAAATGAGGAGATCCGGCTGGCGGAAGCAATAATTGTTCCGCCCGAATACCAGACCGGCACCGTCAAATGCCGGGTCGTGTATGGAGAAGAAATTGACTCAATATCCTTCGAGCATTACCAGAGACGAACGATCCGGAGTTTAAAGCTGATTCGGTCCGACGATGCGTTCTATGAGCATAAATTATGCGACCGGAGCCTCTTTGAGCAGCTTTTACTGGAACGCGGGACCTGTGATGACATCCTGATCCTGAAGAACGGCATGATCACAGACACCTCGTTCAGCAACGTGGCTTTTTTTGACGGGTCGGGATGGATCACGCCCGTGTCGCCTCTTCTGCGCGGCACGAAGCGAGAAAAACTTCTGGACGACGGTATTATAGAGGAAGAAAATGTTCATGTATCTGATCTGGGCCGTTTCAGGCATCTCAGTCTAATAAATGCCATGCTGGACATCAGGGATGTCATCATTAATGTTGACAGAATCATGTAGTGGCCTCTAAGTGTATCTGTTTCTGAGAGATACAAAGGGAGTAAATAATGACGGCAACAATCATCAGCGGAAAAGATATCGCCGCGCAGATACGGGAAGAGCTCAGGGCCGAAGTGGCCGGTCTTTCCGCGAAGCACAACATCAGGCCGGGCCTGGTGACCATCCTGGTCGGCGACAACCCCGCCTCGGTCAGCTACGTGACCGGAAAGCAGAAGACCGCGCACGAGCTCGGGTTCCACTCCATCCAGGTGACCCAGCCGGCCGATATTTCCGAGGAAGAGCTGCTGAAGCTCGTTGACCGGTACAACAACGACCCGGCCATCCATGGCATACTGGTGCAGCTCCCCCTGCCGAAGCACATCAACGAGAACCGGGTGCTGTACGCGATCGACCCGGACAAGGACGTGGACGGGTTCCACCCCGTGAACGTCGGCAGGCTCATGATCGGGGACGCGCGCTTCTATCCCTGCACGCCGTACGGGATACGGGAGATGCTGACGCGCGCCGGGGTGCAGATCGACGGCGCGGAGGTGGTCGTGGTGGGACGGAGCAACCTGGTGGGCAAGCCGATCGCGATGATGCTGGTGCAGAAGCAGAAAGGCGCGAACGCGACCGTGACCGTGTGCCATACCCGCACCAGGGACATAAAAGCCCACACCCTGCGCGCCGACATCCTGATCGTGGCCGCGGGCGCGCCCAACTCGGTGACCGCAGACATGGTGAAGGACGGCGCGGTGGTCATCGACGTGGGCGTGAACCGCGTGGGCGTCACCGCGGAAGGGAAAGCAATTCTAAAGGGAGATGTGGACTTCGAAGCGGTCAAAGAAAAGGCGTCGATCATCACGCCGGTCCCCGGGGGCGTGGGCCCCATGACCATCACCATGCTGATGAAGAACACGGTGCGGGCCGCGAAGCTCGCGGCAGGGATGACGCTGGATTAATGCCCCCTGGCCCCCGCAGGGGGCACGCATGTCAGGTTGATTCCCTGATGCCCCCTCGGGGGGACAGGGGGGAGTAAAAGGATAAAAGGGTATTATAATGGAATACAAAACAATCGAGAAAAAAGACGCGGCCGGCAACATGGTAAAGGTCCTTGACGCGACCTTCGAGCCGGGAACGCCGGAAACAAAAGGCGTCGGCGAAGACAGGGGCTGGCGCAGGCACATGACAGATAAAAGTGAGATGCTGAAATACCTGAAAAACGGCGAGCGGTACTGGTATTCTCACGAGTGGTACGGGAGCGAGAAGAAACGATAAATCATGCAAGCGGGGTCACGTGACCCCGCCTTTCCAAGGAGGACCATCATGGCATTTGAAGCACCGAAAATAAATTACGCGGGAAAGATCAGGGAGATCACACTGGGCGCGGGCCCGAAAGCGGTCACCGTGGGCGGCGCCACATCCTACCCCTTCCACCTATTTGAAGGGGCCATGCCCCATCCGCCCCGCATCGCCATGGAGGTCCCGGACTACAAGCCCGAAGACTGGGCCGAGGCGGCCACCGCCCCCTTCGCGGACGTCCTGGATGACCCGGCGGCGTGGGCAAAGAAAAACGTCACCGAGTACGGTGCGGACATGATCGCCCTGCAGATGGCGAGCATCGACCCCAACGGCATGAACCGGCCGGCGCGGGAAGCGGCCGACATCGCCAAAAAAGTCATCGCGGCGGTTGATGTGCCGGTGATCCTCTGGGGCGTCGGCAACCATGAAAAGGACACCGAAGTGCTGCGCATCCTTGCGGAAGAATGCGAGGGTAAAAACCTGGCGATGGGGCCTGTCGAGGAAGGCGACTACAAGCAGATCGGCGCCGGCGCCCTCGCCTACAAGCACGTGGCCATCGCTTCATCGCCCATCGACGTGAACCTTGCCAAGCAGCTTAATATACTGCTCGGGAACCTGGGCGTGCCCGCGGACAAGCTCCTGGTGGACCCCACGACCGGACCGCTCGGCTACGGGCTCGAGTACACCTACTCGGTGATGGAGCGCGACCGGATGGCGGCCCTCACCCAGGAGGACGAGAAGCTCCAGTATCCCCTCATCTGCAATGTCGGATCTGAAGTATGGAAAACAAAGGAAGCCAAGATGTCCGCCTCCGACGACCCGAAGCTGGGCGACGCGAAGGAGCGGGGCATCCTGCTCGAATGCATCACCGCGATGAGCCTCCTCATAGCAGGGGCGGACGTCCTCATCTTGAGGCACCCGGAGTCGGTGAAGCTTATCAGGAAGATGATCAAGAATTTGATGGAGTAGCCCCCCTGTCCCCCGTAGGGGGCACGAAAGAGGGAGCTGGAAGTATAAAAAACGCAAATCAGGGTCATCATATAAAACAAAGCAGTGAAACAGCATCATATACAATTGATTTTGAATTATTACAAAATGATTGATCCCTCACGCCCCCTCTGGGGGACGGGGGGGGAGATAACAGGAGCACCACATGTCAGAAGAAACCAAACTCTTTGCCGACAAGGCATCGCAGGAAATATATGAAAAAGCAAAAAGAGACGGCGTCAACACGGTCTTCGACAAGGCGGCCGAGCTCAAGGCCTGCCCGATCGGGTCGGCAGGCGACTGCTGCAAGCACTGCGGCATGGGCCCCTGCCGGGTGCCCGAGCCAAAGTCGCCGGGGGCGGTACGCAAGCTCGGACTGTGCGGAGCAACGGCAGAGACCATATCCGCGCGCAACTTTTTACGCATGATAGCCGGCGGGGCCGCTGCGCACTCCGACCATGGCCGCGGCGTTGCGGAGATCTTCCTGTCCGCGGCGAAGGGCGAGATCCCCGGCTACGGCATCAAGGACGAGCAGAAGCTCCTGGCCCTCGCGCTCGACTTCGGCATCGCCATCGAGGGAAAAGACACGAAGGCGATCGCCATCGAAGTGGGCCAGAAGTCCCTGGCCCTGTTCGGCCAGCAGGACGGGGAGATCATGTATGTCAAGAAGGCGCCGCAGCGGCGCCAGGAGATATGGAAGAGAGAGGGCGTCACGCCGCGCGGCATCGACCGCGAGGTGGTCGAGGTCATGCACCGCACCCACATGGGCGTGGACCAGGACTACCGGAGCCTCATGAAGCAGGGAACCCGCGCCGCGCTGGCGGACGGCTGGGGCGGCTCGATGCTCGCCACCGACCTCCAGGACATCATGTTCGGCACGCCGGTGCCGTCTATGCGGAAGTGAACCTCGGCGTGCTCAAGAAGGACGAGGTGAACATCATCGTGCACGGCCACGAGCCGCTCCTCTCCGAGATGATCGTGATCGCCTCGCGCGACCCGAAGATGCTCGAGATGGCCCGTTCACACGGCGCCAACGGCATCAACATCGCGGGCATCTGCTGCACGGCCAACGAGATACTGATGCGCCACGGCATCCCCATCGCCGGGAACTTCTTACAGCAGGAACTCGCCATCACCACCGGCGCGGTGGAGGCGATGGTGGTGGACGTCCAGTGCGTGATGCAGTCGCTCCAGAGCGTTGCGGCCTGCTACCACACCAAGCTCATCACCACCAACCCGAAGGCGGACATCACCGGGTCAGTGCGCATGGAGTTCAACGAGCACGACGCGCTCAACTCGGCTAAGGCGATCGTCACCGCGGCCATCGAAAACTTACACGAACCGCTCGAGCGACGTGCTGATACCGAAGGCGAAGGCGCCCATGATCGCCGGCTTCAGCCACGAGACCATCAACTACATGCTGGGCGGCACCTTCCGGGCGTCGTACCGGCCGCTGAACGACAACATCATCAACGGGCGGATCAGGGGGCTCGCCGGCGTGGTGGGCTGCAACAACGCCCGCACCGCGCTCGACAGCAACACGCTGATACTGGTCAAGGAGCTGATCAAGAACGACGTGCTGGTCCTGACCACCGGGTGCACGGCCATCGGCCTGGGGAAGGAGGGCCTGCTCACGCCGGAGGCGGCGCGCGAATTCGCCGGGCCCGGCCTCGCCGAGGTGTGCGAGACCGTGGGCATCCCGCCGGTCCTCCACATGGGCTCCTGCGTGGACAACAGCCGCATCCTGATCGCGGCCACGGCCGTGGTGAAGGACGGCGGCCTGGGCAGCGACATCAGCGACCTGCCCGCCGCGGGCGCGGCGCCGGAGTGGATGAGCGAGAAGGCGATCTCCATCGGGCAGTACTTCGTGGCGTCGGGCATGTACACCGTATTCGGCGTCACCTGGCCCACGTCGGGCAGCAAAGAGCTCACGAAGCACCTGTTCGAGGACATGGAAAAGATATACGGCGGGCGGTGGGACTTTGCCATCGACCCGAAGGAGATGGCGCGCAAGATGATCGAGCATATCGACCGGAAGCGGAAAGAGCTGGGCATCGACAAGGCGCGCGAGCGTGTGCTGTTCGACATGGCTGACAGGCGGGAGCTGGTGTAAGACAAACACATCACCCCCGCACCCTTCTCTCCCCCCCCCGGCCCCCGCAGGGGGCGGTTGAAGCAGGAAGTATAACGTCCCCCCTCCGGGGGATTTAGGGGGCCTGAGTGGAATAGATATGTTGAAGATAAAATGTTGTACGGAGGAACATTGTGTCGAAAATAATCGCATCTGCCGCGATACGCGGCGCATATAGCATCGTCGACCGCGCGGAAGCGGACGTAAAACGCGCCATCGACGCGTACGGCCCGAACAGGGAGGTCGCGTTCCCGAACACGGGCTACTACCTGCCCGTCATCTACGGCATCCTCGGCTACAAGGTGCAGAAGCTTGCCGACATGGAGCATGTCATCAGGGTGAGCAAAAACCTCCTGCCGCCGCCGGTAAAGGAGAGCCACCATCTCCCCTACCTCGGACCGATCCTCGACGCGGGAATGGCGACGTTTTTCGCGGAGGAGATGCATCGAGGCGATAAAGTATATCGACAACCCCGCAGTGTACGTGCCGGGAGAAGACCCGCGCGAGGACAACATCTGGCTCGGCGCCGCTGACGACGTCATCATGCGGAAGCGGGGCGTGGAGTTCGTCGACGGCACTGCCCCGGGGTTCGCGGCCATGCTGGGCGCTCCCGGAGACCCGGCGGTCGCGGAGAAGATCGCGCTGGAGCTCCAGGAAAAGAACCTCTACGTGTTCATGAGCGCCAACACCGGCGGGAAGACCATGTCCGAGCAGCTCGTCGAGCGCGGCGTGCAGATCGGCTGGCCCACGCGCCTTGTCCCCTTCGGGAAGGATGTGAGCGCCACGGTCTTTTCCATCGGGTTCGCCACGCGCGCGGCCATGTCCTTCGGCGGCATCGAGCCGGGCGACTACCGGAAGATCCTCATCTACAACAAGGACCGCGTCTTCGCCTTCGGCATCACCTTCGGGTTCGTGAGCGACGAGTGGTACGCCAACGGCGCCGGCTGCATCAACTACGGCTTCCCCATCATCACCGACACGCCGACCCCGCAGATACTTCCCACGGGCGTGTGCACCTACGAGCACGTGGTGTCAAACGTCCCGCACGAGAACATCGTCTCGAAGGCGGTCGAGGTCCGCGGCCTCAAGGTCACGGTGAGCAAGGTCCCGGTCCCGGTGGCGTACGGGCCGGCGTTCGAGGGCGAGCGGGTGCGCGGCGACGACATCTTCCTCGAGGCGGGCGGCGGCCGCACACCGGCGGTGGAGCTGATCGTGTCAGCGGACATGAACGCGGTCACCGACGGGAAGATCGAGGTCGTCGGCCCCGAGATAACCGACGTGAAACCGGGGAGCCAGCTCCCCCTGGCCATCCTCGTGGAGGTGGCGGGGCGGCAGATGCAGTCGGACTTCGAGCCGATCCTCGAGCGCCAGATCCACCACCTTATCAACTACGCCCAGGGGATCATGCACATCGGCCAGCGCGACATCGCATGGCTGCGCGTGAGCAAGCAGGCGGTCGACAAGGGCTTCCGCATGGCGCACCTGGGGAGCATCCTCCACGCCAAGCTGCACCAGGACTTCGGGAAGATATTCGACAAGGCGCAGGTCACGATATATACGGACGAGGCGAAGGTGAAGGAGGTCCTCGACAGGGCGCGCGCCCTCTACAAGCAGCGCGACGAGCGGATCGCCGGCATGACCGACGAGGACACGGACCCCTTCTACTCCTGCCTGCTGTGCCAGTCCTTCGCGCCGAACCACGTGTGCGTGGTCACCCCCGAGCGGACCGGCCTGTGCGGCGCGTACAACTGGCTCGACTGCAAGGCCTCCTTCGAGATCAATCCCACCGGGCCGAACCAGCCGGTGCACAAGGGCGCAGTGCTCGACGCCCGGTACGGGCGGTGGAAGGGCGTGGACGACTTCGTGGCGAAGGCCTCGCGCGGCACGGTACAGACCGTTGACGCCTACAGCATCATGCGCAACCCGATGACCTCGTGCGGGTGCTTCGAATGCATCGCCGCGATCCTTCCCCTGTGCAACGGCATCATGACCGTGGACCGCGACACTGCCGCGATGACGCCGTCGGGCATGAAGTTCACCACGCTCGCGGGCATGGTGGGCGGCGGCAACATCACCCCGGGCTTCGTGGGCCACAGCAAGTACTACATCACCAGCAAGAAATTTCTGAATGCGGAGGGCGGCATTAAAAGGCTCGTCTGGATGCCCAGGGCGCTGAAAGAACAGATACGGGAGCAATTCAACCAGCGCGCGGCCGAGATCGGCGTGCCCGATCTCCTGGACAGGATCGCCGACGAGACGATCGGCACCTCCGAGGAAGAGATACTCCCCTTCCTGACGGAAAAAGGGCACCCGGCGCTGACGATGGACCCGTTGTTTTAACGATACATACCCGCGTGAAGGCGGGGTCACGTGACCCCGCCTTCACGCGGACGAAATCATAATTCAGGAGACGCTACCATGGGAATGACCGGCATCGAAATCTACAAACTCTTACCCCAGACAAACTGCGGCGATTGCGGCGTGCCGACCTGCCTTGCCTTCGCGATGAAGCTCGCGGCGGGACAGGCGGAGCTGGCGAAATGCCCGCACGTGTCCGATGCGTCAAAGGCCAAGCTTGATTCCGCGTCCGCGCCGCCGGTGCTGCCGGTCTCCATCGGCGCCTTCAAGACAGGCGGAGAGACGGTGCTCTTCCGGCACGAGAAGACCTTCGTGAACCCGACGGGGATTGCCGTGCTGGTCACCGACGCCATGAGCGATACTGACGTTGACCGGCGACTGAAGGCCTTCGCGGAGCTCCGCTACGACAGGGTGGGCATGCTCCTCGCGGCCGACCTGGTCGCGGTCAAATCCACCAAAGGAGACGCGGCCGCGTTCGGCAAGCTCGTCGCAGAAGGTGGCCGGCGCGGTCGACGCGGGGCTGATCCTCATGAGCGAGAGCGCGGACGTGCTCGCCGCCGGCCTCCCGCATGCCGCGGGGAAAAAGCCGCTCCTCTACGCGGCGACGAAAGCGAACGCCGACGCGGTGGCGAAGCTCGCCCTTGACAACAAGTGCCCCGTGGCGGTGAAGGGAGCGGACCTGGACGAGGTGATCGAGCTCACCCAGAAGCTGGCAGGCATGGGAATAAAAGAGATCGTGATCGATTCGGGCTCGCGCTCGTTAAAGAAGGCCTTCGCAGGACCAGGTCGCCATCAGGAGGGCGGCGATCAAGAGCGCCTTCCGGCCCCTGGGCTACCCGACCATCGCGTTCCCGTGCGAGATGGCGAACAACTTCATGGAGGAGACCCTGATCGCGTCCGCCTTCGTCGCCAAGTATGCGGGGATCGTCGTCCTCTCGGACCTGCGCGGCGAGGGGCTCTTCCCGCTCCTCGTGCAGCGGATGAACATCTTCACCGACCCCCAGCGCCCCATGGCCACCGAGCAGGGGATCTACCCGATCAACAACCCGGACGAAAACTCGCCGGTCATGGTAACCACGAACTTTTCCCTCACCTACTTCATCGTGTCGGGCGAGATCGAGGGAAGCCGCGTCCCCGCGTGGCTCCTGGTCATGGACTGCGAGGGGCTTTCGGTGCTCACCGCGTGGGCGGCGGGCAAATTCGTGGGCGACGCCATCGGCGCCTTTGTGAAAAAATCCGGCATCACCGAGAAAGTGAAGCACCGCTCGATCGTGATCCCCGGGTATTCCGCGGCCATCAGCGGCGACCTTGAAGAGCAGCTGCCGGACTGGAAGATAACCATCGGCCCGAGGGAAGCGGCTCATATCCCGGCATTCCTGAAGCAATACCAGGCGTAACTTCCCGGCATTGCATATCATCGCGACGAATCGCGGGGTGACATGAAACAGATGCTCCCATCAGTATGCGGCTTGATCATCTTCATCACAACCGTATCATCCCCCGCTCCCGCTTTTGAAAGCGCCGGTCCCGGCACGCCGGTCCCGGAACAAACAGGCGAAGCGGCTTCCGATGGGACCGGCTGGCTCCCGGGGACACGCCTCTTCCCGTCATTCATAGCGGACCCCCGCAGGGTCGCCTTTTCCGGCGGTATCCGCTACCACGATGACGCATTCAACCGGTTCCGGACGCGATACGGCACCGACAGCCAGGTGCTTGGAAAAAACAGGACCTTCGGCGCGGTCTCGCTCGGGTCGCGCCTGCCGATCTATCGCTGGGACGTGAAAAAAGGGGAGCTGCAATTCGAAATCGAGGGGAGCGTATGGGCGCTCTTCGCGTTCAAGCACGCGAGCGGATGGCTCGGCGACGCATCGACACTGTTGAATGCCGATTACTACTTCGCGTTTCCAACCACCTACGTGTATAAAAACTTCGCGATCCAGTTCCGGCCATGGCACCTGTCATCGCACCTGGGTGATGAATTTATCATACTGTATCCTGAAATAGCCCGGAGAAACGTGAGCAACGAGGGGATCGACATATATGCATCATATTATATCATCCCCCAGGTGCGGATCTACGGGGGCATCGGCTGCATCTATCACTCCTTCAAGGGGGCAAAGTTCGATCCTTTCTACATGGAATACGGTGTCGAGATAAGGCCGTTTGGACCGATACGCATCGCCCGCGCATTCATCTTCCAGCCCTTTGTGACCGCCCACATGAGGAACACCCAGAACAACCGTTTCGCGATTAATGGCAATTACGCGATCGGCATTGAACTGGCCGCTCGCCGCGGCGACTACCGGCCGAAGATGCAGCTCTTTTTTTCTTTCCATCACGGACCGTCGCTTGACGGCCAGTTCTATCACGCCAAGACGAGCTATTACAGCCTCACCCTCACCTTCGAGCTGATATGAGGCGGTCCCGGGCGTGAAGCACACACCGGCGATAACCAGTGCGCTCCTCCTCTGCTTGATTGCCGCGCACGTGTCAGCAGCCGGGGAAAAAGCCCCGCAATGGGAAAAAGGCATGGCCGGCATCGCGACCAGCGGCATCGCGGTCGGCGCCCAGATCGAATACCGCTTCATCAGGCAGCTTGGCGTGAGGGCCATGGGCGTATATGTGTACGGCACCGGGAAAAAGCACGGGCCCATCGTATCAAAAGGGGAGGATCTCTTCTCGGCAATAGCGACGCCGGTCGTCTATATCCCCACGCCCGTCGGGTTCATAGAACCGGTCCTGTTCTTCGGGCTCGCGTATTCACACTATCGATGGGGATCATCATATTTCAACATCCGGGGCACTATCAATGATGTGACGTTCGGCGGCGGCGCAGGGATCGGTTTCATCGTTGCACCATTCTGCCGGATCGGGGTCAATTGCTGGATAAACTGTGACTACCGGATAAAGCGGGAATACGGGATCAAGAAGAAGGGTAACCGGCTGGCGCTGCCGATGCCGTTTCTCGATGTCAGCTTTTTGTTTTGACCTGGGGATGTTACTCTGACCCCGGGTTTTCCGGGGTTTTCACCGATAGTTATCGGTAGCCCGGTTACTCTGACCCCGTATTGCACCGATAGTTATCGGTAACTCCGGCCTCACGGTTTGACATATGCCACATGATGTACCGATAACTATCTCCATGGTGCCTGTTTGCTCTGACCCCCTCACTGTTACACCGAAAAAAGCATTGACGACAAACATTGATTGCAGAAACTGATTGAAACTGACAAAATAACAACAATCGTACACCAACATGAAAATCCTGATACTCAACGGTAACCCTCATAGAGACAACAGGGAATTTGACCGCTATATCGACTCCCTTTCCAGGGAACTAACAGTCCGGGGCCATAGCACGCAAACCATGGTACTGCGCGACATGGAGATCCGCCACTGCACCGGGTGCTGGTCATGCTGGTGGAAAACGCCCGGCGTGTGCATGCATCGTGACGACATGCCCTCCGTGTACAGAGGCATCCTTACCGCCGATCTGCTCATCCTGGCATCGCCGGTGGTTATGGGTTTTATGAGCGCCCTGCTCAAACGCGCCAACGAACGCTTAATCCCCCTCCTGCATCCCTACTTTGCCATGAGGGAGGGCGAATGGCACCACCGGGGACGGTATGAACGCTACCCCGCGTTAGGCGTTCTCCTGGGACGGGGCAAGGACACCGATGACGAAGACATCGCCATAATAACCGACATCTACAGGAGACAGGCGGTGAATTTCCTGACCACCCTCAGTCATGCCTTCACCACAGACCGGCCCATAAAGGAGGCGTGCGATGCGATTGGCGCTCTATAATGGCTCCCCCCGCGGGAAAAACGGGAATACCGCCATCCTCCTTGGACAATTTACCGCCGGATTTTTGGCTGCCAGTGACAACACCTGCGACTTGATGTACCTTGCCCGGGTACACCAGCATGGCGATTTTGCGAAAAAGTTCTTCAATGCACAGGCGGTCATTATAGCGTTTCCCCTGTATGGGGATTCCATGCCGGCCATCGTCAAAGACTTTATCGAGACCCTCGGGACGACAATGCAGTCGGACAAAACCAGGAAGACATCAACACTCCCTGCCCTCGGTTTTATCGTACAGTCCGGGTTTCCGGAAGCCATACAGTCGAGGTACGTTGAGAGATACTGCGAAAAACTGGCGCGGCGGCTCGGAGCCCACTATATCGGGACGGTGATACGGGGCGGCGTTGAAGGCATCCAGGCCAGGCCCCCGTTCCTGAACCGGAGGCTCCTGGTCGCTTTCAGGAACCTGGGCAGGCACTTCGGTGTAACAAAAGAGTTTCATCCGATCATGAAAAGGAAGCTCGCGGGAAGGGAAAAAATGTCCGCCGCGGGCAGATTCATGTTCCGTATCCTGATGGCAACCGGCCTGGCGAATATATACTGGAACATGAACCTGAAAAAGCACGGCGCGTATGGCAGGCGGTTCGACAGGCCGTATGATCCGGCGCCATGAAAAGAATTCAACCTGACCGCCCGGCACCGGGACGGGACCCTGAATTTTTAATCCACATTGACAGGCGGGTGCCCCGGTGTGATCTCCGGCACGTGATCTTTACGGGCCTGCCCCGCCGTTAAAAATTTCCCGACGAGAAGGATATGCATCGATTCCGGCAGGCTCTTGTAATCCACTTCTTTTATAAACGTCCCGACAGTGCTCTTGATCACCCTCTGCTTGCCCGGGTCCCCGGCATTATTCACAATAGCGACCGGCGTATCGGCAGGATAATAACGCCTGAGCTGTGAAAAAAAGCGGGGGTAATCCAGCAGCATGGTGTACACGACAAGACTGCTTTTAGCAGCCATGAGTATCTCATTTCTGTCGGCCCTTCCCTTCCAGTCGTCCATGGTAAGTATAACAGCGCTTGTGTCATATCCGAATGTCGGGCTCATCTTGACCGCGGCGCTGGCTGCCTGGAACGAACCGATCCCGGGCACGACCTCGGTGGGAATATCCTCCGGAAGCATCTCGAGCATAAACGTAAGGCCGAACACCATGGGGTCGCCGCACTGGAGGTCGGCCACTATCTTCCCCTGCCGGATCGCCGAGATGATGCGTTCGGCCAACTGCTTTCTTGCCCTGGTCCCTCTTTCGGCCTTAACACGCAGTTCAGGATCCTTTAGAAGCGCAGGATCAACGCCATACATGATGCGCAGGCTGATCGTGCGGGTCCAGACCTCCTTGTCACTGATATATTCTCCCCACAGACGACGTTCATGATCCGTTTCGACCAGAACGATGTCAGCTTTTTTAATAACGTTGATGGCCCTGACGGTAACCAGGTCCGGTGCGGTCCCCATACCGACGATATAAAATTTCCCCGGACCAGTTTTGACTGATGCAGTCGCAGCACCGTATGTGCCGCAAATAATGATAATAAATATTTTCAATAGAATTCGCATAGCAACTCCTTTTCCATACGACAGACCCCCGCAGTCAACGGCCCGGAAAAATCGTGAATTTATTCATGCACATCATAGGGCGTGGAATTCCAGGGAAATATTGTTTTTGATTCTTTTAAAGCATAGTCCTCAATTTTTCTATACCAGGAGATATACTTCTCATGAAGTTCTTTTCCCACGTCAGACAACTGGTAGCCGCCCTGGGTCTTTTCCAGCAATCTATGACCGAGCACTTCTTCGGTCTTTTTTATCCTGCCCCACGCGGCACGATATGATATGCCCATTTTTTTCGCGGCGTTCTGAAGTGACCCGTATTTTTCGATATTTTCGATCAGCTTGGCCCTTCCCGGGCCCAGGATCATGCCACGGTCCGATTCAATCCACACATGGATCCGGATTACGGCTTTTATGTCATTCATGCCATTCCCCTGAACGATGTAATAAATATCCCTGTCTCATACATTGACATAAGGATCTTCGCCTTTGCACGCGGGGCAGAGCGGTCCGTCCTTTATTTTAAAGGCCTCGCCGCACGATGTACAGTTCGCTATGCGGCTGCCATGCGCGTGACCGGCCAGCAATTCGGGCTTCATTTTTATTTTTTTCATGCTGCACAGTCCCGCGCCCGCTTCTTTTATCTGCGAGAGGAGAAGCTGGTAATCCTGCTCCTTCTTCTTTTTAAGCTTGTAGAACCAGCCCTTGACCTCGGGCCACTTCTCGATTTTCGCGGGATCGATGAAGACCCTGATCCCCTCCCCGCTGCTTTTGTCATACAGGGCGATCGCGTACCTGCTGAAATTGAAGATCTTCAGCCATCCGTTGCCTATGGTGCAGGGGGTCAGGAGCTGCAACGCATCCGGGAGGCAGGTCCTTGTTTCAGAGATCGCGTCGAAGAATTCCCCTTCGGGGAGGTTCTTCAATGCAAGGTCCACCATGAAGCCGCCGATCAGCAGACCGGGCGCCACGCTTCCGTGAAATTCTTTCAAAATACGGGCAAACTCTTCCAGGCCGTATGAATCCATCTTGTTGTCATAGGTCAGCCTTCTGATACGTATGTCTTCCATGTTACTTCTCCATAGTATTAATGTACAATAGTATCGTGCAGTGCGCTTTCAAAGCAATGCACCGCTGTCGCCTTGAATGATATGTACACATCCTGGCCGGTCCTGATATCCAGCTCGACCAGCGCGCTCCTGGTAATGAGCGACCTGAATACCGTCTCCCCGGCCTGCACGTCCACCTCGAACGTATACCCCTTGTCGAGCACCGCCCGCACTTTCCCGCCGAATGAATTCCTGATGCTCGAATCAAGCTTCGATCTGCTGAGTATGATGTCTTCCGGACGTATGGCGATATAGCCGCGGCCGGAGCCGGGTTCGTTCCCGACGCGCACCGTGACGCCGTTCACCTGCGCGTGGAGGCCGCTGAAGTTCGCAGGATAAATGTTCTTTACCCCGACGAACTGCGCCACAAAGGGTGAGCGCGGCTTCTTGAAGATATCGATCAGGCTCCCCTCCTGCTCGATCCTTCCGTTCTGTAAGATTGCCGCGCGATCTCCCAGGGAGAGGGCCTCGGAAAAACTGTGCGTGACCATGATAAAGGTGATTCCCGACGTCTGCTGGAGCGTCTTCAGCAGCTGCTGCAGCTCGGAGCGGAACGCCTGGTCGATGGCCGAAAACGGCTCGTCCAGCAACAGGACGCGCGGCCCGGTGATGAGCGCGCGGGCGAGCGCGGCCCGCTGGACCTCGCCGCCGCTCAGTGTCTCCGGCCGGCGCTTCAGGATATGGCCTATTTTCAGCAAATCAACGAGCTCGTTGAATCGATCGCCGGATTTCGCTTCGTGCTTGTATCGATAGCGCAGACCGTACCGGATGTTGTCCGCCACGTTCAGGTGCGGAAAAAGACAGCTGTCCTGGTACACGATGCAGATGCCCCGCTTTTCCGGAGGAAGATTGGTCACATCAAGCCCGTTGATCATCACCGATCCGGACGAGACCGTCTCTATCCCGGCGATGGCCTCGAGGAGAACGGTCTTCCCCGACCCGGTCGGGCCCAGGAGCACGAAAAACTGGTTTTCCGGGATGCCGAGATTTATATCAGACAGCGAAAAACAGGGCAGATCGACGTTGAGGCCGGTAATTTTGATCATGTCTTCCATTTCCTCTGAAGCGTGAGAATCCTCATGATGATGAACAACACGAGGGAGAGGACGACGAGCAGCATGCTCACCGGCAGGGCGCTGTCCAGACCGTATGATTCGAACCGCTCGAATATGAGCACCGGCGCGTTCATCGGGTGGTACGCTATGATTATCACGGCGCCGAACTCGCTGATGGCCCGCGCCGCGCACATGATGAACCCGGCAAGTATGCTCCGGGCCGCGAGAGGGAACGTGATCCTGAAAAAGGTCTGTGAAACCGAGGCCCCCAGGCTGCGCGATACGCTTTCCAGCCTCGGCGGTATCGCTTCAAATCCGCTTTTAACGGCGCTGATATAAAAGGGAAGCCCGACGAAGGTGAGTACCGTGATAATCCCTGTAACACTGCCCATGATCTGTATACCCAGGTCCGACATTGCCCGGCCTATCCAGTGTCCCCTTCCCGCTATGCTTAAGATGGCGATCCCCACTACCGGGTGCGGTATCACGATCGGGAGCTCTATTATGCTCTCCACGATCCGCTTTCCCTTGAAACTGCTCCTGGCGAGCAGATACGCGAACGGCGTTCCTATGATGAAAGAAATGGCGGCCGCCGCAAGGGAAGTTGCCATGCTGAGCCGGATAGCGCGCACAACATCAGCGTCAAGGATGGCGTTCCGTATCGAATCGGCGGAGGGCCTGACCATCAGATGGATTATGGGTACAAGGATGAACGAGAGCACGACGGTCCCCGAGACCAGGCATATTCCCAAAAATACTTTGCTCTTTCTAATTCGCAGGTCCATCAGTCATCTGTCGAAATATACTTTTGAAGTTCGGCGGGGACGAGCTTTTTCATGCCGGCATCACGCACCCGGGACGGGATGATGGGCGGCTGCCCTTGCTTTTTAAAGATTGCCAGGCCTTTCTCCGGATCAAGCATGTACGCAAGGAACCTGACAGCCGCCTTTCGGTTCGGGCTGCTTTTCAAGAGGGCGACCCCATACGTGCACGACTCGCCCTTCATGTCAATCCATGAGCCTTTTTTTTCGCCTGCCACTCTCACTTTCGCCTTTGCATAGTTTCCGTCGAAATGGCGGTTGCCGAGGTTGATCTCCTCCGGCAGCGATACGTATTTCAAACCGTGCTGGATGGCGACTGACCGGTATTCCCATGCGTAATCAAGATTTTCCGTCTGCAGAAGCGAAAGCAGATCGACCGATTTAGGCCGTATGTTTTCAACGGGTCTGTTTGCCAGGACGCCTGCGTACAGCCCGGGCATGTTGTAATATTTTTCAGCAAGCTGGACCACCATGAGGGCCCGGTAACCGCAGGGATCGAGGTTCGGGTCCGAGTGGCCCCATCTGACGCCCTTTTTCTTCAGGATATTAAACCAGTTTTTGTCACTTATCTCACGGGCAAATTTGCTTTTTTCCGTATAGCACAGGACAAGCTGGTTGCTTGCGAATGTAATGTTCCAGTCGGCGTATGATGGAACAAGATAATTATCTATGACGTTATCATCCGCGGACGCAATAATATCGCAGGGCTTTTTTAGATCTGTTATTTTTCTCGCTGCCTGTATGCTACCGCTCGCTTCAAGAAGAACCTTTATATCTTTATTATTTTCCTCAAAGTCCTTCTTCATTGCGGCAAAGGGAACTGACAGGCTGCCTGCGTGGAAAATAATCAGGTTTTTTGATTCATTTGGATTACTGCAGTACGTAATGATTATTGTTGAAACAATAATCATTTTCGATAAAATGGGTTTTATCTTCATCCACAACCGCCATATCATCAATAATCATAGCATATGCTTAATTTAGCATATATTGTGTCAACAAAATTATCATTTTTTATTATTTTTTGTAATTTTTTAAGATTATTTAAGATATTTTTTTATTTTAATTTTAAAATGAATTGCAACAATATGCTATTTTAAACAGATCATTTCCATTAATATTGCTGGTTAAAATAAACATATTATATTTTTTGATTATAAAAAAAATACTATTGACTTTTAATAGCTAAAAACAGTATCACAATTTTCGGTATGACAAAAGTAACCACCGTTTAAAACCCATTAATACCGACAGCAAGTGTATTCTCAAAAAATCAGAGAAAGCATCTTTCTCAACTGCTGAATCCGGGTTCGTATATTATTAGTGGGTGTTTTAGGGCGCGGTAGTATATATACTACTGCACCGGTGTGTTCCCGTCACTACTATATCAGCGTCGCATACGGGTCTGCCGCATAAATAACCCGGGCTAAGAATGTGTGGAGAATTAAGCAATATTACAAAGCAAGGACATGAAGCGACACGCGGATAGATTGTATAAACAAGGTGGTAATATGAAAAAAAACGAGAATGCCGACATCAAAAAAATAATCGAGGGGTATCCAAAAAAGGAATCAGCCATATTGCCGGTGCTGCAGTATTTGCAAAAGAAAAACCACAACGCTCTCAATGATGGGTCAATCGATACTGCGGCCAGGGCGGTTGGAATCAGCAAAAGCAAAGCATATGGCATCGCAACCTACTATACCATGTTCAACACGAAACCGGTGGGCAAATACCACCTCCAGGTGGATACCTGCGTTCCCGGTTTTCTGCACGGGGCGGACGAGATAGTTGCACATCTCATTAAAAAGCTCGGCATAGGTGTCGGCGAAACCACCGATGACGGGATGTTTACCCTTTCAACGGTCCAGGACCTCGCCTCCTGCGCCACCGGACCGGTCATCCAGGTAAACGATCGTTATTATGAAAATATGACCACAGAAAAAACCGACGCGCTGATCAAGGCCCTGAAGAAAGACCAGGTGCCTGCAAACGATACCACGATGAATGTCGTTTCCGAATGCGGAATACTGCTAAATGACCGTTCGAAAAAAGACTGCCGTTCGCTCTCCGCATATAAAAAAAGCGGCGGCTATACGGCGCTGAAGAAAGCGCTTTCGATGAAGCCGGAGGATATCATTAACGAAGTAAAAGAGTCGAAAATCCGGGGACGGGGCGGCGCAGGGTTCCCGGCCGGTATGAAATGGTCATTCCTTCCCCAAAACGATCCGAGACCCTCATACCTTATATGCAACGCGGATGAGGGTGAACCAGGCACCTTTAAAGACAGGCAGATAATGGAATTCAACCCGCATCTGTGTATCGAGGGTATTGCCATCAGCGCCTTCGCGATAAAAGCGAAAACCGCGTTCATCTATATCCGCGGGGAATTCTCCTGGATCGCCGATATTCTTGAAACTGCCATCGATGAAGCCAGAACGGACGGGCAACTGGACCATGTCGCCATCATTGTTCACCGGGGCGCAGGATCGTATGTCTGCGGCGACGAAACGGCCCAGATAGAGTCCATTGAGGGAAATCGGGGTAACCCGCGGGTAAAGCCGCCCTTCCCCGCCAATCATGGCCTATACGGCTGTCCCACGGTAGTCAACAACGTGGAAACACTTTCCTCCATTCCATATATCATCGGGAACGGGGCCGCCGCTTTTCTTAAGATCGGAGTCCCGGACAACAACGGTCCCAAGATATTCGGCGTTTCCGGCCATGTGAATAAACCCGGAGTATTTGAATACCCGCTCGGAACCCCGCTGAAGACAATACTCAAGGCGGCGGGGGGCGTAAAGGGGAAGCTCAAAGGAGTGATAGTCGGCGGGTTGTCAACGGCCATCCTTACCGCAAACGAAGCAAAAGACCTGGCGCTTGGCTATGATTCATGCCAGAAGGCCGGGACCGCGCTCGGATCGGGCGGCATCATGGTCATCAATGACACGGTATCAATACCTGAACTCGCGCTGCGCACCATTGAATTCTATCAACATGAATCCTGCGGGCAGTGCGTTCCCTGCAGGGAGGGATCGCTCGTTATCAAGGATAAACTCAAATCGCTTCTGAGGGGAACCGGCAAAAACGCGGATATTGACCTGATTCTTCATCTATGTAAAAACATCAGAGGCCTCACCCTCTGCCCGACAGGCGAAGCTTTTTCAGTGCCGATCCAGGCAATGGTAAGCAAGTTTCGGCCGGAATTCGAAGCGCTGGTAAAACTGCCGTAGCGAATAAATTATCTGGAGACTTTTTCATGGCAAATAAAAAAAACATTTTAATCATTGATGACGATCCGGACATTCTTGACTCGATACAGGTTATTCTTGAAAAGAACGGCTATGCAACCACGACCGCCAAGAGCGGTAAAGACGGCATTGAGGCGGCCGTAAAAAGCAAACCGGACCTTATCCTCTGTGACATGATGATGGAAACGATCGATTCCGGTGCCAGGGCCGCCCAGGAGATAAAAAAAAGCGTGCCGGGCATTCCCATACTTCTTATGAGCAGCATCGGCAGCGCCACCGCTTCCAATGTTGAAATTGACAAGCTCGGCTTTAACGGCTTTCTCCAGAAGCCAGTCGAACCCGATGGCCTGGTAACAATAGTAAAGAACGCATTGAGATGATCGGCGCATGCAACAATCATAAATAGAGGCCATCAATCCGTCTGATCGGTGATCCGCACACAAAGCCGGCAGAGACACTGGCAACACGGTTCAGTCAGGAAAACCGGGTCCCGGTATAATGAGAATATACGAAGAGGAGATTTTGTAATGAGTAAAAATATTTTTATCGACGACAAGGAGATCAGTTGTGACGACAACAAGACCGTTCTCCAGATAGCCAGAGAAAACGGATACTATATCCCTTCGTTGTGCTATCACCCAAAATTGGGGCCGGCGAGCATGTGCCGCGTCTGCGTGGTCGAAGTTGATGGAATGCGCGGCCTTCAGACCGCATGCTCACTCAAGCCGACCGAAGGCATGCACGTACGTACTGAAACCCCGCGCGTCATCGAGGCCCGGAAGATGGTGGTCAATCTTCTTCTCGCAAACGGCAACCACAACTGCATCTCGTGCGAAGTAAACGGGGCCTGCGAGCTTCAGGAAGCGGCGTACCGGCTTGGCATCGAAGTCCCGGCTTTTCTTGTGGAAGAGACCGAGGCGCAGGACGACTCAGCGGCCTTCATCATGCGCGACCCAAATAAATGCATCCAGTGCGGACGCTGTATCGAGGGATGCAACCGTCTGGTCGTGAATGAGGTCCTCGATTTTGGACTGCGCGGCAGACCATACCAGGTCATCTGCGATGACGACGCGCCGATGGGAAAATCATCATGCGTGCAGTGCGGTGAATGCGTTCAGCTCTGCCCGGTCGGCGCCCTTATCGAAAAAAAGGGTATCGGCAGGGCGCGCGCGTGGGAAACAAAGACCGTCAGGACAACCTGTCCCTACTGCGGCGTCGGATGCCAGCTTGAACTTCATGTGAAAGGCGACCAGATCATCCGCATTACCGGCGTTGACGGCGCACAACCGAACCAGGGGCATCTCTGCGTCAAGGGACGTTACGGGTATGATTTCATCTATTCAAAAGACAGACTGACATCCCCTCTTATTAAAAGGCGCTGACGGGAAATTCCGCGAAGCGGGCTGGGATGAAGCACTTGACCTGGTGGCAAATAAATTCAAGCAGATAATAAAAGAATCCGGGCCGGATGCCATTGCCGGCGTAAGCTGCGCCAGGAGCGTCAACGAAGACTCATACCATATGCAGAAACTTTTCAGGGCAGTAATCGGAACCAACAATATCGATCACTGCGCCCGAACTTGACACGCTCCTACTGTTGCCGGTCTGGCAACCACGTTCGGTTCAGGCGCAATGACAAACTCGTTCGGTGAATTGGAAAACGCGAAGCTCATTTTCTGCATCGGAACAAACATGACGGAAGCTCACCCCGTGGCGTCATACTTCGTAAAACGCGCAGTAAAAAAGGGCGCGGTGCTGATAGTGGCTGACCCGCGCAAACAGCCGCTCGCCGACAGAGCCAATATCTTCGCCCAGATCAAGGTCGGTTCTGACGTCGCTTTTCTTAACGGGATTATGCATGTTCTTATCACCGAGGATCTGTACGATAAAAAATTCGTTGAAGAAAACTGTGAGGATTTCGAGGACCTGAAAGCAAAAGTCATGGAGTACCCCGTTGACAGGGCCTCAACAATATCCGGCGTCCCCGCTGACACGATTGTAGAAATTGCACGCACCATGGCATCGGTAAAACCCGGCATGCTCTGCTATACGCTCGGCATCACCGAGCACACCTGCGGCAAGAATAACGTCATGTCAACCTCCAATCTCCAGATGCTCCTCGGCAACATGGGTATGGAATGCGGCGGCGTAAACCCGCTCCGCGGGCAGAACAATGTCCAGGGCGCCTGCGATATGGGAGCGCTCCCCGGAGTGTTCCCCGGGTACCAGAGCGTCACAGATGCTGCGTTGAGGGAAAAATTCATGAAGGCGTGGAACGTCGCGTCCCTCCCTGAAAAGCCCGGACTTATGATCCCGGACATGATGGCGGGCCTGCCCGCAAAAAAAATCAGGGCGTTCTACATATTCGGTGAAAACCTCGCGAATACGGAGCCGAATATCACCCACGTCGAGCACGAGCTTGCCTCTGCGGAATTCATCGTGTGCAACGACATCTTCCCGACCGAGACGACCAGGTTCGCGAATGTGGTGTTTCCCGCCGCGGCCTGGTGCGAAGATGAAGGGACATTCACCAGCAGCGAGCGCAGGGTGAACCGTGTCCGGAAAATTAAGGACGCCCCGGGAATGTCGAAACCCAACTGGTGGATTTTCAAAGAAATCGCAAAAAGAATGGGGCATGAGTGGACATCAAACAGTTCACAGGAAATATGGGACAATGAAGTTTCTGTTCTCGCACCGGCCTATGGCGGCATCAAGTATACCCGCATTGACAATGACGGCCTCAATTGTAATGACGGCTTGCAGTGGCCATGTCCCAACACCGAGCACCCGGGAACGAAATTCCTTCACCGAGACGGCAAGTTCAGCAGGGGCAAGGGTCTTTTCAAGGGAATAGAATGGACCCCGCCGGCGGAGGTCGCGGACGGGGAGTATCCCTTTGTACTCAGCACGGGAAGGAGATTGTTCCATTATCATTCGCGTACGCAGACGGGACGCGCCGGCCTCGATACAATACTGCCGGAGGAAACGGCGGACATATCACCTGAAGACGCGGCCAGGTTGGGCATACAGCACAACCAGTACGTAAAGGTCACCTCGCGGCGCGGCTCCGTTACAGTGAGGGCAAAAGTAACAGAGCAGATCCCTCAAGGTCTCGTATGGATGGCCTTCCATTTCCGGGAGGGAAATGCGAACTGGCTGACGAATAATGTGTTCGATCCTGAAACAAAGACCGCAGAGTACAAAGCATGCGCCGTTAAACTGGAGAAGGCGTAACAAGGTTTTGGATTCAGTTTAATTACGGTTATTAGAAAAGTAAATATATGAAAAGACGCCTGATTGTTGTAGATCGGGCGTCTTTTTTTTAGTGCAAGATATTGGTATGTTTTCCTCAGACCACTATCGCAATATGTTATTATTAACAGAACAATTTAACAATAATGACTTGTTAAAATTAACATATATCAATAATTGACTATTAAAAAATTAATATTGACAGTAACCCTTTTCACGATTTTCTTTGTAATTAATTATTTAATTAAGCACATAATGTTTTCAGGAGGACTTCTCAATGAATTATTCACGCCGGGATTTTTTGAAGATGGCGGGTGCAGGTGCCGGGGCATTAGCCCTGGGCGGACTTGGCGTAAATTATCTGGTCACAGAATCATACGCAAAAAAACTGAAAATTAAAAGGGCAAAAGAAGTCATCTCTATATGTCCTTTCTGCTCAGTGAGCTGCCACTTTATCGCTCATGTTAAAGGCGGGAAAGTCGTCAGCACCGAAGGCGATCCGGGCTATCCCGTGAGCGAAGGCGCCCTGTGCGCGAAGGGTTCGACGATGCTCTCCATGATAAACAGCGAACACCGGTTACTGAAGCCCCTCTATCGCGCCCCCTACAGCGACAAGTGGGAAGAGAAAAGCTACGGCTGGATGGTCGAGAAGGTGGCCCGCCGCATAAAGGACACCCGCGACAAGCATTTTATAGAAAAGAACGCCGCCGGACAGATGGTCAACCGCCTTGAAGCGATGTTCCACGCAGGCTCTTCACAGATGAGCAACGAAGAAGCCTCTGTAGTCGTCCAGGCCCAGCGTGCCCTGGGAATCGTCAATATCGATCATCAGGCCCGTATTTGACACAGCCCCTCTGTCGCCAGTTTGGCGGAATCATTCGGACGGGGCGCAATGACGAATCACTGGATTGATATTAAAAACACCGACTGCTGTCTCATCATCGGCAGCAATGCAGCGGAACACCATCCCATCTGCTTTAAATGGGTCATGAAGGCGAAGGAAGAACGGAATGCCGTGATCATCCACGTTGACCCGAAATTCTCACGTACGTCCGCACGGTCCGACTTCCATGTCCCTCTCCGGTCGGGAACGGACATAGCCTTCATGGGCGGGATGATCAACTACATTCTCCAGAACAACCTGTATTTCAAAGAATATGTGAATGACTACACCAATGCTTCTTTTATCGTGGGTCCGGGATACAACTTCAACAACGGCCTTTTCGCAGGCTATGATCCAAAAAATAAAATCTACAACAAGAAGGACTGGCAGTTCGAGCTGGATGACAAGGGCAACGTGAAGAAAGACCCGACCTTCCAGAACCCGCGTTGCGTCATGCAGATCCTGCGCAATCACTATTCGCGGTATAACATCGCCAAGGTCTCGGAAATTACCGGCGTGTCGGCGGAGAACCTCCGGAAAGTATACGAGGCCTACGCGGCAACGGGTAAACCTGACAAGGCGGGGACGATCCTTTACGCCCTGGGTTGGACCCAGCACACTGTCGGCGTGCAGAACATCCGCACCAGCGGCATCATCCAGCTCCTTCTCGGCAATGCG
Source organism: uncultured Spirochaetota bacterium (assembly GCA_963827275.1). GTDB lineage: Bacteria > Spirochaetota > UBA4802 > UBA4802 > UBA5550 > RBG-16-49-21. The sequence goes on from CAWHAA010000005.1 coordinate 372,264, forward strand.
GGCATCGCTGGCGGTGGAGTCCAGGCGCTCAGGGGCGAGCCGAACGTGCAGGGGACCACGGACCATGCGATCCTCTATAATGTTCTCCCTGGATATCTGCCGCTTCCAAGGGCCGCCATGAAGACCCTTGCCGATTACAACAAGTTGACCACCCCGGTCAGCAAGGAGCCTGAAAGCGTCAACTGGTGGCAGAACAGGCCCAAGTATATGACAAGCTTCCTCAAAGCCTATTTCGGCAAGAACGCCACCAAGGAGAACGATTTCGGCTACGGCTGGCTCCCGAAGGGCGATCCTGCGAAGAGCGAGCATGACGGCGATTACTCCTACATGTATCTTTTTGACAAGATGATGAAGGGTGAAATAAAGGGCGGGTCCATCTGGGCGACCAACTCAGCCAATACCCTGCCAAACACAAATAAAAACAGGAAGGCGCTGCAGAACCTTGACTTCCTCTACATGGCGGAGATCCACCAGAATGAAACGACTGACTTCTGGCACGGCCCCGGTGTTGATCCGAAAAAGGTCAAGACCGAGGTGTTCCTGTTCCCGTCATGCCACCGGGCCGAGAAAGAGGGAAGCATCAGCAACAGCGGACGCCTGATCCTGTGGCACCACCAGGCGACCGACCCCCGCGGAAAGTCCAGGTCGATGGGGCAGATCATGATCGACATTATGAATGAGGTCATCGACCTGTATGAAGACGAAGATGGCAAATTCCCCGAGCCCATCGTCAACCTGAACTGGTACAAGAAATACGATGCCGAAGAAATTGCGAAACGGGTAAACGGCTGGTTCACCAGCGGGCCGAAGAAAGGCAAACAGCTCACCGGATTTACCGATTTTGCCGATGACGGTTCGACGGCATCACTGAACTGGCTCTACGCCGGGAGCTTCACCAGCGAGGACGGCAACAAGATGAAGCGGAGAAGCTTGAAGCAGACGCCGCTCCAGAAGGCGATCGGAATATACCCGAATTTCGCCTGGTGCTGGCCAATGAACCGCTGGATCCTCTACAACAGGGCCTCGGTCGATAAAAACGGCCAGCCGTGGGACCCCTCCCGGACAGTCATCCGTTGGGACGGCATGAAATGGGAGGGCGATGTTCCCGATGGCGGTGCGCCCCCCCTTGCGGTCCATGGAGGCAAGAATCCCTTCATCATGCTCAAGGACGGCCTCGGACAGCTTTACGGAACGGGGCTTGTTGACGGCCCTCTGCCGGAACACTACGAACCGGTGGAAACACCTCTGCGGAACCATGGCCTGTCCGGGCAGCTCAGCAATCCCTGCGCCAAAATCGTCGAGAGCGATATGGACAAGATCGCTTCGCCGGGGGACCCGAACTACCCCATCGTGCTCACCACCTACAGCCTGACCGAGCACTGGTGCGGCGGCAGTGAAACAAGGAACGTCCCGTCCCTCCTCGAGGCGGAGCCGATGCTCTATGTCGAGATGAGCCATGAGCTGGCGGCCGAAAAGGGGATCAATAATGGAGACCCGGTCATAGTGGAAAATATCCGCGGCAGGGTCGAGGCGGTCGCCATGGTAACGGTCCGTATGACGCCGTTGCGGGTCCAGGGGAGGACAGTCCACCTGATAGGCATGCCCTTCGCCTTTGGATGGACCAAGAAAGGAATCGGCGACGCGACGAACCGCCTGACCATATGGGCGGGGGACCCCAACACCTCGATCCCCGAGTACAAGGCCTGCCTGGTGAATATCAGGAAGGCGGACAAAGTGACCGAGCTTTCCAACGAAAAACCAACGGGAGGAGAACATCATGTCTAAGACATTCTTCATAGATACATCGCGATGCACCGCATGCAGGGGATGCCAGGTGGCCTGCAAGGAATGGCAGGAGTTCCCGGCGAACCACACGACGCAGCTCGGGTGGGGTTCACACCAGAACCCCCCCGACCTCAACTGCTTCAATTACAAGGTCGTAAAGTTCAGCGAGTTCAAGGTAAAGGACCGGGTGTTCTGGAATTTCTTCCCGGACCAGTGCCGTCATTGCACCGAGCCGCCCTGCAAGGTCGCGGCCGACGGCGAGGTAAAAGGCGCCGTGGTGATCGACAAGGAGACCGGGGCGGTCATATTCACCGAGCGCACGAAAAAGATATCGAAGGGCGGCTTTCTGCAGATGAAGGAATACTGCCCCTATAATATTCCGCGCAGGAACGAAAAAACCGGCATAATCAACAAGTGCGACATGTGCCTTGACAGGGTGGAAGCCGGACATATTCCCATGTGCGTGAAGACCTGCCCCACGGGCGCGATGAGCTTCGGCGAAAGGGAAGAAATCCTTGAGAAGGCGCACAAGAGGCTTTCTGTCGTAAAAAAGGAATTCCCCGAAGCCACGCTGCTGGACGAGGGCAGTGTGCGGGTGATCTATCTCATTACCCATAAACGCGAGTTGTATCATGACAATGCGATGCTGAAACAACCTGAAAAGAACGCATCGCTCGCATAAATCAGACGGGCACAGGATATCATGAACGCAATCACCGAAATTACGTCAGACTACATCAGCAAGGCAGTGACCCAGGTAAAAAAGATAAAACCCGATTACCTCTCATTGCTGGAGCTGTATGAGAAAATTTTCATCGCCCAGGAAGAAGCCAGGAAACTGGTCCGTCTGCAAGACTACCGGATACCGGACGATGTGTTAGCTTTAAAATTTTCGGAAAAATTCCCGATGGTCGAGATCTCTCAATTCGCCATAGATGGCGAATCGGCCGGCAGGCTCTTCCGTACGGTCTGTGACATTCTTTTGGCGGCAGGGAAACATATTTCCGAAAATATAATCAAGATCAGGAGCGCCGTTGAGAATGGATCTCTAAGCACGGAGCGGCTCTTTTCCGCTATGATCATGTATGATGAATCATTCCTGAAAACAATAGAAGAGGAATTCGCTATTGACAGAGAGGTTCTGCGCTTTGTGGCTTATAACAGCATGAAGCCATCGCTTGTCATGTTTTCGGAGATGGTCTCTTCTTATCTCGACAGGGAAAATGAGTGGGAAAAGGGATATTGCCCGGTTTGCGGGTCAATGCCGGAATTATCGGTGTTTGATGTTAATGGGAAGCGGTCATTCGTCTGCAGCTTCTGCGCCCACGAATGGCCGTCAAGAAGAGTATATTGCTCATTTTGCGAAAATACAGATCATGACACCCTCCGCTATTATGAGATTGAAGATGAAGAGGAGTACAGGGTTGATGTTTGCGACAGGTGCAAGAGATACATCAAGACAGTAGACATTAATAAAACTTCCCGTCCGCTGTATCTCCCACTCGAGAAAATATCAACGCCATACATCGATTTAAAATTCAAGGAGATGGGATATATTCCCGGGAATATACCGGTTGCGCGATAAAGATACCACCATGCGTACCAGCAGCATCTTTATCGTTTCATAAAAAACAATAAAACACAAGGAGAACTTTCGTGAAACGCTCATTATCACTTTTTTTTATCCCTTTTGTAATCTTTGCATCTATTTTTTTTGTATTCTCAAAAAAATCATGTAATGATATAATGCAGGCGGATGCGGCAAAAAAAATCCCTTTCATGCACAAAACGCATGTTGAGAAATATGAGATCAGGGACTGCCAGACCTGCCATAAATATGATGCAAATGGAAGGTTCCAGGGCATACCGACCATCGGTGAATGTACCGCATGTCACGACAGAAACGGCGACCTTACCAACAACGACCACATGACGCCGAGAAAAAAATCAATGTTTGATTCATATGCCGATACGGACAAACCATGGACATCATGGGCAAAACAACCGGACCTCGTCTATTTCAGCCATAAAGTCGTCATGACCGCAAAATTTGAAGATGGAAGGATGAAATCGCGGTGCGAGGCGTGCCATGGCGACAAAGCCAGTTCTACGGGTACCGCGATGATCAAGGGGAAAATGCTGATGGGACAGTGCATGGATTGCCATGATGCGCTTCGAATCAGCAACAAATGCACCGTCTGTCACGATTGATAATCCGGAAAACCACTACCTGATGCGATGATGAAAACCGTTATATCACGCATCAGGTAGTGATCAATATTTCTTTGAGTGCAAACTCTGGTTGCTCCGGTCCACGCTCATCTCCCTCCGCCCCTCGTGACGCTAAAAAGCTCGATCTTCTGTTTCTTGCCGCGCAGTGCGATCGATCCCAGGCCCTCAAAAGCATGCCCGCCCTGCGGCAGCGCGTTTTTCAGATCGCCCGATATGATGCAGCTTCGCGACTTCGCCCTGCACTCGGACTGTATCCGGGAGGTGGTGTTGACCACGTCTCCGAGGAACGCGACCTCGCGCTTGTAGTCCCCCATCTCGCCGACCACCACGCTTCCGCAGTGTATGCCGGCTGAAAACCGCGGCCACACGCCGTACTTTTCCTCATATCTCCCGCGCAGGACGTCAATCCTGTCAGCTATCTGGAAAAAGCATTCGAGGCAGTTCCCGTCCCGGATCCCGTCCTTCATCTTCCAGGTCACGATAATTTCATCACCCACGTATTTGTATATCTCGCCCTTGCATTCAACGATGGCGCGCGTCGCATCGAAGAAAAAATCATTCAGGAACGAATGGAACCTGACATCGCCGATCTCCTCCGCGATTGCGGTCGATGACGATAGATCGAGGAACATGAAGATCCGTGTTTCCCTCACCGGCTTGTGGTACAGGCCGATCAGCAGCCGGATCAGCGCCCTCTGGCCCAGCAGCCTGCTTATGTTTATCAGCAGCATGATCCCGAGGATAAAGAAGATGGCGGTGCCGAAGCCCGGGAGGAGAAACATCCTGACATCGGAGACGAGGTCTTTCGTCCCGAAAACGATGACATGGGAAATGGCGTACGATAGAACGATCACGATGGTGAAAATGATCGAACGGGAGAGGACAATCATGATGATCGACAGCTTCCAGATGCGATCAAATATAAAGTATTCCACGTAAAACACGGTGAACCCGATCAAAAGCCCGCAGATCATGCCCTGGATGACGGTATATACGGTCGGATCGGGGGAAATCAGGAATGAAGTGGCCGCCCCGATGACAATGCCGACCAGCGAGGGGCCGGCCAGCATCCCCAGCCGCATGCCGTGATAGCGTGAAACCCTCATCCAGAACCCCTCCCGCGCGCAGCGTAATCCGGCCGTCAACCCGGTTATCAGCGTCTATTAATACCGTCCCCGAAACCCCTCTGTCAATACTTATACTACAAAAATATTCGTTGATAAAAAATGATCGTTCCCCGAATGTACCATCCAGATCATTACAGGCGCCATTGCGATGAATCCCGATAACCGGAACACCCCGTACCACAAGGAATCCGCGCCCTGCGGAACACAGAACAGCTATGAAACGGCGTATAATGACGCGGCCATGAAACTCGCGTCATTATCACCGGCGGAAACCGCCATCAAGAGCGGCGCGACAGTTGCCGCACTCGGCGCAGGCCATGCCATCTCGCTCTTTTTTTTCAGGGACAATGTCACGATAACCCATCCGGATATATCCGTAACATTTCATGACCGGAACGATGACGTGCCCATGTGGGCGAAGATACTCATCCTCCATTATCTCGTGCGGGCGGGAGGCGCCCCGCACAGCGGCGCGCAGATCACCTTCAAACAGCTCGAGGGCGGCATGGGATATTATACCGCGTTCCAGCGGAGGAGCATCACCCCCCTTCTCGGCCTGTTTGGCGACGCTATGGACCAATTCCTCACCGCCGGCGCCGCGGCCGGCGGCGTCCCGGCGCCCGTCGGAGATTGCGCGCTGACCTTCCGCGCCTTCCCGAAGGTGGACGTGACCTTCGCGCTCTGGAGGGGCGATGACGAGTTCCCGCCGTCGGGAAGCGTCATCTTCGATTCGTCGGTCCAGGACTACCTGTCAACCGAGGACGTGGCCGTGCTCTGCAACATGATCGCGGTGAGCATCATGAAGGCGCACCGGTCCGGGTCTTAGCTGCCGGGCATCATGTCCTTTATTTTCACTTCCGGGTGATGGTAGCGCTCGTACGCGGGGGTTTTCTTCCCGTACTGTATCGCGGTTTGCGGGCACCACTGGATGCACGCCAGGCACTGTTCGCAGCGATGGTGCCAGGCCGGCCTGCCGGCTTCAATCGTGATGTTACCGGCCGGGCATACCTTCGCGCAGATGCCGCACCCGTTGCACCGGTCATCGACCCAGAAATCCCTGTCAAGCTTCGGGACCATGTTGAAGGTCATCCTGTACAGCGCGGTAAACACTATCCTCTGCCACAGCGGCCCTTTTTCAATGTGCCCGTGTTCCCTCTTTTTTACAAGGTCCGCAGCGCGGGCGATTTTTTCCCTCGCGGCGCGGTACTGCTCCTCCATGCGATCGGCCGGGCCGGGCCCGCCCCAGGGAATGTAATTGCTCGGCAGCACAATATCGAACCCCGCCGCGAGCTCAATGCCGCAGGCCCGCATGACCGCTCCCAGCTGGACAAGCGTCCTGGAAACCTGCCCCGCGTTGACCGCAACGGCAAAGTAATATGTGTCGGGATGTTTTTCAAGTTTATGCAGAAAGTTCAGCACCGGGGCGGGTACGCCCCACATGTGCACCGGGAAGACCAGGCCTGCCGCGCCCGCGCCTGCGGCGGATACGGGGCCCTTTCCCGCGCGCGCCATGTCGTACAGGAGCGCGTCACCAATCCCGTCCGCCATCAGCCGCGCCGTCCATAGCGAATTACCCGTGCCGGTATAATAATAGATCGTGGTTCTCATAATTCCTCCCGTATGCAGCACACGCTCTCATGAGAGCACCGGTGAAAATAATTGTCCACCAGAATTTGCCTCATGGCAATTTCGTTCTGGACATATTATACCGGCCCCGGTATCTGTTCCGGTATGGATGCAGCTCCACAGGGCCGGCTGTCTTACGCCCCCTCTGGGGGGTTCGGGGGGCCTCCGAATTTCCGACAATGGAACCGGATGCTCCGCGCATGAATCAGGAGGGACCACCATGAAGCTTGCGGTAACCGGAAAAGGCGGCGTGGGAAAAACCACGGTCGCGTCACTTATCATCCAGCACCTGGCGGCCGGGGGAAAGCGCGTCATCGCGATCGACGCCGATCCCGACGCGAACCTCGCCTCCGCCCTCGGGTTCGCCGGCGCGGATTCCATCACACCCATTGCCGAGATGGAGCACCTCGTGGAAGAGCGGACCGGCGCAAAACCTGGTCAGTCCGGCTCATTTTTTTCGATAAATCCGAAGGTCGACGACCTGCCCGAGAAGCTCTGGCTGGAAAAGGGAAACATCCGGCTCATGGTGATGGGGACCGTGAAGAAGGGGGGCGGCGGGTGCGTGTGTCCCGAAAGCGCGCTCCTCAAGAACCTGGTATCGCACGTGGTCTTTTACCGTGATGATATCGTGGTCATGGACATGGAGGCGGGGATCGAGCACCTGGGCCGCGGCACCGCCACCGCCGTGGACATGGTGATCGTGGTGGTGGAGCCGGGACGGCGCAGCATCGAGACCGCGGACAAGATCAGGAGGCTCGCGGCCGACCTGGGGATCGTCCGGATCGGGATCGTGGGGAACAAGGTCCGCGGCGCCGGCGACGAGGAATTTATCCGCGAAAACCTCGCGGGCCTGAAGGTCCTGGGGTTCATCCCCTATGACGGCAGGCTGATAGAGGCGGACCTGGAAGGACGCGGTTCGCCCGCGGAATTCTCCGGGATCATCGGCGGGATAATCAGAAACATAGCGCCGTAGGCTCCGCGTTTACTCGCAGTACACCGCTTTCGCGTTCTCGGATTCCCATACGGTCACTGAAACGATCGCGACGCCGGCGGGAAGCTGCCCCTTCATGCGTTCGTAGATATGGCGGGCAAGAAGCTCCGAGCTCGGGTTTTTGTCCGTGAAGCCCTCGACCTCGTTCAGCATGACGTGGTCGAGGGGATCAACGACGCTTTTAAGGATCTTTTTCAAGACGGAAAAATCCACGAGGATGCCGATCTCGTCCAGTGTTTCGCCCCCGACCTCAACCTCCACCTTCCAGTTATGACCGTGCACCGCTTCGCATTTTCCCCGGTATCCCTTGAGCTGGTGGGCGGAGGAAAAATAATCATGCACGGTCAGGCGGTACACGGGCTACACCTCGACATGCGCCGATCTGAGCTGCTGGCTGTTCTCGAGCGAGATGAAATCCTCATCGAACGAATACCAGATGACCTGGTAGTCTTTCCTGAAGTCCTTGACGTCGTCGCCGACGAACTTCCCGTCCATCAGGCAGTGCTTCATGAAATCGGCGATCATCTCCATCTCGCGCTCCTGCATGCCGAAGCGGGTCATCTCCTGGACGCCGATGCGGACGCCGCTCGGGTTGCTCACCTTCCCCAGCGGGTCGAAGGGGAGCAGGTTCATGTTCAGGATGATGTTATTGTCCTTCAGGACGCGGGACACTTCGTCGCCGCCGCCCAGTTCTTTCACGTTGACCGCCACCTGGTGGCTCTCGGTGTACCCGAATTCCTTGGCCTCGACATTGAAGCCCCTGTTCTCCAGGGCAACGGCCAGCGCCTTCGCGTTCCGTATCACCTGCTCCGCGTACGCCTCGCCGAACACCATGAACTCGAACGTCGTGATGGAAAGAGAGACCAGCGTGTCGAGGTGGTGGTTGCTCGAGCTCCCCGGGAACGCCCCCTTGTCTATCTTGGCCCAGTCAGTGTCCTTCATGTTGCTGAAGACGATGCCGCGCTGCGAGCCGAAGAAGGTCTTGTGCGTGCTCGCGTTCACCACCTGCGCACCCTCTTTGAGCGGGTTCTGGAAGCGTTTCCCGGCGATGAGCCCCAGCACGTGGGCCGCGTCGTAAATAAGGATGATGCCGTTCTCGCGGCAGATGGTCGCCAGCTCCTTTACGGGATCGGGAAAGAGGTAGAGGCTCTTGCCCATGATCATGACCTTGACCGGCACCTTCTGGAGTATATTGATGGTCTCCTTGACGTCGATGTGGTACCCGTCCGGCGTAAGCGGGAAATTGATGATGTTCGAGGTATACTTACCGACCGATCCGTGGCGGTGGTGGCTGATATGGCCGCCGCCGGAAGTGGAGTTGACCATGACGATATCGCCCGGCTTGATGTAGCGGCTGAATACCGCGTCATTCGCCACGGTCCCGGAAATGGGCCGCACGTCCAGGTGCTTGCAGTCAAAAAGCGACTTCAGGTGCTGCTTTACCCTGGCCTCGATCTCGTCGATGATCTCCGTGCCCTGGTAATACCGCTCGCCCGGGTGCCCCTCCGCGTAGCGGTGGCAGAAGTCCGAGCCCATCACCCCCCGGGCGCGCTTGCTCATCACGTTTTCACTGGCTATCAGGTTTATGGTGCCCATGCGCCATTCGTTCTGCGTCTTTACGAGCTCTTCAATCCGCTCGATATTTCGTTGATATATCATGGCTTTCTCGCTATTTTTATATAATGAATGAAGATATTCGTAACTTTATCAAGAAATACATTTATAATGTCAACCAGAAAGATGCTATTATTGAAAAAAGATGGCTCCCCCCGTTTTTCTTATTGACACGTACAACTTTTATTTTTAATAAATGCAAAAGTCAGGGCAATTAGCTCAGTCGGTTAGAGCGCCTGCCTCACATGCAGGAGGTCGATGGTTCGAGTCCATTATTGCCCACAGAAAACAAACCCTGCAACACACATATAAAAAAGGGCGGCCCGGGGGGTTCTACCCGCAGCAGGAAAACATTCCGCGGCACAATAGATGCAACAAAAAACAAGTCATTTTTTCATATCACCCGAGACCCTTGATAAAATGAATATTGATTCGCGGCTCGATACCTATATCCGCGAATCGTTGAAACGCCATATGAACGGCGAGTATGTCGACTGCGGCGACCGCCAGATCTCAGATTATCTTTATGATAATCTGCAGATATGGATACTGACCAGGGACGGCACCACGTCAATCATCATATCCGGCAAGATTGACGAGTTGAACAAGCTCTGCCTGAAGCCGGAAGAAACGGCCGCGAGCTGAGCGTGACGCGCGGCCGGCAATCGATTTTTCCCGCTGTGCGGAGCAGGACCTGAATGAAAAGAACGATTTTACGGATCCTTGTCATCCTTCTCGTTATATCCATCAACATCGGCTGTGATCAATACACCAAGCATCTCGCCGGAAAGAGCCTGCGGGGCGCCGGCACCGTCGCTGTAATCGGCGATTACTTCGTTCTCCGCTACGCCGAAAACCGGGGGGCGTTTTTAAGCATTTTTTCCGGGATACCGAAAGCGATATGGATCCTCGTTCTTCTGATACTGCCGGCCATCGCCCTTGCCGGGATGACCTTCTTTCTGATATACAGCAGAACAATTCCCTGGCGCTACCTTGTTACCCTCTCGTGCCTGCCGGGCGGCGGCATCAGCAATGTGATGATCGACCGCCTGTTCAATAACGGCTACGTGATCGATTTCATGAACATCGGCATCGGAAACATCCGGTCGGGTATTTTCAATTGCGCCGACCTGTCCATCATCATCGGGTGCTGTGCAATGCTGGTATATGCTTTTAAAATAAAAAGCGGGAGCCCCCCGGGAAACAACACGCAACAGAGGAGAGCAACATGGAACTGATCGGCCTGACCCTGATCTTCATCATCGCCGGGTGTATCGCCATCGCGACCGCGCTTTCAGCGGTATTCATCTGGATCGGCTCGAAATTCACCAGCGTCCCGGACACCACGTTCGGGAAGGCGTTCTACGCCGCGCTTCTCTCCAGCGTCGCGGTCTGGGCCCTGACCGGGCTGGGGACGGCATTCTTCGGCATCGGTTCACTTGCCGGCTGGCTCCTCGGCATCGCGATCACGCTCTGGATACTGAAATACGTGTACGCGACGGACTGGGGGAAGGCCGTGCTGATCTGGATATTCACCGGCATTGCCCATCTGATCGTCGCCGTGACCATGATCATCCTCCTGGTCAGCGGGGCGATAGCGCTGGCGCTCTGAACAGGCGGCGCCGGATCAGCCGGACGGGACCGGCCGGCAATCATGCAGTGGACCATTATCAGCCCGGGGAAGAATTCATGTGATGATACGTCAATGCCACGAACCGGACTTCGACGCCATGCTCCGCGTCATTAACGATTCCGCGCAGGCATACCGCGGCGTGATCCCGGCCGACCGGTGGCATGAGCCATACATGTCGCGTGAAGAGCTGGCGCGGGAAATCAGGGACGGCATTCTCTTCTGGGGCTGCGAACGGGACGGCGCCCTTCTCGGCGTGATGGGAATCCAGGACGTGATCGACGTGACCCTGATCAGGCATGCCTATGTAGCGACCAGAGAGCGCGGAAAGGGGATCGGGAGCGGCCTCCTGACCGGGCTCATCGCGCAAACGGACCGGCCGCTGTTGATAGGCACCTGGGCGGATGCGGTCTGGGCAATTCGTTTTTATGAGAAGCACGGCTTCCGGCTGGTATCACCCGAAGAAAAAGACCGCTTGCTGAAAAAATACTGGAAGATACCGGCGCGGCAGGTGGAAACCTCCGTCGTCCTTGTCGGACAGTAATCCCTTCCGCCCGGACAGCGGCCCTTACATGCCGGGCATGCTGGTAAAAACGCCCAGCGGGTCCACCTCGTTCCGCAGGACCGCCAGCATCTCAGCCGAGGGCGCGGGTGTCACGGGGATCTCGCCATCGGGCTTGAGGAGCTCGAAGCCGGTTGCCATCTGGGCAAGGCCCATCGGCACGCCCGGGTTCAAGGACTTCACGCGCATGCGCTTGGTGACCGGCTCGAAGTCATACACGCCGGCATTGGTCACGACCGCGACAGGCCCCTCGCCCAGGAGACCGGCCTTCTTTCTGGAATCGCCGCCGTCGAGGAAGCCCACGGACGTTATGAAGTCCACCTTCTTGACAAACTTGTCCGGGGACTGGATCCCCACCAGCACCATTTTTTCCGACAGGGAGGAGAGGTCGTTGTTGCCGCCCGACCCGGTCAGACGGACCTTCGGCTTGAGGAGATCGGTGCCGATCATGTGCGTGTTGATGTTCCCGTACATGTCGATCTGCGCGAAGCCGAGGAACCCGATATCGACATACCCGTTGTAGGCCTGTCCGAAGGAATAGGACATCTCGAGTATCATGGGCGACTTGCGCCACGTGAACGGGCCGCCCACCGACCAGGGCATGCCGCCCTCGAGCGGGTCCTGCGCCCCGGATTCATAGACGAGGGTTATGTTCGGCGCGTGCGTCTTGCGCGCCAGGATCGCGGCCACCATCGGGAGGCCGGTCCCCACATACACCACCTGGTGGTCCTCGATCTGCAGGGAGAGATTATATGCTACCATTTCAAGGGGATTGGCTGGTTTAATATCTGTCATGTCCTGGTTCCTCCTTTAGTATATGGCCGTCGTCCCGGCTCAGTAGTAGATTCCCGTTTCGGTTTCAAGGGTCTTGAATTCCTTGTAGGAAAAATCGACGCCCAGGTCTTCATTGTCATACTCTTCCGCCTTGGTCGTCTTCCGGGAATTGGTGATCCACCTGACCCCTCCCAGCTTATCCACGAAATCAAACTGGTCCTTCGAGGAGAAGACCCAGTACTCGAAGTACTCGTTGATGTTCGCATCGGAAAGGCAGGCCCACCGCATCAGCTTTTCCCACCACTGGCGCGACCAGTAGTAGTGGCCCGGCATGCTGCCGGGCGTGGCGCCGAAGGGCAGCTCGACCACCGCGTCAACGTAGGTGAAGGGTATCACCACGCCCTTGTTGTTGCTCCGTATATCGCCCGGGGGGACGATCTCCTCGGCGGTGATGATGAGCCGCCGCGCCGCGGCCGCCAGTGCTATGTCGTTAATCGGCGGGCCGTACATGCGCGCGTTGCCGAACCGGTCCGCCGCCTGCACATGGATAATGGCGATGTCGGGGTAGAGCGCCGGCACAAAGACCACCGGGTCACTGTCGGCGCGCATCGGGTTCTGCATCACCTTCACGTAGGGATTATACTTTAAGATGTCGGAGCCGAGGAGCTGCTTGCTGAAGACGCCCGCGACGCCGAGCTGCGCGGCCTTGAAGCCCTGGGCCATGGTGCCGTGGCTCCACTCGGACAGGATGGCGGTCCTCCCTTCTATGAGCGACCGCGAATAGGCCCGGTCATAACCGCGCATCTCCGCGCCCGAATAGGAGTTGTGCGAAAACCTGGCGGCCCCGAAATGGATCATGTAGCTCTGGTTGGAGTTCGGCGAGCCGATCATCTGGATGTTCTTTTTCCCCTGCCTCAAGATCTCAAAGTAGGCCTGCATGGGGGTCCGCACGTAGCTGAACCCGGTATCGCTGAGCACGTCACCGTCCCTGACAAATTCGCCGATCGCCTCTTTGAGTGAAAGCCGCTTGTCACGGCGCGAACGCTCCTTCTTTATATGGTCCCGGCGGGCGGATTCAAAGTCAACAAGGGGATCCAGAATGCCGGTGTCATCGATCTTCAAGTTTTTCAACGCTTCTTTGTTGTAATCAAACGCGCTCATGACCGCCTCCCTGCATAGAGTAGGATTCAAGTATTAATATATGCCACTCCCGGGAAGAAAACAATCCTCGTGATGGGTGATTTTATGGTAAAATAACCACTGCTCCTGTGACCCGGTCATAGCTATTTCCGTGACAGGCGGGCCGTCCTGAATCCGGCCGCGGAACATGGAAACCATCGCCCCGCTATCGGCCTACAACTAACAGGCGTTATTTTTATTGCCTGTTGCTATTTGTAATATTTTGTAATTTTTTTCAAGGCCGTAATTTTTAAAAAAATCTCGGAACACGATGAATTATGTCAAAAACGTCTTGCATTAATTAGCTAAGAAAAAAAATTATAATCATTACAGGTTTACCGGATACTCATGGCCGGCAAACCCAAACAGCACATTGAATCTTAACTTACTCATTTCCAAGGAGGAACAATATGCCTTTATCCCGAAGGGACTTTCTGAAACTTTCGGGAATGACCGCGGCCGGTGCTTTTGTCGGCGGCGCGTCGTTTCTGACCGGCTGTAAATCGGCCGACAAGCTTCGCGGCACGAAAGAATCCACCACCATCTGCCCGTATTGCGGTGTCGGCTGCGGATTGATCGTCTCATCTCGAGACGGAAAAGTCATAAATACCGAAGGCGATCCCGATCATCCCATCAACCACGGGGCCCTCTGCGCAAAGGGAAGCTCGCTCTTCCAGGTCGCGGTGAACGACCGGCGGCTGACCAAGGTGCAGTACCGCAAACCGTACGGCACCGAGTGGGAAGAGCTGTCATGGGACGAAGCCTACAAACGCATAGCGCGCCGCGTTAAAGACGCCCGCGACGCCACCTTCCAGGAGAAGGACGGCGCCGTTACCGTCAACCGGACCCCCGGCATCGCAAGCCTGGGCGGCGCGGCCCTTGACAACGAAGAGTGCTACGTGCTCACGAAATTCATGAGGACGCTCGGCGTCACCTACCTTGAACACCAGGCACGAATTTGACACTCCGCCACGGTCGCCGGTCTGGCGGCCTCTTTTGGACGGGGTGCAATGACGAACCACTGGATTGACATCAAGAACTCTGACGTAATATTCATGATAGGCAGCAATGCCGCGGAAAACCACCCGGCGTCGTTCAGGTGGATACTGAAGGCGATGGAAGAGCGGAATGCCAAGCTGATCGTGGTAGACCCGCGGTATTCCAAGTCCGCATCGATGGCGAGCCTGTACGTGCCGATACGGCCCGGTACCGACCTCGCGTTCCTGGGCGGGATGATCAACTACGCCCTCGAGAAAAACCTCATTCAAAAAGAATATGTCGTGGAATACACCAACGCATCGTACCTGGTGAACCCGGACTACAGATTCAACGACGGGCTCTTCTCCGGGTATGACGCCGGCAAGCGCAACTACGGCGACCGTAAATCCTGGACCTACCAGGTGGACGCGAAGAAGGTCCCCAAGCGGGACAAGACCCTCAAGAATCCGCAGTGCGTGTACCAGCTCATGAAGAATCATTACAGCAGGTACACCCCCGAGATGGTCGAAAAGGTAACCGGCTGCCCGAAGGACACCTTCCTTAAGGCCGCCGAGATATTCTGCTCGACGCACAAGCCGGACAGGGTCGCGAACTTCATGTACGCGATGGGCATCACCCAGCATACGGTCGGCACGCAGAACGTGCGCGCGCTCGCCATGCTCCAGCTCCTCATGGGCAACATGGGTCTGGCCGGCGGCGGCATCAACGCGCTGCGGGGCGAATCGAACGTGCAGGGATCGACCGACCATGCCCTGCTCTTCCACATCATCCCCGGCTACATGCCTGCGCCGAACGTGAAGGACCATCCGACACTGGAAGCGTACAACAACACGACGCCCAAGACCGAAGACCCGATGAGCATGAACTGGTGGTCAAACCGGCCCAAGTACCTGGTCAGCATGCTGAAGGCCTGGTACGGCGACGCGGCGACAAAGAAAAACGACTTCTGCTACGACTGGCTCCCGAAGTACACCAGCCCCTCCCCCTACATCCTCCTCTTCGAGGACATGCTCAAGGGGACGATGAAGGGTGCGTTCTTCATGGGGACCAACCCGATCGTCGGCGGCCCGAATGCCAACCGCAACGCCCAGGCCATGGAAAAGCTGGACTGGCTGGTAGCGGTTGACCTCTGGGAAACGGATTCTGCCATATTCTGGAAGCGTCCGGGCGCGAACCCGGCCCAGATCAAGACCGAGGTCTTCCTCCTCCCGGCGGCGTCTTCCGTCGAGAAAGAGGGCAGCGTCTCCAACTCGGGCCGGTGGGCGCAATGGCGCTACAAGGCCGTCAATCCTCCGGGGGTCGCCAAGTCCGACCTTGACATCCTGGACACGCTCTTCCTCATGCTGAGGGACCTCTATAAAAAAGAGGGCGGCAAGTTCCCCGACCCCATACTGAAGTCAAACTGGGACTACCGGGAGCATGGCGAGCATGAAGCGTCGCCGCACCTCGTGGCGAAAGAGATCAACGGGTACACCTGGCCTGAAAAGAAGCAGATGAAGAACTTCCTTGACCTTAAGGACGACGGTTCCACAGCATGCGGAAACTGGCTCTACAGCGGCACCTACCCGGGTAGAAAACCTGATGGCCCGCCGCGGATCGAAAGACGCACCCAACAAGATCGGCGCGTTCCCGGAATGGTCATGGTGCTGGCCGCTCAACCGGCGGATCATATACAACAGGGCGGCGGTCAACCGCAAGGGCGAACCGTGGGACGCCAACCGCTGGGTAGTGAAATGGACCGGCAGCAAGTGGAAAGGCGACGTCGTTGACGGCGGCCCGAAGGCCGGCCCCGAGGCGAAGAACCCCTTCATCATGAACAACGAGGGCGTGGGACGGCTTTTCTCGCCCGGCAAGGCCCTGACAGACGGGCCGTTCACCGAGCACTACGAGCCGATGGAAAGCCCCATCCCCAACCTTTTTAACAGCCAGAAGGTGAACCCGGCCGCGAAGATCATCGGCGATGTCATCGGGCAGTTCGGAAATTCCGGGCAGTACCCCTACATTGCCACTTCGTACCGGGTGGTTGAACACTGGCAGGCCGGCGCCATGACGCGTAACCTGCCCTGGCTCAACGAGCTTGTTCCCGACATGTTCTGCGAAATCAGCCCGTCCCTGGCGCAGGCCAAGGGCATCAAGAACGGCGACCGTGTCAGCATCTTTAATGCCCGTGGAAACGTAAAAGCATACGCACTGGTGACCGAACGGATGCAGCCCCTCACCGTCAACGGGCGGACCGTGGAGATGATCGGCATGATCTGGCACTTCGGGCCCGGCGGCGCCGCCACCGGCGACGCGGCAAACCAGATCACCCCGTCCATCGGGGACGCCAATACCATGATACCGGAATTCAAGGCGTTCCTCGCCGACATCAGGAAGGAGGCATAAACCATGTCAGGAAAAGCGTTTTTAGTGGATACCACCAAGTGCTCGGGGTGCCGGGCATGCCAGGTTTCATGCAAGCAGTGGAACAACCTGCCCGGCGAGAAGACGACCTTCTTCGCCGGTCCGGAATACACCAATCCGGCCGAGCTTTCGGCGATCACGTTCAATCATGTGAAGTTTTTCCCGATTGACCGCAAACAGCCGGGCAAGCCGTTGTGGATGATCATGCACAAGAAGTGCTACCACTGCGAAGAGGCAAACTGCCTCAGGGTCTGTCCGCAGCACGCCATATCCAAGGTGGAAGGCTGGGTCGTCATCGACCAGTCGCTCTGCATCGGTTGCGGCGCCTGCGTCAACGAGTGCGTGTACAAGGTGCCCCATGTCCTCGAAGAAGACATGAAAAAATACGGCGCCGAGGGAGTCATCAAAAAGGACAAGTCGTACAAGTGCCACGCATGCATGGAGAACAAGAGGGACGTTCCCCTCTGCGTCATGCATTGCCCCACCGGCGCCATGAGCTACGGCGAGCGCGCGGCGCTGGTAAAGAAGGGCCTGCAGCGGGTACGCCAGGTATCGGCCGAATTCCCCCACGCCAACCTGTACGGCCTCGAGGAATTCGGCGGCCTCAGGGTCCTGACGGTGCTCAAGGACAGCCCCGAAAAATACGGGCTGCCCACAGGCGAGAAGGCCAAGGCGATCGACCTCGCCAGGGCCGAGGCCATCAAGGACACCTACGCGCTGCTGTCGATGTTCACCTTCGGGCTTCCCTCGCTGAAAAGGGTCGCCTACAGGATATCGAAGTCGATGGTCGGTTAAGCCTGAATTTAATTTGACACAAAAGCCCCACGGCTGGGATTATCCACCGTGGGGCTTTTTTTACTGCAACGCGCCACAAGGGCACTATACCGATGGACACCAGTGACATATCAGCCTATATAATTGCCGGGGGCAAGAGCACGCGCTTCGGCGAAGACAAGGCGCTCTACCTATACCGCGGAAAGCCGCTCATCGAGCATGTAATCGAAAGGATCGCGCCGCTTTTCGGAAAAATAGCGATCGTTGCCGATGATTCGGACAGGTTCAGCTACCTCGGGTTTCCCTGCTACGGCGACATCATCCCCGGCCTCGGTCCGCTGGGCGGGCTCTATACCGCGCTGATGCGGACTGATACCGACGGGGTTTTCGTATTTGCGTGCGACATGCCCGAATGCAACCGGGGGCTTATCCGGTACATGATATCAGAGTCAGCGGGCTATGACGCGACCATTCCGATCAAGCATGGATATCATGAGCGCCTCCACGCAATATACCGGCGCTCCTGCATCGGCGCCATTGAAAAGCGCATCGACAGCGGGCAGCGCCAGTTCAGCAGTTTTTTCGAAGATGTCACGGTCCGCGAGATCAGGGATGAGGAGATATGGAAGTTCGGCGATCCTGATATCGTTTTCAGAAACATAAATTACCGCCGGGATGCGGAAATACCTATTACGAGGAGATGGCACATGCACGTCCATTCAAAATACCTGGAGAGCCGCGCTGCAAAGGCGCTGGATAACGGAATGATCACCGCGGAGATGCTTGATTTCTACAAGGCCCTGTACGCCGTCAGCGACGCGCAGCATGAACGCTATATAAATGCAGCCGCCATGCCGGCCCCCAGGCTCGAAGACCTTCCGCTGTCAGAAAACGGCGCGCACCTCTTCACGGACGGAGCCGCCGGCAGCCTGCTCCTGCCCGGCCTCGCGCCGCTTATAGAGGCCACGACCGCGCATCATCCGGGCCTGTCGCTCGAGTCTCTGCGGCTTGCCCTGTCCGGCGGGGCCGCTTCCGGCGAAGCAATCGCGGCAGTGCTGAAAAAGGATTCCGAGCGCATCGCAAAGCTCGCCGCCGACTGCAAAATTGGCGCCGATGAGACGATCTTCATCCTCAGCAACTGGATGAAGCCGTTCCTGGCGGCGTTGCGGGAACGCAGCGGCCTCCCCATCAATGAGACCGAAACAGAGATACTCTGCCCGTTCTGCGGCTACTACCCGGACATGGCGGCCATAGTGTCAGGAAAAGACGGGAAGCGGTTTCTCCACTGCTCCCTCTGCGGCCACCGGTGGCCCTTCAGGCGCATCATGTGCGCGGTATGCGGCACCGAAAACGCGGACAGCCTTGAAAACCTTACTCCCGAGGGGGATACCCGTAACCGCATCGACGTGTGCGGCTCCTGCAACGGCTACATCAAGACCCTCAGGTTCGACTCCATCGACGCCCTCGACGAGTGCGACCTCGAGGTGGAGAACATCCTCACGGCCGGCCTTGACAGCGCGGCGCTCAAGAAGGGCTTCAGGAGGCCGTAGCAGCCGCCTCGAGGCCGTGTATGATCTTCGTCATCGCGTCATTCCGCGGGCACGGCACGCCGAGTGACTCTCCCTCCCGCACGATCGCGCCGTTAATAAAGTCGATCTCCGTGGGGCGGCCGTTTTTGATGTCAGAATACATCGAGGAATAGTTGTCAGCGGTCAGCCTGCACACCTCCGCCACGCGCGACACGGGGTCGTCGCACATCAGGCGGTGTCCTTTTCTCCGCACGACCTCGCACCCTTCCTTGACGAGATCGGCCATGAGCAGGCGGGCATGCTCGATTTCAAGAATCCGCCCGTTGCGTACCGAGAGGATCGCGGTCAGGGGGTTGATCCCTGCGTTGACCAGCACCTTGCCCCAGATGAGTGACTGCGGATCGCCGGAGAGCTCCGCGTCCATCCCGGCGCTTCTCAGCATCGAAAGCAGCTCCTCGAGGAACCGGTCGCCGGGCCTTCCGTACTCAAGCGGGCCAAACGAGGTCTTTCCCGCTCCCGCATGCCGGACATGATTTACCGCGGCGAGGTTGGCGCCCTCGGACGTGATCCCGGCAATGACCGCGCATCGGGGGCAATTGCCGGCGATGAGCTCGGCGTTCCCCACCCCGTTCTGGAGTGTCAGGACCGGCCCGCGGTAGCCCGCCCGCGCCAGTCCGCGCGCCGCGCCTGCCGTGTGATACGCCTTCACGCAGAGGATCACAAGGTCAGTGTTCGCCGGGTCCTCAAGGCCCACGTTCACCGGCACGGTGTAGCGGAAGTCCGTCCCGGCGCCTTCCCAGCGCACCCCTTCCCGGTTCAGGAGCGCGGCCCTTTCGGGAAGCTCGTCCACAAGGGTGACCCGGGCCCCGGTTTTCTGGAGATATCCCGCGAGGAGCAGCCCGATGGCCCCGGGGCCAACAATAGCTATGTTCATTTCTCCACCTCCGCTGTCTCCGCAAGGAGCGCGTTCCTTCCGAATTCGTAGGCCCGTTTCATCTCCTCCGGCCGGTCAAGTATCGATCCTTTCCCCTCTGCCCTGAAAAACGCCCCGCCGCCGTATGACTTGTCCAGCGCGTCAAAAAAATATTTCACCGTCAACTCGCTCCCGCGAAATTGCTCCGGGCCGCTCGCGGCGCCCACCATGACCAGATAGCCCCTTCCGCCGTCATGCCGCTTGCGCCCGGAGGGCGTCTTCAGCAGCATCCGCTTCCGCCACAGGGCCTGGGCACGGTCGATGAAGGCCTTCACCTGCGCGCTCAGCCCCAGGAAAAAAACCGGTGACGCGAGGATTATGACAGGTGAATCGACAAGCATCGGGTATGAATCCTGCATGTCGTCCATCACCGTGCATTCGCCTGTTTCATCGCACCCGCCGCACTCAGTGCAGCCCGAGAAATCCATCTCCCGCACATAGATGCGCGTGATCTCGCCGCCCGCAGATGCCGCGCCGTCGAGGACGCGGTCCAGGAGGATATCGCTGTTGCCGCCGCTGCGCGGGCTGCCGTATATGCCGAGCACCTTCATCACGTAATTACCCCTGTCCCCCATGGGGGGCACGATTTAATCTATTGCTACTGATGATTAACTCACAAATTAATTATATGATGAATCAACATTCATTTCAATCATTATCACCCCCCGTCGCCCGAAGTGGGCACGAGATAGTTTGATTTTTTCATTCAATACATTCAATAGCGCATCAGGTTGATCATCTGTAAGATGCATTTCTTTTGAATTGAAGTGTTTATCATCAATAATATATTTGTTGGATTGAATGTTCATTTCAATCATTATTTACAAATTAAGCTTTTTTACATAACAATACCACAATCTCCTTCGTGCCCCCTTCGGGCGACAGGGGGTAAATAATTTTTCGTGCCCCCTTTAGTGGGGACAGCCAGCAAATTTTCTCTTGACATATATTGATTATTTTAGTATTATAGTACCAATATACCATTTTACAGGTAACGCTATGTCAACCGGAATACCAATATCAGACGCCGCGTCCATGGCAATGCACTCCATGGCGTATATCGCATCCCGACACGAGCCGTCAAGCGTTCACGACATCTCAGAGCGCCTCGGTGTCTCGGAATTTCATCTTTCAAAGGTGCTCCAGCGCCTGTCAAAGCGGGGCCTGGTGAGATCAAACCGCGGTCCGAAGGGCGGTTTTACGCTTTACTCTGACCCCGATTCCATTACTCTCATGGACGTGTATGAGGCGATCGACGGGCCTCTGAACAGCCATGCCTGCCTCATGAGGAGCAAAACGTGCGTTTCAAATACCTGCATCCTGGGCGATACCATGCAGGCCATGCAGGCCATGTTCAGGAAACGTCTCACCGGCACCCGCATATCCGATATCACCGATAGTTATCGGTCGGAGGCGTCATAGTGGACAGGATGATGTGCCCCGGGCAGGACACGCGCTACTGGCGGCCCGATGATATATTCAATGTCCCCTGCGCATCGTGCGGCGCAGCCATCGAGTTTTTCAAGGATGACGCCGCCCGGCGCTGTCCCCGGTGCGGCACGCGGGTGCGGAACCCCCGTCTCTCCACGGGATGCGCGCAGTGGTGCCGGCACGCAAAGGAATGCCTCGGCTACGACCCTGCCATTGCCGCAGAAGAGGGCCCGGTGGCCGTCCAATCCGTCGAAGGCGACATCATTGATGCGATGAAGAACGAGTGCGGCGAAGTGCTCGGGCGCGCGCGTGCCGCCTGCCGGAACGCGCGGACACTCATGGAAAGGAACCCGGCGGACCCCGGGAGGGTGATCCCTGCCGTTTTGCTCCTTTTCGCGGACAGCCCGGACGGCCGCGCCGAACGTATCATGAGGGAGGCCCGCGTCGAACGCGGCGCTATCGAGGACGCATGCGCCATCATCCGGGCCTATCACTCCGGCGCCATCATCGACTCACCGGAATTCAGGATTGTCGCCGGATCATATGACGGCCCGGACGTGGACAGGGCCTGATACCCAGGGGCCCGCTTAAAACGCCATCCCCACGGCAAGGCCGCCCGGACAGGTCGTCAGGTACCAGCGGTCCTCATACCCGTCGCCATACGCGGCGCCCGTCTCTCCGTAATAACGCCGGCGGTACTCCTGCCAGTCCTTTATCGCGCGTGTCGGCTGTGTCCATACCGTTGCTTCAAACACCGCGAAGCCGGTAAAAAAGCTGATGATGGCGTCCTTCCACGGGTCCTTGCCCTTCTGGCACTGCCAGATGATAATGCTTCCCGCCGCGTTCACGCCGATGCCCATCAGGTGCTTCCACCAGGCCCTGCCCATTGTTTCTTTCTTTGCGCATTTTTCGAGTATGCGCTCCGCCTCGCTGAGCTTTCTGGCTATCTCCTCGTCACTCCCCGCGGGCATCTCCGCGAGCCTGCCCGCCGCATAGGCCGGCGTGAAGGGCATTACAAGCAGCAGGCCGAGAGAAAGCGCGCTCTTTGTCGCGCCTACCGTATAATTGACCCACTGTTCCTTTTTCGGGAATGTCGTCTTGCTCGCCATGTTAAAATCATCCTTGATGCGGTCAAGCCTGCTGAAATCTTCATTGTGGTTCCAGGCGACCCCCGCAAGGGCATATTGGCCCGCGGAAAGCGCCGCGTACCCGGCGATCCAGAGTCCCCACCATATCTGCGCGTTTTTCTCTCCTTCCAGAAGGGATTTCTGGACGAACTCGATCTTTTCCTTGGCCCTGGCTCCCTGTGCGCCCTGGGCCTTCTGCGCGGCGAGCGGCGCCGCACACAGGGCTACCGCCACCATTATCGAACATACTGCCGTTCCGTGTTTCATACTTGTATTGCTCCTTGTTGGTTTGTACCGCCCGACGCACTTGCAACACCGCGTCGGCCCCCGGTTGATTGTACGACTATCCGGCCCTGCCACCAGGGCATGGCAGGAAACGACCATGAACATTGTGCATTAGATTGGCTAAAAAGGAATGGCAACATTAATATCCGATAACGGATATTGCGTCAAATCAAAAACAATTGCAAATTGTATTTGCCGATCACAACCCTCGCCCATCCGCAGAAACAGACCGGGACGGCAGTGTCACCGTCCCGGTATCCAGAATGCATTTTCGCGGCCACAGCCCCGGCGCCCCGGGGAGCCGCCCGGCCCCGTTATCCGATCATCTTTTTAACGTCGAGGTAATCCTTTACAAGCTGCTCGAGGTATTTTATCTTCTCTCCGCCGTCGTGGGTAAGCAGGGCCTCAAAATTGTCCATCTGGCGCGCGACCTCGTAGGTGTCATAGGGCACCAGCAGGAGCGGGATCTTCTTCTCGGAGGCCTTGCTGATAATATTCGGCGGCGGCACGATATTGTTCGTCAGGATAACGCCGACCGTGTCGCTTTCAAGCGCCGCGATGATCATGTCGCTCCGGTCGCCGCTTGTAATGAGGAGCTTGTTCTCCTTGTTGAATATAGGGTTCCTGAGCGACTCGTCAGTCGACATGGCGCCCACGAAGATATGCCGCACCACGTTGTCCAGTCCTTCTTCGCCCGCAATCACCCGGGCCAGGAAACGGTCCGCGAGGGAGCTTACCGTGAAGTTCGTCAGCTGTGTCTTGTACGGGATTATCCCGAGTACGGGCACCTTCATTTCGTCGATTGCCGGCAGGAAGCTGTTCTTGAAGTCATCGACGTCCTGCACCTTGTTCACGATGATCCCGCCGAAGTCTATCTTCGACAGATCGATCGATTGATGGAGAAAGCGCACATCGTCGGAAACGCGGTCGCCGTCCCCGCTGACGACCACCACGAGGCGCGCCGAGAGGTAGCGCGCCATTGACAGTGAATCGAGGTGCACCGACGCACCCCATGCAAGGTCGCGCCCGCCCTCGATGAACAGCACGTCGCGCCCGGTGCCGACCGCTTCGGACATGTTCGCGAGCATGCCCTTTATCCCCTGCTCGTCGTATTTATACCGCAGCTTGGAATGCGTGAAGCCCAGGGAGATGCTGTCCGGCTCGGCGTCGATACCAAGCACTTTCAGGAGCACCATCGCGTCATGGTCCACGTTTTTCTTCCGCTTGTATACCAGGCGGTCGCCGAGCGGCTTAATATATCCGTATTTTTTCTGCACCGCCGCTGAAACGCCGGCGATAATGCTCGTCTTGCCCGCACCCTCGCGCGTCGATGCAATCAGTATCTTCTTCATTTTTGCCTCCTCAGCCTGTGATTAATATGCGGCTGTCAACCGCCTTGTGTCCCCGCTTCTGCTCATACACGACCACGGGGTTGATTTCGATGTCAGTGATCCTCGGGCATTTCCTGATGATGGTGCCCACCTTGATGAGCGCATCTATCAGCCCCTCGATGTCTTTCCGCGGCTCACCGCGCACGCCCAGGAGCAGAGGGAACGACCTGAGTTCCTTCAGCATTTTCATCGCCTCGGCCTTGTTGAAGGGATATCCCCTGAAGGCCACGTCCTTCATCACCTCGACATAGATCCCGCCGAATCCGCACATCACTATCGGCCCGAACGACGCGTCCCGCCGCGCCCCGACGATGATCTCCGTTCCCTTCTGCACCATCTCGCAGACCTCGATCCCGTCGATATGGGCGTCCGGCTTGTACGCCTGGCAGTTCTTGATGATCGCCTCATAGGCGTCCATCACCTCTTCCTTGTTGTCGATATCAAGCGCCACGCCGCCCGCGTCGCTCTTATGGAGGATGTCCTTCGACACGATCTTCATGACCAGGGGGTAGCCTATCTCTTCAGCGATCTGGACCGCCTGCTCGATCGAGTGCGCCACTTTCGTCTGTGGAATGCTCACCCCGGCGGCCCGCATCACCGCGGAGCCCTCGTTTGCGAGGAGGAACGAACGCCTGTCCGCCAGCGCGCCGTCGACGATGCGGTTGATTGCCGCGATATCGATGTCGGCATCCTCGGCGGCGCCGGTCTTTTCGGTCTTCGACCGCTCGGACCGGTAGAGCATGCCGAGGCAGGAGACCGCCTGGTACACGTCGCCGTAGACCGGCACGTTGTCGTGCCTCAATCGTATGATTGCGTCCTCGACCGCCGTGCCGCCCACAATGGCGTAGCAGACGGGCTTGCCCGCGTCCAGATGTTTTTTATGGGTCGCCTTTATCATCGGCACCAGGTCGGCCGACTCGAAGGTCGCCGTTTCGCAGTAGAGCGCGATAGTGGCGTCGATGCCCGGGTTCGCCGTTGGGACCGACAGGGCAAGATCATAGTCTTGTGCCTTGGCGCCGCCGGTCAGGTCCACCGGGTTCTTTGTTGAGCCGAAGGAAGGGACCACGGACTCGAAGGCGCGCTTCAGCTCGGCCTGGTCGTCATAGAGGTCAATGGCGTAGCGCTCGCACGCGTCCGTGGCCATGACACCCACGCCCCCGCCGTTGGTGATGATCACGCTCTTGTTTCCCTTCGGCTTCGGCGAAAAGGCGAGGAACTTGCACCAGTTGAAGGCCTCGTCGATGCTGTCGGCGCGGATGACGCCGCACTGCTTCATGATGGCGTCGAAGATGTTGTCCGAGCCGGCAAGCGAGCCGGTATGCGAGGCAGCCGCCATCGCGCCCCGCTTGGACCGGCCCGATTTTATCACCACGACCGGTTTCGTGTCGGTCGTGCGCATGAGTGCGCTGATGAGACGTTCTCCGTTTTTCACGCCCTCGATGTACATCAGGATGACCCGGGTGTCGTCGTTTTTAATGAGGTACTCCAGCAGGTCCGCCTCGTCGATATCGCACTTGTTGCCGATCGATACGATCGTCGAAAGCCCGATGTTCTCGACGGCGGTCTTGCCGATAAGGGCGATCCCCAGCGCGCCGCTCTGGGTAAGTATCGCCACGTGGCCCGGGAGCACCGTCCCCGCCGAGAACGTCGAATTCAGGCTCGCGGGTGCCGAATAGAGGCCGAATATGTTGGGCCCCAGCACGCGCATCCCGTGCTCGCGCGCCACGGCCACGATTTTTTTCTCCTCCTCCGTGTTCCCGGTCTCGGAGAACCCGGACGTGATTATCTGCATGAACTTCACGCCCTTCTTCGCGCACCTGGTCACCGCATCGAGCACAAATTTAGCAGGGATGACGACCGACGCAACGTCGATATCGCCCTCGATATCCTCGATGTTTTTATACACCCTGTTCCCGAGGATCTCTCCTCCCTGCGGATTGATCGGGTACACCTTCCCGGCATATCCTCCGGAAACGATATTGTTCATGATTTTGTAACCGATCTTATCCGTATCGTGCGAAGCGCCGATGACCGCAAAACTTTTTGGTTCAAAAAGTGTCCTGATGTCGCTGCTATTTTTTGTCATTGCCCGCACCAAATGTTATAGTATATTCATATACGCCATCCTCCACCTTTTTGTCGACACGGTAACCCATCTTGTCAAACATGTGGAGCATCGGCTTATTATCCCCGAGCACGTCCGCCGTAAAACCCTGGAGCCCCTCGTTTTTCGCAAGGACGGTAATGTAGTCAAGGAGCTCCGTCCCGATTCCCTTGCCCTGGTATTCGTCCCGTACCGCGAAGGCTATGTCGGCGAAGTTCTTGTCCTCCCATTTCACGTACTGCCCGATTCCAACGACAATCTCGATGTCGTTTTTGTTCGTGCATGCCAGTATCACGATCTCTTTCGTGTAGTCTATGACCACGAACTTCTGGCGCATCTTGTGCGGAATGTCCTTCCGCACCGTCATAAAGCGGCGCTGGAGGCTCTGGTCCGACAGCGAATAGAAAAAGTCCTTTATGAGGTCCTCGTCGCTGATGCGCACCGGCCGCAGGAACAGCTTGAAGCCGCTCCGGGTGCGGCGGTGCGTCTCAAGCCGCTCCGGGTAAACCCCCTTGTCGCCGGGGATGAACGCCTGGTCGCGGTATATGAGGTTGAGGCGCTTTGCCTCCTCGATCAGCCAGGGCCGGAAATTGGGATGCGCGATGCCGATCAGGTCCATCGCCCTCTCCCGTATGTTCTTGCCGTGGATGTAACAGATGCCGTACTCGGTGACGATATAATGTATATCGCCCCGGTTCAGGGTAACGCCGGCGCCGGTCTCTAAAAATGGCACGATGCGCGACACCTCCCCGTTCCTTGCGGTAGACTGCACCACCAGGATGCTTTTCCCTCCCTTTGACAGCACCGCCCCGCGCATGAAGTCCGCGCTCCCCCCGATGCCGCTGTAGAAGGTGCTTCCGATCGATTCCGCGGTCGACTGCCCGGTGAGGTCCACCTGGAGGGCGCTGTTGATGGCGGTCATGTTGTCAATGCTCGCGATGACCATCGGGTTGTTGGTATAATCTATCGAACGAAAATCGATGAGCGGGTTGTCGTTTATGTACTGGTAGGTGGGCTGCGATCCCATGCAGAACGAGGCCACCGTCTTGCCCCGGTTTACATTTTTCCGCGTATTGTCTATCGCACCGCTTTTTATCAGGTCAACAATCGAATCAGTGAGAAGCTCGGAGTGCACTCCCAGGTGGCGCTTGTTCTTCAGGTTGTAGAGGATGGCGTTGGGGAGGCTCCCGTACCCGAGCTGTATCGTGTCGCCGTCATTGATGATCCGGGAAACATACTTCCCGATTTCCTGCCCCACATCGCCGGGAACCTCCGGTGTATACTCCAGGAGCGGCTCGTCGCGGTGCACGATGAAATCCATGTCCTTGATATTCACGAACGTATCCCCGTGCACGCGCGGCATCTTCGCGTTGATCTGGGCGATAATGACCGAGGCCTTCTCGATGGCCGCCCTGGATATGTCAACGCTGACGCCCAGGCTCATTAACCCGTTCTCGTCAGGCAGGGACGTCTGGATCAGGGCAACATCGATGCGGATCCGTCCGCTGTATATGAGGCCCGGCACGTTCGACAGGAAGATGGGGGTATAATCGGCGAGGCCGCTATTGACGGATTTTCTGGTATTATCGCCAACGAAAAACGAGTTATGCCGGAAATTGTAATCGAACTGCTGGTCAGCGTACGGCGCCACGCCGAGGGACCACACGTGCATCACCTGGGTCTCGGCAAAAGCGCGGGGGTTCGACCCGAGATAGGTCGCGAGCGCCTGGACAAGGTACTGCGGCTCACCGCAGCCGGTGCTGATGAATATACGATCGCCGCGCTGGATGCTGCCGAAAATATCCTCTTCCGGGGCGAACTTCTTTGGATACTTTTTCTTCCATGTTTCAACCGGATTTGTCAACCCGACGCCTCCTGTTACTTCCATCAATTATATCGCGGGATGGAATTTCGCCCGCGTCCTCCGCGTCTAGGGCCTGTCCATCTCCTGCTTGACCAGTTTCAGCATCTCGTCAATATCGTACGGTTTCTGGAGTGTCCCGTTGCAGCCGAGCTCATAGATATCTATGTTTGACGCCGTGAGCTTCCCGATGTCGCTCAGAAGATAGATGGGCACCTTTTTGTCCATCTCCCTGATTTCGCGCACCAGCCTGAAGCCCGAGTCGATCTTCTCCATCATGATATCGCAGATGATCAAGCCCGGCTTCTTTTCCCTGAAAAGCCTGACGCCCTCGGCTCCGCTATCCGCCGCAGCGACCTGGTATCCGACCGATTCAAGCATTGTCTTTAGCGATGACAGGAAATCCGGATCATCATCGATTATCAGAATAATTTTCCTGTTACGCATCAACCCCCTCCTTGATGTCCACCGTCATTGCCGGCAATCCTCGGCGAATCGCCCTCCTGATTACAATTAACGGCATGGTTGAATCCATTTCAAATTTTAATTCACGAAACAGCATCCTTCGGGATGGTGAAAAAGAAGGTCACGTAATCCCCTACTACCGACTCCGCCCACATCCGCCCGTGGTGCTTTTCTATGATCTTTTTGCAAATGTAGAGCCCGAGTCCCGATCCCTTCACGCCTTCGGTACCCTTCTGCTTTAAACGGTTGAATTTCTTGAAAAGCCGCTCTTCAATGTCCTTTTTCGATATCCCGACGCCCTTATTGTTGATTGAAAAGACGATATTGCCGCCGTCCTCATACAGTCGGACCGCAATCTCCGTACCTTCGGCACCGTACTTTATTGCGTTATTCAGCAGGTTTGTAATAACAATCTGCAGGAGATTGGGATCACCGTTTACGTGAGGCTGAACGGAGAAATCCGTGACGATGGTCATCTTCTTCATGTTGTCCTTGTATTCCGGTATATCGAGCACCGGCTGTATTACCTCGCCTACAAGGTCGATGTTTTTAGAAAATGATTCCAGGTTATCGATGTCCATCTTGGAAAGGTCGATATAGCAGCGGATAATGTCCTCGAGGTACTGGCAGTTGCGGAGTATCCGCTCCACGGTCTTCTTCTGCTCCGGGTCCAGCGTCCCGAGGTAGCCCCGGTAGAGGGTCTCCGCCGTGGTATGCACCGCCGACACCGGGCTCTTCAGCTCATGCGATACGATGGCCATGATGTCCAGCATGCCGGAATCGGAATTCTTCTCCCGTGATTTCACCGCGTTATCGACGACCGACCTGAGCTCTTCGCTGGTGAACGGCTTCGGGATGTAATCGAACGCACCCGCTTTGAGCGCCTCCCGGGCATTCTCGACCGTCGCATACCCGGTAAAAATGACCACGGTCACATCGGGCCTGTTCTTTCTCAGGTCGGCGAGCACTTCCATGCCGCTCATCCCCGGCATCTTCAGGTCAGTAATGACGATATCAGGTTCTTTTTCGGCGACACGGCGCATGCCCTCGTCGCCCGATGAAGCGGTTTCGATTTCATATGCTTCGTTTTTCAATATCCTGAGGCAGCTTTTCAGCACGATATCCTCATCATCGATTATCAGAATACGTGTTTTTTTATCCATGTCGCCCTCGAGAAGTAATCAAGAATCTATCAAGTTGCTGCAACATTTTCCGCGTCAACAGGAAATTCAACCGTGAACGTGGTGCCGGCGCCCAGCGTGCTTTCCACCCGAATGGTCCCGTTATGGCGCTGGACTATTCCATAGGTCACGGAAAGCCCCAGCCCGGTGCCCTTACCCGTCTCCTTTGTCGTGTAAAATGGATCGAATATTTTCGTGAGGTTCTCCCGGCTGATCCCGGTGCCCGTATCCGTCACCGTGACGATTATTTTCCTTCCCTGGTCGTCATACCGCGTCTTTACGGTCAGCTCCCCGCCGCCTGACATCGCGTCCGCGGCGTTGACCGCCAGGTTGTTCAGCACCGATTTTATCTGGTTCGTGTCCAGGTTGAAGTCAGGCAGGTCCTCGCCCAGGTCTTTATTTATCTTTATATTTTGGAAGGTAACGTGTTTCTCGAGTATCGCAAGCAGCTCATTGATTATTTTATTAATGTTCGCGGGGCGCTTGTCAATTTTTGTTTCTCGCGCAAAATCGAGGATGCCTTTCACGATTTCACGGCACCGCAGCGTCTCATCAATGATCACCTTCAAATCCGCCTGGTAGCCCGGGTCCTTGATCTCCTCGTACAGCACGGTACTGTAGGTGAGCACGCCGGTAAGCGGATTGTTTATCTCGTGTGCGATGCCGGACGCAAGCCTTCCCAGGGACGCCAGTTTTTCTGACTGCGCCATCTGCATCTCGGTCTGCTCCTTGAGCTTCCGGTCGCGTTCGGCGATCGCATCGATCATCATGTTGAATGTTTCACACAGGTATCCCATCTCGTCAGACGATACCACGTCGATCTTCTTCGTGTAATTGCCCGCCGCCATCTGCTTCGACGCCATCACGAGGGAGCGTATGGGAGTGGTAATGCCTCTTATAAGGTACACGGAGAGAGCCGCCGCCATGAAGATCGAAATCATGATGATAAGCATGGAGAACAGTGTGGCATTCCGCTTGATCACATTGTACTTTTCTTCGAGTATTCCCACATAGAGAATTCCCACGACCTTTTTATCCAGGTCATATATCGGGCTGTAACCGGAGAGGTACCAGTTGCTCACCACGAACGCCTTGTCGAGCCACATCTTCTCGCGCTCGAAAACTTCCCGGTACACCTCTTCCGACACCTGTGTCCCCACGGCACGCGTGCCGTGCCTATTTTTTACGTTTGTCGATATGCGCAGGTCATCCATGAATATCGTTACGGTGCCGATTTCGTATCCGCCGATACGCTCGTTTTTGAAAAGCAGGTTCTTCAGCGAATCGACCATTTCAAAGTTTTTATTAAGCAGCTTCGCGCCGTAAATAACGCCGATAAGCCTCCCATTGCTGAAGATCGGCGCGGCGGCCTTCTTGCACATGCCGTTTGCTTCAAATATTTTATCCTTCGGCCTGGCCCGCAGCGTCGGTATGACACGGATATACGCCTGGTCCGCGAGTTTTTTGCTTTCGCGGAGCAGATCGTCCCGGCTCACGATATCGGTCCCGGAGCATGATTTTCTATTTTCGATCACGTACCTGACGAACCGGTCCCCGCTGACATCGTCACCGAAGTTGTCGGAGCTGTTCGCGCGCGCGATGACCCTTCCGTTCGCATCCGTAATGGTCATGATATCGATGTTGAGCTCCTTTTTAACTTCCCGGAGTTTTTCAACAAGGAGGGTACGGTTATTCTGCAATATTGCTGTCTGGAGATAGCCGAGCGATGAAAGGTGGTTGATGAAAAGATAGATTATCTGTATGCGTTCGTTATAAAAATAGATGGCAGTGTTGAGGTGGCTCCTCACTTCATCATATGCCTGGCCAACCACGTTGTTATTGATGACGTTGCGGCTGATAAATATGGAGCTTATGCCGCTTATGGCGACAACTGACATCAGGCTGATTACAAGTTTTGTGCTAATCTTAGCCTTGAATCGTCCCATCATCAGTTGCCACCACCCACGAGTAGGAATTATGTGTTTTTCGCGACCTTCTCGAGGAGTTGATCAAAATTCACCGGTTTTGTCAAGAAATCATTAATCCTCGGCAAAAAACTGTCCTTGTCGCTGAGAGAGAACCGCGAATTGGTCACCTGGTTAATTGCGGTGAGCACGATAATCGGCACATTCTTTACTTCTTTATACTTTGAAGTCGGCCGTTCGCTCCGCAGCATGTCTGCCACTTCAAAACCGGCAGTGTCCTTCTCCATCATGATATCCAGTATGATCAGGTCCGGCTTTACCGCCAGGACCTTTTTCAGCGCCTCGGCGCCTGAATACGCCTCGGTCACTTCATATCCTTTCATGGAGAGCACTTTAGATATACTGGCACAGGTATCTATATCATCGTCGACCAATAATATTTTTTTGCTCATTGAATTACTCCATAGTAAAGTATAATTGCGTCTCTCCCGCGGCCCGACCCGCTTCACCAGGCCACCCTCCCCTCCAGCGTTTTGACCGGGAGAGGGCGCCGGAAGGTCAGGCATTCATCCTATTTATTCAGCACCTGGTATATAACGTTCCGCTCTTCCCAGGCCTTGTTCTTCAGATACACGTCGATCGGGAACTCGACCTGTTTCAGCTCGACCGGGGACGCCTTCTTGTCCACGAGGCCCAGTGCGAGCGCCACGCCGTAAATTATTGCCTCCGGCTTCGGCGGGCATCCGGGGATGATATAGTTCACCGGCACCGCCTTGTCGGCGCCGCCCGGTCACATGGTAGCAGTCAAACCAGCGAACCGCCGCCGGACGCGCAGGACCCGATGCCGAACACCAGCTTCGGCTCCGGCATCGCCTCGTAGGCCTTCTTCACCAGCGGGAGGGTCGGCCTGGTGACCGCGCCGGATATCAGCATGACGTCGGCATGCCTCGGCGAAGCGACGAGCTTCATTCCGAAACGCTCGATATCGTAGTAGGGCGTCAGGACGTTCAGAATTTCTATATCGCAACCGTTGCAGGCGCCGGAGTTGCAGTGATATACCCAAAGTGACTTGGGAAACGCTTTTTTGCATAATTTGGCCAGCATATCTCTTCTCCTTACTTCTGGGGTCTCTTGTAATGATCCGACTCTTCCAGCATCTTTGCGTCAAAATGCTCAGTGGCCTTCTGGAATCACGGCGCGCGTCTCAAGGTTGTCATACCGGAACCCCCGGAGCCCCATCTTGTCGATCATGTTCGTCGTTTCCATGTTGTAACACCTGCCGCAGCGCTGGCATGTCAGCATGAAGAGCTCCATGTTGACGGTGATATCGTTCTTGTCGTTGGTCGCCAGCTCATACTGCTCGGTCATGGTGATGGCGTTTTCCGGACAGACATCGGCGCACCGCCCGCAGTAGGTGCAGCGCGATCCGTCGTAGAGCATGACGCGCAGGTCCTGGCAGACGTCGCGGATCATAGATTGTCCGCGCCGGACAGTGGGCCGCGCAGCCGCCGCAGCCGACGCATTTATGATGATCCCATGACGGCTGTCCCCTGAAATCCTTCGCCACCGGATGCGGCTCGAAGGGATAGTTCAGGGTGACGACGCCCGGCTTTAAAACCATCAGAACCTGTTTTATTTTACTCGTAAGCCACACAATAGTTCTCCTTAAATTAAGATTATATCCCGTATACGGACAATCCCACCGCAACCAGGGACGCGACGATCAGCACCGCGTAAAACTTCTGCGCCTGGTCGATCCGGAGCCGCGGGTGGGTCGAACCCAGCACCGCGATCAGGACATAGACCAGCAAAACAAATGCCAGCTGAATCAGAACATCCACGCCATAGAACCCGGTCTTGAATCGCCGGTATGAACACGATGACGAAGAGTGTGGCATAGAACATCTGTTTCAGCAGCATGTAATACTTGAACAGGGCCAGATTGGGACCGCTGTACTCGATGAACGGGCCTTCCAGTATCTCGACCTCGGCCTCAGCGATGTCAAAGGGCTGCCGGCCGACGAAGGCCTGCAGCGCCATCAGGTACACCACCAGCATGATGATGACCGATGCGCCGTAGCCTGCCGCCGGTAACGCTGCAATACCGAGGCAGGGATCCCGAGGCTCTTTACCTTGACGGCGCCCAGGATGAAGCGTCATCGCCAGCACCGGCTCGACCATGATCATGGTGATCATCTCGCGGCTTGACCCGATCAGCGCGTACGTGTTCTTGCTGGATAGGGCGCCCAGCAGGACGGCGACGCCGCCCAGGGTGAGCAGGTAGATGATGGTGATCACGTCGGCGTACTGCGTCAGGTAATTTTCCCTGTAGCCCAGCGGCAGGAACACGATGACGCTCAGGATCGAGGCGAAGCGCCACCACCGGCGCGATCTTAAACGCGATGTTTCCCGCGGACAGGTTCTGCTTGCCCAGGAGCTTCAGGATGTCATAGTACGGCTGGGCATGAGGGGCGGTCCCTGGCGGGACTGCACCACCCGCGCCGTTATTCTCCTGACCACGCCCTCGAAGAAGGGGGCCAGCGCCAGAAAGACCAGTATATTCACCACAATGTACAGAATGTCCATGTTCTTACCTTCCCGCCGTTTTTTTAGCTCGAGATATCTTTTCCAGGTCGCTGTTCGAGAGATGCGACATCGCGCCGGACCTGACGTCAACCTTGACGACCCTGTCGGTGCAGGAGAAGCAGGGGTCGATGCTCCCGATGATGATCGGCAGATCGGCGAACTGGTCGTTGAGCAGCATCGCCGGAACGCCCTGCAGGTTCGGATAGGTCGGGGCGCGCACGCGCCACCGTTCCGGCCTGTTCTCCTCGCCGGTGATCAGGTAGTGAACGGCCTCGCCCCGCGGCGCCTCGACCGCGCTGATCGCATGCCGCAGCGGCGTCACGTCCTCATTGAACTCGGTCATGATCGGACCGGCAGGCATCTTGTCGAGCGCCTGGCGGATGATCTTGATCGCCTCAAAGGTCTCGAGTATCCGCACTACCACGGTGCCCCACACGTCGCAGGAATCCACGACCGGCACGTCAAACTGCATTTCGTCGTACGCCGCGTAGGGATGGTCGCGCCGCACGTCGATGTCGACGTTGCGCGCCCGCGCCACCGGTCCGACCAGGCTCCAGAGCCTGGTCTCTTCGGTGGTGATGCAGCCGACGCCCTTGGTCCGGCGGTGTATGGAAGTATCGCCGGCGACCGCCTTGTAAATGACCATCAGCTCTTTTTCAATTGTATTTGATTACATTCCGGAGCTCGTCGGCGAGCTCCGGCGTGATGTCCCTGCGGACGCCGCCAGCTACGATCATGCCGTAGGTCTTCCGGTTTCCGGTCAGCTTCTCACCGTACCACATGATGGCTTCCCGCACCCGCCATGCCTGCATGAACACCGTGTCAAAGCCGATCAGGTGCCCGGCGATTCCCAGCCAGAGGAGGTGGGAGTGTACGCGCTCGATCTCGAGCATGATGGTGCGGATGTATTCCGCCCGCCGCGATATCTTCAGGCCGGCGACAGACTCAACGCACTGCGCGTATGTTGCGGCGTGCACCGAGCCGCAGATGCCGCAGATACGCTCTGCGATAAAGGGTATTTCATTGTAGGTGAGCTGGGTCTGGCAGAGCTTCTCGAGTCCGCGGTGCACCATGAACCCGCGGTAATCGCAGCCCTTGATGGTCTCGCCGTCGACGAAGACCGCGAAGTGCGCGGGCTCGTGCAGGGTCGGGTGGAAGGGGCCCACCGGGATGGTGGTGCAGCCTTCCGGCGCCTCGTCGAGCTGGTAGGCGACGTTCTCCGCCGCGGGCGGCATCAGGTTCCAGGGGACGTCCTTGCGGAGCGGATAGATCCCTTCGGGCCAGTCGTCGGCCAGGATCAGCTTCTTCGGCTTGGGATGTCCCTTGAATTTCATGCCGAGCAGGTCCATGTATTCGCGCTCGGACCAGCCGGCATTGGGTATGTCCGGCGTGATCGAATCGAAACTCGGGATTGTCCACCGGCGCCGCGGTGCGTATGCAGACGAAGACATCGTCCTTGTCCATGCTGAAGGTGTGGATCAGCCCCAGGGTCTTGTCCCGGGCGATATTGTCGTACCCGACGCTTACCAGGTACCGGCCGCCCATCTTGATGATCTCGTTCGAGATGTCGCGGACCTTGCTCTTGTCAATATCCACGAACAGACGCGTACTGTAGGGGCTATCAAAGTTCTTAATGCTGTTCTGGTATTTATCTTTTAACTGTTTTTTTATTTCGTCAATAGTAAGCATGTTGTACCTCGTATGAATAAAGTGCCTTATTTTTTAATATTGCCCCCGGTCCACTTGACCGCCTTTTTGAAGGCGGAATACATCCCATGGGCCTGATACCTGTTCTTGTTGTTCAAATCCTGATATCCGCACAGCCAGGTCGGCACCTCTTTTTCTTCCGAGCCTCCCGACTTCTTGAGCAGCCACGCCAGGATGTACGCCACCGCGAGCACCGCCAGGACTACGAGCGGCACCGCTACCGACGACACGAGCCCTTCCATGCCGGGCACGGTGACGGACACGCCCATGGCCGAGTTCACGATCATGTTGTCAAGCGTTACGTCCGCGAAGAGCGGCTGGATAATTGAGCCCGCCGAATTCTTGAATATGCTGATGAAGAGCCCGAAATATAGAAAGGGGAAGAGGCCCTGGACCAGGCAGAGCACCGCAAGGATGACCTTGGGGATCAGCATGGTCGACGGGTACTTCCTTGATCTTCTTGGTAACCGTCCACTCGACGCCGGAGGAGGCAAACGTCATGCCGAAGAACTTCACGTACGACGCCAGGGTGACGGCGCTGGTGAACAGCGCGATGATGCCGAATATCACCAGGAACATGACCTGTTGAACCCGCCAGGATGTTCGATGATATGATCGTCCACTTGCTGGCAAAGCCGCTGAAGGCCGGCATCCCGGCGATGGAGAGTGACGCGATCCCCGCGACGACCGCGGTCACCGGCATGAGCTTCATGAGCCCGCCCAGCTTGTTCAGGTCCTTGGTGCCGGTCGCGTAGAGGACGCTCCCGGTGGAGAGGAAGAGCAGCCCCTTGAACACGGTGTGGTTCAGGGTGTGGTAGAGGGCGCCGACGATGGCGACGACCGACAGGAGCTTCACGAAC
Source organism: uncultured Spirochaetota bacterium (assembly GCA_963827275.1). Lineage (GTDB taxonomy): Bacteria > Spirochaetota > UBA4802 > UBA4802 > UBA5550 > RBG-16-49-21. Next base: position 409,385 of record CAWHAA010000005.1, read on the forward strand.
TCGCTGCCGCTGTTCAGCATGACGAGCGCGGACCCGATACCGAGTATGATGTAGCCCATCTGGCCGATGGAGTGGTACGCGTGGAGCCGCTTGGCGTCATGCTGTTTCAGCGCCTGGTTCGTTCCGATGAAGAGGGTCACGACGCCGAAGGAGGCGATGACGATGCCCCAGAGCGACCCGTTGTAGCCCTCGGCCGGCACCATCCAGAAGAAGGTCCGGATGATGCCGTACACGCCGGTCTTGATCATGACGCCGGAAAGGAGCGCGCTGATCGGTGACGGCGCTATGGAGTGCGCGTCGGGCAGCCAGAGCTGTCCGAAGGGGAACATACCGGCCTTGAAGCCGAAGCCGATGAGGAGCAGCCCGTAGACGAAGTACAGCGACACGCCCTTGGTCGCGCCCATCTTGACGCCGAGTTCATGCAGCGAATCGCCCAACGAAGCGCCGCTGATGAAGAACGTCGCCGACCACTATCAGGACCCAGGCCAGCTCCATCAGGATGAGGTACTTGTTCGCGTTTTTCACGTTTCCGGTCGGTCCGGTACTCGAAGCGGATCAGGAAATAGGAAGCGATCGTCATGATCTGCCATGCGACGGTGAACCCGGTGGTCAGGTCGTCAACGGTCACGATCGCGATCATCCCCAGGATGAAGAGCGGGAAGGTCAGGTAGTAGCTCCAGAGCTTATAGTCGGGATAATGCTCCATGTACTGGATCGAGTAGAAGGCGCTCATGATCGCCATGAAGGAGATTATGGCGATGAAGAACCCTGCAAAGGGGTCAACGAGGAAATATATGCCCAGCATCTTCTGGGCATGCTCCCCGCCACCGCCCTGGAAAAGGGTCACATAACTTATATTCAATAGCATGATGGCGGCGACGGATACCAGGATGAAGTTCACCCAGCCCGCCAGTTTGCGTTTGCTCGACAGTATCGGACCGATAACAGCGGCGCCGAGCAGGATCGCCATCGCGGTTAACAGGCTGCCATAGAGATCAATGTTCATATACGAGCTCCTTTTGATCACAGTTAATGTAAGATAATAATAGATCGCGGATTATATCAGCACTTTTCTTCACATCATCGGAAAGGCCGGTCCCGAAGTCCACTGTCACGGACTTCAATGCCCATGAACCAGGTCTTTTTGTTATACTGCTCCAGGATCTTCCCCGAGAGGAACAGTGCGAGTTTATGGGTCGAAAAATTACCGATTGCTTCCTTCACTTCATTCAGCCGGCCGAAGAGCACCGATCCGGTCTCCGCGCCCGACTGCATCGCGTCTATGATGACCACGTTGTCGCAGTCAGCTTCGGCGATTCTGATACACATAATTTTCAATGACGTCCTCGACATTCAATGCCGTTACGGAATCCGACTCGATCAGGTCCCTGTATCCCGTCAACGATATGCAGGCCCACCGCGTCGTCGCCCATGAGGTAGTTCCCCATGCCGACGAAGCAGGTCTTTTCGCGGGCAAGCCGCTCTATGACGGGAAGGAAATCCATTAGATCTGCTCTCCCAGGGTCTTGATCTGACGGTAGGTATATACCGGGCCGTCGGTGCAGACCAGGGTCCGGCCGATGGCGCAGTGCTGGCATTTTCCGATGCCGCACTTCATGTGGCGCTCGAGGGTGGAGATGATGTTCTCCTCCCCGATGCCCATCTCGGTGAGCTCCTTGATGACGGCATTGAACATCATCGGCGGGCCGCAGACAAAGGCGACCGTGTCCTTGACCGGTATGTTCTTCTTCTTGATCAGGGTATGCACGAACCCGACCTCGCCGTCCCAGCCGGGGACAGGGTTGTCGATCGTGATATTGGTCTCGAAACCCGGGCGTTTTCTTCCACTCTTCCAGGTTTTTCTCGTACATGAGTTCCTGGGGAGTACGGGCGCCCAGGAAAAGAAGGACGCGGCCGAACTTGTCCTTGTTCTGCATAACGTGCATGATGGAGGAACGGAGCGGGATAAGCCCGATACCGCCGGCGACATAGATAATGTTTTTACCCTTGATCTCCTCGAAGGGAAACCCGTTGCCGAACGGGCCGCGGATGCCGATCTTGTCGCCCGGCTTCAGCTCGTGCAGCGCGTTGGTCACCTTGCCGACCCTGCCGCACCGTGAGGTGAAACCGGTCATTTTCCGGGCAGGTGGGAAGCGATACCGCGAATTCCCCCGCGCCGAACACGGTGCACATGACGAACTGGCCGGATGTAAATTTCGGCGCCTCGCCGCCTTTCCGCGCATCGAAGGAAAGGTAAAAGGTTTTTACTTCCACGATCTCGTCTTTGATTTCATCAATCGTTACGATTTCCGGTATTGTTATGTTGTATTATTTCGCTCATGTCACCCACCTATTTTTGAATCTCTCTTCTTATATACGTGACGACATTGGGCAGACCGATATCGCCCGGGCACACCCACTGGCAGCGCCCGCAGCCGACGCAGCCGGGCCGCAGATATTTCTTCGACTGGGAATACGACAGCTTGCAGAAGAACCGCTTGCTCCGCCGGTCTTCAACAGGCTTCCGCGGGTTGTGGCCGCCCGCCATCCGGGAATACCCCTCGTAGGAGCAGGAATCCCAGGTGCGCATCCGGTCCGCCGCGTCGGGGGCCGTTACCGGGTCAGCGATATTGAAGCAGGAGCAGCTGGGGCACACGAAGGAGCAGGCGCCGCACTCGATGCACTGGTTGCCGATATATTCCCACACCTTTTCTTCAACCAGGCCCGTGGTGACCCTGTTCATCACGCGGGAGATCCACGCCTTGTTGTCTTTCGCGATCGAATCGAAGACGTGAAATCGACTTATCGACCGCCTTCTTCTTTCGCTTTCTTGTGCGAATCGTCGGACTTGGCGAGCCCGAGCTTCTCCGCGAGTTTCGTGCCCTTCTCGCTCCCGACCTCGACGAGGTACTGGTCGCCCAGATCGGTCAGGTTCAGGTCATAGCCTTCCTGGGCGCTGGGGCCGCTGTCGGTGCATACGCAGAAGCACTGCTTGAACGGCGCGTTGCAGGTATTGGTCACGATGAACATGTTCTTCCGGTGGTTCTTGTACACCTCGTCGACGAATTCCTGTCCCAGGAAGAAGCGGTCCATGCAGAGGATACCGGTCAGGTCGCAGGACCGGAGGCCGAACAGCGCCTTCGGTTTGTCGTCGAAATCCGGCGTGATGTCGACCTTCTTGTTCTGGCGGTCATACTTGTACGACATGATCCGTTCGTAATTGGGGAACAGAGCATGTTTCGGCGGTATCGCCGGGATCGGTGCGTTCAGGTCAACCTCGGCCGCGTCATCGACCTTGACGAACATAGTCTGCTTCGTCTCCTTGTCGACAACGGGACCAAAGATCTGGTATTCCTTCTGCAGTTCCTTCGCAATATCCATTACCTGACTTTTTTTTATCAAATACATGGTTACACCTTCACGATTCTTACTGGGATTGTTGAGTCTTCGCCTCTTTTCAGAACATCCTTGTGTTCCAAAAAGAACTTGGTCACCATATCATCAACGAAATAGGCCACATAGGCCGTATTCGGTTTTACCTTGTCGGTAACCTGCACCATTGCCTCCATCGAGCCGTAGGGAGATACGATCTTTACCGTGAACCGGTCGCGCACGCCCAGCTCCTTGGCGCTCTGCGGCGACATGGCAACGTAGCCCTTCGGATAGAGGAGGAGCGTCGCATTGTATTCGCGCAGGGGCAAGCTCGTCTTTTTCATCAGGTTGTTCTGGTGCCAGTAGTGCTGCGCCTCGCCCACCATCAGCAGGAACGGGTATTCCTCGCTGGTGAGGGGGACGCCCAGGCCGCCCTCTGTCGCCGCGAAGGCGACTTTCTTCGGTGCCGATTCGATATTGAAACGCGCCGCGCCGTTCGGCCACTTCACGCCGCCCATGACCTGGAGCTTGTCGTAGGTGATGCCGGCGTAATTCGGCGTGAGCTTCACGATCTCGGCCATGACGTCGGCAGGCGACGAGTAATTCCATTTCGCCCCCGCCTTCTCGGCGATCTTCGCGATCAGCTTCCACGCGGGGAGCACGTTCTTCGCGGGCTCGATCTTTTTCTTCGCGAGCTGCACGCGGCGCCCGGTATTGGTGAAGGTGCCGTCCGTCTCGGCGTAGGTGGCGGTGGGAAGCACCACGTGGGCGTAATCCGTGAAACTATTCTGGTACGAGCCCATGTAGGCGACGAAATCCATCTTGCTGATCTCGCTGACATTGCGGACGATTGTCTCGTCATGGTCGACCACCACGAGGGCCTTCAGCTTGCCGCCGAGCTCATTGACTGATTTGCCCGGGTTGGCATTGAGCTTTACGCCCCACTCCTTGCTGAACTTCTCGACGGCCGCCTTGTCCGAGAGGGACTGGAACCCGGTAAGCAGGTCGGGGGCGATGCCCATGTCGTAGCTCCCCTGGAGGTTGTTGATCCCGGTGATGGGGTTGACGCCGCAGCCCTCTTTGCCGATCTTTCCGGCCATGAGGAACAGGTTGAATATATACCCGATGGTGTCCTTGTCAAATCCGGAGATCCCGGAGGAGAAAAAGACCATCGCCGACCTGGAAAGCGCCAGGTCGCGGGCCGCGTTCTTGAGGGCTTCGAGGTCGAGGCCGGTCTTCTCGGCCACGTCCGCGTCCTTGATCGAGGCGAGGACCGAGGCAAACTGGTCATAGCCTTCCGTGTATCTCTTAATGAAATCGACATCGCAGAGCTTCTCATCGACAAGGACCTTGGCCATGTAGGCCATCGCGACCTTGTATGCGCCGGGCCTGATCTGGAGGAATCCGTTTGAGAGCTTGGCGATCTGGGTGTTCCGGGTGTCGATCGTCACCAGCGCGCGCGCCCTTCATGGCGGTCAGGTGCAGCTCACTGCCGATGATCGGGTTCTGCTTGGTGATGTCTATGCCGACGACAAGGAGGAAGTCCGCCTTGTTTATCTCATCAAGCGAGCCGAGCATCCCGGCCATGCCGGTCGCCCTTGTTCAGAACGTCAAGGCTGTTCCGGTGGCCGGGATCGGAATCGAGGCTGATGTTGTTTGAATTGAACACTGACCGCGCCAGCTTCATCAACAGGAAGTTGTCCTCGTTCGAAGAACGGGACGAGGCGAGGAATCCGATCTCTTCCGAGTTGTCCTTTTTGTACTTGGAAAGGTTTTCCACCAGATACGCGACCGCTTCGTCATAGGACGCTTCGACCAGTTTGCCGTTTTTCCTGATAAGCGGGGTCGTGATCTTGTCAGCGGTGCTTAAAAGCTCGTGCACGTTCCATCCACGCACACAGAGCCGCCCCTTGCTGACCGGGTGGTTTTGCATCGGGAATACGCCGCACACCTTGTCTCCCCTGACATCCAGGAGATGACCGCATCCCGTACCACAAAATGTGCAAATACCGGATTTATAATTCATACGAAAAGCTCCTCACTTAAATTATGTTTCTTCGCAGTCCACTCGCTGAAACAAGTACGCCGGCGGGAATTTCCGCACCTGAGCGAGCTGCCGTGTCCGTTTCAATTATTATTATTTAAATGCGGGTTTACTACCCTTTTGTACCTCAGAATGAAAATAATAAACTTTCTTTCTGCACACAGGAACAATACCATTAATTATGTTCACCGGTCAATGCCCGATAATTGCTAATTTTTAGTAGCAAAAATCGGTGATACAAAAGATTGATGGATGAGTGTTTGTTTTCAAGTAAGTATCGTGAGAGAATAAATGCAATTATTTTTTCACGGATTTAACAGCTATTTCTGTAGAAACGACAAAACCAGTGCGGGATTGTTCATTTATTCTGCATTATAACCCACTGAATGGAATACTTGGCCAGGTCGGAGGAATTCTTGAGTTTCAGCTTTTCCTTTATGTTCTTTTTATGGCTTTCAACCGTATAAATGCTCAAATTCAGCTTTTTCGCCATTTCCTTTGTGCTGAACCCGTTCCCTATGAGCTGAAAAATCTCGAATTCCCGGTTGCTCAGGCTTTCAACCGATATGCCGATGGTGTCGGCGGAGCCGCGCACCAGCTTGTCTATGATTTTTTTCGAGATGTTTTCGCTCAGGTAGAGCTCATCGTTGAGAATGGTACGGATGGCGTTGATGATGTTTTTCGAGGCCATCTCCTTCATTATATAGCCGCGCGCGCCGGCGCGGATGGCCCGCTCGGCGTAGAGGGACTCGTCATGCATGGTGAGGACCAGCGACCTGATGTCGGGAAACCGCTCGTTCATCGACTTGACGAGCTCGATGCCGCTCACGTTGCCGGTAAGGGTGATGTCCACGATGACCAGGTCCGGCTTGTCCCTGTTGATGAAGTCGATCGCCTCGTTGGCGCTCGAAGCTTCGCCGATGACCCGCAGGTCGTCTTCGAGCTCGATGACCTGCTTGATCCCCTGCCGCAGCAGCGGGTGATCGTCAACGATCAGTATCTTCTTTATTTCGCTTGTTTTGTCCGGCATTGTCCTTCTCGCAACCTGGTAGTAACGAGCTAAGTATACAACCTGGCGCCCGGCGCGTCAATACCTATATTTGGTTATTTTCGTGTCCCGTATTGTCGTGAGATTCGCCGGGGAACGAAACACCCGCCCGCCCGGTCACGGCTCCAGCCGGAACGGGTCGGCGTCCTTCCACGCCGGAAAGGACGCCCGGTATTCCCGCAGCGCCGCGCGGGAGAGTTCTACCGTGCGGACCCCCTCCTCCCCCCCCATGTCGATGACACCGTTCCCGGCACAATCGATGACGCAGGAATCGCCGGCGTAGGAGACGCCGTTGCCGTCGGTGCCGACACGGTTGACCCCCGCGACATAGCACTGGTTCTCCACCGCGCGCGCGCGGAGGAGCGCCTTCCAGTGGGACGCCCGCTGCGCCGGCCAGCTGGCGACGAAGACCGCTGCATCATACGCGCACCCGGGGTTCCTGGTCCAGACCGGGAAGCGGAGGTCGTAGCAGATGAAGGGCCGCACCTTCCACCCGCCGAGGTCCACGGTGACCACGGCATCGCCGGCCGAGTAGACGCCGTCCTCGCCCGCCATGCGGAAGAGATGGCGCTTGTCGTAGGTGACGATGTCGCCGCCGGGCCGCGCCCAGACCAGCCTGTTGTAGAAGCGGGCCCCCTCCCTGATGACGAGGCTGCCCGCGACGTCCGCGCCGCGCAGGTCGGCCCAGCGGCGCATCCGCTCGACAGAGGGCCCGCTCATCTCCTCGGCTATCTCGGCCGGCCGCATGGTGAAACCGGTGGTGAACATCTCGGGCAGGATGATGCAGTCCGTGGGCCCGTCGATGCCCCTGATGACCGCATCGAAGCGCTCAAGGTTTTTCCCGGCGTCATGCCAGGCGATGCCCGCCTGCACCAGTGTTATTCTCAGATTGCGCATAACCGCTCCGCCGCCGCTTCAAGGGTCTTCTCTTTTTTCGCAAAGCAGAACCGCAGCACCCTGTTATCGACCGCCCCGTGGTAGAACACGGAGGGCGGTATCGCCGCCACGCCGTGCTCCACGGTCATCCGCCGCGCGAACGCCGTGTCAGGCTCGTCCGTTATGGCGGAATAGTCGAGCATCTGGAAATAGGTCCCCCTGCTCGGGGCGCACCTGAAGCGCGACCCCCGTATGAGCGATATGAAATAATCGCGCTTCGCCTGGTAGAACGCGGGGAGCCCGAGGTATTTCTCCCTGCGCTCCATGTACTCGGCGAGGGCGCACTGCACCGGGGTGTTGCTGGTAAAGGTCAGGTACTGGTGGATCTTGCGGAACTCGGCCGTGAGCGGCGCGGGCGCGCAGCAGTAGCCGATCTTCCACCCCGTGGCGTGGTAGGTCTTGCCGAACGAGCCGACCACGAAGCTCCGCGCCGCGAGCTCCGGGTCCCGCGACATGCTCTCGTGACGGGCGCCGTCGAAGATGATATGCTCGTACACCTCGTCGCTGACGATGAAGGACCCGGTCCCCGAGACGACCTCCTTCAGGGCGTCGAGGTCCGCCGCGGAGAGTATCGCGCCGGCGGGATTGTGCGGCGAATTCAGCATGATGAGCCGCGTCCTCGGCGTGACCGCGTCCTTTACCATGTCCCAGTCGATCGAGTAATCGGGATAGCGGAGCGGGCAGTAGACCGGGACGCCCCCGGCGAGGGCTATCGCCGGCACGTAGGAATCGTACGCCGGTTCGAACACGATCGCCTCGTCGCCCGGGCCGACCACCGCGGTGATGGCTGCGTACAGGGCCTCGGTCGCGCCCGAGGTGACGGTGATCTCCTCCGCCGGGTCGTAGGAGGCGCCGTACAATGCTCCCGTCTTTTCCGATATCCGCTCGCGGAGCGCCATGACCCCCTGCATGGGGGCGTACTGGTTGTTCCCCTCCCGCATGTACCTGGCGACCAGGTCCACGAGCCCGTCGTCGACGTCGAAATCGGGGAACCCCTGCGAGAGGTTGATGGCGCCATGCTCATTGGCGAGCCGGGTCATCACCGTGAAAATCGTCGTGCCGATATCGGGCAACTTCGACCGTATGTGCGGCGATGCCGCCGGGTGCCTTTTCATTTCAGCCTGAACTCCCGTTTTACTTCCTCGTAGAGGTCCAGCTTCTTCACCTTTCCCACGGAATCAAGCGGCAGGTAATTCCTGACAATGATCTCCTCCGGGATCTTGTATTTTGCGAGCCTCCCCGAAAGGAACTCCTTTATCTCTTCTGTTATAAAAGCCGTCCCCGGCCGCGGCACGATATAGGCCCTGCCCGCCTCTCCCATGATCGCGTCCGGCCTGCCGACCACCGCGGCCAGGAGCACCGCCGGGTGGCCCGATAGCGCGGCCTCGACCTCGGGGGGATACACGCTCTCGCCGCCCCGGATGTACATCTCCGTTTTCCTGCCGCTCAGCACGAGGGACCCGTCATCCTCGAGCATGCCCATGTCGCCGGTATGAAAATATCCCGCGCCGTCAAAAGCGCTCTTGTTGTCCTCGGGCCGGTTCCAGTAGCCCTTCATCAACACCGGGCCGCGGACCGCAATCTCGCCGATCTGTCCCCGGGGGAGAACGGCGTTGTGCTCGTCCATGATCGCGATTTCGACCCCCGGCATCGGGAGCCCCGCCGTCTTCAGCAGCTTCACTTCCCCCTGTTCCTGACGGGTGAAGGTAATGGCGCCGCTCGTTTCCGTGAGGCTGTAGGCGTTCAGGGGCAGCACTCCCAGCCGGTCCTTTATCCGCCCGATCAGGTCGGGCGGGCACGATTGCCCCGAGACGATCGCGATCTTCACGGAGGAGAGGTCGTACTTCGCCATGTTCGGGTTCAGAAGCTCGAGCACGTACTGCGCCGGCACCTGGCCGATGACTGCGATCTTTTCACGCTCGATGATCTTCAGCGTCTCCTCCGGCACGAAGGAATCCATCAGCACGAGCCTGTTTCCCCTGTTGAGGCAGGACATCACCGCCATCACCGCGCCGCCGCTGTGATAGAGCGGCACGTTGAGGAGCAGGGAGTCGCCCGGCCCGATACCCGACGCGGCGATCATCCCCTCCGAGGAGGCCAGCAGGTTCCCGTGCGTGAGCATGGCCGCCTTCGGCGCGCCCGTGGTACCCGGCGTATAGAGCAACAGGACGGTGTCGCCGGGCGTGACGGCGCTCCCCGCCTTCGTGACCGGGCCGCCCGGCTCCCGGAGGAGATGCACGTAGGGGACCATGTCGTGCCCCGCGGCGTCCCCGCCGAGCAGCACGACGCGCCGGAGGCCGGGCGTTTCCGGCCGTACCCGGTCAAGGTTGGCGATGAAATCGCCCCCTGAAAAGCCAGGCACCGTAAAGAGGACCGAGATCCCCGCATCATTGATGACGTACTGGATCTCGGGCGGCGTGAAGCGGCAGCTCACCGGCACCGCGATGGCCCCTATTTTCGCGGCCGCCATGTATATGAAGAGATATTCCGGCCTGCTGGGCATGTAAATTCCGACCCGGTCTCCCCGGGCAACGCCCATGTGAAGCAGCCCCGCAGCGATCCGGTCCGACTCCCGGTGGTAGGTGCCGTAATTCAAGCGCACCTCGCCGTACACGATCGCCTCAGCGGACTGGTTCTCCGCCGCGTGCCGCTCCAGCAACTCACCGATGACCATTGATCGTCCTCCCCATTCTGTCCCGCGCTACCCTTTCAGGTGCACCCGCACCTCGAACCCGCCGCCCTCGCGGTTGCCGGCGAAAAAGTCGGCGCCGATGATGCCGGCGCGGTACCTCATGATGCGCAGCCCGAGCCCGGTGTTCTTTTTCTCCTGCATACCCACGCCGTCGTCGAGGACCGACATCTTGATCCCCTCGCTGTTCGCGACCAGGTGGATATGGATGCTTGCGGCCTTCCCGTGCTTGATCGAATTCGTCACCGCCTCGCGCGCGATGTAGAACAGGTGGGTCGCCGCCTGGTTGTCGTCGACCAGGAACACCCCGTCCTGGTATATCCTGCATGACACGTTGAATATCTTCTCGGTGGTTGCCGCCATCTCGTCGAGCGCCGAGCGGAGGCCGTTTTTCTCCATTTCAACGGGGCTCAGCATGCGCGAAAGGCTCCGCGTCTGCACGATCGCGTCGCGTATCAGGCTCTCGATATGCTCGATATCCGGGATGCCCGCATCGAACCGGTCCTGCGTCTTCTCCTTGAGCGCCTCGATCAGGAAGGTGACGGCGGTGAGGTTCTGGCCCAGGCCGTCGTGCAGGTCCTGCCCGATCCTCTGCCGCTCGATCTCGGCGATGCGCATGATCCCGTCCTGGAGGTTGCGCATCTCCGTGATGTTGGTGAAATTCTCGATTATGCCGATGACGCTTCCGTCCCTGGAAAAATAGGGTGACGCGTTCACGATAAAGATGACGTCCTCGTCCCGGACCCGCGTCCGTATCTCGTATTCCACGTATTTCCTGCCCTTCAGGATGCGCCGCATCAGGATGCGGTCCGCCTTGACCAGCTCGCGGTCCCACTCGGCCTGCCCGGTCCGCGGAAAATGCCTGACGTCCAGGTCGAACATCTCCATGAACCGCCGGTTCATGTGGATGAGGGCGAAATTCCGGTCGATGACGCGCATCCCGACCGGCGTCGAGTTGAATATCTGCTCCAGCTCGATATAGGCCTTGACCTTCTCCTCCTCCGCCCTCTTCCGCTCGGTCATGTCCTGCAGCGTCTCAATGGCGCCGATGATCGTCCCGTCGACGTCGCGGAGGAGGGCCGCGGTGAAGAAGAGCCACCTCCCGCCGTCGCTGAGCAGCGGGAAAAAACGCTCGCTTTCGCCCGCTTCCCCGAGCACCGGCGACTGCCGGAACCCGCTATCATATTTTTCCGCCTGTCCCGGGTCGAGCACGCGGTTGATGATGATATCGGCCATGGTGGGCCGCTGCTCCTCGTTAAAGGGCTCCCAGTGCCTGCCCGTGCCGATCATCTCCTCGGAGAGGCGCCCGGTGAGGACCTCGCACGCGCGGTTCCAGTGGGTCACGACGTGGTTCTCGTCGATGACGAAGGTGGGGATGGGGCTCCCCTCGATGATCTGCGAGAGGAGCCGCCTGCTCCTCCGGAGGGCGATGTCGGCGTTCTTCTGCTCGGTGATGTCATTGAGGAACCCCTCCACCCCGACGATCTCGCCGTGGTGGTACAGGGGCTGGCTGTAAAAGGTCTGGTAGGCGATGCTGCCGTCCTTCCGCCGCGTGCTGAACTCTCCCCGCACCGTCTCGCCGGCGAGGACCCGCCCGGTCTGCGCCTCGATCTCCCGCTTTCCCTCCAGCGACTGGATGATCGCGATATGCTTTCCCACCACGTCCGCGCCGGAAAAGCCGAGCATACGCTCCAGCTCGGGGTTAACGTAGGCGATCAATCCCTCCCGGTCGATGCGGTAGTACCCGAAGGGGGCGTTCTCAATGATGGTGCGGAAGCGCTCCTCGCTCTCCTGCAGCTCCTCCAGGGTGGCCTCATGCTCTCCCCTGAGCCGTATGCCGCCCAGCGCGTACTCGATGTCGTCGGCGATGTCCTCGAACAGCACCTGCTCGTCGCGGTCAGCGATGAGCTCCTCGGCCATCGACACCGAGAGTATCCCCCTGAGGTTCCCTCCCGGGTTGATGCCGATGGTCATCCGTCCCTTGTCGTCATACTGGTCCGCCAGGGGGCACCCGGCGCAGTCGACCCCCGGGTCCCTGGTGATGATAAGGCCCGTGCGGTACACCGAGCGCTGGACGCACACCGGCAGCGTGCCGTTCGTGAGCATGTCCGTCATCGGGTGGAACTTCTCGCCGAGGCCCGACTCCGCCGCGTACAGGAGACGCGAATTATCATCCACTATCGCGATCCATGCGTAAAAATAGCTCCTGCTTTTCACCAGGTTGTCGCAGATGCCCTTCATGAGCCGGTACAGGTCTTTCTCTTTGGTGATGAGGTGGTTTATTTCGCGTATGGAACGCAGCACAAGGTTGAAGTGCCGCATCCGTTCCTGCGCCTTTTTGATCCGCTCGCTCAGGTAGGCGACGACGACGGAGATGACGATGAACATGAGGGCACGGATGTAGTCGTCCGCGGTGGGATAATACTGCTTCAGGATCAGGTGCGCGATCACCAGCGCCGCCGAGAGTATCACCGCCACCGGAACGCCCCGCCTGCCCCACCAGAGGGAGGCCAGTATTATCGGGATATAGAAGAAATGCGTGAAAACGGATCCGACATGAAGCATGCCGTAAAAAATCACGATGAACGAGAGGGAGATCAGGACCAGGATCGTAATTACAACAGGCCTGCTCCGGGAAAAAATCCTATCCATCTGGCGGGGGCCCCTGAACTATACAAACATTTTGTAATGAACAATACGTATCAGGGAAAGGATAAGTCAAGAGATATTCGGCGTGCGGCCATGCATAAAAAAAGTCCGCTCCCTTGCCGACTGGAGGCGTGCGGCCAGGGGCGGACTGATCACACATGCAGAACCTATTAAGGAAGGATTTCGTTCAATCGGATCATGCCGCTTGTGGCGGCAGGGCCCAACTGCGTTATTAGTTCACCTCTCATCTATGATCGCGGCAAAAGACCACGCAGGGCTGGGAGACTCCATTCACATAGGGGGGGGGGAAGAAGCGTCCGTCATCTCCCAGCCCGGGTCTTTCTATCTTAACTAATTCCATGCGGTTTCCCGCAGGGAACGTGATATACCGAGCGATCTCATTCATGAAATCCCCCGCGCGGGCGATTTCACGGGCCAATTCCAGAAAAACCATCCTGATAACGAGTAGCATCAATCATTTCTCCTGCTTATAATAAACAGCAAAGAGAAGCCCCGGTCAATCCCCGATACCGGGTAAAATATCATAGCGTATTACGGGGTGATCCGCTATCACGGTTTCAATGATGCGGGCCGCTGAAACCGTCCTTTTGGACGGAGTGATTATTTCTTGACAAGTTCCCCGCTGATGAGCTCTTATTTACAACAAATTTCAACATGGATTATCATACTATGAATAAAATAATCGAAAAAGAGTTCCTGTCTCCCCTGGTGTTCCGCATGAAGGTGGAAGCGCCGGAGATAGCCAGGAAGAGAAAGGCCGGGCAGTTCATCATACTTCGCGTCAGCGATGCGGGCGAGCGCATTCCCCTCACCATAGCGGACGCGGACCCCGAAAAAGGATGGATCGAGCTCGTGGTGCAGGCCGTCGGCAAAACCACGAAAGAGCTTTCAGCGCTCGGCCCCGGAGACGCGCTCCACGACCTGGCGGGCCCCCTGGGCCGCCCCACCCACATAGAAAAGCGCGGCACCGTGGTGATGGTGGGCGGCGGCATAGGGATCGCGCCGGCGCACCCGATCGCACAGGCGATGAAAGCGGCCGGGAACCATGTCATCTCCATCCTGGGCGGCCGCACGAAGGAGCTCGTCATAATGGAAGACCGTATGCGGGCGGCGAGCGACGAGGTGATCATCATGACCGACGACGGCTCGTACGGCACGAAGGGCCTCGTGACCGACGCCATCCAGAAGCTGATCGACGGCGGCACGAAAATAGACGAGGTGATCGCCATCGGCCCGCCGGTGATGATGAAATTCGTGAGCCTGCTCACGAAAAAATACAGCATACCCACCCTGGTGAGCCTGAACACGATAATGATCGACGGCACCGGCATGTGCGGCGGCTGCCGCGTGAGCGTCGGCGGCGAATCGAAGTTCGTCTGCGTCGACGGCCCCGAGTTCGACGGCCACCTGGTGAACTTCGACGAGATGATGCAGCGCCTGTCGATGTACGGCGACATGGAGAAGGAATCGGCCGACCACGCCTGCAAGATCGGGCTGGATCGAAAATAATCCCCCGCCCCCCTCCCATCAAGGGAGGGGGTGAGCTAATACAAGGAATTAAATCATGGAACGAAAAGAGCTCACCAACAAGGAACGCCTGGCGATACCGCCGCAGAAGATGCCGGAACAGGACCCGAAGGCGCGGATCCGCAACGTGAACGAGGTGCCCATCGGCTATACCGCCGAGCAGGCGATAGAGGAGGCGAACCGCTGCCTCCAGTGCAAGAACGCCCCCTGCGTCAAGGGGTGCCCGGTGGAGATCGACATCCCGGGCTTCATCAGGCAGATCACCGAGGGTGACTTCCGCGGCGCGATAAACACCATAAAGATAACCAGCGTCCTTCCCGCCGTGTGCGGGCGGGTGTGCCCGCAGGAGGAGCAGTGCCAGGCCCCCTGCACCGTGGGCAAGAGCCTGAAGTCGGTGGACAGGGCCGTGCAGATCGGCAAGCTCGAGCGCTTCGTCGCCGACCGTGAGATGGCCCAGGGCCAGTCGGAGACCCCGGAGATAAAGCCGGAGACCGGGAAAAAGATCGCCATCATCGGGTGCGGCCCGGCCGGCATCACCGTGGCGGCCGACTGCCGGCGCGAGGGGCACCGGGTGACCATCTTCGAGGCCCTGCACAAGCCGGGCGGGGTGCTGGCCTACGGCATCCCCGAGTTCCGCCTCCCCAAGAAAATCGTGGGGCGCGAGGTGGACAACCTGGTGCGGATGGGCGTCGAGGTGAAGACCAACATGGTGATCGGCAAGATCGCCACCATCGACGAGCTCATGGAGGAGCAGGGATACGACGCGGTGTTCGTGGGCACCGGCGCCGGCCTGCCGATGTTCCTGAACATACCGGGCGAGAACCTGAACGGCGTCTATTCCGCCAACGAGTACCTGACCAGGGCGAACCTGATGCAGGCCTACTCCTTCCCGAACACGGACACGCCGATTGCGCGCTCGAAAAACGTGGCGGTGTTCGGCGGCGGCAACGTGGCCATGGACTCGGCCCGGACCGCGCTGCGCCTCGGCGCGGACAACGTGTACCTGATGTACCGCCGGTCGCGCGAGGAGATGCCGGCCCGGAAGGAAGAGAGTACACCACGCCGAGGAGGAAGGCGTGCAGATGATGTACCTCCAGAACCCGACCCGCTTCATCGGCAACGAAAAGGGCTGGGTCACCGGCGTGGAATGCCTCCGCATGGAGCTTGGCGAGCCGGACGATTCGGGCCGCCGCCGGCCCGTCGCGGTCAAGGGGAGCGAATTCATGACCGAGGTCGACACCTGCATCGTGGCGATCGGGAACGCGTCGAACCCGTTGATCCCCCAGACCTCGCCGGACATCACAACCACGAAATGGGGCAACATCATCGTTGACGAAGGCTCCCTCAAGACCTCGAAGAAGGGCGTCTTCGCCGGCGGCGACATCGTCCTGGGCGCGGCCACGGTCATCCTGGCCATGGGCCAGGGCCGCAAGGCGGCGAAGGCGATCAACGAGTACCTGGCGACCGGGGCCTGGTAGGAGGGAATGATGAAATTTTTACTCTGGTTCATACTGCTGTTCCTGTGCTGGCCCCTCGCACTCCTCGCGCTCATCCTGTACCCGATCATATGGCTGGTCCTTCTTCCTTTCAGGATCATCGGCGTGGCGGTGGATGGCGTGCTCGGGCTCATCAAATCGATACTGTTCCTGCCCGCCCGGATTTTGCGGGGGCCGGACAGGTTCCGGGAAACTAAGAGATAAAATTCTTTTCTATATTTTTATCAGGAGCCGGGAGTCGTCCCGGCGAGCAGGCGACACGGAGGTCGACGTTTCCGCCGAGTCAATCCCGATTCATTAAAAAGATAAATGAAATCGGGATTATACGAGGCGGACGAGCGGGATGGCTCCCGGCTCAAAACGAAATTACCGAAGAAGATTCTACTTGACTCGCCTTCCATTAATATAATAATCGAATACTATCCGATGCATCGGGTACCGGCCGCTCCGGAATAGTACCCGCCATCAAGGTTAACATTCAGCGAGGATAAACATATGGCAGAACCGACCCATACCGAACAAACCTACCGCAAGGCGGCGGAACTGATCGCGCGGGCGGGGATCGTCCCGTTCCAGGTCACGAACACGCTCGTCGAAATCGTGAAGTTCTACCTTGACGAGAGCGACGCGGACTTTATTATTAAAAACTTCAGCGGCAAGAAGACCCTGTCGGCGGCGGAGATCCGCGCGACATCCGGCATGACTGACGGCGAGATCGGGAACAAAACCGCGTCGCTGGCAAAAAAGGGTATCATCTTCAACCAGCCGAACACGAAGGGCGAGATGGTGTACCGGCTCCTGCCCCTCATCATCGTCGGGACCTTCGAGTACACCTTCATGAAGCAATTGCCGAGAGACGAAAAGATAAAGGACTACGAGAAAATCGCGAAGCTCTACCAGACCCTCCTGGGCGAGCTGCGGGACATGATACAGGGCAACTACGACAACCTCCTCCCGATCTTCAACATGCAGCCCCCGGTGGACCGCACCGTCCCGGTATTCACCACCGAGACCGGGAAGAGCATAAAGATCATCGTCAACGAGCCGGTCAGCCGGGAAGAGCACATCGTGCCGTCACAGACTGTGGAGGAAATAATCGCCAAGTACGAGGACATCGCCGTGGGCCATTGCTTTTGTCGGAACTACACGAAAGTGCTCGGTCACACCTGCGCGACGGACGCTCCCTCGGAGGTCTGCTTCACCTTCGGCAAATCGGCCCGTCACACCGTCACACAGGGCTTCGCGCGCAAGGTCACGAAGGAGGAGGCGCTGAAGATCATGCGCGAGACAGAAGAAGCGGGCCTGGTGCACAAGGCCTTCCACAATGGCTCCAACATCGAGAAGGAGGAGAACAGCATCTGCAACTGCTGCAAGGATTGCTGCGACACCTTCACCCTGTGGCGGAGCGGCGCCACACCCATGGTGAACTCGACCATGTACCTCTCGGTAATTGACCCGGTGTCGTGCACCGGCTGCGGGATCTGCGTGGAGCGCTGCCCCGTGGACGCGATCGCCATGAGCGACGACGGCATCGCGGTGCGCGAGGAGAAATACTGCATCGGCTGCGGCGTGTGCGCCCGCTTCTGCCCGGCAGACGCCATCTCGCTCCAGGAAGGCATGCGGCGCGTGTGCGTGCCGCCCCCGCGGCTGCGGTGAGGCGGGCCGGCCGCGTCAATTGCCGTAGTCTTCTATCTCCTTCTTGAGGCCAAACACCAGGTCCACCAGATTCTGCGCGTCATAGGATATCTTCACGGCATTGGCTGAATTGTTCTGCGAAACATCGTTCATCGAGGTCACGTTGCTCACGATCTCGCCGATAGCGGCCTTCTGCCGCTCCGCCGCGGCGGTGATCTCGTCCGCGCGTCTCTTCACCATCACCGCGTTGCGGTTCACGACCTCGTTGGTCTCGGCCTGCTTCTTCTGGAAGTCCGACAGGGCCTTGATCTTCTCATTCACCGCGTTCACTCCCTCGATGATGGTGCTGATCGACGACACGGTCATGGCGACGCCCGACAGGCCCTTGTCGATCTCATCCTCGTTCGTCTTGATGATGGTTTCGATCGACTTGATGCTCGACGCGGTCCGATCGGCGAGCTTCGATATCTCGTCCGCGACGACCGCGAAGCCCCGGCCCGATTCACCGGCGCGGGCCGCCTCGATGGCCGCGTTGAGGCTCAGGAGATTGATCTGGTCGGAGATGTCGTTGATGATCCCGATGATGTTGGCCATCTCGCCCGAGCTCCCCTTCACGCGGCCGATGCGCTCTTCCATGGCGCGGAGGTACTGCTCGCCGTCGCGGGCCTTCCCCACGATGTCGCCGGTCGCGTTCAGCGAATCCGCGATCGCGGCGTCGATCTCCCGTATGATAATCGAGAGATCGTCAAGGATGGCGATCAGCGAATCGAGGTCCGGTTCTGCTCATTGGCATTCTTCGACACGTCGTCGATGCCGTTCGAAATCGTTTCCACGGTCTTCGTGATCCGGCCGATGGAATCCGCCTGGTCATGGGCGGTTTCGGAAAAGGCGTCGCTCCGGCCGGACATCTCCTGCATGGCGGCGACGACACGCGCCGAGCTTTCCCTGAGGACGTTCTTTATGAAGGTGTTGGCGTCCTGGTTCTTCTTCGATTCGATGTTCGCCAGCTCCACGCTCCGCTGGAATATCTTCATGATGAAGAATGAGATGACAAACAGAAAGATGAGGCTGAAGAGCGTATTGTTGAACGCGATGACGATCATCTTGCCGTCCGCCGGGGGCGACAGCCGCTTCAGGACCACGAACAGCGCGACGTTCGCCAGCATCATGATGCCGGTCACGATGGACAGAAAGCGGATGTCGCTGAAAATGGCGCACATCACCACGCAGGGGAAGATGAAATAGATGTACGACGTCAGCGAGAGGTTGATCTCCTGGAACGGCTGGCGCAGGAGCCCCGCGACGACGGCGATGACCGCCGCCATGATGAAGATATTTGCGGACAGGAGATACCTGCCTTTGCGGAGCAGCACGAGGGCGGACACGAAGCCGATCAGGAGGAACGAGGTTATCGGGATGGTGACGAGGAAATCATACCACCCGGCGAAGAGCATGCTGAACTGGAGCATGAACGTGAAGAAGATGAATATCGTCTGGAAAAAAAGGAGCAGCCGTGCGCGCGCGCCGGTCAGGTAATCGGCCCCCCCGTAATGCGCCAGAAAATAATCCGTATATCCGGTTAATAATGTTGCCATGGTTGTAATCCTGCCGCTGTAGTGTCAGGCCCGTGGGCGAATGCGCCGCTTCACCGGTCTCATTTTAATCTCATCAAAGTACACGTGTCAAGACATTTCAGGCGACCGTCACCGGCATGGGCCCGGCCCGTGCGTCAGCGCTTCTTCTGGAGCAGCATTTCGATCCGGCGCATCATCTCGTCAGGGATGACCACCCCGGAGGTCTTGAGCCGCGTCAGGTACTTTTCAAAGGACTTCCTGGTGTCGGATGAAGCCGCGAGGACGCGCAGGTATGACCGCATGTTCTCCTCGACCTGCCTCCGGAAGGACACGTTCCTGTTCAATAAATCCTCCACGGGCGCAAGGAGGCGGTAATTGACCGGCCTGCAGAAGGAGCGGTACACCGCGAACCGCTGGGTCTGGTCGCAATCGGCGTTCCCCGCGCCGATGCTCGCTTCGACGATGTCAAGGTTGATGAAGTCGATCGCCTGGAACCCGTGCCGGTCGGCCAGCAACTCCTTGATCCGCGCGGCCACGTCCTTCGCAAAGCCGCACGATTCGAAGTCCCCGCCGCATGACGCCTGGCCCTTCAGGTAGAGCACGGCATCGACGTCGGAAGAGTCCTGCGCCATCCCCATGTTGACCGAGCCGACCAGGTCCAGGGCTACGTGTCCGGACAGGGGGCCGAGCGACTGGAGGGCCCGCTCGAGGTTCTGGATGCGCTCCTCGGTCTGCTTCGTCTGGTGTATCCTGAAAAAATTCCGGATGTCCCTGAAGATCTTCAGCTCCGGCACCTGGTTGTACCGCTCCAGGTTGTCATCCATCACCGATATGTCCGCAAGCGCCTGGAGTCGCTGCCGGTCGATCACGTTTTCATGGTACGAAGCCCCTTCTTTCCTGTATTCCGCTATGTCGAAGACCCGGTAATCGACGATCTTTTTGAGCTGCACTTCGGGGACCTGGCCGCCGTCCACCGTCATTTCAAAGAAAAAGCCCCCCTCGGATATCTCACCGCGCGAAGTCATCACCTCGCCGAAATTCGACGGGTTCAGGTACAGGGTGTTATCCAGGTAGCGCACGCCCCAGTTCTCGTGTACGTGGCCGGTACAGCACGCCAGCACCCGGTTATTGTCGCAGTAGGTCCGGAGTGCCGTCGATCCCCATGACCCGAGGTGGCTGATGGTGTCCATGACGCCGTAGGCGGGATGATGGGCGGCGATGATATCCGGCCGCGCCTGCTCCAGGAAGCGGTAGAGCTCGTTGTCGGTGTCGCTGGCGGACCGGCCGCCATAGCGGACCTGGTATGTCTCCGGGAACCCCGGGGTCCGCATGGCCGCGCCGCCGTAGCCGGCGATCGTGAGCCCGCCGGCCGTCACCGACTTCAGGTGAAGGCTCCGCGCCTCCAGCGCGGTGCCGGCAAGGTCCATGTCGTAGTTACCCGGCAGGGTGACGATCACGCCCCCTTCCTTGGAGCTGAATATGTTTTCCAGTATCTGGTATTTTTTTGACATCACCTCTTTTGCCGTCTTCGAGGCGTCCAGGTAATACCGCGCTTTGACTTCGCGCTCGCCCGCGAGGCGGCCGCCGCGCAGGAGAGAATCGACGTACTCTTCCAGCACGACATCCTGTTCTCCGGCCTCCCGTCTCATCGAATGGAACAGGTTCTGCGCTTCAACATACTCAAGCGACTGGTCAAGGGAATAAAAGGGCAGGTCGATAAGGTCGCCGGATATCATATACAGGTCGGCAACAGTCTCTTTTAAGAGGTTGTATACGCGCGTAAATCCGCCATGAACATCGGTACAGTAAATTATTTTCATTTCCCGCTGCCAGGTATAGTTATCGGTCCTCAAGCGCCAGTATTGACGGTAAAGCCTGCCCGACTGGAAAATAACCGGCGATTTTGGTGTTTTTGTCAATACAATAAATTAAACTTCCGGGGGTCAGAGTAATTTCCCAACTCCCAGAGGTCAGGCCAGACAGCATACCGATAACTATCGGTGCAAACAGGGGGTCAGAGTACGAAATCTACCGATAACTATCGCTGGCTACCGGGGGTCAGAGCAACACGCGGGGGTCAGAGCAGATGCGCCCAGGCATGAAAAAACCGCCGCCTGTGAATAAAAAACTTGTCAACGCACAGAGCCGGGAATTTTACTACCAGAGACATTATTTTTAAAGGAAGAACCAATGAAAGCGATCATCACCGTCGTCGGGAAGGACAGGGTCGGCATCATCGCTGCCGTGAGCACGCGGCTCGCCGACTGCGGCGTCAACATACTCGACATCAGCCAGACCATCATGCAGGACAATTTCACCATGATGATGTCCGTCGATACAGAAAAAAGCAGCATCTCCCTCAAGGAGCTGAAAGCGCAGCTCGCCGAAATCGGGAACCGCATGTCCCTGGTTATCAACATCTACAACGAAGAGCTCTTCAATTCCATGCACCGGGTATAGGCCATGAACGAGCGCGAAGTCATCGAAACACTGAAGATGATCCAGGAGGAGAAGCTGGACATCCGCACCATCACCATGGGGATATCGCTGCGCGACTGCGCGGATGAAAGCCCGGAGCGGTCGTGCGCCAGGATACGCGACAAGATCGGGCGGCTCGCCGGCCGGCTCGCCGCGGTCGGCGACGAGATCGAGGAGACCTACGGCGTGCCCATCATCAACAAGCGGATCGCAGTCACCCCGATCTCTCTCGTGGCGGAGAGCTCGCGCACCGACGACTACCTCCCCTTCGCCCGGGCCCTCGAGGAAGCGGCCCGCGACGCGGACGTCAACTTTATCGGCGGGTTCTCCGCGCTGGTGCACAAGGGGGCCACGCCGGGCGACCGGAAGCTCATGGACGCCCTCCCCCGCGCCCTCTCGGAAACCGAACGGGTGTGCGCCTCCGTGAACGTCGCGACGACCAGGGCCGGCATAAACATGGACAGCATACGCATGATGGGAAAAATCATCAGGGGGATCGCCGTCGCCACGAAGGACCGGGGAAGCATCGGGTGCGCAAAGCTCGTGGTCTTCGCCAATGCGCCCGAGGACAATCCCTTCATGGCGGGCGCCTTCCACGGCGTTGGAGAGGCGGAGGCGGTCATCAATGTCGGCATCAGCGGGCCGGGCGTCATAAAGAGCGCGCTGGAAAAGATACGGGGCAGCGACCTGGAGACCGTGGCGGAAACCATCAAGCGGACCTCCTTCAAGATCACGCGGGTGGGCCAGCTTGTTGCGCGCGAGGCCGCGCGGCGGCTGAATGTCCCCTTCGGCATCGTGGACGTGTCGCTCGCGCCCACCCCCTCGGTCGGCGACAGCGTCGCGCACATCCTCGAGGAGATGGGCCTGGAGCGCTGCGGCGCGCCGGGATCGACGGCGGCGCTCATGCTCCTGAACGACGCCGTCAAGAAGGGCGGTCTCATGGCCTCCTCCTTCGTCGGCGGGCTCTCCGGCGCGTTCATACCGGTGAGCGAGGACCTGGGCATGATCCAGGCGGCGCAGGAGGGCGCGCTCACCATCGAAAAGCTCGAGGCCATGACCGCGGTCTGCTCGGTCGGGCTCGATATGATCGCCGTGCCGGGCGACACGTCCGAGGACACGATCGCGGCGATCATCGCGGACGAGGCGGCCATCGGGGTGGCGAACAACAAGACGACCGCGGTGCGGATCATCCCGGTGATCGGGAAAAAGGCGGGCGACTTCGTGGAATTCGGCGGACTGCTCGGCAGGGCGCCGGTCATGCCGGTGAGCAGGTTCAGCCCGTCCGGCTTTATCGCCCGCGGCGGCAGGGTCCCGGCGCCGCTCCACAGCTACCGGAACTGAGGCGGGACCGCCAGGCCCCCCGAAAAATGTAATTGACGTCATGTACACCTTTACATTTCATCTGTAATGTAATTC
Organism: uncultured Spirochaetota bacterium; assembly: GCA_963827275.1. Taxonomy (GTDB): domain Bacteria; phylum Spirochaetota; class UBA4802; order UBA4802; family UBA5550; genus RBG-16-49-21. The sequence goes on from CAWHAA010000005.1 coordinate 432,270, forward strand.
AGATAACCACGGGAATATTTCATGTCCAATTATCATGCAGCAACAGGATTCCGTATTTTCTTCACGGTGATTCTCCTCGCTGCAGCCGGCTGTTCGGCCACACAGAGGCCGCCGGTTGACAGCGTCTCCTTCGCCGTTATGGGGAACACCAGCCCCGCGTCACCCTTCACCGGCTACCCGGAAAAGCTCGAACAGGTCTTTCAAAGCATCAACCGGGACAACCCGATGTTCGTCATCCACACCGGCAACATCATACAGGGGGGGGCGGGAAACGTGGGCATCCGGCCCGGCGATATCACCCGCCAGCACCTGAAATTCATCGAGCAGAAAAAGGCGCTCCGCCCCATCCTCCATATCCTTGCCGGCGAGCGGGACCTCTTCGACGGTTCCCTCGACCTGTTCAGGCAATACACGGGCGGCAGGCTCTGGTACTCCTTCAACTACGGCACCGTGCATTTTATCATGCTCCACGTCCTGAACGGCGCCCACGGCATGGCAGCCGACCAGCTGAAATGGCTGAAGCGGGACCTGGCGGCGCACCGTTACGACTCGGCGGTATTCGTCTTCACCCACTATCCCGTGCTCTCGTCGCCCTACGGCGGGGCGCGGTACCGGGACGGCGCCCTCCTCCATGAGCTCTTCGTCAAATACCCGGTGAAGGCCGTTTTCTCAGGGAGCCTGAAGGGCCTGTATGAATTCGAAAAAGACGGCATCCGCTACATCACGGCCGGGTGCTCCGGCTATAATGCCGAGGACCGCGGCTGGAGCTTCAACCAGTATTACATCGTCCAGTGCAAAGGGGAGAAGTTCACGCTCAGGGCGGCACGCGTCAATGCGCCCTCCGGCGCCTACCGCCCGTAATTAATCGGGGAAGCGCCGGAGAAAAAAAATTGACACGGCGGAAAAATTATCCGACGCTGATATGCGGCGCGATTAATCAACATCTTCACGGGAGTATGCCATGGCTTCCAAACCGGGTCTCATCGAAATCCACGACACCATCCGGGAACTCACCGAGATAGAATCAGAGCTCGAGCGCAGCATCAACACGACCATGTGGATCAGCGACACGCACGGGGCCGGCGAGCGCTTCACCACGATCCTGAAGGGACGGTTCGGCCTTATCTGGCGGACCGCCCAGGAGGCCCTCACCAAACACGTCCCCACCGAAAAGCTCGACTACCTTGACCGCGTCATCCAGATCGAACGCTACCTTCCCTCCACCGACGGGGTCTCCATGGAGCGGCAGGACGTTATCTCGGCCCTGGTGAGGATCATCCGGTACAAGGTCGAAGACGTCGTTGACTTCGATGCGATCAGGTCCGCCATCAACAACGACCTGAAGACCGTCATCGAGAACCTGATACTCAACTTCCATGTCCCCGACATCGTGTACGAGAACGAGCTGATCGCCGACAAGGTGATCACCGCCCTGGCGAAGATCGTGAAGCAGGTGATCCTCGGGCAGCTCGTGGTACTGGGCGACGTGTTCGACCGGGGCGACGAGCCGGACAAGATCCTCCGCATACTCATGAGCCCGGCGATACGCCCCTACGTGCAGTTCGTATGGGGGAACCACGACATCCTCTGGATGGGCGCTGCCGCGGGGAACAAGTCGCTCATCGCCGAGGCGCTGCGCATCAGCGTGCGCTACGACAACCTGGCGTTCCTTGAGCGGCTCGGCATCAACCTCGACAAGCTGAAGGCCTTCGCGGAAACCCTCTACCCCGGCCCGATCACCGGCCAGTTCAAGGCGAAGCTCGATATATCGAGAAAGATGGAAAAGACCCTGGCCATGATCCAGTTCAAGCTGGAGGAGACGACCATCAAGCGGTTCCCCGAGCTGCAGATGGAGCCGCGGCTCAACCTGGAAAAATTCGCCGCCATGCTGAAAAAGGGCGAGACCGAGGGGCTTACCGACACGCACTTCCCCACCCTTGCCATGGACGCGCCGCTCGAGCTCACCGCGGAGGAGTCGGAGGTGATCGACGACCTGGCCCGCCAGTTCACGACCAGCCCGAAGATCATGGAGCTGATGCGCTATCTCTTCGACGACGGCAAGCTCTATCACGTGAACAACTACATGCTGAACATCCACGCCCTCATCCCCAGCACCGAGGAGGGAAAATTCGACAAGCTCTTCGGCAAGAAGGGGAAGGAGCTCCTGGACCATATCGAGGCCATGGTGAAGAACGTCGGCCACTACTACCTGGAAGGCAAGGAGCAGGACCCCTTCGAGCTGGCGGTCATGTTCTACCTCTGGTGCGGTCCCAAGTCGCCGTTCTTCGGCAAGCACGCCATGAAGACCTTCGAGCGCTACTTCTTCAAGGACAAGGCCACCCATAAAGAGAAGACCCTCCACTGGGGCGAAAACCTCAAGAAGAAGGAGTTCATGGATCTGATCATGCAGGAATTCGGCGCGGAGCGGATCGTGTACGGGCACACGCCGGTGGACGTCATGAAGGGCGAGAAGATCGCCTCCCCCGACGGCCGCGCCATCAACATCGACGGCGGGTTCTCCGAGGCGTACCTGGGGCGCGGCCACTCCCTTATCCACACGCCCTACTCCCTCTACGCCATCATCCTCCCCTCCCTCGACGAGATCAGGGAGGCAAAGTACGCGAGCCTCAAGTTCGAGGAGATCGCCAGGTTCGACAAGCCGATTAAGATCAAGGACGTATTCAAGGGGACGAAGCTGCAGGAGCGGCGCGAGGAACTGCTGAAAACCCTCAAGAATTACGAGAAGAAGGCGAAGTAAAGCGGGGCTGCGCCGCTTATCAACAAGCGACAAAGCCCCGTCTGCTGTCAGGGCGGAGCTTGCGCCCCACCCTGACAGCAGACGGATTACATTGCTATTTTTTTATCCATTCGACCGTATCAAGGCCTGACGATGTATCCACCGACACCTGCACCAGGTAGTGCCGAAAAAAATGCCCCTGAGGTATTGACGTATTGAACCTGCCCACCGCGCAGCGAATGTCATCAAAAATCCCTATCTCAATATGCGCATTGTCTCCCAGGTATTTACTCCTCAGGAAGCTGCCCAGCTCCATTGCCTGCTCTTTCGATGTATCCGGGGCAACGACCACCTCCATGGAAATGCCCTCTTTCTGCCTGCCCCCCTTGGCTATTTTGTATTTCACCGGGGGCTTTCTCACCTCCCCCTGCGTATCGGCCCTGTCGCCTTTACGCAACGACATCGCGACGACAAAACCGACGGCGATGAGGCCGACAGTAATGATTTTTTCTTTCATTGATGGATGGTAACGGACGGGCATGGTCGGGCTCCCATGAGTAAATCGTGAATAACTCATAGCTCATAAGAGGCTGATGTCAATTGAAAAAGCTCCGAACCTGATACGAGGGGCATTGCGATTCGTGTCTCCGCCAGAATTCGTATAATTGGCATGATACCCCCTCTTTTTCCTGTAATCAAACAAAACCAACCGTCTTTTACACTTGTAAAAATTTTTTCAAAACCGGCCGGATAGACTGAATTTTTAGTTGTAATTAATCGTTCAAATTGTTAGTTAGGAACGAGGGTTCGGTTATTTATGGAAAAAAAGATATCCATCCGCATGAAATTCTTCTCTGGAATAGACAAAGAACTGAAACTCCAGGACTATAATCCCGGCGAAGGAGTTATTATGACATTTTCTCCGGGAAAGCGACTCAAATACGCCCTTAAAACAGCGGGAATCAAAAAAGCCTCGCCCTATTTTTATTTCCGGGACGGGCAGCGGATATCCACCTGGGCAAAGCTCAGGGACGGGGACGAAATAACCTGCCTCAAGCCTTCGGGCGGCGGATAGGTCGCATCACCAACACATTCAACATATAAATAGAACTCATTTTATTTTTATAAATTATCCCAGGAGACGTTTTATGCAGGAACTAATCGGCACCAGTAACCGCGTTCTCGAAATCGATCTCACCGCGAAAAAATTCGAAGTAACGGAAATAAGCAAGAAGGACCTGGAGATGTATCTGGGCGGCAAGGGGATCGGCCTCAAGCTCCTTTACGACCGGATGCAGCCGGGCGTGGACCCGCTCGGCCCCGACAACATGATCGCCATCACCATGGGGGTCATCCTCGGCAGCGGCGCACCCTGCTCGGGACGCTTCGAGGCGGTGACGAAGTCGCCCGCTCACCGGCATCATGAACTGCTCCTCGTGCGGCGGGGCGTTCGGCATGGCGGCGAAGACCTCGGGATGGGACGCGATCATCATCAAGGGCAGGTCTGGCGCGCCCGTGTACCTGGTGATCGACTCGAAAGGCGTCCAGTTCAAACCGGCCAAGGGCCTCTGGGGAAAAGACACTGATGCGGCGGAGGCCGCCCTCCTCAAGGAAGGCTCCGGGTCCCTGGTCATCGGACAGGCGGGCGAAAACCAGGTGCTGTACGCCAACATCCGCTCGGGCCACCGCTTCATCGGCAGGGGCGGCATGGGAGCGGTCATGGGATCGAAGAACCTCAAGGGGATCGTGGCGAAGGGCGGCGAATTCAAGATCGTCCCGGCCGACAAGAAAAAGTTCGCCAGGCTCAACAAGAAATTTTTTTCCTACATAAACGAGAACCCGGTCACCTCCGGATCGTTCCGGAGCTTCGGCACCAACTCGAACACGAATCTGTGCAACATCACCGGGACGCTCCCGGTCCGCAACTTCTCGGGCGGCTCCCATGGCGAGGCGCACAAGATCTCCGGCGAGGCCATGGCGGACCGCTTCAAGACGAAATGGGACACCTGCAAACCGTGCCCCATCATGTGCGGACACAAGGGGATGGTGAACGGAAAGGAAACGCACATCCCCGAATACGAAACCATCCACCTGCTCGGCAGCAACCTCGAGATCTTCGATCCCGTGGTGATCACCGAATGGGACGAGCTCTGCTCGAAATACGGCATTGACACCATCTCGCTCGGCGGCACGCTCTCGTGGGCGATGGAAGCCACGGAGAAGGGCCTCATCAAAACAAACCTGAAGTTCGGGTCCCCTGACGGGATAGTGGACATGATCAGGGACATCGCCCTGTGCCGCGGGATCGGCAAGGACCTCGCGAAGGGCTCGCGCGCCGCGTCGAAGAAATACGGCGGGGAAGACTTCGCCATGCACGTCAAGGGGATGGAGCTTCCCGGCTACGAGCCGCGCGGCTCCGTGGGGCACGCCCTCGGGTACGCAACGGCCAACAGGGGCGGCTGCCACCTCTCCTCATACGTGGTCGCGATAGAGGTGCTCTTCAACATGGCCAACCCCTTTGTCCCGCGCTGGAAGCACTACATGGTGAAATACATGGAGAACCTGTTCGCGGGGATAAACTCGCTGCACATCTGCCTCTTCACCTCCTTCGCGGTCATGTTCCAGCCGCTGCTGGTCAGGGTGAGCCCCTTCCCGCTGCTGAAAGTGCTGGTGGGGTGGATCGCGCCGGTCGCGCTGAACCTGATGGACGTGAGCCTTTATCCCGAGACCTGGAGCGCCATACTCGGAAAGACCTACATCCCGTACCTCGGCATGCTCAAGTTCCAGAAAACGGGAGAGCGCGTCCACGTGCTCGAGCGCTGGATGAACATCAGGGAGGGGATATCGAAAAAGGACGACACCCTGCCCCTCAGGTTCCTCACCGAGGGGAGGAAATGCGACGCGAAAGAGCATACCGTGCCCCTCGAAGTGATGCTGAAAAAGTATTACAAAAGCCGCGGCTTCGACGAGAACGGCATCCCGAAAAAGCGGACGCTGAAGCGTCTCGGTATTGAAATAAAATGAGCTGTAGTCATAACGGCGACATCATACTAATTACGAGTGAGGATTGATCATGCATATACAAACAAATTTTGAATTTTTAAATCAATCGAAAATCATATCGGGCAACTGCGCGCTCCAGAACATCCCGTTCGAGCTTGCCGGTTACGACGCGCGCAAGCCGCTGGTGATCGCGTCGAAGAAAGTGACCGAACTCGGCCTGAAAAAAACGTTCATAAAGGCGTTTTACGATTCGGTGACGGTGCTGGGCGCGGTGTTCGACGAAGTCGGCGACTACGCGGGAATATCACTCGCGCAGAAAGCGGCGACGCTCTACCGGGAGCGGGGCTGCGATTCGATCATCGCCCTGGGCAACGGCGCCACGGTGGACGTGGCCAAGGCGGTGAACCTGATGGTCACCCTGAAGATCGACACGCTCCAGCAGTTCCTCGACGGCGCGCCGGTCCCGGGGCACCTGAAGCCGCTGATGATCGTCCCCGTCGGCGTCTTCAACGGCATGGAAGCGACCAACACCATGACCATCGACAACCGCCGGGTCACGTCGGACTTCCTCTACCCGGAGGTCATCATCATAGACCCCCGCATGGTGCGGGGCCGCTGCGCCGAGTGCGCCGCCAAATCAGCCGCGGTCGCGATCGAACAGGCGGTGATGGCCATATCCGGCGAAGACCACAGCCCCATGGTTGACGCGTACGCCTATTCAGCCCTCCAGTACATCGCGGAATACATGAAGAAAAGGATCAAGCAGCCGCGGAACAAGGACGCGGGCCTGGCCATGGCAAACGCCTCCGTCATGGCTTCCGTCGCCTACGCGAACACGAAGCCGGGCATGGCGCGCCTCCTGGCGGAAGAGCTGGAACTATCGACGGGCATCCCCGCCGCCACCTTCATCGCCATCCTCCTGCCGCGGGCCATGGCATACCTGTCCCGCAAGCCAGGCATATTCAGGGACGAGCTGCTGCTCGCGGCCGCCGGTATGGATGCCTATTCGGCGACGCCGAAGAACGAGCGCCAGCGCAAGGGCGTGGAGACGGTGCTGGGGATCCTGAATAATTTCAAGGGGGTCCTTCCGGTACTGCTCACGCCGCTCAATGTCCAGAAGCACCTGCTTGCCAAGGCCGCCGCCGCGGCCGCCGCGAAGAGCGGGAAACGCTACAGCGACGCCGACTGTCTCGCCGTCCTGGAACTGGCGTGGGAATAACGCGCGGGACGATACCATTTACAGAAAGGAGCCAACCATGAACATAAACAAATATCCGGAGATAGTACCGGGCCACAAGTTCTTAATACAATTCTACATCGGCATCATGACATGGACGATCGGCAAGGCCTTCCAGGTCATGTACAAGCTCGATAAAAACGTGAGGGCGGAATTCGACCGGCTGCCGAAAAATTTCATAATGATCCTCAGCGTCATCCCCGAGGCGGCGTTCAAGCCGTTCTTTTACGCCAAGCTGATGCCCAACTTCGTCGTTGACCGCGGCCTCCTGCCGATGGGCGTTCCGATGATCCTCGGGAAAGACAAGGAGGGGAAACTCAAGTACATGGGGTCCGACACCCGCGGGAGGAAAATCACCCTGCGGCTCGGCATGAAGAGCATCGACGAGGCGTTCCGCGTCTTCAGCTTCCGCGAGCCGCTGGCGGTCGCCTTCAATCACGGCATATACATCGTGGACGGGGACCTTCCACAGTCACTCGCCTTCGTTCGCGCGATGGAGATAGTGCTGGTCACCCTCCTGCCGAAGTTCCTGGCAAAGCTTTTCGTCAAGCGCTACCCGAGCTGGAAGGAGCTGCCCCCGGTCAAGAAATGGGTCAACAGGGTCCTCCTGTGGCTGCGCGTGTATACCATAGGATAGGTCACGGGACGTTTCATATAAAAAATAATTCAGGAAAGGTGAACCACAATGTTACTGCCAAGTTATTATGATTTTTGCTGCCGTGTAAAGACCGTTTCCGGAAACAACGCCCTGGAGCAGATACCGGCCCTGCTGGCGGGCATGAACGCGAGCCGGCCCATGATCATCACCGACAAGGGGGTCATGGCCGTGGGCCTCGTGGACGTCGCGAGAAAGGCCATGGGGAAGAAGCTTAAAATCGCCCACATATACGACAACGTGCCGGTCGATTCGAACTACAAGGTCGTCGATGACGCCGCCCGCGTGTACCGCCAGAAAAAATGCGATTCGCTGATCGCCATCGGCGGCGGCTCCGCGATCGACACCGCCAAGGGCGTGAACATCGTCGCGTCCCTGGGCGGCTCGTCGCTCCTTGAATACGAGGGCTTCGGCGCGGTGAAGAAAAAGCTCAACCCGATGGTCGTCATCCCCACCACCGCCGGCACCGGCTCGGAGATGACGCTCGTCGCGGTCATCGCGGACCCGGACCGCCACATAAAGATGCTGTTCGTGTCGTACTTCATGCTGCCGGACATCGGGGTCATCGACCCGCGCATGACGAAGACCCTGCCGGACTTCCTCACCGCCTCCACCGCGATGGACGCCATGACGCACTCGTGCGAAGCGTACTTCAGCATGGAAAAGAACCCGCTGAGCGACTCCTTCGCCATCAAGGCGATCCAGCTGATCAGTGAAAATTTATTGAACGTGGTAAAGAACCCGAAAGACCTCAAAGGGCGGAGCGCCCTGGCCATCGCCTCGACCATGGCCGGCGTCTCTTTTTCAAACTCGATGGTCGGCCTCGTCCACAACCTGGGCCACACGGTCGGCGCCATCTGCCACGTCCCCCACGGGACCGCGATGAGCATACTGCTCCCCTACGGCATGGAGTACAGCCTGCACCGGGCGCCCGACGTCATCGGCGAGCTGCTCTTCCCGATCGGCGGACCGGAGGTATACGCCGCCACGCCTAAGAAAGAGCGCGGCGAAAAGGCGATCGAGCTGATCCGCAAGATGAACCAGGACCTGCACGACGCCACCGGCGGGAAGCACCCGCGCTTCCTGAAAGAGATCCGCGACCGCAGCGGCGCGCAGGTGGTGCCCGAGTCGGTGCTCGAGACCCTGGCGCAGGCGATTATGCTCGACGGCGCCCGCATGAGCAACGCCGAGGAGATATACCCCCCCGACGCGCTCATGGTGTACCGCCACGCGTGGGAGGGCACGCCGCTCGATAGAAAGAAGATCGATAAGGGCGGAAAGAAGGTCAAGTGGTAAGATTACAAAGGCGGGGCCAAACGGCCCCGCCTTTTTGTTTTAATTTCTACAGCAGCCCCCGTCCCGCTTCGACAAGCTCAGCACGGCGCCCAAAGGGAGGCGCGTAATCTCCCCCCTGTCCCGCTTCGACAAGCTCAGCACGGCGCCCAAAGGGGAGGCGCGGAAGATAAAGCCAATCTCCCCCCTGTCCCCCGAGGGGGGCACGTAAGATAAAGCGGGAAGTATCAATAATATGCTTGTATCCGAGAGAAGAAGCGCCGCAGGCTTGCGAATTGGGCGATGAGTGGAGCGGTTATGAAAAAGTTATATGAACTAATAGTAACTATAAACTAATTTTCAATGGAATAAATCGTATTCCATTTTTTAATTGTTCAGGTGCAATTTGTTTAAACCCAAATTTTTCATAGATTGGAACTGCATAAAATGATGAATTAACATCAAGTTCCCTTATTCCCTTATTATTGCATATATATAAGGATTCATGGAATAATTTTTTACCAATTCCAATTTTATGATATTTTGCATCAACGAAGAATAAACAAATGTGATTATAATCTCTAATTTCAATAATTCCAACTAATTTTGCCTCAATTTTTGCTGTTATGAGAAAATGATTATTGCTCTGATGTCTCTTAATAATATTCTTATAATTAATATAATCTAAAAAAGTATTTATTCCTTCTGCACTATAATCTGGTGCAACAAATTCATTAAATACATGCATTATTAAATTTGATATTTCCTGTTCTTCTCCAGTTTTCATGTTATCAATGATTACTTGATTCAACATATGAATTCCATTAAATTTGCGCCGCCAAGGATGGCGGCGTCCCAAATAAGTTAAGCGAGCCAATGGCGTATAACGTCCAGCCATGGCCGACGCCGCGCCGCGCTTCATATTTTGCGGCGCGGTGTGGCGCAGCCCGAGCGACCGTAGGGAGCGAAGCGGCCATGGCTTGTTGTGCGCCGTACTATATACATTATGGTTTTCTGATAATATTAATTCTTTATAAATAATATTTTAATAAATATTTTTTAAACTAAAATCATACGACATTTTTTCAACTCATATATTATAACATCAAGCGAACCTCCCTGTCAAACACAAAAGACCATTGTTTAAAGCGGGACTCATTGCGAGGTCGGCCCTGCGTCAGCGACACCGAAGCGAAAGGTATAAGCAAACTGATTACGATTTCAGAGGATAATTTCCAGCACAACCAAGCCATTAAAACGTCAAACGCAGCGAGGTCACGGACCTCGCCGTGACAAACCAATCGGGCGTCTGTGCGAGGCGAGTCCCGCGAAGCGGGTGAGCCGAGTTACGCCCGGAGCCCCTCCGGCGATTGAGGAGCACGCGGGGGGTCCATAGGGGGGCCACCGTGCGGTGGTCCCCCTATGCCCAGTCCCGGACTGCCCCGGGAGGGGCTACAATTTCTGCAGCGGCCGCAGGTACCGCTCAATCCTGTTCTTCAGCTCAATGACGCGCTGCTCGTCGCGCACCTGGTACTCCGCCTGCTTTTTGCCCGACTGGACGCTTTCAAGGGCGGCCACCCGCTCGAGCTTCGCGACCGCGTTTTCATAATAGGGCACCGAAAGCGACTCCGGGAACTTGATCTCCCCGAGATGAAAGAGCTTGATCCCGTTCTTGCGCACTTCGTACACCATCTCCTTGCGGCCCAGGCGCTTTTTGACCTGGAGGGCGCAGTCGGCCGCGGCCAGGTACGCCTCGAGCAGGTCCTGCACCCCTTTCGCGAAGAGGAGGAGCTCGTCGCGGCCGTCCTGCGCCACCCGGTACCTGCCGTCGGAGGCCGAGATGACCGAGCGGCCGGCGAAATATTCGAGGACTTTCGCGATCATGACGGGGGCGTCCAGCATGGCCTCGGAATAGACGAACTCCTCGGACAGGAGGTCCATGAGGTCGGCGAACGTGTCCGCGATGGCGTGGCCCTCGATCCCGTCGCTGCCGTCGCGGGAGATGAATGCCAGGGAGATGAACACGGCGGGGAGAAATATGTGTATGATGCTGTTCTTGTAGAAATTGATCCGCGAGCGCTCGTTCTCGTTCAGGATATACACGCCCTCCAGCACCTCGTGCACGCCGTCCTTTCCCACGCCCGCCACCGGCTCGCCCACTATGCCGTCCTGAAGATACGAGTCAAGCACGTAGTCGAGGATCTCGTCGGTGCCGGACGCCTGCGTGAGGGTGTCGCTCATGCGCGCGCCCGCGAACTTCAGGTAGTCGGCCAGGATGCCGATGCGCTTCTTTAATATTTCGCGCGTGAACCCCTTCGCCGATGACAGGAGCATCGCGGCCGACGCGACCGAAAACGGCGTCGCGGTAACGATCTCCCCGATCTTCCGCATGATATGGCTGCCGAGAGACAGGACGACGTCCTCCCCCTCCTTCAGGCCGTCCCGGTACTGGACGTAGGAGATCGGCTCGTTGAACGAGAGATAGACCCTGCCGTACTTGCGCTTCAGGAACTTCCTGCTCTTCATGAAGTTCGATGTGGACTCCGTCTCCTTCTCCTTCCCCTTCAGCTCCATGTGGTAGGTCGATTCTTCCAGGATGCGGTCGTAGCTGATCGTGATCGGGACGAAGATCATGTCCCGGTTGTACCCCTCCTCGATGGTCTCGGCCATGTAGCGGATGATCCCCAGCTTGGGAGGAATGAGCTTCCCGGTCCTGGTCCTGGTCCCCTCGATGAAGACCTCAATGGAATAGCCCTCGCCGATGAGCGTCTTGATATACTGCCTGAAGATCGTGGGGTAGAGCTTCAGCCCCCTGAACGACCGGCGCATGAAGAACGCGCCCGACCTCCTGAACACCTGGCCCATGGGAAAAAACGTAAGGTTCGCGCCCGCGACGATGTGCGGCGGTATTATCTTGTTTTCATAAAACAGGCTCGATATGATCAGGTAATCCATGTGGCTCTTGTGGCTGGGCACGAAGATGAGCGGCGCGCGCTGCGCCGCCTCCCTGACCATCTTTAAATCCTCGATATTGTAGTTTATGCCGTCGAAAATCTTCGTGAACATGTACTGGACGGCCTTGTTGAACCACTTGATGACGATGATCGAAAAGTCCGCGGCGATCTCCCGGTAATACCTGTAGGCTTTTTTCCTCAGCTTTTTTTCCGACACGTGCTCGCTCTCCACCAGGGAGGCGATCTCGTCCAGGACGTTTTTATGATAGAGGACCTTCTCCATCATCTCACTCTGTGACTTGATTGCCGGTCCCAGCACGCCCCATTTCTCGTTGTTGTATATTTCCAGCAGCTTGCTCCGGAGCGTCCGCGCGATCTGCCGGGGGTCGTCAGAGGGGGAGTTCTCGATCTCTTCCTTTAAATTTATCGGATGCGCGATGCGCATGAACGCCGGGGTGCCGCTCTTTGAAACGGTGAACAGCCCGGAGAAGAAACCCCGGTTGCCGGTCGCGCGCGACGTCATGAAGGCCCGTGTCCGCTCCGGGTTCTGGTTCCAGAACAGCACCTGCGGGAACACGAATATCGGCGTATCGATCTCCTTCTGGGCCTCCACCAGGTACTGGAGGGTGTCCGATTTTATATCGATGTACCGGCGGATAAAAAGCTTCCGTGACAGGAGCGAGAGCACCATGGCCCGGCCGTTTCTCAGGAGGTCCAGGATGTAGTCGCGGTCGGACATCAGCACGGTTTTTTTCCGGCCGGACAGCTTATCAAGCAGCGCGGCGGCGCTTTCAAAAAAATTGACCGCCGACTGGAAGAAGTTGGGGGTGAAATCAAGGGCGAGCTCCGGGCCTTTGAACCCGTGCTTCTTCAGCAAATTGACCAGTATCAGGAGCGGCGCGTTCGAGCTCTGGTACGAAACGTACACCGCGTGGCCGCGCGGCTGGTATTCCTTCAGCGTCATAAGGCTCTCACTGTCGAACTCGATGCCCCTGAACAGGAGGCCCGTGATCCTGCCCATGAACGCGTTTACGTCCGTCCGGACCAGGGAATTCCTGATATATGAAGAATGACGGATATGGATCTCATTCATGCCCAACCACCTATTCGATTTCATCTCCACTGTCGCCTGCCGGCCCGCGCCTGATGACACAGGCAGCCATGTGCCATGGGAAGATACGCCGTACATCATTGTCCAACCATCACCAGTTAGACCGTTAGCCCGTTCCGATTGTTACACATCCATCCCGGAATCCGGGATCACCCCGGAATTTATGTCCAAAATTTAGACATAAATTGGATAATATAAAACGTTCCGATTACCGGCAAGTATTTTTTACTTCCATCAGTCCCGGCAGACGGCCGTTCATTTTCAAAATTTAAAAATTTGTATTGCAAATAAAATAATACTATTGATACATTGACCCAAAGTAAATTTTTTAATAACGGGATGTAGCGCAGCCCGGTTAGCGCGCTTCGTTCGGGACGAAGAAGTCGGGAGTTCAAATCTCCCCATCCCGAATTAAAATTTTAACAATAATGGAGTAACGAATAGGCACCTCCTTTTTTTTTGCATTGCAGCTGATGATGTTCCATAGCCGGCGTTCATATCGCGATATACTATATGGTACAGCAGGAAACAACCCACATACTCAACGAAGTCGTACCCATCTGACCAGAGCAAGCGGAAGGACATCATCGAAACTCTCTGCCGCGCAATCATCGGGTGCGGTATTGCAATATCGATAACGCCGGAAGAACTCTATCTCTCGCTGGATGAAGCAATCACCAACGCGATGGAGCATGGCAACAGGTGGGACCCTCATAAGACAATCGACGTATCGGTGACCGCGGGCCCGAAAGACCTGTTCATATCGATTACTGACCAGGGAAAAGGGTTTAACACGAAAGAGATTGAAGCCAGCATAAAGAACCGGGACATTCTGAGCAACCGGGGCCGGGGGATATACATCATCAACCAGTTCTGCGATATATCCTGGAACAAGAAAGGGAACCAGATCAACCTCCAGATCAAGCGCAAGGCATAAACTGGGACACGGTCGCGCCGCACCGCATAAAAATCCGCCGGCCGGGGCGCCGCTGATCACTATTGTATTGACATCTGCGGCCCGGGAAAGACAATTAGTCAAATGACCGGGACAGCGGTTCCGCCGCCGAGGTCGCCCGACACACACGCACGGACTATGAACATAGAAAGAAAAGACACCGAAGGGGAAGTAACCTTCATAGTAATGGACGAGCTTATTTCCCGGAACATACCGTTCCTCACGGACGAGCTCAACCACTTCATACGGACCGAGGACAAGGACGCCATCATCGACCTGTCCTACGTGCGCAAGATCGATTCCGTATCCATCGCCTCCCTGATACGCATCAAGAACGCCCTCAACGAAAAGGGCAGGAACATGCACCTCACCAATCCCAATGAAACGGTACTCAGGGTCCTGGAGCTGGCCGGCCTCGAAAAATTCCTGATGGAATAACAGGGACAACGCCATGAAAGAACTCGCGCGCAACGACAGGATCAAACGGCGGGGACCGCTGGTCCTCATAATCATGGACGGGTTCGGCATCGGCAGGGAAAACGACGGGAACGCGTACTTCCTCGCGCGGACCCCCGTCCTTGACCGCCTCACGCGCGACTGCATGTACACGACACTCGCCGCCCACGGCACCGCCGTCGGGCTCCCCTCCGACGACGACATGGGCAACAGCGAAGTCGGCCACAACGCGCTCGGAGCCGGGAGGATATTCGACCAGGGCGCGAAGCTGGTGAACGGCGCCATCTCGTCGGGGAAGATTTTCGCCACCGGCACCTGGCGCGAGCTGACCGACCGGCCGCTCCGGGAGGGCGCCGCGCTCCACTTCATCGGCCTCCTCTCGGACGGTAACGTCCACTCGCACATCGAGCACCTCTACAGCATGCTGGACGCCTGCGCCGCGGCGGGCCTGAAGAAGGTCCGCGTCCACGTCCTCCTCGACGGCAGGGACGTGCCGGAGACGTCGGCGCTCCTCTACGTCGATCCGCTCGAAAAGCGCCTTGAGGGCCACCGGAAAAACGGGTTCGATTACCGCATCGCCTCCGGCGGCGGCAGGATGGTCACCACCATGGACCGGTACGAGGCGGACTGGAACATCGTGAAGCGCGGCTGGGACGCACATGTCCGCGGAACGGCGCGGCACTTCAGGTCCGCCCGCGAGGCGATCGAGACCTTCCGGAAAGAGGACCCGAAGGTGACGGACCAGTACCTCCCGTCCTTCACGATCGTTGACGACAACGGGCCGATCGGGAAAATCTCTGACGGCGATTCGGTCATCTATTTTAATTTCCGCGGCGACCGCGCCATAGAGATATCGCGCGCGTTCGAGGAGAAAGAGTTCTCGAAGTTCGACCGCGGCCCGCTCCCCGAGATAACCTATGCGGGCATGATGGAGTACGACGGCGACCTGAAGATCCCGTCGAAGTACCTGGTGATGCCGCCCGCGATCGACAATACCATGAGCGAGTACCTGGTCCACTCCGGCTCGAAGCAGTACGCCATATCCGAGACGCAGAAATTCGGGCACGTCACCTACTTCTGGAACGGGAACCGGAGCGGCAAGTTCGACGACGCGAAAGAGACGTACGTCGAGATCCCGTCGGACAAGATAGAGTTCAACCAGCGGCCGTGGATGAAGGCCGCCGAGATCACCGATGCGGTCATCGGCGCCATCGGCGCCGGGGCGCATGATTTCATACGGCTCAATTACGCAAACGGCGACATGGTGGGCCACACCGGCGACCTCCCGGCCGCCGTCATCGCGGCGGAGACCGTTGACCTCTGCCTGCGGAGGCTCCTCGAGGCCGTGGACCGCTCCGGCGGCATCGCCGTCATCACCGCCGACCACGGGAACCTGGACGAGATGTTCGAGGTGAGCAAAAAGACCGGCGAGATCGAGCGCGACAAGAAGACCGGCCTGCCCAGGAACAAGACGTCTCACACGCTCAATCCGGTGCCCTTTATCGTTTACGACCCGAATTTCAAAAACGAGTACCGGCTCTCGACCGTCACGGACAGGCCGGGCCTGGCAAATGTGGCCTCGACGCTGTTATTGTTAATGGGCTACACGCCCCCCGTCGACTATCTGCCGCCGATTATAGAACTCGCGTAATAGTGCCGCTGACAGCAGCGGGATTATGACCCGGGGCTGGACAGGCGGATTGAAATTTACTATTCCATGGACAGGCAGTACGTCAATCAGGTCCCGAAACATGTATAAATATAAACTCATCATAGAATATGACGGCTCCGGCTTACACGGGTGGCAGGCGCAGAAGAACGCGAAAACCGTCCAGGGGACGCTCGCTGCCGCGGCGGAACGGCTCCTGGGCGCGCCCGCGGACATACAGGGAGCGGGCAGGACCGACGCCGGCGTGCACGCGCTGGGACAGGCGGCCCATCTGGAAACCTCGCAACAGATCGATCCCGGGGCCCTGCGCAACGGGCTCAATGACATCCTGCCGGAGAGCATAAACATTCTCTCGATAGAGAACGCGGCCCCGCGCTTCCACGCCCGCCACCACGCGCTGGCCAGAAGCTATCTGTATCTTATTTCAAGAAGGCGCACCGCCTTCGGCAGGAAATACGCCTGGCGGGTACAAGACGCGCTCGACTGCGACAGGATGCGGGAAACACTCGCCATTTTCAGAGGGTTTCACGATTTCGCTTCCTTCGCCGACAAGCGAATGGAAAAAGGAAATTCAACAACGGTCAGTGTCGAGGAAGTGTTGCTCGGGGAATTTGGCGACATCATCGCCATACGGGTCGTCGGCTCCCATTTTCTCTGGAAAATGGTGCGGCGCATAACGGGAGTGACCGTGGAGGCCGGCCGGGGCGCCATCTCATCACGCGATGTCGGGCAGATGCTTCTTTCTTTTTCCGAAGAGCCGAAAAAATACACCGCCCCTCCCCACGGTCTTTATCTCGAGAAGGTATTGTACGAAGGCGACACGCTGCCGGAAATCAAGCCGCCGATTTCCCTCTCGTAGCGGATACAGTTCACTCCAGGGGACAGGCCCATGTACAAACAGCTGGTAATCTATTATCTTACCGGGACGGGGAACGCGCTCAAAGCCGCGCGATGGCTCGAAGAGCTGGCCAGGGCGCGCGGGATGGCGGCCGAGCTGGTCCCGATAGACCGCTTCAGGCGCCCCATCGCCCCGCCGCCGCCCGGGAACATTCTGGTCGGCTTCCTGTATCCCACCCACGGGTTCTGCCTCCCCTGGTATATGCTGAAATTCATGCTGGCCTTCCCGCGCGGGCGCGCCCGCCTGTTCTGCCTGAACACGTTCGCCGGCACCACGCTCGGCAGGGTCCCCCTCCCCGGCCTCTCCGGGATCGCGCTCATCCTCCCGGCGATCGTGCTCGCGCTGAAGGGATACCGGGTCCGCGGCCTCGTATCGCTCAACCTCCCGTCCAACTGGATATCCCTCCACCCGGGATTGACGGAACACGCGGTCTCGGTCCTCGTGGAGCACTGCAGGAAAAAAACGGAACGGTACGCGGCGGCGCTCTTCTCAGGCAGGAGGGCATACCACGGGCTCATTGCCCTTCCCTTCGACCTCGCGGTGTCACCCATAGCGATCGGCTATCTTTTCATAGGGCATTTCTGGCTGGCGAAAATGTACATGGCGAACTCGGACTGCGACGGCTGCGCGATCTGCTCGAACAACTGTCCCATGAACGCCCTCCTCATGAAAAACGGGCGTCCCTACTGGACGTTCCATTGCGAGAGCTGCATGCGCTGCATGAACATCTGTCCCAAAAGGGCGATCCAGGTCTCGTATGTATTCGCCGCGGTGAGCGCGTATCTATTGTACGGGCTCCTGCTCCCCGGCATTGTCATGCTGGCGCTCCGCTACAATGAAACCGCCGCATCCATTATCTCGTCGGAATCAACGGTAATCGGTGTTATCAGGGCATGGGTCATCCTGGGCATCATGTTCCTCTGCTACCGGCTTGTCGTGCGTCTCACGCGCTTCAGGCCTGTCGATCTTATTTTTGCCAGGGTCACCCCCACGAGCCTCCGTTTCTGGCGCAGGTACCTGGCGCCGGGGATCGGGGTGAAGGACTTCAGGCAGTTGAATAAGCAAAAGTGAAATGATATACGGCAATACCGCGTCCGAAAGGTGAAAAAACGCACAATGCGCAGAAGTTTACATGTTGGTAACAATTGAACAGCGTATCTTTTCTTAAAATACTTTACATATATATTGGGAGGACCAATCACTATTCGCAAATATTTGATATATTGACTGTATGAAACATATATACATCCCCGCCGGCGGCAACGGCAAACCAAAAGACGAATGCGGAATATTCGGCATCTACGGCACCCCGAAGGCGGCGAACCTCGCCTACCTGGGCCTGTACGCGCTCCAGCACCGCGGGCCAGGAATCAGCCGGCATCGCCTCGTCCGACGGCCACCACATCTACCGCTACGCCGGCATGGGCAAGGTCGTGGACATCTTCAAGGAAGAGCACATCGACAACCTGCAGGGCCACATGGCAATCGGCCACAACCGGTACTCCACCACCGGGTCGTCGTTCCTCAGGAACGCCCAGCCGTTCCGCTCCGAATCGATCCTGGGGCCCATCGTGCTGGCGCACAACGGCAACCTGACCAACGCCGGCTCGCCCTCCGCTACGAACTCGAGAAAAAGGGACACATCTTCCAGACCACCATCGATTCCGAGGTGATCGTCCACCTGATGGCCAAATCGGGGATCGAGGACTTCCTGGACGCGCTGGTATTCGCGCTCAAGCAGGTGAAGGGGCGCCTACTCGCTTCTGGTCATGAACCGGGAAAAGATCTACGCGGTGCGCGATCCCTACGGCTTCCGGCCGCTGGTGATCGGGAAGGTCGGCGACACGCACCGTCGTCGCCTCGGAGACCTGCGCCTTCGACATCATCGACGCGAAGTACGTCCGCGAGGTCGAGGCCGGCGAGCTGGTGGAGATTTCCGCGGCGGGCATCAAGTCATACCGCCCGTTCGAGAAGAAGGAGCAGTCGCTCTGCGTGTTCGAGTACATCTACTTTTCCCGGCCGGACAGCATCATCTTCAACAGGTCGGTGTACGACATGCGGATCAGGCTGGGCCGGCATGCTCGCGCGGCAGGCGCCGGTCGAGGCCGACATCGTGGTCCCCATACCGGACTCGTCGGTGTGCGCCGCCATCGGCTATTCCCGGGAGTCCGGCATCCCCTACGAGCTCGGGCTCATCCGCAGCCACTACATCGGCCGCACCTTCATCGAGCCGTCGCAGAAGATACGCGACTTCGGGGCAAAGATCAAGTACAACGTGGTGCGCGCCTCGGTGGCGGGAAAGCGGATCGTCGTGGTGGACGACTCCATCATGCGCGGCACCACCATGCGCAAGATCATCAAGATGTTCCGCACCGCCGGCGCCACGGAGATCCACGTGCGCATATCGGCGCCCCCCACGAAATTCCCCTGCTTCTACGGCATCGACATCCCCACCCGCAAGGAGCTCATCGCCTCAACGCACTCGATCGAGGAGATACGCAAATACCTCCGCGTGGATTCGATCGAGTACATGAGCGTGGAAACAATGCTCCAGGCCCTGGACGAGCCGGACATGCATTTCTGCACCGCCTGCTTCGACGGCACGTACCCCTGCGAGCTTGACGAGACGTGCGAGGACAACCAGAAATACCTGTTCGAAGATTCAGGAAATAATGAATATTATTAAGCCGGACCGATCTCCGGCAGGCTGAAAAATAACAGAGCAAAAAACGATTTTTTCTTGATAATAGATATAACTTCTGTTATATTATACAGAGGCCCGCTCCTGCATGCGGTCATCGCATGAAAGAGCGGGCCATTTCGGACAACAGGTCTTCCATCCCGTGTGCGTATGCCGTCCATGAAGCTCTTTGCCGGACGGCAAAATAAAAATCTGGAGGTTTGTATGCAAACAAACGCGCCGAAATTCGTTACGTGGGTCGTGGGGGTAGTTATCGGTTGTCTGGGCATCCTGGGAACGCTGGTTGTGATACCCTTCATATCAACGTATCCATTCTGGATCCTGGCAGTCGGGTTCGCGATTCTCGCCCTTGGAAGCGTGATCAAGGGCATGTAAGGCCGCATAAAAAAAGCGGTCTGGCCTCTCCGGGCCAGATCGCTTTTTTATTCTCTGCTATAAAATTTTCCGCCTCTTTCAATTGCCCCCGCGCACCGGCCAGACATACCGCTCTGAACCTGTTGTGCCGGTTTTTTCCCATGTTCCTGTCTCGGTGCCATACGGGACGTTCATTAAATACGCTCTTGAAGCACTGGTCATGGCAGTGGTTGATGACCAGTGACACTGTGTCACATAATTTGCAAATCCCGTGCTGAACTGCTGCCCGAATGTCTTTTCGTACTGCTGAAGGCTCGACAATTCAAGGATATTGGGCAGACGCCAGTCGTTATATCCCGCATAGTTATCCGTATTGAGCTGGTCAACAAAAGCAAGGGCATTCTCCCAGTATACCCCGCCGTTTCCGGCCGTTTGATCCGCATCAAAAGTGGGATAACTGGTCAGCATCAGGTTCAGGTCGGTCGTCCACATGAGTCCGGTAAGGTTATCGGTCGTGGTGCCGTCGCCGTTAATGGTGAACCTCGGGTCAGGTCTGGCGATCCCCGCCTGGTATTCTCCATCCTGTCCCGTACCCGGGCAGGCGACCACGGCGCCGGCGGTATCATAACACGTTGCCTGGCCTGTCTTCGGGAGTATCGTCGTGGTGCCTGCGACTGCCCACACATTGAATATAGTAGACTTGGGCGTAGCGTACTTTTCCCCTGAGGAAAAATCGACAGGCCATGCCTGTGCATGATTGGAGGCATTATCGTATGCCGTGTATGTGGTGGATGACCAGTAATACGTGCCGACATTGGCGAACCCGTTAGAGGTGAGCCATGCAGCCGTACTCGTGGCCCCGTAATTCATCAGGCTCTTCAGCTCAATAATGTTCGGGATCCGCCAGTCCGTCTGTCCGGCGTAGGTTTCAGCCCTGAGCTGGGCCGCAAAATCAAGGGCGGATTGCCAGTCTGTCCGTCCATCAACCGTGCCGTCGGTATCAAGATATGAATAGGTTGGGCTGTTCATTAATTTCGCGTCAGTGGTCCAGATGAGGCCGGTAAGGTTGTCCGTGATAGTGCCGTTGAAATTATCGGTGAACCTCATGGTCGGCCATGTGGCTCCGTACTGGTATTCGCCGTCCTGGCCGGTGCCCGAGCAGGCAACGGCGGCGCCGGCCGCGTCGTAGCAGTTGGTCTGCCCGGTCCGGGGCACCTGCACCGGATACGCGGGCAGCTGGTAATTGATTGTCAGGGTCGATGCGGGGCTGACCACGCTTATGTTTCCGGCGGCGTCCTTGAGCCACAGGTAGAGAACATGCGCGCCCGGGATCGCCTTCAGAAGGCAGGTTGCCGGCGCGGCAGCGAGCCATCCGGGATCCGCCGCGGCAGGCGAAGTCGGCGATTCGGTTATCATGTAGCCGGTGACCGCCGTGTTGTCCCAGACGGTCATGGTTACCGGGATCTGCTGGCTGGTGGTCGGGTCCACAGAGCTGGTGGAAAACGACACGACCGTCGGCGCCACAGTGTCGAGGTAAACGACCGAAAAATGCGTGCCGGTGGCCGCCGCGCTCACGTTGCCGGCGGCGTCTTTCACCCAGAGGTACACCTCGTAGGTGCCGCAGCCGCCCGACAGGCTGTATGCTGTCGGCTCTGAAGCCAGCCATCCCGCGTCTCCCGCTCCGGGCTGCACGCCCGTCTCGTTGATCATCCAGCCCGTGATACCCACATCGTCGGACGCGCTGATGCTCACGCTTATGCCGTCCGTACCCGTTGCCGTCGGTCCGGTGAAGGAAGCGACCACCGGCGCCGTCATGTCATTGTACACGATCTGGAAATGCGAGGGCGTCATCATAGCGCTCACGTTGCCGGCGGCGTCCATCGCCCAGGCGTAGAGTTCATACGTGCCGTATCCCCCCGTCAGCGTGTAGGCCGACGGCTGGGCAGTCTGCCACCCGAGGTCGGTCGGCAGGGGGGACGTTGCCGTCTCGGTGATCATCCACCCCGTGACCCCGATATTGTCCGATGTCGTCATGTCAACCGATATCACCGGATCGACCGTCGGGTTCGTGGTCGGCGACATGTATGAAAAATATGATACCACGGGCGGCTCGCCGTCGCCCGGGCCGGAGTAATCGACCGTGAAATGCGAATCCGCGCTCAGGGCGCTGACGTTGCCGGCGGCGTCCCTCGCCCAGACATAGAGCTCATGCGTGCCGAATCCGGAAGTGATGGTATAGGTTGCCGGCTGGGTCGCCAGCCATCCCGAATCGGTAGGCAGCGGCGCCGCGGCGATTTCGTTGATCATCCACCCGGTGATCCCGACATCATCGGTTGCCGTCAGGTCTATATTTATTAATGCATCCGTTGTCGGATTAATGGGTGTCGAAAAAAGCGTGATGACCGGCGCCTGGGTATCAGCCGGGGCAGCCGGACCGCTGTCGATGCCAAAAAATGACATCATGGATTCATTGGAAGAATTATCCTCGAGGTCGTTTCGTTCGCAGGACAGCAGAAAAAATGCTGCAAAAAAAACCACAAAAAAATATCTCTTCATTTTTATTACTCCATGCCCATAACTGTATACAATATACGATAGATGAGTCATAACGTCAAATTCAATATAATAATTTAATTTAAGATATTAATTAAAATATAAGTTTTATATTTATTTGATTACTTTTTAAATCGAAAACAACGACATATTGTGATTAAAATTTGATCCTTATATGAATTAGTCGGAACAACGACCAACCACAATAAGCAAAATGAGAGAATTCACAAAAACAGTTCCAACGGACCATAGTATGCCGTATCCCGTAAATTCCGGTAAACAAGAATTCCTCATTGACACACGCCGCCAGATTAGTTAATGATCGTTCATTAACTAATATCATCCCGCCCACTGGTGAAGCTTGCCGACTGGTTCTGTACCGAGATCGGCAACACCTTCATCATCAAAAAATACCAGCTCGATTTTCTTTTAGCGAACTACCGGGACACGACCCCGGTGCTGTTCAACATGTACGACGGCCTGCTGTACAAGAACGGCAGGGGCGCTCTGTTCATCTGCAATTACGCCCTCTTCTCCCCTGCCCGTCCCGCCGGTCACATGCCGTCCGCGTTCCGGACAAGCTGTATATTGAAGCGTATGATGTCAGCGTAGTTTTCGACCGCGATGCGCTCGTTGGTGCCGTGCACGCGGTCAAGGTCTTCCTGCGCGTAGCGCAGCGGGCAGAACCTGAATATGCTGTCGCTGATCGGTATGTAGAAGCGCGAATCCGTGGCCGCCACAAACAGGAACGGGCGTGACGATGACGCCGGGGAACACCTCCCTGATCGTTTTGCTGCAGCATGCCGTACGCCGGCAGCCCCGTGTCGGTCACCGGGGACGGGTCCCGCCCGTCGGGCAGGGGGGCAATCGTCACCCGCGCATCATCCACCGTCACCCGCGCCCGGTCTGCCACGCCGCGCATGGTATCGCCCGGAAAGATGCGGAAGTTCACCACCGCGGTCGCCCGCTGCGGGAGCACGTTGTCCCGCGTGCTCCCCCGGAGCATGGTCGGGGCGATGGTAGTGCGGAGCGCGGCGGACATCGACGGGGACGCGCCCAGCTGCGTGCTGACAACGGCCCCCAGCAGCCAGAGGTTCGAGAGGGCCAGCCGGTTCCCGAGCCCCATGTGCGGGCCGACCGTCTCGAGCATCTGGCGGGTCACGCCCCGGACCCGCAGCGGGTACTGGCGATTCTCAAGACGGCTCACCGCGGCGCAGAGTATGCCGACAGCGGTCTCCTCGGGCGGCATGGACGAATGGCCCCCGGCGCCCGCGACAGAAAGCTCCAGGGAGAGGTAGCCCTTCTCGGCCGTGCCCACCAGCGCGACCGGCTCCTTCACGCCGGCGACCATGCCGCTGGAGATGAAGCCGCCCTCGTCCACGACCATCCCGAACCGGACGCCGCGCGATGCGAGCATTGCCGCGATTTTCCCGTTCCCATCGACACCGCGGACCTCCTCCGTGTGCCCCACCGCGAGGCAGACAGTGCGCCGCGGCCGGAAGCCCCGGGCGAGCAGGTACTCAAACGCCTCGAGCGTGCCCATCAGGCTTGACTTGATGTCCTGCGTGCCCCTGCCCCAGACATACCCGCCCGCGAGGGCGCCGGAAAAGGGCGGATGCGTCCAGTCCCTGACCGTGCCGGGCTCAACAGGCACCACGTCGCTGTGCGCCATCAATAAAACGGGCTTCAACGTCGGGTCGCTCCCCTTCCAGGTGTAGAGGAGGCTGTAGCCGTTAACGGTCTCGCGTTTCAGGCGGGCCCGCACCAGGGGAAAGGCGCGGTCGAGGTAGGCGTTGAACTCCGCAAACGGCCTCCTGTCGAAGCGCCCCGGGTCCATGCTCGATACTGTCTGATAGCGGACCGCTTCCGCCAGCCGCTCCAGCGCCCCGCGCATGTTGATGTCCGCTTTCGCAGCGGGAGTTACCGCAAGCTGTTTCGAGGTGAAACGCGCCGTTCGGACGAGCACGATCCCCGCGAGCAAAATAACGATGGCGGCAATACCGATACTGATTTTTTTCATCATGGCTCCCCCCTGTCAATGAAGGCTACGTGTGGCATCTGCCATGAATGTATACAGGGTCCCGGGGCATGTCAATTGTATTAATTCCATGCTCCACACGCATGACCATCACGCCTGCTGCGATCGACCGTTGCTTGTTTTCCTGTCTGGAAACCATCAGGAAGGGGGCTTTCCCGGCAAAAAGAGTTTTTATATGCTGAAATAAAAATACTTGACGAATATCCCGCATGCATCTTTCATACAAATACCTTATAGGTGACTAGCTCAATTGGTAGAGCAGCGGTCTCCAAAACCGCAGGTTGGGGGTTCGATTCCCTCGTCACCTGCATGCTAGTACGCAAAAAGGCGGGGTTGAACGACCCCGCCTTTTTTATTTGTATACTGAAGCATTAAAATATGGCATATTTATTTTTTCTTGAATGGATTAACAACTCTCAGTTTCTTGTCAATAACCTGTCCGTCACTCATATCCTCTGAATAGAGAAGTGTGCATTTGTTTTCCAATGCACTGCTGATAATCATGCTGTCATAATATGAAAATCCATATTGATCGACGATATTCAATGCTGATTGTATTGTCTTAGGAGTAATATTCTTTACAACGCAAATCCTGGAAAGGAATTCTACGGCAATCTTTATATCACTGACCTTAAGATTCAGTTTTCTATATAAGACATTCGATATCTCATTGAGGACCTGAGTGGAAATAACGGGATTCTTCTTCAGCAATTCATTTGCGATTACTTTCTTATAATCCTCAGCACCAAAGGAATAAATAATCACATTGGAATCGAGAAATATCTTATCTCTGGTTGGCTTCATCTCTGTTGAATGTGAATCCGCTTAAATCAAACCGAAAATTATTGAAAAAGGCGTCGATTTCATTTTCTCTAATATTCTTCCTTGCTTTGGCTTTTGCCGCTATTTCTTTATAATGCAAGGTTACTTCAACAGGATTGGTTATCTTCTGCTGATATTTCTTAGGAATGACTATAATGCCATTCCTTGTTTTTGTTGAAAATTTTATTGATTTCATATTCCCGAATAATTCAAAGTTCAATTCAATTTATATGTCTATATTTACATTTTTATTGAAAATTGTACAACAAATTTTTCCAATATATTGATATATTATTATGATTTTATCAGCCTTATGATTGGTTTATGAATGAAAAATCAATTATTCCTGCCCTTTTCCACCTCCCAGATCATGAAATCGAGTATAATCTCATCAATAACCGGGTTCGAAAATCGTCCCTGATTGCCTGCAGAACGGGACTTACACTTTTCAGGCAGATGGTTGACCTGGGCCATGACTTTTGGATCGAGCAGGAAGGAAAAGGGCTTGATCCAGTCGATTCTTACACCGAATATACCATCACAATAAATATCCGAAGTTATTATTTTAAGCCTTACAATTAGGGAAATCAAGAAAGCATTGCGCCGATATTGGAAATCCTGAACCCGGAATTTACCTTTCCCCTCGGTATCATGTATCTATAATGATATTTTGGATAACCCACCATGATTCCACCGTAAACGCGCCTGGTTTTATCGATGCCCAATAAAGTGTTGATAGTTTTCGGTTTCTTTAAAGCCGCCGTAATCATATAGCCTGTCCAACAAGTGCCAAGACCCATTGCGGGCGCTAATAATTCCATCCCACGTAAAGCAACTGCGCAGTTGATAGCGCCCAAAGGATTGTGCGCCAGATCATGCGCCAGAATCACAGACGGAGCATTCCGAAAGACCGCGCCTGGTATTTCATTATTTTCACGCCGATGCCGGAAGATATCATGGTAAGACGTGAGCCAGGAAGTAATTTCCGGACCGAATTTCCCAGCAAGGAGGTCGAAGATAAGGCCTTTTCCCGTGAAAAATTTCAAACCGGCATTCCAGCATATTTCATAAACTGTTTTTTCAATACTTCTGAGTTGTTCAATATCAGTGATGAGCATAAATCGGACAGACTGAGTATTGGCCCCTGTTCCTCCGTAAGCGCCGACTTCAATCAGGTTATTCAAAGATTGTTCATCAACGGCCTTATCCTTGTATGACCGAATCGACCGCCGCTGAACAATGTATTCCTTGAGTTTATCAGGCGGGATCTCGATCTTGTTTGATTCAATAAAATCCTTACGCGGCAGTTCCCTATGATCAATTGCCGCTGCCGGACAAACAGCAACACAATGCCCACAGGACCTGCATTGATCCGGGTAGCGGACAAAGACCCTGGCACTCATTTTCTCCTTCCCAATAACGTAATAGGGGCATACATCATAGCAGGCCAGGCAGTTGGTGCATAGATTTTCATTAATCGTTAACATGGTTTTTCCTCCTGCGATCGAATTACGTTCCCAATGGAGCATGCGTCCCTATTCTGACCTCAACTTTTCTTTCTGCCCGGCGAGGCCTTGACGATATCAGGTCGTGAGGCTTCGCCAACATTCATGCGTCCGGCCCATCGCTCGGCCCAGGCGTTGAGCATCAGAATGATTTTACCCAGTGCGATTCCTTCCTCCGTGATGACGTACCCTTCCTTATCACGCTGAGCAATGATCCCGGTCTCGCGTAATTCCGACAAACGCGTATTGAGAACCGTAGGGGAGATGTCCCCACAAAGCTTTTGCAGATCCCGGAAGCTGCTGGCTCCGTTTTGATTGAGTTCCCAGAGGATCCTCAGCGCCCATCGTCTTCCCAGAAGATCGAGCGCCGCCATGATCGGGCGTCCGGTGTTTGAGCTTCCGAGCTTTGCTCCCGGTTTTGGCGCAGCCATAGCACCTCCATGAATTGATACTATTTGTGTAGCGCTACTATAATAGTAGCATACTGTCATCAATAAGTCAAGCGCGGGATACTATTTTTTAAAATTTCATGCAGGTGCAGAGCAAAAGGTGTGATTGCGGGACAACTGCCGGTGTGGTGTAAATGTTAAAAGCTCTCTGTCCAGTACTCTTTGTTATGTCGCTTTTCTGTACCAAATCATTACATTAAGCAGACAAGTGTCCAATAGTTTAAGTCCCATCTCACCTGCATGCACAGAAAAGGCGGGGTTGCACGACCCCCGCCTGTATATTTGACCTTACCAACATGTATTCGCACAACTTATTGAACCTTCGCATATCCTGCATTTAGAAAAAATGAAATTTTTAACAAAATTTTAACGCATAACCGACCCATTCTTACATCACCAAAATAGTCAAATGCTGAAAATAATATTAGTATTTGCATATGGCTATTAGTGAGCACTACTCTGATAATAAATTTAGACTATCACATTTTGTGATAACAATTACCATAAGCGGGATAACCGCCAGCGAATATATCTATTATGAAAAAGAAAACATTATACGAGAGACCACACATCCGACAACAATTGATAAAAATGAGCGATCACTAATAATACAAATGAATTATATGCAAGGTAAAAACATTAGTCTTACATTGGATGATTTTATAAACTTTTTCGAAAACCTGCCGGAATGGATCATGACCAGATATTATCAATTATATGATCACCACGATAATAGTAAATATATCAGTAAAATCAATTTATTGAGTAAATATTCAACAATGAACATAGAGATGCGTAAATAACATGAAGAAAAAGCATGTTACCCATAAAACATCTCCAATAACACTACTATCATCAGGATATGCAATTCTCATAGTGATAAGCGCCGGCATTCTCTCACTACCGTTTTCTTCGACAAAATCTGTTTTTACACCCTATCTTGATTCACTTTTTACCGCGACATCGGCGATTACAACAACCGGATTGATAGTATTTGATACGGGAACATATTATAATATGTTCGGGCAGATTATTATTCTATTATTATTTCAGATTGGTGGTCTGGGATATATGCTCTTTGTAATTCTGATATTTATTGTCTTTCAACAAAGAATATCCATACAAAGCAATCTCATGCTTCAGGAATCGATTAAAAAACCCCTCAAGGTAGATATTCTATACTTTTTAAAAATGATTATCCTGTTTACGATATTTATTGAAATTATTGGGGCAATAATTTTATCGCTTCTATTGTATCAATATTTTCCCTTAAGCCATTCAATATATTCAGGAATATTTCATTCCATATCCGCTTTTAATACCGCTGGTTTTTCGATTTATCAGGATAGTTTCTGCAAATTCAGCGATAATATTTCCCTGAATATAGCCATAATTTGCATCAGCACTCTCGGCTCTCTTGGATTTTTTGTACTCTTTGATATTTATAAATATTACATGGAAAGATCAAAAGGAATAAAGAATATAAAATTATCAGTCCATTCACGGATAATACTTATTTGTACTATAACAATCCTGATAGCGGGGTCATTTCTTGTATTCATTATTGAATATTACAGCAACAGTGCTCCGCTCAAATTCAAACTGTTATCCTCATTATTCCAGGTTTCCTCCGCGTCAACAACAACGGGTTTCAATTCAATTGATATAGGAAAGATGAATGAAAGCACACTGTTTTTAATTGTAATAATGATGTTCATCGGTGCCGGTTCAGGAGGAACAGGCGGAGGAATAAAAATGACCACCCTGGTTGTCACGCTATTATCGGTTTATGCCATAATACGGAATAAGAATACCGTGAATATTTTTAAAAGAAGGTTGCCTTTTGAAATCATCAGAAACTCATTCGCCATTTTCATATTATCAATATCATGGGTAACACTCATAACATATATTCTATCAATTACGGAAAACAAGGGATTTGTCAGTTTATTATTCGAGACAGGATCTGCGTTGGGGACTGTAGGATTATCTACCGGTATAACAGCCGATTTAAGCAGCATTGGTAAAGTATTGATTACTCTATCCATGTTTATCGGACGTATAGGTCCCCTGGGTATTGGAATATCATTGCTTACAAGCGCCGAAGAACCCGGTTACAAATATTCCACTACTGACGTCTTTATTGGGTGAGGATTATTCATGAAACAGTTTTTAATTATTGGACTCGGGAATTTTGGGTATAATCTTGCCTGTGAACTATTTAAAATAGGCAATGAAGTAATCGTCGTTGACAGCAATGAAACGCTGATCAATAAGATAAAGGAAAATGTTTCACACGCGATAATCGCAGACGCAAAGCAGGTTGATAATATCAAGGATTTCATCGGCAAAAAAACCGATGCCGTTATTTTAAACCTGGGCGAATCACTCGAAGAGACCGTTTTGGTAACACTTGCGGTGAAAAACCTTGGGGCAAAAAACATAATCGTGAAAGTGACAAACGAGGAACACGGTATGATCGCAAAGAAACTCGGCGCAACGGAAATAATTATCCCGGAAAGGGATTATGCCAAACAAATGTCAAAAAAATTGACAAGCGAGAATTTACTTGATTATCTTCCTCTGTCGCCTGAATATGGGATCTATGAGATAGCCGTGCCGGATCATTTTACCGGTAAAAGGTTAAATGAATTGAATATTCGGAAAAAATATAATGTAAATGTAGTCGCGATAAAGGACATATTAAAAGACATTACTATTATCAATCCGGAACCTGATTTTAAATTTATACCGGATATGGTACTATATTTATTAGGTAAAAGTGATGATATCATCAATTTGAAAAAAATGTAGCTCCATAGAAAAAAATAATAACATTAAATGGAGTAAATCATTGAAGGCTTCACCAGGTTTTATAGTTGCCATAAGCCCAAGCCCCTATTCCCAGCATCTGATCAAATGGACGCAGAAAACCGCCGTTGAGCAAAATCTCCCCTGGGTGGCGGTATATATTCAAACCAGCAAAGAACTTACGAATGAAGAGAATACCCTGCTTAAAAAAAACATACAGCTGGTCAAAGACCTTGGAGGGGAATTATTATCGTCAATGGATGACAATGTCCCGCTGGCAATCATGCGCATAGCAAGGCAGCGTACTATTTCACACATAGTAGTAGGTAAACCGCTTGGTTATAAATCTTCTGGAATAATGAACAAAACGAATATTATTGACACACTAATAAGTATTAGCGGCGAAATTGATATATTTGTCATTTCCGAACAGAGTGTCAGACCGGAAAAGAGAAAAAGTGTATCTGTTTTTATTCGTAATTTATTATCAGGAAACAAGATTGAATATTTCCATGTTATTTTATGGCTGCTCATCATCATTATAATCAATCTGTATTTAATCAGATATATAAGCTATCTGTCGGTTGGTTTTATCTTTCTGGCCGCCGTTGCCGTTGTCTCCTCATATTACAAAAAAGGCCCTGTATTATTATTCGCCAGTATCAGTGCAGTATTATGGAATTTTTTATTTATCAAACCACGATTTACCATTTATATAGACCATCTCGAAGATCTCTTTATGTTTCTTATGTATTTTATTACAGCATTTATTATTGGCAATCTTACAACAAAGCTACGCCTCAAAGAAATATTCCTGAGAAAGAGGGAAAAGAATCTTGAAGAACTGTACATGATGGGTAAAATTCTCAATGAGTCCAACAATCTGGATGAGATTTTAGATAAATCAACAGCTTTGCTCAGAAATATTTTTAATGCTAAAATTTCGGTATTTCTAATACCTGATAACGATACTCTTTCATTACTGCCGCGCAGGGGAAACGACTTTACCTTTCCGGAGAATGAACGAGAAGCAATTCTCTATTGTTTTGAAAACAAAAAACCTTCAGGTAAAAACACCAGTATCATGAGTGGAT
Organism: uncultured Spirochaetota bacterium; assembly: GCA_963827275.1. GTDB lineage: Bacteria > Spirochaetota > UBA4802 > UBA4802 > UBA5550 > RBG-16-49-21. Next base: position 463,544 of record CAWHAA010000005.1, read on the forward strand.
CGAAATACCATTATATCCCCCTGCACAATCACAGCATTCAGGCGGGCGTTTTGGCCATTGATTATAATGACAAAAGCGGATTATCAATTGAACAGGAAAACCTGTTGTTTGCCCTTGTGTCTCAAATAACATCTGCCCTGGAGAGAGACGAGTTTATTAAAACACAGCAAAAAATAAAATTAGCGGAAGAATCAGAACGATTATACCAGATATTGCTCAATTCAGTATCGCATGAACTTCGGACGCCCATCACAACAATATCAACATCGGCCAATGGCCTGGTAGATGAAAAACTTGCTCAAAATGAGGAGGTACGAAAAATTTTCGCGACCGATATTATTGAATCATCGGACCGTTTAAATCGAATAGTCGACAATCTTCTTGGTTCATTGCGGATTAAAAGTGAAAAGATTATACTCAATCTTGAATGGTATGATATATCCGAACTGGCGAGTCATGTTCAGGGGAAACTTCACAATCTACTTAAGAATCATAATTTTATCGTAAAAATAGACAATTCAATACCCACGTTAAAATTTGATTTCACGCTTATGGAGCAACTATTGACAAACCTGATTTACAATGCCATACTATATACGCCGCAGGGCAGCGAGATACAATTGAATATTGAGGCGGATCAAAATATGATATACATATCAGTTATTGATAATGGACCTGGAATACCCGACGATGAAAAAGATAAAGTATTTCAGAAGTTCTATCGGGTAAAATCAATTAAAAAAGGCGGCCTTGGGCTTGGACTATCTATTTGCAAAGAAATCGCCGAAATCCACAAGGGCTCAATTAACGTTACGACAGGTTCAGCCGGAGGAGCGCATTTTACTGTCACATTGCCCCTGCAACAAAGCACTGTACATGGTGAATTACAATGAAAGAAGGCGGTCTCATTCTTGTTGTTGACGACGAAACTCAAATCCGGAGATTTTTAAAAATCAGCCTGGAATCAAATGGTTATAAAGTTATTGAAGCTGACACCGGTGAAGAAGGAATAACCCAAACCGCCACAATTACTCCTGATATAATAATACTCGATCTCGGCCTGCCTGACATGGATGGACTTGATTTTGTAAAAAGAGTCCGGGAGTGGAGCACCATTCCAATTATAATATTAACGGTGAAGGATTCAGAAAAAGACAAAGTGATTCTTCTTGATAACGGCGCTGACGATTATCTGACCAAACCATTCAGCCTGAATGAACTTATGGCAAGAATACGGGTCGCATTCAGGCACAAACACTCTGACAAGGGCACTCAGGTTTTCAAATCGGGAAAAATATCTATCGATTTTGATAAACGCATCGTAAAGGTAAATGATGAAAAGATAAAACTTACCCCGAAGGAATATGCTGTTTTAACCCTGCTTGCGAGAAACGCCGGTAAAGTTCTGACCCAGAATTATATACTTAAAGAATTATGGGGACCGTATTATCAAGAAGAATCACAATATTTAAGAATCTATATAATGCAAATCAGAAAGAAAATTGAAGATAATCCAAGTAATCCGACAATTATCATAACTGAACCGGGGATTGGTTATAGATTTGTTGCTGACTATGATTGATTTCATCATTTGGATAATCAGCAAACTCAATATCAAGCCGCTTTCCTGTACCAGATAATGACATTCAGCAACGAAATGCCCAATAGTTTAAGTCCCATCTCACCTGCAGACGAAACCAGGAGGCGGGAGTTCCCGCCTCCTGTCATTTTCAGAAAGATTGTCGACCCGCGCATGCTATGCCCGGGCAAGGTCGAAGCGATCGGCGTTCATCACCTTGTTCCAGGCCGCGACGAAATCGTTCACGAACTTTTTCTGAGAATCATCGCAGGCATAGACTTCCGCGACCGCCCTGAGCTGTGAATTCGAGCCGAAGACCAGGTCGACCCGGGTCCCGGTCCACTTCAGCTCGCCCGTCGTGCGGTCACGGCCTTCGTATACGCCGTCTTCCGCGGACGGCTTCCACTCCGTGCCCATGTCGAGCAGGTTCACGAAGAAGTCGTTGGTGAGCGCCTCCGGCCGTTTCGTGAAGACGCCATGTTTTGTCTGGCCGTAATTGGCATTCAAGACACGCATCCCTCCAACGAGTACCGTCATTTCGGGCGCGGTCAGGGTCAGCAGCTGCGCGCGGTCAACCAGCAGTTCTTCCGCTGATACGGAGTATTTTGTTTTTAGATAGTTGCGGAACCCGTCCGCAGCCGGTTCAAGCACCGCGAATGAGCCCGCATCGGTCTGCTCCTGCGAGGCGTCCATGCGTCCCGGGGTAAAGGGGACCGTCACCTCGTGACCGGCATTCTTCGCGGCCTTCTCGATGGCGGCGCAGCCGCCGAGAACGATCAGGTCCGCAAGCGATACCTTCTTCCCGCCTGACTGCGCCTTGTTGAACTCCGCCTGTATCTTTTCAAGTCCCTGTAAAACCTTTTTCAGCCGGGCGGGCTGGTTGACTTCCCAGTCCTTCTGCGGGGCCAGGCGTATGCGCGCGCCGTTCGCCCCGCCGCGCTTGTCGGAGCCGCGGAAGGTGGAGGCCGACGCCCAGGCGGTCGAAACCAGCTCCGATACCGACAGGCCCGATGCCAGGATCTTGTCCTTTAGGGAGGCGATGTCCTTCGCGTCAATCAGCGTGTGATTGACCGCGGGTATGGGGTCCTGCCAGATGAGCTCTTCCGCCGGGACCTCCGGGCCGAGGTAGCGCGAGCGCGGGCCCATGTCGCGGTGCGTCAGCTTGAACCACGCCCGCGCGAAGGCGTCGGCGAATTCGTCCGGATTCGCCAGATAGCGCCGGGCGATCTTTTCGTAGGCTGGATCGAACTTGAGGGCAAGGTCGGCGGTGGTCATCATGGGACGCTGCTTTTTCGACGGATCATGGGCATCGACGACCATGTCCTCGTCTTCAACATCTTTTGCCAGCCAGATATAGGCCCCCGCCGGGCTTTTCAGAAGCTCCCAGTCATACTTGAACAGGACCTTCAGGTAGCCCGCGTCCCATCTGGTGGGGTTCGGTTTCCAGGCGCCTTCTATCCCGCTCGAAATGGTATCGCCGCCCTTGCCGCTCTTGTAACTGCTCTTCCAGCCCAGGCCCTGTTCTTCTATGGGCGCGGCCTCGGGCTCCGGTCCCACATGCTTCGGGTCCCCGGCCCCGTGGGCCTTGCCGAAGGTATGCCCTCCGGCGACGAGAGCGACGGTCTCTTCATCATTCATGGCCATGCGCGCGAACGTCTGCCGGACATCATGCGCCGAAGCCGCCGGTATCGGTTCTCCGTTCGGGCCTTCCGGGTTCACGTAGATCAGCCCCATCTGCACGGCCGCCAGGGGGTTCTCCAGCTCGCGGTCGCCGCTGTAGCGCTTGTCGCCCAGCCAGGTGTCCTCCGTGCCCCAGTAGACGTCTTCTTCAGGCTCCCAGATGTCCGTGCGTCCGCCGCCAAAGCCGAAGGTCTTAAAGCCCATCGACTCCAGGGCAACGTTGCCGGCCAGGATCATCAGGTCGGCCCAGGATATCTTCCTCCCGTATTTCTTCTTTACGGGCCAGAGCAGGCGGCGCGCCTTGTCCAGATTGACGTTGTCGGGCCAGCTGTTGAGCGGCGCGAACCGCTGGTTGCCGGTGCCGCCGCCTCCGCGGCCGTCGGACGTGCGGTAGGTGCCGGCGCTGTGCCAGGCCATGCGGATCATCAGGCCGCCGTAGTGGCCCCAGTCGGCGGGCCACCATTCCTGCGAGGCGGTCATGAGCGCGGCAAGGTCCTTCTTCAGGGCTTTCAGGTCGAGCTTCTTGAACTCCTCCGCGTAGTTGAAGCCGGGGTCCATCGGATTGGACTTGGCAGTATGCTGGCGCAATATTTCCAGCCTTAGCTGATTCGGCCACCAATCACGGTTCGACGTGCCGCGGCCGGCCGGTGTTTTTTTCATATCGGTCATAATAGTCCTCCCTTGTGGTTATTCCTTTACCTGCGTTGTCAAAAAAACCTGGATCGACATCTGTTCTATCTGGCTCTGCAGCTCCTCGATGCCGTCCATGTGCGCGTCTTCGTCATTCAGTATCTGCTGGAGAAAATCGCGGGTCGCGAAATCCTTTACCTCGCCGGCAAGAATGATGGCCTCATTATATGCTTTTATGGCCCCCTCCTCAGCGGCGTGGTCGTTGGCCAGCTGCTTGTCCACCTTGTCCCCGATCATGATCTTGTTCAGCAGGCTGACCGTCGGCGTGCCTTCAAGGAACAGGATGCGGCCGATGAGCTTCTCCGCGTGCTTCATCTCGTCGATGGCGCGCTTCTCGAAATGCTTGTGGAGCTTTTCGTACCCCCAGTCGTCGCACATCTCCGAATGGACCATGTACTGGTTGATCGCCGTCAGCTCGTCAGCCAGCAGCGTATTGAGAGTAGTTAATAATTTTTCGTTGCCTTTCATCACTCCCTCCCATTGATTGGTTTTAATTATAATAAGTCCGGATGGCCGTCGCCGAATGGTCAGCCTTTTTTTCTCTTCATGCATTTATCGCACGTGCCGTGAAATTGGATCGTATGGCCCGAAATGCTGTGCCGCGACATTCCACGGGCCTTTTTCATTATGATATCCAGGGGCTGCATGGGAAAATCGGTCACGGTTTTACAGGTGTCACATATAAAGTGATAATGCAATCCCGGGATGGCATCGTAATGCTCAATACCGTCGTTGAACTCCCTGCGGGTTACGCGCCCCTCCTCAACCAGAATGTTGATATTGCGATACACGTTGCCGAGGCTGATGGACGGCATCTCCTTTTTCAGGGCCTCGTATACGCTGCGCGCGGTCGGATGGTCCATCCGGGACCGTATGAACTCATAGATCCTTTCGCGCTGTATGCTTTTGCGACGGACGGATTTCATATTAATAATGATTCTTAATATTAAGAAATTTAATATTAAATGTCAATTGAATCAGGAAAAAAAATACCCGGCGTCTGTTTTTTTATTTGAAATTATGACCTGCATTAAAATCTTATCAATTGATATTGTGGTGCCTATAAAAATAGATATTATTTAATCATGTAACAATTGTTTTTGATTTTTCAGCTGTTAATCTTTGATTATAGTAGCACCTGATAAATGCGCAGTTTTCAATATTGGCCAATGAAATTTAAGGCCTCCGCCCGGTGCCGGCAAAGATGCGGTATTTTCCTCAAATTCTTCATCAAACGTGTCCCGAGATAATGAAATCACACATTGCCATTTCCCAGATATAAAAAATAATCAGATGAACAACTATGATCTTCGGGTGCATTTACAAATTTATCAGAGTCTATTTTAATTCTTATTTCATACTATGCGGTTACGCGTCCAGATGCAGCGCCTATTCTCACTTCCGCAGAGTGTTCCCGGCGATCGTCAACAAGGGGGATGGCGGTGCTCGCTTATTGGAACGCCGTCGAGGGTTATGCCTGCAACGCCGCCGGCCGTCGTACGCACTATGGTGATATGGTAGATCGTTTCCCGGTACCGGTAGTGGATCGTGAACGAGTCCCAATCATCGGGAAGGCACGGTTCAAAACGCAGCTTGTCCGTTTCAAGCCGGAGTCCCAGCAGTGATTCCAGAACAAGCCGGTACATCCATCCGGCCGATCCCGTGTACCATGTCCATCCGCCGCGACCGATATGGGGTGAAAGCGCGTATACGTCGGCTGCGACAACATACGGTTCCACCTTGTAGGTCGCGACCCCCTGCGGGGTCGTGGCATGGTTCACCGGATTGATCATGGCCGTCAGTTCCCATGCGCGCTGGCTGTCGCCTGATTTGGCGAAGGCCATTGCGGCCCATATCGCGGCATGAGTGTACTGGCCGCCGTTCTCCCTCACGCCGGGGACGTACCCCTTTATGTAGCCGGGGTTCAAATCCGATGCGTCGAGCGGCGGGTCCAGGAGCTGTATCAGCGCGTGGTCCCTGCGGACAAGGCGTTCATCCACCGCTTCCATCGCCATGTGCGAGCGGCCGGCGTCCCCGGCCCCGGACAAAACCGACCAGCTTTGCGCGACCGAATCAATCTGGCATTCAGGATTGGCCGCCGAGCCGAGAGGCGACCCGTCGTCGAAATATGCGCGGCAATACCATCCGCCGTCCCAGGCGTTCTGCTCGATTTTTTGACGCAGCATGGACGCTTCGTTCCGGCAATGTTCGACGAAGGCCGTGTCGCCCTTCACGTTCGCGATTGCCGTGAACCCCATGAGCACCTCGTAAAAAAAGAATCCCAGCCATACGCTTTCGCCTTTTCCCTGTTCGCCGACGGTATTCATGCCGTCGTTCCAGTCACCCGAACCGATGAGCGGCAGGCCATGCGCGCCGTAGCGTTCGCCTCTTAAAATGGCGCGCACGCAGTGCTCGTAGAGGCTGGCCTCCTGCCGTGAGCGGTTCGGAAGATCGTAATAGGAGTCTTCGTCCGCATTTACCTGGCGGCCCTCGAGAAAGGCGACCGTTTCATCCAGCACGCCGGTGTCCCCGGTGGAGAGGACGTACCGGGCAGTCGCCATCGGCAGCCAGAGAAAGTCGTCCGAACAATGCGTGCGCACGCCCCGGCCCGTGGGAGGATGCCACCAGTGCTGGACATCGCCCTCCGTGAACTGGCGGGACGCGCACAACAGGATGTGTTCGCGGACAAGGCGCGGTTCCGCATGAATGAGCGCCATGACGTCCTGCAGCTGGTCACGGAAACCGAAGGCCCCGCCGGACTGGTAATATCCGCTCCGGGCCCACATGCGGCACGCGAGGGTCTGGTACAGGAGCCATCCGTTCGTCAGTACATCCAGGGAATGATCGGGCGTTTCCACGTGCACCGCGCCAAGGGTGCGGTTCCAGTATTGCCACACCCCTTCAAGGGCGCCCCGCGCCGCATACGCTCCCCGGAAGCGTCGCACCAGGCTGCCGGCATCATTGGCATCACGGCCGGCGCCGAGCCTGAAGATGATCTCGCGCTCCTGCCCGTCAGCCAGATCGAAAGGGACCTGTATGGCGGCGCAGGGATCCAGGGCGGCGCCTACCCTGCCGGACAGGCCCGACTCTGGTCATGGCGGCAGGGTTCCGGAGCGTGCCGTTGCGGCCGATGAACTCGGTGCGGTCGCCGCACAGGGACCGGGTCGTATCGTCCGTATCAAAGAAAGCGACCCGCCCGGCAAAATCCATGCTGTAGCCGTTACGCGCCAGGAGAGCGCCGCTCGCCGGGTCCAGTTCCGTTACCACGTGCATCGCCGATTTGGAACGCAGGTCTCCCAGCACCCATTCCGCGTACCCCGTGGCCGACAGCCGCCGCGGACGGCCGGAAATGTTTTTTATTTTTAACACCGTAAACTTGACGCTTGCGTCCGGGGCCACGTACACCCATGCCTCCGAGCTGATGCCGCGCTCGGTATGTTCGAATACGCTGTATCCGAATCCGTGCCGGGTCACATAGGGCGTCGCTCCGCGGCTCGGAAGCGGCATGGGAGACCAGTAGTGGCCGCGCTCTTCATCGCGGATGTAAAAGGCTTCCCCGCCTGAATCGCTTACCGGGTCGTTATGCCAGGGCGTGAGGCGGAATTCATGGGCGTTCTCCGCCCAGGTATAGGCAAGGCCGCTCTCCGATACGACCGTTCCGAAATGCGGATTCGCCAGCACGTTCACCCAGGGCGCGGGGGTCACCTGCCCGTGCGCGGTCGTTATGATATACTCCCGTCCGTCGGGGGTGAATCCGCCGTAGCCGTTGAAGAACATGAGATCGGGACGGGGCTGCGCGGCCACTGCCGGGGGTTCGGGGCGGATGCTCCTGGCCGGCATGAGCTGCGGAACGGGTTTTCTCGCGCCGCCGCGGCGGCTGATCTGGTCCGCCAGCGTCCCCCGCCTGTCGGTTATTATGACGCGGGCGGCGGTCTGGATCAGTATGCGGTCCTCGTCGGATATCTGGTCGGAAGACCGCACGAAAATGCCCCCGGGCCGATCGATCACATTGGTTTCCGCCCCGGTGGCGAGGAGACCCATGATCTGGTCGTGCAGAAGCTGCCGGTACCCGGCATGGTCCTCGTTCCAGATCACCAGGTCGACCGCGAGCCCTTTCAGGTGCCAGTAATTGTGGGCCTGTATGAGCTGCCGCGCCAGGTTGATATTGGCCGGATCTTCAATCTGCAGCAGAACGATGGGCATATCGCCGGATATCGAGTAGCCCCACAGACCGGACTGACCGCGGCGGTTCCGCGCGATGATGCCGGGATCGGCGCGCAGGGAAGAGTGCGCGTAGATGATGGAGCCTGCGAGGCGCCCGTACAGCTGCGCGTCGGCCTCGGTCGCGTTGAGCTGCCGGAGCACCACCTGGCTGTGGGTCCATGCCAGATCGAAGACGCGGTCCGCGAGGCGCCGGTCCTGGTATTTCCCGATGAGGCTTCGGCCGCGGAGCGGTCCTCGCCGATGCCGGAAACGATATCGATCGTCGCCGACTCCTCCGGAGCGAGCGTTATCCGGTACCGGATCGCGACAACAGGGTCCAGCACCGAGCCCTCGCTTCCCGAAAGCGCCCCGGGTTCGTTCATGGCGCGGGGAGCGGCCGCGGTGTTCCAGCGTCCGATGAACCGCGCCCGGTCCGTCTCATAGGATATTCCTCCGGGATCCGCCCCGTACGCGGTCATCAGGTGAAAAAAACATGGCGTTTTTTCGGTGAGGGAGCGCGGACGGCGATGGCAGAGTATCGCATGCCGCTCCCGGTCGATTTCGGTCTGGACAAAAAGATTGCTGAAAGCCGGATGCAGGGCGTCCGCGGCAGCCGGCGCGATGACCACTTCCGCGTAGCTGGTTACATCGATCTCCCTGCGGGTCCGGGTCCGGTTGGTGATGCGGGTACGCCGCAGTTCGATGTCATCCTCGGGGGAAACGACGATCGTCGTATGCGCATCGATGCCGTGGTCCCGCCGGCGGAATTCGGCGCGCCCCTCGGAGAAAATCACTTCGTAATATTTCGGCTGCGCGAGCGTCGGTTGATACGCGGTCGACCAGAATTCGCCGCTTGATACGTCCCTGATGTAGCAGAACGAGCCCCAGTTGTCGCAGGTCCCGTCTTCGCGCCAGCGCGTGAGTGCGATGTCGTTCCAGCGGCTGTAACCCCCTCCCGCGTTCGTGACCATCACGTTGTATCTGCCGTTCGACAGCAGCTGCACCTCCGGCATCGGGGTGTCGGGGCCGTTGAATACGCGCACCGGCATGTCCGGGCCGGTGAAATTAGCGTGAATTTCGGGAAGCTCGGTGGTATGCGAATAAAATGCCGTGGCCTTCGGGATCCGCTCTTGAAGAAGCAATGCCGTCGCCTGGAAGATCGGTTCCGCGTTGAATCGCTTCTGCATCGGACGGTCAAGGATCACATAGGCCAGCGCGAGAAAGCTCATGCCCTCATGGTGCGCCATGAAGGACCGGACAACGGCGTTCGATTCACCGTGCGGAAGCCTGGACGCGGTGTAGTCGATCGCCTCATATAAGCCATACCTCCCCGCAAATCCCTCGGCCGCAAGCCGCTGAAGATTCACGCACGCCTCCTCGGGCGCCACCATGAGCGCCAGCACCGAGGCATAGGGCGCGATGACACAATCGTCGGCGAGTCCGCGCTTGAGCCCCAGGCCGGGCACGCCAAATGCCCGGTACTGGTAGTTGAGACTGGCATCGATAAGGAAGTAGCCGGATTCCGACATGCCCCACGGTACGCCGCGCTGCCTCCCGTATTCGATCTGCCTGGCCACGGCCGCCTTATAGGTCTGGTCGAGCAGCGAGTATTCGTACGTCGGCATCACGAGAAGCGGCATCAGGTACTCGAACATCGATCCGCTCCATGACAGGAGCACCGGCCTACCGCCGGCCGTGGTGAGCTGCCGCCCGAGGGCGAACCAGTTTTCCTGTGGCAGCTGTCCCTGCGCTATCGCCACAAAACTGCACAGCCGCGCTTCCGACGCCAGCAGATCGTAGTAGCTCGCGTCCCTGCGGCGATCATTGACATTGTAGCCGATGGCCAGGAGGTGACGTTCCCTGTCGTAAAGGAAATCATATTCCATTCGGGCGAGCTCGCCCGCGTGCATGCGCCAGGCGTTCAATAATCGCAATCCTCTCGGCGGCGCGGTTGCCCGCCTCCCTGATGAGCCGCCGCATCTCATCATGCCCCTCGTTCTCAACGGGCGTCGCATCGGCGCCCGGCCTTTGATCGGATGCCGGCATGAGTTTCTCCATGCGGGAAAGCCAGTTGTCGCAGCGTCGGGATTTCGTCGATATCCGGAAACTCGCGGAGCAATTCGGATAAAACCGGCGATCCCGCCCACGGGGCGAGAAGGTCCAACTCGTCACGAGGCGGCCTTGCATTGCCGGGCCAGCGCCTGCGCCCACCACGATACCTGGTTATCGGGTCCGGAAAGTACGGCATCGGCCATGGCGGCGGCGGAGGCCGCAAGGCGATCAAGGCACAGCCGCGCGGACACGAGCGTTGCCGGCTTGTCACGGCAGGCGGCATCTATCTCCAGCTGGATATCCGCGAGCCGGGCCGGCGGCGCTCCCCCGGCCGTTGTTTCCACGAGGACACGGAGCGTGTCCCGGAGACCGTCAAATAACCGCGGTCCTACTATCTTTTTATCGGGAATTTCAAGCAGGCCCGACCGCAGTGTCAGCAGATAGGCCGCGAGGTTACCGCTGTCAACCGTTGAAATGTAGTTGGGCGGCAGCGGCTCCAGGGATTGTGTATCGTACCAGTTATAGAAATGTCCCCGGTACCGCTCCAGACTGTCCAGCGTGTCAAGCGTACGCGCCGTGCGATCGATACATTCACCCGCCGTCACGTAGCCGAAATCATAGGCGGTCAAATTCGCGAGGAGGGCAAGACCAATGTTGGTCGGCGATGTCCGATGGGCGACAGCGGCGACCGGATGCTCCTGATAGTTATCGGGCGGCAGCCAGTTATCTTCCGGGCCGACAAATGTCTCGAAGAACGCCCAGATTTTACGGGAACAATTAAGGAGGAAGTCGGTCTGCCCGGCTGAAAGGCGCTTTTCCCTGCGGTCGAACGGCAGGCTGAGCCACCAGGCGACAGCCGGTGAGGCAAACCAGAGTCCCAGTACCGGCAAGGCAATCAAAACAGAGGCCGGCGCGTACAGCGCGAGAACTACCGCCGCGGCTGCCGCTGAGACCGGGGCGATCCACATGGTCAGATAGGAACCGGCGAGGCTTGTGCGGCTGTTGCGCTTCGAGTCGGCGGCCGTATTCCACTCGAGCAGACGTTTATGAGTGATCAGCATCCGCCAGAAGGAGCGTAGAATCGCGCCCAGGCTGTAAAACGCCTCATAGGGCATGCACGCGATTGAAAATGCCAATTCCGCCAATCTTCTTCCGGCTGAATTCGTTGCCGCCGAAAGGTGCTGGCCCCAATGCACATCGTCCGGTTTCCTAAACACATCAACAAAGGAAATGATTACCGATGACAAAACGATGATTCCGATCGTCACCGCGGTCCAGAGCCATGCCGGCGACAGGATCGTCCATCCCAGGAGAAGCATGAGTGATAGTGCGGGCGGGACGAGACTCCGCCTGAGGTTGTCGAATATCTTCCAGCGGGACAATCCCGAAAGCGGGTTCCTGCGCAGTCGGCCGCCAGGTCCGGGAACGACCGGGAGCAGCCACCGGACCAGCTGCCAGTCGCCGCGGATCCATCGGCGCCGGCGGTTGACGTCGGCGCTGTAGCGGGTCGGATATTCCTCGAGGAGCTGCACATCGCTCAAAAGCCCGGACCGCGCATGGCACCCTTCCAGAAGATCGTGGCTGAGGACCAGGTTTTCCGGCAGGCGTCCCTTGAGCGCCCGCTCGAATGCGTCAACGTCGTAGATCCCCTTGCCGATGAAGGAGCCTTCACGGAACAGGTCCTGGTAGACGTCGGAGACGGTGCGCGTATACGGGTCGATGCCCGGCTCGCTCCCGCACAACTGCGCGTACCGTGAACGGTTTGTGCCCTGAAGAATAACGGCCACGCGCGGCTGAATGATGCCGTATCCTTCGGTGACGCGATGCCTGGCGTCATCGTACTGCGCGCGGTTCAGCGGGTGCGCCATGGCGCCCGCGAACTGCCGGGCGGAGTCGCGCGGCAGGCGCGTATCCGTGTCGAGGGTGATAACATACTTGACGTTCAACAGCCGGTCCGTGTCCCCGACGACAAGAGAGAAGCTCTCCCGTGCCCCGCCCCGAAGATAGGAATTCAAATCAGCGAGCTTCCCCCGCTTGCGCTCATAGCCCATCCAGAGCTTTTCACGGGGATTCCAGCGGCGCGGGCGATGGAAAAGAAAAAACCTGCCGCCATCCGGATCGCGATACTTGTCATTCAACTCTTCAATTTTTCGCCGTGCCAGCCCCACGAACTGATCGTCTTCAGGCATGACTTCTTTGCCGGCGTCCTGGAAATCGGTCAGCAGGGCGAAGAACAGGTTTTGGTCCTGGTTCGCCAGAAATCTCACTTCCAGCGCCTCGGCCAGGTCCTCGATATTTTTATCGCTCGTGAGCATGGCGGGGACCACACCCAGGGTCTTCGCTTCCGGTGGAATCCCTTCGGAGAAATCAAGACGCGGAAGGGGATGCGGCGTCACAAGCAGTGTCACCGTCCAGTTCACAAGCGCGACCGACAGGTGCGATGCGCATAGCAATGCGATGACAATGAACAGTCCGAATGGCCATCCCTGCAGCCCGCTTTCACGGGCCATCAACAGAAGTCCGCAGGTGAACATCGCCAAGAGCAGCATGATTGAGCCGGCGTACATGAGCAGAGGAAACCGGCGGATTGCTTTTTGCAGAGCTTTTGAAGCGGTCAGGCGCACCCCGGCCGATCGTTCGAGCCGTGCCAATCCATTATCGACCAGGTAATAACCGACATGTGCCGTCCGATCGCCGCTTCCCCTTTCCGCCCCGCTTTCCTGCGATAAAAGGATCGTTTTACGCGCCACTTCGGCTTCGGACAGCCCGCTGCCCTTTGCGATCTCTTCTATTACGTGCCTATAGCGGTCACGGGTTGTAAAATCCATTCTGCGGTAAAACCCGCCGGTGTCCTCACCAAGGGTCTGATCGACAACGCTCATCGTTTCGACGAACTCATGCCAATCCATCGCGCCCAGGAACCGTAGACTGCCGAAGCTGTTGCTCATCGACACCTGGTCGGCGGCCTGCTGCTGGACCTCCGAATGCACCAGCTGCTGGATTGTCGAACCTGATTCAGAGAGGTGCTGCTCGATCCAGGTCAGCGGCATCGCCAGGTTGGAGCTCTGTCCCTGCAGCCGGCGCGTAAGTTCGGCGACAAAAGCGCTGACCATGGGAGGGTCCGAACGCACCATCTCCGCGATCACCAGAATAAGGTTCTTCGGGTCCTTCTCCGAAGTCTCGATCATCCGGTCCGCCCAATGATCCGCGCGGATCTGTTCGGCCATGTCCGATGCGATCCGCGACGCGACGCGACGGAGATTTTCGATCAGCGCCAGGCGCAGCATGATCGGGATCGCCCACAATTCACCCAGCTTAAGGATGCTGACAGACTGGTAGGCCGCGACAAAACTGCTGAGATTCTCCGGGTCCACCCGCCCGTCACCGTGTGAAATCGTTTCCAGGGCGATATCATATACGCGCGGCAGGCCGGCCGACGGTCCGTTCCGGAGGCGGGGCAATTCCCGGCTGTAGCCCTTCGGCAAATGCCTCCGCGCCGTGCGAATCTGCTCTTCGATCAGATAAAAATTGTCAAGCAGCCATTCTCCGGCCGGGGTAATCCTTCGATTCACCTTGATCGCTTCTGCAAGCATGGTGCGGACTTTCAGCAGGACGACCTCATTCTCCGCCAGTCGCGTCATCAGGAGAATACGGCCTGAAACACGTTTCAGTCCCACCTCGTGGGATCCCGCAAGGATCCTGCCGTGCTCCCGCATCTGTTCGGCGCTGAATAACACCGACCGAAGCGGCTCCTCCACGCCATCATATTGCCGCATCCGTCCGCCGCGAAGGCGTGAAATTTTGCCGGTCAGGGACCAGCGATGTTTGGTACCGCTCATTTTTTTAATGTGAGATTTCCTTATTTAAAAAACTAATCAGCAAAGCATATGCACCCGGAATGGCATATGCGACAGTCATCAGACTTGTTGCATAATTCATTTATGTTATCGGGGTTAAGGAGCAGAGCCCCTTAAAAAGCCCCCCGCAGGGGCTTTGTTATTGCCGTATTGCATGAGAATTTTTGATAGTTGTCTGAGAAAGAGAATTGAAGAAAGGATCGTTGTCTGAATCTAATTATACGGGATACGCATGATTTCACGAAGGTATGAAACATCCTCCCCGGCGGCATCCCGAACCTGTTGCAATCGCCGTGATTCCATACAGTTAAATGCGATAGTGCCGGTTATGACCTGACATTCATGCGCCGATTGCTTGCTATAAAGTAAATCAAAAATATTAAGTATGTCAACAAATTTATATGCCGGTGTATTTGCGCCCAACCCAGACCCTTGTATTGTTCGCGACACCGTTTCCGGGAAGATTTGTAGTTCTTTTTTTATACCAACCGGACGCTTGCATTTTTCATTCTCACTCTTTTGTCTGGACGTCAGGACGGATCTGTATATTTAAATTAAAGCGCTTCGCTCCGATTAATATCCCCGCGGATCAAAAAAAACTTGAATATATCTGGATAGATATATATATTATTATATATCATATGTTTTATATTCACGGGAGGTAATCATATGAGTGGAAAAAAAGTAGTGGTTGTCGGCGCCGGATGCGCCGGTCTGTCCGCGACCTATACCCTTAAAAAACAGGGGATCAACGTAGTCGCCCTGGAAGCCGCCAGCGTGGCGGGCGGCAGGTGCCGGAACGTCAGGAAAGACGGGTTCAATCTTTCACTGGGAGCGGGATTTACCGAGCCGCAATGGGCCACGACATTCAGCTACCTGAAGGAATTAGGCATGCTTGACCAGGTAATCGACAACACGGTCCAGCGGTACGCGTTCTGGAGAAACGGGAAAAAGCACTACATTCTGACAGGCGGCGCCAAAGAGATGATCAAATCTCTCCCTGAAACGCTGGCCTTCCGCGGGCTTCCGCTGAAAGCATACCCGCAGCTTGTAAAGCTGGGGATGGCGATCAAGAAGTACCAGGGTAAAATGGACAATGAGAGCCAGGACTTCGATTCCCTGCTTGAGCTCGGCAACACGAGCTCGGCTGAATTCACCCTGGAGCACGGCGGGCCCGAGGCGCTGGACCGGGTCATCAGCCCGTTTCTCGGAACGATGGTGCTGGCGCGCCCCACGGACGTCACCATAGCCCACATCATCGCGCTGACCCACCTGATGAAAGGGATGTGCGTTATGAGAGACGGCATGGGATCAATCACCGCGGCACTGTACGAAAAGGTTAAGGATTCCGTCCGGCTTGCCACCCCGGTGAAAAAAATTGTTATCGAGAACAAGAAGGTTGTCGGGGTTGAAACCGGGAAAGGATTTATCGAAGCCGACCAGGTAATATGCGCGACGGACGCGGTCCTTGCGCGCACGCTGATGCCGGACCTGCCCGACACCATGAGAAAACCGCTTGAGACCTGTAAATACAGCTCAACCTATTCCTACATCTTCCCCATCGAAAAGAAAGTGACGCCGGAGCATTTCCTGTCAGTCATGATCCCCGGCAGTGAAAACTCGATACTCACGACAATTTTCGATGAGGCCGGTCTCATGAACGCCGCCCCTCCGGGAGCGGGGCTGATGCATTGTTTCACCGCCGGATGGCATGACGCGGAGCTGGCCAAGCTCTCCGAGAAAGAGCGCCGGCGTAGAGTGATACAGGAAACGCAAAAATTCTTCCCTGAGTTTCCGGACGAGCCGCTTATGACGGAAATGATACGCTATGACAGGGCGATAAACCTTGAGGCCCCGGGCCAGTTTCCCGCCATTCATGAGCTGTTGAAAAATCATATGCGCGATGTCAGGGGACTCTATCTTTCCGGCGAATACCTGTTTCTTATCGCCTGCACGGAAGGGGCCCTTGCTACCGGCAAAAAAGCGGCCGAGATGGCGATGGAAGACATGTAGCGGCATGCCGCTGCATGCCGGCCGCGCCATGGTTCCCTCAATATAATGACGGACATGGCGCGGCCGTTTTATCGCGGACGGACAGCGTTATGCGGCATTGTCAACAATGGCGGACCGGCCGCGTTCCGCATGCCCGGAGCATTTTAAGGAAAAAGGGTTTGACCCCCATGGGCCATGTTGAATAATTCATGAGATGCCGCCGGCGGAGACGGCTTCAGAAAATCCACTTCAAAGAGCGAGACATGCTGCTACAATATGTTCTTCTGGGATTGATCAGGCTCAGGCCTTCGGTATCAGGATACGAGCTTAAATCCATTATCGACAAATCGACGGGATATTTTTTTTCAGCGTCGTTGAGCCAGATTTATCCGGCCCTGAAATACCTGCACGGAAAGGGATTTGTCACTTTCAAAGAGGAGCCCCTGACAGGAAAGCAGGACCGCAAGGTCTATACCATAACCAGAAAGGGGAAAGAGGAATTACAGGCATGGCTGACGGAGCCCCTTGAGTTTACCTTTTCCATGACGAGCTTCCAGAAATTTTTATTAAAACTTACGTTCATGGGCTCGGTCGATAAAGAACGGATCCTGACGTATTTGCGCGCCGGACTTGAGCATTATACCAGGGAAAAAAATGAATTTACCGCAGAGAACCTCTCCGTCGAAGAAAATTACATCGACAAGGACCAGGAAGACAGCAAAAAGCACCTTGCACTATGGCAGCACGAGTTCGAATATATATTGAAAGAAATCAATTTGAGGATCAACTGGATTAAAAACACGATTGAAAGCATTGAAAACGAAACATTTTAACACGCTGCATGAATAATCCACCTGAATTACCCCGCCATCCAAACAGCACGTATGGTCCGATTTACAAAGCCGCATTTCCATGCCGGGTCATGACGTCCCCGGGCGTTGCGTCCGGCAGTCAACGTCCCGTCCCGCCTCCGGTCATGAACCGGCCGCGCGCCCGATGACATTCAGGGTGCCGCGGCGGCCGTCGATTTCCACGATATCGCCGTTCGAAAGGGCGCTCATTGCCCCCGGCACTCCCGTGATCATGGGCAGCCCGTATTCCCGGGCCACGACAGCGCCATGCGAAAGCATGCACCCGGTCTCCGTCACGAGGCCCCCCGCGATGCTGTAATAGGGGGTCCACCCGATATCGGTGAAGGAGGCGACCATGATTTCCCCGCTCCGCAGGGACTCCGCGTCATTCACGCTGAATACCAGGCGGACGGCGCCGCGCACGATCCCGGCGCTCACGGGCATGCCCTGCATGACCGTGCCGCTCCGGCCGGATGCGGACATGTCGAGGGGCACGGCAGCGCCGCGAAAGACATCGGGGTAGCGCCGGCACATCTGCTCGGGAAGCAGCCGCCGCCGCTTCGCGGCCTTCCGCACCAGGGACGGATTCCCGGTCCGCACAACATCGCCAAGCTCGCTGCGCGTAAAAAAGAAAATGAGGTCCCCGTCGGGGATGACGCCCCGCTCGGCCAGGAGCGCGGCGAGCCTCCGGTAGGCGTGCTTGAACCTGCCCTGGATTTTTATTACCAGGGACTTGCAATGCTCGCGGCCGAACACGCCGCTGCGGGCCTGCCTCACGGCCCAGCGGAACGCGCGGCCCGACAGGACCGGGTTGTCCGCGGGCAGAGTGACGGCCGCCGCCGCTTCCCTCTCCCGTCCGGCCGCGCCGCCTGCGGCCATGCGCTGGAGCATGACAACCAGTTGGGAAGGGTCCTCTCCCCAATCCTTTTCCCTGAGCTCCGCCTCGCGGATGCAGCGGTGGCCATGGCGCGCAAGGAGCGCCCGGAAGGCGACGCCATGCGTCCCGCTTGCCGCGCCGGCCAGCCACCGGGCCGCCGCGTCCGGGTCCATGGCCGCGAATGCATCGCGGACGGCGGCGTCGCACGCCATGCCGGCGGCGATCTCCTCCAGGGACCGCACCACGGCGGCGCTCTCGATCCCCTCGATAGCGCTGAGGAGGGAGGTCAGCGCGCCGTCAAGCTCCTCCGCCGGCACGCCCCCCTTCCGAAGGATCTCCTGCACGATCCCGTTCATGACCCCCGAATGGATGCTTACGCAGAGATGCCGGGCGTAGGCCCGGTTCAGGACGGTGATGCGGCGCTCAATGGCTTCGTAGAGACGCAGCGGGTCGCTCTCCGACAGATCGATCGCGAAGGCCGCGGCCGTTTTCTCCAGGCGGCGGAGTGACACTCCCTTCTGCATCACATACCAGGCCATGCGGAAGCTGTTTACGAGCCGCACCGCGAAGGGGGCCGGGCCGCCCGCCGGGCCCTCGTCGAGGGCATGGCCGAGAAGGTTCTGCTCGTAGCTCTTCCGCGTCGTGCCCAGGACGCGGTCCGCCATGAGCAGCATCAGGTCCAGGTTGAAGAAGAGGTGCCCGCCGAACGAGACAACGAACCGCTCGTCCCGGTTCGCGCGCGTAAGGGCGCCGGCGGTGCGGTAAAAATAGCGCACGCAGAAATCGATGGCATCGCCGAACACGTTCATGGTAAGGGGCGTGACCGCCCCGGGCATCATCTCGCCGATGTTGGCGCGCGTGAAGAACTGGCCGTCCCGCGCCGGGTAGTCAAACTCGTCCGCGCCGGGGCCCTCGAGGGTCGTAATCGGCCGCGCCTGGAGCCAGTAGAGGCTTCCCGAATCGTCCACGGCCCATTCAAGGTCCAGGTGCCGCTTCATCTGTTCCGCGGCGATGCGGGACTGGCGCGCCAGCTCCCGCGCGAGATCAGCGCCGATCAGGGGGCCGCCCGGGGCCGGCTCCTCACTGACGGTCCTGCCGCCGCCGTCGACGCGATAGCGGCTGGCAAGCCGTTCGCCGCTCACCAGGGATTCGCCGAGCCCGTGGACCGCTTCGATGAGCGCGCACTCCGTGTCTCCCGTAACCGGATCGGCCGTAAAAATGACGCCGGCATAGCGCGGAGCGACCATGCGCTGGACCACCACTGCCATGGGCGCGGCGGCTCCTTCCGTCATCGTGCCGCGGTACGCGGCGACGCGGTCCGACCCGGCGGACATGGCGCATGACCTGACCGCGTCCCTGAGGCCGGTCAGTGAATCGATATTGAGGTGCGTGGCGAACTGCCCCGCGAAGGAGGCCCCTTCCCCGTCCTCGTCGCAAGCGGATGACCGCACCGCCCACGGACCGGGGCCGATAAGCCCGGGCACCGCGGCGACCGCCTCCTCCGTTACGCGGGCCGGGTCACGTATCACCAGGGCCGGGGGAACATTAAGCCCTGCGCTCATCAACGCCCGGAGACCCGCTGCCTTGCCGCCGCCTTCACCTTCAGCAAGATCGCAGAGCCGCACCAGGGCCGGCGCGCCCTCTATTTTTTCAATGAAGGTCATAATCGAAGCGGCGCACGTTGTAGCCGAATTCGCAGATGCCCCTGCCGGGGACGCCGTCCAGGGTAAAGGCGGATACCCATTCGCAGACGCGGTACACGTCATCCATGAGCCATCTGAATTCCGGCCCCCTGACGCATGATGCCGTAAGCCGCCGCCCGTCGGCCAGGTCCAGGTTGAAACGGAACGAAGCAGGCGGTCCTTCGCCGGGGGCAATCCCGGCGAAGGGCGTGGACTCGGCAACGGGCGTGTAGCGGCCGTCCTTAGCGTAAAAACCCGCCTTTATCCTGATAAACGGATATTCGGGCAGGCTCAGGTTCACGAAGGAGCCGTCGTCGAGGCAGAGGCAGAGCCAGACGTGACGGTCCAGGGCGTCCCAGGAGCGGGGCCCGAAGGAATGGTCGCGAATATACTTCATGGCGAGCGCGCGCGTTTCCCCGTCGACGGACAGCGAGCCGGTGAGGTCGCCGCCCTGCTCGTAGTGGTGCTGGTGCATGCCGCGCAGCGTAAGAAAAAATTCCTTCGACCATCTCTCCGCCGCCATGGCGCGCGCCATCGGCGCGGGGCCCATGTCGTTGGTAAAGTGGAAAATCGGGAATGCGGAGGTGAGCCCGGCATTGAACCTGACCCTTGCCGGCCGCCCCTTCTCATCCATCATCGTGCCCGCAAAGGAAAGCTCGAATTTTTTTTCCGGCTCGCGGCAGATTATTGTAAGCGGGCTGCCCTCGAAACCCGTGATCGATTGCTGCAGCACTTCGGGAACGGAGAGGCGTCCGCGCCCCGGGAGGCTCAGGGAGAACCAGAGCTCGAACGCGCCCGTGCCGCGGCCCGCCAGCCGCAGGATAACGGCGGTGCCGTCCGGCGCATGGCCCGTGAAATAGTAGCTGTTGTTGTATTCCGGCACCGACCGGTCAACAGACAGGTCCCGTTCCGCCGCGGCGGCATCAAAATCAGAGCCGCGAATGCTCCGCCCGACCATGGCTTTCGCCAGGCAGTATTTAATGGGATTCACGAGAGGTAAACCTCCTATTTCAGCTCGAGGAGAGACAGGGCCCCCCTCTGACGCGGCCTGATGGGCGCGAAGCCCACTCTTATATATTTCAGGAGCGCGTCTTGTACGGTAATGGGGTAGTATATTGCAGAATCCGCTCGTCCTGTAAAGAAGAATTTTAAGAACGGGAAAACCGGCGCGGTTGTCTCAACAATGACGGCGCTTAAAACTCGTCCCCGGCCGCATCCTTATTCCGCTACTTTATTTTTTTCACCAGCACTTTATCGATCCTGTTGCCATCCATATCGACAACCTCGAAAGAATGGCCCCCGTGCCTGAGCGTTTCACCCGTCTTCGGGATCCGACCGGCATGTTCCATGATAAATCCGGCGAGGGTATTATACGCGCCGTCCCCGGAAATATCCAGATTGAAATGCTCCATGAAATCATCCACCGATATCATCCCGTCGACAAGAAAGCTCCCGTCCCTGCGCCGCGTGATTTTCCGGCTCTCTTCCTCAGGCACTTCCGGCACATCACCCACAATTTCCTCGATGACGTCATGCAAAGTAACGATGCCGGTCACTCCCCCGTACTCGTCGATGGCGAAGGCGATATGGGATTTGTTCGCCTTGAACAGCTCCAGCAGCTTGAGGGGGCTGATGCTCTCGGGCGCATACATCGGCTTTTCAATATGCCGCGCAAGCGACCTGTATTCGCCCCGGACGATCTTTCTTAAAACGTCCCGTGTCTTGATCACGCCGATGACATGGTCCAGCCCGTTTCTGCACACGGGCAGGTACGGATAATCCCCGAACTCGATTATCCTTTCCCTGATTTTCTTCGCGGCTTCCGTTATCTCGATGTATTTAATGTCCGGCCTCGGTGTCATGATGGAGGCGATCCTGTTCCCATGAAGATCGAACACTCCTTCGACCATCTCGGCCTGCTGCTTTTTGATCAGGCCGAACGCCTCCCCCTCCTTGATGAGCACCTTGATCTCCTCCTCCGTGACAGGAGGCTCCTCCTTGTGAACGCTTTTTGACCCAAGGAGATTCATGATAACATTGGTAATGACGGTAAACAGACGGACCAGCGGCATCAATATGATGGACACCATTTTCATGGGGTACACGACAATAGACGCTATACGCTCGGGCCTGCCCAGGGCAATGCGCTTGGGGATGAGCTCGCCAAGGAGTATTGTGATGAACGTTATCGAAACAACCAGTATCGCGGTACTGAGGAAATCGCCGTACCGGGCAATCGCCGGCACCGTCACAAAATACGCCCGGAGGCTCTCCGCGATTGTCTCCTCGCCATACGCCCCGGCGAGGATGCCGATAAGGGTTATCCCGATCTGGATCGTTGACAGAAAAGAGGTGGGCGATTCCACCAGCGCCAGCACCGCGCGGTAGGATGCGCGCCCCTCATCAGCCTTGGCTTTCAGACGCAGCTTCCGTGACGAAACCACCGCCATTTCCGACATTGAGAACAACCCGTTCAGGAGCACCATGGAAAAAATCACCAGTATAGCAAACAGTTCATTTGACATAACCGTACACCCCTGTCCTCTCTTACAGAATCCATAGTCAAATCATGCGGATTATCTTCATTAATTATAATGTATCGTAAAGAATAAAATCAACCGGAAAAACATCAGGGCAGGAAATATAGGGGCATCAGGATACAATTTCTTAAAATAAAATAATCACCATGGCCGGCGGGGCGTTCGTCATGGCGTTGTCTCCGACATCATATACGCTGACCGGGGTGTGTACTGTTCTCATGCGCGCCGCGGTGCAGCATCACCGTGACCTGAACAACCCGTTCTTCATGACCTCCTGTCCGGCGCTGTTAAAAACGGCAAAGGGCTGCTCACCCGGGGCTGAAGGCGCATAGCCGACGAGTGTCAGCGACTGCCCGGGAAGGACGAACCCCGAAAACCGGCCCCTGACAGACTTCAGCCGGGAGAGGTCGTCCGCCAGTTGCCGCCGGGTCAGCGACGAGCAGCACATGGCCATGAAGCATACCCCGTGGAGGATCGTGCGCGGAAGGCCGGACATCCTCGCCAGCACGTGGCTTGTATGGATAAAATTATTATCCCCCGAGACCGCGGCATAGGCGAGCTGTTGTCCCTCCCAGGTGCTGATTTCGGCGCGGAAACTCTCCCCCCTTGCCGGCCGCGTGCCGGCCGCGCGCTTCTCACGGACCGGCCTCGTTCCGCCGCCCCTGACCAGGAACCCCATCAGGGCCTCCACGGCGAGGGCGTCCCCGATAAAACCCTGCGCGCTGACGGTCATCATCTCACCGGCGGGAGTGTCATGGATGTCTTTGACAAAGACCCTTCCCCGGACGCGGTCGCCGATACGCACCGGGACATGCCAGGCCACCTCCTGTTCGCCATGCACCATCTTCAGGAGATTCAGCCCCAGGTCCCTGTGGGTGAGAACGCGTATCAGCTGATCATGGACCAGGCCCGAGAGGAAAAAAGGAGGAACGATCGCCCGCTCCTTTGCGTATTCGGGATTGGTGTCGCCGGTGGCCCGCGCATACGACAGCACCCTGTCGCGCTCCACCGTGACCTCGCACTCATCGATGGCGTAGCCGATCATCTCCCGGTTCAACGCCCGTGAATTGATGTTCCTCATGAGGGCAGTGAAAAGCCCCATGGTCCCGGGTCTGCCCGCCTGTTTTGTTCTGTTCATAACGTCCTCGCCATTACGGGAATGGCCGCGCCGAAGCAGGATTATCCCGTATTTCTGTCTGCTGTTATAAATGAAAGTACACCACACGGCGGGGATTAATCTTCCTCTATCATGATTTTAAAGGTAATGCCTATTTAAAAATCATGATTTCGGAAGGCGGAACGGTTCAATTCTTCATGATTTCGGAGTCACCGACTGATAAAAATTTGACAAACACGATGCTCCTGTTATATATTCCCCACACGGTGTCGGCAGGTTCTCAGAACAGGTGCGCCCGCACTGGAAAATTGGACCAGGTCAACCCATGAACGTTACTCTTCAGGAACTCATTATTTTTTTCAGCGGAGTGCTGTACCTGCTCAGCGCCGTGATTTATCTGTTCGAAAAAGGCAAAACGGCGGCCCATTTCGTGCTTATCGTCCTGTTATTCGCCGTGGGGATATGGCAGCTGTACCATGGCTGCATGGTGTCCGGCCTGCTGATGCGATACCCCCACCTCGCGCTCGTCCACGTGCCGGCCCTCTACCTCACCGCGCCGTTGCTCTATTTTTTCTTCAAGACCCTTGCCGGTGACAACCTTGAATTTACCTGGAAATCGGGCCTCCACCTGCTCCCGTGCATTTTCCTGACCATACTGTTGCTCCCTTTTTACCTTGAAACGCCGGGCGTAAAGCGCGAGCTGATACAGAACCCGCTCAACAAATCACTTGAATACCCCTTTTATCCGGTGATCATATTTATCTTCATCATCGCCATCAGCGCGTATGCCGCGATTTTTATCGTGCGCGGCCTGCCGCTTTTCAGGAAAAAAACGCTCTCCATAAAAAACATGACCTTCTTCTCCCTGCTCGTCATAGCCCTTAACTATTTCCTGATAATATTCTACCTCTTCGGGTTCACCATGGTAAAGCTGTTCAATGCCACCCAGACCTTTTACCTCTCCGTCATAAAAACGATCTCACTGGTCCAGGCGCTCCAGATCTGCCTGTTCATGATCATAAAAACGAGATATCCCGACTATTTCAAGCAGATCAGGGAGGAGGGACAGCGGATACGCTACGCCGCTTCACGGATCGAGGGACTCGACGTGCGGGACGTCCTGGACAGGCTTGCCCAGCTGATGGAGGTAGAGAAGATTTTCTGCGATGAAGACCTGTCCCTGGTGGGGCTGGCAAACCAGCTCGACATCTCGCACTACCAGCTGTCGCAGATCCTGAACGAGCGCCTCGGGAAAAATTTCAACGCCTACATCAACGAATACCGGATACGGGAGGCGGAAAAACTGCTGATGGAGGAACCGGACCGCTCCGTCACCAGCATCTCGTACGCCGTCGGTTTTAACACGATTTCGTCGTTTTACAATGCCTTTTCAAAAACACATAACATGTCACCGGCGGCGTTCAGGAAAAACGCGGGGAACGAATAGCCCTCCCGCCAGGGGCGCCGGTGAATTTTAATACCAGGGGGCATATCACCATGAAAAAAATCGGGATGACGGCGACTGCGCAACAAAAAACAGCGGCCGGCCCCATACCGGGACATACCCTGCTGCTGGCGCTGCTGTTGTGCGCCTGCCTCTCCGGCTGCGGCAGCTGCAAGAAGGGAAGCAGCGGCATTGACAACATCGTCTGGTTCCCTTTCGAGCACCGCCTGGCGCAGGACTCCCCCTGGCCGATGTTTCAGCATGACGCTTCGCACACCGGCCGCTCGCCCCGCAGCGGCCCCGACAGCGTATCTTCCATAGAAGAAATCGACCTGTGCTGCTTCGGCTTTTTCGGGTCGCCGGTGGTAGACGCTGATTCAAATGTCTATATCGGATCGATCCGCTCCGCAGAATTTGAACTCACTGCGAACACCTGGCCGATCCCGTGGCAGGCGCCTCCGGCATATTCCATGCGATCGGCCCCGCCGGCACGCCGCTGGCCGGCTTTCCCTTCGATTCCGGGCGCGGGAGCGTGCTGGCGACTGCGATCGAGTGCGCGCCCCTTCTGCTCGATGACGGCAGCATCCTGTTCGGGAAGGACGACGGGTACATGTACCGCCTCGGGCCCGGCGGCGCGCCGGTATGGGAAGCCGCGTCGGATGACCCGTTCAACCCGCTCAGCCCCACCGACGACAACGAGCAGATGATCCCGTCGCCGCTCCTGGGCCCCGGCAACACGGTATTCTTCCTCAGCCACTTTGCCGACGTGTACGGGCCCGGGCCTGTAGAAGACGTAGTCGCCACGCATGCCCCTCGATCGATTACTTTAAAATCACCGCGACCCCCTGGTATTCCAAGCTTTACGCCCTCGATGTCGCAAGCGGCGGGCGCCGGTGGGTCTTTGACCCGGAGGCGGAGGGCTACGATCCCATGGTGGGATGGGGATCGCCCGCGCTGGGTGCAGACGGCTCCTGCATCATCGGGCTCATGCGTACCACCCTGGTGGCGATGGACCACTACGTGCCGACCACGGGCCGGGTGTTGGCCATAGGCCCTGACGGGAGGCCCAGGTGGGTCTTCCCTTCGGGAGAGGATCTGGATTATTCAATCTGGGCTTCCCCGGTCATCGCCCCTTCCGGCGACATCTATATCGGGGCAAGCGACTATCTCTATAATGGAAGCGCATGCCTCTACTCGCTCACCGCCGAAGGCGTGGAGCGCTGGCATTATGATTTTCCCGCGGATGAAAACACGATCGCGGCCACTCCCGCGCTCCGCTCGGACGGGAGCATCATCGTCGCCACGCAAAGGCGCAATACGACAGATCCGGTCGAACGCTACGGCGCGGTCTATGCCCTTGACGACCAGGGCGCCCTCCTGTGGCGCTACCCGGCGGCAGGGACGGTCCCGGCCGGCTTCTATTCCTCGCCGCTGGTCGATGCTTCCGACCGCGTGTATATCGCAAACGAGCCGTTCCCCTGGGTGTCGGGCACGGGCCTTCTCCTGTGCCTGGACAGCACGGGCGATCTCCTGTTCGAGCGAGAGCGCTGGGCGACTATGTGCACGGCAGCCTGGCGCTCGGTCCTGACGGGGCGCTCTACGTTCCCCTGCGCAGCCCGTCCCGTCTTCTTATAATCAGGTGATTGTTCGCCGCGCCGCGAACCTGCCCGGGTCATTTCCGCAACAACGCCAGAAAGCACGGCTTATAAACCGGCACGACCCCGGCACGGCGTCCCCGGGGACCCGCGGCGCCGTGCCGATAAAAAACAATTTGACAAAAAACCCGGCGAAACTATCATTTTATTATAGTGATTAAACATACATATCTTTTCATACTTAATTTAATTCTTAATTAATGTAATTAAGAAAACTATCATTAAAGAGTCATTCCAATGGCAAAAACTAAACCTGCGTTTGGTCCCGCATGCCTTGTTACGGGCGGATCGGGATTTCTTGGCCGCGCCCTCACAAAAGCCCTGCTCGAACGGGGCTGTACCGTGCATTCCTTCGACATACGGCCCGGCACGGACCATCACCCCCGCGTCAACTATTTTACCGGGGACATCAGGGACTACGGCGCGGTCCGCGCCGCGACCGAGGGGTGCGCCACGGTCTTCCACTGCGCCGCCGTGATGAACTTTCTCGGCATCTGCCGTCCGTCGGTGCGCCGCGAGGTGTACGGCATCAACGTCGCCGGCACGGAAAACGTCATCAGGGCCTGCCGGAAAGCCGGCGTGAAAGCGCTGGTCTACACGAGCTCGCATTGCGTCTGCTTCGATACGAGGCCGGTCATCGCCGGCGACGAGTCGAAGCCCTACGCGAGGCGCTATCTCGACCTGTACGGGGAGACGAAGAGCGCCGCGGAGAAGCTCGTCCTTGCCGCGGACGATGAGGGCGGGCTGCGGACCGCATCGCTGCGCCCCGGCGGCCTGTGGGGCTCTTCCGACGACTGCTACATGTTCGCCAAGTTCATACAGCAGCTGGTGAATGGAAAGCTCGTTGCCACCATCGGCTCCGCCGACGCCGTCATCGACAACACCCATGTCGACAACCTCGTCCAGGCCGAGGTCCTCGCCGCCGAGGCCCTGGTGAAAAAACCGGGGGTCGCCGGCGGACAGGCCTATTTCATCGTCGATGACGAGCCGATGAACCTGATGCAATGGTTCCGGCCCCTCATCGAGGGACTCGGCTACCGGTTCCCGAAGCGCTCCATTCCGGCCCTGCCGATGTACGCCCTCGGGTTTCTTTCGGAATGCCTGCATTTCATCGGCGGCCCCCGTCCCTTCATTACGCGGCTCGAGGTGCACAACCTCACCGCGAAATTCACCTTCCGGCAGGACAAGGCGCGCCGCGATCTCGGTTTCAAGCCGATCATCGGCTGTGAGAAAGGGATGAAGGAATGCATCGAGTTTTATAAAAAGTATATTACCAATTAAGAAAAGACCGGGGATGAACGTCCGCTCGTATTGGAATCAGCTGGCCCGATGATCAGAGGGCCTGACGGCGCGGCACAACGGCCGCACAGGAAGAGGAGCAAGCCATCGTGAACGTAAAACAACCAGGCAGCACCAACCAGCAGTGGGACGAGGAATTTGACGTGGTCGTGGCGGGGTTCGGCGGCGCCGGTGCCTGCGCCGCCATTGAGGCGGCCGACCGGGGGGCGCGGGTCCTCGCTATTGACCGCTTCGCGGGCGGGGGCGCCACGAAAATGAGCGGCGGGGTGATATACTCCGGCGGGGGAACGAGGCACCAGAAGGCGGCGGGCTTCCGCGACACCCCGGAAAAGATGTACCGCTACATGATGCGGGAAATGGCGAGCAATCCCGCCTCCTCCCGTGTCGATGATATCGACCCCGCGGCCGTCAGGACCTTCTGCGAGAGGAGCGCCGAAAACATCGACTGGCTCGAACGGCTGGGCCTGGTGATCCCCGAGACCTATTTCCCCGGCAAGACCAACCAGCCGCCGGGCGGCTTCGGCCTTTATTTTTCAGGAAACGAAAAACAGTATTCAGATAAACATTCCCACATCCCGCGGGGCCACGTCCCCATGGGGAAGGGCATGTCGGGCGGCTTTCTGTATTCGACCCTGCACAGGGCGGCGCTCGACCGCGGCGTGACCGTGCGCACCCGGTGGCGCTGCGAAAAGCTCGTGACAGACGGCAGCGGCGCGGTGACCGGCATCGAGGCCCTGGCATTGAGCCAGTCGGCATTCGCCGGGGCGCTGCACGGGCTCCTGTACAATCTCGGCTTCATCAGCGGCGCCGCCCGGAAGCTCCTGGGCCTCGTGGAAAAGAGGTTCGGCACAACGGTCCGCATACGGGCCCGGGGGGGCGTGGTAATCGCCGCCGGCGGGTTCGTATATAACAGGCGGAAATTCAGGGAATACGCCCCCGCCTACGGCGGGTGCCTCCCCCTCGGCACCGCGGGCGACGACGGCAGCGGCATGGAGCTCGGCCTGGGCGCCGGCGGGGTGCTGAGCTCCGTCGACGTGTGCGCCGCCTCGCGCTTCATCTATCCCCCGGTCGCCTTTGTCTCAGGGCTGCTCGCGAACATTGAAGGGAGGCGCTTCTGCGACGAAAGCCTCTACGGCGCGAGCATAAGCCGCGCGGTAACGCAGCAGCCGGGGCGCCGCGCGTACCTCGTCATCGATTCATCGGTCCACCGGGACGGCGCGTCGCAGACAAGCAGGGAAGAACGGCTCGGCACCTCCATAAAAAGCATCCTCATGGGCGAGATGAACCATATCATATACCGCAAGCTCACCACCTTCGTGAACCTCCACCTGAACCGCAAAAAATCACGGACGATTGCCGGCCTCGCACAAAAATGCGGGATCCCCCCGGAAGCGCTGGTGCGTACCGTTGAATCGTACAACGCGCAGTGCGCCGCGGGAGCGGACCGGGCGTTCGGGAAGGCGCCCGGCCTTCTCCGCACCATCGGGACGCCCCCCTATTACGCCATAGACTGCGGGATCGAAACGCTGATGTTTCCCAGCCCCTGCCTCACCATGGGCGGCCTGAAGGTGAAGGGACTCACCTCGCAGGCGGTCAGGGCCGACGGCTCGGTCATCCCCGGGTTGTACGCGGCAGGACGGAGCGCCGCCGGCATCTGTTCCCGCTCCTACGTGAGCGGGTTTTCCCTTGCGGACTGCGTTTTTTCCGGCAGAAACGCCGGGGCCCATGCCGCGGCGCAGGCGCGCAAAAAGGCCGCTGCGCCGGGCCGGAAAAAAAAGAGGCCCTCATGAAACTGCAGGGAAAAGTCGTACTGGTCACCGGCGCCTCGACCGGCATCGGCAGGGCGGCCGCTCTGGAATTCGGCAGGGAGGGCGCCCGCGTCGCGATAGCGGCCCGGCGCAAGGAGCTCCTCGACGGGCTCGCATCGTCAATGGACGGCGCCCTTGTCCTGAAAACGGACCTCGCGGATGAACGCCAGGCCCGCGCCATGGTGGATGCAACCGTGCGGCATTTCGGCAGGATCGACATACTGGTGAACAACGCCGCGACGAGCATCGTAGAAAGCTCGGACCGCGTCACGAGAGAGGACCTCGCCCGCGCTTTCACGGTAAACCTCCTCGGCCCCGTCACCGCCTGCCAGCAGGCCTATACCTACATGAGGAAACAGGGAAGCGGCCACATCATCAATATCGGCACCCCCGGATTCATGATCGGCGTTCCCTTTTACGCGCCCTATGTATGCTCCAAGGCGGCGTTCTCGGCCTGGACGAGGACCATCCAGGGGGAATGGGCCGACGCGGGAATCGTCGTGAGCGAATATTTCCCCGGCTATACGGAGACCGGGGCCGTGGCCGAGTCCGCGCGCGGCCCCGTACCCATGGACCTCGTCATGAACCGGGGCAAAGGCTTTCTCGCGCGGTACTTCTCGGGCGCGCGGAACGGCGCGGACATAGCCAGGGACCTTGTGGCCCTGGCGAAGCGGCCCCGGCCGCTCATGTTCTCGACCTTCATGGAGCGCATCGCCGCCTTCGTGGCCAACGTGCCCGCCGTCAGGCTGCCGGTAACGAGGCGCATGGCCGCGACGGCCAGGAAGAAACTCGCTGAAGGGGATAGCCATGTGTGACCTCTGCATGAAACACGGGGCCGGCGGCAAGTGGTACCTGAACGCCGAGCACTATTCCAATGAGATCGTGGAGAAGTACAACCTGCGGGACTTCCTCATGGAGCAGTACAAGAATTTCGAGCAGATATCAGTGCGCAAGATCCACGGCTTCAACGCGGTGGGGATGGGATACAAGCTGCGCATACCCCTGATCGGGCGGATCGTGAAACATACCGCGGAAAAGATGCTCCACAGCACCAACCCCCCGACGAACCCTTTCAAGGCGGAAGGGCATATCGGCCAGGTGATCCCGCTTGAGGACGCCATAGCGATCCTGGAAACCTGCGCCGCGGAGCCGATCATCGAAAAAAACTGCATGTGCCGCTACATGTCCCGCGGGGTCAAGGACGCCTGCTGCATCAATTTCGGCGTCATGTCCGAGATCGTCGACAAGCTGCCGCGCTTCATCCCGGAAAAGGACAGGTATTTCCTCACCCGGAAGCAGGCGGTCGAGCGCTTCCGCGAGCACAACAGGAAAGGCTACATCGGCACCATCTGGTTCGGGCCGTACCCTTACATCAACAACCTCTGCTCCTGCGCGAACCCGGAGTGCGCGGGCCTCAGGCCCCGGCTCGATTACGGGATCAAGTCCATCTTCAAGGCGGAATACATCGTCCACCACCACGAAGAGGAGTGCGCCGGGTGCGGCGCCTGCGTCAGGTTCTGCCAGTTTGGCGCCATCGAGCTCGACGCCGTACGGAAAAAGATTACCATTAACATGGACAAGTGCTTCGGCTGCGGCCTCTGCAGGCATGCCTGCAAGCACGACGCCATACACCTGGTGCCGCGCGACGAGGTCCCCGGGCATGAAAAGGACTACTAGATTACGCCCCCCGTCCCCTTCGACAGGCTCAGGGCACCGCCCCGATGGGGGCACGTATGAAAAAACGACAGGAAAGCAGCTGACAGGTGCGTGACATGAAGGAAACCATAAAGGGAAAGACGAAGATCACCATAGATTACAAAAAATGCGGCGATGGCGTCGGCGTCGATCCCCGGGAATGCTGCGCCTGCCTGCGCCAATGCGAGCCCGCGGTCTTCCTGCTGCACCAGACCCTCGGCGCCGTCGAAGAAAATCCCCATGACCCGAAGCGGTGGCGCGTCACCGCACTCTGGCTTGATCTCTGCACCCGCTGCATGAAATGCGTCGAAGGATGCCCCGCCGGGGCCGTTACGGTGACATGGCGTTGACGCACCGACGGAAGGTGCGGCGCGGCGGGCATGATGCTTATTCAGTTGTATGTATGGTGCGAAATTTTTTCGGAGAGACCCCGGTAAGCCTGTTGAACCAGTCATAGAAAACAGTGGTGGAATTGAAGCCAACGGCAAAGGCGACCGAAATGACGGTGCGGTCCTTCTCCGAAAGAAGCATTTTCTTCGCCTCTTCTATCCGGTATTCATTGACGAATGAATTGAAGTTCTTATTGAAATTCTCATTGATGATCTGGGAAAGCTGGTAGGGCTCTATTGAAATCTCCCTGGCCAGGTCGTTCACCGAAAGGTTCTCGTCAAAGAATATTTTTTTCTCCTCCATGAGCGACTTTAAATTCGAGATCACGTTCGCGATATCGAGGTTCTTGATCTTTGAAATTTCATAGCGCCTTTCTTCTATCTGCGTATGCAGCAGCTTGAAGAAATTGATGTTCTTTTTTTCCATGATAAAAACGACAAGGGTAAGAAAAAAGGAGATCAAGGTCAGGGCCTGGATACTCCTGTAAAAATAGTCCCCCGGATTATCCATCATGGTAATGGCGATCATGCTCGCGAAGAAGATGATCTCAAGCGGAAAGCTGATAAGTATGATTACCAGGAGATAGGGCGACACCTTTTTTTCCCTGATCAGCGTGATATCCAGCATGAAAAAGCATTCCCGTATAAAATATGCCATGTATCCCATGAGGCATAGTATCACCGCCACGAGCAACCCGGAATAATATCTGAACAGCATGGTATCGCTGGTAAAATCAGGGGTGCTCGTGATGAACGACAGTTTCACGGCGGGATCCATCGCAATCAGCGGGATCAGGAGCGGGACTATTAGTATTCCGCAGGCGAAATGGAGGTAATCCACCGGCCTGAGCCTGAAAGAGTCATTATTTGCCGATTTGAACGTCAGAAAAAAAAGCGGTCCCATCCAGGCCAGAAACGGGAGGTGCCAGAAAACAAGCCAGGAATAATAATATGAGCTGAGCCTCAGGACGATGAAGAGACCGTCCAGCAGCTGGAGT
Source organism: uncultured Spirochaetota bacterium (assembly GCA_963827275.1). Classification (GTDB taxonomy): domain Bacteria; phylum Spirochaetota; class UBA4802; order UBA4802; family UBA5550; genus RBG-16-49-21. The sequence goes on from CAWHAA010000005.1 coordinate 495,952, forward strand.
ATGCCGAGGCAGAACATGAGCCCGGCGAACACATAGTGGTACGTCTGCTTGTCATTCTCAAGGACCAGTCCGAGGGCAATGGTCAAGGACATGAACCCGCCGAAAAATATGAAAAAAATGCTTACCTGGTCGAACATGACGATATCCCTGCACCTGCCGCTTAGTCGCAAACGGTCACTATCATTATTATCTATAATAACAAATAAATCAATACCGCTCCATGGCGGACTATAAAAAAATCGCCGGGACGGGCACCGGGGAAAGTATTTTTTCTGATATCAATTCTGTGCTTTTTTCTGCATCAAAAAAATACGCTCAATCATGAAAAATAATGACACAATGTCAGATTTGCATGAAGTACTGAATATGAAGATTACACATTCTATAAAATATCTTCTAAAACGCCCGGCATGTCTGTTCAAGGGCGGTGAAGGAACCGGGCCTGCCGCAAACGCCGGTCCGCACGGTCGTCAGGAAGGCACTCAACAGGTATGTCGAAAACGGGTTATATAAAAAGATAACGCGCTCTTATTTGAAACGCATGCGTCCCGTCTCGTCCGCATTACGGGACGCATACATCCCGCCATCGCATCTATTTTCTGTACGATATCGTCTGGTCCTTCTTTACGCCGAACGCATTTACCTCCCGGTGCGATCCGAGAAGGATATTGATCATGTTCCCTTTTATGCTGCGGCCGGTATCCGCGACGACATACTCTTTGCCGTTATAGGTTACGATCGACCCCATGGGAATCACGCTGGGGTCGGCAGCGCAGATGTTTTTCCCTTCGGCCAGGAGCTTCTTCATCCGTTGCCCGGAGGACACCCTGCCTTTCCATTTCGCGGTATTGCATTTTGCGCAGGGACAATAGGCATACACCGTGACATCCAGCGTCCCCCCGGAACGCACCAGGTCCGGCATCTTCGCATCGCAGCCGAGGATCCCGCCCTTTGCGTCCTTCCCGTCCTTTGAGCATCCCGAGCACCCGGAGGTCCCTGACGCGAAAAGCATGACAGCGGACAGCAGCGCGCACGCATACAAGGCCCTTTTATGTTCTCTTTTCATTCCATTCACCTCTCCCTGTTGTCCCCTCAAGGCACGGCATCTTCCCGCCGATGCCCGCCTGGCAATAATTTTTAATGGAAACCAGTATTTTCCTTCCCATACAGGCTTGATGGTTTTCCCCCGGTGAGTCAAGGAAATTTTCTATCCAACGGCGCCCCCGCCGTAGAACGCTCACGCATAAAATACTTGCATCCCCGCATGGATCATGCCATACGTATCACAGGCGCCGGTCCTGAACAGCCATGGCCGCGCAGCGCGGGTCACGGTCGGGCGGCGGGGACAACGGGACAGCGTACGCCCAGCGGCGGTTGACCAGAAGGGAGGGTACAATGAAACATGTGGTCTTCATCCTCACGGCCATCGCGTTAGCGGCGGCCACACAACGAGTATCGGCGGGGACCGGTGACAGCCCCGCATGGAACCCATCATACGGCATCACGCAGTCATCTTACGGCATGCCGGCCATGGCCGGCACCGATGCATTAACGGGAACGGCGGCGCGGCCCCTCTCGGCGTCCACGGTCGGCCTGATGCATAAAATACTCGGCTACACGACCGCGGTGCTGGCCACCGCCAGCGCCATAACCGGGTTCGCCGCTCCGCAACACCTGGCGCACTCCATCACCACCTATTCAACCGCGGGGCTGGCGACCCTCACTATGATAACAGGATACGCGGCCTATGCCGACGTCATCACGTTCAGGGGAGGCGTTACCACGCAGAATTCGCACGTGGTCCTCGGCACCCTGTCCACGGTAGGCCTGATTACCAGCGCGATCATCGGCGGCATGAACGTGAAACACTGCGCGCCGGGCATCATCTCCGGCGTGGTCCTGTATGCCTCGGTGATCGTGGTGCATTTTTAGGTCCCCGCGCCATTAATAAAATGACGCCTGTCGGGGCCAGTGCGCACCCCGCCGCCAGGGAGGCGAGCCAAAACGGGAGATCCCATGCGTGCGCGGCATAGACCTATACAATTATATAGTATTTCCCAACATTAGTGTAACCTCGTCCCTGACGCATGCATCTAACCAATGAGCGTATGTTATATTATGTGATTTTTTTTCAAAAATGTATATGCGAAAAATACTAATATGTTGCACAACGGTATTGTTGAAAATTTATTCTCCCGGACGTAACGATGAAAAGAGACTTTCGGTTCAGGGAAATACCCTATAATTACACCTCGTTTTCAGACAAAGAGATCATCCTGAAATACTTTGACGAGGAGATGCTGAATATTGTCGATACGCTGCGCTCGCACCGCGTGACCGGGAGGAGCGCCCGTCTCCTCTTCGAGATCATCGGCGACTATTTCATCATCGACCGGAACCCCTACGTCCACAACGACCTGCTCGATATTGAAAAAAAACGGCAGCGCCTGAAGATGAACCACGAGGCGCGCATCGATATCATCCTGAAGGGCGCGCACAGCAACCCGCTCGTGGTCAAGCTGGTGGAGAAGCTCCGGGATGTTGACCGGAAGTTTTTCGAAAACTTCGAGGAAGAGAAGGCGCTGCGCAACAAAACGCTGCGGGTCCTCAGGGGGATCACCAGGTCAAAGAACATACAGTATTCCGCCTTTCACAAGGTCGCCCACGCCACCGACGCGTCCGACTGGCGCGTTGAATGCCCCTTCATGGTCGTGTACCCGGACAGCGTCAGGGAGGTCCGGGACATTGTCGCCGCGGCGAAGAAGCTCGGCCTGGCCATCATCCCGCGCGGCGGGGGCACGGGCCTGACCGGCGGCGCGGTGCCGGTCAGGAAAAAGACCCTGGTCGTCAACACGGAGAAGCTCAACAGGATCGACGGCGTCAGGACGATCACCGACGAGGGACGGGAGCTGCCGGTCGTGCGCGTCCAGGCCGGCGCGGTGACCGATGACGTCATCGAGTACTGCTCGCACAGGGGCTATATCTTCGCCACCGACCCCACCTCCGCCTGGGCGTCGACGATCGGGGGCAATATCGCGGAAAACGCCGGCGGCAAGAAATGCGTCATGTGGGGGACCGCCATCGACAACCTCTACTCGTACCGCATCGTCAACGCGCGGGGCGACCTGATCGAGGTACGGCGCAAGGCGCACCCCTACAAGAAGATAGAGGAAGAAGACACGGTATCCTTCGATGTCGGGACGGTCGTCCACGGGGAATTCGTCTATTCGAACACCATCACCCTGAGCGGCACCGACATCAGGAAAAAGGGGCTGGGCAAGGACATCACCAACAAGGCCCTGAAGGGGCTCCCGGGAGTGCAGAAGGAGGGGGGCGACGGCATCATCGTGTCCGCCGAGTTCGTCCTGTACCGGCCGTTCAAGTTCTGCCGCACCGTCTGCCTCGAGTTTTTCGGAAACAACCTCATCAACGCCTCGAAGGCGATCGTGGACATCAGGAACGCCTTCGAGGACAATGACAGCGTATATCTCACCGCCCTCGAGCACTTTGACGACAAGTACATCCTCGCCATCAACTACCGGAACAAGTCGGAGCGGATGGAGGTGCCGAAGGCGGTTCTGCTCATAGACATCGAGGGGAATGACCGCGACATCGTGGCAAAGGCCGCCGAGTCGATCGTGGAGACGGTCAGAAAATACAACACCGACGCCTTCATCGCCGAGAAGGAGGAGCAGCGGAACCTGTTCTGGAGCGACCGCAAGAACCTCGGCGCGATCGCCCGGCACACGAACGCGTTCAAGCTGAACGAGGACGTCGTCATCCCGCTCGAGCGGCTCCCCGATTTCGCGAACTACATAGACCGCCTGAACATGCGCAAGGACCTCTCCAACTGCATCAACGCCATCGACGGGCTGCTTGCGCGCATTGACAAAATTGACCGTGCGGACACGGCGGACCCGGGCCCGGAAAAGACAGCAAGCTTCAGGCAGGCGCTCGACGAAAAGAGAAAATGGTACGCCATATGCCTGGAGAACATCGACAAGCTGGCCGCCGGCATCACGGGCAGCAACCTCTTCATGTACAACAGGTCCGTCTTCGACGCGCTCCAGAGCGGCGAGATCAGGTATGCCTTTGACGACGTGGTGGAATATTACCGGAAGTTCTTTCACGGGTACGACGAGATCCTGGCGCAGCTCGACGAGGTCGTGGAAAAGCAGCGGAGCAGGCGGATCATCGTGGCCACGCACATGCATGCCGGCGACGGCAACGTCCATGTCAACATACCGGTCCACTCGAACGATTACCTCATGCTCCAGGAGGCGGACGGCACGGCCGGCGACATCATGGAAGAGACCGTCAGGCTGGGGGGGGTCATATCCGGGGAGCACGGCATCGGCCTCACCAAGCTGCGCTTCATAGACGACTCGGTCCTGTCGGACTACCAGTCATACAAGGAGACGGCGGACCCCGACGACCTGTTCAACCCGGGAAAGCTGAGCAGGTCCCTGCCCCTTTCCACGATCTACACGCCGTCCTTCAACCTGCTCGAGCTGGAGGCGTTCATCCTCGAGGCGACCGACCTGAAGGACCTGTCCACGTCGATAGCGTCGTGCGTCAGGTGCGGCAAGTGCAAGGCCGTGTGCAACACGCACAACCCCGGCGGCGCGATGTTCTACAACCCGCGCAACAAGATACTCGGGGTGGGGCTGGTCACGGAAGCGGTGCTCTACGACGCGCAGACGTCGAAAACGCTTTCGTTCAAGGATTTCAGCAAGCTCAAGGACATATCGGACCACTGCACCATGTGCCACCGGTGCAAGGCCCCCTGCCCGGTGAAGATCGATTTCGGCGTCACCACGCTCGCGATGCGGACCCTGCTGGTATCGAGAAAAATGTCGCGGTCCCCGCTGATCACGCGCTTCGCGCTGTTTTACCTCTCCCTCAAGGGTTATTATACCAACCGGCTGTTCAAGGTGGCGCTCTTCAAGATCGGCTACAGGGCGCAGCGGCTGGCCTTCACGCTCCTGAAGCCTGCCAGGAAGCTGCATATCGCCGCAAAATCGAAGCTCATGGCGATGGTCGCGGCGCCGCTCCCCGTCGCGGGGACGGCCTCCCTGCGTGAGCGCCTCGGGCTGACCGACACTAACATGTTCTACGTGTTCGAGAACCCGGACATGCCCGTGAAAAAAAGCGTTCTCTATTTTCCCGGGTGCGGCTCGGAGCGGATGTTCCCGGACATCAGCTACGCCGTCATGGCGCTCCTGTACCATGCCGGCGTCCGCGTCGTCCTGCCGCCCGAGTACCTCTGCTGCGGCTACCCGATGCAGGCGAACGGCAGGCAGGAGATCGCCGACCTGAAGAGCTACGAGAACCGCGTGGTGCTGCACCGTATATCGGAGACGGTCCAGTACATGGAGATAAAGGACATCATCGTTTCGTGCGGCACCTGCTTCGAGATGCTCGAGAAATACGACATGGAAAATATCTTCAGCGGCGCGCGGGTATGCGACATCCACGAGTTTCTGGTCGATGAGCACGCCTACCCCGCCACCGCGCCGGCCGGCCCCCTCGTCTACCACGAACCGTGCCACTCGCCCCTGCGCGCCCACGGCGCCGGGAAGGTGTTTTCAGCGATGTTCGCGTCAGACCCGCTGCTCGTGCCCAACTGCTGCGGTGAGGGCGGGACCATGTCGCTGTCGACCCCCGAAATATCGAACGCGCTCAGGGAGCGGAAGATAAAGAACATCGTCGACTGCAACGCGGCTTCCGCCGGCATCATCCTGACCACCTGCCCGAGCTGCGTGCAGGGCCTGTCGAAAATCCACGGGGCGCTGCCGCTCACCGGGCAGCACCTGTCGGTATACGCCGCCCGCGTCCTGATAGGCGCGGACTGGAAGGAACGGTTCGTCCGCTCACTGCAAAGCGGCAAGGCGGTGGAAAAAGTCCTGTATTGACACGCCGGCCCCGCCGGGCGGCGCACATCACGGGAGGCATGGAACATGCGCACCACCGAGGATGAAAAATTCATGCGCCTCGCCATCGACAAGGCGCGCGAGGGCGTACGCTGCGGACAGACGCCGTTCGGCGCCTGCATCGTGTCCCCCGACGGTATCGTGCTCGCGTGTGACCACAATACCGTGTGGCACGCGACGGACATCACCGCCCACGGCGAGGTCGGCGCGATACGCTCCGCGTGCAGGGCGCTCGGGTCGATAGACCTCTCCGGCTGCACCATCTACTCGACGACGGAGCCCTGCCCCATGTGCTTCAGCGCCATCCACTGGGCGAAGATCAGGCGCATCGTGTACGGCGCGTCGATCGCGGACGCGCAGGCCGCGGGGTTCAACGAGCTTTCCATCGCCACTACCGTCATGAAGGAGACCGGGGGGAGTCCGGTCGAAGTGGAGGGAGGGTGCCTGCGCGAGGAGTGCGCCGCCCTCTTCGCCGAGTGGAAGGACTCGGGCAACGCCAGGCCCTACTAGGCCGGCGCCCGGCAGTGCAAAGACGCGGGGCAGACCCATGGTATACCTGATCGGCGTTGACCACCTGGTCCAGTACAGCGGCCCGGTCCCCGAGCCGCTCCGGCTGGAGTTCCAGCGCTTCCTCGTGGAGAGCGCGCGCGGTTTCGGCGCCTCCCTGATCGCCGAGGAGTTCAGCCGCGAGGCGCTCGAGGAGGTCTACCACGCGGCGATCGGCACCGCCCGGGAGGCGGCCCGGGCACTCGGCATTTCCCACCGCTACTGCGACCCGGAGGAGCCGGACATGAGGAGGCTGGGCATCCCCTATTTCACGGAGCTCGTCGACCGGGTGAAGGAGCGCCGCGGCATTTCGGACCGCTTCATCCTTGACCGGGACCTCAGGGAGAGCGTACGGCGGGAGGCGGCCGGCCTCGCGCGGTCATACTGGCCGGTGCGGGAAGCATTCTGGTACGACAGGATCGCGCCGGATACCGGCTCGAACATCCTGTTCATTTGCGGGCACGAGCATGTCCCGCGCTTCCAGTCCCTCGTCCGGGAGCGGGGGCACGGGTGCACGGTCCTTGATCCGTTCTGGCGCGGTGAGATCTTCAGTGATTACGCGAATTTTAATCTTGATTGAACCGGCGCCGTTTCACATAATCAATTAAAGGAAAGGAACAGGGATGAAAGCACGGACATTAAAAAAGATCTTCACGCTGTGGCCGCCGTACAGGGGGGCCGGCATACGCGTGAAGCATATCGCTGACGACTATTCGGAAGTGATCGTCACCATGGCGCTGCACTGGTACAACAGGAATTACGTCAGCACCCATTTCGGCGGGAGCCTCTACTCGATGGTCGACCCCTTCTACATGCTGATGATCATGAATATTCTCGGGAACGATTATATCGTGTGGGACAAATCCGCCGCGATAGAGTTCGTCGCTCCGGGCAAGGGAACGGTGTCCGCGCATTTCAGGATGGGCGCCGGCCAGGTCGCGGAGATCAGGGAAAAGACCGCGGGGGGAGAGACCTTCCTGCCCGAGTACGAGGTCGATGTCATCGACGGGCAGGGGGAAGTGGTCGCAAAGGTGAAGAAAAAGCTCTACATACGCAGGAAAAACAGGTGATCGTCCCGCCCTGTCAGAAGCCGGGCATCCACCCTACCCGGCGATGACCCAGAATTCCCCGTTGAATGCAACCGTAACCTCGCCCGGTCCGTCAGCATCAAAATAGCTGAAAATCACCTCGGGGCGGTTTTGCCTCATGAACTCCGATGCCTCGGTTTCCGAGGTAATTTCAAACGCCCACCACACGGCCAGCTCCGCGGTGCTTTCATTTATCTTGCCGTCCCAGCCGAACGGCATGTTTGTCGCGAGGGGCTCTATGCCGCTCCCCGTCGCGGGCACCGTTACAAGGATCAGGTCATCTTTTGAAAACAGGTACCTGCCCGGCCCGGCAGTGAACAGCGCGGCGCGCCGCAGGCTCATTGACCATCCGCCCGACATGTTCCCCTCTTTGCTCGTGCCGAAAGGCGTGCGGACAAACGGGTCGCCCCCTGTTTCTCTTTCAATCTCAGCCACAACATCATCCAGGCGATTACTGGCGGAGCCGGAGAGTCTCATCTGCATCTATCCTGCCTGATATACGTTTCGCCGCCTCACGGAAAGGACTTCCGGAACCGGCGGTGCGGGCCGCATACGGCCTGTTTCAGGCGACGCCCTTCCCGATGAAGAAGTCGCGGTACTTCATGTCAGTGCCCTTGATGTGGTTGACCAGCCAGTCCTTCAGGAAGAGCATCAGCTCAAGCGAAAATGAGGCCTTCCCCTCGGAAAGGCGGGTTTTAAATTCACCCACCCGCCTGATCAGCTCCTGATGCTCGCGGCGGTGGACCTCGATCGCGGGGTACGCGAATTCCTTCATCAGGTCCTCCTCGCGCGCGAAATGCCCCTTCGTGTAATCGATCAGGCCGTCAAGAATATAGGTCATCTGTGATATCCCGATTCCCGAGACGATACCGCCATGGAGGTCGTTGATAAAACCGACCAGCCGGCGGTGATCTTCGTTGAAAATGGAAACACCGACATCCAGGGTATCGTCCCACGTCACATATGGCATATCCGCATCCTCCGAGGTATCATTACATGGTATAGTTCAAGTATGTGCGCCCTTATCAGCACACTACCCGGGCACAGCGGGCCGCATACGCCCCCGCCCGGCTTAATTGAGCCCTGCAACATACACCTGCTACGTATTCCCCTTTGCCGCATCAACGTCGGACTGGAAGTCGAGGGACGACCGCATGAAGGTGTATCTCTCCGGCGCAGGGGGCCGGCGGACCCTGTCATCAGGCTTCAGCTCCATCGCGACGGCGCCGGCAGGGCATCCGGTGACGCAGATGCCGCAGCCGATGCAGCGTTCACGGTTGATATCGACCGCGTCGCCCACGGCAATCGCTTTCATGGGACACCGGTCGGCGCAGACACCGCATGCGGTGCAGCTGTCATTATCAAAGACCGGCGTATAATTGGATGATAAATACCGCCCCGGATTCGGGAGACGGGCGAGCATGCGCAGGATCCCGCAGCAGTCAGCGCAGCAGTTGCAGATGCACTCAACGTTGCGCGAATCGCCCCCGGCCTGATGCACCAGCCCCTGCTCCCTGGCCAGCTCCAGTACCCCGAGCGCCTCCTCGCGGGTGATCCACCTGCCGAAACCCCGCTCGATGGGATATTCCGCGTAAAAATCGAAAGCGATGCACACTTCGCTGGGCTTGCCGCATTTCGAACCGAGCGCCTTCACATGGTGATTGCACGCGCACTCGAAAAGACCGATGCGCTCCTTGCTCATGATTATGGCGCGCACATTGTCGTACGGGAGAACGCTCTTACGGTCGGACAATTCCACCTCTACCGGCACCACGCGCAGGGCCCTCGATTTCGGGATAAAACCGCCCATGATGTAGTCCTCCATGAGCTTCGGCAATTCCGGGTCCGGGTCCTTCCGGTAGACCTGATGCTCGAAAAACCCGTGCATGAACGGCGCGGCGGCATAGAACGGCCGCCCCTCCACCATCTTCGGAAAGACATGCCCCTTTCCGCACATCCGCGCCAGCACGGCACCCGCTTCTTCCCCGGGAATGCCGAGCCGGGCGGCAATTACCTCCACCGGTTCAAGAGCGCGCGTCAACGCCAGGTAATACCGCGCCTCTTCCCCTGTAAACAGCTGGCGGAGCAGCGCAAGCTCCTTGCCGGTCCCGGTGGCATTCATCCCTATAGAGTACTGGTCAATGCGTTCCCGTAGTTTTTCATATATGTCGTCTTCTGTCATTCCCCTTCCTCCCGCCGGTCTTCTTCCATTATATAATCCGCCTCGCGACGGAGTGCCGGTATGTCACGCAACGCCCTGCGTGCCGCCCTGGCCCCCTGCCGGGGGCCATAGTACCGAGGACGGGTCGCCGCCCTTCAGCCGCGTGTATGCCGCGGCGTAGGCAATCATGGACACCGGGATGGCGACCAGCAGTCCCACGAAGAGAAGCAACACCCCGGCAAGGAGGATAAGCGCGTTGACGAGGCCCAGGAGGAACAGCGTTCCCACAAAGCCCTTCGTGATACGCGCGCTCTCCCGGTACGCATCGATCACGGGCAGCCCGTCGGCAACGAGATAAAACACCATGGAAAAGCGCAGCAGCGCGATGACCATGACAGCAAAGCTCACAACGCCAAGGGCGATGGTGCAATAGGGAACGAAGCCCGTCAGGCCGCCGTTGATCGCCACGTCGATGCCGAAGCCGATCGCGGCGGGGATGCAGGCCGCCAGGACAACGCAGGCATAGAGCCAGTAGGCGCCGATGAAGCTCCCGAGCTTTTTGAACCCCTGGAACAGGTCATCGACCCTGCCCTCGTCGCCCCGCAGAATTTTCAGGACGAAAATCGCCAGGCCTCCGGTCAGCACGGGGGTCACCACCACGGCGACCGCGACATTTATCACCGGGATGGCCCCGCCGGCCGTTGTTATGACGGCGTAAATCAATATGATTCCTATCGATATGCCGGCATTTTTCTTGAAGCAGCTCCATCCGTCATTGATGCATGCGCCTATGGTCAACCGGGTCATGTCAGTTGCCCCCTTATTTTAGATGTAACTACAATATATCACCGGACCTATAAATTGTCGAGAAAATTACTGGCATAACTACTCCCGGCAGGGGACCATATATTATGTTTGACGAATACCCCGCCGGGGAGTAGAAAAAGCATAGATGCCGGCAATGCCGCATAGTTTTTTCACCGAGGACAGGCGCCATGAAAATTTTTTCCCCAGCTATTGTCACACTACTGGCCGCGCTTTTCATTTCAGCCGCCGTGCATGCGAACGACACCGTGTCGGTGCTCTATTTCGACAACAGTGCCAGGAACCAGGAATACGCATGGCTCTCCAAGGGGATCGCCGACATGCTCATCTCTGACATCGCGGGCCGCGGCGCGGTCGATGTCATTGAAAGGGAAAACCTTAAAAAGGTGCTCGACGAGCAGCAGCTCTCGCTCTCCGGACTTGTTGACGACAAAAAGGCCCTCGAGCTCGGGAAGCTGTTAAGCGCGGGCAGGCTCATCTACGGCTCCTTCATCATAAAGGGCAACGCCCTGATCATCAACGGAAAGCTCACCGAGACGCAGACGGGGAAGATTACCGCCGCCTTCACATCGCAGGGCACCGTCAATGGCCTCCTCGCGGTGAAAGATGACTTTTCAATCAAGGTGCGGAAGGCCCTCGGTATCGAAATAACCGGATCGCCCGGGACGGAGCGGGCAACGCCCCTCCAGGCGATAAAAAACTACTACCAGGGCCTTGACCTGCTGGACAGGGGAGCGGTGGATGACGCGCGAAAAAAATTCGAGGAGGCCAGCACCATAGACCCCTATTATCTGAAGCCGTACCAGGGGATCGAGGAGTCGTATAAATACCTGAAAGATTTCATCAAGATGCGCCACCAGAGGGAAATCGCCGTCCTGTACGACAATATAGCGAAGATCCAGGCCCGTCTGAAGGAGAGCCCGTGGCGCACCTTTGCCGACATCGTGAACGACCCCCGGTATGCGAAACTGCGCCAGCAGGACGAGGCGCGCTATAACCGGGAGGTGTACGCCTACTACCAGGGCGAAACGCCCGCGGTATGCACCTGGAATTTACAGAACAACCTCTTCGAGCTCGCCGACCTGTACGAGGAGCACTTCAACGACAGGGCCAGGGCCGATGCCCTCAACAAAGAGGTGATCTCCGTCACGGAAAAGTCGAGGAAGCTTTTCGCCAGGGACCCTTTCCTCCCGGAGATACTCTACGCGGGCCTCCGCGCGGGCGTCTATTTCGAGGACTGGAAGGACGTCAAGAAGCGGTGCGAGGAGCTGATGTCGGGCTATCCCGACTACCGCATGATGTGGGCCATCGAGGATTTCTACAAGCGCGCGCTCGAGAAGCTCTCTGACAAGAAGTGAGGGACTGGCCCGCGCCCCGCGTTACAGCTTGAGGATGTACCTGGCGCCCCTCATGATGCGGTTCAGCGCGCTGCCGCTAAGGGAGATGGCGCCGCGCGGACAGTATGATTCGCAGCAATAGCAGCGTATGCAGGCCCCGTAATCGATGACCGGCAGCCGATCCCCGTCGTAGCTGATCGCCTTCACGGCGCACGCGTCCACGCAGGCGTCGCACCGCGTGCACGCGCCGCGGTCGACAACCGGCGTCATAATGAAGGCGTCGAAGACATAGTCATCGAGCGTGCGCAGGAACCCCTCTTTCCCCCGGGTATCAGGAAGCCTGGCATAGGGCACCGAGGGGAGCGCGCCCCTGACGGTAATGTCGCCGGGGGAAACGAGTCCCCGCGCGATCGCCTCACGCACGGCCGGCACCCATTCCGGGTCGAAGCCGATCATCCGGCACGCGGTCACGTCAAGCGCGGGCCCTGAGGTTGAGGCCAGGATAACGCCGGTGAAGCGCGGCTCGCCGTTTGCCGCGGGCCCGTCCCTGTCCAGTCCCATGACCGCGTCCATTACCGTGAGCCCGGGCGCGACCGCCTCGTACACGTCCACCAGCGGCTTGCCCCAGTACTCCTGGTAATCATGCCGGTGCTGGAACGGCTTGTGATACAACTGCTTCGACCCTCCGACGACGCACCCGTACATGTTCTTGATCGCGCCCGAGTACCGCGCCAGGCGGTGGAGCTTCAGCTTCGGCAGGTTGACCACCAGGTCATGCCCGAACACCGCTTCGGTGACATAGAAAGGATTAAGGTGCAAACCCGACGTTATCTTCCTGAGGCGTGTTGTCTCGAACGGGAGAAGGGACGCGCCGTACCGTTTTGCAACGGCGGCGATCCCGGAGGTGACCAGCGCCCCGGCCGTGCCGCCGCCCTGGTAAAATGCGGATGAATCGCCGATGCTGATGCGGCAGTCATGCTCGGAAAAGAACCTGCACACAGCCTCCACCACTGATGGGTGCGTCGTGGTTGCCTGCCCGGGGGTGTTCTGCCCGATGAGGTTCGGCTTCAATAAAACCCGCTTCCCCGCCGGCGGCCTGAACCGCACCGCCCCGAGGGCCTTCACGACAGCGCGGTACACCTCGCCGTGATCGTAGGAACCGCACGGCTCGACCGCAACCTCGTCGCGGGACGTCGTTTCCCGCATCTTTTTTTTCAGCGGGTGTATTTTTTTCCCCGGCGCGGCAACCGGCATATGGCCCCCCTTCCCGAACGTCCCTGCCACGAACAGCAGGAACGCCGCGAAAACCAGAGAGAATCTCCCGATAAAATCCCTGCGCGATAATGGCATGGCGCAGCCCCCGTCACGGTTTCTCCCGGCCGCCCGTTATCCTGTCAATTGCGTCATCGATGATCATCCGGGACTCGGCGGCCTGGTCCCGCCCCTCGCGGTATGGTGATTCCATTGAGCCGACCGCGCCGGGGACAGTCGGATGCACGATATTCGGGCGCGTCAAAGGGCCGCGACGGTTACGCGCCGGCCCGGGGATCTGCGGTGAGGTATCTTTCATAGTATGAATATACTACAAAATTCATCCCTGTCATATATTTCCAGCGGTTGATCAGTATTTTTTATCGAGGCGGTGATTTCGGATCGCAATACCCATGTTGTTCCCGCGGGGAAACTGTCCGCGGGCCGTCATTTTATCCGTGTATAAAAATTTGTCCGGTACGCCTTTTCCAGGTCGCGCATCTCAGTCGCCTTGCCCCAGAGCAGCAGCGTCCTGTTGCCCTCCGGCCCCATGGAGACCGGTTCCTTCCCCTTCATACAGGCATCAAGCGCCATCCTGAAGCTGTCGAGGAGCTTGCCCGGCGTATCTATCCCCTTCGGGGCCAGGTCTTCCCTGACGGAGTTGAAGATGATTTTTTCGAAATGGTCGTTGATCCGCGGCACCCCGTAGAGGCCGTCGAAATCCAGCCCGTAAAACCCGGCGATGAAACGATACGCGTTTTCCACCTCCTGGCGGTCGTCCTCGGACTGTGTCATCATCCACCCCGCTATCGCGTTCCCGAGGAGCGTCGACGTGGTATTGAGGAGCGAGAGGTCCCACAGGTTCTGGTACAGGGCGACTTCGGATTCAAGGTCGGCATGGTATTCCAGCTCGGCGATGGACCGCGCCGCCGGGATTTTCTCGCTCATCTTCTCGTGATAATTCATCATCACGGGCAGCGACATCTTTTCGGCGTTCTCCCTCAGTCCCTCCTGTTTCTCCATCATCGGGACCGCGCTCATCTTCAGGTAGAGGCCCTCCTCGGCCATGGCCCGCGTGAAGACCAGCGCGTTCTCGGAGCTCTTTTCTATTTCGAAAATGCGTTCGTACACCCCGCGGGTCCTGTGCAGCTCTTTCGGGAGCTGTTCGCAGGCCAGGTGATACCCCCCCGCCGCCGCCGACGCCGCCGGCACCGTCCTGATGCCCCGCACCGGCTTCTCCTTCGCAAGCGCGGCCAGAAGCGCCGAGAGGTCGGCCATCAGCGCGGTCACCTCCGGCTTCGCGTAAAACGACAGCATGTCACGGGCCGAGTCGGCGTGGCCGCAGAGCTGACGGTACGCGTCCATAGCTTTTTCAAGCACCGCGCTGGATTCGCCCAGCCGCTCCATGTAGGCGGTCAGCCCCAGCTCATAGCCCGACAGCACCTGTTTTACCGTTTCATCCATTACCGCAGCACCTCACTGAGCCATGGCTCCATTTTTCTGAGCCGCGCGTCATCAAACGGAAGGACCGCGCGGTAGGGCCCGTAGGACATTATTTTTTCAAAGGTGATATCAGGATCGATGCTTTTGAGATTTTCCCAGATGGCACGGGCGTCGGCTTTTTTCCCGGATTTCCTCGCCTCGCATGCGGTCCGGTAAAAGACCAGGGCGGTGAACAGGTTCATTACCTGTTCGACGGCCTGGCGGGACATGTTGATGATGTCATTTACCCTGTCTGAAACACCGGAAAGGGCATCGTAGAGGTCGGCGTGGCCGGTCGACTGTTTCACCGCGTCGATCCTGACCTGTTCGGCCGCGGCGCCCTTCTCGTCCCCGAACAGAATTTTTATTTTCCGGATGTTCCCGTAGCGGTCCAGCTGCTCTGCCTGCGACAGCGAGAACATATCGCCGGTTGACGCGATTTTATCAGCGTACTCAGCCGCATCCTTCGACGATGCGAGCATATCGAGATAGTGCCGGTATTCCGCTATCTGGCTCCCGTTCAGCTCCGGAGCGGATTCGCATTCAGCGAGCCGGGCTTCGAGGTACCGTTTCTGTTCATTGACAAGGTCGGTCATGGCGCCTCCGCGTGTCTTTTATCTGGAAGGATAAACCGGCGTTTGTCAATAGTATTTTGCCCCGCCGCGCACCAGCACGGCGTGACGGTCCATGAAGGACCATGCACAAAAAACGGCCCCTGTCAGGGGGCCGTTTTACCGTTCAGTATTAAGCGGTCTTTCTTCGCAGGATGTTTATTCCCACCACGATGCCCAGGAGCACGAACAGCGCCGCCGCGATGAGAGGGGTCGAGCGGTGCTTGATCTTCAAGAGGTAGGCGGTAAGCGCCGAATCATTGATGTGCACATTGATCTTCGCTTTAGTCGTTGCGGTTATATCGGCGCCCTTTTCATCGATCACCTGGAATTCGATATAGGCATATTTATAATTCGCGCCGCCCACGATGACCCATTTCGTCTCATCGACCTCCAGCTCTTTCATCGGGTGCTGGTTGACCGTGTACTGATAGAAGACCTCGTTGTCCCTGCCCGGATACACCCCGTACATCGTGACGAGGACCTTTGCCCGCGGCTCTATGCTTTGCACCTTGATGGTAAACGACGGGGGAAATTCCCAGCCGAAAACGGCCCTGTCTCCCTCGTATAGCTCCCTGATCCAGTAGATGCCGGCCGAATCATACACCTTGTATTTTGAGAATTGGGAATTATTTTTTGCAAGATCATCCACCGGGTCAACATCCGGGATCTGTTGTGATTCCCCTGAAGACCCCTGGTCTCCCTGACCACCCTGGTCGCCTTGGCCGCTCTGGTTGCCGGTATCAGGAGACTGGTTTGCCTGAGTGTCATCCTGGCCTGAATCGCCCGAACCCGTCCCGCCGTTTCCTGCGCCCTGGTCGGGAGGGGTGTTCTGCGGGCCATCGCCCGAGCCCTGGTTGTTTCCGGAATCACCTGACCCTGTAGTGTCCTGCTCCGCGACAAAAACAGTCTCCCCGACGGCAATGCTCCCATCGGAGACAAGCACGGTGCCGTTCTCATCAACCACGACGGTACCCGAGCTCCGGGCCGATTCCGTCAAGGGCGGGATGAACTTGTCATCGGAATCATCGCACTGGATAAAAAAAATCGACATGACGAGAATGAACAGGACCTTTTTCATAATGAAAACCCCCATATGCTTTGATAAGAAGGAAACAACCTCTGGATTTACACGGGTTCTTTCACCGGGTGTTAGATCTACATTACTCTACTATTTCCTTTGCCGCAGGCACTGGAAATAATACTATAGAAGAGGTCTCGGCTTTAAATATAATATAAAAAACAAGATCTGTCAATTTTTTTTAGCCCAAGCGGGCTTGTTTTTTAATCTTCACCGTGCATTCCCCCGGGGTCAGAGTAAGCCAGGGCGATAGTTATCGGTAACTTTTAACGATTTTTATTAGAAGTAATTTTTTTTCTCAAGATTATTAAAAAAATTCCGTTAATATACCCATAAGGGGAAAATTTATGTCACTTCAAAAGTCATCACTATTCATTACCATTCTACTATCATGTATTTTTTTCTATACCGCGCTTCATCCTCAGACATTCTCCGTTTCGGAAGCGCCAAAAAATTTAAAGGAGCCGGTCAACAGCCGCAAGAACGACTTTGCGCCGACGGTGAGCCCTGACGGGAGTTTCATGATATTCAATTCAAACAGGAACGGGGCGTACCAGGACCTGTTCATCAGCCATTTCAAGGACGGCGCCTGGAGCGATCCGGAACCGCTGACAGGCATAAATTCACCATATAACGACGAAACCCCGTTTTTATCAGCCGATGGCACGATCCTCATCTTTTCATCGGACCGGGACGGCAGTATCGAGATGCCGAAAAATGACCTCAACCAGATCAGGGTGTCCTTCGACCTGTACTGGTCAAAACGCGCAAATGGAGAATGGAGCGCGCCCGAGCCAATCCCCGGACGGGTCAATACCATGTACCATGAAAAGACCCCGAGCCTGAGCAGGGACGGGAAAACACTCTATTACTGTACGTGGCATTTCGGCGATATGAAGAAAACGGCCATGATGAACGCCTCGTACAGGGACGGAAAATTTTCCGATCCCGGGCAGCTGCCCGCTCCCTTTAACGCCGGCTACCCCGACGTCGCGCTCATCCCTGCCGAGGACCTGAACGGCTTCTTTTTCTCATCGAGCAGGCCTGACAGCCTCGGCATGTTCGACCTCTACTTCGTTTCATACAAGGACGGCGTGTTCGGAAAACCGATCAACCTCGGCGGGAAGGTCAACAGCGCTTCTAACGAGCTATACCTGAGCAGGGCGGACCAGAGATACTTCATCTGCTCCGACCGTGAAGGCGGGACGGGGCTCTTTGACCTGTATTCGTCATTCGTTTTCACAAAGGAGGCGAGCTTCGAGACACGGGCGATACACTTTGACTTCGACAAGGCCGTGATCTGGAAGGAGTCGTACCCCTACCTGGACGCGCTCTCGCAGTTCCTGAAGGAGCACGGCGACGCGGATATCGAAATCATCGGCCACACGGACCTCCACGGCACGGACGACTACAACAACCGTCTGAGCCAGAAGCGGGCCGAAGCGGTAAAAGAGTACCTTGCCGGCAGGGGGCTGGACCCGAAGCGGATGAAGATTTTCGGAGCGGGGAAATCGCGGCCGGTGGTGAACCAGATCGGAAAGGGGTTCGATGAACTCAACAGGCGCACCGAATTCAAGATATTAAAGAAAAAATAGTCGCAGCCTGCCAGCCGCCCGCACCCGCATGCCGCAATGATACCTGCGGCTGCTCCGACATTCCGCAGATATTTATTGACGCGGACCCGTAAATTTCGTATCCTTATGATACGTACGATGTGCCGGTGTGCAGCTCGCCATCGTCGCGCCTGATGGCTCTTTGTGAGGAGGTGGATAATGGACGTGAAGGAAGCGATACTCAAACGGCGCGCCTACCGGGCGCTCGGACCGGTGGAGATCACCGACGACATGATACGGGAACTGGCGACCGCCGCCAGCCTGACCGCCTCCTGTTTCAACAACCAGCCGTGGCGCTTCGTGTTCGCGCGGTCGCCGCAGGCCCTTGCGAAAGTACACGAGGGCCTGAACAAGGGCAACGAATGGGTGACGAAGGCGTCGCTGATAATCGCCGCGTTTGCGAAGAGAGAGAATGACTGCCTTATCAAGGAGAGGGAATACTACCTCTTTGACCTGGGCATGGCGGTATCGGCGCTACAGCTCCGCGCAACCGAGATGGGCCTCGTCGCCCACCCGATCGCCGGGTTCGATCCCGAGGCAGTCAAACGCGCGCTCGGCATTCCCGCCGACTGCATGGTGATCACCATCATCAACGTGGGGAAAAAATCAGGGGACCTCAGCCTGCTCTCCCCCTGGCAGGTAAGCCAGGAGGCGGAACGGCCGCCCCGGCTCCCGCTGGAAGCCATCTACAGCATCGATGCGTATGATGAAAAAATGAACGTCAAGGTGGAGCGCTGACTTGCAGGGTCACTCCGCCGGTACGCTCGTTGCCCCGGGATAGAATCGCACCCGGTCATACACGCTCACCGCGTCTGCGGCGGGCGAGCCGCCGCCCCGACCCGGATTGCCGGTCCAGGCGTTCATCATGATGTATCCCTTTCCCCGCGCCGCATCACTTCAATGCCCGTATCCGGTCGCCGGAGAATTCGTTGGCCGCTATCCCGAGCTTTATACGGTTGAGCTTGAGCTGCAGCCGGGCCCGCTCATAGTCCTCCCGCGCCGATTGAAGCGAGGTGAGCGCGGTAAGAACATCGAGGATCGTCACGCGGTTCATCCGGTACTCCTCGGCGACAACCCGGTGGTTGTCCTCCGCTGACGAGAGGGCCTTCCGGTACGCCTCGAGCTCAAGCCCGGCGCTCTCCCACAGGCGGAAGGCGTCGAGGACTTCCTTGCGGGCAAGCCGCCCGGCCTGGGAGAGCACGAGGTCCGCCTGCCGCCGCACCGAGTTGGCCTCCCTGACCTTTGCGAAGGTGATGTCGCCGCCGAAGATGGGAAGCTCGGCGCCGAGGGAAACGTAATAGTCGCGCGTCTTCTGGGTCCCGGAGAGGATCGAGTTTGCCGAAAGGTAGCGCGATGCATTTTTCCAGTTTGGCGTCGAGGTCGTCTGCCCGTAGTAAAGAAAATAGCTGCCTTCAAGGTACAGGGACGGCAGGTGGACGCCGTACGCCGCGATCACGCCCGCCTTCGCGTACTCGACCTGCTGTCGCGCGGCCTTCACGTCCCACCTGGCGTCCGCGATCGACGGCAGGTCCGCCATCGTGTACGCGGGCTCCCCGATATCGGCCGTATCCGCCGGTTCCAGGACGGCTTCGGACCCGGTCAGGGTGGCGAGGACGAGCTTCGCGTGCTCAAGCTGCGCCGCCCGCGACCGGGTATCGGCCTGGAGGCGGTAGAGCTGTGCGTTGGTCCTGAGGATGTCGCTCTGCCTGCTCCGGCCGATATCAACGCGCCGCTTCAATTCCTGTATGGTCCTGCCGTAGAGATCGAGGAGTTGCTCGTTGTTCTTCAGGCCCCGCTCCACGAGCAGGACCGAGTAGAACGCGACGGCGACGTCCGAGAGGAGCAGCCCCGCGCTGTGGTTGAGCTCGAGCTCCCGCACTTTCTGCATCGCGACGGACGACTTGATCTGGGAGACCTCTTTCAGCCCCGTCATGATCGGCTGGCGCAGGTACAGGCTCGCGGCGGACCTGGCGAGCGCGGTATAATCGTTTCGAGGAAGGGGCAGGGCGTAATTCGCGCGAAGCGAGAAATAGGGAAGAAAGGTCTCCACGGCCTGGAGTTTGCGCTCTGCCGCCTGGATGGAGCCCTCGCCTTCGATCGCAAGGCGCTCCGTGTTATGGACCGCGAGGGCATAGGCGCCGAACAGGGTGATCTCCTTTTTACCGGAAGCATCCGCCACATCGCCGTCCGTGATGCCGGTGGCCCTGCGCAAAAGCTTTGTAACGCCTGAATCAATCGCGTACATGTCCGCGAAGGCGAACAGGGCGCCAATGGCCGCGATCACAGCGATGCCGCGGAGCGGCCTGCTCGCGGCATGGAAACTATTGCGGGATGTCACTCTCTTCTGGTCCATGCTCATTATGTCCGGTCATGCAGATTGCGGCACATCTATTACATCAGGCTCAAGGGGCGCAAAAATATCAATATTATTATTGCATTTATATAACATTTTGTATCTATGGGCACATGCAATTTTTACGAATAGTGTTGAATATACCATGACCCTGTCCGACATATCAATAAAAAATACGGTCTTCGCCTGGATACTGATGTTCGGGCTCATCATCTTCGGCGCGATCGGATTCTCCCGCATGGGGATCAGCCAGATGCCGGACGTGGACTTCCCGGTCATCACCATCAGCGTCACCTGGACCGGGGCCGCTCCCGAGACCATGGAATCCGCCATCGTCGATGTGCTGGAAGACTCGGTCATGACCATTGAGGGGATCCGCAATGTCAGCTCCGTTTCGATGGAAGGACTGGCCAGGATCACGATCGAATTTGAATTGAGCCGCGATGTCGATACGGCCCTCCAGGAGGTCCAGACAAAAATCTTCCAGGCCCAGAGGAACCTTCCCACCGATATTGACCAGCCGATCGTGACCAAGTCGAACCCGGAAGACCAGCCGATAATGTTCACGACCCTGACCGGCGATACTCCCCTGAGAGACAAAATCATTTTCGTGCGCGACCACCTGAAAGACCGGATGACCACCATTGAAGGGGTCGGGGACGTACGGCTGGGCGGCTACATCGACCCGAACATGCGGATCTGGCTCGACATGGACCGGATGGCGCGCAACGAGGTAACCGTCGACGACGTCATCGCCGCGGTCACGAGCCAGCACACCCTGACGCCGTCCGGCTTCATCGACCACGGCCTGAGCGAATCGAACGTGCGGGTCCTGAGCGAGGCGCGAACGGTGAAGGACTTCGAGAACCTCCTGATAACCCGCCGCGGCGGCGAAACGATCTGGAGGCCGATACGGCTCGGCGACGTGGCCAGGGTTGAAGAGGGCCTGGCGGATGTCCGCCGGATATCGCGCTTCAACCAGGTCCCGTCCGTGGGGCTCGGCATAATAAAACAGCGCGGCTCCAACGCGGTCGCGGTGGCGCGCAAGGTGAAGGAGCGGATCGCCGGGCTCAACGCCTCGGGCCTCCTCCCGAAAAACATGAAGATGAACATCTCGTTCGACAGCACGAAATTCATCGAGGATTCAACGAACGAGCTGATCTTCACCCTTACGATGTCCGTCATCCTGACGTCGCTCGTCTGCTGGCTGTTCCTCGGGTCGTGGAGCTCGGCCTTCAACGTCATCCTGGCCATCCCCACGTCTCTCATCGGCGCCTTTATTGTACTCTACTTCCTCGGGTTTACACTGAACACGTTTACCCTGCTCGGCCTCTCGCTGGTGATCGGCATCGTGGTGGACGACGCGATCATGGTCATGGAAAACATCGTCCGCCACTTCGAGGCCGGCATGAGCCGGGTCAAGGCGGCGATTGTCGGCGCGCGCGAGATCACCTCCGCGGCCACCGCGACCTCGCTTGCCATTTTGGCCATCTTCCTGCCGGTCATATTCATGAAAGGTATCATCGGCAAGTTCTTCTTCCAGTTCGGGGTGACGATATCTGTCGCGGTATTGCTCTCGCTCCTCGAGGCCCTGACCCTGACGCCCATGCGCTGCTCGCAGCTTTTAAAAACCGGGACAGAAACCAGGATGGGCGCCTTCATGGACAGGTTGATGGAGCGGCTTTCCAATGCCTACCGGACGGCGCTCGTCTTCTGCCTGGACAACCGGTGGAAGGTTCTGGGTGTCGCGGGCGCCATCTTCGCGGCTTCGATGCTCCTCCTGTCCGGCATGCGCAAGGAATTCGTCCCCGCGCAGGACCAGGGGACGTTCATGGCTTCCATCCGCACGCCTTTGGGATCGTCGCTTGAATTTACCGATACCGTTTTTAAAAAGGTCGAGGCGCTGTTGAAATCGAGGCCGGAAGTGGAGCGGTTCTTCGGCAACGTCGGCGGGTTCCAGGGCGGCCAGGTCAACCAGGGCAACCTGTTCGTGACTTTGAAGGACTACAAGGAGCGCCCGGTCACCACGCCCTTCACCCGCCGCCCCACTCAGCAGGAGTTCATGGCGTTCCTGCGCGAAAAGCTGAAAAAAATCCCCGGCATATACAACGCGAGCCTGATCGACCCGTCTCAGGCCGGGTTCACCGCCCAGCGGGGGTACCCGATCCAATTCTCCGTGCAGGGGCCGGACTGGACCAAGCTTGCCAGCTATAGCGAAACGATGATGGACCGCATGAAAAAATCAGGACTGGTGACCGACGTGGATTCCGACTACCAGATGGGCATGCCGGAGGTGCGGGTGCTCCCGGACCGCGCGCGTGCCGGCGCGCGGGGCGTGACGGTCACGGGCATCGCCGACACCATCAGCGCCGCGGTGGGGAGCCTCCGGGTCGGCAAGTATACCGACGACTCCGGCCGCCGCAACGATATCCGCGTGAAGCTGCTCGACAGGCAGAACCGGAGCGCGGACGACATCAGCCGGATCAGGGTGCGGAACATCAACGGGGAGATGGTGGCGCTCGCCAGCGTGGTCAGCGTCGCCGAGAAGCAGACGTACCTCTCCATCACCCGGTATAACAGGGAGCGCGCGATCAACGTGTTCGCCAACATCGGGACAGGCAAGTCGCAGTCCGACATCCTCTCTTTCATCGAGGAGCAGGCGGCGAAGATACTGCCAGCCGGCTACCACCTCGAGTTTACGGGGAGCTCGCAGACCTTCAAGGAATCGTTCGAGAGCCTCATCTTCGCCCTGTTCCTGGGCATTATCGTCGCCTACATGATACTCGGGTCGCAGTACAACAGCTTCCTGCACCCGATCATCATACTCCTCGCCCTCCCCTTCAGCGCTACCGGCGCGTTCGTGGCCATGCGCCTCACCGGGGTCTCGCTGAACATGTACAGCATGATCGGTCTGCTGCTCCTGATGGGGATCGTCAAGAAGAACTCGATCATGCTGGTCGATTTCACCAACACCCGCCGGATCGCCGGCATGGGCGTGCGTGAAGCGCTGATGGACGCCTGCCCGATCCGCCTGCGCCCCATCATGATGACGTCGATCGCCACTATCGCCGCGGCCATTCCCCCGACCCTCTCGCTGGGCCCGGGCGCCGAAACCATGCGGCCGATGGGCGTCGTGATCATCGGCGGCGTGCTCTTCTCGACCGTACTGACGCTGTTCGTGGTGCCCTGCGCCTACAGCCTGATGAGCAGGTTCGAAAGCGAGCGCCATCAAAAGGAGCTGCACGAGGCGCTTGATTCACTGGGAGAGATAAAATAAGAGCGCGGGGAAGGCGGCGGCCGCGTTGTTGCTTCATCCCCCGGAATTATTTCCGGGCCCTCTCAAGGCGGAAGCCTATGAATTAGTCCTCCATAAACGGCACGATCTTGACCCAGAAGCCCGACTGCAGATCGCTATCCGGGACCGATAGTTATCGGTACTACCGGGGTCAGAGCAACTCCGGGACCGATAGTTATCGGTAATTACCGGGGTCAGAGCAGCTCCGGGACCGATAGTTATCGGTAATTACCGGGGTCAGAGCAGCTCCGGGACCGATAGTTATCGGTAATTACCGGGGTCAGAGCAACTCCGGGACCGATAGTTATCGGTATTACCGGGGCCAGAGCAACTAGTTGGCGTTCAGGCAATCGGATGCCTCTTGTAAAATTCCAGCAGGTCTTTTGCAAACCTATCCGGGGCCTCGATGGCGGTCATGTGGCCCACACCCGGATACATCAGCAATTCCGCCCCGGGGATCTCCTGTGCCATCAGGTTGCTCGATTGGACAAACAGATCATCCTTTTCACCGTATATGACCAGGACCGGGCAGGCAATCCTCCGGAGTCCTTCGACCCGCTGGTCGGGATCGGTATAGAACGAGCGGACGAACGACGCGGCCAGGAAGCGGTCATTCAATGAGACCATCTCCAGCGCGATCCTGAACATCTCCTCCCGATTATCCGACTCCGCGATCCCCCTGAAGAAGGGGCCGGGGACCTTATGAAGAAATGCCATCATGATCTCCCAGGTCACCTTTTCAAAACTCTCGGCGAACTTGTCATGGAATTTCCTGATGCTCTCCGGTTGCGCGTTGATCACCGACGTGAACGACCCGGTGTCCGAAAGCACCATCGACGCGAAGCGGCCCGAGTCCTTCATGGCGTACCGGGAGGCGACAAAGCCGCCGGTGGAGTGCGTGAGCAGGTGGAAGCGCTTGAGCCCGAGATGATCGGCGAGCGCCATCATGTCGCCGGCTATGGTCTCCTCGTCATAGCCCTTCGGCTCCCCCTCGACCACGGTGCGGCCGTGGCCCCGCATCTCCATCGATATAAACCGGTACTGTTTTGCAAGCGTGCCCGCCACCCCGGTCAGCGTCCAGTAAGCGCTGTTTTCAATAAGTCCGTGGATGGCGATTATGGGTTCGCCCTGCCCGGCTTCTTCATAATATATGCGCGCATTGCCCCTCTCGAAAAAAGCCATATCAATTCCTCTCGATTTTTTACGTTACAAACAATCGTATGCCGCGTCCCCGGTTATTTCCTGCGGTAATCGTAAAAGCCCTTGCCGGACTTCATGCCCAGCTCGCCGCGGTCCACGTACTGTTTCAGCAGCTCCGCGCTCTTGATGGCGCGGGTATCGTTCTTTTTCTTCGCCCAGTAATCGGTGATCCGCCATACGGTCTCCAGGCCGACAAAGTCCATCAGCGCGAACGGGCCCAGGGCCATGCCGGTAACCTCTTTCCACGATTTGTCCACATCCTCGAAGGAGGCGATGCCGTTCGAGACAAGGTTCAGTCCCGCGAGGAGCCATGGGTTCAGGAGGGCGTTGAACACGTACCCGTGGTTCTCTTTATTGATGACGATCGGGGAATGGCCGATCAGCTCGGCGAACCGGCGCACTGTTTCCACTGCCTCCGGCGACGTGCCCGGGTGCCCCATCACATCCACCAGCTTGAAGCCCGGATGGAAATGGAAGGCGAGGAACCGGTCGGGCCTCCCGGTCTTGCCGGCGAATTGCGAGGGGACCAGTGATGATGTATTGGTGGTGAATATCGTCCGATCGGGACACAGCGCGTTCAGCCTGCCGAAAAATTCCCCTTTCAGGTCCGGGTCCTCCGGTATCGATTCGCTGACGAGGTCGATGTCGGCCCCGGCCGCGTCGAGGTCGGTCGTGGTCGCGATGCTGCTCTTGATCGACTCCGCTTTCTCTTTCGGTATGGCGCCGGACGCCGCCATCCTGTCGATCTTCGCGTCCATGCCCGCCTTCGCCCTGCCGACTATCTCCTCCTTGACGTCATACAGTACCACGGCATAGCCGTGCGAGGCGCACGACATGCCGATACTCTGGCCCATGGTCCCTGCGCCGGCGATAAGCACCTTTTTGATGTCTTCAGCATTCATGTAATTGCTCCTTTTGCATTGTAGATTAAAACAACACCCTTCACTATATTCAATTCGTAAAATGCCGGGGACTGATCGCCACCGTGATCGCGTCCTGGCTCAGGAGCCTGGTGCGCAGCCCCTCGATTTTCGGCAGTTCGTACTCGTAGAAAAATTTCATCACGAATAACTTCCCCTCAAGGAAGTCGCGTTCCTCTCCCTCCGCGGAATGCGGCAGGGCCTTCTGGACCGCGATCCCCTGTAAAAGCCACTGCCACGCGATACAGATGATCCCGGACATCTCGAGATAGAGCGTCGCGTCCGCGAGGAATCGGTCCACATCTCCCTTCACGGCGATGCCGACAAGCGCGCCCGTTACCTGTTTGAGCAGCCCCGCCGCGGATGCGAGTTTTTCGGCGTAGGGCGCAAGCGCCGCGACGGCCTTCGCGGCCGCGATTGTCTTCCCCACCTCTTCCAGATAAATGCCGGCGGCCCTGCCCTTGTGCATG
Source organism: uncultured Spirochaetota bacterium (assembly GCA_963827275.1). Classification (GTDB taxonomy): domain Bacteria; phylum Spirochaetota; class UBA4802; order UBA4802; family UBA5550; genus RBG-16-49-21. The sequence continues at coordinate 522,118 of CAWHAA010000005.1, forward strand.
GTCACCTTCCTGCCGAGAAGGTCCATCCCCTGGATGCCGGTCGTCCCTTCATGGATGGGATGGATGCGCGAGTCCCGCATGTACTGCTCGACCGGGAACTCGTCGCTGTATCCGTACCCTCCCAGGCACTGGATGGCCAGGCTGGTGGAGACGACCCCCATCTCCGACGGATAGGTCTTCACCATCGGCGTGAGGAAATCAAGCAGCAGCTCGTAGCGCTCCTTCTCCTCCCCCGCTGCCATGCCCGCGCAGTCCACGAGCCTGCCCGCGTAGACCATGAGGGAGAGGGCCCCCTCAATGATCGCGCGCTGCTGCAGCAACATCCGCTTCACGTCCGCGTGCTCGATGATGGCCACCTGCGGTCTCGCGGGGTCCTTCTCCGCCACGCCCCGCCCCTGGAGCCGCTCGCGCGCGTACTCGAGCGCCGCGTGGTACGCCGCCGACGATATCGCGACCGCGCCCAGGCCCACGCCGATCCGCGCCTCGTTCATCATCTGGAACATGTACGACAGCCCCCTGTTCGGCTCGCCGACCAGCCACCCGCGGCAGTCGTCGCTCTCGCCCATGCTGAGCTGGGCGATCGGCGCGCCCCGGTAGCCCATCTTGTGGTAGCAGCCGGCGCAGCTGACATCGTTGAACTCGAGGCCGCCGGACGCGCTCACGCGTTTTTTCGGGACGACGAAAAGCGAAAGCCCCTTGACGCCGGCCGGCGCGCCCTTGATGCGCGCCAGCATCAGGTGCACGATATTCTCCGCCATGTCGTGGTCTCCCGCTGAGATGAAGGTCTTCTGCCCCCTGACCAGGTAATAGCCTTTATCGGTGGGCTCAGCCGAGGTGCGCACGTCGCCCAGAGAGCTCCCCGCCTCCGGCTCGGTAAGCGCCATGGTCCCCTGCCACCTCCCTTCGATCATCCGCGGCGCGTACGCCGCGCGCAGCTCTTCAGATCCGAAGGTCAGGATCAGGTTGACCGCTCCCGTCGTGAGGACCGGGTACACGCTCAGGGAATAATTTGCCGATGAGAATATGAACTGGCACGCATTGTACACCGAAACCGGCATCTGCTGTCCGCCTTTTTCATACGGGAAAATGGCGCTGATCCATCCGCCCTCGCCCGCCATCGCCATGAAGTCTTTCACCTTCGGATGCACGCGGATCCCCCCGTCGACATACTTCGGCGGGTTCTTGTCCATTTCCGAGCATATCGGGAACATATGCTCGATCGCTATTTTCTTTGCCGTGCCCATGATCATGTCCACGCTCTCGCGCGTATACTCGCCGAAGCGTTCCGACGTGAGCAGCGATTCGATATCATGCACGTCAAAAAGCGTAAATAAAAGATTGCGCTCGCTGAAAAACCGTTCTGCCATATCATGCCCCTCCTGTTGACCTGATCACCGGTCCCTGTTCGTTAGCGCGGCCATGGCGGCCGCTATCATATCTTCACGGAACTCTTCCGCGTCCCCTGCGCTGATAAACAGATGCTTGAAATGCCGGTATCCCTCGTACATCGCGATAATGATCTCTGCCGCCCGCTTCGGGTCATGCGCCGGGATGCCGCCCTCCCTGGTTATCTTTTCAAGTTCGTCGATGATGAGCTTCTTCAAAAGAACGTACATCTCTTTCAGCCTCGCATCGATGCGCGGCTCCCGGCCGCCCAGCGACAGGATCGCGAAGTCCCCACCGATATCAGACATCCCGTACCACGCGTCGCTGAAAAATATCTCCACCAGCCTGCGCAGCCGCAGCCCGGGATCACCCGACTGGACGATCAGCTCCCGGTAGATTTCGCCCGCTCTGCGGATGATGTAATCCACGAGGGCGACATACAGGTTTTCCTTGTTCTGAAAGTAATGGATGATCAGGCTGGGGTGTATACCCATCCGTTTCGCCACCTTGCCGATGGACGCGCCCTCGATGCCTTCTTCAAGAATGACCTGGTAGAAGTTCTTCAGGATGTCCGGCTTTCGCGCTCCGGCGTTCTGCCTTTTTTTTACTTCATCCATTTCTGCTTTCCCTTATACCGGCAACACGTTGGATTCATAGAGAGATGCCGGCAGCGTCGCCTTCATGGACCGCCTCAATGACCCGCCGCGGCTTCACAACATCGCCCGCTTCCACAAGGGGGATCCCTTGCTCCCGCACCGCATCGACCAGCCCGCGTTCCGGCGCGGAGCCGAAGGCCTTGATGACGGTCGCAACCGGCTCGATGCGGACCCCGTTCCCCTCCTGCTCCGCCACGACCGCGTTTTTCTCTATCGCCGTGACCCTGCAGTTAAGCATCAGCGCGCCGCCGCCATCCCTCAGGCGCCGGTGGAGCCAGTAGCCGTGCGCCGGGAACTTGCTCACCGGCGGGAATTTCGCCATGTCAAGGAGCGAGACCGCGATGCCGCGCGCCATGCAGTAATCCGCCGTTTCCATGCCCACGTAACCGGCGCCCAGTATCACCGCAGGGCCCGTGACGGGAACCGTACCCTCGAGCACATCGCGCGCATCGACGACATTCGGGTTGCCGATGCCTTCTATCTGCGGCGCCGTCGGCGCCGCGCCGGCGGCCAGCACCACCACATCCGGCCTGTTATCCGCCAACATCTGCCCGGTGACCGCGGTGCCGGTCTGTATATGCACGCCCAGGCCTTTACACTGGCGCTCCGCCCATTCCACCCAGCGGTAAAATGCTTCTTTATGCGGCGGCTTGCTCGCAGATACGAGCTGCCCGCCGAGGAGGGCACGCCGTTCAAAAAGCGTCACCCCGTGCCCGCGCTTCCCTGCCGCTATCGCCGCGGAGAGACCGGCGGGGCCTCCCCCGATGACCCACACCTTCTTCTTTGTAGCGGCTTGTCTGTATATATCCTCGTATTCTCGCCCGCACTCGGGATTTATCGAGCAGGTGGTCGCCTTGAATTCGAAGCTCAGGCGCTCGATGCAGCCCTGGTTGCACCCCATGCACCAGCGAATGTCGTCCCACCGCCCTTCCCGCGCCTTGACAAGAAACTCGGGATCGGCAAGGAACTGGCGGCCCATGCTGACGAGGTCCGCGTCCCCACGCGCGATCGATTCGTCGGCCATGCGCGGATCGATGACCCTCCCCACGCCAATGACCGGGACCTTCACTGCCTGTTTTATCTCGCGCGCCCGGAACAGGTTGAACCCTTCGGGCGTGTCCGCCACGGGGATGGAGAGCATGCCCGGCGTGGAGTAGACCCCCACGGACGCGTGCAGCGCGTCAGCACCCGCCTCGACCAGTCGCGGCGCGAGCCATTTTATAAACTCGAGTGCATAGCCCCCCTTGATGCATTCATCAGCCGACAGGCGGACAATGACCGGAAACCCCGGCCCGACTTTTTCCCTGACTGCCGTGAGGATTTCGATCAGAAAGCGCGCGCGATTTTCGTCTGTGCCGCCATATTCGTCCGTGCGCCTGTTGGAGAAAGGGGATAGAAACTGCGTTATCAGGTAGCCATGCGCCCCGTGCACTTCCACCGCGTCAAAGCCTGCCTGCCTGGCCCGGTATGCTCCCATGGCATAGGCGAGAACTATCTCCCTGATACGGTCCTTTGACATCGCCTCGGTGGGCTGGTTTAATATTACGCTCGGGAGGTCTGACGGCCCCTCCGGGCTCGCACCCGCAACTGCGGCAATGGTCTCGCGCCCCGCATGGTGAAGCTGAAGGGCGATCTTCGTCCCGTGCTCATGGACTGTTTCCGTGAGACGCGACAGGCCGGGGATGAATGTATCGTCCCACACGCCGATCTCCCTTCCAAACCCTCTGCCCCGCGGGTCGATAGCGCACACCTCGGTGATAATGAGACCGACACCGCCACGCGCCCGCCGCTCGAGGTATGCAATAAGCCGGTCAGTGATGGAGCCATCTTTATTGCCGTATGATGTAGCCATGGCAGGCATTACCACGCGGTTTTTTAGTTCCAGTTGGTTAATTTTTACTGGAGAAAAAAGGTGTGTAAGATTATTTTCCATGTTGTTTTCCTAAAGTTTATTAACTGAACATTCATTTAATTAAAATTCGCATGTCAAGTGTAATATCAGGGGTCAGAGTAAAAAATAAATTCTGTATGGTGTCAGAGTAACACAACATATGCACCTACCGATAACTATCACTTCACATTCACTCATTATTGGCTCTGCGTATGATTTTGCATAAATCCTATTGGGGTCAGAGTAAAAAAATCTTGACAGACAATAGACGACCGGTCTATTATCATGAAAGAGATTCACCCAATGCCCAAAGAAGACACCAGACAACTCATTCTCAATCATGGGGCCAGGCTTGTACATGCCAGGGGGTTCGTGAACACCGGCATACAGGAAATCCTCAAGGCCTCATCCGTGCCCAAGGGCTCTTTCTACTTTTACTTCAAGAGCAAGGACGATTTCGGCCAGGCCCTGGTTGACCATTACAGCAAATTCATTTCGGCCATGTTCGACAGTTACCTGAAAGATGAAAGCCGCACTCCGATGGAGAGGCTGCGGCGCTTTTTTGATGATAGTTGCGCATTTTATACCGGCAACCGGTTCTCGAGCGGATGCCCCATTGGCAACCTGTCGCAGGAGATGAGCGACATTTCAGAGCCCCTCAGGGAAAAGCTCAAAGACGCATATTCAAAAATGAAATCCACCCTTCAGTCATGCATCGAGGAAGCGCGTGACCGGGGTGAGGTCAGTAAAAGCATGGACGCGGGAAATCTCGCCACCTTCATATTGAATGGCTGGGAAGGCGCGCTTATCGACATGAAGCTTTCAAAGAGTGTCACGCCCCTGGTTATTTTCGCGGACATGCTTTTCGGACATATCATTCAGGGCGAAAAATAACCAGATACCGGAGGAGCCGCATGGAAATTTATGAACAACTCAGGGACGTGCTCGATTCGCACCCTACCACCGCGCCGAAAACCGAAACAATTATAAAGATCCTACAGACACTATTCACCCCCGAAGAGGCCGCAGTCGCCAGCGCAATGAGCTTCAAGGTCGCCGACATTAATAAAATTGCGGCAGCCGCATCACGCCCGGCGGGAGATACGGAACAGCTGCTCGAATCGATGGCAAACAAGGGGATCATTTATTCAAAAAACAAGGACGGCAATACATTATACGGTCTTGTCCCGCTCATACCGGGCGTGTTCGAATTTCCCTTCATGAAATCTGACGGTTCCCCAATGTATAAGCAGCTCGGCGAACTATGGGAAAAATACCATCACGAGGCCCTGGGCGCCTCCTTTTCCGGGAACCCCACCCCCCTCATGCGGGTCGTGGCGGTGGAGAAATCAATCAAAGCGGAAAACCGGGTCCATCCCTACGAAGAGGTCAAACGCTTCATAGACAACGCCAAATTCATCGCGCTTGCCGATTGCGCCTGCAGGACGAGCGTCGCCAAATGCGACAGGCCGAAAGACGTATGCCTGATCTTCGACGGCGCCGGTGAATTTCTTGCAGAACGCGGATTCGCGCGAAAGATCACCAGGGAAGAAGGAATGGATGTCCTCGACCGCGCTGAAAAGGCCGGGCTGGTCCACACCAGCAACAACAGCGCCGACAAGGCAAACCTGATATGCAACTGCTGTCCCTGCTGCTGCACGGTCCTGCGCGGCAAAACGCAGTTACATCATCCGCACGCGTTCGAGCCGAGCCGTTTCGGCGCGAGCGTCATGAGCGGCAATTGCACCGGCTGCGGCATCTGCGCCGATGAACGCTGCCCCGTGAAGGCCATCGAGATGAAGGACGGCGTCGCCATCGTCAACAAGGAGGAATGCATCGGGTGCGGCCTCTGCGTCACCGGCTGCCCGGCTGGAGCCATTGAGCTCGTCGAGCGGAAATCGGTCCCGCCCATTCCCGCAAACATTATGGAGATGGGCATCACGGTAGCGAAGGAGAAAGGAAAGTTCGATAAATTCGTCAAGATAATGCAGCGGTAAGGGAGCCCGGTAACGGAACAGAATGGCGGGGCACGTTCAGGGCCCCGTCACCCTTCATTGTCCCATGCCTCCATTTACACCCTCTTCCTTTTCAAGCATCTCGATATTAAATTTTTCTGATGCCGATATATATTCCTCTCTTTTCACCATCTCGCGGAGGCCCTTCAGTGTTCTGTACGGGATGTCGCGGCTCGCAATATTAATGATAAAAACCGGGATAAAGCCTCCTGGATCGGCCCAGCAAATGAATGTCGCGTCAGTTTTTTCCGGTGAAATGCGTTTGAAAATCCACGTGCCGTACATCGAGCTGATGCGGACCCGCTTGTCATGCTGAGGAACGATTTTATCCGGCAGGGCGGAAACCCTGCCTACAATGGTCCCCTCTCGCAGGAGTATCTCGGTTGACGATTGAAGAATAATATCCCTGTCCAGTACCGGCCAGGGCATCCCGAGAGTAAAATAGAGAAGGCAGGAAGTGGCGGTCGTACAGCCGAATTTCCGCGCCTCAACGCAATTAGCGACCCAGCGGGGATATGACGCCACATCGAGCATGACTTGAGCAACGACTTCAAGCGGCGCGTCCAGCACGCACTCGCCCTTCAGTTCATCTATGGGTGAACCGGGCACCCTGTTGGCATAGATCCGTATATCATTCTTCTCCAGCAGCATCTTCCATGCGCCGCTACCGTCCTGTGCAGGGAACGCCGCAGAGGCAAGGAGCAGCATCCCGCATAATAAGTTCTTCACCATCATCTCCGGTCACCCCCGAAAACAGTGTACTCTCACCTGGCGATGCTCTCCATGATCCGATTAATTGACGAATCGATAAAAACCGGATCGGTAATGGTCATTTTAATCAACCCTGCGCGACAGGCCCTGACGCACTTTCCGCACTTGATGCAATTGTTATTTATAACGACCCGGCCATGTACGACCGAAATGCCGCCGGCGAAACATGACGATACGCATGCCCCGCATCCCGTGCAACCGTCCCGCACCTCGATGGTAACGCAGTCAAGCCCCCGCATCCTCTCCCTGATGGGCCCGCTCAGCCTGGGCAGGATCCTGAAAAAACAGCAGCACTCGCAGCAATTGCATATCGTCATGAGCGTATCGGATGGCGCACAATTCAGCATCAGAGAATCAAGCCTGTTTAGGCCGATCATGTGCACCAGGCCCGCCTCTTCACAGCGCCTGACGTGCTCCAGGGCCTGGCCAACGGTGGCCATCCTGCCCAGGTCCTGGTTGAAGTTTTGAACCGCCGGGCCGAGATAGATGCACCCGAGATCTTTCGGATAGCTCCTGCAGTTTTCGGCCGTCCGGCACACGCATCTATCCTTTATCCAAATATATTCTGATTTCATGATAAAATGACGTATGATATCCGAGGGGAGCGCCACATGCTCATGCGGTTCCAGCGAGGCATTGATGGGGATAAACGTGACATCATCCTTGTCAAAAAAGAGCCTGTAAAGCCAGGTCCCCACGAAGGGAACCCTGGTAATATTTGCAAACAGGAATATCTTTTTAAAAAACCTGTTTATCAGTTTTACCTGCCATCTGGGTCGTGACATCGCCTGCCCGCCATCACCAATACGGGCGGCACCCATCACACAGCACTTATTTTCCCATCATCGATCACATGCTGATGAAGCCCGGCCCCGGCTCATTGGTTGATATTTAATCTTGAAGTAAATTATACCTCGCGGCAGGCGGGAGCATCCAATCAAAAGACGAAATTTCATGAAATTGACTTATTGCATGAACCGGCGTGAAGTGATTTATTCCGGGGCGTTCCGTGGCTGATTCCGATAGTCACTCGGGGTTATACCGGTGACATACTTAAACGCCCTGTTAAAAGTCGACAGGCTTTCAAAGCCCACCGAGAGGGCGATGTCGATTACCTTGTTGTTTTTATCATCCAGCTTCTTCATCGCGTCCCTGATTCTCAGCTCGTTGATGTACTCGTTGATTTTTTTACCCGTATATTTCCTGAAGAGCCTGCTCATATAGTCAGTGCTGATGTCAATCGCCCCGGCCAGGCCTTCACGGGAAATGTCCTGTGCGTAATTCTGGTCGATGAAGTCAATAACTGATTTGAGCTTGATCTCGGTCATGTCCGTTATTATCGGGCCGTTATCTTTTTTTTCAGGCCTCCCGAGCGTCTTGTACAGGAGCTCCATCCTGACCGTGCTTCTCATCAATTCCCTCGAGGCGAGGATCATGAAGACGATCACAAAAAATGGCGAGCCGTAGATAGGCGCCAGGAACGCAAACGGCATGTCCGCGATGAAGGCCACAACCTCATAACCGCCGACCAATCCCGCGGTCAGGATGAGGAGCACCAGCATGTAAAACTGGAGCCGGTCCTTTTTTATGGTATTGATCATATTCAATATCCATATCGACAGCGGGACGATAATGACGATCCCCGCCAGCAAGGCAAACGGCGAATAAATTTCAACGATCTTCCTCTCGGCGAACAGGATCAAAAGCGATGTTGCCGTGCAGGCAACCGCCGTTATCCTGATGAAGAACGACATGTAGACCCGATAAAGGGACTGCACCGCCACGAAAAGAAAAACGCCGAAAACCGGGATAAGCGCAAGGTGTACCACGGGCACAACAGACCCCGTGTAGCGGACAGGAATGAACTCGAAGAGGATATACAGGATGAAAAGCGTCAGCACCAGGGAGCCGTACGCAAGGACCCGCGCCCACCTGTTCCAGGCAAAGAAGATCATCGGCGGAAAAAGAAGGCTAAAATTAAATATCAGGATCGCCAGGGGAAGCTGGGTAAAAACAAGCTCATGTATCATCTGTTCCCGGGCAAAGGCATGCACATCCACGACGTAAATATTATTCGCCGCAGGGACATACCCCCCTGTCATGGAAGCCCTGACATGGACGGTATTGGCCCCTTTTCGTAACATTGCGCGTGGAACGGTATAATGTAACGGGGAATAGACGTTTGCGAAACGAAGTTCTTCTGGCCTTTCGAGGGCCGTTCCATTGACAAAAACCTTGACCTCCCGGTCTCTTCCCATGACGATGACGCCGCAGCTGTCCCCGGGAACGATTGCAAGATCAAACCGGGCTTTAAGCCAGATTTTTTCATTAGCGGGAGCCCTGAGGAGCAGAACATCCAGATCAAGTGGAGATCCCTGCTGGAATGCGCTCCAGGGGCCGCCAACCTGGCCCGGATGTTCCGCACCGCGCCCGGCCCTGTTGGATTCCCATCCAGTCAACGCCATCCGTCCGCCGGTCTCACCGCGGCCGCAGCTGATGAAGACAGTGGAAAGAAGAATTATCATCAATATTTTTATACTATCGCGCATATCACTTCGGATACTGTTCATTGAGTGGTCTGTAAAAAACAATCAGTGTTGAATAATACTTTTCATAAGTTGATAAATAATTGATTGTTATTGAATTATTGCAAGAAAAAATATCTTTCATGAGTATCTTTTCAGCAAAAACGCATAACCGATTGCATACAGCATATTCATTAAATTCATATTTTTGACAGGAACCAGATAGCGGGAGTATGCCATGATAGTCAGAAAGGCCCACCTGATATATTTGATGGGCGACTCGACCGCTACTACTTCCCCGACACGGGAAGGAATTTCAATCATGGGAGGCGGTACTATGAACGGACTGACAATAGAAGAATACCTGACGCACTACCTTCCCGGCCTTATCGGGAGATATCTATCCGAGGATCCCGTTCCAGACATGGAGGGGACGCTCTTTACGCTGCAGATAACCATTGCGGGGGAAAACGACCTCGTCTTTGGCATCACCATCAGGGACGCAAAACAGATAACTGTGACCCCCGGCGGACTGAAGAATCCCCAGGTGGCTCTCCAGATCCCGGAACAGGCCATCAAGCCGCTGGTTAAACTGGTATCTTCATTAACGGGCAGGGGCCGGTACACCATACTCGAGAGGAGCAGGGGCTCAATGGATGTGGAGATTGTACAACCCGGCGGAGAGGACATACCGATACGCATGGTGTTTAACGGAAGCGAGGAACCGAACTTCAGAATTTGCGGATTGCCCCATGTTCTCGGGAAGATCGCGGCAGGATCGGTTGATCCGGCCCAGGCCTTCATGCAGGGGCTGATCACGCTGTACGGCGATTTCCCCTTCGCGCTCCAGCTTTCACAGCTGGTGCGAAAATAACCGGCGGGTCACCTCTCGCGGTGTTCCGCCGGCCTGGCAGGCCCATGCGGACGCCTGCCCCGTTCAAAGTGCCTTCTATCATCGCGGGGGCGCCCTTCGCCTTCGGGCTTAGCGGCCGCTCCGCGCTCCTTCCAGTATTTCAGCTCCGCCGCGTGAGAGCCGGCGGCAGTGGAGATTATTTCGAAAAACAAAAGTGCGTTCGCAAAATGCGCGTTCCGCACAAAGCGCTTCTCAAACCCCTTCCCCTTCTTCGGGTCCGGGATCCTTTCAAGGCTTGACTGGCGCGCGACAAGGTTGCTGATCGCGTCCCATTCCCGGCGGGGGATCTTGAGACGGATTACGAGATCATTGAAGCGCTGGTGCATTACGTTGAACGCGTCCTGGAAGCCGCGCTTGTCGCCCATCGCCTCTGCGAAAAGGTCATTGAAGAGCACCGCGAGGAGCACCGCGACAGGGATCTCCTCGCCCGCGGCGCGGCGGCGGTCAACCACCGCAAGGCGGGACTGAAGGCCCGGGTGCCTCCCGAGATCGATCTCGGGGATCCAGTGCCGGAGTATCCCGAATTTTTCCAGGTTCTCGAACGTGCCGGCGGAGGCGGCACACCTGAGTATCTTGAACAGCTCCTCAAGCATCCGGTGTGCATTGGCCTGCGCGATAAGCGGGGCGCTGGCGAGCGCGGCCTTCATGTCCCGCTTTGCAGGCTTGAGGCCGAGCTGTGCGCAAAAGCGCGCGGCGCGGATGATGCGCACCGGGTCTTCCTTGAAGCGCACCATGGGATCGCCGACCGAGCGGAGCGTCTTTGTCTTCAGGTCTTCCAGGCCGCCGCAGTAATCGACGATCGAGCCGTTCGCGCTGTTAAAGTAAAGGCCGTTCACCGTGAAGTCCCGTCTCTGCGCGTCCTCCTCGATGGAACCGTACACGTTGTTCGCGGCAAAGCGGCCCTGGCCCTCGTCAGCCACCTGTTCCGGGTCAACCGCGGCCCTGAACGTGGCGACCTCCACGAACCTGTCATGGCTGATATAGACATGGGCGAGCCGGAAGCGCCTTCCGATCAGGAAGCAGCGCCGGAACAGCCGCTTGATCTGCTGCGGGCGCGCGTTCGTGACGATGTCGAAATCTTTCGGCGTTTTGCCGAGCAGAATATCGCGCACGCATCCGCCCACCAGGTATGCGTCAAATCCGTTGCCCCTCAGGCGGCCCATGATATCATGGACGTTCCGGTCGACCAGGTTCCGTGACATCGCGTGCCGTTCCTTCGGCACCGTAACGGGGAGCTTCTTTTTAAACAGGGAGGATAAAATTTTCATAAGGGCTCTTGAAGTGATTTTTTTGCACTGTATCATTCCGTCTCATATTTGTCAATACACTCAGCGGATTGTTTTGCACAATTTATCGCATGATCGGAGCGATCCAGGCGCGCCATCAATACCCACCATGCCCCCGGATCATTATCGAACGGTCGTTGTACAATACATTCTGAATAGCAATGCTTTATATCTATCATTATCATCCCTGACAATATGTACAATTCACCTATTATTAACAGAATCTTTATATTTTCTTTATAAAATATGAGGAAAATTTAAATGAAAAGTTAAAAAAGCGCGCAGTAATAAGTATTTTAATTATATTACGCAAGGAATAGCGATGGAAATTTATATAATCTTTTTGATCTTTCTCGCACTTGCTTTCGATTTTATTAACGGGTTTCATGACTCGGCAAACTCCATAGCAACCATCGTTTCTACCCGCGTGCTTTCTCCCCGCTACGCCGTCGCCTGGGCCGCCTTTTTCAACTTCATCGCATTTCTTTTCTTCGGCCTCCATGTGGCCGGCACAATCGGCAAGGGCATAATCGACATCGCCATCATGGACAATGAAATCATCCTGGCGACCCTCATCGGCGCCATAACATGGGACCTGATCACCTGGTACTTCGGATTACCCACCAGCTCATCCCACGCGCTGATGGGGGGCCTCATCGGCTCCGCGCTCGTCAAGGCAGGCACGAGCGCCCTTGTATGGAATGGCATCATCAAGACGGTAATCTTCATCTTCGTGGCCCCGGTGCTCGGGCTGGTCCTTGGACTGGGTATCGGCACCATCGTGTACCGCGCCTTTCGGAACAAGGCGCCGGGACAGGTGGACCATCTCTTTCGAAAGGGCCAGCTCATTTCAGCGGCGCTCTACAGCCTCGGGCACGGAGGAAACGACGCGCAGAAGACCATGGGCATCATCGCGGGGCTGCTCTTCAGCGCGGGCATGCTCCAGGGCGCCTTCCACGTCCCGCTCTGGGTCGTTCTCTCCTGCCATGGCGCCATAGCGCTGGGCACCATGTTCGGCGGATGGCGCATCGTGAAGACCATGGGACAGCGGGTGGCCAAGCTCAAGCCGGTTGACGGGTTCTGCGCCGAATCGAGCGCCGCTACCACACTCTTCCTCGCTTCATTCCTGGGCATTCCGGTGAGCACCACGCACACCATTACCGGCGCGATCATGGGGGTCGGATCGCTCCGGCGCATGACTGCCGTACGGTGGGGCGTGGCGGGACAGATCGCGTGGGCGTGGGTGCTGACGATCCCGGCGGCGGCGCTGATAGCTGCCTCCGTTTATTACGCCGTTATCCTGATCAAATGATGATCCGGCAGCGCCAGACCCATAGTCCCGTTTTCCATACTGAAACGGATTATTTATAAAATCTTTACAACGACCGGTGTCATCGTTGATATACTCCAAATAGATAACGGCATCATTCACTGTTATCACGGAGGCCCCGCATGAAACGTTTGAAGCCATTTATATCGATGCTATCCGGATACTCCGTATTCCTGCTTACATACACGTTGGTCGCGCTCCTGCCTCACATGTTCGGCACTCAGGTAGAGCCCTTTGCGCAGATCGGGAAACTATTCCTTGCATGCGGTATCATCGGCATCCTGCTTCCGATTCTCACTGCGAGAAAATGGAGCCTGCCGTACGACCAATCCTCCACTGCAATAAAAATCGTTATGGGGATCATTCTTTTATTCGCCGCACTCGGGATAGAAATCGCCTTTTACTCATCATGGGTGGCAATAATCACAGATAACCCGAGCGACCTGATCCGCATAAAGCACGTCCTGTTCACGCTGCCGCTCTCCATAGCGCTCTCACTGCAGTTTTATTACGTCATACCCCGCTCGGTCGAAAAAAGCTTCGGCACGCGCGCAGCGGCCGCGGTTAATGCGCTCGTCTCCGGCATTTCTTTTGGCATCATCATGTTTGTTGAAACGGGTTTTTACCGCATCGACCTCTTTTTCGTCATGACCGGCGTCGGCGTCCTCATCGGCACGGGCCTGTACCTGACGGGGAAGTTTTTCCTGACCTTCGTAGCGCTCTTTCTTGCAGTGTACGCCAATTCGCTGGCCGAGCTGCGATACGCCCATTATTCCTGGCCGATATCGATCGCGGGCTTTATTTTCTGCATCGGCATACTGCTGGCGGCATTTCTGGTGCATATCAGAAATGCCGAGTCAGACAACCCGATCACTTCTCGGGAAAGGGATGATGCCACGCAATGATTCATAATTTATATCGAAGCACGAAAATATTTTCATGAAATAATTATACACAATTGTCAATCGATCCCAATTCCTGCCTGCCGTAATCTGCCCGTTACTCATAACCACATTAACATATGCCAGAGCCAGTCTCTGAACATCGAAAAAATATTCACATTTTCTTTATGAAAGATTGATGATTTATTAACAGCCGCTTGATATTTTTTAAATAAAAGGATTACAGTTATGAATCACCCCAAGAACTTTCAGAATACACTTTTAAAAGAATTAGAATATTTCCTGGAAAAGCAGAAAATAAAATTCCCTGCCGGAGAAGTCCTCACCATCGACCTCCACTGCCATGACCACAACAGCAGCACGCCGGACGAGCTGCTCGGGCGCATCCTCAACATCCCGGAAACATGGCTCCCGAGCGAGGACTTGGTTGAGACATTGAAGAACCATGGCTGCGACACCTTCACCGTTACAAACCACAACAACGCACGATCTTGCTATGAGCTGCGTGAGAATGGGACCGACGTGCTCACCGGCGCTGAATTCACCTGCCAGGTGCCCGACTACCGGGTGGGTATCCACGTCCTCGCCTATGGGTTCACGCCGAATCAGGAAGTTATGCTCGATAAATTGAGAAACGATATATATCGCTTCCAGGAATACGCGGTGAGCAACGACATCCCGACGATATGGGCCCACCCCCTCTACCACTATCACCGCGGCGAGATACCGCCGATCGAATTTTTCGAAAAAATGGCGCTCGTGTTCGAGCGGTTCGAGGTTATGAACGGCCAGCGCGATACCTGGCAGAACATGCTGGTGAAGACATTCGTCGAGGGACTGACCCGGGAACGGATCGACTCGATAGCGAAAAGGATCAAGCTCCCGCCCGACCGTTACTGCAGGGACCCCTACAGTAAATCGATGGCGGGCGGGTCAGACAGCCACATGGGGATATTCACCGGTCTCACCGGGACGCGGCTCCATGTGCCGGACCTCGCGGAAAAGCTCAAGATCATGAGCAGGTCGAAACTGGCGCTGGAAGCGATCAAGGCGGGCGCCATGGCCCCCTTCGGATCCCACAACGACAGCGAAAAAATGACGGTGTCGTTCCTCGATTACTTCTGCCAGATCGCCATGCACATGGACGACCCGGGCCTGATACGCCTTATGCTTCACAAGGGGGACGCGCGCGATAAGCTCCTTGCCCTGGCGATCGCTAACGGCATGTCGGAGATCAAGCGACACAGGGTGACCATGGACTTTCTCCAGCTCTTTCACCAGTGCTTCAGCGGGAACGTGCCCTCATTCAGGAAGCGGCTTATGGTCCCGAAGGTCTACAAACCGATCTTCGACGAAGCGGCGCACATGGCGGTGACAAAAAGGGACGAACCGGAAGAGATAGTCCACAGGTTCAGGGACTCAATCCATGTAATATACCAAAGCCTGAGCGGCATCCTGATCGATCGCCTCCAGAAGAAAATTGAGAAGCTCGACCGCGAGCACGGCCTCAGTGAATTGAAGGTGGAAAAGATCTTCGAATCCTTCGATCTTCCGACGCAGGTGCGGAATTACGCGGCGCCGGGCCTTTCAAAGAACGGGAACGGCCTGCCGCTCAACATCACTGATTTTCTGGACGGGCTCTCCTTTCCCTTCCTGGGGACCGCAGTCATACTGAGCGCAACCTTCACGAGCGCCCGCGTCATGTACAATTCCAGGGAGCTGCTCTCGCGGTTCTCCGGGCACGTGGGGAAGCTGAAACACCCCGAGAGGATGCTCTGGCTTACGGACACGTTTGAAGATGTCAACGGCGTCGCCATGGTCCTCCGCTCTATGCTCGACGAGATCCGGAAGCGCGACCTCCCGATCGACATCCTGATATGCAGCAGCAGGCTTAAATCAGAAGACCATCTCATCGTGGTGCCGCCCCTGGGAGAATACACACTCCCATTCTACGAGCAGCAACCCCTCAGAATTCCGAACATCCTGGACATCCACCGGATCTTCAAGGAGGGGGAATACGACCGGCTCATCTGCTCGACCGAAGGGCCGATGGGACTTATCTCGCTTTTTCTGAAGCAGGCCTACACCGTACCCGCCTACTTCTTCGTGCACACCGACTGGATGATGTTCGCCCGCCAGGTGCTGAACTTTGACCACGAGAACCGGGGAAGGCTCCGCCGCATCCTCCGCGCCTTTTACCACAATTTCGACGGGCTCTTCGTCCTGAACAGGGACCAGAGGAGCTGGCTGATCGGCAAGGACATGGGGTTTGACCAGAACCGCGTCTTCCTGACCGCGCACTGGGCCGAATCAGAATTCGTGCCGCAAAAGGCGCGTAAGACCGACCTCTTCGGTGTGAAGCAGAACGCTCCGGTGCTCCTGTTCGCGGGCCGCGTGAGCGACGAAAAAGGGGTGATGGAGCTGCCGGCCATCTACCGGAGCGTCCGTGAGAAGCACCCGGACGCAAAGCTTGTCATCGCGGGCAAAGGCCCGAAGGAAGACGATCTGAAAAAGGCCGTTCCCGACGCGGTATTCCTCGGATGGGTTGACCATAAGAAGCTCCCGTCGGTGTACTCGGCGGCGGACATGTTGCTGCTACCCTCGAAATTTGACACCTTCGGAGTGGTCGTGCTCGAGGCCATGAGCTGCGGGCTTCCCGTCACCGCGTATAATACCAAGGGCCCAAAAGACATTATCGAGAACGGGAAAAACGGATATCTGGTCAAGACAAGATCAGAAATGATCGCCGTCGTGGACGACTATCTCAGCAATACCAAATTACGCGCCGGTTTCAAGAGATCGGCCCAGACACGGGCGAAGGACTTCAATCCCGATGCGATCATCACGCAGATATTGAACGACGTCGACCTGGAAGCAAATCCCCGGCGCGGCGCAAAACGAAGATGAGCGATCCATCCGCCTGGTGGAAACATGGAGTCGTCTATCAGATCTATCCGCGCAGCTTCAATGACTCCAACGGCGACGGAATCGGCGATATCTCAGGCATCGTAGAAAAGCTGGACTACCTCTGCGATCTGGGGGTGGACGCGATCTGGCTCTCACCCATCAACCGGTCGCCCATGTACGATTTCGGCTATGACATCAGCGACTATTACGCCATCGACCCCATCTTCGGGACCGGGGAAGATTTCCAGCGTCTGATAGACGGGGCCCACGCGCGCGGCATACGGGTCATCATGGACCTGGTGCTGAACCATACGTCCCACCTCCACCCGTGGTTCCTCTCGTCACGATCATCCCGAACCAACCCGAAGCGGGACTGGTATATATGGCGTGACGCCGAAAGCGGCCGGCCTCCGACCAACTGGCAGTCCGTATTCGGCGGCAGCGCGTGGAAATGGGACGAGATGACCAGCCAGTACTATCTCCATTCTTTCCTGGAAGAGCAGCCGGACCTCAACTGGCGCAACCCGCAGCTTCGCGAGGCCATGTACGACATGCTCCGCCACTGGCTCGACCGTGGCGTTGACGGGTTCAGGCTGGACGCCGTGAACTGGCTTATCAAAGACCGGAGGTTCAGGAACAACCCCGCGGTCCCGTTCGCCCCGTTCCTCCAGAAGCACCGATACGACCGCAACCGGACACGGACGCACGAGATTATGAAAGAGTTTCGTACCATCCTTGACGGATACGGCGACCGGATGGCCGTGGGCGAAGTATTCACCCTGCCGCCGGGCGACCCGGCACTGTCCGCGCGCTACCTCGGCATCGGGCACCGACGAGCTGCACCTGGCGTTCGACTTTTCCATCATGTACCGGCCCTGGAGCGCACTCCGCTTCTACCGCTGCCTGCGCCGCTGGATCCGGCACATCCCGGAAGGGGGATGGCCCTGCCACGTCCTCTCGAACCATGACCAGCCGCGCGGGATCAGCAGATATGGCGGGGGTGAAGACGACGAAAAACGCGCCCGGGTGGCGGCGGCTCTGCTGCTCACGGTGCCCGGGACGCCGTTCATCTACTATGGCGAGGAGCTCGGAATGAAAAACTGCCGCGTACCGCGCTGCGACGCGCGGGACCCGCTCGCCAGTAGGTTCTGGCCCCTGTTCGCGGGCCGCGACCCCTCGCGAACACCCATGCAGTGGTCAGCGGGGGAAAACGCAGGCTTCAGCACGGGCAGGCCGTGGCTGCCGGTCGGGGCCGACTACCGACGGGTGAACGTCGATGACGAATCAGCCGACCCGTACTCGCTCCTGAATTTTTATCGCAGATTGATTGCCATCAGAAAGGAAAAAAAGGCGCTTCACGCCGGCGAATGGAAGCCGGTGCTGAAAGGACATCAC
The DNA here is from genome assembly GCA_963827275.1 of uncultured Spirochaetota bacterium. Lineage (GTDB taxonomy): Bacteria > Spirochaetota > UBA4802 > UBA4802 > UBA5550 > RBG-16-49-21. Next base: position 540,095 of record CAWHAA010000005.1, read on the forward strand.
GGTACACTCGGCTACTACCGGAGATACGAAGGGGAAACGGTTTTCGTCGCGTTAAATTTCACCGGCAAAGCAAAACGCGTGCATTTACACGACCGCGGACAGTGGAAGGTGATCCTGTCGACACACCGATTTACCAATACGCATTTTACGTCGCTCGATTTCACCCTGTCGCCGTATGAGGCAATGGTGCTTGACAAGTATGGGAATCTGTGATCCGAAGCACCAGAGGGCTTTTAATCTATCCGTGTGATTTATAAAGCTTGTTAGCCTGCCGGAGCATCACAGCAGGTCGCTCGCGATCTCGGCGAGCTGCGAGCGCTCGCCCTTCTCCAGGGTCACGTGCGCGTAGATCTCCTGCCCCTTCATCTTGTCGATGAGGTAGGTGAGGCCGTTCGAGCGCGAGTCGAGGTACGGCGTGTCGATCTGGTAGGGGTCGCCGGTGAACACGATCTTGGTCCCCTCGCCCGGCGCGGGTGATGATGGTCTTGACCTCGTGGGGCGTCAGGTTCTGCGCCTCATCCACGATGAAGTAGACCTTCGAGAGGCTCCGCCCGCGTATGTAGGCGAGCGCCATGATCAGGAGCTTCTCGTTGTTCACCATGTCCGATATGCGGCGGTAGTCCTGGGAGTCCTCGTCGAACTGGTTCTTGATCACCGAGAGGTTGTCGAAGAGCGGCTGCATGTAGGGATCGAGCTTGCTTCTGATGTCGCCGGGCAGGTACCCGATGTCCCGGTTCGAGAGGGGGATGATCGGCCGGGCCAGCAGGATCTGCTTGTAGTTGTTCCGCCGCTCGAGCGCAGCGGCCAGGGCCATGAGGGTCTTCCCGGTGCCGGACTTTCCCGCGAGCGTGACGAGCTTGATGTCGTTGTTCATGAGCGCGTCGAGCGAAAACGACTGCTCCGCGTTGCGCGGCTGTATGCCGTAGGCCTTCTTCTTTTCCACGACATGGAGGTGCCCGCTGTTCTTCTGGTACGTGGTGAGCGCGCTCTTGGTCCCGTTGCGTATGATAAAATACTCGTTCGGATAGGGGTCGCGTCCGTTCAACAGTTCGCCGGCAGGGATGCTCCCCTCGCGGTAGATCCGGTCGACGAAGCCGGGGTCCACGCCCTCGATGCAGTTCTTCCCGGTGTAGAGCTCGCCGATGTCCTTGACCTTGCCGGTCTCGTAGTCCTCGGCCTGCACGCCGATGCTCTTCGCCTTCATGCGCAGGTTGATGTCCTTGGACACCAGGATGACCCGGTCGGTGCCGTGCAGGCCGGCCAGGTTGTAGGCAAGGGACAGGATGCGGTGGTCGGAGTTGTCTTCCCAGAATATTTCGCGGAGACGCCCGCTCATCTTCACGTTGGTCTCCACGATGAGGCACCCGCCCGTTTCCAGCCGCACGCCCTGGCCGAGGAGATCGTTGCCGATGAGGGCGTCCAGCTCGCGGGAAAACTCGCGCGCGTTGTAGTTGATGATCTCGTTGCCCCGCTTGAACTTGTCGATTTCTTCAAGGAGGGTTATGGGGATGACGACATTGTGCTCTTCAAAGGAATAGATGCAGCGGTAATCATAGAGGACGACGTTGGTGTCGAGAACGAATATCTTATTGGAGTTCGTGTCTAACATACACTCTATGTGACATAATACATATTCCACTGATAATTGCAAGTGGAAAATTAAAATAAAAAATACTTTTTCGGTTGTTGTAACGAGCCGCGCATGGCCTCCTCTCCGGAGGCAGCCGCGTCAATTCAAAACGGCAGCAGCAGTATGAGCATGATGGCGGCAATCACCATGGCCATGACGGCAATCGTGTTCTTCATTGCATGCCCTGATTTTCAAAAGACATATAGAACTGCAACATTTTCAACAGGCTGGCCCTCCAGGTATCCGGCACACACAATCATGGCCATACATTACAGCGGTACTGTAAAAAATTAACAATTACCGAGTGATGTTACATCTCTAAAGCAAAAAATAAACCCGATCAGGCAAGATCTTTCAGCAACTCTTCAACTTTCTTCATGATGGCATCACGGACGGCAATGGTTTTCGCCAGTTTTTCCTGATGTGTGCCGGTGAATTGCGAGGGGTCAGGAAAGGACCAGTGCATTTTTTTCCCCAGTCCCGGAAAAATCGGGCATTTATCCGCCATGGACTCGTCACATACGGTTATAACATGGCTGTACATTCTCCCCTGCTTGAACAAATCGAACACGCTTTTTGTTTTGTTACCGGAAATATCAATTCCGACCTCTCTCATGGCTTCGACAGCAAACGGATTGAGCGTGCCCGGCTCAAGGCCTGCGCTTTCAACGTCAAAGACGTCTCCACCCATCTTCTTGAGGAACGCTTCAGCCATCTGGCTGCGGGCTGAATTATGACTGCATACAAACAGGACCCTGGGTGTTCCCATAATCACCTCTCACTGACAGCGGCGCCGGGGATCTCTTTGCCCGGGAAAGTTTCACCACTCCCCTGCAATGACGTATTGAAAATCCTCTTTATCCTTTTTACCCGGGAAATGTCCAGCCGTCTCAGGCGCGCCAACTTGTTTTTTTTCACTGTTCTCTGGATACTTCTCATATCATTCCACCTTCACTGACAATTGTATATCAACAAAATGTAGAGCAATTATAATAATAATATAAAGAATCTATAAATTTATCAGGATGTATGATTACATGCCGTATTCATCATGGCAGCACGATCCCTACAAATTTTTAGTATCTGCTGGTATGGCACGATATATCTGTCCAAATCAATATTTCCCTTCAAAAAGATATGTAATGCAACAATTTGCGGTAGTTTTTATATTTTATTAACAATACGTTTATAATTTCTTAATAAAACATGGCGATCTTGTAGTTGTAACACATGTATTATTAACAATTAAACCGGTTCTCCAGCATGGCCATGATCCAAAAAACACAAAGGCAGAAAACTAACGGCAAAAGCCTCATTGCCGAGAAATTTTTTGAAAAGTTCTTTCTGATCATCGGCCTCTCCTGCCTGTTCGTCCTTCTCCTGATCATGGTCTTCCTTTTCAGCGAAGGGATCCCCATACTCAAAGACGTCCGCCTCGCCGACTTCCTTTTCGGCACCCAGTGGTATCCCACAAGCGGGAACCCCCGCTTCGGCATACTGCCCCTGATCGCCGCGTCGGTGGCGGTGACGCTGCTCGCTTCCGCGTTCGCGGTGCCGCTCTCCCTCGCAATCGCCGTGTACCTCTCGGAGCTTGCGTCCCCGCGGGTGCGGGAGATCGTAAAGCCCGCGATCGAGGTGATCGCGTCAATACCGTCCGTCATCATCGGCTTCTTCGGCATGGTCGTCGTGGCGCCATTTTTACAACAGCAGTTCAACATCGACACGGGCCTGAACCTCTTCAACGCGTCCCTCATGCTCGCCTTCATGGCCGTGCCCACCATCGCCAGCATTTCCGAAGACGCGATCTCATCCGTCCCGATGTCGCTCAAGGAGGCGTCCTACGCGCTGGGCGCGAACCGGTGGCAGACTATATTCCACATCACCATCCCGGCCGCACTGTCGGGGATCTGGACCGCGGTGATCCTGGGCATATCGCGGGTAATCGGCGAAACCATGGTGGTGCTCATGGTCGCCGGCGGCGCGGCCGTCATGCCCGGCTCCCTGTTCGATCCCGTGCGGCCGCTGACCTCGAACATCGCGGCGGAGATGGCGGAGGCCCCCGTGGGCGGGAGCCACTACCACGCCCTCTTCGCCATCGGCATCATACTCTTCATCATCACGTTCATGTTCAACCTTGTCGCCGATTATCTTTCGAGCAAATACAAGTTCAAGGGGAACTGAGATGTTTTCACACCATGCGAAATCAGAGGCTGATCGAAAAAGCCATGTTTTTACTGATACGGGCCATGTCGTACACCGTGCTGGCGTTCCTTGTTTTCATGCTTGGATACATCGTCATGAAGGGCTACTCCGCCATATCCTGGGAGTTCATCACGGAAATGCCGCCGAACGAAATGACCAACGGCGGCATCTTCCCGGCCATACTCGGCACCTTCTACCTGATGATCGGGTCCGCGCTGGTGTCGATACCGATCGGCATCATCACCGCGATTTACCTGACCGAGTACGCCAGCAGTCCCCGCGCTCGTGAAAGCGATCCGCCTCGGCGTGAGCAACCTGGCCGGGGTGCCCTCGGTGGTCTTCGGCCTCTTCGGCCTGGCCCTGTTCGTCGTCTTTCTCGACTTCGGCACCTCCATCATCGCGGGCTCACTTACGCTCGGCGATGCTCAACCTCCCGGTGATCATCCGCTCCACCGAGGAGGCGCTCATGACGGTGCCGATGACCTACCGCGAGGCGTCTCTCTCGCTGGGCGCGACCCAGCTGCAGACCATATTCAGGATCGTGCTCCCGAACGCGCTGCCCGGCATACTCACCGGCGTCATGCTCTCGCTCGGCCGCGCCGCGGGCGAGACCGCGCCGATCATGTTCACCGCCGCGTCCTACTACGCGCCCGACCTGCCCGCGTCCATCTTCAGCGAGGTCATGGCACTGCCGTACCATATCTACGTCATGGCCACGGCGGGAACGCATATCCAGGAAACACGCCACCTCCAGTACGGCACCGCCATCGTCCTCATACTGCTCGTCCTCGCGCTTAATTCGATCGGGCTCGTGCTGCGCTACCGCTTCAGGAAACGGCTCAAGGGATAAACGTCCCGACGTTATGCAGCAATATGCCAGTTTTTTTCAGGTTTCATCAGACTGAAAAATTTATTTATGCAAATCATCGACATTAATATTGACTTATTAGGCCATATAAATAAGTATACTCCCGTGATTTTACAGACCCATAATCAGAATAATCACAAGGAGTTCCGCCGATGGCATTCAAGTTTATTCCCCAGGAAGTCAAATTTTTCGATATGTTTGACCAGCAGGCGGCAAAGATAAATATCGCCGCGGAAACCTTTAAAGACCTGGCATCGAAGGGAAAATGGGACGATGAAGGCATCACCGTCATGCGCGATCTCGAGCATGAATGCGATTCCATCACCCACGACATCATAGACAAGCTGAACAGGACATTCATAACCCCGTTCGACCGCGAGGACATCCACCAGCTGGCCCACGAGCTGGACAACGTGGTGGACATGCTCTATACCACGTCGAAGCGGCTCCGCCTCTACAAGCTCAAGACCGTCAACCAGGACCTGATCCAGTTTTCCGAGCTCATCGTGCATTCGGTGAACGCCCTGGGCAAGGGATCAACGCCATGCGAAACCATAAAAACCCGAAGGACGTGTACGACGCCTGCATTGAAGTCAACCAGATCGAGAACAAGGGCGACCAGCTCAGGGACGCGATCATCCTCAAGCTTTTCGACCACACGAAAGACCCCATAAAGATAATCAAATGGAAGGAGATTTTCGAGAGCGTCGAAACAGTGCTCGATATCTGCGAGGACATCGCCAACGTGATGGAATCAATCCTCGTTAAACAGGGTTGATGATGGACTATCTATAGTCGTATTCCTGATATTCCTCGCGCTGCTGTTCGACTTTCTCAACGGGTTTCACGACGCCGCAAACTCGATAGCGACGGTCGTGTCAACCGGGTGCTTTCGCCCCGCTACGCGGTCGCGTGGGCCGCGTTTTTCAATTTCATCGCCTTTCTCTTTTTCGGTCTCCACGTGGCGGGCACCATCGGCAAGGGCATCATCGACATCAGCATCATGGACAAGGACCTGATACATGGCCACCCTGGTCGCCGCCTGCTCGTGGGACGTGATCACCTGGTACTTCGGACTGCCCACCAGCTCCTCACACGCGCTCATGGGAGGCCTTATCGGCGCGGCGCTGGTGAAGGCGGGCGTAAAGGGACTTATCTGGTCCGGCATACTCAAGACCATAGCGTTCATATTCATATCCCCGATCCTGGGGCTGCTGCTCGGGCTTGTCCTGGGAACTATCGTATACCGCATATTCAAGAATTTCGCACCGACCCAGGTTGACAAATATTTCCGTAAAGGGCAGCTCGTATCCGCGGCACTCTACAGCCTGGGCCACGGCGGCAACGACGCCCAGAAAACCATGGGGATCATCGCGGGCCTTCTCGTCAGTACGGGCATCATCACCATCGCGCCCGGCCAGTCCCTCCAGGACTCGATCCCGCTCTGGGTGGTACTCTCCTGCCAGGGCGCCATAGCGCTGGGCACCATGAGCGGCGGCTGGCGCATCGTGAAGACGATGGGCCAGAAGGTGACAAAACTCCGGCCGGTTGACGGCTTCTGCGCGGAATCGGCCGCGGCCATGACGCTCTACTTCTCGACATTTCTCGGTGTGCCGGTGAGCACCACCCATACCATCACCGGGTCCATCATGGGCGTCGGCGCCATGAGGCGGTTTAACGCGGTGCGCTGGGGCGTCGCCGGCCAGATCGTCTGGGCCTGGGTGCTCACCATACCCTTCTCCGCCGCCATTTCGGCGATCACCTATTTCATCGTTTCCTGACGGCGCCGCGCCAGGGCGCGCGGCGTGAAGGCGGGCAACCGGCAGCAATCATGCCTCGATGATGAACTTCGTCCCCGTGGACGAGGAAGACAACCGTATTCTCCACCCGAGTATCTCGGCGGCGTGCTTGACTATTGACAGCCCGAGGCCGGTGCCGCCGGTGGCGCGGGACCTGCTCTTGTCTACCCGGTAAAAGCGCTCGAAGATGCGGTCCATGGATTCCTCGGGGATCCCGATGCCCGTATCCACGACGGCGACCGTGACCCGGTCCCCCGACCGCTCCATGTCCACGGAGATGGTCCCCCCCTCGATGTTATAATTGATGGCGTTGTTGATCAGATTGAAAAATATCTCCTCCGCGAGGAAACGGTTCCCGGGGACCCGGGCGCTCTGGCCATCGGTATTGAACCGTATCGTTATGCTCTTTTTCTGCGCACCGGGCCCAAGGATGTCTATGCAGGAGCGGATGATCTCCCTGAGGTCGATAAACTCCGTGCCGAATTCCCTCGACGTTTCAAGCCGGTTTAATTTTAATATGTCGTTGATGAGGGCCCCCTGGCGGTCCACGTTGGCGAGGGCCTTTTGCAGCAGCTCTTTCGTCATGGCCGGGTCGTCCAGGTGCGGCTCCATCGTTTCAAGATATCCTTTCAGGATCGCGATGGGGGTCTTGAGCTCATGGGACATGTTGCCCACCAGGTCGGTCTTCATCTGCTCGATCCTCTTTTTCTCCGTGGTGTCATGCAGGACGATGAGGATGCCCCCCAGCGACTGCTCGCCCGCGATCGGGTTTATGAACACGTCGCAGTTCCTGCCGTTCAGAAAATGCTCTTCAAAGGCGGCCGCCGTCCCGGTCGCATGCGATTGCTCGATCCGCGCGTTCAGGTTCCTGTTCCTGATCGCTTCAAAAAAAAGCCTGCCCACCACGTCGGTATCGACATCCAGGAGCGCCTTGAAGGCCCTGTTGGCGACCAGTATCCGCCTGTCGCGGCCGACCACCGCGATCCCGTCGTTGATGCTCTCAATCGTCTTTTCAAGCTTGTTCTGCTCGAACATGAGGGAGTTGATTTTTTCAACAACCGTGTCAGCAAGCCTGTTCAGGGCCTTCTGCAGCGTGCCGATTTCGTCATCGCTGTAGTTCGGTATCCTCCGTGAGAAATCGCCGCTTGAAAAATCCCGCGCGAAGCTCATGGTCTCGTTGATGGGCCTGGTGATCCTCCGGGATATGACAATGACGACCAGCGACGAGAGCGCCAGCGCCAGCGCGCCGGCGGCCAGGATATAACGCCGGAGCGTCGCGATGCTCTCGTTTACCTCGCGGAGCGGTTTTGCGAGCCTGATGATCTCTACGTCGGATTTTTTTGCCATGTAGAGCATGTCGGTATTGAGGGTGCCGCTGTAGCGTATGCTCGCGCCCGTGCCGAGGGCAAGGGCGTCCTTTATCTCGATCCGGTAGCGGTGGTTGTCCATGACATCGATATTCGTATAATCCGAATCCGCTATGACCCTGCCGCTGAAATCGACCAGGGTGATCCGCTGGCGGACGATGGCGGCAAGCTTACCTATCTGCTCCTCGCGGTCCGCCGTCGCGCCGGCAAGGTAGCGGCGAGGGGCGTTACGGACTTCCAGCTCGATGAAATTTATCTTTTCAGCCATTTCACGCTTGAGGATCGTGATATGATATTCCCGTATATGGCCAATGATGAGGAACAGGAGCACGACGACGAGGGCGGCGATGAGGGCGATGTAGGAGAGTATGATCCGGTTGCCGATTTTTTTCAACATGGCCGCGCCTATTTCTTGAAGCCGTAACCGACGCCCGAAAACGTTTTTATCACGTTCTTGTACGGGCCCAGTTTTTTCCTGAGGTTCATGATATGCACGTCAATGGTGCGGTCGATGACGTACACGTCCTGCCCCTTGATGCTGTCGATGATATTGTCCCGGGTGAAGATCTTTCCCGGATTGGCGAGGAGGAGGCGGAGTATTTCAAATTCGGTTTTGGTCAGGTCAACGCCGCCCCCGTCCACCGTCAGGCTGTAGTGGTCCGGGTTAAGCTCGATCCCCTCATGCACGAGGAGACGCGGCGCCGCCTCGCCGCCTTCCGCGCGCGACATCCGCCGGAACATCGCCTTGACCCTGGACTTGAGCTCCTTAACGCTGAACGGCTTGGTCATGTAGTCGTCGCCGCCCATTTCAAGCCCCAGGACCTTGTCGATTTCATCAGACCTGGCTGAGAGGAATATTATCGGTATCTTCGCGCAATGCTCCCCCGCGCGGACCCTTCGACAGAACTCGAATCCATCGATACCGGGCATCATGATATCAAGTATGATAAGGTCGGGCAGGTTCGTTTCCAGGGCCCGGAGGGCCGCTTCCCCCGTCGAAAAACAGAAGATTTCATGGCCCTCGTCACTGAGGTTGATCTTGATGATATCCTGGATATCTTTTTCATCATCTATGACGAATATTTTTTTTGACATGCCGGCTCTTCTATTAATATTTGTAGCATTCTACTCGTCCGCGTGCCGGATGTCAATCCCTTCAATATAATAAATCGCCCGTTCCGCGATATTGGTAACATGGTCGCCGATGCGCTCCAGCGCCTTGGCGACCATGATGAGGCCCAGGGCCTGGGATATATTGTGGGCATCCTCGGCCATATACGTGAAGAGCTCCCTGTACACCTGCATATTCAGGGTATCGATATCATGATCACGCGCGATCACCCCCCGCGCCCGTTCAGCGTCCCGCTCGGTTATGGCGGTAAAAACGTCGCGGAGCATGCCGGTGGCGATCTCCATCATGCGCGGTATGTCCACCAGCGGCTTCATGGGAGGGCGGCCATGGAGGTTGATGGCCTCGTTCGCTATGTTCGTGGAAAGGTCGCCGATGCGCTCGAGGTCGGTATTGATCTTGAGCATGGCCAGGACAAACCGGAGGTGTACCGCCGCAGGCTGCCGGGTAACCAGCACTTTTATGCACTCGTTGTCGATCTCCACTTCGAGGCTGTCAAGCAGCGTATCATCGCGCAGCACGCTGCGGGCAAGGTCGCTGTTCGAATCCTTCAGGGCCTGGACCGCCCCGGCGACGGACTCGATGGCCAGGTCCGCCATTTCAAACACTTTCGATTTTATGTTTTCGAGCTCCTGCTCAAGATGGGTCGCCATTGGCTCCTCCCTGTTGTGAAATCATCGGGCGCGGCCCCATGTCCGCGCCTTCAATCTTACCCGAACTTGCCGGTAATATAATTCTCCGTCATCTCTATGTCCGGTTTTGTAAATATCTTTTCAGTCGGATTGACCTCAATAAGATCTCCCAGATAAAAAAATGCCGTTTCGTCGCTCACCCGCGCGGCCTGCTGCATATTGTGGGTCACGATAATGATGGTATAGTTCTTCTTGAGATCCTGTATCAGCTCTTCGATCTTCTGGGTGGAGATGGGATCGAGCGCGGAGGCCGGCTCGTCCATCAGTATCACCTCCGGCTGGACCGCGATGGTGCGGGCGATGCAGAGCCGCTGCTGCTGCCCGCCGGACAGGCCCAGCGCCGATTCGTCGAGGCGGTCTTTCACCTCGTCCCACAGGGCCGTGCTCTTCAGCGACTTCTCAACCGTGCTCTCGATCTCATATTTGTCCCTGACTCCGTTGATCTTGAGCCCATAGGCGATATTCTCGAAAATCGATTTGGGGAACGGGTTGGACTTCTGGAACACCATCCCCACCCGCCGGCGCAGGCCTGTCACGTTGAATTTCGGGTGATAGATGGAATCGCCATCGATGCTGATGTCTCCATCGACACGCGTATTCGGGATAATGTCGTTCATGCGGTTGATGCATCTGAGAAACGTGGACTTGCCGCACCCCGACGGTCCTATCAGGGCAAGCACGGTATTGCTTTTAACCGTCAGGGTGATGTTTTTTATCGCCGGCGTGCTGCCGTAATAAAAGGTAAGGTTATCGGCCTTGATTTTTTCTGCCATTGGATGAAAGAGTCCTTTCATTTATTCAATTTTCATATCGAATATCAGTATATTTCTTTAAATTAATATAATAATATTATAAAGATTTTGTTAAGTTGCTCTGACCCCGGCTGATTTTACTCCAACCCGGGCCCTCCGGCCCAAAATTCACATCGAATTAATGAAATCTTTATAAAAACTTTAATTTCCGCCTTTATATTAGCGTCAAGAAACGCAACCAAAAACGGAGGATATACCATGTATTCAAAAATCTTAAAATTTACGGTCTTCGCCCTGGCGGTAGTGCTGATGGCACTGGGGACCCAGGCATGCTCCAAAAGCAAGGGGAACCGGGTGACGGTCAAAGGTTCCACCACGGTGCTTCCCATAACACAGAAAGCGGCCGAGGCATTTAAAAAAGCGGAAAACATCTCGGTGACCGTCGAGGGGAGCGGGTCGGGAAACGGCATAAAAGCGCTTGTTGACAGCGGCTGCGACATTGCCAATTCCTCGCGCGAGATGAAGCCCGAAGAGAAAGAATCCGCGAAAAAGAAAGGAATCCAGGTCAAGGAGATCCTCGTCGCATACGACATGATCGTTCCTATCGTCCACCCTTCAAACCCGGTGAAGAACCTGACCATGGACCAGCTAAAAGCAATCTATGACGGGTCGATCAAGAACTGGAAGGAACTGGGCGGCACGGATGCGAACATTGTCGTGATATCCCGCGACACCAGCTCCGGCACCTATGAAATCTGGCACGAGAAGGTGATGAAAAAGGCCGACGTAAGGCCTGACGCGCTGCTCCAGGCTTCCAACGGCGCAATCGTGACCACGGTCGCGGGCAACCAGAAAGCCATCGGGTATGTGGGGTTCGGCTATATAAACGAGAGCGTTCACGGCATAACCGTCAACAACGTGGCAGTCACCATTGAAAACGGGAAGACGGGGATGTTCCCGGTATCGAGGAAACTCTACATGTACATCAACGAAAAGAAGCTGTCGGAACAGGCAAATAAATTCATCGACTACCTTTTAGGTCCCGATGGACAGGCCCTGGTAAAGGAAGCGGGATACATTCCACTCTAAGCAATCAGCAACATACGATCTTCGGCCGGACCGACGGAACGTCAGCCCGGCTTTTTATTCTTACGCTTCTTATATCATACTGCCTGTTACGTTGTCCCCCCGTTACGTGCGCGGCAATAAATTAACAATATATTTGCACCGCCATAATATTTTCTTTATCGATCGATGAGCATACTACCAGTGAACTTCATTGCATGCTGAACGCTGCGGCTCGCACCGCAGCACCAATGAATAAATTATTGAGAACACGATTATCAGGAGGTTTTTTATGAAAAACAAAATGTTGAATCTGCTTGTCGCGGCTGCCGTCTCCCTGAGCAGCGGTGCTGTCCTCGCCCAGGACAAGCAGGAGAAGAAAGACGCGGACAATAAAGCAAAGATCGAAGATAAAAAAGAGGACAAGTCGATCGAGACGATCAAGGAGATTTACAAGCGCCTCGACGTCGGCGTGAAAATCTACATGGACTGGATCATGCAGTGGGGGCAGAAGGACGGCGCCTTTGACCGGGTCGTCAAGGGCGGCGACGGCGACAAAACGGCTACGGCCGGCTCGTCCAGGGCGAGGTCGGATTATTCATCGAAAAACTCGAATGCCTTCCGGATTAACCGCGCGTACCTGGACTTCAGGTATAAAATCGCCGATTTCCTGAACGCGCGCGTGACGACTGACGTCGACGCGACGGCAACGCCTGCTGCAGACTCCAACGCGGCGTTCCACCTCTATCTGAAATACGCGTACCTTGAAGCGAAGAAGGACTTCGGGCCGGTAATGCTCTCCGCGACGGGCGGCATGATCGAAACGCCGGTCCTCGGACTCACCGACAAGATCAGCGACTATCGCTGGATCAGCCCGAATTATCTCGACCAGTCGAAAAACATCCTGAACGGTAAAAGCTTTGATTCCTCCGCCGATGTCGGCGTCAAGGCTTCCATCGGACTCTTCAAGTATGTGACCCTGACCGCCGCCTTCACCAACGGCGGCGGCTACAAGGCCAACGAGGGCAACTCGTACAAGGCGTTCACCTACCTTGCGACGGTAACCCCCATGAAGTCGATTTATATCAGCGGGTTCGGACGCAACGAGATTACCGGCAAGTATGATTATACCGGCAAAAAGACAAAGAAGGAATATTACGGCTACGGGGTCGCCTATTCCACTGACCTGATCAAGGTCGGGGTGAATCATATCTTCCCCTACGAAACGACCGTAGGCACGGACTATACCAGCGGCTCCTTCGTAATAAATTATACCCCGGTCCTGAGGCGCGGGTACATGCTCATCGACGCGTGGCTCAATTTCAACCTGGGTGCGGCGGTCGAAAAAGCGCCCCTTCTCATCACCGGGCGTGTCGTGTACGGCCTCAGCCGCGGGTCTAACAGCGTGGGAAGCATCAACATCGCCACGCCGTCGGTGACGCAGTCCACCGAAACCGGCAAGGAGCGTTCCACCCTCCTCTACGCGCTCGGCATCGGCTGGAAGGTAAACCAGAATTTCAGGATAATGGTCGGCGGTGAGCTGCAGAAATACTTCGTCAAAAAGGACAGGCTCTTACGGTACGCGGAGAGCAGCACGTCAAGCACTGACTGGTACGCCGGGCCGTTCTATGTCGGGTCACGCAACCCTAACGACACAAAGCGCGTGTATGCGAAGGCAGAGGTGAGTTTCTAGCAAAAATCGATCATACTGTTCAGGAAGGGCCCTTCGGGGCCCTTTTTTTTCGGAATAGTGGGGTCAGAGTAAACGGCCGACCGATAGTTATCGGTATTCCAAGGGGTCAGAGTAAACGGCCGACCGATAGTTATCGGTATTCCGGGGGTCAGAGTAAACGGCTGACCGATAGTTATCGGTATTCCGGGGGGTCAGAGTAAACGGCCGACCGATAGTTATCGGTATTCCGGTGGGTCAGAGTAAACGGCCGACCGATAGTTATCGGTATTCCGGGGGTCAGAGTAAACGGCCGACCGATAGTTATCGGTATTCCGGGGGTCAGAGTAAACGGCTGACCGATAGTTATCGGTATTCCGGGGGGTCAGGGTAAACGCCTGACCGATAGTTATCGGTATCTGGCTCTGTCTACCGCTTCCTTAATAGAAAATGAGCATCGCCGATATCCAGGTCGCTCCTGCCGGCGAACTTCCTGTTCATCCTGACCCGCGGGTACTCGTACGAGAGGGTCTTCTCCCATACAAGTTCAAGGCCGCTCCGGGCGAATATCCCGATATAATCGCCGTACCGCGCCCGGTTGGTATAGGTCACCGCTTCATCGGTGCAAAACCTGTCCCAGGTGAAATCGGAATATTTGTAAAAAAGAAAGGGATTGCCGAAAAAATGGAACTTGTCCTTGAGATCAACGACATGATACATCATGCCGCCGGCATTCAGGAGGGACGACATTTTCTGGATATACTGTTCGAGTTCCCGTATGTGGTGGAGCACCGCGATGGAATATATGAAGTCCACTTTACGGTTGAGAGATATGGACCGCAGGTCGCCGGGAATGAAGGTCATGAAATCGCGGTTCAGGTCGCCCGTTGCCTCATCGACGTACGGAAACGCCGTTACGTTGTTCCTGGATTTAAAAAACTCTATTTCATTTTTTATGTAGGCCTGCTGACGGTCGGTGTCGGCATAGCGGGGAAATTTATCGACCAGAATGACTTCACGCGCACCCGCGTGAAGGAAATTATAGGCGTTGATATACGAATTCCCCGGTCCAATCTCGAGAACGGTCTTCTGCTTCATGGAAAAACCGTATTTTTCCAGCGCGCCGGAAATCAGGCGGAAATAGCTGTTGAGCGACGCGTAATTGCTGTGATAGAGCCCCGGAAAAAAATAATCATACAGCCGGTATAAGCGCATCTTGCAGTAGAAAAAACGAATAATGAAATCGAACCGGTTGACAAGAAATCGCACCAACCGGTTGCCTTTTTTCACCGCGGTCATTCGCAACCTGCCCATTCACATAAAAACAGAAACTCACAAACGCCATGGCGCATAATATGTCAACAACATTTACATCCAGGGCCGCGCGGTGTTTTCCCCACGTGTCACAGGACAACCTTTTCCCTGAAAAGATCATCCACCTCGGCCGGCGTATACCCGAGGCGCTCCTGGAGGATAAAACGGCTGTGCTCACCCAGGCCGGGCGCCGGCATGGTGATCTCCTGTTCGTATTCGGAAAACCTGAAGGGAAACCCGGGGACGTCGATATCGCCATACTGGGCGTGGGCGACGGTGCGGAACATCCCCCGCTTTTTTAAATTTTCATCTCCGTTCACCTGCGCCGTGGTATAGGCAATGCCGCAGGGGATCTTTTTGCTTTCCAGGACCGCGATGATCTCGCGCGAGGTACGCACAGAGGTCCACTCTTCTATAAGGGCCACTGCCTCGTCATGGTTCTGCACCTGCACTATGACATTGCTGAATTTCGGGTCAGTGGCCATTTCGGGACGGCCGATGATCCCCGTGAGGTCCTTCCACTGGCGGGGGGTCATGGCGACGACCGCCACCTTCCCGTCCTTCGATTTGAAAAAGCCGTAGAAGGGCATCCGGTCAGGCGAGTTCAGCACATCTTTCGGGTTGCGGCCCAGCTCTTTCTCCACGAACCCCATGATCGGCTCCAGCGCCTTGTCCATCATGGCACGGTAATTATTGTAGTACATCACGTCCTGCATGGAGATGTCTATAAACTGGCCCCTGCCGGTCCGCTCGCGCCCCAGCATGGCGATGAGCACCGCAATGGCCGCGTAGGCGCCGGTTACCAGGTCGCCCCAGTAGTTGTCGGGAAGAAGGAAGGTGTCCTGGTCGTTCCAGTACTGGCCGCCCACGGACTGCGCGACGATATCGAACGCGGACCGCTCCGGTTCCACCCCCGTCGTTCCAAAGCCGGATATCGCGGCGTAGATGATGTCTTTTTTTAAAGCGCGGATATCGTCATACCCCAGGCCGCCCCGCTCCATCGCGCCGGGGACGAGGTTGTGGACAAAAATGTCCGCTCCGGACGCGAGCTTTCGCACGATGTCGCGCCCCCGCGGGTCACGCCAGTCCACCGCGATGCCGTACTTGTTCCTGTTCAGTACGGAGTAACAGCGCTCCGCGCCGGGCATAAGCTTGAAGATCAGGCGGAGCGTATCGCCCATGGGCGGTTCGATCTTGATCACCTCGGCGCCCAGGTCAGCGAGTATCTGCGTGCACCGCGAGCCTGATATGAACTGGGTGATATCGATCACCTTGATGCCCTTGAGAACCTGCATGGACGCACCCCTCCCCGTTGTAGAATCGATATGGATTATTCTCTGAAAAACATCGGTCAGTCAACCGTAAAACTTCTATCGCCGGCGGGTGCGCCCCGTGAAGCAATAAAAAATCCGGTTACGCGGTAAAATGATCATACCCCCGCTTGAGCCCGGCCCTCACCCCGTTCGTCATGAGATAGATGCCCTCTTCTTTTTTCAGAACCTCGCCGACCACGGTGAAATCCTTAAATTCATCGCGCAGGCCGGCGCACCGCTCAGGGGCGATGGTGAAGACCAGCTCGAAGTCCTCTCCGCCGTACAGGGCATAGTCGATGGGATCGCCGGAAACAGCGCGCGCCGCGTCCATGGTCTCCTGCGACAGGGGAATCTTCTCCCCGTCGATGCGCGCGCCGACCCCGCTCTCCCCGCAGAGGTGGGCCACCTCGCTCGCGAGCCCGTCGCTCACGTCGATCATGGCGCCGGCGCGGCGCGCGATCGCCGTCCCCTCCCATTGCAGGCGGCAGCGCGGCTCGAGGTAGCCCCCGAGGTAGCCGTCCTTCTTCCCCGCCATGAGGAGCCGCAGGCCCGCCTCGCTCTTGCCGAGGGTGCCGGTGACGCAGATCAGCTCGCCGGGCCGCGCGCCGGAGCGGAACCGCACAAAGCGCTTCTCCGCGTCGCCGACCAGCGCAAGGTTCAGGGCGAGCTCGCGTCCCCGCGTGGTGTCGCCGCCGATCAGGGCGACGCGGTGCCGCCGCGCCGAATCATACAGGCCGCGATAGAGCTCGTCCATGAATTCGACCTGCGTATCGGCCTTCAGCGCGAGCGAGATGAAAGCCCAGCGCGGCGTGCCGCCCATCGCGACGATGTCCGACACGTTTACCTCCATGAGCTTCCATCCCACCTGCCAGGGTGAGTGCCATTCGGGGGAAAAATGGGTGTTCTCCACCATCATGTCCACGGTGACGAGCAGGTACCGGTCCTCAGTGTATTCCAGCACCGCACAGTCATCGCCCACGCCCTTGACGATGGCGGGATCGGCATGGGCCACGCCGGTGACCCGCTTGATGAAGGCGAATTCCCCGCCGATATCGGACAGCTTCACTTATTGTACCGCGTCCTGCATTCCTTGTTTATTTTCGCCGAGCAGAAGTCCCCGCACATGGTGCACACCTCGGCCTCGTCACGGCCCGTCTCCTTGCGGATGGCGCGCGCCTTCTCCGGGTTCATCGCGTTGCGGTACATTCCCTCCCAGTCGAGGTTGCTCCGTGCCCGTGACATTTCGTCGTCGCGGTCGCGCGAGCCGGGGATGCCCCGGGCAATGTCCGCCGCGTGCGCCGCGATCTTCGAGGCGACCACGCCGTCGATGACGTCCTGAATGTCCGGCAGGCCCAGGTGCTCCTTGGGCGTGAGGTAGCAGAGAAAGTCCGCGCCGTAGAAGGCGGCGAGCGCGCCGCCGATCGCGCCGGTCAGGTGGTCATAGCCGGGCGAGCAGTCGGTCACGAGCGGCCCCAGCACGTAAAAGGGCGCACCGTCGCAGTATTTTTTCTGGAGCTCGATATTTTCGCGTATCAGGTGGAGCGGCACGTGGCCGGGCCCCTCGATCATGACCTGCACGTCCTTCGCGCGGGCCCGCGCCGCCAGCTCGCCCAGGGTCTTCAGCTCTTCGTACTGGGCCGGGTCGCTGGCGTCGGCAAGGCAGCCCGGACGCAGGCCGTCGCCGAGGCTCAGGACCACGTCATGCCTGCGCGCCATCTCCAGGATCTCGTCGTAGCGGGTGTAGAGCGGGTTCTCTCGGTCATGGTGGAGCATCCACTTGATGAGGAAGCTCCCGCCGCGCGAGACCACGCCCATGATGCGCGACCCGAGCAGGGGCACGCACTTCCGGGTAACACCGCAGTGCACGGTGATGAAGTCCACGCCGTCCTCGATGTGCGTCCGGATCGAT
The DNA here is from genome assembly GCA_963827275.1 of uncultured Spirochaetota bacterium. Lineage (GTDB taxonomy): Bacteria > Spirochaetota > UBA4802 > UBA4802 > UBA5550 > RBG-16-49-21. The sequence goes on from CAWHAA010000005.1 coordinate 557,804, forward strand.
TCGAGAAAATCGTCCTCGGAGAGGCCGGCCACGTCCGGGCACCGCACGATCGCCTCGTATACCGGCACCGTGCCCACCGGTATTGTTGACCCGCCGATGATCATCCGGCGCATCGCGTGGATGTCCCCGCCGGTGGAAAGGTCCATCACCGTGTCGGCCCCGTACCTGACCGAGGCCGCGAGCTTTTCCATCTCCATGTCCGGGTCGTTGTTATAGCCCGAGGTGCCGATGTTGGCATTGATCTTGATCTTCAGGCCCCTGCCGATCCCCACGGGCGCGCAGTCATGGAGCGCGCTCTTGCAGATGACCGTCCTGCCCGCCGCGATATCGCCGCGTATCGTTTCCGCGTCAAGCGGCTCGCGCCCGGCCACCGCCGCCATCTCGGGGGTGATGGCGCCCTTCTTCGCCTGTTCCAGTTGCGTCATAAGCCGAACTTCCTTTGAAACATTATTATTTCCTCTTTTACCTGTGGCTTCGTCACAACCGCTGATATGGCGCATACCATGTCGGCGCCCGCGCGTATCACCTCGTCCGTGTTCGACAGGCCGATGCCGCCGATCGCGACAAGCGGTACCCGGCACGCCTTCCGTATCGCGGCGAGGACCGCGGTGCCGCAGGGAGCGCCCGCGTCCGCCTTGGTGCCGGTCGCGTATATGGGGCTCACCCCCAGGTAATCGGCGCCCATCGCTTCCGCTTCGCGCGCCTCGTTTACATCATGCACGGTCACGCCGATGACCCGCTCCCTCCCCAGGAGCCGTCGCGCTTCCCGGTAGGGCATGTCGTCGTTCCCTATATGGACCCCCCCGGCGCCGACCGCCAGGGCGATGTCGATCCGGTCGTTCACGATGAAGAGCGTGCGGGTACCGGCGCAGATTTCGCCGATGAGCCGCGCCTCGTCATGGAGCGCCCGCGTTGATGCGGACTTGTTGCGGTACTGGACCGCTGCGACGCCGGCGGCGACGGCGTTCCTTACGTCGCTGATCACGCCCGCGGCGCTGAGCGTCTCATCCGTGATGAAATAATACCCCTTCACGTCAGGCCGTCACCTTCTGCATGGCATCCACGTCCTCTTTTGTCAGGCGGAATACGCTGTCGAGCAGGCGCTCCTTGAACGACGCCGGCCCGGCGCACCCCTTCACCGCCAGCTCCGCCGCTATCTCGTAGCACGAGAGGCCGGCCGCCGCCGCCGCGGTCACGTCATGGGGCGACGCGCCGGCGAAGGTCCCGATGACCGACGCGGCCATGCAGCCGGTACCGACCACGTGCGCCATCATTTCGTCCCCGTTCCTGACAATGAACATAGACCGGGGGTCGGCGACGATGTCTTCCCTGCCGGTAATGACCACGGTACATTCCCTCTCCATGGCAAGGAACCGGGCAATGTCCTGGAGGTCTTCCCGCACCACGGCAGAGTCAACGCCCCTCGTGCGCACGTCCCTGCCCGCGATCCGCGCCATTTCGGACGCGTTGCCCTTTATGATGTCGATGCGCGCCTCTTTCAGCAGCTCGAAGCTCTTGTGGTCGCGGAAGGAAGTGGCGCCGGCGCCGCACACGTCAAGCACCACCGGGATGCCCCGGCCGTTCGCGGCGCGCGCGGCACTCTTCATGCTCTCGATGAATTCAGTCGTAAGGGTGCCGATGTTCAATACGAGCGCGGAAGCCAGGCCCGCCATGGCGGCGGCCTCCTCGGGGGCGTGCGCCATCACCGGCGACGCGCCGAAGCTCTTCACCACCTGTGCGCAATCGTAGATCGTGACCCAGTTGGTGAGGTGATGCACCAGCGGCTTTTTGTCACGAACGGCCTGGAGAAACGAATAGACGTCCATAGTGAATGGTCCTGAAATGCTGTAATAGTACTACGGAATGGTCTTCTTGAGGATTTGTGATTATTCGCCTCGGCTCCCTTCGCTGGCATTATCCAGATCAGGTTCATCGGGTATAATCTCAGGCCCCTTTCGGAACCACCCCATGGCATTACTACAATACTAAAAGCGATAAATATAGTCAAGCTAAAGTGGGCGGATTTTCCCGGCACCATGAAGGAAGGGCCTGGTGGCCCCGCCTTCATATTAACGCTTGACGAACGCCCCGGCACCGTACGATACTCGGAGAGCATTTTCCAGGCAGGAGGCTTCACGTAATGACCGGAACAACATCACGCATTGCCATTCTCTCCGCAACGCTCGTCCTTGCGGCCTGCAGCTGCGCCAGGGACGAAGCCGGTCCCTCTATCGTCCCGGCGGACAGCAAGCTTGCCGCGCACTCGAAAGAATTCGAGAAAAAAATCTACCGGGTCGCCGACGGCGTCTACTCCGCGGTCGGCTACGGGCTCGCGAATTCCATCATGCTGGTCGGGAAGAACGGGATCGTCGTGGTCGACACCATGGAAAACCGCGCCCAGGCGCGCGCCGTGCTGAAGGAATTCAGGACAATCACCCGCCTGCCGGTCAGGGCCATCATCTACACCCATTTTCACGCGGACCACATCTTCGGCGCTGCCGAGTTCGCCGCGCAGCCCTCGCCCGATGTTTACGCGCACGAAACGACCGACGGCCTGGCCGAGCGGTTCGTGAGCGAAACCGCGCCGATCATCGGCGTACGGAGCATGCGCATGTTCGGGACGTATTTAAGCAGGGAATCACTCGTCAACGCGGGCATCGGGCCGTTCCTCTCCTTCGCCGGCAGCGCGGAGCTGGGCTACCTCAGGCCGACGAAGACCTACCGGGACCGGCTCGCGGTGACGATTGCCGGCATGGCAATCGAGCTCATACACGCACCCGGCGAGACCGACGACCAGACCTACGTGTGGCTCCCGGAAAAAAAGCTCCTCATATCAGCGGACAACCTCTACAAGGCGTTCCCGAACCTCTACACCATCAGGGGGACATGGTTCCGCAGCCTGAAGAGCTGGTACCGGTCGATCGATATCATCCGCGACCTGCGCCCGCGCCACCTGGTCCCCTGCCACGGGAGGCCGGAATCGGGGGCGGAAAATATCTCCCGCATCGCGACCGATTACCGGGACGCGATCCAGTACGTGCACGACCAGTCCCTGCGCGGCATCAACCGGGGGATGACTCCGGACGACCTGGCGGGATTTGTCACGCTGCCGCCGCACCTTGCGGCGTCGCCCTATCTCCAGGAGTTCTACGGCAAGGTGTCATGGTCGGCGCGCGCCATGTTCGCGGGGAACATCGGCTGGTTCAGCGGCGATTCCGCCGACCTCCACCCCCTCATGCCACGGGAGGAGGCGCGGATGATGGCCGCCATCGCGGGCGGCGAAGGGAAGCTCCTCGACCACGCGAAGCAATACGCCGAAAAGGGGGAGCACCAGGCGGCGCTCCAGCTCACCGGCCACCTGCTGCGGCTCGATCCGAAGAACGGGGAAGCGCGCGCGCTCAGGATACGGGCGCTCACCGCGCTGGGCGAGCGCGAAAGCAACCCGAACGCGCGCCACTACTACCTGACCGAGGCGCAGGAGATGCGGGACAGCTTCGTGGCCGCGCCGAAGGTGAGGCCGGACCGCGCCATGGTGCTCCGCTTCCCCCTGTCGTTTTTCTTCGATTCAATGGCGGTCAACCTTGACGCAGGGGCATGCCGGGACGTCGACAGGCGGGCGGGATTCAGGTTTACCGACACGGGCGAGTCCTGGACCATCCACCTCCGACGGGGCGTGGCGGAGACCAGGCCGAAGCTGCTCGATAATCTTGACATTCTCGTGTACGCGGATTCGAAAAAATGGAAGGAGATGCTGGCGAAGCTCAGGAACCCGGCCCTCACCCTTGCCGGCTTCGAGTACCGGAAGGGAAACGCGGTCCAGCTTGCGCGGTTCCTGGGCTATTTCGAGCAGCCGAAGATCGGCCTGTCATTCGAGGGAGGGGGAGAATAGAGGCGGTGCGCCCCGGCCCGGCCCGCGGAGCCCCGATAACTACCTGGCGCGGTTTTTCAGCGTGTCGAGAATACCCTGCTTCCGCTCCTGCAGCTTGTCCTGGATCGCCTTTTTGTCCGGGAGCCTGTCCTGGATTTCCTTTTTGTTCAGCAGCTTGTCCTTCAGGTCCCTGGTGCTCTCAAACCCCTTGTCCTTGAGCTCCTGGCGCAGCTTCAGGATGCGATTGTCGAGCTCTTTTCTCGTATCGAGGTTGAGGTTTTTGAAGTCGGGCAGCTCCTTCAAGGTTGCCGCCTGTTTGACAAAGGAGTCCTTGACTTCCGCCCGTATGGCGGAAAGGGATATCTTTCTCTTCTTCGTGAGAATGTCGAGCACCGTCGCCTTATCGAGGCTCAGGGACTGGCCTTCCGTCACCATCTGGGCTATCTGGGTCTGTATCGCGCCGTCGGTCACGGGGTTCACCAGCACACTGCCGGTGAACACGTTGAGCTCCGACCGGGACTCGTCTCCCGAGACCTGGAAAATCGTCCCCCGCACCGAGGCGATCTGTGTCCGGGTCTTCACCTGGTAGCTGTCCCCCTTGCCGAGCTTTGACATGATGACCAGGACGCCGCCCTTCTCCATGTCAAGGTCAGGTGCGCCTTTCTTTTCAAGCGACGCGACCGCGACCTTCGTTTGCTCCTGTATCCGCATCATTCCCCTGCCGCCGAGCGACACATCCGCCATCGAGCTTTTCCCCGTGACGACGGTCTGGGCCCCGGTGAGATACTGCCCCCGCACGGCCGTTTTCGACGTCTTGCCGGTGATGATCTTTACGTTTCCCAGGACAGTGACGAGGCGGTAGGTGCCCGCCGCATGGACGGGCACATGAGCGGCAGAAAGCATTGTCACGGCGATGAAGGCGATAACCGCGGTATGGGAAAATTTCATAAAAGACCTCCTCCGGAAACAATATACGCCGCCAGCAGGGCGCGGGAAATTCGCACAGGAGTCACTGCTATATCACGATCGTTGAATTTTCAATAATTTTTTTATTATAATTTTCGGATACCGGCTCCGCGATTGCCGCGGTATAAAAAATAAAAGCGCAGATACAGGTACCGGGGTATAACATCTGCGCTTTATTTTGTTATGCGATCGAAACGATCAGCGATAACTGTTGGGCTAAAAACTACTTCTTCTCAGCTTTATTTTCTGCCTTCTTTTCGACTGCAGCAGCTTTCTTCTCAGCTTTCTTTTCGACTACAGCAGCTTTCTTCTCGGCTTTCTTTTCGGCTACGGCAGCTTTCTTCTCGGCTTTCTTTTCGGCTATTTCAGCTTTCTTCTCGGCTTTCTTTTCGGCTACGGCAGCTTTCTTCCCAGCCTTCTTTTCGGCTACAGCAGCTTTCTTCTCGGCTTTTTGCTCGACTTTCTTGTCAGCTTTGGGATCGGCTTTCTTCGCTTCTTCGGTATAACCGATAACAGCCAGACCGAAAACCATCGCCAGAGCTATAGTAAGAACCTTTTTCATTTAAGAAGCCTCCTAAAATTTTGTATTATCCCGGAACCAAATTTTATTGCAGTTTTAAATGCAACTGTAATATATGACAGAACCCGGGGCATAACCGGCCACTTTTTTTAAAAAAAATGATCCCGAAAGAAAAAATATCGCTCCTGTATAAAGAGCACTCGCCAGAATTATTCCGATACCTGTATAAGCTTACCGGCGATTCGGACGCATCCGAAGACCTTTTACAGGAGACATTCGAGAAATTCATCGCTTACAGCGCTGAAAAAGAGGTCCAGGAGGGCAAATACCGCGCTTTCCTCTATAAAACGGCCCACAACCTGTGTATCAACCACCTCATGAGGCAAAACCGCACCCATCCCGGGGCTATGGACGACATGGAAGAGAGCCTCAAAACAGAGGACGGACACCATGACCGCCTTGTCCTGGATGATTTAAATAAAAAGATATACCAGGTCCTTGAATCGATCTCACCCGAATCACGCTCAATTTTCATACTTCACAAGGAAAACGGCATGGGGTATGACGAGATAGCGGAAAACCTCTCCCTGTCATCGCGCACGGTGCGGCGGAGGGTCAGGGAGGTGATAGACGTTCTCTACGTGGAATTAAAAAAAGAAGGATTCATCTGATGATCTGATCCCGAAGCCCGGATGCCATGAGAAAAGCGCAAATAATATTGTCATTTTAAAATAAGTTTGTCAAAATTTCTGCCGCCGATTGTTATACTATATGAGAGACTGCTTATGAAAGGACACGTAACGCCCGGAACGCTGGTCAAGCTCCTCCAGGACGATGTAACGGCCCGGAAGGCGCTCATGGTGCGCGAGCATATTGACGGGTGTCCTTCATGCGCCGCTATGTTCCAGGCCCTCAGTCAGATAACCGCCCCTTCGCCCGGCAGGACGATCAGGCCCGACCGCCGGGTGCTCGGGAAAATACTTTCCTTTCATGCCTCATATGTTCCCCCTGCGACCATTACGGTCCCCGGGCCCCGGGTACGCCGCCTGCGTTTTTCCGCCGCCGCGGCATGCGCGGCGCTCGCCGTCATATTCATCTTCGGCGTGTATTCCCGCATGCAATTTGAGCACGCGCCGATCCAGGCCGCGAAGGTGAAGGGCATTGTAAAGGCGGACAGGTACACGCTGCGGAAAGGCCAGCACCTGTCCCCCGGCACGCTCATCACCACCGGAGAGGACTCGAAACTCGCGATTTTCTACGGGACAATCATGAAGCTCGTTGCCGGGCCGCACACGAGCATATCGGTCACGAAATCGCACATAGACCGTAAAACCGGCAAGATCCATTTCGAGATGGTGATCGACAAGGGTACCATTATCGCGGTATTCGACAGCGGCCGGAAGCTCCAGTACACCCTGATCACGCCGCACGGCAAGGTCTCTTCGACAGGGTCAAAAATCGCAATGAAAGTAAACCCGACAAAGACCCGGGTCGCGGTGAAGGACGGCGCGGCGAATATCTCCTCCACTCACGGCTACTCCGTCAACACGGAGGAAGGGAGCGGCTATTCCATCATCAACAATGAAATGACCTCGGCGTTCGATGCCCCTGATAATGACGACACCGACGGCGACACCCTTTACAACAACACCCTCCAGGACCTGGCGGACGATGACGACGAGACCGTCGTAGAATAACGCCCCGCTGCCACGGCCTGTATCTGAAAAATAATCGTCCCTCCTTCATACTGGCCCGAATTATGCGTCAGAAAAATTTTTTTATTTTTTCCCAAAAGTATTGATTATTCGCCCTGCCGTTATTATATTATGTCCAGAAGGAATTCAGCCTGTCACTGTAAGACATAGCACAAGAATTTAAGTGCGGTCTTTAGCTTGTTAAAAGCGGATGTGATAAAAGCTGAAGAATATGTTTTAAGGTACATCTATGAGTAACGGTTTTTAGGAAGCCACCCGGTAAAAGGGGTGGCTTCCGCTATTAATGGCCTTTTCCCGTCCGCCGCGGTTTACAACCCATCGCATCAAATTTCTTGACTAAAATCATTGAACCGTGTACAATTGCAGCCACGTTATATACAAATAGCATACTATCACATGGGGGCGTGCAAATAATCATGAATAATATTCTGAAACCGCTGGAAGACAACAAGAACCTTCAACCGGGGACCATCATCCGCCGTGTCAGCCCGAGCAAGGACCAGCAGGGCTCATTTCTCAAATTCGACAAGGACTTCAACATGATCCTTGTCAACATTATCGATATGATGACGGGGTATCTTCTCGCAAACGAAGGTGTCTTGAAGAAGCAGAAAGACGACAAGCTCTATTACTATCCATCGACCTTCACGGACAGCCCCGCCTATTCAAAGGCGATGAAAATCATAACCGCGTGGCCGCTCTATGCCGGCAACCCCGTGCTGCAGGACAAGATAATCAAGTTCATAAGCATATCCTACGCGCCCGAGCAGATCGTCGAGATGGAGAAGACGGACTCACTCAACCTGCTCTTCGTGCCGGTGCAGCAGAAATTCCGGCTCGGCAGGTTCCCCGAGCGGCGGAGCCGCGACCGCGTGTGCAATGACGTCTTCATGCTCTGGCTTGAGTCGCTCGCCGACGGCGAACACATCTCCTACCTCGCGCACATCGTCATCGTAAAAGACCAGCCTTCCCTGTTCTACTCGGCCGGCGACAAGGCACACGAAAAGACCGCCGCCCAGCTCCGGCAGGAAATCTACGCGTTCGATCCGACCCACGGCGGCCATATCAGGGCCTCCGGCATGAAGGGCGGCAAGAAGCACTTCATCGTCGATGCAGGCTCGAACTACCTGGGGCTCGGCGCCAAGACGCCAAAAAGCCACAGCGACTTTGTGTCCAAGGCGCTGAAAAAGATATACCCCGACTTCGAATTTACGTCAGAAGAAGGCCACGGCGCACTGGGGGAAAAGAAGAAGCGCTGATGCGCGGCCGGGCAGCCGCCACCCGGCCGCCGGCCCGCGTACCGCGCCACAGAAGGAGAGGCCGCATCATGGACGATCTGCTGAAGCCGCTGACCAAAAAGACCAGGCCGGCCCCCGGGACCATCATCCGCCGTGTCGGAAGCGGCAAGGACCAGCAGGGGAGCTTTCTTGAATTTGACGATGATGGAAACTATATCCTCGTCAATATCATCGACATGACCCAGGGTTCCCTCGCGGCGCTCGAAGGCGTTCTCAAGCCGCAAAAAGACGACAGGCTATATTATTACGAAACGGGCTTCACAACCAGTCCCGCGGCCGACAGGGCGCTCACGCTCGTGCGGGAGTGGCCCCTGTATAAAAAAAGCCCCCGCCTCCGGCAGCAGATCGAGAACTTCGTGACCATCACCTTCGTGCCCGAGCAGATCATCGAGTGGGCGAAGAAGGACATGCTGTCGTTCCTGTTCGTGCCCATACAGGAGCGCTTCCGCATCGGCCGGTTCACCGAGCGCCGCAACCCGGAGCGGGTATGCAACGAGACCTTCATGCTCTGGCTCCAGTCGCTTTCCGCCGGCAACCATATCACCTACCTGGCGCTGATACTGCAGCAGAAGCACCACGTCCCCCGGTTCTACTCCATCGGCACCAAGCCGCACGAGGAGACGGCGAAGCTCCTCATGGACGAGGCCTTCAATTTCGCGCCGACGCACGGAGGCCACATCAAGGCCGCCGGCTTCATTGACGGGAAAAAGCACTTCCTCGTGGACGCCGGCTCGAACTACCTGGGGCGGGGAGTGAAGACGCCGCTCCACGTGAGCGAAGCGGTGGCCGCAGGCCTGAAAAAGGTGTACCCGGAATTCGAGTTCACTCCCAAAGAGGGCCGGGGCGCCTTCGGCACGGAGCAGAGCTACTGAGGCGGCAGGACCCCGGCGCGCCAGCAAAAAAGGGCGGCGGTTGATACCGTCGCCCTTTTGTCGTTTTGCTTATCCATCAATGATGCGTACGCATCAATCGAACACGTCCGACCAGAGGTTCTTCAGCGCGCCGTTCGCGGCGTCGATCTGGAGCCAGGCGGCGGTATACGAGCTTCCCGAGCCTACGAGCTGCGGTACATCGACATCCCCCGCGCCGGTGGAGAGCACCGCGCCCTCCCACGCGCTCCCGTTGAAGGCGGACCCGTAGGCCATCTGCACGCCGTCGATGCCCCTCTGCCGCCACACAACGCCATACCCGGTCCCGTTGGAAGCGATCGAGTACTCGCCGCTGTTAACCGCGAGTATGGAGGCCTCAAGGCCCTCGGCGCCGAGCCATGATGAGGTGCCGCCGTCATACACATTGGCATACAGATCATAGGTGGAATAATCATTGACCGCGAAATACGCCACGGCATACCCGGTCCCGCTGGAAGCGACCCGCGGCTCGTATGAATCCGCGGCTTGCAGGTACTCGTCAAAATAGCTTACGGACAAGGCGTCGCCCCAGGTTGACCCGTCATAGATACGCGTCAGGACCTCGGAATTGGCCACGTATTCGTACCACGCGAGGCAGAAGCCGCCATTGCCGTCGCCCGCAATCGCCGGGTTGTACGCGGTGCTTGGCTGATTCATGTCCTGCACCTCGATCCCGGACCACGATGAACCGTCGTGCACATTGACGTACACGTTTGACGACCTGGTAAACGCGACCGCGAACTGGTCGCCGCTCGCCGCCATCATGTACCTTTCCAGATTGTACATGTAGCCCGGATCAAGCTCCGCAGGGGACGACCATGCGCCAGCATAGACCACGCCCTGCGTGCGGGAATCCTGATTATAAATGACGCAATAGTTCGAGTCTCCGGCCAGGACGTTCACATTCTCCGGATTCCCGGTCCCGGTATCGATCCGGCCTGACGGCGTACCCCATCCGGACGAAGTGTGAAAATTCGAATGGAGGTAATTTGCCGAAACGCCATCATACTGGATCCATGCAACGCAAAAGTCATTGGATGACGCGTTGCCCGCAACCCGGGGATTGGATGAAGAATGGTTGTCCACATCATTATCCAGAAGCGCCTCGCTGCCCCATGCGCCGCCGCCGTAGATCACACCCATGAGCTTGTTGCGATTCTTCGTCTGGTCATACGTGGTCCAGACCACGCACAGGGCAGTGCCGTTTGAGGCGGCGTCATAACCGCTGACATAGGTGCCGATACACACCGGAGCGCCCCAGGTTGAGCCGCTTTTCACGCTGGCATAGAGCTTGTATTGGCCATAGTCGGCCTTGTCATACTGCTCCCACACGGCGATCGTCGCGGATCCCGCGCGATATACAATCGGTGAATTGTACGTATAGCACGCGCCATGCAGGTTTCCGCCCGCCACGTCAACCGCGCCGCCCCACGCGCCGCTGCGGAAGACATTCGCCATGAGACCGTTTCCCGCCTGCTGATAGTAGCTGTACGAGAACCCGAACCCCCCGGTAAAGGGATAGGCGTTCAGATAATTGTAGCCATGATACTCGGCGTCGATGAGTGCCATGGACGACCACGCCGCGCCGTCGTACACGCTCGACCCGATACGGCCCTCGCCTGACACATATTCAGTCCAGTGGGCCAGATACCCTGTACTGTTTGCGCATATGTAGGGATAATATGAATGCTCGGTATTGAGCGGGTTCAGGAGCTCCGGCCCCTGCCAGGAGGCAGCATGCCGGTTAGCGTAGATCTTCGTCGATGTGCCGTCAGACTGCTGCCATACAGCACAGTAGCCGGTGCCGCTGGAAGCCACCCTGGGATACAAGGATTCATATGTCGCGTTGTCGATGGTTTCAGCGGTGCTCCAACCGAGAGTGTTAATATACGTTCTCGCGTAAATTGAATATTTTGAGCCGTCATACTCGTGCCAGACACAGCAGAGGGTCGTCCCGTTCGAGGCGATGCTCGGTAGCTGGGCCGTGCTGCCGCCGCTTAACAGGGACGCGCCCTCCCAGCCGGCATTGTATACGTTCGCGTAAACCTGGTGCGATGACACTTCGAACACGATGATATAGCGCGACGCGTTGCCGGCGACGCTGTAATTGTTCGGATATGCAGCCATTATCCACTGCCGTGCCCGTTGACCAGGACGATCCGGCATACACGCTGGAGAACAGCCGGTTTGGCGCGGCCTGCTCCTGCCAGGTCACGCAGTAGCCGCTGCCGTTCGATGCAATCTGGTAAGCACTTGGAGAATCACCGGTCGCGTCAAGCTGGGCCGGGTCGCTCCACGATGTTCCGGTAAAAACAGCCGCGTACATGTTATAACGGTCGGTATCATACTGATACCATACCGCGCAATATCCGGAGCCGTTTGTGCCAACAATCGGGTCATTGCAGCCAGTGCCGTCCCCGGATATTTTTACCACAGCCGCGAACGACCCACCGCTCCACTGCCTGGCGTACACTCTTCCGTTGTTGTTAAATATGACCAAAAACCCCGTACCGTTACTGGCCGCCCTGAAGCCATTGGCATATTCGATGAATTCCCGGGGCGCGGACCATGCCCCTGTCGCGGGATCATACAGGGCATACACCACATGATTCAGATAACCGGAATTGGAAGACCAGACCGCCAATCCATATCCCGCATTGTTGAACGCAACACTATACGAGGAATAAGAATTTCGGGCTTCAGTGATGCCATTGAGCACCACCGCGGTGGCTGACACTTCGCCGCTACCGGGGACTCCGCTGCCGCCCCCTCCGCCGGGAAGAGGCAGATATGACGTTTTCGATTTTTGCTGGCATGAGACAACAGCAAGAGACAGACAGACAACCAGTAATGCGGAAAAGCAGGATTTCGCGAATACTTTCATTACAACACCCCATTTTATTTTTCTACGACATATGGAAGGGACGGCGTGAATGAAATCGAGACAGGACGAGGCCCACTGATTCCATAGCGCCGAGCCATCTGCCGCACGGTTTATTATGTCATATCAGACGTAATTTTGCAAACAAAATATATTGTAGAGAGCATGCCGCTGAATTTTTTAAAGGATGGGGTCTGTGTTGGATGTTATGCTGATTTCCGACACAAAATTTGATTCTGTCAGAAGAAAGCGGGGGTTGACGGTGTTGCGCACCGATAACTATCGGGGTGATACCGTTACCCTGATCTGTGTGTTTACTCTGACCCCGTGTGATTACCGATAACTATCTGTTAAAAGTTGCTCTGACACTTGGTTTGACCGATAACTATCGGCCAGCCGTTTACTCTGACCCCCGGGAATACCGATAACTATCGCCACCTATCTCATTCCGGCGATCTCGGCAGCTCATCCGCAGTCTGGATTCCGGCGACAACCTCCGGAATGATCCCCATTTCCCGGTATATCGGCCGCACGATCTTCCTGAAAGAGGGGAGCCGCGCCGCAAACACGATGCCCGCCAGGACGCAGATGGCCCCGCCGATGCGCACCGTGTAGGGCGCCCCGATGGCGGAGGAGACGCTGCCCGCAAGGAGGCTCCCGAGCGGCGCGGTCCCCATGACCGCCATCACGTACAAGCTCATTACCCTGCCCCGCTTGTCCTCATCGACCAGGGTCTGCACCATGGTGTTGCACGATGCCATGGCGGCGATCATGCCGAAGCCCACCACCACCAGTATCCCGATGGAAAGAAGCGCCAGGCGTGAGAAGGAAAACGCGAACAGTCCCGCGCCGAATATCACCAGCGCCGCGCTGATGACGCGCCCCAGGCCGAGCACGTTTTTCCGCATGGCCAGGAAGGCCACACCCGAAAGCGCGCCTGCCCCGGTCGCGGCGACCAGGAAGCCGTAGGTGTACGATCCGCCGCCGAGTATGCGGCCGGCGAAAATCGGCAGAAGCACCGGGAACGACATCGCGACGAGGCTGATGGTGGCGACGGTGAAGATCAGGTCGCGTATGGGACGGAAGCCGAAGGCATAGGCAAGCCCTTCCTTCAACTCGGAGAAGATCCCCGGTCCCGGCGTCCCGGGCCGCCGCGGCGTGATGTTCATCATCATGAGGGCGGCAAGCACCGCCAGATAACTCGCGCCGTTCAGCGCGAAGCAGACCCCCTCGCCTGCCAGGGCGACCACGACGCCGGCGATTGCCGGGCCGATCAGGCGCGAGCCGTTGAAGATGCCGGAGTTCAGCGCAATTGCGTTGCCGAGGTCGGCCCTGTTTCCGATCAGCTGTATGACGAAAGCCTGGCGCGTGGGCATCTCGACGGCGTTGGCTATGCCGAGGATGGCCGCGAGTGCCGCTATATGCCATACCTGGATGGCGCCGCCCAGGGTCAGCCCGGCCAGCGTGAACGCCTGCGCCATCGCCAGCACCTGCACCGCGATAAGCATCCTTCTGCGCTCAAGCCGGTCCCCCAGGACGCCGGCGAAGGGCGAGATGATGAGGATGGGAAGCTGCCCGGCGAAGGCGACCAGGCCCAGGACGAGCTCGGACTGGGTCAGGCGAAACACGAGCCAGCTCACGGCGACCGACTGCATCCAGGTCCCTGAAAGGGAAAGGCCCTGGCCGATGAAAAAGAGGCGGAAGTTCCGATAGCGAAGGGCGCGGAAGGCGCGCATGGGGCCATGTTGTTTTTCCGGGGTGCCGGCGGGCATTGAATGTTCCCTCACTGTTCCATGATGCGGGTAGCTACCCGAACAATACAGAGACCACACCCGCCGGCAAGGTCAAGAGTTATTTATGGTGACGCCGCCCGGACCGACCGGTGTCACGCTATAGAAAAAAAATGATTCACAGACCGGAAAAAGCCGTATCCACCTTGACGATCGCAGGCCGGGATGATAGGTATATCCTCGCACTATCGTACTGCGGATTGCGCTCTCATCGGCGCTTTTCAAAATAAGGGGACCGGGCAATCGGACAACGAGATGGCCGAGGCATACGACAACATATCAGCCCTTCAGTTCAGCATAAAGGCGAACTGGGCGCCGTTTTACATCAACGGCAAGCTGATTGCCGGGCGCATCATCCCCCTGCACAGGATGGCCGAGCGCGTATTCAACTCCATCGACGACCGCGGGCAGCAGGCGCTCCAGGAATTTTATTTCAGCAGGTACGGGATCCACTGCGAGCCGGAGGACCATCGCCTTGGCGCGGTCGATTTTTTAAAAAAGAACCATTTCGTTTCCCATGCAATGATCATAACGTACGGCACGACCCTGATGCTGCTCGGCTACAACATATTCAATTACCGGTTTACCCTCACCAACCCCCGGTCCGGGATCTATATCGATTATTTCGTCTCGCTGCGGCTCAACTACCCGGGCGATGCGAGGATGCAGTACCTCGGCGGGTATGGCCCGGACGAGACATTTTACCGGGTCAGGGGAGTGGGCCGCGCAACCATCGCCCAGGCGTGCTGCTACGCCATCGACATGCACCCGGACGCGAAGCCGGACGAGGTCGCGGTGGACCTCACTGCGCGTACGGACGAAAAGCTGATCAACGATTTTTACCTGAAGGAATATGGCTTCGAATTACACAAGGGCAAGCGTGGAAAGGACCACGACATGTTCTTAACCTTCAGGAAGGCGAGGAAATTCTTCGCGGACTATGAAAAAGCCTACCGGCAGCTGGAACGGCCCGAAGGCAACGGGCTCACCTACAAGGACCCGTTCAAGTACTGAAATCCTGACGGCCATGCACCGTCAACGCCGGGATCAATTATTCCCGCCCAGCATCCTGTTCAATTCTTCCGCAGTTTGTACCAGCCCGTTCGCGGAGCCTGACAGCTCCTCCGACCCCGAGGCCAGGTGCTGGGTTGACTCATTGATTATCGACAGCGACCTTGTAATTTCGTTGATGGCGATCTTCAGCTCCTCCATGGACATCTTCAGCTCGTTTGACCCGTTGAGGACATGCTCGGCATTTTGCTGCACACCCCTGTTCAATTCCAGGTCCTTCATTGACAGGGCGTGTACCTCGCCGATAAGGGCGCCGAACCGCTCCACGATATCCGCGATGCCCTTTGATGTATTCACCACGTTGACAAGCGCATCGCTCGTCACCTTGAGCTCGCCGTTTGTTTCCCCCACGAGCTTCGTGATCTCCTTTGCATTGACCTGCGTCTTCTCCGCAAGCTTGCCGATCTCCTCGGCAACCACGGCAAACCCCTTGCCATACTCCCCGGCCCGCGCGGCCTCGATCGAGGCGTTGAGGGAAAGAAGGTTGATCTGGTCGGAAATATCATTAATAAGGCTCGTGGCCTCGAACACCTTCCCGCTTGATGCAAGGGCATTCCCCATCGAATTCCTGCATTTCTCCACTTCGTTTTCAGAATCACCGATGCGGACATTGAGCTCGTCCTTGATGCGCATCGCCACGTCCACCTTCCCGGCGCTTTCACTCACCAGGCCGAACATGACCTTGAGGTTATCAATGAATTCGCCGGTCCTCTGCTGCTGCTGCTGCGCCATGGCGGATGAAGACTCGGCGCTTGCGGCAATCTCCTCAACGGATGAGGTGATCTCCTCGATGCTCGAGGCCTGCGACTGTGCGTCGTCGGTAAACGTCGCCGCGCCACCGAAGATGTCCCCTGACACGAACTTCAGCTGGGACGAGACGCTCGCGCAGGTCGTGACCATGCCGTTTATCCTGTCGAGCTGCTCCCTGATCGCGGTGTTTTTCTTCTCCATTTCATTGATGTTCGCCCTGACGATCGTCAGAAAAAGAAAGCAGTTGGCGGAGATGAAAAGGGCGACAATGGAAAAATTAATGATTGTCGATCCGTACTTGTCCCCGGGAATGAGGTCACCGGACGTCAGGACGACTGATGCGCCCGCCGCTATAACGAGGGCGGTGCCGACAAGCAGGGATATCTTGTCGCCGAACAGCGTTATCATGACAATAAACATGACGATATACAGGAGATAGATGAATTTCCCCGTGCCCGTCGGCACCCGGAAGGCCTGGAGCACGA
This sequence comes from uncultured Spirochaetota bacterium, assembly GCA_963827275.1. GTDB lineage: Bacteria > Spirochaetota > UBA4802 > UBA4802 > UBA5550 > RBG-16-49-21. Next base: position 574,056 of record CAWHAA010000005.1, read on the forward strand.
CAAGCGCGAAAGCGACCCCCACGCCGAAATTCGACGCCAGTTTATAGAGCCCCTTTTTCAGTATGAGCAGGGCGAGGAAGAGGGAGACCGCTATAGCTCCCATTGTCAGATTGTACACGAGACCGGCGGCATGGGGCGTCACTATATTCGTTATGGTGGCGGCGATAACGATGAGACAGAGGGCCGAAATTTCAAACCACATGAAAACTTTCGCTTTCTGCTGTGCCAAAAATGAGCTGGCCGAATACGCATCAAGAAAATAACTGTTAAACCTACTCCATCTACCCATTGCAATACCTGCCTGTAATAATAATCTACCGGCCAGAAAATCTGTATTACCAGAATGAAAGAGCAAACAAGAGAGTATCGCCCGCTCGGGAACCGTTCAGCATATGCATGCAGGCTGTTGAACAGGCGCAGAAATCGGGGCAGGCGCCTGACACATACCATGTGCGTTCCCTTGCTGCTTATAAGATAATCACAGTTATACGGGAATCAAGAAAATTTTATTGCATCGCGCAATATTTCCATCATACCGGCAGATCATGCATGGCAATTTTTCGCTGGACTTTTCATTCCGGGCCGTTCTATAACGATTACATGGCCCCTGGCCGAAATGAGCAGTGGAGCGACCGCAATGGAAAAAATGGCATTTCAAGACTATTACCCTGACATCTTCAGCCACTGCTACGGCTGCGGACGCCTGAATGAACATGGGCTGAAAATAAAGAGCTACCCGGACAACGATGAAAGCGTCTGCACCGTGCAGCCGGCGCCCTACCATGAGGGGATGAAGGGCTTTGTCTATGGAGGTTTCATTGCGTCCGTCATAGATTGCCACAGCACGGCAACCGCCGCTGCCGCCGCGTTTCGGCGCGAAGGGCGCGGCATGGACACGGCGCCTCCCATCCGGTTCGTGACCGCGTCACTCCACGTGGACTACCTGAAGCCGACGCCCATCGAGGGGCCTGCCGAGCTTCGCTCCCGCGTGAAGGAGATGCACGGGCGCAAGGCGGTGATCGAGACCGACCTCTCCGTCAACGGCGTGCTGTGCGCAAAGGGGACCGTCGTGGCGGTAAAGGTCCCCGCATCGATGATGCCGGGGGACGAGTAGCGCAATTTCACAGCTCGGTATATTTTTTACTGCTATTGAAGCTCTTTTCGACCGGGTATTTCTTGTCGTTCACCAGGAGCTTGTCCCGGACCGCACCGGACAGGTCGATGCCGGCGGCCTCTGACAGATAGAGCAGAAACACGAACACGTCAGCGCACTCTTCCTCTATCCGTTTCCGGTCCTTTTGCGAGGAGAGCATCGCGTCGATCTCGCCGGGCGTCTTCCAGAGAAAAAGCTCCTGCAGCTCGGCCGCTTCCACCGAAAGGCCCATCGACAGGTTCTTGATGTCATGGAACTGCTTCCAGTTGCGCCGGTCCCTGAATTCGATGACGGCATGCATCAGCTGCTCGATGGTTGTGGTGGTATCCATATGCAGTCCCTGCCCTATCATAAAGAATGCCGATTGTATAGAATACTTTACGTCCAATCGTCAAGACATTAATGCATCTGATGTTATCGATCCATCTCACCCCTGCGGAGGACGGGATGCGCGATAGCGGCTATCGCTATGCTCGCAATAACAAAAAATATACGCCGTGTCTATTGCAACATCCACCCAGAAGGCTTGACATAAATCGATCAATAATGCCATTGTAATCAACAGGCAGATAGCCCCCGGAGGCCCCCATGCACAGCACCCCAAAGCGACTCCTGGATGAATTAAAGAAAAAATCAATGACGCCGGAGGAAGCGGCGAAAGCCGTGAAGTCGGGCGACCGGATATTTTACGGTGAATTCGCCCTTTTCCCGGAAGCGGTTGACAAGGCGCTCGGCGACCGTATCCATGAGCTTGAACGCGTTGACATCCGGAGTGTCAGCTTCACCCGCCTGCCCAAGCCGGTCGAAAATGACCCGGAGCGGCGGCACGTGATAATGAACGACTGGCACTTCGGCAAGGTGTCGCGCATGCTGCACGAGCGCAACCTCTGCAATTACATTCCCATCACCTACCACCAGGGGCCGCGCATATGCCGCAAGTACCTCGACATCGACGTATCGATAATCACCGCCGCGCCGATGGACAAGAACGGCTACTTCAACTTCGGGCTGGCGAATTCCGTCACCGGGTCGCACCTGTCGAAGTCGAAGACCATCATCGTTGAAACGAATGAGAGCGTCCCCTACTGCCTCGGCGGGAACTACGAGTCGATCCATATCTCCGAGGTGGACCGGGTGGTGGAGGGCGGGAACAATCCCATGGTGGAGGTGCCGCCCGCCGAGCCGCGCGGCGCCGACAGGGAGATTGCCGGCCATATCATGCGCGAGATCGAGGACGGGGCCACCCTCCAGCTCGGCATCGGGGGCCTTCCGAACACGATCGGCCGGCTGATCGCGGAGAGCGACCTCAAGGACCTGGGCATCCACACGGAGATGCTGGTGGATTCATGCGTCAACCTCTATGAATCGGGGCGCATCACCGGGCGGCACAAGATGGTGGACCGGTTCAAGATGACCTACACCTTCGCCCTGGGGACGCGCACGCTGTATGATTTCATGCACCTGAACCCGACCTGCGCGTCATACCCGGTCAATTACATCAACGACCCGCGGATCATCGCGTTCAACCCCAAGGTGGTCGCCATCAACAACGCCCTGGAGATCGACCTGTTCAGCCAGGTCTGCTCCGAATCCGCCGGCACGCGGCAGATATCGGGCACGGGGGGCCAGCTCGATTTCATCTTCGGCGCGTTCCAGTCAAAGGGCGGGAAGGGGATCATATCGCTCAGCTCGACGCACACCGACAGCGCCGGCGTCGTCCATTCCCGTATCGTGCCGTTCCTGCGCCCGGGATCGATCGTCACCGTGCCGCGCTCCATCGTCCAGTATGTGGTCACCGAATACGGCATCGTGCAGCTCAAGGGATGTTCCACCTGGGAGCGGGCCGAAAAGCTGATAAGCATCGCCCACCCCGACTTCAGGGACGGGCTCGTCAGGCAGGCTGAGGAGATGAAGATATGGGTGAGGTCGAACAGGATCCGGGATTGACCGCCCGGCGCGAAGGCCGGGCGGGCGGAGCGGACGCCGCTACTTCTGGAGACGGTGACAGCGGTAGCACCCCTTCGGGCCGGAAGTTTGCCGGTGGCACCCCTGGCACTGCTGGTGATAGGCCGATTTCAGGTTGATCACGGCGTCCATGTCCTTCCTGGTGTGACAGGCAGAGCACTTTTTCATCGATCCCTTGTGGTGGCAATCGATACATTCGGTGTTGTACTCCTCGATGTGGGCCTTGTGATTGAACCGGATCTGCGGCAGGCGATGCCCGGTTTTATCGAGCAGAATGACAGCATTCCCTTCCTGGTACCCTGCGTTGACGCCGGCGTGGCACTCCCGGCATTTCACCGGTCCGCCCTTCTGCTTGTGGCACTCCTTGCAGAAATAATGAAGGATTTTCATCTTTGACTTGCCGACATGGCATTCCGAGCATTGTTTCGTCGGCGCCTCCTTCCCGGCGTCATGGTGACAGACATTGCATTGTATCTTCTGGTCGGCATGGATCCCGTGCTGTTTTTTATCGAAGGCGAAGGATTTCGCATACATTTTTTCAATATCTCTGTATTCCTGCTTTTCTGCCTTCTCCATATGGCACTCATTGCACCTTACCGGCCCGTCGTTTTTATTGCGATGGCACCCGATGCAGAATGTATGGAGATGCTGCGCGCCCTTCAGGCCCTTGTGGCAATACGAGCAGGTCTTGGTCCTTTCATCGTTAGACTTTTTATGATGACAGGTTACGCAGGCGACTCCAGCTTTTTCATGCTGTTGGTGGGGCATTGTCACCCGGATGGTCGTCTCCAGGGTCTTTTTCATTCCCCGTGCGGCCTCTTCGCGGGAGACGAAAGCATTGACTTCTGTTATCGCAACCAGGTCAGTGCTGCTTGCGCTGTTCCTGCATGAACTGAAAACAGACAATGATAGAGACATAAAAAGGAGAAACAGCGCGGTGAGAATCGTTTTTTTCGGAGAAGCACATTCCATGGAAGGCCTGCCAAATCTTTATAATATTTAAAACAAAGCTTCCCGCCCCGATCCCCTGACAATGATATATGTTATATAAAAAAGATGGGACGTCAATACATTTTTTTACGCCATCAGCGCGGGCAATGGACCGCACCCTGCTTTGCAGGGACAGCGCCGCGCGTTCCCATATTTAAAAAAACATTTGATTTATTGAAATGTTTATTATCGAAATACTCGAACGTCCCTGTATTCAGGGTCAAGATATAACAGTACTATGGCAGAAGCTTCCATACTAATCGCCGGTTATTTCATTCTCGGCTGCGCCGTTATCGCGGGATATAAAGCGATCGAGCAGGTGCTGGTCAGGCCGGCCGACACGCCGCATTACATGCTGGCGCTGCTCATGCTCTGCCTCTGTTATCTTCAGGCGGCGTTCGGCCTGTTTTTTACCGGTGCAACGGCCGCATTACCGGCCGGTCTGTTCATCACCGGGCTTATAGTTTTTTCCATCGCGTCCTACCTGGCCGCTCCCCTTGCCTACCTCTACTACCGGGCACTGGTCAACGCGCCGCGCGGCTACAGGGAATACCTGCATCTCGCACCGGCGGTCGCTGCGGCCCTGGTTGCCGTGCCCTACTGCCTTGCCCTCAGCCCGGCCCGGGCGGACATTATACAGACAGACTTCTTTTACACAGACCATGATCCGCTGGTGCATGCCATCTTCACCGGCGCGGTACTGGTGGTCCTTTCATACCTGTTCGCCCTTATGAAAATAGAATACTCCGTGCGCGGCAGCGCGTCAATCAGGCCCGTGGTGCGGTCGCTGTTCCTCATCACCGGCGGCCTGCTGGCTGTCCCCGCCGCCCTGTACGGGGGATTCCTCATTCACCAGATATGGTTAAGCGCGCTGGGCGCGGTGCTTTTCTGTGTAAACATACTCCTGTTCATATTCGCCCATGTCCGGTACCACGATTTCTTCCGCTCGATGGGCAGGGAAATCAGGCTGGCACAGTACAGGAAGTCGCTCCTGAAGGGCCTTGACATGGACATCATACGCGAGCGGCTGAACCATCTGATGGAGCGGGAGCGATACTACCGCAACTTCGAGGTCAGCATGAAATCCGTCGCGGACGAGCTTTCCATCACACCCCACCAGCTGTCGATGTACCTGAACAAAAAGCTGCGCATCGATTTCAGGAAATTCATAAACAGGTACCGTGTCGAAGAGGCCAAGGAGCTGCTTTCAGAAAACAACGGCCGGAACGTCCTCACGATCGGCTTTCATGTCGGTTTTGGATCCAAGACCTCATTCAATGTCATCTTCAAGGAATTCACCGGCAAGACCCCGACCGAATACCGTGAAGAGCGGTTGAAACGCCCGCACGATGATTGACCCGCCGCGACCGACCGGCATCCGCGTCAGACCCGGGGCACCCGCGGGCAGCATCCCGGGAGCTGAATTTTTATGGATCGCGGGTTTTTTTGGTTCGGAATTATAATCATGAACGACATCCCCCGAAAAAAATGGTACTCATTGCCTATTGCAGCACCGATTTCCATTTAAAAAGGAAGGAGAAAACAATGAAAGAGATACCGGCCGACACCAGCGTCAGGGACCTGCTGCTGAAGCTAAGTCCCGAAATCGCCAGAGAAGCAATTGTATCCTCGGGAGCGGACAAAGAACTTGGAGGGACCGAGTTTTCCCTCGTCGTTGACGTTTCGGGTGACAAATACAGCTACCGGGTAAAGAACGGCACCGAGTTCGATATCAGGCAGGAGGACATCGACTCCCCGATGGTCCGCGTTAAGATCGACAGGGAATCCATCGAGAAGATGATCCAGACCAGCAGCCTGGACATGTTCCTCGGGATCCAGAGCGACCTCAACAGGAACAAGTACAACGTGCTGAAAAACATGAAGGGCAGTTTCGTCGCCGAGCTGACGAACGACGATGGAAGCATTCTCGCCATCGAAACCATATTCAACAACGCCACCGAGCCGAAAGCGGCTTTCAAGATGAGGACCGCGGACTCCATCGCCCTGACCAGGAAGGAGACGAACCCCGTTAATCTCTTCATGTCGGGGGCGATGAAAATAGAGGGGGACATGGCCTTCGCCATGTCGACGCAGCCGCTCTTCACATGATCAAGGGCCGGGGTCAGAGTAACCGGCCTGCCGATAACTATCGGTCATGTGCCTGCTCTGACCCCGGGGACTACCGATAACTATCAGTCGTATGCTTACTCTGACACCGGGGATTACCGATAACTATCGGGACCCCTCCTCAGGTGTCAGCGCAGCGATATGCCGATAATCGTTAAAAGTTGCTCTGACACCCGAATTTCACCGATAACTATCGGTCAGCCGGTTACTCTGACCCCCCGGATTCACATGCGGCATGGTCACCCGATGATCTCCCTGACGCGCCCCACCCGCCCGTCCGCCAGCCGGACCTTGATCCCGCGCGGATGCACGGCGGAATTGGTGAGCACGTCTTTCACAATCCCCTCGGTAAGGACGCCGGTGCGCTGATCCTGCTTCAGCACAATTTTTACTTTTAGCCCCGGCCTGATGGCACCGCGCTGCGTTCCGTCCATGGCTTCTCCTGGCGAACGGGAAGTCGCCCGCTTATCTCACCTGCTTGATAACATCGCTCATCTGGCGGGACTTTTCCTTCACGACCGCCGTAAGCTCCAGGATGCTGCTGTTCGCGATCGATACTTCCCTGGCCATCTCTGCAAGCCGGCCAATGGTGACGATCGCCGAGCTGATGGTCCGGCTCTGCCTGTCCGTCGCGCTCTCGATATTCTTTGCAAGATCATCCATGAGCCCCGCCTGCGCGACGATCCGGTTGACCGCGCTGTCCTGGCCGAGCACGAGGTTCTTCACCTCCTCGGTGCGGTTGGTTATGGTAGTGATGATGCTGAATGACTGCTCGAGCTGTTTCTTGGTGTTGTTCATCAGATCCGTGCCCTCGGTGATATCACTGATAATCGAGGTAATCTGGCTCGATATCTGCTTTGAATTGTCGGAAGTGGCAAGGGCGAGCTTCCCGATTTCATCCGCGACCACCGCAAAGCCGCGGCCGTGCTCCCCGGCCCGCGCCGCCTCTATCGCGGCGTTGAGGGAGAGCAGGTTGATCCGGTCGGTTATATCATCGATAATATTCATGAATTCATCTATCGATTTTCCTCCCCTGTTGATGAGGGTCATTTTATCGATCAGGTTTTTCAGCGTGACCTCGGTCTCGTTGTTGGATTTCGATATGAGCGATATGCTCTCCGCGACCGCCTGGCTCGCCCTGGTGATCGACTCCTGCGACTTCTGGAGCCCGCCGGAAAGCTCGCGGGTCCTGCTCCCCTCGTCGCGCTGGTTGACAATCGATGACTGGAGGCGCTCGTATTCGCCCTTCAGCAGGTTGAATTCCGACGACATGTCGGCGCTGGTCTTTTCCTGCTCGCCGGACATCTGCGAAAATTTATCACTGATGGTTGCCAGCTCGCCGCTCACCGCGAGCATCTTGTCCGTCATGTCGCTGACCGTGTTCACCACCTGTTCGAGATCTATGGCCCGCTCCTTGGCCACCGATTCGCTCTTCTCGAGGTTCTTGTTAAGGGTGACGACCTTGTTGCGCATCACGTTTATGTTTTCCGCAAGCGCTCCGGAGAGAAGGATCGCGGTCGCCGTCGACCCGATCTGTATGCTCCAGTTGGTCAGGAAGCTCGGGGGCAGCACGCCGAACGTCTTCAGCGTGTAGAATATAATGCCCGTCAGCATAAAAAGCCAGCTAAAAAGGAAGAGCCTGGCATCGCGGGAGCCGCGCGCCACGAGGACCGCCGCCATGACGATCATGGTTGTCGATCCGATCAGGGCAAATGCTGTCGCGCCCTTTATCCCGATCTGGTAGGGCGCAACCAGTGAAACGATGCTCAAAACAATGCCGGGGACAATCATGACACCAATCGCGATCTTGTCCGAAACAGGATATTTTCTTTTTGTCTGCATAAAGGTACGGACCATCATCCCGCACCCCGCGACGATAAGGGAGATAAAGAAAGGAAGGCACTTGTTTGCCCACCAGGTCAGCCCGGGCCAGAGGTGCTGAAACGCCAGGCCGTTCAGGGTAAACTGGAAAAGCATCCACGTGGCAATAAAAAATATATAATAGAAATAATTCACGTTGCGCGTTAACAACAATATCATCAGGTTATAAACAAGCAGGGCGAACATGATGCCGTAATAAGCCCAGAAGACGGGGAGATCCTGCTTGATTTTTTCGATGTACGTATTGACCGACAAGGCCGTGAGGGAAAAGTTGATCGAGCTCGTTGTCTGAATGCGCAGGTAGTATATCCCCCGGTCCTCGGGCGGGTCAATCCTGAACATTATATTCCTGTCATTTACCTCGCGGCCTGAATGCGGCAGGAGGTCCCCGGATCTTTTTTTCGTGTATGAACCGGCCCCGTCGGGAGAAAAGAGATCCACATAATCGAGCATCGGGTAATCGAGCTCAATGAAAAGAGAGGGGTCTCTGTATCCCTCGTTCTCAATCGCGAAACGGAACCAGTATACGGATTTCGTGAAGCCGAAATTGACTGATTCAGTCGCCGTTCGCTTCCACGCGGCGGATCCTCGTGCCGCATTAAAAGACAGATCGCCGTTTTTATCTTCGAGATATTCCGCGTTTTTAAAAACCGGATAACGTTCAAAGTTTTTTATGATGCCGATCGGTTCAAGGCTAAAGACCCTCAAGGGGAGAAATAGAAATACGAGAGCACAGATGTAGTACCTCATCGGAGTAAACGCTTCCTTGTGATAGTGATTTGCTTATCAGTAGCCCATTAATATTGCATACGTCAAGCGAGTTTTTAAAAATCAGACAGATAAAGTATACACGTTGAACTTGACATGTGTAAATTATAAATTATTCTGTTATTGTACAGAAATTACGGGTCACGCAATGATATGAAAATAAAATTACCCCGCGTGTCTCCTGCAGCAACGACCCCGGAGGTCAGACTGCTCGCAGAGCAGGCATTCTCCAGGGCAGCGTGCGCGGTTCGGCAGGAACTATTTTTCATCCCGCCGCGATCATGACGCCGAACGCGCATACCGGCAACCACTCACAGAAAATACTTGATGGCCCGCGCGGCAAAATATGCGCCGGCGATAAGAAAAAACGGGAGCGAGAGGAAAAACATAAGCAAATCGTAGAGACTGACCACGGAAGGATTGAGAACCTTTTTCCCGAAATAATTATAATGATAGTATTCGGGCAGCCCTGCCCGGTGTCGCACCCGCGCGAAGATCGAAATCTGGAGAAGGATGATGGCCGTCATCAGGGTCCCGGACATGAGCCAGATGAGCACCGAGCTGTCGATCTCGTCGATTTTCGCCGGTCTGAAGATACTGATAACGATGCATGTCCCGGCGATGATGACATTGATGACCGTGGTATCGAGGAACCTTCTCAGGAAGCGCTCCCTGTGCGTCCTGACATAGGCAATGAGGTAGTAGATATGCACCGTGAAAGTAACGGATAACAATAACAGAAGAATTATTATTACCATGCCCATTCTCCCGCATTTCAGCCGCACCCACCGCACTGAAACGATGCACAAGGAAGCGCCGTTTCATCCCTTCTTACCATGTCCGCCGCCATCGTTTTTTGTCAAGGGTCTTTATTGAAAAAACACGCGCCTCATGGCAGCGAGAATTTACGCCGGATGTCCGCCAGCGCGATGAAGAAGCCGCTGTCCGGCGCGCCGGCAACGCTGTAATCCGGGACCGGGACCCACCGGTGCCGCTGGTCATCAGGGATCATCACTCCCATGTCATCAACGATGGCATTGTACTCGATGGCCACCCCGCAGCGGCGGAGGTCTTTTACCGTGCCCGCCGCCCCGCGGGGCCAGTCGACATACTCGTACCGTTCCATGAAGGCGTCAGGCACCGCCTTCCATTCCTTCAGGGACTCAAACACCTCCGCGGCCTCCTGCCTGGATAGCGACGTGTATATGAAAATCCTGCTGAAGTGCAGGAGGCAGAATTCGATAAACCCGTACAGGCCGGGACGGGGGTGCCTGCCGCCGTAATCGGTCACGAGTGTCCCCTCGATGTCCAGGGTTATCGCCCGCCCCTCGACCGCCGTGATGCCCTCCAGGGCCTCCGCGGCCGTACGCGCAGAATCAAACCGCTCGGCAGGGTCTCCGGCGAGGCATCGCCTGAAGAAGCCGAGAAACTCGCGCGGGACGATGTTGCCATCGGCGATCTCCTCATAGGATTGCGCCGGCCGGCCGCAGAGCATCTGCGCGAACACCACGCCGAGTGAATAGATATCGCTCCGCGCCGACGCGGGGCCGCCCCGCAGCAGCTCCGGCGCGATGTAGCCGGCCGAGCCGACCCGCACGCCGCCGCGCGCCTCATCCCGGTCCCGGACAAAATCCCGTGAAATCCCGAAATCGATGATCCGTGGATTTCCTCCTGCGTCAAAAAGAATATTGTCCGGCTTGATATCGTTATGCGCGATCCCCTTCCCGTGGATATCATCAAGGATCCGGAGCAGGCTGACCGCCACCGCCCGTGCCTGGCCCGGCGGCAATACGCCGCGGTCCTCCATGACATCGCCGAGCGAACCCCCGCCGGCGAACTCCTCCTCGTAGACAAGGCCGAGCCCCTCCTGCGTGATTCGCACGGGCCGGACCACGCCGGGGTGCCCGATATCGCGCGCGTATCTCTCTTCATTGATAAAATGCCAGTAGTTTTCATCAAAGCCGCCGCCGCGGGACTCATAGGTCTTCAGCACGACGGGGACGCTCTTCCGGCGGTTCCATGCGAGATAGATGTCGGACATGCTCCCCTTCCATATCACGCCACCGACCGCGTAATCTCCGGCAGTGAAGCCGTCTGCATAGCGCACGCCGGGGTCCCTGATGCCGCCGAGCACCCTGTCTTCCTGCGCGAACGTCCCCGCGCGCGGCCGGCCTTCAAGGGGCATCTCCTCCGCCGGCGATCCAGGCACGCCGTCTTCCACGTATCGGCCGAGGGCGTTGCGGACAGAACGAAGCACCAGCAGGCCCCCCATCGGCTGGTCCGGCCTCCTCCGCCACACCATCAGGGGCCGGAGGGAAAGATAATCGCCGGTCATGATGTCCACGAGGAGCGGCGTGCCCTCAGCCGACCCTCCCACGGCGTCGTCCGACCAGATGAAATATTCCATGCGCGGGCCAAGCAGCACCCGCACGCCCTCGCGTTCAACACAGGCGATCCGGAACCGGGTGAGGAACGCCACCGGCTCGAATGAAGCGAGGAGCGAGTCCCTGTCGCCGCGGTCCACGGCGCCGGGATACACGCCCGCATGCTGCAGGAGGCGGACCGGGCTCGGCATGCCGGCCAAAGGGCCGAATGCGCCGGGCGCCAATTCAAGCCTGAGATCGCGGACCCCGGGAGGGCCCGGGAGTGCCGTCGGGTCGGCCGAAAGCCAGAGGGCCTGCCTGAGGGCGGCCACAAACCGCACCGCCGTGCCGGCGCACCATTCAATCTTGTTTCTGATCTCCTCGTCATTGCGGGCGTAGAGCGCGGATTCATAGGAGCGTGATATCGGTCTCGGCAGCCGGTACCGCGCAGCGAATTGCCGATCGAAAGCAGTTTCTTCAGGTCCCCTTTCCATCATGCAGATCTCCTGATTCATTAGGTCATTTGACGATACCCTGTCAATATATTACTCTGACCCCCTCACTCATGCACTGATTTGCTCTGACCCCGATTCTACCATCATCCCCCTGAGATTTTCAAAAATAAATATACCAAAATGCATAAATTGTCATATTTTATACCTTGCTATGACAAAAAATTAACATAAATTAAAAAATGAACTATCAAATTCAATGATAGGGTTGCATATATTATAATGTTTCCGGTTACTCAGATTTAATGATAAGCAGGGATAGCCGCTTTCTGTGATAATGAATTATATTATAATGAGAGTAAGTATGCATAGGGGCCATGACAATGATGAACAAAAATAAAAAACGATCAGGGAGACAGCTATGATACAATTCACGAAAGAACAGATAGACCAGCTTGATAAGTATTTTTACCCCCCCAGAAACCTGGTGGACCTTTTTGAAGGCACTGTCGCGAAATGGGGTGACCGGCCCTCGCTCGGCCAGAAAGACCCGAAAACCAAGCAGTTCGTATTCCTCACCTACCGTCAACTCGCGGAGCGTATCAATCAGATGCGCGGCGCTCTGAAGAAACTCGGCCTTCAGAAGGGCGAAACCGTGGGCGTCATACTGAGCAATTCAATAGAATGGTTCGTCCTGGAAAACGCGACGCACGGCCTCGGCGGCCGCTTCATCCCCATGTATGAGAAAGAGCTCCTCAAGAAATGGAGCTACATGATCAAGGACAGCGAGGTCAAGTTCCTGTTCGTAAGAAACCAGGAGATCCTTGACAAGGTAAAAGGCTTCGCCGCGGACTGCCCGAAGCTTAAAGAGATATTCCTCGTCTACGGCGAGGGGGAGAGGTCCATGCCGGCGCTTGAGAAGATGGGCGCCGCCAACCCGGTCCCCTCGTACAAGCCGCACTGGAGCGAGGTAGCGGTGATCATCTACACCTCCGGCACGACCGGCGACCCCAAGGGCGTGGTGCTCACCCACGGAAACCTGACCCACTGCTCGCAGGCAGGGTACAAAGTATATCCCGATCTGAATGAGACCTCCGTGGGACTCTCCATACTCCCCTGGGCCCACTCGTATGCCATCAGCGGCGAGCTGCACAACTTCCTCCAGTTCGGCGGCTCGATCGGCATCATGGAATCCCTGGAAACGCTTTCACAAGACATACAAACGGTGCGTCCAACGCACCTGATCGCCGTGCCCCGGGTATGGAACAAGATCTACAACGGGATACAGATGGCCATGGAGGAGGCGGGAGGCATCAAGAAGAAGCTCTTCGACGCCGCCTGCGCGGAGGCAAAGAAGTGCCGCGGGAAGAAGAAGAGCCTGAAGCTCGCAATCCTCGACAAACTGGTGTTTGACAAGGTCCGCGCCCGTTTCGGCGGCCGGATCATCGGATCGCTTACCGCCAGCGCGGTCATGAACCTCGACATCGCGCTCTTCTTCGATGACATCGGCGTAAAGATATACGACTGTTACGGCCTGTCCGAGACGTCGCCGGCCATTACCATGAACGCACCCGCGTGGGGGAACAGGATCGGCAGCGTGGGCAAGCCCCTCATGGACTGGCACATAACAATTGACAGGTCCCGCGTCAACGCCGATTCGCCCGACGGAGAAATACTCGTCTACGGGCCGCAGGTCATGATGGGCTATCTCAACAAGCCGGAAATGACCGCCGCCATCATGCTTCCCGACACGTGGAACGGATTTCCGGGGATCAGGACCGGCGACCTGGGCCACTTCGACGAGGAAGGGTTCCTCTATGTGACCGGACGCTTCAAGGACGAGTACAAGCTTTCGAACGGCAAGTACGTCCACCCGGAATCCATCGAAATTGACATGAAGCTGGTGCCGCACGTGGCCAACGCCTTCGTGTACGGCAGCGGCAAGGAATACAACGTAGGGATCATCATCCCCGATTTCGAAACGATCAGGAAGGACAGCCGGACCGCCAAATGGGCGGACATGCCGGCTGCCGAACTCATCAAGGACCAGGAATTCAAGGATTTTCTGACCAGGGAAATCAATGACCACCTCAAAAAATCATTTGCCGGCTACGAGATCCCGAGAAAGTACATTATAACCGACCAGGACTTCACCCTTGAGAACGGCATGCTGACCCAGACCCTCAAGGTCGTCCGGGGCGAAGTGGAAAAAAATTACGGGGAGGTCCTGAACCGGCTCTACGACTGATACAGCAGCTCCCCCGCGCACGGCATGCCGCGCCCTGCCCCCTGAAAGGTGACCTCTTTAATCTCAGCAGGCGCCGGCATGCCCTCTTGACGCTCAGTTGGATTTCGACCACTCGATCGCGTATTTCACGACGTCGGACACGCTTCTTAAATTAAACTTTTCCTTGATGTGGAACCGGTGGGTATCGATGGTTTTAACGCTTACCTGCAATTTTTTCGCTATATCGGAGCCTTTATAGCCTTCGCCCATGAGCATGAATATCTCAAGCTCCCTGTCGCTCAGAATATCGAGCGGCCCCGTCTTGCCGGGCCGGTTATGCAATACATTCATCAATATCTTTGACTTCATGTTTTCGCTCAGGTAAATGCCGCCCGTCATGATTTGCCGGATTGCGGACACGAGCGTTTTGGTCGCTTCTGACTTCATTACATAGCCCACCGCACCGGCCCTGATTGCCCGTTCGGAATAGATTTCCTCGTCGCTCTGGGACAGCACCAGGCACTTGATACCGGGATACCTGGCGTGTATCGCCCTTGTGAGCTCTATTCCGTTTATGCTTTTCCGCAATCCGATGTCGACAATGGCGACATCCGGCTCCAATTTCTCAAAGCTCGATATGGCTTCACTGGCATCCTCCGCCACACCGCAGACGGACATGTCCTCTTCGCGGTTCAGCAGGGACTCCAGGCCGTCGAGCACAATCCTGTGATCGTCGACGATGAATATCTTAATCATTTTCTGCAAGCCAGACATCCCGTGCCCCCGTCTTTTCAGTATAGTAACGCCCAGCGGCTCATGCAGGTATAACGCACAACACCTCAGTCCCGCCCTCGGACCCTCTCTGCACGCTGATCGATGACCCGATCATCCGCGCGCGGTATTTCATGATCTTCAGCCCTATGCCCCTGCCGCGGTCCGCCCCGTCCGGGATCCCCACCCCGTCATCCTTGATCAGCAGGTGGATATCATTTCCCGAACGGTGCACCCTGATACGCACGATGTTGGCGCCCGAGTGCTTTACGGAATTAATCACGGCCTCCTGCATAATATAGAAAATCTGCGATGAATACTTCCTGTTAACCATGTCAATATCGCAGTCCACATCAATGCCGAGCGTAACGTTATATCTTCGCTCCATAAGGCTCTTCAATTCATTTAAAAGCGACGCGAATCCGCCGTCTATAAAATCTATCCGCGTAAGGCTCTTCGCGATATTTCGTATGTACGCGATCGCCTCATTGATCAGTCCCTCTATCTCAAGGGCGGCTTCTTTCTGCCCGCCATTGAGATCGCCCGCCAGGACGCTGCTCTTCAGCGCTATACCGAACAGCTTTTGCGCCAGGTTGTCATGCAGCTCTATGCCGATCTGGTTTCTTTCATTTTCGGCTATCTTGACCAGTTCCTGCTCGAACATGATCCGCTCGGTAATATCGATCGAATAGTACACCATGCCGACGCTCCTGCCCGAACCTGCTCCATAGGGATAGAGCGATGTAATCATATATCTTCGGCCAATGAGCGGGAATTCCTGCCACTTTTCGAACACCACCCATTCGCCGGAAAGACACGCATCAAGATGCTCCTTTAATGACGCTTCGTATTCCTCATCGCCGATAATTTCTTTCACCGTCCGGCCGATAACACGTTCCCGTTTTTTGTCGTATGACAGCAGGAGGGCGTTATTGGCCTCTACGAACCTTCCTCCCGCGTCGATAAACGCCATGTGGTCCCGCGACTCCGATACTATGTACTTGTAAATATTCAGCTTGTCTATGGCGCGGTCTTTTTCATGATTGATTTCCACGAGGCTGCTGTTCAGGTTTTCCAGGTCGTTGTGCACCTGCGCGAACCGCGAGGCGAGCACGCTTGCGAAGATGAAGGTCATTATGCAGAATCCCAGGATTAAAAACGGCACCGTCGTAAACAGGCTCAAAAAGATCGGTATGCTCAGCAGAAACGAGGTCGTGTATACCGACACGCCGAGGAGTATCCTTGTGGAATAAGGCTGCTTTTCTTTCACGGCCCGGATGCACAGGTACATGCAGAACAACACGACAATAACGACGATCGCCATAAAAAGGTTGTAGAGATATTTTTGATAATAATAGATGTTTCCCCGCACCGCCATCTCCAGGACGATGGCCGGTATCAGCGCGAGGTGCATGACGGTCAAAGCATATGAGACGCTCCGTTCCTTTTGGGATATATTGAAAAAATGCGCGATAAAATTGATATATGACAGCGACGCCACTATCGAACCGACATAGGTCGAGATGACATACGACGTCTGGTTGTCGTGCAGGAAAAAGATTATACCGTCATACCCGACAATCCATAATCCAAGGGAAAGGGCAAGAAGGGAAAAATAGAAATAATATTTTTCATTCTTCCTGTTCAGGAAGATAATAAGGAAATATATAAACAGGAATATGTCTATTGACGCGAGGACGCTGTTCCTGATGATAAACAGGTTCCATTTAAGCTGTATCGACTCGAAATGACCGAATAAAATCGGGTAGCAATACTCGCCGAAATTATTCAGCCACCCTGTTCTGAGCACCAGGCTGTTCTTCCCTTCCATGATCGATGCTTTCGGGACCGGGACAAGCGCCGGCTTCCCCAGGATCTCCGGGGTGGCGCCGTTTTTATCAAACGGCCTGGTCTGGTATATCAATTCTCCATTAAAATAGACCTGCGTGCCCCTGCTCTGCCGCGGCAAAAGTATTGCGAAGTCGTTCGTAGCCCGCGGCATATAGATCGTCAGGCCATACCATGCGTTGCCCCGATACTCCTTATGATCCGGATGATCCGGCCAGTTATCGTTGGGGGAGAACAATTTTCCGGCTTTTTCAATATTTCGTATATTTCTATTCTCAAGATTATCGCTGGTGCTGAAACACCATAGCCTGGGCAATTCATACGCGTCATGCTCGGATTGGATTTTAAAGCTGCAATCAGTCGCGAAAGCAGTGTTGAAGCAGAAAATACACGATATGAAAATAATGACGCTATAAGGTAAAATCATATAATTGGCTAACGGGAATGGTTTTACTCATCATTATTGTATCTCGACATATCGGAGATGCCGCATAACAAAATTATTACATCTCCCATAAACAATCCTCAACCATGCCCATGCGGGGGAATGAAGCAAAATATGAAGCGGTGTTACTGAAATTAAAAAATATGGTTATATAATAATCACACGTGGATTATTATATAACCATATACAGGTTATCATGAATATTAATATCCGGCCATCAGCGTACTCGCGGAAAAGCCCGATTTAGTATTTTTCATGATACTGCCGCACTCCGTGCTGCTCACTGAATATCCTTTACCGTGGAACCAGCTTGACAGTTCCGCCTCTGAAAATTGCTGCAGGCCCTGCTTGAACTCGTGCGCCAGCGCCTTGTTTTGTGACATGGATTCAATGAAATCAATATACGTAGACATACAGGTCCTCCTGAATTAATGAATATATCTACATTATACACTATAAAAGCAGGCGTGATAATAGGAGAATTCACCTATAGTGATCTAATACTTTTTGGAAGCAATACATCGGTGATTCCACTGCTGGTCACAGGGGAGCTATCAGACGAAAGCCGAGGAGTATCTTTTTTTCTGCCCGGGCTGCTGTTGTATCAATACCTGAGCGAAAACATGCCGCACTGGGTTCCCGATGCGGGAATAACGCATATGGCCAGGTTCCCTTTCTTGAAATATCCCTTTTCCCTCGCCCGGCACATGGAAAGCGGCAGGCTGACCGATGCTACATTTCCGTATTCCGGATAAAAATTTGCTTCGGGATACTTGACGGTTATGGATGAATCCTCCAGTATTGACAGCATCAGGGTATGGGCCAGCTTTCCCACGTCATGGAAGAAAAGGTTATCGTAGGCAGTAGCATGGGAATTCGCCTGCTTGAAATGATTTTTCACGCACTCCTTTGTCAGGCCGTACACCTCTTTAAAAAGACCCGGGGTATGCGTGAAAAGCTTATAGCGCTCACCCAGCGAATAATTGAGCCCGATGGTGCAGAGGTGATACCGGCCATCTGACAGCTGGTACGTAAATTTCATATGGCTCGCGTCCTCCAGGTACATCGCCTCATCGGTCGCCTCAAGCACTATCGCCCCCGCCCCGTCGCCGATGGTCAGCGAACCGAACTTCCACGCAAGCTCGTCCTTTGTTTTGCAGACCATGTCGGCCCAGTCGAAGGTCCGTTCTCCCGCAACGATCAACACGCGCCGGTAGCGCCCCGAGCCGATCAGGGCATGCGCGATCTCTATCGATTTAATGAAGCTGGTGCAGGCGTCCTGGGTATCGATCACGTTCGCGTTCAGCGCCTGCAATTTATGGCGAATCACATGCGCCGTGGCGGGTTCGACGAAGGCCTTCGACATGCCGGTAAAAATAATCAGGTCGATATCCCCGGCCCGGATCCCCGCATCATCAAGCGCCGCCAGTGCCGCCCTGTACGCGATATCGGGGCAATACTCATCCTGTTCGCACCAGTACCTGGTGACATTCCCCGCCTTGGCCAGCTTCTCATTGGCGCTCTCCAGGATTTCATCAAGGTCGCTGCTGTTCAGATACGGCTCGCTCTTCCGTTTCAGCATCTGCAGGACATCGTCATTAGAAATTTTTCGCTTGGGGATATAGACCCCGAATCCGGTAACTTTTGAACTGACTGACATGATACGTTACATCCTCTGTTATATTATTTTTACTGAGACATTACGATTCATTTTCCCGGCCTCTTCCATCACGCCATCACCGTTGAGAGCGTCAGGGGGCCGTGTTTTCTTGCGCGCATATCAATTCATGTCGATATTAAAGTAATCAATCGCCTCTTTCAGTTTTTCCGCAAGGCTTGAAAGGTTGTTCGCGCTTGCCGACAGCTCTTCGGTCTCTGAAGCATTCGACTGTGACAGCACATTTATCGTCGTTATCGCCTTGACGATCTCCTCATTCGCGTTCTTTTGCTCCGCTGAGGCGGTCTTGATCTCCTCGGAGCGTTCCCTTATCTCATGTGCGGCGGAATTCACTTCCGTGTTGGTTTCATTCTGGTTGCTCATGAATTCAGCGATAGTATGCATCATTTTATCAATTGAATTAACGCCGCTGATGATTTCGCTTATGAGATTGATCGTGGTGGTGACATTGGCCATACCCACTTCCACGTCAGACTTGTTGTTTTTAATCAATCTATCTATATCCCCGATGCTTTTCGAGGTCATATCCGCCAGCTTCGATATTTCATCGGCGACAACGGCGAACCCCTTCCCGGCGTTACCCGCACGCGCCGCTTCTATGGCCGCATTCAGGGAGAGGAGGTTTATCTGGTCCGATATGCCGTTGATGATGCCCACCACATTGGTCATGAGATTCGAGCTGGCGATAATATTATTCATGGTGGCCCGCATGTTCAGGAGCGCCTTCTCTCCCCCCTCCGCGCGCCGGGTAATCTTCGATGTTTGATCCAGCGTCTCTTTCGCCGTTATATTCATATCATCGATTATACCCGAAAGCCGTTCCATTTTATGAATCAATTCATTCAGGTTCATGTGCTGGTATTGCGCGGCGTTTAATATGCTTTCAATGCCGGCGGCAACCTCTTCCACGGTCGCCGTGATCTCCTCTGAATTCGACGCCTGGTTCTGCGCGTTGCTGGAAAATACTGATGTTGAATTCGACATCTCTTCCGAGGAGCTCGCAAGGTCCATGGAGGTGAGCTTGATGCTCCGTATGATGTCGCGCAGGATGATGAGCAGCTTGTCTATATTGTAAACGATCTCACCGATTTCGTCATAGGTCGATAACACCAGGTTCCGGGAGATCTCCCCGCCGGCCAGTTTCGCGACCGCTTTCTTTACCTCTGACAGGGGGGCGATCCTCTGCGCGATAATGAAGTAGGTCACGGCCCCCATCATGGCAATCCCGGCGAAAAGAAAGACGACCATGAAAATCGTGGTGGTGAAAATCTGCTCTTCAATTTCAGACTCATAGATGCTTGAAAAAACATACAGCTTGTTTTTCACCGATTTATGGACCGCCAGATACCTCCAGTTTTTCCCGTCATCAAATCGAACGTGGTACTCGCTCCCGCTTTCGAGGATGTCCTTCCCGTATCTTTCAAAGAATGACGCGTCAAGGTGAAGCTTCACGCCATTCTGGCTGAGGACAGAGAGCGTCCCGTCAGCGACGGTAATGGTGCCGGTCCCGCCGACCTCGATATTCTTCAGCACCCGCGCATGGAAGAGGTCCGATTGTATCAGCGAACGCAAATCAACGTCCTTCCGCTTGATCTCCTTCAATGATTCGCCGAGAAAATCATCCATCTCCTTAATTGCGATCCTGGTGATGAGATCCATTTTATGCAGGTACGACTCTTTCAATTGATAGTACGACAGGTTATACACGACCGCGACCATGATAATTCCGAGAAACACCATGATGCTGATAACCGAAACAGACAGGTATCTTCCCATCCTGCTTTTCGCGTCAAAGGTCCCGCTTGTTATCCTCGAAAAAACACCGTATTTCGCGATACGATTCAGCAGATACTCGGGGACAAGATAAAAAATAATACCCGAGGCGATTGTATTGACAAACAAAAGGACAAACATGTTGAATCTATCCGTAAAGGACGGGTGGTATATAACGTTAAGCACCACAATGACAAGGCCCACCGTTACAAGCCATCGCACGATCGTATCAATCGCATGCAGCTTCGGCAGCTTTTTATACTGGTCATATGCCGCGGCATATTCTTCATCGCTTATCTTTTCATTATTAGCCAGTTTTTTGAAATAGTTCAGGATCGGCCTGGCCTTTTTCCTGGACGAGACCAGGGAAGTGACAAACGACAGCGCCATGACAACTGCCGCTATAATGAAAAAAAGGGGAAGATCGTCCTGCTGGAGATTTATGACCAGGAGAACAACGATAATCGCGGCCGGAGTCAGCGCAAAAAACGCAATACCTTCCGTGAATAAATAATAATTTCTGAAAAAAGAGCGTAAATACCGGACCAGTTTTTCCCCATCATCCATTCATATCACCTCTACGGGAAATAGATCAAGGCGACAGTCACGGCCTGATCGCCTGCCTTCAGCGTCCTTCCAGCCAGCGGTGTTCATCCTGCCGATGCCGCAGCAGATCATCTCGATCGCCATGCACAATGGTCATACCTCGTCGCGGGACTGGCTGCTATGGGGTCATCTGCCGGAAAAATCATTTATCACATCCAGGAGCAAAGCCCGTAAAAGACGCTGCACGCAGTCTTCTTTAAAGCAGGGACGGCGCATCGCCCCGATTTGAACACCTGCTTTATGTTTTATTAATATCATCAAATAAACAAGGAATGTCAATAGGCACAATTACCTATCGCCCTATAGGAATTTTACTCATACAGACGGTTTTTTCATTTATTATACTGCACGAGCACGCGACACCGCCTGTCCCTGTGTAAATCCCGATTGACAGGCAACACGCCCGCGCATATATCCAGAGTGACGGCAGGTGAGCACCAGCCCCTGCCGCCCATGCGAGGTACCGACATGGCAAAATTCAAGCCCCAGTTCAGCAGGCTGCTCTTCATCGATAAAAAACTGAGGGCCGGCGGCTACCCCAACACCACGGCCCTTGCCGGCGAGTACGAGGTGAGCCCGCGTACAATACACCGCGACATCGAATACATGCGCGACATGCTGGACGCCCCCATCGCGTACGACGCGGTGAAGCGGGGCTATCACTACACGGAGAAAAATTACGCGCTCCCGGGAATAGAAATAAGGGAGAGCGACCTGTTCGCGATCTGTATCGCGGAGAAGGCGCTCGAGCAGTACGCCAACACTCCGCTCTACGACAAGCTCTCCTCGGTGTTTGAAAAGATCCGGTCCTACCTGCCTGACAGCGTTACCGTGCGGCCGGGATGGATTGACAACCGCTTCACCTTCCTGCAAGAAAGCTTCACCGCGATCGACCCGGGGATATGGGAGACCCTGGCGGAAGGCCTCCGCACCGCCAGGCGGGTGGAGATAGCCCACCAGAAGGCGGGCGAAGAAACGGCCACGCGCCGCTCGGTGAGCCCCTACCACATGGTCAACTACCGCGGCGAGTGGTACCTCGTGGGGCATTGCAGCGTCAGGGACGCCGTGGTGCGCTTTGCGATGTCGCGCATCAGGAGCGCCCGCCTGACCGACGAGGCCTTTATCGTTCCCGCGGACTTCGATTTCCGGGAGTACCTGGGGTCCCATTTCGGCATCATGACGGAGGAGATGGATTACGCGGTAAGAATCAAGTTCTCCCGAAGCCAGGCGCCGTACGTCGAGGAACGCACCTGGCATACCGGCCAGACCCTGACACGGAACACCGACGGCTCGGTCACGCTCTCCTTTACGACGAACTCGCTCTTCGAGGTGAAACGATGGGTCCTCTCATGGGGTGCGGACGCCAGGGTGATAGAGCCGGAACCGCTCGCACGGCAGGTCAGGGAGGAACTGGAGGCCGCGCTGGCACAGTACCATGAATGTTGACGGCGGAATGCCGGCCCCGGAAAATTGATTTGACAGTCCCCGCTGACCGGGCAATCATACTTCATGACGAACGTCACTGATTTCATCCCCGGAGCGGCCGGCGCCATGGCCTTCCAGCGAGAGTCAGGCCCGTTCAATTCCGGCATGGGAGCGCCCTGTAATGGGAATCGCTGAAGACATCATCATAATCCTTATCGCCGGCCTGATCGCCGCCCTGATCGCGCACAAACTGAAGCTCCCCCCGATGGTCGGCTACATTATCGCCGGCATCTTCATCGGGCCCTTCACCGGCGGCGTGACCGTGACCAATACCCACCAGATCGAGCTGCTGGCAGAAATCGGCGTGGCCCTGCTGCTCTTTTCCATCGGCCTGGACCTGTCATTCAAGGAGATTAAGGAGGTCAGGTCCGTCGCGCTGATCGGCACCGTCATTCAGCTCACCCTGTCGATCCTGTTCGGCTACGGCATCGGGGCTCTCTCCGGCCTGGACTGGGCGCCGTCCCTGCTCCTCGGCGGGATACTCTCCCTGTCAAGCACCATGATCGTGATAAAGACACTCATGAGCAGGGGGCTGATGGGGACCCTGTCAAGCAAGGTGATGATCGGCATGCTCATCGTCCAGGACCTCGCCGCGGTCCCCATGATGATCATGATCCCCCGGATGAACGCGATGACTGAAAGCATGGCCGCGATAGGCCTCACCCTCCTCAAGGGGGCCATCGTCCTCGCGCTGATAATCATCATAGGGACGCGCCTGATCCCTTTCATATTAAAGCAGGTGTCGAAGCTCAACTCGAGCGAGCTGTTTTTACTGTCGGTGGCGGCCCTCGGGCTCGGCGTGGGGTATGCCACCTACGTCGCCGGCCTCTCCTTCGCGCTGGGCGCGTTTGTCACCGGCATGGTCCTGAGCGAATCCGATTACAGCCACAAGGCGCTGAGCGATATAATACCATTGCGTGATATTTTCGGTCTGCTGTTTTTCACCTCCATCGGCATGCTGATCGATCCCTCGTTTCTTATCAACAACCTGGCCACGGTGCTGGGACTCGCGGCCCTTATCATCATCGGAAAATTCACGATATTCGCGGCAGTCACCAGGGCATTCGGCTATATCAATGTCATCCCCCTGGCCGTCGGTCTCGGCCTGTCCCAGGTAGGAGAGTTTTCGTTTGTCCTCGCGCGCATCGGCGTCAGCCAGGGCATCATGACAAAGGAAACCTATTCCATTATCCTCACCGCCTCGGTCGCGACCATGCTCCTGTCGCCGTTCCTGACCATGCTCACCACTCCGCTCTACTCGCTTAAAAACAGGTTTTTCCGGAATGAGAAGATCCAGACGATCAACTTCCCCGCGGAAGCGCTCCGCGGGCATGTGATCATCGCCGGCGGCGGGCGTGTCGGGCATATCACCGCCTCCATCCTGCATACCCTGGGGCACCCGTTTGTCATCATCGAACAGGACTTCTATCAATTTGAAAAATCCAAACGGGACGGGTTCCCGATCATATACGGTGACGCGGTTCAGGAACCGGTCCTGACCGCGGCGCACCTTGCTACAGCACGTCTGCTGCTGATTACCATCCCTTCAATCATGGTGTCCCGGGAGATCATCGGCATCACCGCCAGGATGAATCCCACGATACGCGTCGTGGCAAGGGGAAATAATCTCGATGAAGTCAGGGAGCTGCACGCCATGAACGTGCACGAGGTCGTCCAGCCGGAATTCGAGGCCAGCCTCGAAATGATGCGGCAGGCCATGCTGCACCTTGACATTCCCGCGCCATCGATCCAGAAGTATACCGACGACATACGCCGCCTGAATTATTCGCCCCGGCCGGACGATTCCCGCCAGCTGCTCGATGACCTGAAACGGGCGCCCTACCTGCTCGAGATGGAATGGTTCAGCATCAAGCCGGACAGCCCCGCGGCGGGGAAATCGATCAGCGAGATGAAAATCCGGACCGCAACAGGCGCGACCGTCGTGGGCATCTACAGGAAAAACAAGCTGTATCCCAACCCCGATTTCAATTTTATCTTTCAGCCCCTTGACGTTGTGGGGATCATCGGACAATGCGAAAACAGGCAGCAATTCGAGGAGATGATAGATCCTGGCGCCCAGCATCACGCAAATACATGCGAACAACCCGGAGGTCCGGCATGACACGGAGTAAAATGGGATTAATCATGGTTACGGTCATCGCTCTGCTGGCGAGTACCCACCAGAGCGCTTCATCGAAAAACAGGGTGGAGATAGTACAGACGCTATACGTTCCGGTATATTCTTCCATCTATCACGGTGACAAGCAGCGCGAATTCAACCTCGCGGTAACGGTAAGCATCAGGAACACCGACATGAAGCGGCCTATCATCATAGACCGCGTGGACTATTACGACACTTCAGGGAAGATCATAAAACGCTACCTGGCCGCAAAACGCACGCTCGGCCCCCTTGAATCAGTACACTACGTGGTAAAAGAATCCGACGTGGCGGGCGGGATCGGAGCAAATTTTATTATCAGGTGGCGCTCGTCGGTACCGGTAAGCGAGCCGATCATCGAATCAGTGATGATAGGCACCGGCGGGCAGCAGGGCATATCATTCACGTCTCGCGGGGTCATTATTAAGGAAAAATAGCGTGAGGACAACAGGCCATCGCGCCGCCTTCACCTCCCGGCGCGCGCCGACGCCGCATCCCGCCCTTCAGCGTCAGACGGTCCGCCTTTTTTCTTATCCTTCCCTTTGTACATGATGAAAAGATAGTTGAACCCGCGCAGAAAAAAATTCTGCTCGATGGCCGCGGCGTGCCAGTTCCCCTTTTGCAATTTCGCATTATAACGCTTGACCGCGATGATATCGACCGGTTCGTAATATTCCTGCATGATCGAAAAAAGCCTGAATCCTATCGGGACGAAGGCCCTGCCCTTCTCGAACGAATCCGATACATACAGCGCCATGTAACGCTCGGGTCTGAGGATCCGGTACGTTTCCCGTATCGCCTGCTTCATGGCGGTAAAATACTCTTCACCGCGGGCGGATAGCTCGCCGATGCATTCCGGCAGGCCGGAGTACCTGATATGGTCCGAATAGGGCGGATCGACGAACACAAAGTCAGCCTTCCCGTCCTCGAGGGGCAGTTTTCTCGCATCTGCCCGGAAGATGTCCTTTCGGACCGGCGCGAGGTCATAGCCGAGCGCGCGTCGTCCCAGCTCGCGGGCAACTTCCAGCGTGGTGCCGCTTCCGCACATGGGGTCCACCACAAGGGCCTTCGGCTTTGTATACCGTTGCAGCAGGTTCCAGAGTATATAGGCCGGAGTGGCGCCCTGGTAGTCCTTGTGCGCCTCCATGGCCCTGCTGTACTGCTGGGAAGGGTAGTCCCAGAGTGTGGTCGTTTGCAATTTTAATGTTGGTTTTGTCATACGGGGTGCCGCCTGTGGTTATCTGGAAAAAGTTAAGATCCAGCCGGGGTGGAAGTCAAGAAGAAAGCTGGTGTCAGAGTAAAAGGACGCATGATGTGTATAAATGAATCGTTATATTTAATAAATATATCAATATTTTTTGGTTTGGGGTCAGAGTAAAATTAATCGAATAATATAATAATTCACCGTCTCCTAGTAGAAATAATTATGGATCGCATGCAAATGTCGGCAGTTCACAACAATCTTTTCAACTTCTCGCTTGAATGACTCATCGTATTGTATAGCAATCTCAGGATTATCATGGGTTCGCATAAGATGACGAAGCAGATCCGGTTCATGTATTAAAATACTGTAATAATACCAATCTCTTGAAAAAATTGCAGCATAAAGGATTTCATCATCATTAAGAATTTCCCGCGCCCCGCATGAAAACACCTTCCCCCGATAACTCAGAAAACATTCATGTCGAAAAACGTGGTGTGGGCCTTCCCGATTGAGGAGGCATCCAACAGAACGTCCTTCGTCAACAAAACCCACAAAAGGGCATTGAGGACAATCATCGAACAGCGCCGGCAGTGTCAGAGTAAACCCAGCATCATCTTGAACATAATAGGAACCGGTCATATTACTTCGGGATGCCACCATCTTTCTAATAAAGTATTTCTCATTATACTCATTTATGACACCAGAACGACGACCAAAAAGTGCTTTAATTTCTTTTAAACTGGCCTTATAATTATGGCTGCCACAACACAGTGCACATGATGCGCCATAACCCGGCCTGCAGATGTTAATAATATTATCGTCCATGTTTTTACATGTATGGAGTCAGAGTAAACATTACAATAATAAAAAAGCCATCCATTATTGAATATCAATTTTTATTTAAAATGCACAGAACTGATTATTCAAAACAAGTAATAAACATTAGATACCATAGCAGCAAAGTATTTAGGATGAGGATAAGAAGAAATGAAACGGCATATCCGCGAAATACAAGCAGTTTATGTATATATTGATCTCAGTATATAAACAGCTGTGAGTATTTCATAAAAATAGACTCTCTGGAAAAATTCGCTTCCTGTACATATTCTCCAAATCCAGCAAAACCCTTTTCCGTTCAGCAAAGATTTTTCCCAATTGAAGAAAACATTCATGCAAGGTAATTTTAACTGGAGAAATGTAATTATCACTCAAGTAACACAGGATACTACTATAAGGATAATTTCGAGGATCAACAACTATTTTACTTTTAACCGGATTATAGGCCAGATAAAAGAAAACCGCGAAAAAAGTTGCGACAGGATCATTTGCTAACTCAATTATATTATCTCTAAATCGTTCATTCCAGAACGGACCAATTCTGTTCATTATACGATTATATCGCCTGGCAAATTGCGCCTTGATATATTGCATAATCCTTGAAATAGTCTCCCCTTCATTGATTGTCCTGATAAGAAAATGAAAATGGTTATCCATTAACGTATAAAAAATAAGCTCAAATTTATATTTTTCAAGAGCCTTCCTTAATACTTGTAGCATTAAATCTTTCATTTCATCAGAGCTCATGAGATGTTTCCCCTCTATGCATCGAGACATTGTATGATAGGTTAATTCTGGCATACAAATTCTATTTTTCCGTGGCATGGCTTTGCCTTCTCCTTTACATAAATGGTGAATTCTTATAATCAATGTGTATACGAACGCTAACATTCTTATGTATAAGAAAAATTCGGGTCAGAGTAAAAAAAACAATCTTTGATCCATCTGTCAACATATGGGCCTGAGTAAATTATTCTAAGATAGTCACAATTATTACAAAATCATGCTAAATGTTAAGCACATGTAAAATAATCCCGAAATCAATCTCTATTAAATAAACCATATTGACAGTCGATTGGGTGATTACTATTTTAAATGATATTAATCATTTATAGAGTTTAATATCATTTAAAATATTGGGGTCAGAGTAAGATATTCATTGAGTTATGATTGAATTAAACAGAAAAACATCCAAAGAAATCGTACAATTGGTCAACAAGCGAGCCATATCGTGTGAGGAATTGATCCGCCATTATCTATATATGATGGAAACGTATGATCCGCTCCTCGGTTGCTTTACATCGACACGCGACACAGAGCAACTACTGATCCAGGCTCGTGAAAGCGACACCCGCAGAAGCCGGGGCGAGGAAAAAAGCCCGATTGATGGCATCCCCATAGCCATTAAGGACAATATTCACTCGATGGGCATCCCTACTACCTGCGGATCGGCAATCCTTGAAGGATATCTTCCTCCTTACGATGCCACCACTGTGGCCAGATTGAAAGAACGAGGGGCTATAGTTATCGGTAAGACAAATCTTGACGAATTTGCCATGGGTTCAACATGCGAAAACTCCGCCATAAAAATAACCCGCAACCCCTGGGACACTGGCCGTGTACCGGGAGGCTCTTCAGGCGGATCAGCTGCCGCGGTATCGGCCGGTTTTGTGCCGTTTGCTCTGGGCAGTGACACCGGCGGCTCAATCCGCCAGCCAGCGGCATTTTGCGGCGTAACTGGCCTCAAGCCGACCTACGGTCTGGTCTCACGCTACGGGCTCGTCTCCTACGCATCGTCCCTGGACCAGATCGGGCCGTTGGCCCGCGACGCGTACGGCTGCGCCCTTCTCCTGAACGCAATAAGCGGGTTTGATCCCCATGACTCGACGTCGCTGCCAGGCCCCGCGGTCGACCATTCAATGCACCTGTCAGCAGGCATTCAGGGGCTGCGGCTTGCGGTCATCCCGGAGCTTTTTACGGAAGGGATATCACCCCTGGTGCGCGAGCAATTCGAAGATTCGATACAACTGCTGGGCGGACTCGGGGCGATGATCGGGGAGGCCTCGATGCCGTCCCTTCATTATGCTATAGCAACATATTATTTTATCGCATGCGCCGAGGCAGCATCAAACCTTTCACGCTACGACGGCGTGAAATACGGATACCGGAGCGGGAGCCAGCGCGATTATCATGAGATGCTGTTCACCTCCCGCTCGCGCGGCCTTGGGCGCGAGGTTAAAAAGAGGATACTTCTCGGGAACTTCGTGCTTTCATCAGGCTATTACGACGAGTACTACTGTAAGGCGCTGAAGGTGCGTGCCTTTATACGGGAAGATATCATGAGGATTCTTGAGGCCTTCGATGCCATCGCCATTCCATCAACCCCTGACATCGCGTTTCCACTCGGCGAGAGCCAGAGCGACCCGATGAAAATTTACCTCTCGGACGTGACCACGGTTATCGCGAACCTTGCCGGGCTCCCCGCTCTTTCCGTGCCCGCGGGCATGGTTCATGGGATGCCGGTCGGGCTCCAGCTGATCGGGAGGCCCCTTGATGACGGCAGGCTCCTTGGTATCGCTGCGGCGTACGAGCGTGAGCGCACGACCTCGTTTTTTCCCCCGCTTGATGTGATGTCCGATACCCTGACCCGTACGGGCATGCTGGATACGCAAAAAAATAACGGCATTCCCGCGGAAAAGGCCGTATCGTCCTACAGCCCGGAATTTATCGGCGGGATATCCCGTTCCTACATGGCCCGCTCAACAATGGCGCCGGTGCGCGTCCTCTGCAGCATGCTTGCACAGAGCATCAACCAGCGAGTCACCATCGCCGGATGGATCCACCGGAAAAAGAGCCTCGGCGGCATAGAATTCTACGAGCTCCGCGATAGGACCGGGTTTACCCAGCTCGTGCTCGAAGGCGGCAGGCTCGATGAAAGGATAAACCTGGAAACTGTAGTGGAAGTAACCGGGACCGCAACAAAGGAAGGCCGCAGTCCCTTTGATAACATCGAAATAAAGGTGGAGTCAATTACTATCCTTGGGAGCGCTGATTCAAACCTGCCGTTGTCGCTAAACCGGCCCCTTACGAATGTGACCCTCCCGACAATACTGGACAACCGCGTCATCTCGGTCCGGAACCCGGACATCCTCCGGGCCTTTCGCTTGCAGTCTGAGATCGTTCGGCTGTTTTCGGAATATCTCCGCGCGAATGATTTTACCGAGATGAAGACCCCGAAGATCATAGCGTCCGGCACCGAGGGAGGCACCAACATCTTCAAGGTAAAATATTTCGGCCGCACCGCCTACCTCGCGCAGTCCCCGCAGTTCTACAAGCAGATAATGGTGGGAAGCGGCCTCGAGCGCGTATTTGAAGTCGGGCCGGTGTTCCGTGCCGAGCACCACGACACCGTGCGCCACCTGAACGAATACATCAGCATGGACTTCGAGATGGGGTTCATCACCGACGAGCAGGACATCATCGATATGCAGGAGGGGCTGCTCCGGCACATATTCGGCGGGCTGGCAGAGCTCCGGCCCGCATTCCTCGAGGCAGATGAGCCGCTGGCGTTCCCGGAGCGCATTCCCCGCGTCCATTACCTCGAGGCGCTCGATATCATCCGTTCCGCCGGCGGCCGCCTCGAGGAAGGCGATATCTCCCCCGAAGGGGAAAAAATACTGTGCAGCCATTTTGAAAGAACAGGCGGATCAGAGTTCGTATACGTGATCGGCTACCCGGTAAAAAAACGGCCAATGTACACCATGCCTGACGAGCGCGTGCCGGGTTACACGCGAAGCTTCGACCTGCTCTACCGCGGCATCGAGATAACTACCGGGGGCCAGAGGATCCATGACTACGACATGCTCAAAGACAATATGAAGATGCTCGGTTTCAATCCCGCGGAATTCCGCGACTACCTGGAGACCTTCAGGTTCGGCATGCCGCCCCATGGCGGGCTCGGTATGGGGCTCGAACGCCTGACAATGAAGATTCTGAAACTGAAAAATATCCGTGAAGCTAGCCTATTCCCGAGGGATATCAACAGGATAACGCCGTAAAATCAGATTGTTGGGGTCAGAGTAAAATCTATTTTTGGGTAATGGTGTCAGAGTAACCGTGCTACCGATAACTATCGGTCATGTATGAAGGGGTCAGAGTAAAAGATAAAAAGATAAAGGGGTCAGAGTAAAAGATAATGATTAGAAAACAAATAAAGTCTACAAACATAAAAAATATGTCAGATATTTCCCGCTCCTGATATCTGGAGCCGGATAAGGGGTCAGAGTAACTACCATGACTGATAAAGCCCGGATCAACATCGACAACCTGATAGAGCTCGGCTCATTTGAAGTGACCGTGGCAGAAAAGGAGCAGCTCCGGGGCGAGCTTGCCGAATTCCTGGAATACGCCCGGGTGATAAACGGCGCGCCCCAGCACCTGCCCCCGGCCAGCCATGCTGTTGATAAAGAACAACTGCTGCGAGACGACACGTCCGAGCCCCGGGGCGACCGTGCGCCGCTCCTCGGCAACGCGCCCGCCCTCCAGGGAGAAAGCTACCTGGTGCCGCCCCTCGCGGGAAGCGCCGCCACCGGTGAGGAAAAAAGCGTACCGTCTTCAGGCGCGGGTTCCGGAGTGTACGAGGTCGTGATCGGGCTCGAGGTGCACGCCCAGCTCAATACAAAGAGCAAGCTCTTCTGCTCCTGTCCGGTCGGGTTCGGGAGCGCGCCGAACGCCAATACCTGCCCCGTCTGTTCGGGCCAGCCCGGCGCCCTCCCGGTGCTGAACCGCGAGGCGGTCACCATGGCGATCATGGCGGGCCTGTCAATGGGATGCACCATCAACCGGCGATCACTCTTCGCGCGGAAAAACTATTTCTATCCTGACCTGCCCAAGGGCTACCAGATATCCCAGTTCGAGGAGCCTATCTGCAGCGGCGGCACCGTGGCTATCGAGCTTGATGGAATGATAAAAAATGTCCGCCTCAACAGGATCCACATGGAGGAGGACGCGGGCAAGCTCGTCCACGTGGGCGCACCGGGCATCTGGGGCTCCAAGGCGAGCGCGGTCGATTACAACCGGTCAAGCGTGCCCCTGGTCGAGATCGTCACCGAGCCTGATATCGGGTCGCCCGCCGAAGCGCGCGAGTACATGGTGATGCTCCGCTCCATCCTGGTGTCCCTCGGCATCTGTGACGGCAACATGGAAGAGGGAAATCTCCGGTGCGACGCGAACGTGTCCCTGCGCGAGCGCGGCGACGAGGCCCTCGGCGTGAAGGTGGAGATCAAGAACATGAACTCCCTCAAGGCGATCGAGCGCGCCCTGTCCTACGAGATCGCGCGGCTCGGGACGATGAAAAAGAACAATATCCCCATACGCCAGGAGACCCGGCTCTGGGACGAAAGCGGCCAGAAGACCTATTCGATGCGGAGCAAGGAGGAGTCGCACGACTACCGCTACTTCCCCGACCCCGACCTCCTGCCGCTCATGGTTGACGACGACTGGATCGAGCGCGCGCGGAAAGCGCTGCCGCCCATGCCGCTTGAGCGGAAGGCCCGCTACCAGCGCGAATTTTCCTTCAGCGAGCCTGAAGCGCGCCTCTTCATGATCAACCCCGCGTACGCGGACTTCTTTGAAAAGGCGCTCGGGTCCTATGACAACCCGCGCAACCTGGCGAACTGGCTCTTTTCCGAGCTGCTCTCCCACGAGGGCGACTTCGACCGCCTGCATATCACACCCGGGGATTTCGCCGCCTTTTTAAAAAGGGTCGACAGCGGCGAGATCAGCGGCAGGCTCGGCAAGGACATACTGCGCAAGGCCTTTGCCGGCAAAAAGGGCCTGGTCGAAATAATTGACGAAGAAGGCCTGAAACAGGTCACGGACCGCGGCGCCATAGAAGCCGCGGTGGACGAGGTGATACGGGCCAATCCAGGCCAGGCCGCCGAATACCGAAGCGGCAAGACCAGGGTGCTCGGCTGGTTCGTGGGAGAGGTCATGAAGGCCACGAAGGGCAAGGCCAGCCCGGGGGTGGTGAATGAGGTGCTGAAGGAAAAATTGAAGTAAGTGAGACTACTTGAAGCGCCAGAGGGTCATTTGTGGATGATCTTCAAAAAAACATGTGTCCACCAGTAAAATCTTACCATGATAATCCAGTATCATGGAGGCTCCAGCTATTGAATTATGAGTCATCTCATATGGAAGATACCCACCAAGCCCAAAAGAATAATCCAACATGCCATTTTCATAATAACGCCAAATGACAAAACCCTTGTTATAATAGCCTGATACTAGTAATCTATTCTTTGAATCTGAAACAATTGTCATGCCCTTCTGAAATTCATAATAATCTTCAGAAATTCTATAACTTCTTACCATTCCGTTTAGTTCCAAAATTCTCATCAAGCTCACCATTTTCATCAAAACACCAAACCGCCATCGTTAACAAAGATGTCATTTCGTTTTGACTAGTACCACTAACCAATATTCTATCCTGTGAGTCAATTATTACGCTCATTCCATAATCGAGACAACTTGATTGAGCATTAAAAGAAGCATCATCTCCAACAAAAAGGCCACCAACACAAAAATTCAAATCTGGTGTACCATTTTCATGATACCTCCATAACGACATACATTTATAACAAATTGGATAATCAAGAAACTCATCATCTTCATATGCAACACTACCACAGGCTACAATTTTATCTTCTTCATCAATAATAAAATCATTACATAATGTTTGAATAGCTGGAGCCCGTTCACCTTCAGAAGCATCACTAATTATAACACCTGTCGAATTAAATCCTTCATCTAATATTCCATCACAGTTATATCGCCATAGTGCCATATATATTTTAGTATCAGGTGATAACTATCCCTCCACATACAACAATTCTTCCTCTACTATCAATTTTTATTTTTTTGCCAATAGTATCTCCACCAAAAGCCGGGTTGTACTCATGAGCGTCAAAAACCGCAAATATAGTAAGCTTGTTAATCTTGGCACGTTCATCATATTTCCAGATGATCATATTATAATGACCAGATTTTTCAACAAAACCAGTAATGTAAATTATCCCACTTGAATCTATTGTCATTCCACTCGCCGAACTTAAACTATATAACTCTCCTTTCACATCTGCAGTAGAACCTGTGATATAGCCATTCGTACCGAATCCCAAATCCGGTGATCCATCGGGATTAAAACGCCAGAGAGCCATATCAGACACTGTATCTTTTAAAATTTGACCCGCAACATATATTCTCCCAAACATGTCGACTACAACAGACATACCCGCTGAATCAGCATCCTGATCTCCTGGAATATGACCAGATGCAACACCATAATTGCCGAAGCTTATCATCAAGAACACCTGTTGCGTAATAGGGCTCGATAAATGCAGGAAGCGGAATACTTTTCAAAGGATCCATTGAATCAGTATAAAGATTTCCACAATGAAGTGACAGGATTGAGACGAAGAAAGCGAAGGTAATGAGTATTGCAAAGGATTTATTCTGCATTCTCACCACAAACTTGAACCAGGGCACAACAATCCCCCGAACTGAAAATATTTTTGTTTAATTTTTAATAATGAATAGGATGTAATAATATTTTTAAAAAAATATAATGAATATTTATAATATGATTTAAATAGTTACTATTCAAATACAAAGGGGCACATATAAATGCGCCCCTTTGTATTTTTGTTTGCTAAACTCTACCATTATGGCATATATGTTCCAGGCAGCGTAATTTCCGTGCTGCCATTCTGCTTGATTTTATATGTTCCACCGCTCGCTTCTCCACCGGTTATGATAAGGTCAAAAATAATATACCCATTGTAAAGTCCAGTCACATTTAACTGACCCTTTATAGTGCCATCTATATTATTATAATCTGATAGAACAGTTGTCTGATCGCCATCAAGCGTTAGATAAATGTCTGAATAATTTGTAAAGGTCATGACCGCTTTCGCAGATAATATCGTAACATCATATAAACAGTTACCATTCCCATCTTTGTCATAAACCTTTTTATCAGAGGTTCCCAGCTCTCCCAGCTTTTCAAACGCACTTTCTAGTTCATTGTACGCCTCGCTAAAGAACTCCTCGTTTGTAATTGCTCTGTACCCGGCATCAGGATCGCTGCTGCCACCTTCCCCGTTGGCATTGAAAGGCGCTACTTTATACGAAAAAATGCCCGGTGCAACTGCTGTATCGGTATAGGTCGTATCTGCTATATTACCGCCCACCTGAACCTGGCCACTGCTGCTGATGCGGTACACCTTGTAATAAGTCGCGCTGGTTGCTGCTGCCCATGTCACGGTCACGCCACCAGTTATACCATCCGAAGCTGAACAACTGGGAACCTTTGACGGGACACTGTCATTCGACTTGGTAAAGCCTTCTTCAACTGGACTTTCGGTACTTTCGTTACCTTCTTCGTCAACGGCAGTGACTATATAGTAATAGTGGGAGCCCTGCGCGACATCTGAATCAACATAGTAATATAGCACAGTAGAACTCTCGCTTGTCCTGAATTTCCATGAATAATTAGCAGCGAGGTGGTTACCTGCCAGGTCCGTCACCGCCGTGGTTATAGTCGCGGTGTATTCCTTCCCTGCCATCAATTCGCTTGACGGGGTAAACACTCCGGTGTTGGATATCGTGCCTGCAACGCTGGCCCCATCCACGGTCAACTTGAAGCTCGACGAAGTCATGGTAGCAGGATTAATCGCCTCGCTAAAGGCAACTGATACTTTCGCATTAAGGGCGATATCAGTCGCACCGCTTGCGGGACTTACCTGTGACACAGTGGGAGCAGTTGTGTCGCTACAGGCGATCTGGACTGGCTGGACATTGATTTCAGTTGACCAGTCAGAGTTGAAATCAAGAAAATCTAGTGGAACCCAGAGGAAACGAACAATTTCATAAAAATTTATCATACGAATTGACTTACTGCTGACAATCTTAATATACCTTTTACCGTCAACTGTAACAGGATAGCAGGTACCATCATTACCCAGATATTTATTAAATTCAGCGACTATCTTATCCTGGGTCCAATTGGTACCCAATGGGAACGCACCAACAAAATCAATCGTTCCTCTAAAATTCCCTCCAATAAATAGATCAATTGTATAGTGCTCAACAGTAGGATGGATGCCCCATGGAAGATATATACCATAGCCTATGTCCCGTTTGGACTGATACGTTGCTTGCATTACCGGGTTTTCACAGGTCCCACCGGTGGGGGGTGTTGTTACAACATCAGGTATTACTCCGGGATCAGTGGTGACCACGCTGGAATCGGAGTTAGAAAGATCAGATGCATAGATTGTAGCAATCTGGTCGGTGAATGGCCCGGCAACATTACTTGATCGGTATATTCGGTAGCTCTCAGCGTTGGAAATTGTGGCCCAGTTGATGCCAACCTTGTCGGTATATGTTCCATCTGTCGCCATAACAGCGGTAGGACCAAAGTAAGGTTCGATCGGATCTTCTGGTGTCTGACCACAAAAATCCCCTATACATTCAACACCGCCAGAGCTAAAGGCAACCCCCGCCACGCCAAGAAGTGAGGCGATTGGGTTAGTCTTTTTCCCATCAGAATTACATCCCGGCAGAAGCATCAGGGAGATGGCCGACAGCACTATTACCAGTGTGAGCTTTTTCATTGATCCACCTCAATAAATGATAAAAAACTTTCTCCCATATCCCGTGAGCCAGAACATATGTTTTTTAAAGAATTGCGATACTATCATATAGTTATATTAATTGAATATTAATATCTGGCAATTATATGACATATCAAAAAATGGCTGATTAATTTCCGCTATTTTTTGAACATTCATATCAATAATGTCTACAAAAAAGGACGAAATATGCTTTTTACAGAAAGTTTTTCAATCCGAATGGGATGTTTTTTTGCTGATATTTAGGTTGATTGTAATCGTGGCACATTGTTTGTCAATGAAATACCGGAGGACCGGACGGTAATTAATCGGACAGATTGATCATTTCCGGCAGATATGGAGTGCCGCCACCCCGCCAAGGAGCGCGCGGTACTCAACGCTGCTGAACCCCGCCGTTTTCAGAAGGGCCGCGAGCTCATCAGGTGCGTAAAAATTCACCGCTGAATGCGCCAGGTAGCGGTACGCGCCGCGCTGGCCCGATATCAACCCGCCCACGAACGAGACCGCGACCTTCATGTACAGGTGGACCAGCGCCCTGAACAGGCGCGCGCGCGGCTGGCTCGATTCCACGATGACGAACGTACCGCCCGGAGCGAGCACCCTGAGGACCTCGGACAGGTACCGGTCGCGGCCCGGGTTGCGGTAGGTGAGGTTGCGGAACGCGAAGGCGATGCCGATCACCCCGAACGAGCCGTCCCGGTAGGGGAGCTCCGCCGCGTCGCACGCGGCGAACCGGACCGCGGCCCCCGCCCGCCCCGCCTTGCGGCGCGCCTCCTCAAGCATGGGAAGGCTGAAGTCCGCGCCGAATATGTCGCTGTGCGCGCCCGCGCCCGCGGCAAGCCTGACCGCGAGGTCGCCGGTGCCGGTGCAGAGGTCCAGCACGCGCGCCGCGCCGCGCCCCAGGCATTCCGCCGCCGCAGCGGCGCGCCACCGCTCGTCAAGCCCCCAGGTGAAGAGCCGGTTGATGAGGTCGTATCGCCGCGGCACGCCGGAGAACATCTTCTGCAGCGGCCGGGCCTTTGTAGTTTCTGGTGACATCCTCGTTACCTGTTTGATCCGGATTACAGCTGGAATATCTGCCGGTAAGGGTCGATATTGTCGCTCTTCAGGTGGAGCCACTCCGGAACGTCAAGCTCATGCCCGGGCAGCGGCTCGATGCGGAACATGCCGCTCTCGTGTATCGAGAGCCTTTTCGGCTCTGTCTGGAAGGTGACGTACGGGGCGCCCTCTCCATGCTGCTTTTTCACCGACGGCATCTCCTCGTAGCGGATGACATATTTGAGCTGGTGCCGCGAGCTCCTTCCCATGCCGCGCTGGGAAAGGAGGATGCGCTTGTTCGTCACCCGGACGAACACATGCTCGAGCGTTTCCACCCCTGACTGGAGCTGCGCCTCGATGGTGCAGTTATCGTCGTCGAAGAGCAGGCGCTCTCCGTAATGCAGCCGGAGGTCTTCCATGCTCGGTTTTCTGAATATCCGTAAAAGGATAAGCGCGGCAACGATGAAAAGCGCCGCCGCCATCACCACTACTGTTACCAGGTCCATAGTGCCAGTCCTCCCGATGTCCGATGTATACCGGCAGGCCGCTCGTGCCGCCGGTACAATGCGCATGATGCCTGATGGCCGAAGAAAGAGTCTATGCCGTGAACGCAATCAAAGCGTAAACAAACAAGAATATTTTGTCAAGAAAATATGCCTGCCCCGGGCCGGTCAATCGCCGCCGGCGGCAAAAAAATCCTTGTCCTTACGCCGCGCGGGGCCGTACAGTGGCCCGGGTATGTATCTATTATGAAAATAAAAATATCATCCCTGGGGTGCCGTCTCAACCAGTCCGAAATCCAGTCGGTCGCCACCGTCCTGCTGGACATGGGCCACGTGATGACCCGGGATGACGACGCCGACCTGTACATCATAAACTCCTGCGCGGTCACCCTCCGGAGCGAGGGGAAGACCAGGCGCCTGGCGCACCGCGCCGCGGAAGCCGCCGCTGCAAGGCCGGGCGCGCGGGTCATCGTTACCGGGTGCATCGCGGACCGGCCGTCGATGGAGGGAAACATCTGCTATCTCCCCAATGACTACAAGTTCATGATACCGGACCTTGTCGCCGACTGGGGGATCTTCGAACGTCTCGAGCCCCCGCCCGACGCGCGGTTCAGGTTCGCGCCGCCGCTCCGGTCGTCCACCAGCCGCGTAAACCTTAAGATACAGGACGGGTGCGACAACTTCTGCTCCTACTGCATCGTCCCGCTGGTGCGGGGCGGCCCGGTGAGCAAGCCCCCGTCGCAGGTGCTCGATGAGTTCAGGCTGCTCCTCGATGCCGGGTACCGGGAGATCATCCTCACCGGGGTGATGATCGGCAGGTATGAGAGCGGCGGCGACCGCCTGGAAGACCTTGTCGAACGGGTCCTTGAGACCGGCGGCAGGTTCCGCGTCCATCTCACCTCCATCTCCCCGGTCTATGTCACGCCCCGCCTCATCGCGCTCATGGGGCACGGGAACATGGTGAAGCACCTGCACCTTTCGCTCCAGAGCGGGAGCGACCGGGTGCTCCGGAGCATGAACCGCCCGTACACGCGGGAAGAGTACCGCGCGCTGACGGAGCGCATCAGGGAAAAGATCCCGGACTTCAACTTCACCACGGACGTGATCGTCGGCTTCCCCGGGGAGACCGGGGAGGATTTCGCCGACACCCTTGACCTGGTGGACGCCGTGGGATTCTCCCACGTGCACACCTTCCGCTACTCGCCCCGGCCCGGCACCGCCGCGGCCGCGCTGCCCGACTCCGTCCCTGAAAAGGTCAAATCCGAACGGAGCCGTGCGGTGATCGAGCTGAACGCACGGCAGAAGACCGCGTACTACGCGCGCTTCAACGGCAGGGAGACGCTGTTCCTGAGCGAACGCTGCCGCGGCGGGGTCACGACCGGCTTCAATGAATATTATGCGCCGGTGGAAATAGCGGGAACACTGCCGCGCAACAGGTTTATCACGGTGATCACGAAGCTTGGGCCGGGAAAGAGCGTACTCGAGGGGACCCCCCGCGGCGGAACGGACGGCGTGTCATAGGCGGTCTGCCGCGCACGGCGCGGCCCCATCGCGCCTCAGACGCGTATGGGGAGGATGACGATCGGGATGCCCCGGTGGTAAAAACGCCGTTGAATGGCAAAGGCGGAATAGTTGTGCAGCCAGCGGGTGAAGAAGGTGTCCTCGGGGAACACGAGCTGGCCGGCGAAAAATATCGCGTTCGGAAACCGCTCAAGTATGCCGGGCGCCACGCGCACCGTTTCGTCGATGACATCAACGGCTATGGAGGTAATGCTCTCCGCGTAATATCCGTGCGCCCGCATGTATGAAACGTATTTGTCGCTCTCTTTCTGTATATGGGCCTTCAGGCTTTCCAGTTCCTCCACGCCCTTGAATACGCCCGAATCAACCATCCCTATCTGCACGAACACGAAATTCTTGTACATGCCCTGGAAAAGCCTGATGATATTGAAAAGCGTGTGGAGCCCGGTGCCGGAAAACCCGTTCACGAAGAGCACGGCCGTCTTCTCTTTGGGGTTGCACTGCGGTTCCGCAGCACGTCGCTCTCCCGCGCTCACCTTCCGGTCGATGTTGTCCATTTCACTGTCAGCGACCTCCACGAGGCCGTTCAGCCTTCCGAGGAGACGGCGCGTCTTCCCGTAGTGGCGGCGGATGACGACCGCGAGGGCGATCAGGGACCCGGTGATGAATATGGTGATCCAGCCGCCCTCGTCGAATTTCAGCACCGCCACCGAGATGAGGATGAACAGGGTCAGCACCAGGCCGATGCCGTTGACGAAAAGCTTTTTCTTCCAGTGGCCCTCCTTTTTCCGCGACAGCCACCAGTGGCGGACCATCCCGAGCTGCGAGAGGGAGAAGGTGATGAAGACGTTTATGCTGTACAGGATCACCAGGAACTTCACGGAGCCGCCGGAATATATCATGAGTATGATGGCCCCGATCCCCATGATGAGGATGCCGTTATGGGTCACCAGCCTGTCGTTCAGCGAGGCGAACCTCGTGGGCGCCCACCGGTCCAGGGCCATGTTCGAGAGCACGCCCGGCCCGCCGAGGAAGCCGGTCTGCGCCGCCACGAACAGGAGGACCGCCTCGGAAACAAGCGTCACCAGGACAAAGACCGTCCCCGCCGCGCCCCATCCGCTCGTCATCGATTCGAACAGCACCGCGTTCAGAGTCTTGCCGGGGACATGCCGTCACGCCGAGGAGGAGGTAGGCGACCATGAGCCCTGCCACGATCAACGCAAGCGAGGTGGCCATGTAGTTCATGGTGCGCTTCGCGGTCAGCACCTTCGGATCGCGCAGGATCGGCATCCCGTTGGACACGGCCTCAATTCCGGTGAAGGTCCCCGCCCCCATGCTGTAGGCGCGCAGTACCAGGAATATCATGCCGAGAGTCCCCAGCTCCGCGCTGGTGGCGCGGATGTCCTGGCCGGTCGTCCTGACAAGCTCTGGTATATTCATCGCGTTGGCCGACGTGGCATAGATTATGGCGAACGCGTGGGTGACGATGAACAGTATGAAGATCGGCACCAGCGGGAGCACCGACTCCTTGACGCCCCGCAGGTTAAGGACGATGAGCAGGCACACGCCCGCCACCGCCACGGGAAGCTTGAACTGCAGCATCGGTTCCGGGAGAAAGCTGAACAGCGCATCGGCGCCGCTTGCCACCGAAAGCGTGATCGTCAGGAGGTAGTCGATGAGGAGGGCGCACCCGGAAATCATGCCGACCGGCGGCGAGATGAGCTTGCTCGCCACCAGGTATCCGCCGCCGCCCGTCGGGAAGAGCTCCACAATCTGGCGGTAGCTCGCGGTGATGACAAAGATCGTGACCACGGTGCCCAGCGCGACAAAAACACTCAGGCTCGAGTGCTTGCCGAGCGCAAGGAAGGCCTCCTCCGGACCGTAGCAGGATGATGAAAGCCCGTCGGCCCCGAGCCCCACCCAGGCGAAGAAAGCGACGAGAGAAAGCTTGTGAAATATCCCCGGATCGGAGATACTCCGCGCATTCCCCATCACCAGGTTTTTAAACCGCTTGAACACCGACATTCTCTTTTGACCGTCAATCACTTGAATTCTCCATCGCAATCCACATGACTTTAAAGACCATTATCAGTGCCGGTATTCCACGCATACGCCAGAAAATGATAGCGCCTTTTTGTGTATATTTAAAATGAAAGCAAATTATAGATGTGAAATCTTTTTGTCAATCATTTCGATGAAAGAGGCATAGCACATGCCGAGGTAATAGATAATGAATATTTATATAAACTTTATATATTTTAATTATAATAAATGAACGGCAAGGGGGGTCAGAGTAACCGATAACTATCTATAAATCCGGGGTCAATCAGGGGTCAGAGCAAACTTTTCATATAAATTTAATCCAGGACAAAGAGAAACAGATCGAACAGATGCCGGAGCGTTTTCACTCGGTCCATTGAACCGGGCTTGATGAATTTCAAAATCGTCCCCCGCCGGGAAGGCGGGGGTGTAATAGTTACTTTTTGCCGCACCAGTTGTGAAATTTTTCCATCTTCTCCGCGACCTTTATCCTCTGTTCAGGCGTGAGCAGGGCATGGAATTCAACAATTTTATCCACGAAAAAAGGCTTCAGGGCCTTGAATTTTTCCTCGCGCCCGGACAAAAACCTGCCCACCGTGTTCCTGTCAAGCGTAGCGCTCGTCACGAGGGCTTTCACCTGGCCGTGTACCGCTTCCCGTTCGTCCCTGATAGATTTTGTCTTTGCCAGGATCTCGTCCTTGATGCGGTTCACCTTTTCAACCTGTTCTTTGGTCAGGTCGAGGTCCGAAGTCATCTTTTTAACAATCATTGCCGCTCGGTCCTCCGGAGTTGCGCAGAAAAACCGCCTGGGTCCGCAGCCCGCCAGCACGATTCCTGAAATCACCAGGAAGAGAAGGGCCGTGAATGCTATACTCCTTTTTGACATAGTGTTCTCCTTTATTTCTTGATATCCTGGCATACTGAAACTACATGGCCATTACCCGATTACACGGTCTGAATTCAGTAACTTTTCAGCATGCCCGATTGTATAATAGTATACATGATTGTGAAGCATTTGTTACACATGCATGCAATTTTATGACAGGAGACACACGGATGAACCACTTCAAAACTCTGGCGCTCACGGTCATTTTGATCATACTAGCGGCCGGATGCTCGAGAACACGGTATGAACGCCTGATAATCGGCACATGGGAATTGACCGGCGGCCTCTGTGACACGGAAGGAAAGTGCAAGAAGGAGATCATCACCGATGAAGGCGGGAGGGAGACGTTTACCGCTGACGGCCTCTATCTTTCAGGGCGCATGAGGACCGGCTACGCGGTGAAAGGCGACAGGATCTGGTTGTCATCAGGACGCGGCTCGTTTGACGCTCCCCATGCTGACATCGTTTCCCTTGAAAGCGGGGTCATGCTGCTGCGCGGTGAAGATGGCATCAGGCGGTACGGGCGGGTCGAGAAAGAAAAGAAGCCGCGCTGATTTCAGGACGGGGAAGCGCCGTTGATCCTCTTGACCAGGGTCACCCGGTTCCCGGTTTCATTGTAGTTCATCTCATCAAAAATCTTTTTCGCCATGATCATTCCCCGGCCATGGGGGGTGTACTCCTGGTTGATTTCGGCCATGTCCCGCTCAAAGAAATTCCGGTAATCAAACCCCTTGCCGGAATCGGTTATCACGTAACGGGCGGTGTCCTGGTTGATCTCAAATTCGACTTCCACCTGGCGGCCCCGGTAATTCGGGTCGGCCTGCCGGAAGCTCATGAAATCGAAATAATTCCCCTGCTCTAACGCCGCCGACTTGTTCTCATATGATATTTCAAGATTGCCGTGCTCTATCGCGTTTATGATAATTTCAACCAGCGCGAGCCGGACCAGCTCCACGGTATCCGAATCGAGATACCGGTGCAGGTTCCTGGTCATCCGGTCGGTGACGTCCCCCACGAGAAAGAGCTGCGAGCCCATTGAAAAGCTCTGCTTCTCCGAGATAAAAAATTTCAGCAGCTCGTCCTCCACCACGCGGTATGCGCGGCCGATAATGAGGTCCCCCCCGCTGATATTGATATACTCGAGCCGCACGTTCATGTCGATCGGATCGAGGTTGAAGCGCGAGTTGAAGGCGGTTTTAAAGCTGATCGGGCGGCGGGTCTTCTGAAACATCTCAAGCTTTTCCCTGACAAAATCAGCCTCTTTGAAGTTCCTGTCGGACGAGGCGTACAGCAGTTCGAAAAACTGTCTCGAGATCACCTCTTCCGGCCGCAGGTTCAGGTGATTGATCACCGACAGGTTCACCGTCTGCACCCGGAAGGAGTCATCGAGGGTAAATATAATATCGTTGGAGCCCTCGAACAGGCTCTTGTATTTTCGCTCGCTCTCCTCGAGCTTCTGCTCGTACTCGAAGCGGGTGAAGGCCGTTTCAATCGCCACGAGGAGGTCTTTTTCGCGGTACGGCTTGATGACAAAGCCAAAGGGGAAGGACTTCTGCACCTCCTCGACGATGTCACGGTCTGAATAAGCGGTCGTGTAAATCACCGGGACATTCAATTTTTTTCGTATTTCCTTCGACGCCTCGATCCCGTTCATATCTCCGGGCAGCTTGACGTCCATCAGGATAAGCTCCGGGGCCGCCGCAACGCACATATTGATCGCTTCCTCTCCGGTCCCCGCGATTCCCACCACGGCATACCCCATGTTCTGCAGGATATTCTTGAGGTCAAGCGCCACGATCTGGGCGTCCTCTACGATGAAAATTCTTTTTTGTTTCATACTTTCTGATACTGACTGATACTGACATGCATTATCGGCAACAGGCCGTTAGAGGCGGGACAAGCCGCCCTGTTGCCGGAACAGATTGTTTTACATACTATATACATAAATATCTTTCTGTCAATGTTTTAATGTTTATTTTTCATGACCCGGCCGCCGCTTTTCCTGTAACAGATCCAGCGCGCACCATGTCTTATGCCGGAGATCATGACACAACATCGGCAACTGCCCGGCGCTTATACAAAACTATCCGGGGCCGGATACAGGCCCGGAGCGGCACAGCAGCGCAAACCAGGCAATTTCTGAAAAATGGCTTGTGTTAAAACAGTTTTGGTTATATTGAGTGCACCGAGGAGATCATTTTTGCGGATCCGGAAAAAAACAACCACCCGCCCCGTCACCGCAGCGATTGCATGCGCCGCGGCACTTTTCGTTTTCGCGGCCTTCCTGGGGGCCGATGACACGA
Organism: uncultured Spirochaetota bacterium; assembly: GCA_963827275.1. Taxonomy (GTDB): domain Bacteria; phylum Spirochaetota; class UBA4802; order UBA4802; family UBA5550; genus RBG-16-49-21. Next base: position 618,770 of record CAWHAA010000005.1, read on the forward strand.
CGGACCTGAGGGCCCGCATCATCGATACGGCGAAAAAATATCTCGGGGCGCGCTATAATTACGGTGGCATGGGCGCCAACGGGTTCGATTGCTCGGGGTTCGTCCAGCACGTATTCCGCGAAAACGGCATCACGCTCCCCCGTTCAACGCCGGACCAGTTCGAGGGCGGGAAAAAAATAGACCTGGAGGAAGCCAGGCCGGGCGATCTCCTGTTCTTCAGGATCTATAACGGCCGCATCTCACATGTGGGCATCTTTATGGAAAAATCGGTCTTCATCCACGCCCCCTCCTACGGCAAGCGCGTCTCGTTTGCGGACATGAACCTCGGATACTGGAAAAATAAATTTGCCGGTGCGGTTACCTATATCGGCGTGAAAGGCGATGTGCCGAAAGACCGGACATCGGGTCGTTGATCACCCCATCTCGAGGGTGTTGGACACGAGCCTGAACAGCTCCTCCTGCAACGCGCCCCGTTCCATCTCTTTCAGCTTCTTCTTATGTAACACAAAAAAATAATAACTCAATCGAAGCACGGCGCCAAGCACGGCATTGCCCGCGACTTCCAGGTTGAAATCTTTCGGAATGTGCCCCCACCGCTGGCCCAGCTCGATATCGTTCAGTATGACCTTCAGCACCTTGTCCTCGAAGATCCGTACCGCGGTTTCAAAATTTTTATTCACCCCCACCGCGATCCTGAGTATGATGTTCGTCCGGTCCTGGTTATCCCTGAAAAAATCCGATGTTTTTTTCAGCCGGTGCCGCAGATATTCCTGCGCGTAATAGATCCCCGGCCTGTCACCGCCGAAGTCTTGCAGGCTCAACGATATGGCCTCTTCCCAGTCGCGAACATAATGCGAAAGGAGCAGCTTGAATATGGCCTCTTTGTTCCTGAAATACTGATAGATGGTCCCTTTCGCCACTCCCGCCATCTCGACAATATCGGATACCTGCGTCTCATAGTAGCCCTTTCTTGAAAATGCCTTTTCGGCGCAATCAAGGAGATGTTCTTTTGTTTTATCGCTTTTTTTCATGGTTGTATCCTCCCGCCGATATTCTGTCGTCTTGCGAGCCCCATCTGTTGATGAGCACCTGTTATACAGGTATCGAACTGAAGTGTCAGTTTTTAATAATTGACAAAATTTTATATGATACTAAATTGTTGCTATATGAGTTTTTAATTATGGTGCAATAGTATTATAATTCTTTAGAATTTAATTATCAACAATTATTCTGATTTACTCATATACTTACATCTTTTACTGGAATAAATATTTTTATAAATATATATTGAAAAAAAATACGTTTACGGGTAGATTGTTATTTAATAATAAAATATCTTCTTGCCATATATTAAAAACATGCAAGAGTATTTTTTTTCCATTATTCACAAAATTTTATCATTAATAGTTTGAGGTTTAAAAGATCATCTGGTCGATTTTTGCAAATTACATGATAAAGACCGTCTGGACGGTTATATATTTTTTAAGTCAACATAAGTTATATTTTTATATATTTTAATATTTCTATTTTATTTTAAATTATTAAAAGGTTTAATTCCAAACCATTACATATGCGACCCAGGGATAGTTAATGAATCATGCACTGACTATCCTGAACAGCTATAGCAGTACGGTGAGGGTATAATACTTGACAGTTGTTAAAAAAGTATTATATGATCACACAATTTTATAAGGAGATAATGGGTGCGGCAATGAAATTAAAAAATTTATCAATCCTGCTTACGATTTTCGTTTTCATCGGAGTATCATCGAACCTGTTCGCGAACCACTTTGGTGAAACTTTCGGGTTCTCCGCCGAAGGTATGGCGCGCGGAAACGCAATGACGGCCGTTGTTAATGACTGGTCTTCTGTTTTCTATAACGTGGGGGGCCTGGGAAAATCCCTCAACATAAAGGGAGCGGGTGCCGGCAGCCAGGGCGGGGAAATGACCCTGAAACTCAGGAAGAACGATGCCGGAGGAGATTCGGGAGAGAAAGAATTCTACCCGAACCAATTCGCATTGGGAGTAATGTATGTATTCCCGCAGCTCAAGCTGAACATCCAGCGCTTCGGGACAACCAGCACCGGTTCATTCATCCCTGTTACCACCGAAGCTTCCAACAAGCAGGACCCGTACGGTTTTATCACGGTCGGCGGCGTCCTCGACCTCAATAACGTCGTGAAGCTGCCTGACCTTATCTCGACGGCCCGCCTGGGCGTCGGCCTGGGGCTGAACGCAGACCTGACCGTTGCGAAGGTCAACGACATCGACCCGCGGACCCACAACTTCCTCCGCTACGGCAAGGAAATCTCCCGCCTGGCCCTCATGGTGGGCGCGGGCATGGGGTTCCTGAATGACGCCTTCGGCGGCGGCATCGGATTTCACGGCAACTTTAACGGGAAAGGAAAGATGTTCATGGAAGCCCAGCTTACCGCGAACCCGCAGATCCCCATCGCGCAGACAAACATGGACCTCGGCCTTGCACCCGGCGCCATCGCCGGCGTATACATCAGCCCGGGCAGAATCTTCAGCGCAATTGAAGGCCTCGAGCTCGGCGCGTCGTACCGGATGGAAAACAAGATGAAGGTCGAGCCCTTTGACGCGGCGGCCTCAATACTGGGCGGCGTCATCAACATGAACCTGATGCTCGAGATCTTTGACTACTATTCACCCCACATCATTACGGGCGGCATCGCGTACAGCCGCTGGGGACTCACGTTGTCGGCTGACCTCAACTACGAGATGTGGTCGCGCATGATGGTGGGCAAATCGACGAAATACCATTACTATTCACTGCCGAAGTTTAACGACACGCTTTCATACAAGGTCGGTCTCAAGTACAACACCCCGGTCTCCTGGCTGGCGGTCATGGTCGGCTATTCATACGTGCCCAGCATCCTGGACAAAAAGACCGGCACCATGTACGCCTTCCGGCTGGGAACGGTGCAAAACCTGCTGCAGACCGGCATGTATAACATGATGGACAACAACAAGCACCTCGCATCGCTGGGATTCACCTTCACAATCCCGAAGATGTGGAAGCTCGGCGGCATGGTCGTCATCACCGCATCCTACCAGTTCCAGTACCTGGAAACGGTAAGTGTTTCGAGAAACGGCCTGAGCATCGATCTTGCGACCGGGGCCCAGGACCCCGCGATGATCAACGCATACCTGCTGAACCCGAGCTATTCATACGGCGGGATGAACCACAGCATATTCTTCGAAGTCGGCATGAAGATATAACGCGCCATCTGCATGACAACCCGAAGCCGGGCCCTCGGGCCCGGCTTTTTTATCGGCGGAGCAAACAATGCCCGATCACCCGGCAACCATCCTGCAGCCGGCCCGCTATTTCAATGGACGCGGGCCCGTACGCTCTTTCTTCGCACCGGGGAGGATCAATATCATCGGCGAACACCTCGACTATAACGGCGGATACGTGTTCCCGGCCGCGATATCCCTGGGCATAACGGGATGGGTCCAGGACAGGGAGGACCGCCTCATCAGGATCGCCTCTGAACAGGCGCCCGGCGAGGTCATTGCCGACCTCGACCGTCTCCCCGGCGATACTGCCACGGGGACGTGGGGCGATTATCCGCTGGGAGCGGTCCGCTACCTGTTGAAAAGCGGCCATGCGATCGAACGGGGGAAAAACCTCCTCTACGCAAGCACCCTCCCCCAGGGGGCCGGGCTTTCTTCCTCGGCTGCGCTGGAGGTCCTGACCGCGTTCATGCTCACCGCGGACTCATGCAAAACACCGGAGGACCGTGTCCGCATGGCGCGTCTCATGAGCGCCATGGAAAATGAATGGATCGGCGTCCGCTGCGGCATCATGGACCAGTTTGCCGTGGCGCTCGGCAGGAAGGGGCACGCGATCCTGCTCGATTCGGGGAGCCTTGAATATGACTATGTGCCCCTGCCCGCCGGCGGCCCCGCCCTTGTCATCATGAACAGCAACCGCCCCAGGGAGCTTGCGGACTCGAAATACAATGAGCGGCGCGCCCAGTGCGAGGAGGCCCTCTCCCGTATCAGGGAAAAGAGGGGCGGCACCGGCGCCCTCGCCCGCGCCGACGCCGCGGACCTCGAGCTCATCAGTGACGACACCCTCCGCAGGCGCGCCCGTCATGTCATATCAGAACAGCGCCGGGTGATCGAGTCAACCGCGGCCCTCAACCGGGGCGACCATGAACTGTTCGGCAGGCTCCTCTCCGGGTCCCACCGGTCTTTGAGGGACGACTACGAGGTCACCGGTCAGGAGCTTGACGCGCTGGTTGCGGCGGCGGAACGCTCGCCCGGGTGCATGGGCGCGCGCATGACCGGCGCCGGCTTCGGCGGCTGTGCCATCGCCCTGGTCAGCGGGCCTGAAATCAGCCGGTTCCGGAAACGCGCAGGAGATGAATATCATGCGGCAACCGGGCTGTCCGCGGATTTTTACGAGTTTACTCCGGAAAACGGCGTCCACGAGATAAAATAACAGCCGCCGATCATTTCCGGACCATGGTCAGGCCGACTGGACGGGTCCGTAGCTCACGATGGATTTTTATAACCGGTAAAAAAAATTATTATACAATAAACGCTCCATAGGTCATTATGGCATTGTAGTCCATGCTGCTCCGCCCTGTCATGAAAGCGGGCAGGCAGCATGAAGCATTGCAATCGCATAGAGAACGAGGGGAATGAATAAAAAAAATCCCGCCTCAAAAGTGACGATACATATTACCGTTGAGGTCATATCATGAACTTGAAACGGGGAACAATACGATACCAGTTCGGCAAGCGTGAATACACGCTTTCATTCACTCCCGGAATTCCCGCCTCGTCCCGGGGAATGGAAGTTCTCTCGGAAATGATACACCTCGACCAGGGCTGGCGGGTGAAGATCGCACTTGTGCCTGAAGCCCCTGTCACGATCAAAGAAGCGTTTCTGGAAATCAACTACCGCTTTACCGGCGATGACCGGATCTACTGCAACGGGTTCCAGTCGTGGACCGAAAGCCGCGAATATTATCCGAATGAAAAAATGAAAAAACTCTCCCTTTCGTCGCGGAAGTTCAAGATACACCGCATCGGGGACTACCACTTCTATCCCTACTCCGGCGGCACGGGACAGCTTCACAGCCACATGTACTGCTATATCAAGCAAAAGACCGGCGACCTGAGCTTTCTCGGGTCGCTCGGCGAAGATACCGGCTATACCATTTTCGCCTGCGATACCAAAAAAAACTTCATTAAAATAATCAAGGACGTCGAAGGCCTGGAAATAGCGGTACGCCACGACCTCATGGACATCATGCTCACGCAGGGGCCCGAACGGGACATTCTGCCGGCCTATTTCGACGGGCTCTGCCCCGGGCTCGAAACGCGGTGGCCGGCCACCGGATGGACAAGCTGGTACAAGCACTACACGAACATATCCGAGGATATCATCCTCGACAACCTGTCGTCCTTCACGAAGAACAACATCCCCATCGATATTTTCCAGGTCGATGACGGCTACCAGGCCGCCGTGGGCGACTGGCTCGACGTAAAGCCTTCCTTCCCGAACGGGATGAAGCATATCGCCGATACGATCAGGGCTGCGGGCCGGGTGCCCGGCATATGGCTCGCCCCGTTCATCTGCGAGGAAGGATCGAAGATAATGAAGGACCATCCCGACTGGCTCCTCATGTCCGGCGGCAAGCCGGTGACGGCCGGATGGAACCCGAACTGGAGCGGGACCTTTTACGCCCTCGACGCGAATAACGACGAGTTTCTCTACCATGTCCGCGAGGTATTCGATACCGTGCTCAACCAGTGGGGGTTCGACCTGGTGAAGCTCGATTTTCTCTACGCGGCGGCGATGGTCCCGCGCGCGGGCAAGACGCGCGGCACCATCATGGCCGAAGCCATGAAATTCCTGCGCCGGTGCGCGGGCGACAGGCTGGTCCTGGCCTGCGGGGTGCCGCTGGGCGCGGCGTTCGGCATGACGGACTTCTGCCGCGTGGGGAGCGATGTGGCCCCGAAATGGGAAGACCACCTCCTCTCGGCGCTACATTACCGCGAGCGCGTCTCGACCGCGAACTCCCTGGCCAGCACGGTCGGGAGGGCGCACCTGAACGGCCGCGTCTTTGTAAACGACCCGGACGCCGTCATCCTCCGGAATGAAAACAATTCAATGAGCCGCGAAGAACGCTTCACGCTGTTCCTGCTGAACAATATCCTGGGCGGCCTTCTCTTCACGTCCGACGACATCGCCGCGTACCCTCCGGACATCATGCGCACGTACCTGTCGCTCTTCCCCTTCAAAAAAAAGGAAGGTGTCCAGATTACAATCACCGACCTCGTCCGGATATCCTTCCGGATCGGGGCCAACCAATACGTGGCCTACGCCAACCTCTCATCCCGCCGCGCGAAAGCGGTGCTTGGAGAGGGCGTCTTTTTCTGCGCCGGCCTGGACGAAGAAGACCGGTTTACTCCCGGCGGCACCGAGATAACACTCAGGCCGCATGAGTCGCGATGCTACCTCGCGCTCAGGGAAGAATTTTTCAGCGTTGCCGGCACAACGGCGCACCTTTTTCCCGGCAGCGAAATAGTCTCGTGCGAGCAGAAGGGAGAAGCGATCACCATCACCCAGCACAAGCAGGTGAGAAACGGCAACACGGTATACCTGAGGGCCCCCAATATCGGGCAGTATATCATCAACGGAACACCGGTCACCGCCCGGAAGATATGGGAAAAGCTGTTCATTCTGCAAATCGATATATAACCGGGGCCAGGAAATCCGTCTGTTCCGGTTCCGCACCCCACACAAGGAGGACGACATGGTACCGTACCTCTTGCCTGAAAATTTTTACCTCGGAACTGCGACCGCGGCCCTGCAGATAGAGGGGGGTGATATCAACAACACGTGGCTCCGCTGGTGCCGGCAGGCTGGCCGGATCAAGGACGGGAGCGACTGCCGCGTGGCCGATGACCACTGGAACAGGGTCAGGGAGGACATCGGCATCATGAAGAAGCTGAACGTGACGGCCTACCGCATGGGCCTGGAGTGGAGCCGCATCCAGCCTGACGAAGACAGCTTCGACCGCGACGCGCTCGAGCATTACCGCGACGAGATCAGCCAGCTGAAAAAAGCGGGCATTCAACCGCTGATTACCCTGCACCATTTTTCGAACCCCATCTGGATGGAGGACTCGGGCGGGTGGACAGACGAATCATCGGTCCACCGCTTCGAGCGTTACGCCGAGGTCGCCGCCCGCTATTTCGGCGACATTGCAAGCGACTGGGTAACCATCAACGAGCCGAACGTCTATCTCCTTTTCGGCTATGTCGCCGGCACATGGCCGCCGGGCGGGCACAGCATCATCAAATACATGCAGGGCGCGCGGAACATGATCCGGGCGCACATCGCCGCGTACCGGAAAATCCACGAGGTGCGGAAGGCCATGGGGCACGGCGACACGAAGGTCGGCGTGGCGCACCATCTCCGCGTATTCGAGCCGAAGCGGGGTACCGCGGGAGAGCGCCTCGCGGCCTTTCTGCAAAACCGGCTCTTTCACGAGATATTCATCACCGGCATGTCCGAGGGGCGATACATCCTGCCGATCGGCGCCGGGTACCCCATGGGCAGGGGAAACTACCAGGACTTCCTCGGCATCAACTACTACACACGGGAGATGGTCTCGTTCGACATTACGAAGCCGGGGCAGATGTTCGGCGACATCAGCACCCGGGAGGGCGCCCCGGTGAACGACCTGGGGTGGGAGCTCTACCCCGAAGGCCTGTACCGGTTCTGCGAAAAATATTACCGCCGCTTCAGGGTCCCCATCTATATCACTGAAAACGGCACCGCCGACGCCGCAGACCGCTTCAGGACAAAATACATCTACGACCACCTCTTGCAGGTGTCACGCCTGATAGCGGCGGGCGTCGATGTGCAGCGCTACTATCACTGGAGCTTCATGGACAACTTCGAATGGGCCGAGGGGCTGGAGCCGCGGTTCGGCCTGGTGGCCGTGGACTATACAACGCAGAAGCGGACGATACGGGAAAGCGGGAAATTCTACGCCGAGCTGTGCAAACACCGTGGCGTCACGGAAGGGATGATACGAAAGTATCTCAAGAGCTGATCCGGGGCCGCTGACGGCGCGGCCCCGGCCGGCAGCCGCTATTTCTGTAAATTTACCAGCACTTCACCCGCAAGGGCATTCATGCTGTTGTACACCCTCGCACCGAAGCCCCACCAGGGGCTGTACGAGAATTCGTGGGTCACGACGGTGGCGCGCTTGACCACTTTACCGCTTGCCGCGTCAACATACTCGATGCCGCACTTGACCGTGTAGTTCGACTCGCTCAGCGAGGCATTGCTGAACTTTACCAGCAACTGTTTCCGCGTCGCGCGGAGCGGCCGCTCCCTTCGTGGCGACGCCGGTCACCGTCCAGCCCTTGAAATAGCCCTTTACAAACTTCTGAAGATTTTCATTCTGCGCCTTTATCTCCTGCGCCCATTCGGCCTGTTTCGGATAGCCGTACTTTTTCCAGTTCTGCTCTCCAAGGTCGAGCCATCCCACATGGACCTTTTTGTATTTCTGGAATTCCGCTTTTACCTGGGCACTGCCGCAGCCTGACGCAAGAATGGCGGCGCACGCAACGAGACAGGCCAGCATTGTTAATTTTTTCATGTAATCCTCCTAAAATTTGTATTTGTATGTTATATAAAAAAGCAATTCTGCTTTTTTCCGGGGAATAAGACGGCTTTTAAAACTCCACGGGAAGCCGGTAGATAAACAGTGTCTGCATGAAGGCGCCCGTCAAGCAAATATTTGATGCGGGTGATGTGAGGCTACCGCCGCTCCAGCGCCCTGAAGACGCAAGCATATTCGCCCTTCGCGTTCCAGGCGACCCACCCGCGCGCGCCGGTCGATTCCGCCCCGTCGATCTGGAGCGCAACGTAGCGCTCGAGGCCCACGCGGGCCCACCCTATGTTGTAGCCGAAGGCCTGGATGAAGGGCTGGACCGTGGCGCGGGTCCCTTTCACCCTCTCGAGCCCTCTGGCCGTCCCGTCCCGAACGGTCTCGCCGGGATTGGCCAGCCGGTCCCTGTCTCCGGTGAAATGGCTCGGGTAGAGCATGGGATAGATGACATCGGCATGTTTCGCGAAGTTTTCTATCTTCTGGCCGATGATGTCGTCGCGGTTGTACACGACCCTGCCGAAAAGGTCCGCGGAGAGCACGACCCCGCGCGCGTCTGCGATCCCGCGCGCGCGTTTCAGGAGCCGGTCCACGAAATCGTACTTCGCTGAAAGGGCATAGAACGGGGCGCCGTCGGGGAAGCGGATATAATCGAGCTGGACCTCGTCGAACCCGGCGGCCGCGGCCTCCTCGATCGTCGCGAAGAGGCGGTCCATCTGCTCCTCCGGCACCGGTAGCGATTTCAGCCCGTCCTGGAAGCAGACGACCCGCGCGGCGAGGTAGATCCCCTCGCGTTTCAGGTACCCGATCACGTCGCGGTTCATCCTCGTGCGGGCTGACATGAAGGGCTGGACGTCCATGACAAGCATGTTGATGCCAAGGGGCTTCCCATCTTTCACCACCGCCCTGGCATAGTCCGGGCTGCAGGCCTGGCGGTTCGGCACGTACAGGCCGCGGAGCAGTCCCCGTCCCCCGCGCGGCGACATCCCCGCGGTCGAGCACGAGAGGCAGCCCATGGCGGCCGGGACAAGCAGGAGTATGATGACGCGCAGCCGGAGCATATCAGGACATCGACTTCGCCCGCGCCGCGAGCTTTTCACGGAGCGCTGCCTCGTCTTTCGGAAAAGACCAGAGCATGACAAGAAGGAATATGCCGCATACCACCCAGAAGAGGTTCGCTATATTAAAGGCGGTGAGCCTTCCGAACCTGACGATAAAAAAGCTGATGATGACCGGGCCGAAGCCCTTGCCCAGGTTGTCCGTAAGGTTAAAAAGGGCGAAGATGGAGCCGCGCGTCTCCGGCGTGTTCACGTTCAGGAGCATGGCTTTGACGTTCGGCCCGGTGATGGATATCAGGAAGCCGGTCACGAATCCGAGGGCCAGCGGTACCGCGACGTTCTGGTCGGCCGCGCCCGCGCTGCCCGGGTAATTGAGGAGGAGCGCCATGGGAATGATCCCTGCAAGGGTCGAGGCGCCGCACAGGAGCGGCAGGTATTTCGCCCCGATGTTGTACACCTTGTTCCCGAGCAGGCCGCCGATGAAGGCCCCCAGGATCGCGGCTCCGCCGATCACCATCACGATCAGGGTCGCCGCCTCCACCGAGAAGCCCTTGTCCTGGGAATAAAAATCATTCAGGTAGATAAAGAAGACGCCCCAGGGCACGGTGCCCGGGATGCCCTGGAGAAAGGCGAGGATATTGCTTTTGACCCTGAAAAGCTCCCGGTACTGTTTCCAGTTGATCCTGCCCGTATATGCCATCCCCTTCTCGATAAGGTCCCGGAGGCTCTCTTCCGTGATCCCGCGCGGCGGCTCCTTCACGCTGAACAGCATGAGGGCGCAGAGGAAAAAATTCGGTATGGCGACGATGATGAACGGGAGGCGCCATCCCATTGCAGGCCCGATGAAGCCGGCCAGGAGCTGTCCCCCGGCGATGCCGAGTCCCTCGGCAAGGGCGATCCAGGCCGTCGCCGTGGCGCGGTTGCCGTGGGAAAAATAATCCCCGATCATCGAGTAGGTAAGCGGGATGGCGCCGCCGATGCCGATGCCCGTCAGCGCGCGGAGCCAGAAGAGCTGTTCGTAATTCTGCGCGAAGCCGGTCAGAAGGCAGGGGATCTCCCCGATGATAATGACTGCGATAAAGAGTTTTTTTCTCGGAACGAGGTCGGTCAGGTAACCGATGCCCAGCGTTATCAGGCTGCCGAGCACCCAGAACACCGCCGATATGTTTCCCCCGAGCATGACGTCACGCTGAACGTCATCGAGCCCCAGGTCGCGCGCGATCTGGGTCAGGTTGGGCGCCATGAGGTTCTGGTCGGCAAACAGGAACAGGTTCATGAGGGCCAGCAACATCACGGCATAGAGCTCTCTGCCGACAAACCGGGCCTTCTTGTCCATCGGAACACCTCCGCGTGCGTTTTCCGGATCATGGCACGGCGTCGGCCCTCTGTCAATTCTTTAACCGGGCCTCCTGCCCTGCGCGACGTTATTCTTCCAGTATCAGCGCTTCATACGGTTCGATTTCAATCACGCTGCCCGGGTCCCCGCTCCTCCCGGCGGCGCTTGAGAGCACCACGCCCCCCGGCCGGAACCCATCAATGCGGAGCACCCTCTTTCTGCAGGAAAAATTCAGCGCCACGAGCAGGCACTCTCCGTCCCCTTCCCTGAAGAATGTCAGCACCTCCGGGTCCCCGCCGACAAACCGGAGGGAGCCGCGCTGGAGCGCCGGCCGCTTCTTTCGAAGCGCGATCAGCTCACGGTAGAAGCAGAGGAGGGAGCCCGGTTCGCCCATCTGCGCCGCGACATTCGCTTCCCGATAGTTATCGGTGACCGGGAGCCATGGATCAGAAAGGGAAAAGCCGGCATTGGGCCCCGCCGACCACTGCATCGGCGTGCGCTCCGGGTCGCGCCCTCTATAGAAAGGCCAGTACTTCTTCCCGACCGGGTCCTGTATCCTGCGGCGTGGCACGCGCCCGTTCTTCATGCCGATCTCCTCGCCGTAGTAGAGAAATGGCGTGCCGCGCGCCGTGAAGAGCAGGGCCGCAAGCACCTTCGCTTTTTTCACCCCGTACCTGTCGCGGCACCACCGGGTCATGCTGCGCGGCTGGTCGTGGTTATTGAGCACAAGGCTCGGCCATCCCCCGGCCGGGATCGCGGCGTACCAGCGCAGGAGACACTCGCGGAAGCGGGCCGCGCCGTACTTCGAAAAGAGGAGTGAAAAGTCAAACGCGAGGTGCAGCTCATCCGTGCCGCTGCCAAGGTACGACGCGGCTGTCTTCACGCCGCCCGGCGACGCTTCGTAGGTCTCTCCAACCATCATGCGATTATCATACTCGTCCAGAACCTTCCGCAGCTCCCGCAGCACGCCGTGGGTCTCCGGCCTGTTCTGGTCATACACGTGCTTCTGTAAATCGTAGGGCCGGGGTGCGTTGGGGCCCCAGCCGAACGGGTTGCTGCGGAACCGGTCGTCCTTGACGAGCCAGACGACCGCGTCGAGGCGGAAGCCGTCAACGCCCCGGTCGAGCCAGTAGCGTATCTCGCCGAACACCGCGTCGCGGAGCGCCGGGGTGCGCCAGTTCAGGTCAGGCTGCTCCTTCAAGAATGAATGAAGATAATACTGCCGGGTCGTATCGTCCCATTCCCACGCCCTGCCGCCGAAGGCCGCCATCCAGTTGTTGGGCGGCCTCCCCCTTTTCCCGTCATGCCAGATGTACCAGTCCCGCCTGGGATTGTCCCGCGAAGCACGGGACTCGACAAACCAGGGGTGCAGGTGCGACGTGTGGTTGATCACCAGGTCCATGACGATCTTTATCCCGCGCCGGTGCCCTTCGCGTATCAGGCGGTCAAAATCCTCATCGGTCCCGAACACCGGGTCGATGCCGCGGTAATCGGAGATGTCGTATCCGAAGTCGAACATGGGAGAGGTGTTGATCGGCGAAAGCCAGATCGCGTCGATCCCGAGCCATGACAGGTAATCGAGCTTTTCAATAATACCGGGGAGATCGCCCACACCGTCGCCGCTGGCGTCATAAAAGCTCCTCGGATAGATCTGGTAGATGGTGCCGTGCTTCCACCAGGTGAATTCGCCTGAATGCCGCATACTCTGACCCCCGGACATGTTTGGTGTACCATACGTTGAATCTCTTCCCTTCATCTATAACCATGCATCACATCGGCTCACCGGGTATATATTTCATGTGTGATAGCATGGAAAACGGGCAAATGCAATACTAATTTGCCTGAAAAATCATCAAAATCTCTTAAAAAAACCCTGTATATCCCGTGTAAAAAAATTATCACCCGCACGGAAAAGATTTACCAGAATTATACCCTAACCCTAAGGGGGTCAGAGTAACCATGCCACCGATAACTATCGCCCCAACAGGGATCAGAGCAGCCATTCCACCGATAACTATCGCCCCAACAGGGATCAGCGCAACCATGCCACCGATAACTATCGGCCCAACAGAGGCCAGAGCAGCCATGCCACCGATAACTATCGGGCTGAAGCATGATCACTGCCAGCAATGTCAGAAAATTTTTTATCATCCGCCTCCCCTGTTCGTATACACAATAGCACCAAACCAGAAGCCAGAGGCTATTCCAATGAATGAAATTATACCGGCCGAGACGATTATGCAAAAAATTTATATTATCAGGGGCAAGAAGGTGATGATAGACAGGGACCTTGCCGGGTTGTATGATATTGAGACAAAGCGGCTCAAAGAGCAGGTTAAACGAAACATCAACAGGTTCCCGGAAGACTTCATGTTTGAACTGAGTTATAATGAGTTTGAGCACTTGAGGTCGCATATTGCGACCTCAAGATGGGGCGGCACGCGATATGCTCCCATGGCCTTTACTGAACAGGGGGTCGCCATGCTTTCGAGCGTTTTGAATAGTCCGCGCGCCATTCAGGTTAACATTCAGATTATCAGGGCTTTCGTGCATCTCCGCCGGATGATCTCCTCCAGCGACGATCTACGAAAGAAAATCGAAGAAATGGAAAAGAGATACGACAAACAGTTCAAGATTGTTTTTGATGCGCTGCGGGAATTGCTCAGGGATGAACCAAATCCAAAAAAAGAAGATCGGGTTTTAGCGAGCGGCTACAGCGCATGCTTGCGTGCGAAGGCGATCCTCTTTTTTATCGAGGGGTGACTGTAGAACATGAACTCGGTCACCGGGTTCGGGTCACGGTCCGCGAGGTTCATCTCGGCCAGCTTTTCCATGGTCGAGATAAAGGCGTCCCGGTCGCGCGTGGCATCGAGCGCGTAGCGGTCCGCTTCCCGCTCGTACCTGCGCGACAGGGCGTTCGAGAGGGGCATGGTGACCAGGCTGAAAAGGGTCAGGTAGAAAAGCAGCACGGGGATGGCGGCGACATCATACACGTGCGTGTAGCCGAGGTACCCGAGGGTGTAGCGGTAGAGCTCGCCGCACAGGAAAAAAGAGAGGAAGATGCTGGCGCTCCCCAGCACGATAGACTTCACGATGTGCCGCTTCCGGTAGTGCCCCATCTCGTGGGCAAAGACCACGGCGATCTCATCCGGCGTGAAGCGCTCGATCAGGGTGTCGCTCAGTATGATCCGCTTGCTCCTGCCGATGCCCGTGAATCCCGCGTTGGCCTTTTTCGTGTCCTTGCTCAGGTTGAACGAGTAGATCCCGCTGATGCTGATGCCCTGGCCCTCGAGCAGGCGCTCGATCCGGTCCCGTATCCCGTCCGATTCGAGGGGGCGGAACTTGTAGAAGATGGGGAATATGACCACCGGGGCGATCCGGGCCATGAACACGGAGATGAAGAAAATGAACACGCTGAACCAGAGCCACCAGAGCCAGCCGGTCATCTTTAAGAATACATAAAATACCACCGCGACCGGCAGACCAATGACTACGCTTATCGCCGCCCCCTTGATCTTCTCGATGAGCCAGGCGGCCACGGTCTGGTTCGAGAGTCCGAACCGGTGCTCCACGATGTAACCGCCGTAAAAATCGAAAGGGAAATCGATGAGTGAATAGAGGGCGCCGGTAACCGCGACGAAGCCGAGGAAGACCAGGTAATCATTGGCGACAACCCCGGACACGGCCCCGGCGATCAGGGGGGAGATCCCGCTGAAGGCCAGGAGCGCTATGATGACGATATTGAGCAGTATCCCGGCTATGGAAAGGCGCAGCTTGATTGTATTATACGCTTTTTCGCGGGGATGTTTTATTGTTTCTTCGGAGGGTTCAACCATTAAAGGGCTCCAGATATTCATAAAGGCGGGGTCACGTGACCCCGCCTTTATATTACGCCGTTGCCTTATACTCCCTGCCCATGCTGAAGGCCTTGAGGTTCATGTCGAGGAACTTCTCCTTGACCAGGGACCTGATGGCCGCCTCCCACTGCTCCTCGGTAAACTCGAGGTCTTTCGAAAGGATGCCGAGCATGACGATGTTCAGCGCCTTTTTGGTGCCGATCTCTTTCAAAATCGGCCCGGTGTCGACAAAGACGGCCTTCTTCACGTTCTTCCCGACCCACTCCTCAATGTCGGACGGATATTTCATCGTCCCGGTCTCGCACCGGCGCCGGATTGACCTGCTCGCGGTTGACGATCAGCTTTCCGTCGGGGGCGAGGTAGTCGAGCTTCCTCAGCACTTCCAGGGTCTCCAGGCTCACGATGAAATCGGCCTCCTCCCTCGGGATGAGCGGGGAATAGACCTTCTCCCCGTACCGGACGTTGCAGTCAACGCTGCCGCCCCGCTGCGCCATGCCGTGCACCTCTGATTCCTTCACGTCGTACCCGGCGTTCATGGCCACTTCCATCAGTATCTTGCTGGCCAGGATGACGCCCTGGCCGCCGACCCCGGCGAATATCACGTTCTTCATGCCCTGCTCCTTACTTCATCAGAATGCATTTTCTCTTCGATATGATGACCGACGGCTCGGGCGCGGCCACCTCTTCGCGTACGATGCGCTCGAACTCGTCCATGTCCTTCGGGTCGGTCACCACGACCCGCTTCACGCCGCAGGCCCTGACCAGCATTTCGAGGTCGAGCGCGTGGGTCTCTTCTCCCATCAGGGTCTTTCCCGTGGCAGGGTGGTCCTGGTGGCCGGTCATCGCCGTCCCCCGGTTGTCCAGGATGATGACCGTGCCGGTCCCCCGGTTATAGACCAGGTCGATGAGGGGGGTGATGCCGGAATGGACGAAGGTTGAATCGCCGATGACGGCCACGCTTCTGCGCGCCATTTCCGGGCCGTGCGCCTTCTCCATGCCGAGGTGCATGCCGATGCCGGCGCCCATGCACCCCTGGGTGTGCATCGCCGAATAGGGCGGGAGGGCCGCCAGGGTATAACAGCCGATGTCGCCGTTCACGTGCAGGTCGAGCTTCCCGAGCACCGTGAACACGAAGCCGTGCGGGCACCCCTTGCAGAGCGCCGGCGGCCGCGGCGGGATCGGCTCGGACTCGTATTTCGCGTATTTACCCGGGTGCGCCCTGCCGTTCAGCGCCTGGTCAACGATCTCCGGCGAGAGCTCGAAGCATATCGGGATGATCTCCTTGCCGGTGCAGGGGATACCGAGGGCCTTGACATAGTCCTCGATGAACGGGTCAAGCTCCTCCACCACGTACAGCTCCTTGACGCCTGCCGCGAACTCGCGGATCAGCTCGTCGGGCATCGGCCACACCATGCCGATCTTGAGCACGGAGTCGTCCGGGCAGGTCTCCTTCACGTACTGGTAGGCCACGCCGTCGGTGATGATGCCCCGCTTCCTGCTCTTGCCCCACTCGATGCGGTTGAGCCCGCTCGTGTTGGAATACTCCTTCAGCTTCTTCTGCTGTTCCTCGATGAACACGTGGCGCGGCCGCGCATGCACCGGCAGCATTACGTATTTCTTGAAATTGCGTTCAAAGGGCTTCACCGGCACGTTTTGTTTCGGTTCGATCTCCACGATTCCCTGCGAGTGGGCGATCCGCGTGGTGATCCGGACGATCACCGGCCTGTCGAATTTCTCCGAAATATCGAACGCGAGCTTCGTGAAGTCCTTGCACTCCTGGGGGCTCGACGGCTCGACCATGGGCACTTTCGCGGCGCGCGCAATGTGCCGGTTGTCCTGTTCGTTCTGCGAGCTCCACGCGCTCGGGTCGTCGGCGTTGATGATGACGAAGCCGCCGTTCACGCCGGTGTAGGAAAAGGTAAAGAGCGGGTCCGCCGCAACGTTCAGTCCGACGTGCTTCATGGCCGCCAGCGCCCTCGCCCCGGCGACCGAGGCGCCCGCCGCCACCTCGAGGGCCACCTTCTCGTTGGGCGACCACTGCGACTTGATGTCGCGGTACTCCCGCGCGATGGTTTCCAGGATCTCGGTGCTCGGCGTTCCGGGATACGCGGTGGCAACATGGCACCCGGCCTCGTACGCTCCCCGCGCGATGGCCTCGTTGCCCAGCAGAACCTTCTTTTCCATGTTATTCCCCTATAATATCTATCTTCTTAACGATCTGGTACCCTTCCTGCATCAGGGCCTTTTTTGCCGCCTCGATGTCATCGAAGCGGAAAATCATGACCGCCCTGTCGCCGCGCTTCTCCGTGAAGGCATACATGTACTCTATGTTGAGCCCCTTCTTGGAGAAGGCCTCGATGGCGCGGAGGAGCGAGCCCGGGGTATCGTCGATCTCTACGGCGAGGACCTCCGTGGTGGAGCAGGTGAAGTGCGATTCGTTCAGCGCCTTTTTCGCCTTGTCCGCGTCGTTCACGATCATCCGGAGTATGCCGAAATCAGAGGTCTCGGCAATGGTCAGGGTAATGATATTGATATTCGCATCGGCAAGTTTTTTCAATACGCCCTGCAGATGCCCCGGTTTGTTTTCCATGAATACTGAGAGTTGTGTTACGTTCATTGTATGCCTCCGTTATATCTTTCTTCTATCGACAACCCGCACCGCTTTCCCCTCGCTCCGTGCGATGGTCATGGGCTCCACCAGCGTGATCTTCGCCGAAATGCCCAGGACGCTCCGGAAGCGGTCGCTGATCTTCTTCCTCAGATTATCGAGCACCTTCACCTCGTCGGAGAAGAGCTTTTCGCTGACTTCGACCATGACCTCGACGTCGTCCATGGCCGCCTTGCGGTCCAGGATGATCTGGTAGTGCGGCTCGGTCCCCTCGACCTCCATGAGCACGTTCTCGATCTGGGACGGGAACACGTTGACGCCGCGGATGATGAGCATGTCGTCGGACCTGCCGGTGACCTTCTCCATCTTGACCAGCGTCCTTCCGCACTTGCAGCTGTCGCGGTAGAGGCGGGTGATGTCGCGCGACCGGTACCGGATGCCGGGAAAGGCCTCCTTGGTAATCGTCGTGTAAACGATCTCGCCCTTCTCTCCCTCGGGGAGGATGTCGCCGGTCTCGGGGTCGATGACCTCCACGTAGAAGTGGTCCTCATGCACGTGGAGGCCCGACTTCTCCTGGCACTCGCCCGATACGCCCGGGCCCATGACTTCGGAAAGTCCGTAGATGTCGTAGGCCTGGATGCCGAGACGCGTCTCGATCTCCTTCCGCATCGCTTCCGACCATGGCTCGGCGCCGAGTATGCCGGCCCTGAGTTTTGTCTTGCGCATGTCGTAATCGGGCCGTTTCTTTTCGATGTAATCGGCTATGTTAAGCAGGTACGAGGGCGTGCACGCGATCATGGTCGTACCGAAGTCCTTGATCAGCATGAGCTGGCGCTCGGTGTTGCCGCCGGAGATCGGCACGGTCAGCGCGCCGAGCTTCTCAGATCCGTAGTGGAGCCCGAGGCCCCCGGTGAAGAGCCCGTACCCGTACGCGACCTGGATCACGTCCTTCTCCGTGGCGCCGTAGCCGACCAGGCACCGCGCCACGACCTCGGCAAACACCTCCACGTCATTTTTGGTCAACCCCACTACCGTGGCGTTGCCGGTGGTGCCGGAGGACGAATGGACGCGGACGACCTTGTCCATCGGCACCGCGAACAGCCCGAAGGGGTAGTTGTTCCGCATGTCCTGCTTCGTGAGGAAGGGGACGCGCTTCATGTCGTCAAGCGATTTGAACTGGTCCGGGTGGAAGCCGGCATCGTCGAATTTCTTATGGTAGAACGCGTTGTTCTTGTACGCGTGGCCGATAGACCACTTGAGCCGCTCGAGCTGGAGCTCGCGCATCTTCTTTAATGGCATTGTTTCAATTTCTTTGTTAAAATACATCGATACCCCCTCGAAGTTCTGCGTTATGTCTCACTGCCGCTATTTTTTATGACTTTTGGGCACCATTCCCTGCCCGCGGCACAGATCAACCTTATGGAGGGGCATGCTTTTTTCAAGGAAAAAATTTGTATATATGCGACCGCACGGCATAATACGGAAAAATCAGCTTGCTATTTTTTCTGACGCTGGCACGATACAAACTCGTACCCTTCCACTTCCATCTGTCATATTGAACTCTCAAGGCCCGGAACCTGTTTGTATCCGGAGCCACCTATGTATTGAAGGAGGCATTCCATGAGCCAGGTATTTGAGAATTCTTCAATCGGGCCAATCAAGATGAAAAACAGGATCCTCAGGTCCGCCACGCATGAAGGCCTATCCGATGAAATGGGGGGCCCCCTTCCCGATCTTGCCGCGATGTATGAAGGCCTTGCCCGCGGCGGGGCCGGTGCGATAATTACCGGCTATTTCGGGGTGCAGGCAAACGGAAGAACAATGAAGAACATGAAGATGATCGACCGCGACGATTTCAACGAATCGTACAAGAACATCAATGCCATGGCCGGAAAGCACGGGGTCCCCATCATAGCCCAGATCGCCCATGGCGGCGGGCAGGTAAGCAAAGACGTCAACCGCAAAGAAGCCGTTGCACCCTCCGCGATCAAGTATCCGCTTTTCGGCAGGACCGCCCGTGAATTGACCGAGCCGGAGATTGATGAAATTATCCAGAGCTTCGTGGCTGCCACGGTGCGCGCCCAAAAGGCCGGCTTTGCTGGCGTCCAGATCCATGCCGCAAGCGGATGGCTTCTATCATCGTTCCTGTCACCGGCAATGAACCGGCGTACGGACCGATGGGGCGGCACCACTGAAAACAGGTTCAGGATCATGGCGGAAATTATCGACCGCGCCAGGGACAGCGTCGGGAGCTATCCTATTCTCGTGAAATTCAGCGCCTATGACTTCGACAAGGGCGGCATACGGATTGAGGAAGGCATACGAATCGCTGAACTTCTTCAAAAATCGGGATATGATGCCATAGAAACGACCTGCGGGGGAAGTGCTGACGGCATGACCGGCGTGAGGGCCGCACATTTGCCGATAGAGGCATACCTCAACCTTATCCCCTGGTTTAAAGCCATGCCGCCGGTAAAAAAAATCATGTTCCGCCTGATGGCCCCCTTCGTCATAAAACAGCATGCGCCCCTTTTCAATTACAACGTGGACGCCGCTGCCGAAATAAGGAAGCGTGTCGATGTGCCGGTGATTGCCGTGGGAGGAATACACAGGTTGAAGGATATCGAGTCGATCATCAGTGAAAAAAAGGCTGACTATGTTGCCCTGAGCCGCCCTTTCATCATTGAACCCGATATCGTGAATAAATTCAGAAGCGGCGCGCAGGCGGAATCACGGTGCATCAACTGCGGGTTCTGCCTTATCGGTTCGGTTTCCAAACCGGTCCGCTGTTACCACGGCACAATTCCGAAACAATCATGAGCGGAACGGCCGGAGACGGACACTACCGCCTCCGGGTTACCCGAGGGCCTAATAGTAGAAGACCAGCGCGGCCGCCTGTACCCCGGCCGCCGGGCAGGTATATACCGACAGGTTGCCGCGCGTGAGGCGCCCGTCTTTCCGTGCCCGGTCCATGCCCAGGGGCAGGCTGGCGGACGCGACATTGCCGATCTCGGAGTAGAAGGACTTATATGAGTCGGGTATGCAGACATTGGACTTGCGAAGCATGGGCAGCACCATTTCATCGATCATGTTCCCGATATCATGGATGAAGAGGCAATCATACCGGATATCTTTCCATTCATCGCCCTTCAGGACCCCGGTCACCAGGTCCATCATCTGCTTCAGGCCGCTGCGTATCAGCCGCGATGAATGCGAATGGAGGCGGTAGCGCTCGCCGATGCGGTAGTTCAGCCCGATATGGCAGGTGGCAAATTCACCGTCCGCCAGGCTGTAGAACGCGCGCATGTGCCGCGGGTCGGTCGCATACGGGGCCTCTCCGGTCCCCTGGAGGATCATGGCCCCGGCGCCGTCACCGATGGTGAGCGAGCCGAATTTCCAGGCAAGCTCTTCCACCGTCTTGCACGTATAATCGGCCCAGTCGAAGGTGCGCTCCCCCGCGACGACCATGACGGTGCGGTACTTGTCGGTCTTTATCAGCGCATCGGCGATCTCCATGGACTTGACAAAGCTCGTGCACGCGTCCTGCGTATCGATCACATTGGCGCGCGTCGCACCGATCTCGAACTTCAGAACATGGCCGGTGGCCGGCTCGATGAAGGCCTTGGACATGCCGGTATAGATGATCAGGTCGATATCGGTCGCCGGTATACCCGCATCGTCCAGCGCGCGTTGTGCGGCGACCCGGGCCATATCAGGTCCGTATTCATCGGGGCGGCACCAGCGGCGGGTGACGTTTCCGGCCTTCACCAGCTTGGCGCGGGCCTTGTCGAGCAGTGTTTTAAGCTCTTCGGGAGAGAGGTAGCCGGCGCTTTTCACGCGCAATAATTCCAGCACGTCATCGTTCGTGATTACACGCTCGGGGAGATAGGTCCCCAGGCCTATTATTTTCGTAGCCGGTGTCATTGTCGCTCAAGCTCCATGGACGGCATGGCGGGAATAACGGCGAATGAGGGCATTCACCCGGGCGCGACCGCGCCGATAACCGCAGGCCTGTCAAACGTTGTGAATTTCCGGATATTGAAAAATCAGGGTGAAAAATGTCAATAAAAATTACCGCACAACCGGGTTTATTTTCCTCCCGGGGTGATATACATAGTGTATATGCCGCGTAGATTGTGAAAGCCGAAGGTGCCGGCGCGGTCCCTGTCGCCATAATAAAATTCCGAGTTTGGGTCCGTCGAATAGGCATAGTTCATGAAAACGAGGGATTCCTCTATGCCGAAAAGCCCCGCAAGCGACGTGGCCTCCACCGGCTTCAGGGCCGCCCCCAGCGATCCGCGAAAGAGGGTGTCCGAGCCCCCGTCGAGCGGGAGGTCGTCGAGAACCGCGTCGGCGCCCGGGACGGTAAAGCGGCCGCGATGCAGGTTGCCCCACGTCCAGTCGTTAATGTCCGGGCCCAGGCTCCGGTTGAAAAAACGCATGGTGTTGAGGAAGGCGCGGTCAAAAATGGCGTCCCGGTGCTCGACCTTGTAGGTGGAACTGTCGTCAAAGGCGGACGATTTATTCTCCTTGATGAGCGTGAAAAACCCCGGCGCCAGCAGGTCCCAGTGCGCCAGGACGCCGTCGGTCCGGTCCCGCAGCTCGTCGGCGAAGGTCTCGTACATGAACCGCTGCAGCAGGATGTGGAAAATCGACGGGCCGTTGAAATCAGACTTCAGCTGGTATTTCCAGTTCTGGAAATAGACGCGCGTCAGCCGCGTCGACGCCATCGGGTTGTCACCCAGGGTCACGAGGAACTCGGGGAGGAACATGCGGGCGATGGTAGAGCTCCTGTCCATCAGCACGTTCATGACATCCTCGTTGGTGAAGCGCTTTTTTTTGTCCAGCATCTTCGCAAGGCGCAGGTGGCGCAATTCATTGGGCAGCGCCCTTTCCCGCGCCGGGAGAGGCGCGTCTGAAACGAACGAGCTGCCTGCTGTCCGCGCCCCCCCGCCGCCGGCCGCGTCAGGCAGAAGGGAGAGGTCCATCAGTACCGCCCGGGCCGGGTCATGGCCGCTCAGCAGCATGGCGTCGGTCTTCTTCCCAACCGGCACCATGCCGGACCACGCTCTGCGCGCCTCCATGTCCGAGGAGAAGAGGTACACCCGGGGGAGCGACACCACCCCCCTGACGCGGGCCCCCGCCTCCGCGATCGTCCGTGAAAGGGGCACCTCGAACAGGGACGCGACATACTCGGGACCGAAAAAAACCGAGCGCACCGTGACCACCGACGAGCCGTACTCGGGCGCGTCGAAGATGTCGTTGAGCACCGGCCCGTTCTCGGTGGCGTGGACCGGCGCCCCGCCGTCCCCGCCGGGCACAATTTCAAAATCGCGCCAGCCCGCCGCGCCGAGGTACTGGTATGTCGCGCCGGTCCTGATGATCGTCTCCGCGACAAGGTCCTGCGCGTCGATGTTCGCCGAAAATCCGTAGAAGGAGAGGTCAAGGTTGTTTCCCGCGAAGATGAAGGGGAGCCCCGCGTGAGTGATCCCCTTGATGATGCGGCCGCCGCAGTGAACATGCACCGGGTACCAGCCCGGATATACCGAGAGCATGTCCTCGAAGCTGTAGGCGGTCACCGGGTAGTTGTCCCTGATCTTCTGCGCCGGCAGGTAGAAGGCGTAGCCGCGGTCAAAGATCCCCGCGTGGTTCCGGACGAGCTCCTGCGCCTTCCTGACCGCCTCGACGCTGTCCGACTCGCTTTCGTCGTAGTAGTGGATGAGGCCTTCCGGGATGATGTCTCTGATGCCGCCGACGGCGGACCCGCGCTCGAACGCGAAGAGCGCCTCCCTGTTGTTGAGGAAGGCGTTGCACCATTCCCGAAGCGCCAGCACGGCAAGTATGTCCGCGGCATCCCAGTCGCGCGGCACCGCATCGGAAAGCTTCAGGCGCCGGCGCGCCTCGTTCACGCCGCGCGCGTACTCCCCGAGGTAGCCGGCATAGGGCTCTCTGACCCGTCCCGCGAGGTCGCGCGCCCTGCGCGCGAAGCCGACAGCCCGCGACAGGCGGTCAAGCGCCCGCCCCTCCTTCCCGAGGATGCCGGCCGAAGACCCTGCCGCCATCGCCCTGAAATATTCCATCATGGCATAGCGGTCCTGGGCATGCAAAAAGCCGAGGCCGAAATACGCGTCTTCGAAGCCCTTCGCAGTGATGACGGGGGTCCCGCTGCTGTCGCGCTCGAGCATGACCCTGTCCCTGACGCCCGCGGCAAAGGAGCCGCTATAGGAGATCCTGCCGGAATAATGGATGAATGAAAGCACGCCGGCAACGCAGGCCGCCGCCGCTGCGAGGGATATTCCGGCGATGACGATTTTTTTCTTCATGGTGTAACGCTGCGGCCCGTGCCGGGGGGCCATCACGCCGGCGGTCACCGGGGCGTAATGGTCGCCTTGACGACCTCAAGCCTGGTATAGTAGTCATCGATGAGAGAGAAGAACCTGCCGAAATCGCCGACCGCGTTGATCCTGGATTTCGCCTTGACCAGCCCGGCAACGGTCTTCACGTCCTTCGAGTATATATGGCATTCCACGAGGCCCTTCTTCGTCAGCACGTCCGCGATCACGCAGAAATCATAGTCGATATTGGTTGAAACAACCACGTCCTTCACGGTCAGGCCGTAGAGGTGCACCTCGCGCTTCCCGAGCTCCTCGTTGATCAGGAACTTCATGGCCGGGTTGTCGGCCAGCTCCATCCTCGCCTTCTCCTCGACCACGCTTTCGATCAAAATAGGCTCCTTGACACACGAGGTAAGGGCGATAACGCCGATCAGCAGTGATAACAGCCACTTCTTCATCTTGGAACTCCTGCAGTGGGATTGGCCGGCGCGCGCTGCTCCCCGGCGCCGGAAGGGCGCCGGACGGTCTGCCGGCCACGATCGATATTCGTATTAATTCGGGTTTTTTGTCAAATACATATTTCCCCCCCGCGGGTCACGCGGGGCCGAACCGCTTGACCATCACGATAATGTTGCCGCTATCGTTGAAGGTGACTTCGTCAAACGCGTGCCTGATCATGAGCAGGCCCCGGCCGTGCATGAGCAGGCTGTTGTCGGGGCCCGCCGGGTCCCCGGAGAGCATGGCCCGGTGGTCAAAGCCGTTCCCCTCGTCGGCCACCAGGTAGGTCACGTGGTCCGCGTCGAGCGAGCATTCAACGTGCACCTTCCTCCCGCTGAAGGCCGGGTCCTTCTGGCGTTTTTTCACGAGATCAAAATACCCGCCGGAGAGCTGCGACGCCGTCT
Organism: uncultured Spirochaetota bacterium; assembly: GCA_963827275.1. Lineage (GTDB taxonomy): Bacteria > Spirochaetota > UBA4802 > UBA4802 > UBA5550 > RBG-16-49-21. Next base: position 643,536 of record CAWHAA010000005.1, read on the forward strand.
TCTCCTCGAAGCTGAGGCCGAGGTTGCCGTGCTCGATGGCGTTGATGATCGCCTCGCGGAGCGCGATCCTGATGTCGGATATCGGCCCCGGGTCCATGTAGCGTCCCAGGTTCCGCACCATGCGCTGGCTCATGAGCTCGGCGTTGCCGATATAGTTGTTGATGTCATACTCGTACCGTTCGGTCGCCAGGAAGGGCGTGAGCGCGTCATCGATAACCGGGGAGGCCTTCCCGAGGATGACGTACCCGGGGTTCCCCTCCTTCTTGTATTCCAGGGTCACCAGCATCTCCTTCGGCTCATGGCTGTATTTATCGTTCAGGGTCGAGAGGAACTGGACGCTCCCCTTCTTTTTTTTCTTGAGCGCCGTTATGTATTCCAGCACGATCTGCTGGTTGATGTTGAAGCGGTTTTCCTCGATATTGCTGAAAAGGTCGGGAAAGTTCGCGTCCAGGACCTCGTCCGGCTTGTACCCGAGATGGTACCGCACCGACCTGTTCATGCTGTGGATATTGTTTTTATCATCGAGCGTGAAGATAATATCGTCGGTGCTTTCCACGAGGTGCCGGTACCTGACCTCACCGCGGAGGATCATGCTCTTCATGCTGTTGATCTTGTCCGCCATGGCAAACGAGAGCATGACGATCGCCGTTGACGAAGCGATCGGCAGCGCCCAGCGGGCGACAAAGCCGGAATGGATGACCCCCAGTATGCTGAGAATCACGACCGGGACAGAGAGCGCGAAGAGCGAAAAGGCCAGCAGCGCGAACCTGGCCTGGCGCGCTACCGGCGCCGGCCGGTCAATGAAACCGAGGTATATCCCGAACAGCACAAACCCGAGCGTCGCGACAACGGCGTCGAAATACATGAGGAGCAGGCTTGTCCTGGCATCGATAACGACCGAAAGCGCCATGACCAGCAGTGACGATGCCACTATGAAGAGCAGGAACAGCAGGAACCTCCTGTAATAGCGATGGTCTTTTTCAAACTGCGCGAAATCGAACATGAAGAGGCTGAGGCTTATGATCGTCATGCCGCCGACCATCGGGTTCACGAGCCGCTGCAGCCATATCGAGCCGGGCCAGAGGTACTGGAACGCGAAGCCCTTGAAGGCGAACTCCAGCAGTCCGTACGTCATGATAAAGCAGGCGAGATAGAAATGCCCGATCATACGGGAGGAGATGAAAAACATGAAATTATAGAGCGCCATGGCCAGGAGAAGGCCGAAAAACAGCCAGTATGCGGGGAGTTCCCCCCTCATGCGGTCCACGTAGGCGTCCCGGGTAAGCATGTTGAGATGAAATCCCATGGAGCTGAGCGACGTGACCCGGAGGTAGCAGGTCATGGGGCCCGGCTTCTGGGTCACCGGGAAGAGGAAGGTCGTGTCCTTGATCTCCCGGTGATGAAACGGCAGGGTATCGCCGCCCCTCTTCACGGTATAGCCGCCCGACGCGCCCGGCACATACAGCTCCATCATGTCAATGGTCGGGGAATCGACCTCGCAGAGCCAGGGGAACGTTCTTCCCGTCCTGTTGTCCACGGTGAACCGGAACCAGATCCGGGCGGTGGTGTGGCCGAAGTTCACATAGCCCGACCGGTGCCTGGTCCATGCATGCGGTCCGCCGCCCATGACATCGGCCGGCGCAAGGCTGTTGCGGACGTCCCTGAGATACTCGATATCGCCGCTGATATTCCTGATGGTCAGGGCATCGTCGAGGATTATCGCCGGGGCCGCCGACGAGGCCATGGCCCGGCCCGCGGGCAGGAGCAGCATAGCTGTCAATATCAACGCGCGCGTTTTCATGTATGGCGGAAATACTAGCATATCAGCCGGAGTTTGTCAATACAAAGAGGATTGCGGGACGGGGTACGCGTTATTTCGAACAGCGCACAAACCGCGCGACCGACCGGTCATAGGTCCGCTCGACCTCGTCGGGGAAAAAGCAGGCGGGGAGCTCGTTGGCCCTTCTGTGGTACTGGACGCACTCGCAGCACCGCCCCTTCCTGCTGCACGGCTCGTAGGTGCAGTTGCAGAAGGAGCTGTTTTTTTGCAGATTGTCACACGCCATATGGCGCCTCCTGTGGGTACGGTGCCGCGGAACGGCCTATATCACGATGAGGAACCTGCCGCAGTGGTTGCACACGGCGATCTCCTTCGATTCCTTGATCTGCGCCATGTAGTAGGGCGCCAGGTCCATGTGGCAGCCCGAGCAGCTGTTCTTCTCGAGTATGGCGAAGGGGCTGAGGTTCCTCTTCCTCATCTTTTCGTAGTAGGCCAGGGACTTGCGGTCCACTATTTTTCTCAGCTCCTCGATCTTGTTTTTAATCTTGTCCGACGCCTCACCCTCGTCGATGAGCTGGTTCAGCCGGTCAAGGCGGACCAGAAGGTCGAGGTTGTACGACGGGATACCGCCAAGCCCGTCGGTGTGCGCCTTCTTGGGGCTGCTCTTGTCCGAGAGGCTTGCGAAGTAGAGATCGGCGTTTTTTTTGAGCGCGCTGTACGCCTGGACCCTGGTCTTCGCGCCGTCCAGCGACTTTTTCCTCTCCTCGTCCGCAAAAATCCACGACACCATCCCCACCAGGTAGAGGTACTTGGTGCCCATCTCCGTGGGGACGATGTTCAGCAGCAGGTAGCGGACCGGGAGGTTGTCGTACGAATGGTACTCGATGTCCTCCTTCGAGATGGCGAAGATGGAGACCAGTTCCTTCACCGAGTCGGTCCGGATGTGGGGTATGGCGAGTCCCCGCCCGATGCCGGTGTTCTCCAGGGATTCACGGTGCATTATCTGCGCGTAATACCTGCCGGCATCGTCGATCTTTTTCAATTCCTCGAGCTTGGTCAGCAATTCCTTTATCACGAGCTGTTTTTCAGCGGTTTTGGTGTACACCAGTTGATCTTTGGGGATAAAGCTTTCTATATTCATCGTGGCCCTCTGTTAATCATGCAAGAATCAGCATAAATCATGTATCACATCTACCCCGCGGGCAAATCTGTCAATAAAACATAATAATACGGCAAAAAAAATTTACTTGAAAAACTCTACAATCTTTGAATAATGACTTGCCATATACCACCCGGAACAGAAATTATACGGCATGGCACGAAACGTAAAATCAGCGGAAGACAACATCGTCAACAGCATCATCGGCGAGGGCTCCAATTTCAAGGGAGAATTCAACATCAACGGCCTGTTGCGGATCGACGGGCACTTCCAGGGCACCATTGAAACCGAGGGCAAGGTCCTCATCGGCCAGACGGGCGAGGCGATCACCGACATCAAGGCGCGCATGGTGGTGGTGGGCGGCATGGTGCGCGGCAACATCTTCGCCACCGAGAAGGTCATTTTTCTTTCCACGGGGGTCATCAACGGCAACATCATCACGCCGAGCCTCTTCATGGAAGAGGGCGTGAAGTTCGAGGGCAGCTGCACCATCAATAAACGACCGGACGAACTGCAATGATAGAAATAACCGGCGCGCGGACACGAAAGGACGAGAAGGAAAAGATCACGAAGAAATCCAGGCTCTCCTCTGTCAAGCACGGCGGCAAGACCTTCTCCGCAGAGCTCCACAAGACCATGGCCATGGAGTTCGAGGGCACCATCGACGAGCTCCTGGAGAGCCTCAGGGACCAGGAGAAGCAGTTCCTGGACAAGCAGACCGAATACGAGATGAACCGCTACAAGGCGATCGTCCAGAAGATCCTCAAGTCGATACTCGCCGAGGCCCTCAAGGAAAAGACGATGAAGCCCAAGAAAAAGAACTGGGGCGACTACGTCATCATCGAAAAGATCAACGAGAAGCTGCTTGACATCACCGGCGCGATCACCCGCGGCAACAAGGCCTTCGACCTGCTGAAGACCGTCGAGGAGATACGCGGCCTGGTACTTGACCTGCTGTACTGAGCACGCCGCCCGATGAACACCGCCGGCATTATCGGTCATTCCCATCAGCTGAAGATACTGGAGGTCCTCCGGCGGAACGGCGACGTCCCGCAGACGATGCTCTTCTCGGGCCGGCAGGGGATCGGGAAGAAGCTCATCGCGCGGCGGCTGCTCGCCTCCCTCTTCTGCGAGGACGGCAACCCGCCCTGCATGACCTGCCCCTCCTGCGTCCAGGCGGCGGGCGGCACCTTTCCCGACATCATCGAGATCGGCCCCAACGAGAAGGGGACCATCCCGATCGGCGACGCGGGCGAACCGGGGAGCGTGCGCTGGCTCATCGACCGGCTCTCGAAAAAATCGATCTGGGGGACCTACGGCGTGCTGATCGACGGGGCGGAGGCGATACGGGCCGAGGGGCAGAACGCCCTGCTCAAGACGATCGAGGAGCCGCAGGCGGGGGCGCACATCATCATCATCACCGCGAACCGCTCGCTCATCCTGCCGACCATCCTCTCGCGCTGCATGAACCTCCCCTTCGCGCCCCTGGCGCCGCCGGAGGTGAAGGAGGCGCTCGCCGCCGCGGGGGCCGGCGCCGCGGACCCCGACCTCATCGCGGAGCTTGCCGGCGGCTCGCTGGAGACCGCGCTGCTCCTGTCGGACGGGAGCGTCCTCGAGGGGATCGCCGGCATCTGCGGGGAGATCTCGGCGTATCTCGCCCGCGGGGAGAGCCTGCGGCTCGACCTGGCCCCCCTCCAGAAGAAAATCGGCATGGACCAGCTCCTTTCGGTCCTGCTCACGATATACCGCGCCATCCTGGGAACCGCCATAGCCGGCGGCACGCCGCGGCCGTTCCTGGCCGGTTTCAGCGTGGAGGAGCGGGAAAAGTTGACCAAATTAATAAAAATTCTGCTTGCCCTCAGAAAAGGGCTCGCGAATAATTTAAATATCCGTAACGCGCTGAAGGGAATGCTCTATTCAATTGACAGCATGGGCAGCATCGGCCTGCCGGAGCTTGACGGTACGGAGTAAGGGAGCCTGAATGGAAATATCAGCGGTAAAATTGCGCAACAGCTACCAGATAAATTACGTCAACACCAACAACCTGTTCGTGAACCAGAACGCCCTGTGCGTGGTGGAGACCGAGCATGGCGTCGATATCGGCAACGTGTACAAGTGCCACAAGCACCGCGAACGCGGAGGTCAAGGGCAAACTCCTGCGCCTGACCACCCCGGACGACCTGAAGCAGGTACCGGAGATCGAGGCGATCGAGAAGAGCGCGTTCGAGAAATGCCGGGAAAAGTCGAAGGCGAAGAACCTCGACATGAAGCTCATCTCGGTGAAGTGCCTGTTCGACCGCACGAAGATCATCTTCTACTTCGTGGCGGAGAACCGCATCGACTTCCGCGAGCTGGTGCGCGAGCTCGCCTCGATTTTCAGGACACGGATCGAGATGCGGCAGATCGGCGTGCAGGGACGAGGCGCGCCTCGTCGGCGGGTACGGGCCCTGCGGCAAGCAGCTCTGCTGCGTGCACCAGAGCGAGGAGTTCGAGCCCGTGTCGATCAAGATGGCGAAGGAGCAGAACCTGAACCTGAACTCGCTCAAGATATCGGGGATGTGCGGCAGGCTCCTCTGCTGCCTGGGATACGAATACAAGCTCTACAAGGAGATAAACAAGGACATGCCCGATCCGGGAGCGCACATCCAGGCGGGCGAGAACACCTACGTCGTCACCGGCGTCGACACCCTCAAGGAATCGATCCGCATGAGGCACAAGGACCGCAATGTCGAGATATTCAAATGCGACCTCGTGATCGAAGGCAACAAGTACTCACTGAAGCCCGAGGTCGTCACCAGGATCGAGACCGTCGAGGAAGATGTCCCGGAAGAGGATACGTATACTTTGTAAACGCCTCACCCGCGCCGCCGCGCACGCTCTCCCGTTACGCCAGACCCGGATAAGGAGAGGGTTTCCGCGATAGCGCGCTTGAAACACGCCCCCTCGCCTTTTTTCAACCCTTGACGGGAGAGGGGGCCGGGGGGTGAGGGCAAATAAAGGAACCCCATGAAAGAAAAATTCTACGTCACCACGCCGATCTACTACGTGAACGCGGAGCCGCACATCGGGCACGCGTACACCACCATACTCGCCGATTACATGAGCAGGCTCCATGCGCTCCTCGGCTACGATTCGTATTTCCTCACCGGCACCGACGAGCACGGCGACAAGATAGACCAGGCCGCGCCGCGCCAACAACACCACCCCGCTGGAATACGCCGACCGGATCAGCGGGATGTTCCGGAAGACCTGGACCGATATGGGGATCGGCTTCAACGACTTCATCCGCACCACCGAGAAGCGCCACATCGACGCGGTCAAAACGATCCTGGCAGAAGGTGTACGACAAGGGCGACATCTACTTCGGCAGCTACGGCGGCTACTACTGCGTCGGGTGCGAGCGCTTCTTCACCGAGAAGGAGATGGTGGACGGCAAGTGCCCGGACCACAACCGGAAGCTCGACTTCATCGAAGAGAAAAACTACTTCTTCAAGATGAGCAACTACCAGGACTGGCTGATCGGGCATATCGAGAAGAACCCGGACTTCATCCGGCCCGAGCGGTACCGGAACGAGGTGATGGCCCTCCTGAAGAGCGAGGCGCTGGAGGACCTGTGCATCTCGCGGCCCAAGACGCGCCTGCAGTGGGGCATCACCCTCCCCTTCGACGAGGACTACGTCACCTACGTATGGTTCGACGCGCTCATCAACTACGTGAGCGCGCTGGGATACCCCGACGGCGAAAAGTTCGCCGCCTACTGGCCCGCCGTGGAGCACATCATCGCGAAGGACATCGTGAAGCCGCACGGGATCTTCTGGCCCACCATGCTGAAATCCGCGGGCATCGAGCCGTACCGGCACCTGAACGTGCACGGCTACTGGAACATGCAGGACGCGAAGATGTCCAAGAGCCTGGGCAACGTGGTGACCCCGGGGGACCTGGTGGACCGCTACGGCAACGACCAGATACGCTATTTCTTCCTCCGGGAGATGAACTTCGGCAACGACGCGCGCTTCAGCGAGGACGTCATCATCGACCGGATCAACTTCGACCTGGCCAACGACTGGGGCAACCTGGTGAACCGCCTCCTGAACATGGTGGCGAAATACTTCGCCGGCGCGATCCCGGCCTTCGCGCCGGCCGAACCGGCGGAGCGCGGCGACCTCATGGCCCGCTTCGCTACCGCGAAAAAGGAGTACCTCGACAACGCGAAGGTCTTCCAGACGAGCGCGGGCCTGGAGCGGCTCTGGGAATTCATCCGCTACCTGAACAAGTACATCGACACGAACAAGCCGTGGCAGCTCGCGAAGGAAAACAACATGGCGCGGCTCGGCTCGATCATGCGGAACCTGCTGGAGGCGGTGTACGGCATCGCCGTGCTTCTGTCGCCGGCGCTGACGCACACGTGCGGGGCGGTGTTCCGGGCGCTCGGCGCGGCGGAGAAAACACGCGACGTGGAGACACTCGGGTCGTTCGACGTCCTGGACGACGGCGCGGCCACATCCGATCCCGGCATCCTCTTCCCGCGCCTCGAAAAGACGGCGCCGGAAGCGGGCGCGGTCAAAAAAGCCGACACCAAAAAGCAGGGGGACAAAAAAATGGAGCCGCAGACTGAGGGCGTGGTAATTGACATCTCGGAATTCGGGCGCGTGGACATACGGGTCGCGAAGATACTGAAAGCGGAGAAGGTCGAGGGCTCGGAGAAGCTCCTCCAGCTCCAGGTCGATTCCGGCCTCGACGAGCGCACCATCGTCGCCGGTATCGCGAAGTGGTACGAGCCGGAGACCCTCCCGGGGAAAAAGATACTGCTCGTGGCCAACCTGAAGCCGGCCACCATCTTCAAGAGGACGTCGCACGGCATGCTGCTGGCGGCGAAGGCCCCCGGCTCCGACCGGCCGGTGCTCATAGAGATCGACGACTCGATACCCGCGGGCGCGAAGCTGGGGTAGCGCATGAAGATCGGCATCCTCTCCGACACGCATAACAACATCGAGCTGACGCAGAAGGCCGTCGATATATTCAGGGAGGCGAAGGCGGAGCTGGTCCTCCACGCGGGCGACATCACCTCGCCGAAGATGCTGGGGCTCTTCGCGGGGCTGAACGTCAGGTTCGCGCAGGGGAACGGCGACATCGACAGCGAGGCGCTGAACGCCGAGTCCGCCAGGCTCGGGTTCGGCCCGATCGAGGAGTGCACCGTCCTCACGGCCGACGGGAAAACAATCGTCCTCTTCCACGGCAACAATATCCCGCTCTTCCGCCAGTCGGTGGCCTCGGGCGAGTACGATTACGTCGTCAAGGGGCACACCCACATCTTCGAGAACTACCTGTCCGGGAACACCCGCGTCATCAACCCCGGCGCCCTCTACGGCGCGGAGGAGTTTTCCGTCGCCGTCCTCGACACCGCCACGGGAAAGGTCGAGCGGATACGCGTGGAAGCGGACTGAGACCGCAGCTACTACGAGAGGTACCAGGCAATGAAACCGAGGAAGTCCGACACCGGCGCCGTCATGCGGAAAAAAAGCGGGGTCGTGATATACATCGACACCATCGACGACATCTTTTCCGATTTCGATCCCCGCACGATCGACGCGAGGATCCTCTCCATGGACTTCCTCAACGAGGTGCGCCTCCAGGCGCAGCAGTCAACCGACGAATCCCGGATCGACATCCACATACTCGCGCCGTCGTTCATCCGGAAGCAGGAAATATCCCGGAAGGTGGAACAGATCACCCGGAGGCGGATACTGACGCATTTCCAGGACGAGTACCGGCGGATCAGGTCGGACCGGATGAAAACAGTGGCGCGCGCCCTGTTTTTCCTTGTCTCCGGCGTGACCTGCTTTTTCGTCATCAAGCTCGTCGGCGACGTGGGGGACCGGCACTTCTTCCTCAAGATGCTCCTGGAGCTGCTCACCTTTTTCAGCTGGTTCGCCACCTGGAGCGGCATTGACCTGTTCAGCGACCTGCCGAAGAAGCGGGACGTGCGGCTCCGCGGCAGGCTCGCCGGCGCGCAGGTGCAGTTCAGGTCCGTGAGGGACATCTCCGCGATCAGCCCGGTGTGACGGACGCGGCGCGCATATAGTCATTGACAAAAATCCCCATGCACCCAGTATGTCCGGGTATTCGATTTATCGTTACCCCGCTGTTTCAACTCCCACACTGTTTCAGCCGGCTTATCTACAAGGAGAACATAGTACATGTCATTCGAAAAACTGCATCTCATTGCGCCCATTATGAAGGCGCTGAAAACCGAAGGCTATTCGCACCCGACGCCGATACAGGAGCGCGCCATACCGATCATACTTGAGAAAAAAGACCTGCTCGGCTGCGCCCAGACCGGGACCGGGAAAACGGCCGCCTTCGCCATCCCCCTGCTGCAGCTGCTCTACCACGAAGAGCGCGTCAGCGGCACGCCGCGCAGCATACAGGCGCTGATACTGACCCCCACCAGGGAGCTGGCCATACAGATAGGAGAAAGCTTCACCGCCTACGGAAGGCACACGGGCATCAAGCATACCGTCATCTTCGGCGGGGTGTCGCAGAAGGCGCAGACCGACGCGCTGCGCGCGGGCGTCCACATCCTGATCGCGACCCCGGGGCGGCTGCTCGACCTCATGAACCAGGGGCACGTTGACCTCCGCCACCTCAGGCAGTTCGTGCTCGACGAGGCGGACCGGATGCTGGACATGGGCTTCATCCATGACGTAAAGAAGATCATCACGAAAATACCGCCCAAGCGGCAGTCGCTGTTCTTCTCGGCGACGATGCCGCCCGAGATCTCGAAGCTGGCCGACACCATCCTGGTGAGGCCGGAGAAGGTCGCGGTCACCCCGGTCTCATCCACGGTGGATATCATAGACCAGTCGCTCTATTTTGTCGGCAAGAAAGACAAGAAGCAGCTCCTGGTCCACCTCCTGAAAGACCGGTCGGTCGTGTCAGCGCTGGTGTTCACGCGCACGAAGCACGGGGCCAACAAGGTGGCGGAGGACCTGCTCAAGGCCGGGATACAGGCCGAGGCGATCCACGGCAACAAGTCGCAGGGCGCGCGGCAGCGGGCGCTGGGCAACTTCAAGGCGCGGCGCACCAGGGTGCTGGTCGCGACCGACATCGCGGCGCGGGGCATCGACATCGACGAGCTCTCGCATGTCATCAACTTCGAGATCCCCAACATACCGGAGACCTACATCCACCGCATAGGCCGCACCGGCAGGGCCGGGCTCTCCGGCACGGCGATATCGTTCTGCGACAGCGAGGAGAAAGAATTCCTCAAGGACATAGAGAAGCTGCTCAAAAAGAACATCCCGGTGGTGGAAGACCACCCCTACCCGCTCCGCGAGACCGCGCCCGCCGCGCACCAGGCAGCGCCACAGCAGAACCGCCCGCGCGTACAGCAGGGACCATCGGCACGGAACAGCGCCGGCGGGAGCAGGCACTACGGAAGGCAGCGGTACGGCAGGTAGAATTTAAAAATGGTCAGCGCCGTCCCCGGAGGACGGCAGACAAAAAACGGCGCGGTGTTCCCGCGCCGTTTTGCATTTGCATAAAGCGATAACCATTAGTCGCGTTTTCTTATGCGACGGCGGACCGCAACGGTGCCCAGCACAAGGCCCATGACGGCGATAAGGCCAAGGGCGGCGGGGCCGAACGATTTTTTGCCTGCGGCGCCGGTGGCGGCGTTCGCGCCGCACCCGGAATCATCATCATTGTCCAGCAGGGCAAGAAGGGCGACAGGACTATCAGTCGTTGTTCCCGCGCCGATAAGGCCCGTGCCGGTGAGTGTAGCAGAGTCAGGATAGTTCCCCGGTATCGACGAAGATACGGTGAAGGTAGCCGTGCTGGTAACTTCTGCGCTGGGAGTAAATACTACCTGAGCGGTACAGGTTGCCAACCTTGCGAGAGAAGTGCAATTATTCGAAATAATACTAAAAACGTTGTCGGCGTCACCGGATTCCCCCGACAGACACACCCTGAATGGTCGAACAAGGAGAAACAGCTCCTTGTGTACTGTTATTTGTTATTGTAACAGTTTGCGGGGCTGAGGGCGTTGTTGGATTCTGGTTTCCAAAATCGATGGGATCGGGAGAAATACTTAAAGAATAAATACAATCAGACGGGGCCGCATAAACAGAAATCGGCACCAGCGCAACGACCGCGCACAGGGCCATCAGAGCTATTAGAAAGTACTTTTTCATAAAAAAACACACTCCTTAATTTTTTTATATACACTGCTTAATATTTAACTGCAACAGGAAGAGCCCTTTCATTCCAATGCGTTACTTGAATAAATATTAAACAAGTGTTTAACGACATAATATAAAATGTCAATTTTTTTATGCCCCCTATATGCCGCGCGGAATCTTTTGTTTTATACAAAAATACATGACCAAATTATAGATTTGTCATGTATGATAAAAATATAGATGCCCAGGATAATTTTAAAATAGAAAAATCCGGTGACGATATAAAAAACCGCCGGCTGGGGGCCGGCGGCGTTATGTTTACAGCATGAGATCCGGATTACTCCAATCCCAATCGTATTGAAGGCAATATATCCACGACCCAGCCCGGATTATTCAAAGACTGGTTTTCAGTGCCCAGCAAACGCCCCGGATAGCGGGTCGTGTTGCTCTCACCCTGCACGAAATTCTCTATCGCGGACGCGCCCGCGTCATGGCGAACATAGATCGCGAGGTTCTTCCCCGATGTATACCTGAACTCGGTATCAAGCGGTATGTTGACCCAATCCCCGGCCTTGAGTCCCGCAGGCACGGACACCGTGCCGGTAAAGACGGTTTTTTCATCATTCATGTTGTCCAGATATGAAGGACCGAGCGCAAGAGTATCGAGGTCGGAATGCCCGATGACAATGCTGATGTTTCCATAAGTCTCGGCAACCGAGTCGTTTTGGAGTCGGAACCCGATGCTGTTGATGCTGCCGTAAAGCCCAAGCTCAACTGCGCGGTACAGAGGCTGGAACTGACCGGTCACGGTCCCATGGAAGGGCGGATAGAGGTTGTGGTTCCCCGACCCTATCACGTCCGCCGTGCCACCCTTGAAGCGGAACGTGATATTATTGAGGGCACTACTCAGATCACTTGGTGTATTGACCGAGCCCACAAGCCATGAATTCGCTCCTGCGGAACCATTCTTTACAAAAATATTTCCGTTTGGTGAAGTCACATATATTTCCACAACCAGGTTGTCAATTCCATTGTAATTAAATGCCCCGTCAAGCGGAAGCCACATATATGCCCCATCCGGAATGCCTGCCGGCACCCTGAACTTCCTGTTTGTGGCCACGGTTACCGGTGAACCTGAATTGAAATTAGCATTCCATGACTCGGTCACCAGTTCAGTACGTGTGGTATGGCCGAGGCGTATCGTTACCGTGCATTCCCGTTCCACCGAATCAGTATGCGTGGCGAAACCGATGCCAATGATACCGCCCGAGCCATTGATCGTGCCCGCCGGATACAAAAGTTGCAATTTTTGGTAGGCAGCATCATTGATGAACGGAGGATTATTCCCGGTTGTTCCATAGTGCAGTCTGTTGTCCCCGCCGGCGAAGTTGAATTTTACATCAGGATAGGTATACGCTGTAATACCTGTCGTCGCAGTGCTTGCGCCTGATCCGGTACCATATACCGTGAAATAATTTACTCCATCTTCTGTATGTGTCGTTAGTACTACGCCGCCTGCTGTAGGTAATACCGGATTGCGGGAAACTTCAACGACCAGATTATCCACTCCGTTGTAATAGAACGGCTGGGTCAATTGAATAGTAAAATAATCGCACACTGTGCAATTCGGGATGGTTACGCTCTGGTTATCGAGCACTGTCGTGTAGGTTCCCTTGCCCTGTTGAACATTGCTGGCATAGGTACTGCTGAGCGTGGTCACACTCGTATGCCCCATTTTTATAGTCACCCCGTTGAAGGTCCTATCAGCTCCAGGAGAAGCATTGTATTTAAAGGAAATTGAAGTTATCATGCCGGCCCCCTTGATGTCGCCAGCCGGAAACATCATCATATACCGGCTTTCATCATGAGTGCCCCACATGCTTGATGCCGAGGATGCTCCCCCACCACCGATGACTTCTTTAACAAATACCCCCTGCACGGCAGGCGCACTGCCTCCGCCAAGCCCCAGGAGGGCCATAATGCCGCTATTGTCGCTCTTCACCTTGCTGCAGCCGGCCAGCATACATACCGAAAGAATTCCGATGAACATTACGCCGAGAAACTTTTTCATATACTCTCCTTTATATTAACTGTTATGGGAAGAGCCTCAAAATTTTGATGCGTTACTTGAATAAAATCTTAAACAAGTGTTTAACGACATAATATAAAATGTCAATTTTTTTATGCCCCCTATATGCCGCGCGGAATCTTTTGTTTTATACAAAAATACATGACCAAATTATAGATTTGTCATGTATGATAAAAACATAGATGCCCAGGATAATTTTAAAATAGAAAAATCCTGTGACAAAATAAAAAACCACCGGCGGGGGGCCGGCGGCTGTTAACGAAACAATAAACAAGATGGGTTATCTTGAAATTTTAAACTTCATATTAAACTTATAATCCTGCGGTGTTCCCACGGTAGCATTCCCCGGAACGCCAGCCGCCATTTGACCCGGATATCTCGTTGCATTCGATGATGATACTATGCAACTATGGCTTGGGATAGCCGGAAATGTGGTCGCCGTGGTACCCAGCCAGACAGCAAGATTACTAGTACCATTATAGATAAACGGTTGTGTCAGCGGGATTTCGATCCAGTCACCCTGTACAAGACCGGCAGGCATTGAAAAGAAACCGTTAAGCGCAATCAACTGGTCATTAAAGTTACCAGCAGCAGGGTCCGCCACCAGAGGATCCGCGCTGCTGTGTCCAATAATAACCCGATAATTGTTATAGGTTGTCGCAGTTGATGATGGACTGTTCAAGCGGCAGGCAATAGAAGTAATGGTGCCGGCCGAGCCCAGCTCCGTGGCACGGTACAGGGTTAACCTGCCTTCTGCATTTGTGGAAAATGGCATGCTGGTTGACGAACCACTGGCAGTTATAACGTCCATGGTGCCGCCGGCGAAGCGGAGTACCGGTTCAAATGCGCGCTGTCGAATGGTACCGGTAGGACTTAATGGATTTGTTGAAGATACAACACGATATGGTATAATATTATTGTATTGAAGCAAGTAACTACCCGAATCGACAATACATGTTATATCTATCAACAGATTACTTGTTCCGTCATAAAAAAAACGACTTTTATTAAAAGGTATCCAGACAGTTGACGGTTGTTCAGCAGGCACAGTGTATGCGATATCCTGTGCTACGATAACCGGGGCATTATCGCCATAATTATCAGTAAATGTGGTAACAAGACCCGTTGTGGAAACAGGAACATGAGCAACACTTACAGTCATATTTGAAACAACAGTTAAAGCAGTAACACTGTACGGATGCAAAGCCAAGCCCGTAATCAATCCGCTGCCATTAATATCAGATGCCAAGATAAGCATCTGAGTACGTCCAGTTGTACCAGGTGCCAATGTAAGGCCATTTGGTCCAGTTTTATCAGAACAAATCACATTATTTGTCCCGCCCGCGAACTTGAACTTCACATGATGCGGGCTCTGGCTGGTTTGTGTCGCCGTATCAGGCGTGGCGCTGCTTGTGCTGTACACCCTGCCGGTATACGGGACCGCCCCGGCGCCGGTTGTGAGCCGGACCCCGCCGGTGCAGGCCGACGTCCGGGTGATATCGACCACGAGATTGTCCACCCCGTTGTAATTGAACCGGGTATCGAGCGGTATTTCAAAATATTCCCCCGCGGCGCCCGCGGGGATGCTCACCGCCCTGTCCAGGACCGTCACGGCAGAGCCCTTGCCCTGGTTGACGTTCGAGGTCATATCCGTATTGAGCGCGGGAACAGAAGAATGCCCGAGCCTGATGGTGACGCGCGGACAGGAGAGCGCCTGGCTGTTTTCATAGTACCGGAAGTAGATGGACGCGATATTGCCGGACCCGGCGATGTCCGCAGGCAGGTACAGGAACTGGTAGTGGCGGAACTCCTCCCCGTTGAACGGGCCCAGGATGGAGCTGGTCGGGTTGCTCAGCGCGACCGTCTTGATAAAATTCGGCCCGCCGGAGAGGCCGAGCAGGGCCAGCATGGAATTGTCTTCTTTTTCCCTGTTGCAGACGGTCAGTGCGAGCAACGAAACAATCAATGTGAATAATGCCATATATAGCTTTTTCATGACCTTCCCCCATGTTGATGCGCATATGCCCACCGCGGGTCAGCGACCGCGGCTGTTATGTAGCCGGTTTGGATTTTTGTAATCTTGACATGATATTCATTTTCGTCAACACTTTACTGGCGGGGCAGTGGGTTTGTTTACTCTGACCCCCCGGTTTCCTGCGTTGCTTACTCTGACCCCAGTGCTTTTCCTGCGAGCCGGCGATAGTTATCGGTAGATTCCGAACTCTGACACCGTATTATTGTTTACTCTGACCCCCTTGTTTTCATAATAATTTATTTTTTATATACATAAAATGATAAAAAATAATATTTTACTGGACTCTTCCATAGAAAATCGCTATTATTAGTGGTTTGGGTAGAATGGGTTGCATTATTAGAAGGTAACAATATAAAAGAACAAACGCTCTAATGATGCGAGCTATGTTCCTGTGCAATCGGGCCCTTATTGTGCGGTACAAGTCGCATCATAGCAATGTGTTGTAATGAAAAAAATTATAAAGCCACTATCGAAGACCTTCGTGATCTGCCTGGCAGCGATAACTATCCATGCTGCGGCAGCTTCCGCTTCTCCCCTGCATGATGAGAGTGGCATCATGCCCGAGCACAGCGCGGAATATGTACGCACGCAAAGCAGGAACGCCAGCACTGATGCTGACGCGGTTTTTTACAACCCGGCCGGTTTGGCTTTCCTGCTCAATGGCGGGATATACCTCATGCTCAACGTCATGAATGAATACCGCCAGCACGATACGTCCGCCACCCTGTGGGGCCTGCAGGGCGTTGACGCGTATACTCCGGCAACCGCGCCAGGCCGCTACCTTGACAGGGGAACGTATTCCACCCGGTCCATGACGACCATGCCCTCCGACATGGCATTCATTTACAAAAGGACCAACTGGGCCGTCTTCTCTTATTTCTCGCTCCTGAACCACATCCCCGGCCAGAACAGCTCACGGGGCCTGTCCTCGCTGGACCGTTCTACCGTCGCCTTCAACGCGGTCATGGCCTCGCGGCTGTCGCAGCAGCTGGGCCACATCGCCAGCAGCAGCTACCTGAGCAGGAGCCAGACGGACCTGGGCGTTACGGTCGGCGGGACGTTCGCGCCCCTCGACTGGTTCTCGCTGTCGCTGGCCGCCAGGTACCTCTACATGAGCTCAAGCACCGTGCTCGCACACGCGCCACTCGACGTCGGCTACTCGGGCGGGATATCGGGAAACGCCTACCAGGTGCCGACCTACATCGATACGGACCTCTCGGGCCACGGGGCCGGCATCATCGCGGGGCTCGACGTCAGGCCCCGTGAAGAAATCAACATCGGCCTGCGGCTCGAATACTATCCGCCGATGGCGGCGAAAAAGACGACCGAACGCTTCATCGCCAACCCGGTCGTGGCGCAAACGGGGGAGCTGAACATATTCTGCGACAGCGTCTGGCCGCTGCTGCTCAATGACCGCGCCGGCAGCATGGGGCAGGTGCTTAACTTCCTGCTGATGGACCAACGGGCGCTCAAGAACATCGGCAACAGGGTCGCGGTGACCTATCCCGCATCTTTATCGCTCGGATTCTCCTACCTGGCCGCGGGCGCCGTGAAGCTGTCCACGTCCGTCGATATCACCTTTCCCCGCGCCCGGGACCTTGACGGCCGGGAGCGCGACTGGAACATCGCCGGGTACCGACTGGGCCAGAGCGTTGAATGGATCATCAACAAGTGGGTCGACGTCAGCGCCGGCTATTCATACCACGATTACGGGATAAAAGCTGCCAGGAGAACGGAGTACAACACCCTCCTGCCGAGCCATACCGTGGGCGGCGGCTTCACCATGAAGGTGCTTGACTTCATGAACCTGACTGCGGGCGGCTCATACAGCTTTGAAACTCCCTCTCGCACCGGCAGCCTGGAGCTGATACGCTCGACCCTCATGGGCGACCAGTTCGCCTACGGCATGGCGCAATCAGGGCGGCACACGGGCAGCTCGTGGCGCATCTCGCTGGGCGTTTCCTTCTCGATCTTCCCGGTATCGGCGGAACACATACGGAGGGCGGAGGAGCATTACTGGAAAGGAATGTCTAATTATCTGTCCGATGACATCGATTCCGCCATCGACGAGTTCAAGGCGGCAAAGTTCAACAACCTGTACTACCGGGACGTTGACAGGAAGATCCGGGACCTCACGGAATTAAAACAACTGATTGGCAGGAACAAACAGCAACAGGAAGAAGACAAGAATGATGCCGAGAGAAAAAACAGCAAAAGGAACAGGGGCACCGAATAGCATACCGGGAGGTCTGGTTATGAAGCAAAGGATATTTTACATGATCATGATAAGCCTGCTCGGCCTGAACGGGTGCACAAACTATCTCGAGGGCAACCGGGATACCCAGCTGCTCTACGCGGCCTTTTTCAGCACGGCGCCGGTGCTGAACCCGCTTGTGATCGCCGGCACATCGAACAATTTCATTACCCTGGCCCGGCCGACATTTGTCGTTGCCGGAAGTCCCGCGCCGTCGGTCGAAGCGTACATCGGGCTGGACGACGGGAGCATGACTATTTCGGGAACGACGGTGACCGGCGCCATAGAGGGCCCGGTCGACGTTTCAGCCGCTCCGTACCAGTTTAACACCGGCCTGTCGCCAGACACCATTTATCGCATCTATGTCGTGGCGATAAACCCCAATGGCTATTCCGTCAGGACCATCACACAGAGTACTTCGCATATCGTGCCGGTGCTGGATCCCCTGGTGATGAGCATTCCGCCAACATCCGATACAATAACCCTGGACCAGCCGACTTTCTCGACTGCGGGCAACCCCCTGCCCACGGTTGAGGCGTATATCGGCTATGCCGGGGGAGCAACGCCCATATCCATAACACCGGCGGCCACCGGCTATACCGTTGCCAACGATCTCCAGGGCCCGGTGGACGTTTCCGCCGGCGGATGTCAGTTCACCGGCCTCGCGAACAATACCCTCTACCGGGTTTACGTGGTGGCGCAGAACATGGATGTGAGCGGTACATACCACCAGTCGATCGAGTTTATCGACGAGAGCACTTATGGGATAGCGCCGGTCATGGACGCGCTGGTGACAACGACGATTCCGCCGACAACAGACACGATAACACTGGACCAGCCGACGTTCTCGACTGCGGGGAACCCCCTGCCAGCGGTGAGCGCGTATATCGGCGTGGACGGCTTCATTTCAGTCGCGGGAACCGCGGTAAGCGGCGCCACCCAGGGACCGATCGACGTGTCATCAGCTGACTACACCTTCACCGGCCTTGCAAATGACACGACCTACCGGATCATCGTGGTGGCGCAGAACGTTATCGGTTCCTCGGTACAGCAGGCGACGCAGAGCACGACGGGCATCGCGCCGGCGATGAACGCGCTGGTCACGACCACCATCCCGCCCACAACAGACACGATAACACTGGACCAGCCGACATTTGCCACTGGGGGCAACCCGGTCCCGACGGTGCGGGCCTATATCGGCATTGATGGATTCATAACGGTCGCAGGGACCACGGTAAGCGGCGCAGACCAGGGGCCTGTCAATGTGGCAGCGGCAGGCTGTACCTTCACCGGCCTGGCCAACGACACGACCTACCGGATCATCGTGGTGGCTGAAAACAGCGTCGGCTCATCGGTGCAGCAGGCGACGCAGAGCACCGGGGGCATAGCGCCGGTAATGGAAGCACTGGTCATAACAACGGTTTCACCCACGATTGACACAATTACCCTGGACCAGCCGACGTTTACCACCGGAGGAAACCCGGCGCCTACTGTCAAAGCCTACATCGGTATTGATGGCTTTATTTCAGTCGCGGGGACCGTGGTGACCGGCGCAGACCAGGGACCGATCAACGCGGCATCTGGAGGTTACACCTTTACCGGCCTGGACAATGACACGACCTACCGGATCATTGTGGTGGCCGAAAATACCTTCGGCTCTTCGGTACAGCAGACGACGCAGAGCACGGTGGGTATCGCTCCGGTGATGGACACGCTGGTCACGACCACTATCCCACCGACCACAGACACGATCACACTGGACCTGCCGACGTTTACCACCGGGGGCAACCCGGCGCCGACGGTCAAAGCATACATCGGTATTGACGGCTTTATTTCAGTCGTGGGGACAGTGGTGACCGGCGCAGACGAGGGGCCGATCAATGTAGCGTCAGCCGGATACGCGTTCACGGGACTGACAAACGGCACCACCTACCGGATCATCGTGGTGGCCGAGAACAGCGCGGGTTCTTCAGTACAGCAGGCAACAGAGACCACGCTGCCGTGACGCGGCGGGGCCGCAGGCAAATTTACCTGCGCCGAAAATTAATTTCTTGCCATAATCCCGCCCGGTGGCGTATTCTTTAATCCGCCTGCGGCCCCGCGGCCGCAGGAACATCTATCCATACCAGGAAGCTGCCATGCCGAAAATCAAGGCCATCACCTTCGACCTGTGGGACACCGTCATCCGCGACGATTCGGACGAGCCGAAGCGGAAGGCGGCGGGGCGGCCATCGAAAAAAGAGGAGCGCAGGGAGCTGGTGCACCGCTTCTGCTCCGCGCACGGGCACCTGTCCCGCGAGCTGGTCAACGGCGTGTACGACGCAGCGGACGCAGCCTTCAACAAGGCGTGGAAGGACCAGCATGTCACCTGGACCGTGAAGGAGCGGCTGGAGATCGTGCTGAAGGGCCTGGGCCGCACCCTCCCCGACATCGAGCTCGCGGAGCTGGTGCGCCTCCACGAGGAGATGGAGCTCGAGTTCCGGCCGGACATCGTCCCCGGCGTCGGGGAGGCGCTGAAGCAGCTCCATGAAAAATACCGGCTGGGCGTGATCTCGGACGCGATCTTCACGCCGGGAAGGGCGCTGCGCATGATCCTTTCCGACGCGGGGCTCTTCGGCTATTTCGAGCAGTTCATCTTCTCCGACGAGACGGGCAGGTCAAAGCCCGACCCGATGGCCTTCCAGGACGCCATCGACGCTTTCGGCATCAAGCCCGGGGAGCTGGCGCACATCGGCGACCGCGAGCACAATGATATCGACGGCCCGCACCGGGCCGGGGCGCGGGCGGTCCTCTGCACCGCCGCCATCGACCGGGGAAGCGCCGGCACGAAGGCGGAGGCCGTGTTCGGTGATTACCGGGAGCTCCCGGACATCATAGAAAAAATCAGCCGGTAAGGAGGCACCATGGCGGGAACACACCGAATCCTCATCATAGACGGGTACCCCAAGCCGAGCAGGGACGACTTTGACACGGCGGGCATGAAGTACGCCGGCGAGCTCTACGCCGACATGCTCCTCACCTACCTGCCCGGCGCACACTATGACATCCTGTACACGAGCGACCCGGGCGTGACGATCCCCGATGTAAAAGCGCTCTCCGCGTATGAAGGCGTGCTCTGGCCCGGATGCAACCTCACGGTGTACCATACCGACGACGCGCGGGTGAAGACCATGATCGAACTGTGCGACCGCGCGTTCGAGGCGGGGCTCCCGCAGTTCGGCACCTGCTGGGGGATACAGCTCCCGGTGTTCGTCGCCGGCGGCGAGGTGAAGGCCAACCCCAAGGGCAGGGAGATGGGGATCGGCAGGAAGATCAGGCTCACCGACGAGGGGAAAGACCACCCCATGATGGAGGGCAAGCCGGAAGTGTACAGCCATTTCGTGAGCCACGACGACGAGGTGACGCGGCTTCCCCGCGGCTCGGTGCTCCTTTCGGGGAACGATTTCTCCGCGGTGCAGGCGGCCGAGATACGCTACAAGAAGGGCGTGTTCTGGGGGCTCCAGTACCACCCCGAGTACGACCTGCTCCAGATGGCGCGACTGATGGTGGCGCGCGAGAAGAAGCTCACCGAGCTCGGCTTCTTCAGGGGCCATGACGACTTCGCGGAGTACGTCGGCAGGCTGGAGGCGCTCAGCGCCGAACCGGGCCGCAAGGACCTGCGCTGGCAGCTCGGGATCGACGACGACATCCTCTCCGCCGACATCCGGCAGTGCGAATTCAGGAACTGGATAAACAATTTCATACTTGGAAAATCAACGGAACGGAGGCGACATGTCCGTACATCATTACAGCAAAGAGGCAACTGAAGCCCTGAAAGCGGCTTCGACTGACGGGGAACTGGCGTGCGCGCTGGCATTCAAGATCGGGGCGGAGCACAACACCTCTCCCGAAGATATCGGGAAAATCCTTGATCTCGAGGAAATTGATATCGCCAAGTGCCAGCTGGGTCTCTTCGGGTACAAGCCGGATAAAAAGATCGTCCAGCCGGCGATATCCGTTCCCGATGGATTAAAGAAGGAGATCACCGCCGCGCTTGCGGACGGCAGGCTGTCCTGCGAAAAGGCGTGGGCAATTGCCGGCAGGCTGCGCATATCGAAGATGGATGTTGCCGCTGCGTGCGAAAACATGGGTATCAAGATCAAGCCGTGCCAGTTAGGCGCGTTTTAACGCCTCTATCCCGATAGTTATCGGCGCAACCCGCACTACCCGAGCGCCTTGCCGATACGATCGAGCGCGCGGTCCACGTTTTCATGGGAATTGAAGGCGCTGATGCGCACATATCCTTCTCCGCATTTTCCGAACCCGGCGCCGGGCGTGCACACGACGCAGGCTTTTTCAAGCATCATGTCAAAGAAGGCCCAGGAATCGCGCCCTCCCTTGATCCAGATATAGGGCGCATTCACGCCGCCGGTGCAGGAGAACCCGAGCGCGCCCATTCCTTTCCTGATGCGTGCCGCGTTTTCCAGGTAGTAATCGCCGAGCTCTTTTACCTGCCTTCGCCCTTCGTCAGAATAGACCGCTTCCGCCGCGCGCTGCACCGGGTAAGAGACCCCGTTGAACTTGGTCGTCTGACGCCTCAGCCAGAGCTGGTGGAGAAAAATCGGCTCGTCCTTTTTGGTAAAGGCGCGGCATTTCTTCGGAATCACGGTGAAAGCGCAGCGGGTACCTGTGAAGCCGGCGGTCTTGGAAAAACTCCGGAACTCCACCGCGACCTCATCGGCGCCATCAATTTCGTATATGCTGCGGGGAATGCTGTCATCACGAATAAAGCTTTCATAGGCCGCGTCATACAGGATGAGTGCCCTGTTCTCGCGCGCGTAGTGCACCCACTTTGCGAGATCCTCTTTTGTCGCGGTCGCGCCCGTCGGATTATTTGGAAAGCAGAGATATATGAGATCTACTTTCTCGGCGGGTAGATCGGGCACAAACCCGTTCGCCTCGTTTGAATCGAGGTACACGAGCCCCCGATAGCGTCCGTCACTGTTTTCGCCGGCTCGGCCCGCCATAACGTTTGTGTCCACATACACGGGATAGACCGGGTCGGGTACGGCAATGACGATGTCGTTGGCGAAAAGCTCCTGGATATTGCCGGTATCGCACTTGGCCCCGTCGCTCACGAAGATCTCGTCCGCGGCAATGGCAGCTCCGCGCGACCGGTAGTCGTATTCCGCAATTTTTTCACGGAGAAAGTCGTAGCCCTGCTCGGGACCGTATCCCCGGAATGTCTTTCCTGATGCCATGTCATCGACGGCCTTATGAAAGGCTGCAATGCAAGCGGACGGAAGGGGGAGAGTGACGTCGCCGATACCGAGCCGGATAATATCTTTTCCCGGATTTTTTTTCTCGAATTCAGAAACCCGTTTCGCTATGTCCGAAAAAAGATATGACGCCTTGAGCTTCAGGTAATTTTCATTGATACGTATCATATAACCTCATAACCGGCAATTCCCGGTGCATATGTATCTGGAGATACCGGGCATCAGCACACACTAATTGTCCGTTTTTTATCAAGCAATTTTTTCAATTACAAGGTCAGCCGGGATTCGGGAATAGTTTCTCCGGGTGGGGGGGAGGCCCCAGTGGAGTTTCCAGCAGATTATTCCATCAACAATCTCCCTGACAACAAGATAATTTCTGTATGTATAGTTATCGGTATTATTTTTCTTATTCATATACTTTAAGAATTTTTTTAATGCATATGCAAGGATCAACGAAACAGACATCTTGAACAACTTCCTTAAATCCAAAAAATACTCGTAATCATCTTCCCTTAAACTTAAATGAAATGCATGCCACTCCCCCGGGGGCATCCTCTTTTGATATTGCACCATCTTCCCAAGCCGTGCAGGATCAGGAATATCATCCATAACTTTTTTTATCAGGTGAGTTATCAATTCCGATCTTGTGATTCCATGTGCATGCGCAACTGAGGTTATCTGCTCCAGCGCCGTAATACTGATATTAAGGGTTGTATCCATTATTGTATCCCTGAGTTTATTTATAAGGGATACGAAAAATATAATTGTATTGTTAAAATTTTTTTATGGACTATATATTTTTTTGCAATAAATTATATAGCGATAGTTATCGGTGAAATGCACACTCTTTTCCCCTTGACGTATCCCGCCACCTGGTTAACATGAACGCAATGACGCCCCCAACCGACACACTCATGGCGCACTGCACCCTCTGCCCGCGGGAATGCGGAGCGGACAGGAGCATTACATCGGGCTACTGCAGCGGTACGGACCGGGTCATCGTGAATACCCACCAGCTCCACCACTGGGAAGAACCGGTGCTCTCCGGGTCGCAAGGGAGCGGTACTATCTTCTTTTCGAACTGCACCATGCGCTGCGTCTACTGCCAGAACTTCGAGATAAGCTGGCTTGGCTGCGGCAGGCCCCGCACGACCGAAGAGCTCTGCGCCATGATGATAGAACTGCAGCAGCGCGGCGCGCACAATATAAACCTGGTGACCCCGAGCCACTACACGCCGCAGATACGGGATGCCCTGCGCATCGCGCTTGATCGGGGCCTTACCGTCCCGGTGGTGTGGAACAGCAACGCATACGAAAAACCGGAAACCCTGCGGCTCGTGGAGGGACTGGTTGATATTTATCTCCCGGATTTCCGTTACTTTAACCCCGCGACCGCCGTACGTTATTCCGGCGCGCCCGACTATCCGGAATGGGCAAAGAAGGCGATAGCCGAGATGCACCGCCAGGTCGGCACTCTCACCCTGGACGGAGACATCGCCAAACGGGGCGTGCTCATCCGTCTCCTGGTCCTGCCGGGGCTCACCGCGGAGATCAAAAACATGCTTGAATGGATCGCGGCCTCGATCGGCCCTGACACATGGATCAGCCTGATGGGACAGTATTACCCCACCTGCCGCTCGCATGAATTCCCGGAGATCAACCGGGGAATCACCGCGGAAGAATACGAGGAATGCCGCGCCCGCATGGAAGAGCTCGGTTTTGAGAACGGGTTCGTGCAGGGAGTGGGATCATCACGGGACTACACGCCGGACTTCAGGGAATAGGTCACTCGAAGCGCACGTTCACAGAGCCGCCGTGCTTGTCGTCAAAGCCCTCAATGCGCGACATCTCGTTCACCGGCCCGCGGGCCTTCGCAAGCGCATCGCGCGACAGGAGCTGGTAGGTGGTCCTGCGCATGAAGGTCTCGACCGAGGTGCCCGATGAGAAACGCGCGGCGCCGCCCGTCGGAAGGATATGGTTCGTGCCGGAAAAGTAGTCGCCGACGGCGACCGGCGCGTAATCGCCCAGGAAAAGCGATCCCACGTTCCGGATCTTCCCGAGGTATTCCATCGGGTTTTCCACCATGAGCTCCATGTGCTCCGGGCCGAAGTTGTTCGAAAAATCGATCGCTTCGCCGATATCCTCCACCAGGAGAATGAGCCCGTTTTTTTCGATGGACGCCTTCTTGATCTCATGCCGTCCGCCGCCGGCATTCAGGTCCATGTCGATCTCTCCCCGTACGCTCTCGGCAAGGTCGCGCGACGTCGTGACGAGGATCGCCATGGCCCGCTCTTCATGCTCGGCCTGGGAAAGGAGGTCCCAGGCCACCCATTTCGGGTTGGCCCTGCCGTCGGCGATGATGAGGACCTCGCTCGGCCCGGCAAGCGAGTCTATCTGCACCGCGCCCATGCTGAAGAGGTAGGTCTTGGCCGCGGTCACGTAGATATTGCCCGGGCCCACGATGATCTCCGACTTCCGCACGCTCTCTGTCCCGAACCCGGCGGCGGCGATCCCCTGGGCGCCGCCCGCTTTGATCACGGTGTCCACCCCGGTCATGGCGCACACCGCGCCGATGACGTCGGGGAGCCTGCCGTTCTTATCGGGCGGGGTGATAAGGGTGATCTTCTCCACGCCGGCAAGCTTTGCCGGGATCACGCCCATGAGCACCGACGACGGGTAGGACGCTTTTCCTCCCGGAACGTATACCGCGGCGCTCTCTATCGGCCGGTATTGCATCCCCAGCACGGCGCCGTCGCCCCGCTCGAGGCGGATGTCCTCCCGCGACTGGAGGCGGTGGAATTCCTCTATATTGTGCTTCGCTTCCAGGAATGCATTGGTAAGGCCGGATCCCGTGTTCCGCCGACCCGCCTCGATCTCATCCGGCGTGGCAATGACGGAGTCAAGAATGACGCCGTCGAATCTTTTCGTATATTCTTTCACGGCCCGGTCACCGTTCTTTCTCACATCGTTGACGATCGGGACCACCGTATCGATCATGATGGCGGTGAAGTCCTCGCCGAAACGGCTGAAGAGCCGTCCAAGCTCGGCCGAGGTGAGATCGTTTAACTTCCTGATGGGGACCATCTGGCGCTCCTTCGTTATTTCATTGCCCGGGGGCCCGCGCGCGTCATGCGGGCGTGACCTGTTTGTATTCTGTAATTGTCCTGTCAGCCTGTCAATGATTTAACGTACGGCTGCCGGGCATCTTGCGGTCAAAAAAAAGGTGTCGCAACGGGAGGAGGTTTTGATTCCTCTCCTCCCGTTGAACACCGGGGGGGGGTGGTTGCGGTTAATTCAGAGGATTTTCTGTTGTCACTATGAACGTACTGAATCCACCTTTGTATGACAATAACCGGGTCTGGTAATTATTCCGTCTGGTTTCCGTGGTCTGTGATAACGGATTCCGCTATCATGGTTGAAGGTATGTTGTTCCGGGAAATCGGAGAGTGCAGGAAAACGCGACATCACCCGGGGCGGACGCTGGCATTATTTACTCTGTGACACGACCCACTGGACAGCGGCTTTCACAAGCTCCGGCCCCTTCTGGATGCCCAGCTTGTCCTTGATCTTTTTGCGGTGGCTCTCGATGGTATTCACGCTGATATTCAGCTTCTTTGCTATGTCGCCGGTGCTCATACCGCCGCCGATCATGCGGAATATCTCAAGTTCGCGGTCAGACAGAATCTCAGGCATGGACTCCCCGCCGGTCTCCTTTCCCTGGAAGAGGCGGT
Source organism: uncultured Spirochaetota bacterium (assembly GCA_963827275.1). Classification (GTDB taxonomy): domain Bacteria; phylum Spirochaetota; class UBA4802; order UBA4802; family UBA5550; genus RBG-16-49-21. The sequence continues at coordinate 670,022 of CAWHAA010000005.1, forward strand.
CAATGATCTTCATGGAGATCCTTCCGCTCAGGTAGAGCTCCCCGCTCATGACGGTCCGTATTGCCTGGATGATGACCGCCGGGGCCTCTTTTTTCGCCACGTAGCCGCGCGCGCCTGCGCGCAGGGCCCGCTCCGCGTAGATGTTCTCGTCGTGCATCGAAAGCACCAGGACCTTGACCGCGGGGAAGCGGTCCTTCATGGCCTTGATAAGGTCGATGCCGCTTGTTTCGCTCTCCATCGAAATATCGACGATGGCGAGGTCCGGCTCTTCCTGGCTGATGCAGCGGATCGCCTCTTCCGCGCTGCCCGCTTCGTTGATGACCGAAAGCCCCTGCTCTTTTTCAATGACCTTCTTCATTCCCTGGCGCACCAGTGGATGGTCGTCGACGATAATGATCCTTGTGTTCTGTTCCGCCATGGTCCGGCCTTTTATCCCGGGGCCCCGCAGCGAAGGCGCCGCCGGGCCCGGTGAGATTCTCTTCTATAAATAAATATCCTAAATAAAAACGACCTTGTCAATAGTAAATTATCGTATTCCGCGCATAACAGAATCCATTACTGGGCCGCCAGGCGACGTCAGGCATTGCCGTCGATAAATTCCTTCCTGATCATGACGCGGACGGTAAATCCCCGGCCGCCGGTATGAAACGAGCAGGAACCGCCGATGATCCCCGCCCGGTACCGCATGATCCGCAGCCCGATCCCCTTGCTCTCATCGAACGTATCCGCCGCTCCCGAGCCGTTATCGTGGACCTCGAGATAGAGATGGTCCGTATCATCGGCAAGGCGGATCTCTATCCGGTCCGCCTTACCGTGCTTGATGGCGTTATTGATCGACTCCCGCGCGATGAAGTAGAGGTTGGTCACCACCGCGCCGTTGGTCACCGGCCCGGAGATGCCGCTGTCAAGCGTGCAGGTTATGCCGAAGAGGTCCTCGGTGTCCTCGGCCAGCTCGCGCAGCGCGCGCCGGACGTCATGCGACTCAAGACGCGTCGTCCAGAGTCCCCGCGATATCTTACGCGCATCGTCGATGGATTCCGCGATATTGGCGCTGATCTCCTCGACATCCGCCAGCTCCGGGTAATTCTTTTCCCGCATGGAGCGCTTCAGCGCCTCTGCCAGGAACCCGATGCCGGTCAGCTTCTGGCCCAGGCCGTCGTGCAGGTCCTGTCCGATCCGCTTCCGCTCGAGCTCGCTGATCTCCATGATCTCTTTCTGGAGGCGCCTCGTCTCCGTGATGTCGTGCGAGAAAACGGCCAGCTTGGTGACGACCCCCCGGGAATCGGTAACGGGGTACATGATCGTGTCATACCAGCTCCTGCCGATCCGGTGCTCGAAGCGGACCGCCTTGCCCGAACGCTCCACCGCGTCCATCTTTTCCCTGTAGCGGCCGGCATCGGCCTCCCTGATATAATCGAACATCGACCGGCCGATGACCTCCGACCTTCGGCCTGGCAAGCCTCTTTTCCAGCTCGGCATTCAGGTCGATGACGGTGCCGTCGGCGGACACCAGGAACACCGGCTCGCTCGGCGAATTGATGAGGGCGCGCGCGACCTCCTCGCCCTCCCGGAGCAGGAGCTCCGCCTTCTTCCTCTCCTCGATTTCGCTCCGAAGCTTCGCGGTCCGCTCCCGGACGCGCTGCTCGAGCAGCTCGTTCGCTTCCGTGAGCGCACGCTCGTAATTCTGCCGCTGCAGGGTCAGGGCGTAGAGGTCGGCGATTCGGCGCGCCGTTTCAAGGTCACGCTCCGTGTAGTCATGGGGCGCGTTCGCCAGCGCGATCTGGCCGAGGAGCGTATCACCGACCACGGCCGGGACCGACAGGAAATTTTTAAGATGGACATGGCCGGCGGGAACACCGCTGGACGCCGTGTGCCCGCCGGGAGAATTCGTGTAAAACGGCCTCAGCGTGTTGAGCGAATGTCCCCAGAGCCCGCCGTAGGCGCCGTCGGCCCCGGCGGGAAACCTGACCAGGTCGTGGCCGTTCTTGATATTGCATTCTTCATCCATCATCTGCGAAAGGGTGTGGCAGAGGAGGTCCCGGGTCCGGGAATCAATGATCCCGGCGTACCCGTGCTCGCTGCCGGTGAGGGCCCGTGCGTGGCGGAGCACCATCGCCGACATCTCCTCGATCGCGATTCCCGGCCTGATCATGAACTCCGAAAGGTCCGCGAGCGCGGCGTTCACGGACAGCTCCCACTGTAGATTTTCCTCCAGCATTTTACGCCGGGATATGTCCCGCACGATTCCCAGGAGGTGCTTCGGCTGGCCCGCCTCGTCGCGGATGACCGTAAGGGTAAGGTCGATCGGGAAGACCGTGCCGTCCCTCCGCATTGACTTGTATTCGGTGGTCTGCTGGGCGTCGGCCTTGATGTTTTTCCTCAGGTTGCGCTTCGCGCGTTCCCGCTCCTCCTCCGAAAAAAGCGAGAACACCGTGACCCCCGACGATTTCATCTCCTCGAAGCTTTCAAAGCCGTACATGGCGAGGAACTTCCTGTTCGCCATCAGGAAATTCATGTCAAGGTCGGTGAGCGCGATGCCGTCCGGTGAAATCTCGACGAGGGTGCGGTAGCGCACCTCGCTGTCGCGCAGTTTTTTCTCCAGTCCGCTCCTCTGCAGGGCGGTCTCGATGGTCGTGTACAGGTCGTCGGTGCCCACCGGCTTGACCAGGTACCCGTGCGGGTGGGTCTCGAGGGCCCTCCGGAACATGTCCGGCGAGCTGTAGGCGGTGAAATAGATCACCGGTATGTCCATCGTTTTCTTGATCTGCCTGACCGCTTCTATCCCGTTCATTTCTCCTTCGAGGGTGATGTCCGCGATGATCAGGTCCGGTTCAAGCTCCACCGCCTTTTCCACCGCCTCGGCGCCCGAGGAGAGCGGGTCATACACCTCGTAGCCGATCCGGCGCAGGGTGTTGCGGATATCGAGCGCGGTAAGGCGGTCGTCTTCGACGATCATGATGCGGGCGTTGGTCAGGCGTTCTTTCATGATGATCTCCTCCCGGTCAGGGACGGAACCGCTGGGCGATGGGGATCCTGCGCCCCACGCCGAAAGCCTTCGCGGTCACCTTTATCCCGGGGGCGGCCTGGCGCCGCTTGTACTCGTTGATGTTCACGGTGTGAAGCACCTTTCGCACCAGCTCCTCCGGGAAACCGTGGGCCACGATCTCGCCGACCGAATGGCGGTCCTCGATGTAGAGCTCGAGGATCCGGTCGAGGACCTCGTACGGCGGGAGGGTGTCCTGGTCCTTCTGGTTGGGCCGCAGCTCGGCCGAAGGCGGCTTGGTGATGGAGTCGGCGGGAATGATCTCGCGGTCGGCATTGATGTGCCGCGACAGCTCGTAGACCAGCGTCTTCGGCAGGTCCGATATGACGGCAAGCCCGCCCGACATGTCGCCGTAGAGGGTGCAGTATCCCATCGCCAGCTCCGACTTGTTCCCTGTCGAGAGGACCAGGCTCCGTTCCTTGTTGCTCACCGCCATGAGGATGTTGCCCCGGATGCGGGCCTGGATATTCTCCTCGGTCACGTCCTCCGGCCGGTCGCCGAAGAGCGCCTTCAGGTCCTGGCGGTACCGGTCATGGAGCGCCCCGATGGGCACGGTCTCGAAGCGGATCCCGAGGTTCTCCGCGAGTATCCGCGAGTCATCCACGCTGCCGGTCGATGAATACACCGAGGGCATGGTGATGCCGGTGACGTTCTCCGGCCCCAGGGCCTGGGCCGCCAGCGCCGCGGTGAGGGCGGAATCGATACCGCCGGAGAGGCCGATCACCACGCTTGTAAACCCGCACTTGCGCACGTAGTCGCGGATACCCAGGACGAGGGCCCGGCGTATGTCCTCGATTTCATTGTCCGTTATGATGACCTCGCTCCCGGAGGAGAGGTCGACGACGGCAAGGTCCTCATCAAAGGGCCGGGCGCGGCCGATCACCCTCCCGGCGGCGTTGACCGCGATGCTGTTGCCGTCAAAGACGAGGCTGTCGTTGCCGCCCACCTGGTTCACGTACACCACGGGGAGGGCGTGCTTCCTCGCCACTGCCGAGAGCATCGCGCGCTTGTACCGGTTTTTGCCCCGGGTGAAGGGGGACGCGGAGATGTTCACGATGAGGTCCGCCCCGCGCTCAACGATGTCCCTGACCGGGTTGACGTCGTAGCTCCTGGTGTAATCGAACCGCTCGCCGCCGTCAGCCCCCGCGGCCTTCTCTTCGTCAAGGCTCAGGTCGTTCCATATGTCCTCGCAGATGGTGATGCCGATCCTGCGGCCGCGAAACTCGACGACCGTGTGCTCCCGCCCGGGCGAAAAGTACCGGCGCTCGTCGAAAACGTCGTAGGTCGGGAGCAGGGACTTGTAATTGCGCGCCGTGATCTTCCCGTCTGTCATGAACGCGGCGGCGTTATAGAGCAGCGGATAATTGTGAGGGTCGATGTCCACGAAGCCGCAGAGCACCGCCATCCCCCGGCTGTGGCCGGCGATCTCTTCAATCAATGCGAGGTTGTCGTCTATGAGCTTCCTGCTCTCAAGGAGGTCCATCGGCGGATACCCGATGGTGGCCATTTCAGGAAAGATGACCATATCAGCCCCCCCGGCCCTGGCGGTTTTTATTGAAGAGATAATCTTGTCCCTGTTGCCCGCAATATCAGCTATGGTCGGGTTAATCTGGGCCATGGCAATTTTCATAGTTGGATCCCTCGATGAAATTCCTTTTCGATGATAAATTTTATCCTTTTTTAATCAATTATTATTTTACCGTATCTGGACTTTTTGATTTTTATGTTCAGATTTTTTTTAGTGCTCCAATACGGCCTGAAATTCAATGGATACCCCGATTTTTTAAAGCACTATATAATGTCCGGAAAAAAAATAAGGGTGTCAGAGTAAATTATTGCTGTTAATCATTGACATTTTTCCATGCCGCCGTACCTTGATTTTGTAACCCGTACAACGTTCCAGGGTCTTTAGTTAATGGATGCTTATTATATCCCCACGGTTTTTTTTACTCTTTTTTTTGTGGTAGATCCCCTGGGACTCATCCCGGTGTTTCTTCTCTATCTGGGAGGGTTTCAGGACCGCAAAAGAAGAGTGATGATAATACGGTCAATTTTGATTTCAATAGCGGTGTCCGTATTTTTCATCATCCTGGGCAGATACCTGCTCAGGTTTCTGGGGATTTCAACAGGATCCTTCCTGGTTGCAGGAGGGATCCTGCTTTTTATTATCGCCATGGAGATGCTCCTCGGCCAGGTCTCGCGGGTCAAGATGAGAAACATCGGCGACCGCGACCAGCCGGACGAGGAACGGGACGTGTCCGTGTTCCCCCTGGCGATCCCGATGCTCTGCGGCCCGGGGAACATCGCCGCGCTGGTCATGTTCAGCACGCAGGCGGAAGGCGATCTCCTGAAGCTCGGCCTGATCGTCCTCATCTCAACGGCGGTGTTCCTGATCGCCATGGCCGTGATGTTCTTCTCGCATCGCATCGGCGCCGTCCTGGGAAGCACCGGCATCTCCATCATCCAGAAATTGATGGGCCTGATCCTGTCGGCCATGTCGGTGCAGTTCATCAGGAACGGGTTATACGAGCTCGGAATTTTTAAATGACACAGGGAACGACGCGTTTAACATATACATTGTTTCTCTATCTAGCCTTCACGCTCATCATCCTCGTGTATGCCGCTGCCAGGGCCGTTGACGATTTCAACTATCTTTCCAATTTCGGCCCCCTGAAATCGCGGCTGACCGGGTACCTGTCCGGGCGCATCGGGACGGATGTCACGGTAGAAAAGGTCCATGCAACAATCCTGCCCCGGCCCGGCATCGCCTTCACGGACGTGAAGATCGGCCGTCCGGAAGGGTTCCATGCTTCGGCAGAGGGGATACTGCTGGTCTTTTCCCCCCGTCAAAAATTATCAGGCGGGGACTGGCTTGCCCGCATCAGCCTGCGCCGTCTCCGGTTCGCCGTCCGGATCGACGACGCGACGGGCGCCGCTCCCCTCCCCCGTTTTTCCCTTCCGGAGATTGAACTGGAAGACCCGTCTGTAACCATACAGACCAGGGAGAACACCATTGCGCTGGAAGGTCCGCTGACCGGGCATGTCCGGGTCGTGTCCGGCAACACCCTCTCCCTTGTCGGGAGCCTTGATTTCAACAGGACCGGCATCAGGTACAACGACACTGCTGTGGAACTGGATGGCCCCGTCATGATGAACGGCAACAGCCTGTCATCGCCCGGTCTTGACATTATATCAGGAGGCCTCTGGGTATCCGCGCAGGGGAACTATTCATGGAAGGAAGGCAGGTCGTTCGCCGGCAGTGTCCGCATCAAGGGGCTGACGGTTGAAACAAAAAGCGGCGGGAACCCCGTCCTCGACGCCATCCTGGACAAACTCAACGGCAGCGCGGACCTCACCCTTGCCGGCATGACGCTCTTCGGCATACCGCTGGACACGGTCACCGCCAGGGCGGTCGCGACTAACGGCACCGTGGTCCTTAACGATCTGCGGACCGATGGCGGCGTTCTCTCCGGCAGCGGGACCGTGACCCTTGCCCCGAAGCGGCCCGCGCTCTTTGACGTCACATTCACGCTCCGCAATTATGACATCATGAAGCTCCTGGGGCCGGTCTCCTCGGGCAGCACACTGATTCGCGGCACGATGGACCTCGGCGGCAGGGTGTGGGGCACCGGCGGATCAATCAACGGCGATGTTCATTTCTCTTCATTCAACGGACGGCTCATGAAGTTCGGGCCCCTGTTCAAGATCTTCACCACAGTCAATTTTCACAGGATGATTCTGAAAAAGCACCCTGACTACAGGAGCCGGGGGTTCCCGTACAATTCGATCATTTCACAGTTCACCATCAGGGACAACACCGTTTCTTTTGACCGTTTCTATCTTGACAGCGATTCTCTCCAGGTTTCCGCGTCCGGCACCTATTCGATGCAATCACACGCCGTTAATGCGCTCCTGGGGGTCCGGCCCCTGGACCTGATAGACCGGACAGTGGGCATGATCCCCGTCCTGGGATGGATCGTGGAAGGCAAGGAGAACGCGGCCGTCATCATGTATTTCCGCATGTCCGGGGACATCAAGGACCCGGGCGTCCTGCCGGCCCCGATGCAGAATATTACCAGGGGCATCGGCGGCGTTATATTGCGCACGCTCATGCTGCCGTATACGATCTTTACGAAACCGTGGAACCTGATCCCCGCATTGCAGTACAACCGGCAGACAGGGGCCAAGACCCCTGAAAAAATGCGATAATTTCGTCCTCCCGTGCCGAAATCACACATATATTTTCTTCTCATTTAAGAATTTTTGTTGAAATAAATATACCCCCTGTGACTATTGGTTCACCTTTCTGCTGAAAGCGGGCGCTCTCAACGCCGGACATTTCAGCACTATACCAGAGGGAGGAGCATATCATATGGTTACGTATGAGCTTACGGTCATTCTCAGAAACAAGGAAATCGAGTCCCTTCTCGAAAAGACGAAGGAGATTCTCGCGAAACACGGCACAACGATCCTGAGCGATAATTCGCTGGGCGTAAAACGGCTGGCATACCAGATCGACGGCGAGAGCGAGGGCTATTACCTCTTCATGAACGTTGATATCCCGGGCGAATCAGTCAAAAAGATCATCAGCGAATTCAGGCTGAACAGCGACATTCTCAGGTACATGTTCATTAAATCCAAAAAAGCGGCTTCCGCTTAAACAAGGAGGCACGTATGGCCAGTGACCTGAACAAGGCGATAATCATCGGGCGCCTCACCAAGGACCCCGACCTTCGCTACACCCAGAGCGGTACGCCGGTGTGCAGCTTTTCCGTTGCGAACAACAGGACCTACGTTGCGGCAGGGGAGAAAAAGGAGACGGTTTCCTACTTTAACTGCGTCGCATGGGCAAAGACCGGCGAGGTCATTGCGGAATACTGCAAGAAGGGACAGCGGATCGGCATCGAGGGGCGCCTGCAGCAGCGTTCGTGGGACGACCAGGAGGGAAAGAAGCGCCAGACGGTGGAGATCGTCGTCGACAACTTCCAGTTCCTGTCGCCCCCGCGGGAGAGCAGCGCGGAACCCGCCGCAGACGCGCCCTCCTCGTCGCACGAGCCGTCTCCGGGAACGGACAACCCGTTCTCAGATGACGATATTCCGTTTTAAGGCGTTTGAAACAATCAACCATATTCATAGCTGAGAGGAGAACATCATGTCTGATCCAATAAATAACGAAACACCAGAAGCGAAAGCCCCGGAAGTCGCCGCTGAGCCGGCGCCGCAGCAGGCGGCCGAGCGTCCGGCCGAGCGCCCGGCCGCACCGTCCGAACGCCCCGCGCGTCCCGACAGGCCGCGCGGCAGGGGCCGCTTCGGCGATTCCGACCGGGAATCCGGCCCGTCCGAGGGCGGGATGCGGGTCCCCCGTTTCAAGAGAAAGGTATGCATATTCTGCCAGGACAAGAACGCCGGCGCCGACTACAAGCGGGCGGACGTCCTTGAGCGGTTTATCACCGACCGGGGCAAGATTCTGCCACGGCGCGTTACCGGCACCTGTTCCAAGCACCAGCGCCTCGTCGCCAGGGAAATCAAGCGGGCGCGGGCGATTGCCCTGCTGCCGTTTGTCGAGCAATAAGCTCCGTGATCGCGGTTCTCGCGGCGGTTGCAGGCGGGCTGATGCTGACGGTCGGCTCGGCGTTCATGTACTACCGGCTGGAGTGGAAGGCCATCGTTATATGCGCGGTGCTGGTCCTGGTCTCCCTGGCGGTTTCCGGGAGGGCACTGGACGCACCCCTGCTGGCCATGCCGTTCCTGATAGGATGCACCGCCGGGTATGCATTAAAAAGGGGAAAGACTTTCGGGTTTTACCTTGTAATAGTATCCTGTTCCCTCACGGTGATCTTCACCGGCTTCTTTTATTACATGATGGTCTACCAGAACGTGGATTTCATCGGGATGCTGAGGGAAGAGATGGTTAAATTCCTGACCACGGCCGGGGCGCCGGACGACATCAGGAACCAGATGCTGTCAGAGTTCGACGGCTCACGGGACGACATAGTGGCGCGGGTGCCCTTTTCGGCCTTTTTAAATTCGATGCTTCTGGCTTCGGTCGGCTACCACCTGATACGGTGGGCCCTGTCCCGGGCGGGCCTGGAGGTCCGGGGCCCGGGACTCGAATCGTTCCGTCTGAACGATTATTTTATTTTCGCGCTGATAGCCGGACTGGCGGTCTTTTTACTGATTGACAAAACCGATTATCCGGTACTTCATAGCGGCGGTTCAAACGCCGTGTTCATGGCGGCGCTCCTCTACTTCGTGCAGGGGCTCGGCGTGATCAAGTTCATCTTGATGAAGCGGGGCATCCCCGGGTATGTGCTGCCCCTGGCGGTATCGGCCATCCTGATCGCGGGGATATGGATTGCGCTCTTCCTGTTTATCCTCCTCGCGGGATTCGGGGCGCTTGATGTGTGGGCGGACTTCAGGAAGCTTTTAAGCAGGAACGAGCCTGAAAGCTGAAATCAATAATTTTCAATATACAAGGAGCTGGCGATGAAAGTCATATTACAGAAAGACGTGCCGAATCTCGGCGATGCCGGTGATATAAAGGAAGTCTCGGACGGGTACGCGAGGAACTACCTCCTCCCCAGGAAGCTGGTAATCGTTTCCAACGAGTCCAGCAAGCGGGCGACCGAGCACCAGATGAAGCTCGTCAAGATCAAGAAAGAAAAACGGAAAAAGCAGAGCGAAAAAGTCGCCGAGGGCATGGCCGGTCTCGAGCTTACGATCGGGGTCCAGGTGGGCGAAGAGGGGAAGCTCTTCGGCTCTGTCACCGCGATGGACATTTCAAAGAAGCTGAAGGAAAAGGGCTTCGAGATCGACAAGCGCAAAATCATCATCGAGACCCCCATCAAGCAGGAAGGGGAATACACCGTCAAGATAAAGCTGGATGAGGGGCAGACCCCGTCGATAAAGGTCATCGTCGGAAAGGAGTAATTCATGCTCTCCGATAAGCTTCCCCCCCAGGACGTCGAGACCGAAGTCGCATGCCTCGCGTCGGTGCTCCTGAGCAGGGAAGCGCTTTACAAGGTGATAGAAATCCTCCAGCCGGAGGATTTCTATCTGGACAAGCACCGCATCATCTTCGGCGCGGTGACGGAACTCCTCCAGAAGGACCTCCCCGTAGACCTTACCACAATGAAACAGCGCCTGGTCGACCACGGCCAGTTCGACAGGATCGGCGGCGATACCGCCCTCGTCGAGCTGTACCGGGCCGTCTCCACCTCCGCCAATGCTGAATTCTATGCGCGGCGGATCAAGGAGCTCTCGCTCCGGCGGCGCCTCATCGAGGTCTGCACCGAGTCGGTTGAAAAATGCTACGAAATGTCGCTCGAGACCGAAGAGCTGGTAGACCAGATAGAAAAGGACATCTTCAACATCACCGAGAAGCGCATCACCGCCGACTTCAAACCGATCGACGAGGTGATGCAGGAGACCATGAACAACATCGGGAAATGGTACGACACCAAGCGTATCGTTACCGGCGTCGGCTCCGGGTTCCGCAAGCTCGACGAGATGCTCACCGGGTTCCACGCGGCCGAGCTCATCATCATCGCGGCCCGCCCCGGCATGGGCAAGACGGCCCTGGCGCTGAACATCGTCAACCACGTCGCGCTGAAGGAAAAGAAGCCGGTCCTCTTCTTCTCGCTCGAGATGCCCGCCACACAGCTGGGCATGCGGATGCTCTGCATCGATTCCATGATAGACTCGCAGCTGGTCAGGACCGGCTACATCAAGTCAGAGGACATGCACCGGCTCATCGAGACATCGAGCAAGCTCTCGAAGGTGTCCGTGTTCATTGATGATTCCCCCTCGTCCACCGTGTTGCAGATGCGGGCCAAGGCCCGGCGCCTCGCGCAGAAGAACAAGGACCTCGGCATCATCGTGGTGGACTACCTCCAGCTCATCACCGGCACCAACCCGAGGGTTGACCGCCACCTGCAGATCGCCGAGATATCGCGCTTTCTGAAACAGCTGGCGCGCGACCTCGAGGTGCCGGTCATCGCCCTCTCCCAGCTTTCGCGGCAGGTGGAGCACCGGACCGACCAGCGCCCCACCCTCGCGGACCTGCGCGAATCGGGCGCCATCGAGCAGGACGCCGACGTCGTCATGTTCATATACCGCGAGGACAAGGTGAAGAAGGATAGCGAGCGGCGGGGGGTCGCCGACATCATCGTCGCCAAGCAGCGCAACGGCCCTGTCGGCGAGGTACCCCTCAGGTTCTGGGAAAAGCACACCCGCTTCGGCGATCTCGAAGAGATCCACGATTACGAGCCAACGGGCCCCGACTATGACGTACAATAGGTTCATGGCCACAACGCTTGCCGCCTTCGAGGGCATCGGGGGCTATGGCGTGTTTTTCCGCGAGACCGTCCGCTGGATGTTCCGCCCGCCCTTCGACGGGAAGAACGTCCTCCTCCAGATGCTCGAGATCGGCTACAAGTCGATCCCGGTAACGACCATCACCCTCTTCTTCACCGGCATGGTCATGGCGCTCCAGCTCGGCCGCGTCATGGACTCCATCATCTCCGGCTCGTCGATATTCATCGGCAGCGGCGTCACCATCTCGATGTTCCGCGAGCTCTGCCCCGTGCTCACCGCCCTCCTGCTCGCCGGCAGGGTGGGCTCCTCCATCGCCGCCGAGATCGGGACCATGAAGGTGACCGAGCAGATCGACGCGCTCAGGACGCTCTCGGCGGAGCCGGTGCAGTACCTCTCGGTGCCGCGCTTCATCGCCTGCATGGTGATGACACCGGCGCTCACCATCATCACCGACATCGTCGGCGTGCTGGGCGGCGCCTTCATCGCGTTCTTCTCCCTCGGCATCACCGTCGACAAGTACGTGGACAACATCCTCCAGTATACGAACCTGGGTGATTTCACCACCGGACTCGTGAAATCGCTCTTCTTCGGCATGGAGATCGCCATCATATCCTGCTACCAGGGGTTCAAAACGTCGGGGGGCGCCGAGGGCGTGGGCAAGGCAACCATCCAGGCGGTGGTAAAATCATCGATGGCGATACTCATATCCGATTATTTCCTGACCTATCTCATAGGCTTGATCGAGTAGGCGGCGCGGGGTGCCATCAATGAAGGACAAAAATAAATTCCTGAAAACCCTGAAAGACGCGGGGATCTCCCAGGCGGTGATAAACGCCTTTGCCGATGTCGACAGGACGAAATTTTTCGATGCCATCTTCGCCGACCGCACCGCGTCGCCGGAGCCGATCCCCATCGGGGCGGGGCAAACCAGCGACGACGCCGTGATACTCGCCCGCATGATCGGGCACCTGTCGCTCAGGAAAAAGAGCCGCGTGCTCGAGGTGGGCACCGGCTCCGGATATTCAACCGCGGTGCTGACGCGGCTCGCCCACGAGGTGATCACCATCGAGTACTACGAGGACCTGGCGCGTACGGCCAAGTCACGCGTCATCGGCGAGGGATTCTCGGGGGCGCGCTTCTTCGCCGGCGACGCCACCGACTTCGACGGCCCCCTTGGTGAATTCGACGCGGTGCTGGTGACCGCCGCCTGCGCGCGCACCCCTTACTTCCTCATTAACACCGTCAAGCCCGGCGGGATAGCGGTGTTCCCGATGGGGCCGGCCCACCAGCAGCAGATCACGCGTTTCACCAACAACCCGGACGCCCGGATGCCGGGGGACAATTACCGTTTTCACGAGCTCTGCGCCTTCGATTCGATCCGGGGAGTATACGGATGGGTTGACACCGGGGACCTGCCGCCCGACCACGAGCCGGCCGAACGGCCGTAGCCATAATTCAAAAGAAGCGCAGCCATGAAACGTTTCGCGACCATTGCCATAGCCATCGTCTTCCTGTCAGCCGCGGCGTTTGCGGACGCTGACGTGAAGGAAAAGGAAGCCCGCCTGGAAGAAGCGAAGAAAGAATTGCGTGAAGCGAAACGGGCCGGGCGGAGGCTGAAAGCCGGCGAGGGGAAAGCCCGCATCGAAGAGCACCGCGCGCTCAATAAAGCGGACCGGGAAAAGAAAAAAAACGATCGCGACAGGCAGCGCATGGAAAAGCTCGGGCAGCGGAGCGCGGTCACAACCGAGCGGCAGGCGCGAAGAAAAGATACGGGTGACAAGAGAAGGACTGGACCTTGCGGCAAAACGCGTAGCGCAGAAACAGGCCATGGAAAGCAGAAGAGCGGCCTTTGAAAAGAGGCGCGCGGAAAAAAACGCGATGCGCGAAGAGAGAAACATGGCGAGAAAAAACGAAGCGACAGCCAAAAAGGCCGCCATGGAGCAAAAGAAAGCGGACCTGGAAAAAAAGAAAGCTGAAGAGGCAACGAAAAAAGCCGAAGCGGCGAAAAATACGACGGAAAAAAACTGAACGCCGATGGACCTCACCGCGGTATTATTCGATCTTGACGGCACGCTCCTGGATACCCTGGAGGACCTTGCCTCTTCCATGAACGCGGCGCTTGAAAAAAACGGGTTCCCCCGGCACCCGGTCGATCGATACCGGCACTTTGTCGGCGCCGGAATGCGCGAGCTGGCCCGGCGGGCCCTGCCGCCCGGCACGGACGAAGGGACCCTGCTGCGGCTGATAAACGGCATGCGCGACGAATACTCGCGCAGGTGGGCAGACGCCACAAAACTTTACCCCGGCGTGAGCGCCATGCTCGACGCCCTGAGGGGCAAGGGCATCCGCTGTTCGGTACTCTCCAACAAGTCAGACGATTTCACGCTGATGCTCTGCCATCGCTTCCTGGATAAATGGAATTTCGAGATACTGCGGGGCGCAACGGAAACGGTCCCGAAAAAGCCCGACCCCACGGCCGCCCTCATGATCGCCGGGAGCATGGGGATCGACCCAGCGCGCTTCGCGTGTCTGGGCGACACCGGAAGCGATATGGCCATGGCGATCGCCGCCGGCATGTATCCCGCAGGCGCCCTCTGGGGGTTCCGCGACGCCGGGGAGCTGACCGCGGCAGGCGCCAGGGTGCTGCTGGAGCGGCCGGAGGACTTTCTGGGTCTTTTTGATGTCAAAATTTAGGGGTCAGAGTAAGGTTTTACCGATAACTATCGGTCAATAGGGGGGATCAGAGCAACATTCCACCGATAACTATCGGTCAAGAGGGGGGTCAGAGCAACATTCCACCGATAACTATCGGTCAAGAGGGGGGTCAGAGCAACATTCCACCGATAACTATCGGCCCTACCCCACCCGACGAACAGAAACAATCGTCACATCATCCATAACTTTCTTTCCCCCGCCGGCAAACCGCTGAACAAGCTTTTCCCCCGCCTCATCGAGCCCGGTCCCGGGATAGACGGCGGCAAGCGCATCCGCGATCAGCTCAAATTCATCCGCTCCGTCCGACTTTGCCGCAGCCAATTCCGCGAGGCCGTCGGTATAGAGGAACAGGGTATCGCCCTGCTTGAATGAATGGGTCTCTTCCTTGTAATTGATCTTATTCGAAAGCCCGACAATGGGGTTCCGGGGATTGACCACTACCACCTCGCTCCCCTTGAGCAGGAACTGCGCCGGGACTCCTGCCGTAGAGATGATGATTACAGACGACGCGAGGTCGATGTCCGCGACAACACCGGTGAACACGAGCTGGGACTGGCCGCCCTGGTGGGTAAAGCGCTGGTTAAGAAAATTAATGATCTCCGCCGGTGAGCCCAGCGCCCCCTTGACCGCGGCGTATTCCGACAGTATCTTCACCGTGTTCAGCGACGCGTTGATGCCGTGGCCGGTAGCGTCGGCGATGAAGGCGCGGACCACGCCAGGCCGCAGCTCGAAGATATCATAAACGTCTCCGCCAATATCGAGGAGCGGCCGGTAGAGGACGCCCGTTTCAAAGCCCGCGATAGCTTCCTGGCGCGTCATGAGCTTCTGCTGGAAAGCCCTGGCGATCAGCAGGTCATCCTGGATGATTTTTTCCCACTCGTGCATCTGTATCGCCGATTCCTTTATGTCCATGCTCCGCTGGAAGAGGCCGGTTATGGCGTCCTTCTCCTTGCGGAGCCCGTTGATGACGGATTGTTCCATCTCGAGCATCTGCTTGATGGCGAGCTGGTTCTCGATGCGCAGCATGAGCTCGTGCCGCTTGAAGGGCTTGGTGATGTAGTCATTGGCCCCGGTCCTGAACCCCCGCGCCATGTGCCCGGCCTGGTCGAGCGCGGTGAGCATGATGACCGGGATGGCGCTGCCTTTCTCCGACTGGCGCATCTTCTCGCACACCTCGTATCCGCTCATGCCGGGGAGCATGAGGTCGAGGAGCACCAGGTCGACGTCCCGGCGCTCAATGATGTCCAGCGCGGCGGGGCCGGTCGCGGTCGTGATGAGCCGGTGGCCGCACGACGAACAGAGGTTTTCAAGGATCTTCAGGCCCACCGGGTCGTCGTCAACCGCGAGGATCGTGGCCTTTGCCACGGAGGGGTTCACCGTGATATTAAATTCGATAGCGTCAGGCTTCGCCGCTTGAAGGCCGGACACGTCGCCTGCCACTGCACGGCCCCCGTATGTTTTCATGGTGATACCCGCCCCCGGCGGTTCTGACGGAAGCTCGAAGGTGAACACGCTCCCTGTCCCCTTTTCGCTTTCGGCCCATATCGCGCCCCCGTGGAGCTCCACCAGGTGCTTCGTGATGGCAAGTCCCAGCCCCGTGCCGTCCGCGGTCCGCTTCTCCGCGGCTTCCGCCTGTGTGAACGGGCTCCAGATCCTGGCCATGTCCTCATCCCCGATGCCGATGCCGGTGTCCGCCACGGACACGCGCACCCCGCCCTTGTCCGCGGCCCCGGCCTTCACCGTGATGCTCCCCCTCTCGGTGAACTTGATCGCGTTGCCCAGGAGGTTCAGCATCACCTGGTATGTCCTGTTGCGGTCCGCCTTGATCCTCGGGACCTCGCCGATCTCGGCGGTGAGTGCGATATTCTTTTCCCTCGCCACAGGCTGCATGAGCGAGACCGCGGAATTGATGATGTCGCCGAGCGACAGCTCCTCGATGTACAGGTCGGCCCTGCCGGCGCGGAGTTTGCTGAAGTCAAGTATGGAGGTCACGAGGTCATTGAGCCGTGAAGCGCTGGAGATAATGAGGTCCAGGTTTTCTTTCTGCCTGGCGTTAGTCCCGCCCATGGACCCGTCAGAAAGCGACTCGGCGATGCCGATGATTCCGTGAAGGGGCGTGCGCAGCTCGTGCGTGGTGGTGGCCAGGAAGTCGTCTTTCATCTGGTCAACAACAAGGAGGTCGGCATGGGCTTTTTCAAGATCGGTATGCACCTGCGAAAAACGAACCGCGAGAGTTGATGCGAAAATTATTATCATCACGAAGAAGCCTTCTGAAACAGGGGGATGCAATTTGGTAATTTCCAGAAATGAAAAAATACTTATCAAATAGGTTAATGACAAGGCAAAAGTTCCTGAAAAAATCCTTAAGGAATATGGCCTGCTTCTCAGTTTCCCCAAAACACATATAACATCACCATAAAAAACAACAAGCAAGGCTGATATAATAAATATTTTGAATATATATTTATTATAGAATACGATATGATGTGTAACAACCAGCTCAATACAAATGACAGCAATCAATGAGGATAGGACAGCCTGCATTATATGTGTAAAAATGTTGTATGGTATTTTTAAAAAGGAATGTATAAAATTGATATAACAAATGCATATCACGATGGCACAAATATATGTGCTGATTATGTACACAAGATGATTATCAAATATATAAAAATTTAATCCGTGGAATCCAAAAGACCAAAGCCCAAACGCCAACGACAATAGTGAAAAATGCAGATAATATTTTTCTTTTCTATAAAAATAAAAGAACAAGAAGTATATTGTGATAAATAAATTGACTGCCGTAAGTATAGTATACCATACAACATGCCGTATAAAATAATTAAATATTAGATTAGATGGTCCAATTTTGATCGGATAGACAAATCCAGATTTATTATCGATTGTCCCGGTCTTAATTGCCAGGATATTCTCCCCCGATTTCAGTAGTTCATTCGGAATTTTTACTATTGTCGGCTTGCCGATTCGATGCGACAGTTCCTTCTCATTTCTGAAATCTCTTGATTCATAAAATCTATTGCCGTTCAAATATAACCGGACTCCACAATAATGAAGCGGCATATACAATGATAAATTATTAATTTTATCATCAATTACAAGATTAATACGGAACCAGGCAAAGCCGGTATGATTTCGATATTTCTTAATATCCAGCCAGGATACATGAGGATATTGTAAGTCATATTGTTCGGGTTTTATTTTAAGGCTGGAACAATCAGTTTCGCTGTCCGGGATAAAAACCCATTTGTCGTTAAAGCTGTAAATTATTTCTTTGTTAATAAAGATGGAAGGTTCATTCGCGAATGCGTGATTGCTGCCAATCAAAAAAAAAATTATATATATTAGAAACTCTTTACGAATGCCGAGCATATGTTTTTCTTGTTGTAAAATTTTGGTTAATATTTAACATTATTATTGATCACATTGTCACTGAAATCTTTGAAATTATCCTTTTTTTCTATAAGCGCCTGACAATCCTGCAGGCTAACATCATACCCTTTATTTTTAAACCATTGCTGGAGAGTATTTTTATCGGTGCCATCTATTAACAAATCAATTAATTCTTTACCGACCACCTGATCATTTGCTTTATCAGCTATGAAATCAATGAAATCAGACATATTTACCTCCAAAATTAAATAATCGTAGCGGGAATACTATAAATGTCAATAAAAATATATGCACAAAAACAATTTGTAGATCAATAATACTATTGATATCGATGAAAGCAATGTCACATAACAGGATATCCATCGTATCTTTGGGTAATACTCGCAAAGAATATCCATTTTTCATGAATTGGCTTTATCTAACAAGCCCGGGAATTCATTATTTAAGAACCGCCCTCGAATTGAATGGTATAAAAGCAGTTCTTATTGATAAAGTAGACAAAAATCTTACAACAGATGAAATAATCAAAATTTTACAGAATATAAATCCTGAAATAATACTTTTCAACCAGTTTTACTCAACCAGAGAAGAAATTAAGCAGATTTGCATATCGTTCCCCAAAAATGCGATTCGCGGTATCGGCGGTCATGATGCCACCTTCCATTCCATGTCGTTATCAGAAAATGAATTTTCCCGGCAGTATTCCCATGCGGATTTCGTTTGGCAGGGGGAAATTGAAAATGGCTTTGCTTCTTTTATCCGAAATTTTCAAAAAAAGGATAGTCCGGTTTGCGTCAATAACATCAACAACAGAGTGCAAGATTTGGATGACCTGCCTGTGCTGAAACATGACGATTACATAAGTGAGTTGGCATTTCTGGTCACTTCCCGAGGATGCATGTCTGGTGGCTGCGATTTTTGCACCACGCCAAACTTCTATCATGATGGATGGCGGCCAAGGAGTGTCGCGCATGTTTCACATGAATTGCGCAACATAAAAGCATCAGGGCGGTTTCATATAAACATAACCGATGATAATTTCCTCGGCTTGGGCAAAAAAGATCTTATGAGAGGCGTCGATATTATTCGCCGTTGCAGCGAGGACGGTTTAAAACTTTTTATAATGACCTCCGTAGAGCAGATTGTGAAAGCCGACAGGCTGGACCTTCTACAAGAATTCAAAGGCACTGTTATCAAGGTATTTCTCGGCGTTGAGAACTTTAATCCTTCAGCTTTGAGAAAACTAGGGAAGAAGGTTGATCCAGGGAATCATACATATAATAGCCTTCGTGCGCTGAACGCACTCTATGACAATGGGATATCACCTCATCTTGGCTATATAAATTTCAATCCAGAAACATCATGTGACGAACTTGAGCACAGCGCACATTTTCTCCATCAGTACAATCATGAAGCGTCGCTATTCAATTATTTTTATACTAAAATGGGGATATTCGAGGGAACAAAACATCACGAGAGATATGCAGGGAGAAAAGATTCCATCGATTTTTATGATGGAAACTATTCATACGAATTCCATGATCGGAACACGGCAGCTGTGTTCGCACTGCTCACCATGGTGCTTGATCATACACGCCTGGTCGATTTTCTCCATTTCGAAGCAACACATTTGCTCTATATGAACCAGCTCACTGGAACCTCGGCCGGGAAAAAATATCTTGAATTGAAAAAAAGATCAAGTGAACAAAACTACGAGTTTTTTATCAACGTTTTAGAGATCAGCCGCAAGAGAGGGTCTCTGAATGTCATCCTCGATTTAATTGATGATTATAAAAGAAAGACAAGAAGATTGATCCCGGATTATAAAAAATTAATTCAACAGATCGCTGGCATTTCTTCTTATATTCTCAAGGAGCCGCTTGCATACATGGATAAGATCGATGCAAACGAACCATAGCAATAAGAGAGTTTTCAAGCCGTTATAAATCAATTGATATTTGATTATATTATTCTAAAACGGAAAAGATATATGAAAAAATCGATGCAATACTATGAAGATAATTACGAAGATTATTTTAATGGTTGGTCAAAAGATCACATCCATTATGGATTCTGGTTTGATGATACCGGGTCCCATGAAGAATCACTTGAGAACCATACCCGAGAAGTGATAAAGCATTTGAATATCCAACCGGGAAACCGTGTTTTAGATGCAGGGTGCGGCTCAGGTGGTTCCAGCAGATATATTGTTGAAAACTTTGCGGTAGAAACTGTTGGGGTAATGCTCTCGCCGACACTCCTCAAGGCGGCCACTGAATTGTCAAAAAACCTCCCGAACAGTCACATGCTGAGGTTTTATAATCAAGATTACACAAATTCTGACTTTCAAGATGCATCTTTTGACCGCATATTTTCGATTGAAAGCGTATGCCAGGAACCGGCAAAAGATAAATTTATTTCAGAAGCATACCGCCTGCTGCGTCCTCAAGGCCGTCTGGTGGTCGCCGATTTCTTTCTTCTTCGAAACAACTTGAATGAAAAAGAATTACGCAGTTACCGGGAATGGTGCAATGGATGGTTCATTCCCGATCTTGCAACAACGGATGAATTCCGTGAAATGCTTACACGGCAGGGGTTTGTAAATATTGAATATCATGACAAGACAAATCTCCTGAAAAAAAGCGGCAAAATGATGCATGATGCGGCAAAAGAACGACTCCCGGAAGTATATCTTCAGTATAATCGCGGAAATCTGCCGCAATCCAGGCTTGCGCATGTCATTGCCACATACCGGCAATGGGAATGCATCGAGTGGAAAATATGGTGCTTTGGCATGTTTGTGGCGGATAAATTATAACTCTTCCGCTTAGTTTCTGACAAGACAGAGTCAACTCTAATAACACGATTTTAGCTTGACGATGCTGCTGGCATCTATATGCTCCTATTGATAATCGCTGATCTTTTTCAACAGCAATCATGAGTATTAAAACACAAATCTTCCAAACATGCTCGTCCATTAGATTCGACACCGTGCCGATAGTCGATACCGACATGTATCGCAGCCTGAACGAACAGCTTATGCTGTTATGCCGCTCCCTTCCCCGGAGCATGCAGGCGGAGGCAATGATGTTCCTGATGGAATATTTCCGGCTCCAGGTGGGGGAGCCCCTCGACTTCTTCAGGCACTATTACGCGCCCGCCTGGTCCGCGTTATACTGGATTGCGGGAGCTCCCCGCTCCGCCGCGGGCTTTTCCGATACTGACCTGGATGCCGCGCTCTGCGGCCAGGCCATGGCCATGCTGCTCCATTCCCTTGACGACCATCTGGTGGACGGGGGCATCCCCGTGTCGCACCTCGCGCTCCTGGTGCGGTCGCAAGCATGGCGCCGCATGAGCGGGGCCACTGACCGCTTCTGCGCCGGCCTCGCGGGCGGGAGCGACATCGCCGCGGCCCTCATCGACAATTATTACAGCGGCATAACAGAGCGCGATGCGCCGTCATCGCTCGACGCCTACTGCGACCTCTTTCGCCGGCAGATGGCCACCTGGGTGGTCATGCCGGTCCTGGCCGCGCTGAAGACCGGCGGCGATGACGCGTTCGTCGCGGGGGTGCGGAGCGCGTACGAGTCCTTCGGCATCGCCTGGCGGCTCCTCGACGACCTCCAGGACCTGGAATCGGACATGGCTGACGGCACCAGGAGCGCCGTGTATGTCTGCATGGACGACAACGGCCGCCGCCTGTGGGACTCGGTCAGAGCGGGCGGAAAGCGATCAGCGGGCACAACAGCGGACAGGCTATGCGCGCAGATACAGGGCGCATCAATCACTGAAACAATCGCCCGCCGGATTGTGGGCGAGCTCGACAATGCCTCGTCCATTGCCGACCGGCTGGAACTGCCCGGCCTCGCCGGTGAATTCAGGGCCCTCGCAGGGCCGATAGCTGAACGGCAGGCCTGACATGAACAGCGGGATACCGGACGCCATACGCGAGGCCATAGAGCATGACCTTCTCGGCATCGAGGTGACCACGCGGTGCAACAGCGCGTGCTCCCACTGCTTCGCCCGCGCCGGCAGGACCGGCGCGCGTGAGCTTTCCGCCGATACGGTCGCGGCGATCGCCGCCGAGGGATGGCAGCTCGGGTACCGCGCCCTGCACCTCACCGGCGGAGAGCCGCTCCTCTGGGGGCCGCCCGGAGGCTGCATCGAGCGCGTGCTCGAACTCGGGTACGAGCGGGTCTTCATCAACACCAACGGCACCCTCCTCACCGGGGAGAAGGCCCGGGCCCTGGCCGGGTTCGGGGGGCGGATCACGATCTCCATCAGCCTGCAGGGACCGGAGGAGCTGCACGACTCCGTGCGGGGCCGCGGCTCATTCCGCGCGGCAATCGCGGGTCTTGAACAGGCACTGGCTGCCGGGCTCACCGTGAGTATTTTCACCTCAGTGGGGAAACGCCTTGTCCCGCAGCTCCCCCGTTTCGCTGAATTCCTGTTCAGGGAGTACCCCGGGATACAGGACCTCACCCTCATACAGCTTATCCGCGTGCCCGGCGACGCCATCGACCTGTCCGGAGAGCTCCTTGCGCCCGGGGACTTCATCGCCATGGTGCGCGCGGCGGCCCTGCTGAACCTGTATGGCTGCCGCGTGAACGTGCTCCAGAACCCCCTCGCGGTGGCCGTGTCCCGGGCCATGGGCATGCCCTGGCTCGCGCCCGCGCCCCACCTGCACCGGGGCGGCGGCGTCATCGTCATGGCGGACCTGAGCATCACCCTTGCCCATTCCACGCGGGAATCGTTCGGCGCCTATGCGCCGGGCATGCTGGGCACGGTGCTTGCCTCACCGGAGTACCTGGAAGCGGTTGCGCCTGACGACAATGCCTGCGCCGGGTGCGGGTTTCTGGCCATTTGCAGGGAAAACGGCATGCTCCAGCCATCGGAGTGGTTCAGAAGCATGGGGTCAGAGTACTTTTGCCGGGAGGTGCTCGCTCTTGCCGGTTCGGGGTCAGAGTAAAAGGGGCTGTCTACCGATAACTATCGGCCGTGAAGTGGGGGGTCAGAGCAAGCCGGTTACCGATAACTATCGGCCTCCCGGGGGGTCAGAGTAAATCCACTACCGATAACTATCGGTCCTCCACGGGGGTCAGAGTAAGGCTACTGCATCTTCAGGTGCCTGATCACTTCCTCGATATCGGGGATTTCAGGGATTTCGTAGACCCTGATCCAGTCGATCTTCCCGTCCTCATCAACAAGTATATTCGCCCTGCCGGATATCCCCGCCTTTTCAATGAAAAGGCCGTATTTCTTCGCCATGTCCCCGTGCGGCCAGAAGTCGGAGAGGATGTCGGTGTTTTCCAGCTCGAGGTACTCGGACCATTCCTTCTTGCAGGGCACGCTGTCGACGCTGATACCCAGCGCCACGGTATTGAGCTTTTCGAGGTCGGCGTGTTTCGCTTCAAGGCTCCGCATCTGTATCTCGCACACCGACGTCCACGCCAGGGGATGAAACGAGATGAGCAGCTTCTTCCCCTTAAAAGACGATAATGATATCTCCTGCCCGTACTGGTTTTTCAGCGTAAAATCAGGGGCCGCATCGCCAACCTTTAATTGTATCTCTCTCATAAGCTGCCTCCATAGTATGACAAATATAACAGATATTGTATAAAACATACAGAAAATTTGGTAAAGCGGCAAGAACTAATTAGAATTTAATTAAATTATAAAATTAACGGGATGCCGTTCCTGCCGGTGAAGTGACGGTGCGAGTGCCCAAATCTTCATGGCCCAAGTATAATTGTTGACACGATGACATGTATGTCATTTTATACTTAATCGGGCCGGGCGTATCACACTCACCGCATCACCATTCCCCGCCGGCACAACAGGGGGCGCTATGTCGAACGGCAGACAGAAATATATCCTCGCTATCGACCTGGGCACGTCAGGTCCAAAATCAGTCATCGTGTCAACCGACGGCGAAGTGGTCGACTCCGAGTTTCAGGAGGTCCACCTGCACATGTTCCCCGGGGGCGGGGCGGAGCAGGACCCGGATGAATGGTGGAGCACCATCATGGCCACGGCAAAAACAGTGCTGGCGCGCAGCAGGATCGCTCCCGGCGACATCGCGGCGGTATCCTGCACCACGCAATGGTCCGGCACGGTGGCGGTGGATGAAAACGGCCATCACCTCATGAACGCCATCATCTGGCTGGACACCCGCGGCCACCAGGAAACACGAAAGGTAGTGAAAGGAATCGTCAATATAGAAGGGATGGGGCTGCTCAAGGCAACCAGATGGGTGTGGCTCACGGGCGGCATCCCCAGCCCTGCGGGCAAGGACCCCTTCTGTCACATCCTCTACATCCGGAACGAGCACCCGGACATATACCGGAAGACCTATAAGTTCCTGGAGCCGAAGGACTACATCAACCTTCGCTTCACCGGGAAGTTCTTCGCCTCGTATGACTCCATCGCCCTCCACTGGGTCACGAACAACCGGAACATCAACAACGTCTTCTACGGGAAAAAGCTGATCAAGTGGTCGACCATCGACCCCGCCAAGCTCCCTGACCTGAAGCGGGCGGTTGATATCTGCGGACCCATCAGGCCGGAGATCGCAGACGAGCTGGGTCTCCCCCGGGGCCTGCCGGTGGTCATGGGGTGCCCCGACATCCACTCCGCCGCCATCGGCTCCGGCGCGGTAAAGGACTTCGAGGGCCATATCTATATCGGCACGTCATCCTGGATCATCTGCCACGTGCCCTTCAAAAAGACGGACATCTTCCATAATTTCGCCTCGCTCCCCTCGGCCCTGCCCGGAAGGTACCTGGTCTCGAACGAACAGGAGACTGCCGGAAAGTGCCTCATGTATTTAAGAGACAACCTTCTCTATTGCAAGGACGGGCTTTCCGGCGCAGCCGCACCGGATGACATTTACCGGAGATTCGACGCCGTCGTCGCAGACGCCCCCGCAGGGAGCAACAAGATGATATTCACCCCCTGGCTTTTCGGCGAGCGCACTCCGGCGGAGAACGAATCGGTGCGGGGAGCCTTCCTGAACCTTTCCCTCGACACCAACAGGGCCTGCATGATACGGTCCGTGTACGAGGGCGTGGCCTTCAACAACCGCTGGCTCATGGGCTTCATAGAAAAATTCAACCGGAGGAAGTTTCCGTACCTCAACTTTATCGGCGGCGGCGCGAACTCCGACGTCTGGAGCCAGATACTGGCGGACGTGCTCGACCGCAAGATCAGGCAGGTAAAGGACCCCATCGTCGCCAACGCACGGGGCGCCGCCTTCCTCGCCTCCATCGCGCTCGGGTACCTGACCATCGACCAGGTGTCGGAGCGGATAGCGATCAAAAAAGAATACGAGCCGAACCCTGAAAACAGGAAGGTTTACGACGAGCTCTTCGGGGAATTCGTGAATTTCTATCATACGGTAAAAAAGATATACCGGCGGCTGAACAAAAGGGATGATCAATAAAACGGAGCGTTCACATGGACATCAACACGATCGAACAATATTTAAAGCGCTTTGATCCGCGCATCGTCGCGTTCGCGCTGAAGATAATAAAGAAGGTCCCGTATTTCAGACTCATGATCAAGCGGATGGTGGCGAAAGAGGCCGCCGGGATAATGGAGGAGCTGGAGGGCTCGCTCAAGCCTTACCGGGGCGCCTACCCCGCCTATGCCGCCCTGCCGTCAACGGGACGGCCCCGCACGGAGATACTCAGGCTGATGGAACAGCTGAAAAAACGCGAGGAGGGCAAGTGGGAGAAGGGCTTCGTGTCAGGCGCGGTGTACCACGGCGACCGGGACCACATCGAGTTTCTGAACCGCGTTTACGCGGTGAATTCCCAGAGCAACCCGCTCCACTCCGACGTGTGGCCCAGCATCGCCAAGTACGAGGCGGAGATCGTCTCCATGACCGCCGCCATGCTGGGCGCCGGCGACGCCGGCATCTGCGGCACGGTCACCTCGGGCGGCACCGAGAGCATCCTGCTCGCCATGAAAGCCTACCGTGACCGCGCCCGGGCGGAGCGGGGCATCCGCCGGCCGGAGATGATCGTGCCGGTGACGGTCCACGCCGCCTTCGACAAGGCGGCCCAGTACTTCAACATAAAAATGGTAAAGGTGCCGGTGGACGGCATGCTCAGGGCCGACGTGGGCGCCGTGCGGAAGGCGATCACCCGCCGCACCATCGTGATCGTCGGCTCCGCGCCCTCGTTCCCGCACGGCATGGTGGACCCGATCGAGGAGCTTTCCGGGCTGGCCCTGGAAAAAGGCATCGGCTTCCACACCGACGCGTGCCTGGGCGGCTTTATCCTTCCCTGGCTCGCGAAGCTCGGCCGCACGGTCCCCGCCTTCGATTTCCGCCTCCCGGGCGTGACCTCGATCTCGGCCGACACCCACAAGTACGGGTACGCGGCCAAGGGGACCTCGGTGGTGCTCTACCGCGACCCGGAGCTCCGCCACTACCAGTTCTACAAGACGACCGAATGGCCCGGCGGCCTCTACTTCTCCCCTACCTTCGCCGGGAGCAGGCCCGGGGCCCTCTCCGCATCCTGCTGGGCCGCGATGGTGTCGCTGGGCGAAAAGGGCTACACCGACGCGGCGCGCCGCATCATCACGACCGCGGACAAAATAAAGGAGGGCGTCGCGGCAATCCCGGGGCTCCGCATCATGGGAGACCCGCTCTGGGTCATCGCCTTCGCCTCCGATGAATTCAACATCTACCGCGTCATGGACTTCATGGCGCACCGGGGCTGGAGCCTGAACGGGCTCCACAAACCTTCGTGCGTGCACCTCTGCGTCACCCTGCGCCACACCAGGCCCGGCGTTGCCGGCCGTTTTATCAAGGACCTGAAAGCCGGGGTGGAGTACGTGAAAAAAAATCCGGGTGAAAAGGGGTCCATGGCGCCGGTGTACGGCCTGGCGGCGACCTTCCCGGACCGCGCCGCCGTGTCGGACATCTTGGATGCATACCTGGACACGCTGTATAAAGTATGACCGGGCTGATCAGGATGCCTCCTGATCAGCATGAAACAAGTCCGGATCATATTTTAACAATTAAATATTTCTTGCTAAATACTGCGCCGTTTTTTTACATACCAAACCGGCACTGGATCGGACTGACGGATATGACCCCGGAAGCCCCGTATCCATGCCATCCAGACAGAAGAACAGCGAGGATAATATCATGAAGATCGGCATCATGGGCCTGCCGCAGTCAGGCAGGCGTACGGTATATGCGCTTCTCACCGGCGGCGACGGCACGCCGGCGCACGCTGACGGCAAAGAGCAGGTGGTGGGCATCGCGCCGGTGCTCGACCCGCGCTTTGACGACCTGGTTTCGCGCTACCACCCGAAGAAGGAGACGCGCGCGCGGATCACCGTAGAGCTCATCCCCTCCCTGGAGGAAAACGCGGTGAAGGAAGGCGCAATCTTCAGGGACATCGCCGGCACGGACGCGCTCTGCCTGGTGGCGCGGGACTTCAAAGACGACAGTGTGTACCACGCACGGGGGAGCGTTGACGCCCTCCGCGACATCGACTCGGTGATGTCGGAGCTCGTGCTCCACGACCTCATCCTGATAGAGAAACGCCTCGAGAGGATCGCCGAGGCGAAGAAGCGGGGCAAGGACGACCAGGGGCAGAAGGAGGAGCCGCTCTTCATCAAAATGCGCGAGCATTTAGAGAATGACCTCCCCCTCCGCGTCATGGAGATTTCCCCTGAAGAGAGAAAGCTCCTGACCGGCTACTCCTTCATCACCATGAAGGAGATGATCGTCGCCCTGAACGCGGGCGAGTCGGCCATAGCGGACACGGCGCTGGCGAAAAAGGCGGAGGAGAAGTACCGCGGCAGGGCCGTCACCTTCGTGCGGCTCTCGGCGCGCCTGGAGGCGGAGATCGCGGCGCTCGACTCCGATGAGGACCGGGCCGCGTTCATGAAGGAGGCGGGCATCGCCGAACCGGCGCTCGCCCTGCTGACCAGGACCCTCATGGCGTCGCTGGGGCTGATCTCGTTCTTCACGGTGGGCGAGGACGAGGTGCGCCAGTGGATGATACGGCGCGGGTCGAGCGCCCCCGAGGCCGCGGGCGCGATCCACAGCGACATCCAGCGCGGCTTCATCCGCGCGGAGGTGCTGAAATACGACGACCTGTGCGCCCTCGGCTCGGAGGATGCGGTGAAGAAGGCGGGCAGGCAGCACGTCATGGGAAAAGAGTACATCGTCGAGGACGGCGACATCATCAACTTCAGGTTCAACGTATAGAGACGGCGCTCCGGGCTAATCGCAGCGCGTGAACACCAGGTCCGCGCTCGCCGTGCCGCCCTCTTTGAACGCGCACTTCAGCGAGAGGCTCCCTTCGACCAGCGCGGATTTCGTTTACCAGCATGCCGGTCCGAGACACCGAGAGCTTGAACTTCTCGCACTGGGACGGCACAATCTCCACGACCCTGCATTTTTCATAATCGGGCGGCTCGCAGCTCCCCGGCACCTCCACCTTGACGATCTTGCCGCGCACCGCGTCCTCGATCACCAGGATGGCGCCGTCCTGCTCTCCCTTGCCCAGGAGCGCCGCGCCGAAAAAGCTCATGCGCTGGCCGGAGCGGCACTGCGCGGGCGTGAAGGTGAAGTCCCCGAGCGGCGCGCCTGCCGCGGTGAAGGACCCTTCTATGGACGAACATCCCTTGAAGCCGAACATGTACACCGCCCCGGCCACCAGCGCCACATTCGCGAGGGCGATGACACCGACCATTCCCTTCTTCTTCTGTTTCATCGGGCCGGCCGGCCCTCCCGCCGCAGCAGGCACCGGTCCGGTCACCGGTACCGCGGCAAGGTCCTTGCCGCACATCCGGCAGAAGCGGTCGGTATCATCGGCCTTTGCCCCGCAATTCGGACAATATCCCATATCCCACCCCCTTGTTGATCAACATGTTATTAACGCCTCATGCCTGCGGCGTGTCGCTCTTTTCTTCCCGCTTCTCGTCCTTCTTCTCTTCTTTATCCTTGTAACAGTACCTGCACCCGTGTATCAGGATCTTCTTCTTCCCGTTCTCCTCGGTCTCGGACGCGTACAGGGCCTCGTATTTCGAGAGCTCCTTGCCGCACAGGGGGCAGAGCCTGGTCCCCGGCGCGCGCTTCACGCTGAAATAATCGATCCGCTCCGGATTAACGGACGGCTCCGGCGGCTTCTTTCCCGCGCGCAGCTCCTTCAGCTTCTCCTTCCCCGTCTGGAACGAGGAGTAAAGATAGATGAACACCGTGGCGCCGATCAGCAGCCCTATGAGGTAAAGGATTTCCGACATCAGGCCCTCTCGGTTATGAAATTTATCATGATGGTATCGTCCCGCGGCGGGCCGAAGGTGTAGTCGCCGCACACGTCCCGCACGGCGAGCCCCGCATCGGCGAGGAGCCCGCGGATCTCGTCCGCGGAGTAGATCCGCTGCACATGCTCCTCCTCGGAGACCGCGCCGCCGCGGTCAAGGCGCAGTGTCGAGGTGATCAGCTTCGTTTCGGCATCATAGCGGTTGCCCCACTCGATGGAGCCGTTCCGTATCCTGCTCTTCGTGGTCTTCCCGTCGAAGTTGCGGTAGATGTTGTGCTCCGTGGTGATATCGAACATGAAAACGCTCTCCCCGTGCATGGCGTCCCGCACGCAGCGGAACATGTTAACAATATCGGAATATTCAAGCAGATAATTCACGGTGTCGTGCACCGAAAAGATGAAATCGACCGGCGCCGCCAGGCGAAACGTGGTGATATCGGCGCAGAAGATCCGGAAGTTCATGAACGCCCGCTCCTTCGCGACGCGGAGCATGTCGAGCGACCGGTCAACGCCGTACACGGTGTAGCCGTCGCCCGAGAATTTCGCGCCGAAGCGTCCGGTGCCGCACCCGAGCTCAAGTATGCTCCCGCGGCGCGGCGCGTGGCGCTCCATCACGGCGAGGAGGTACTCGTACCACTCCTGGTAATCGACATGGCGCAGGATGGTGTCGTAGTACGGCGCTATGACGCTGTAGGGTTCCATGCCGCCCGTGGTCCCGCTACATCGCGAATTCGAGCATATACTGGTTGGGAAGGAACCCGTGGTTTTTGATGAAACGGTACCCCGCGTTTGAAAATTCTTCAATCACCCGGCGATCCTCCAGCTTGAAGGCCGCGGGCGGCCCGCCTTTTGAATTCTTCCGGTAATCGACGATGACCACGCGGCCGTCCTTCTTCAGCGCCGGCTTCAGGCGTGACAGGTAGGCGGCCCTGTTGTCCATGTGGTGATAGGTATTGCAGATGAAGACCATGTCAAACGGCAATTTCCCCAGGTCAGGCAGGTCCGGGGATATGAGCAGCGCACGGTAATTTCCGATCTTTCTTTTTGCCGCGTCTTCCTTCATGTAAGCGACCATGCCCGGGTCCACGTCGTAACCGACCGCCTCGCCCCCGGGCGCTACGGCCGCGGCGAACCGCCGCGTGAAGTACCCGCTGCCGGCCCCGATATCCGCGACGCGCTGGCCCTTTTTCAGGCCGAGCGCCCTGATTATCTCGTCCGGCTTCTGCCACTCGCCGCGGTCCGGCGCTTCAAACATTCGTACATAATATCCGGTGTCCTTTTTTGTGCCCTGTTTTTCATCCTCCACCATCGAGCCCCTGTCGCAGCCGCCACCTGACACAATGATGGAAAAGCACAGGAACGCAATCATCCGCCGCATGCCGTCCTCCTTTTTATACAACAGTTGTGATGATGCTGACGCCATCGGCGAGGATGTCAACGAAGAAATCATCCGTTACGCGCCGCGCGCCGGTACAATCTGTCACAATCCCGATTTTTTTCTTGCTTTATATGCGGTTTTTATTATTTTGATATAGACCGGCGGCGGATGTAACATTCAGCCGCCTCCTTAACCATACTCATACGTACTATCAACCGGGAGGAATCGATGAACAAAAGATTGTCAATAGTGGCATCCATAATGGTACTCGCCGTCATGACGGCAACGGGCTGCGGGTATAATACAATGCAGAAGCAGGAAGAAGAGGTGTTCCAGGCATGGGGCGACCTTGAATCAGCGCTCCAGCGGAGGGCCGACCTGATCCCGAACCTGGTGCAGACGGTCAAGGGATACGCGAAGCATGAGAAGGACACCCTCACCGCCGTCATAGAAGCGCGCGCCAAGGCCACGTCGATCCAGGTCAATCCCAAGGACCTCGGCAACGTCGAAGCACTCCAGAAGTTCCAGCAGGCGCAGGGACAGCTCTCGACGGCACTCGGGCGCCTGATGGTGGTGGTGGAGCGGTACCCGGACCTCAAGGCGAACGAACAGTTCCGGGACCTTATGCACCAGCTCGAAGGAACGGAGAACAGGATCAACGTCGCGCGGACCCGCTACAACGAGGCGGTGAAGAACTTCAACTTTTCGATCCGCAGCTTCCCCAACAGCCTGACGAACTCGATACTGCTCCACCTGGAGAAAAAAGAGTACTTCAAGGCTGACGAGGGGGCGAAAAAAGCGCCCGAAGTCAAGTTCGAGTGACCGGGGAGCGGCCGATGAAACGCCCCCTTGCCCGGCTTGCGCCGCTCCTCGTGCTGCTGGCCCTGCCGCTGGCCGCCCTTGACGTGCCGCAGCTGAAGGGCCGCGTCAATGATTACGCCGGCATCCTCTCGCCGGGCACGGTCAGCGCGCTCGAATCCCGCCTCGCCGAGTTCGAGCGGACGGATTCGACCCAGGTGGTGGTCCTCACCGTCCCCTCGCTCCAGGGCGACGCGATCGAGGACTTTTCCATCAGGGTCGCCGGGCAATGGAAGATCGGCCAGAAAAAGCTGGATAACGGCGCCATCATGGTCGTCGCGAAAGAGGACCGGAGGATGCGCATCGAGGTCGGGTACGGTCTCGAAGGAACCCTCACCGACCTCCGCGCGGGAAGGATCATCGACAACATCATGAAGCCGGCGTTCAGGGCGGGCGATTTCGACAAGGGGGTCTCGGACGGCGTTGACGCCATCATAGGGACGGTCAGGGGCGAGTTCAAGGCGTCCGACGCGCCCATGGCGGACAAGATGCGCACCGACCCCCTGTCATTGATGACGCCCGCGCTGTTCGCGTTTTTCTTTATCGGCATCATCGGCAAGATAAAGCGGACACTCGGCGGGGCCGCCGGCGCCGCGATCGCGCCGATAGGCGGCGGCATCCTCTTCGGGCTTTCGCCCTGGATCCTGCTGCTCATTCCGATCGGCTTTGTCATCGGCCTGATCATCCCCACGCTCATGACCCTCTTCCTGCTGACGGGAGGGGGACGGGGCGGCGGGTTCGGCGGCGGATTCAGCGGGGGCGGCGGCTTCGGCGGCGGGGGCGGCGGATTCGGCGGCGGCGGGGCCTCCGGCAGCTGGTAACGGGTGAGGAACAACATGAAAGACCTGGTAAAAAAATTTCTTTCCGAACAAGACATGGCGATGATATCCGATTCGGTAAAAAAGGCCGAGGCGTCCACCGCGGGCGAGATCGTGCCCATGGTGGTGTCATCGAGCGGCGAATACCCGCTTGCCGCCGTCATCGGCGCGCTTGCCCTTTCGGTCCCGCTCTCCATGATCGGCACCTATTTCGCGGGCCCGCTCTTTGACCTGTTCATGAGGGACATGTGGGTCTTCCTCGGGATCGAGGCCATCCTCTTCATCATCTCCTACCTGCTGGTAAAAAACCTGCTCTGGCTCAGGAGGGCCTTCACCTCCCGCGCGGAGATTGAAGACCAGGTCTGCAGGGCGGCGGTGGCGAACTTCTACCTGAGCGGCCTGTACCGCACCAAGGATGAAACCGGCGTACTGATTTTCATATCGATATTCGAGCGCACGGTATGGGTCCTCGGGGACCGCGGCATCAATGAAAAAGTCAGGCAGGACGCCTGGGGCGAGCTCGTATCGATAATCACCGGGGGGATAAAGAGCGGAAACCAGGCGGACGCGATCTGCAGGGCGGTGGAGCGCGCCGGCGAGATCCTGCATGACCACTTCCCCATCTCCCCCGACGACAAAAACGAGCTCCCCGACCTGATCGCCGGCAGATGATGAAAATGTATTGACCCCTGCGCCCCCTTCTTCCACTATCATACCGCCGTGTCAGCGGACCGGCCCGACATTTTTAACATATGGACAAACCAATGGAACTCCCTTCTTCATACGATCCGAAACAGGTCGAGGAAAAATGGTACAAAATATGGGAAGGCGGCGGCTATTTCCACGCGCGCGAGGATGACGGCAGGGAGCCTTACTGCATCGTCATCCCGCCGCCCAACGTGACCGGCAACCTCCACATCGGGCCACGCCCTGAACAATACGCTCCAGGACATCCTGACGCGCTGGCAGCGGATGATGGGCAAGTCGGCGCTCTGGATGCCCGGCATGGACCATGCCGGCATCGCCACGCAGAACGTGGTGGAGCGCCTCCTGAAAGAAGAGGGCAAGACGCAAGGACGACCTGGGCCGCGAGAAGTTCGAGGAGCGGGTCTGGGAATGGAAGGAGCATTCCGGCGGCAAGATACAGAACCAGCTCCGCCGGCTCGGCTGCTCCTGCGACTGGGAGCGCGAGCGCTTCACCCTGGACAAGGGCCTTTCGCGCGCGGTGCACACGGTCTTCGCCACGCTGTACAAGGAAGGGCTCATCTACCAGGGATACCGCATCATCAACTGGTGCCCGCGCTGCGAGACGGCGCTCTCCGACATCGAGACCGAATACCAGGACCTTGAGGGCCACCTCTGGCACATCAGCTACCCGATCGCCGGCTCGAAGGACTTCATCGTGGTGGCCACCACCCGGCCCGAGACCATGCTGGGCGACACCGGCGTGGCGGTGAACCCCGACGACGAGCGCTACAAGGACCTCGTCGGGAAGAAGGTCATCCTCCCCCTCATGAACAGGGAGATCCCGGTCTTCGCCGACCACTTCGTCGACAAGGAATTCGGCACCGGCCTGGTGAAGGTCACGCCCGGCCCACGACCCGAACGACTTCGAGATGGGCAAGCGGCACAACCTCGGAGAGATCAACATCCTGGACAAGAACGGCAACATCAACGAAAACGGCGGGCCGTACCAGGGCCTGTCGCGCTTCGACGCGCGCAAGAAGGTCGTGGAGGACCTTGAGAAGCTCGGCCTCCTCGTCAAGATCGAAAAGCACCTCCACGC
This sequence comes from uncultured Spirochaetota bacterium, assembly GCA_963827275.1. Lineage (GTDB taxonomy): Bacteria > Spirochaetota > UBA4802 > UBA4802 > UBA5550 > RBG-16-49-21. The sequence continues at coordinate 703,635 of CAWHAA010000005.1, forward strand.
GGTGGGGCACTGCTACCGGTGCCACACCATCATCGAGCCGTACCTGTCGAAGCAGTGGTTCGTGAAGATCAAGCCGCTTGCCGACGAGGCGATCAAGGCCGTCGAGGACGGCAGGATCCGCTTCGTGCCGAAGAACTGGGAAAAGACCTACTTCGAATGGATGCACAACATCCGCGACTGGTGCATCTCCCGCCAGCTCTGGTGGGGCCACCGCATCCCGGCCTTCTACTGCGACGACTGCGGCACATCACCGTGCAGGTCGACGATCCGACCGAATGCGAAAAATGCGGATCAAAGAAGATCCGGCAGGACGAGGACGTGCTGGACACCTGGTTCTCCTCCGGGCTCTGGCCCTTCTCGACGCTGGGCTGGCCGGACAAGACCCCGGCCCTCGAAAAATATTATCCCACCAGCGTGCTGGTGACCGCCTTCGACATCATCTTTTTCTGGGTGGCGCGCATGATCATGATGGGCCTCAAGTTCATGGGCGACGTCCCGTTCCGCGACGTCTACATCCACGCCCTGATCCGCGACGAACAGGGCGCGAAGATGAGCAAGTCGAAGGGGAACGTCATCGATCCGCTCATCATGATGGACCAGTACGGCACCGACGCGCTCCGCTTCACCCTGGCCATGCTGGCCGCCCAGGGGCGGGACATCATACTCTCCGAGAAGCGGATCGAGGGATACCGCACCTTCTGCAACAAGATATGGAACGCCACCCGCTTCATCCTGATGAACCTGGGAGAGGGCTTCCAGGAGCGCGAGCTTGCCGCCGGCCGAGCTCGAGCCCTTCGACCGCTGGATACTCCACCGCCTCAACGAGACGGTGCGCGGCGTGCAGCGCGGCGTTCGAGGAATACAAGTTCAACGACGCGGCGCATGCCATCTACACCTTCTGGTGGCACGAGTTCTGCGACTGGTACATCGAGCTGACCAAGCAGCGCCTCTACGGGACAGGCCCCGACATGGCACAGAGCTCCGACACCGCGAAGCAGGTGCTGTTCTACGTGCTGAAAAAATCGATACAGCTTCTCCATCCCTTCATGCCCTTCATCACCGAGGAGATCTGGGACAGGATCAAGGGAAAGGACGACGGCCTCATCCTGGTGTCGTCCTGGCCGGAGCCGCGCGCCGAGTTCGATTTCGTGAAGGAATCGGAGGAGACGGCGCTCTTCCAGGAGATCGTGTACCGCATCAGGAACATCCGGGGCGAGATGAACGTCCCCCCCGACAGGAAGGCGTCTGTCGTTTTCAAGACCTCCAGCGAGAAGATCGCTTCGATCATCCGGCGCGAGGACCTGCATATCAAGGCGCTGGCGAAGGTCGACGCCGTGACGATAGACCCCGCCTATGCGCCGGCGGGCACGGACGCGTCGGCGGTCATCGCCGACATGGAGATATTCCTGCCGCTCAAGGGGCTGATCGATTTCGACAAAGAGCGGGCGCGCATCGACAAGGAGATCGAGAAGACCCGCGCCGACCTTGCGAAGGTGGACGCGAAGCTCGCGAACGAGAACTTCACGGGCCGGGCGCCGGCGGACGTGATCGAGAACGAAAAAACGAAGCGCGCCGGCTTCGCCGAGATACTCGCGAAGCTCGAGGCCAGCCGGGCGAAACTGGGGTGAGAACAGCCACAAAACCGCCCCACCCCATCACCCCCCCCCCGCTCCTTAATTATCGCAGAATATGCTTTTCATGGATGAATGCCGCAATTATGCCGCGAAAAAGCGATACGATACTATGGGATATACGCGCATGGCATTAAACATACGTTCGATCAGATAACGCGAAAGACCCGGGCGCACGCGATAGAGCATTCTTTCGACACAAATCCGGAGCACTCCCCGGACTACTGTATATATCCCTTGAAAGATTCGGGGCTGAGACATGGATGTCGAAGTCCCGGCGCGCGGCAGGATGCCGCGAAAAACGCCGGGAGAAGACCCACCTGCTCCATGCCGGATATTTCAGAATAAAGAAGGGGCCGTAATGCTTGATTTCTCTCAAAAATTCCCGAAAATTTCTTGCTATTTGGACAAACCGCTGTTGTACTAGTCAACGGGTAGGCATTCTTTTCACAATTTCAAAAATTTTTCTCAATTTTCAAGTCGAGCGCAAAAATTTAAGCCTCTGTCCAGCGCTTTTTGTGTTAGAAAGGGCCTTATTTGAGAGGTGGCAGGTTCAGATAAAACGTATTGTGTCCCCTGGGCCTTTACCTGAGAGGGAGCAGATTCTTAGAAAGTTATAAGAATTTTTCGACAGACGTATTGAACAAATCAGCCAGCTTCTTGGCGACATGCTTCCCGATGGGGCGTCGGCTGTTTTCCATATCGGAAATATGATGACGGGAAATACCACCGAGCTTCTTCCCAAGCTGATCTTGGGTCAAACCCCTTGTTTCGCGGTAAACCCTCATGTGGTCTCCCGGTTTCATTTCAGCCGTAATTTTCTTGTACCAATCCATATTCTTGGCAAGTTCATATTCATCGTCTTCAACAATAAGCTTGTCGCCAAAATCTTCTTTCAAGACCTTTAGGAGTTTGCCTGAAATAACTCCCTCGATATTTATTTTAGTACGGGGCGTTTTCACGTGAACCTGCATAATATACCTCGATTATTATAGAATTATTCTCGTTTTTCCAACAAGCTACCCAGCTATAAGCTAAATGACAATGATAATCATTTTCCCCTAATTTGCTGTAATTGCTCCATTCTCTCCGTTCTGGACCATTTTCTTCCAAATCATCAACAAGTCGCTTCATTTTCATTCGAATTGCTTTCGGCATTTTCTCTATATTTTTTTTCGATTTCTTGTTGATGTATACTTCATGTTTCATACTGATAATGTACCCAATTACGGGAACAATGTCAAGCATTATTTTTCTGTAAAATTTCAAGCCTCTGTCCAGCGCTTTTTCTGCCGGAGGGGGCTTGATGTGAGAGGGGGCGGCTTCACATTAAACGCATTGTGTCCCGTGGGCCTATTCTTATGAGGATGCAATTCCCCAAAAGCAAAAAGCCATAGCGAGTTATTTCCCGCAGCCGCCCCCGTCCTTCTCCGCGATGCGCTCCGCGAGCCTGCGCTTCCGCCGCTCCTGCGCCTCGCAGCTCCGCCGTTTCTCGTCCTCCGTCTCGAAGCTGACGGGGGGGATCACGGTCGGCCTCCCCTCCGCGTCAAGCGCGACATAGGTGAGATACGCCGATGACGTGTGGCGCACCTCGCCCGTGATCATGTTTTCCGCCTCGACGCGCACCCCGATCTCCATGGAGGTCTTTCCGACATAGTTGATGCTCGCGGTGATCCGGATCAGGTTGCCCACGAAGACCGGGCTGTGGAAATCGAGCCGGTCTATGGATGCGGTGACCGGGTTTTTCCCGGTATGGCGCGCCGCCACGATCCCCGCGGTATTGTCGATCAGCTTCATGATGGTGCCGCCATGGACATTCCCGGCGAGGTTCGCGTCCATCTGGGTCATGTGCTGCACGATGGTGATGCTTGAATCCTTTACTGTTTTCATGCATTCCCCCTTAACGGCAGCAGGTCCCCGAATCGGAACAGATCCTGGTGTTCTCGACCTGGAGGGTCGTGTGCCGTATCCCGTATTTTTCTTCCAGCATTGTATTGACGCTTTTTATTATCTCGTCGGTATCGCTCCCGTCGGCCTGCCCGCATACGCAGAGGTGGCACGAGAGGAACACCTCGTTCGAATTTATCGACCAGATATGGAGGCCGTGAACATCCCCCACGTTCCCGACGCGTGAGATGTCGCGGAGGACCTCGTCCATGTCGATGTGGGCCGGCGTTCCCTGCAAAATTATCCGGGCGGATTCCCGTATGATCGAGAAGGAGCTCGCGGCGATCATGAGGACAATCGCAAGGCTCATGATCAGGTCCACGATGGCGATCCCGGTGAGGTAGAGCACGATCCCCGCGGCGATGACGGCCGCGGAAGAGACGGTATCGTAGAGCAGGTGCAGGAACGCCGCCTTCAGGTTCAGGGTCCTCCCCCGCTCCTTCGCCAGCAGCAGCATCGAGAAGAGGTTCCCCGCCAGGCCGACCGCGGCCACCGGCAGCATGATGCTGACGTTGATCGGGACCGGGTGGAGGTAGCGCGCGGCCGCCTCGTACACGATATAAAAACCGATCCCGAGCAGCGACACCGCGTTCACGAGCGCCACGATCACCTCGAAGCGCTTCAGGCCGAAGCTGAACTTCTTGTCCGGCTTTTTCTCCGAGATCCGCTCGCCGGCATAGCCGAGCGCCAGGGAGAGCACGTCGGAAAAGTTATGGCCGGCGTCCGATATGAGCGCAAGGCTGCCCGAAAGCACGCCGCCGATGTATTCGGCCGCGGTGATGACCGCGTTAAAAAATATCACCAGCGCGAGCCTGGTGCCGCTTGCCGGGGCGCCGTGCCCGTGGACGCCATGGGAGTGGTCATTGTGCGCATGCCCGTATGCCGCCATATCACCACCCCTCATTGATGTGCTCGAAGCCCTGCCCTATGATCTGCTTCACGTGGTCATCGTCCAGCGAATAGAGTATGGACCTCCCCTCCCGCCGGTACTTCACGAGCCGCGACTGCTTCAGCACGCGCAGCTGGTGGGATACGGCGGACTGGCTCATTGCCACCAGCGCGGCGATATCATGGACGCACAGCTCGGAACGCGACAGGTGGAAGAGTATTTTTGTCCTGGTGACGTCCCCGAAGACCCGGAAAAACTCGGACAGCGCCATGAAGCGCGATTCGTCCGGCACCGTTTCCCTCTTTTTTTTATCATCCGGGCGCACCGCTCCGGCGGGCGCATGGCGTATTTTATTCATGACTTTGCCGCCTCTTATAACTCATATATGAACATATAATCATATATTAGTTATTTGTCAAGAAAAAAAAGCGGTTCCCCGCCGCTGGATTTCCGGCATGAGGCCCCCGAAGCCGCCCCGCGGGGCACGTAGAGGCAGACCGGCAGTTCTTCATCATCCGCCTGCCCCGTCCGTTCTCAGCCCGAGTGCCGCTGCCCGTACAAGGGCCATTCAAATGGAAAGAAGAGGCCTAAACTCAAGAGGGGACCCGCACCGCATCAGCGCAGTATTTCACCCGGACAATCAACCCGCGACGGTCATGGAGCGCGACAGGCCGCCAAGGCGTTCCGCCATGCCGGTAATTACCCCGAGTGCGTCTGATATCCTGGACGCGATCTCCACTATATGCTGCGAACCCTCGGAGATATGGCCCGACGTGTTGTTCAGCTCCTCAGTCGAGGACTTCTGTTCTCCCATGGAGTATTCAATGGAGCCGCTTATGCTGTGGATCTTGTCGTTCAGCTTGGTAATGGACATCACCATATTGTTGATGTCGACGTTCAGCTTCGCCACCTCCGCCATCTCGTCCTTGATATTCAATATGAAATCATTGAGCCTGCCGATCATATCGGTCGATTCGTCAATTATCATACTGCTGTCGTCGATGAGGACATGGTTCTTATTGATGATATTGGCTATTTCCTTCGAATTGCTTGTTGTGGCATCGGCGAGCTTCGATATTTCATCGGCGACAACGGCGAAGCCGCGGCCGTGCTCCCCGGCGCGGGCCGCCTCGATGGCCGCGTTGAGGGAGAGAAGGTTGACCTTGTCCGCAATGTCATTGATAAGCTGGATGAAATTCGACATCTCCCTGCTTTGGTCCTTTAATATGGAAAACTTCTCGCGGGCATCCATGATCTTGTTTGATGACCGGGAGGAATGCGCCGCGATTTCCGCCAGGGCGTTGTTTATCTGGGTATTGCTGGTCTGCACCTTGTCGTTCACGGCCTTCATGTCATTGACCGACCTGACGTTGTCGCTCAATTCAGAGTGAAGGGACGACACTATATCACTCAAGGAATCGGAGTTGGTCGACAGCTCCTCGACCGCAGCCGACACCTCCTCGAGAGAGGCAGCCTGGTCCTGCGAAATGGCATTGAGTGATTCCGAAGTCACCCTGATGTTGCCTGTCTCGCCTTCAAGGATCCTGACGGCTTCCACGATCTCACCGGCAGCCGTTGTCAGGTCTTCGGAGTTCCTTCTCGCTTCTTCGTTCTTGATGATGGCAAGCTTCAGGATTTTTTTGGTGGCCTCGGATCCCACGGCCGCCCCGATGCCCACCCAGAAGTAGACCAGGTACTTGATCACCATGTTGCTGGCCGGACCTCCCGGCATAAGTTCAGGCCTGAGGATAAACAATGACGTCTGTGATATGATCACCATCACAAAACAAAATATTGATGTTTTCCAGTCAAAATAAAAAACACTTAATGACAGGGCGATGTAATGCAGGGCGGAAAGCTCTGTGGCGCCGTATATGACATACTGGAAAAACCAGAGACAGGCCAGCACCCCGGTGATCGATATATAACTGGATACCTTTTTCCCCCTGGTCTTTCTTTCCAGGATGAATGTTACAAATAATACACCGACAATCAGAAAGGTTTCAATGGCGATATCGGCCCATTCAAGATATTGCGAACCCTTTCCGGCAAGCTTGATCAGGATAGTGGCGATATTGGCCATCAGAAAAATTGATGTTATGGCCACGAGCATGCGTTTGTTGTTGCCGGCAAGGACATTTTCAAAGATCGGGTTGTTTTCCAGAGTCGTTTTTCCTATTGTTGACGCCATATAACACCTTTTAAAAACATGTAATTAATACATCTGTCTTGGCAATACGGTATTTCGTCAAGACAAAGATATTACCCGCGCATAATGACCGAGAAGGGTCCGGTCTAAAAAAACGCATTGTATTCCGTGGCCTGCTTCCGTATCAGTCCACAATTCCCGGAAAGACCAAGAAACCTCTATACACGCCCTCTGAGGGGGGTCTGCCCCCCGGCGGGGGCCTGGAAGATAAAAGTATTGATAAACCCCGCCGCATTTCCTAAAGTGTCTCACCATGCTGGACAGAACGACCATGAAACGCTTTCTCACCATGCTTATCGCGGCGGCGCTCGCCGCCGGCCTTGCCGGCAGCGCGGCATCAAAGCCGACGATGAGAAAGACCGTAAAAAAGAAAAACAGCATCGCCGTCGTCAAGAGCAAGTACGACGATGTCGACCTGGTGCTGTCCAATTTCCACATACCGCACGACCTCCTGGCCTACCGCGACCTGGAGTATCCCGAGCGGGTGCTCGGGTACCGCTCTCTCTTTGTCCCCAGCGGCATCGACAATCCCATAGAAGAGATGATCGACGTGCGCTCAAGCAGCGTCAGGTTGAAATCCGTCGCCCTCAAGCCCGACTTCTACGAAGTGAACAGGGACAAGGTCGCCCGCACCCTGCGGCGCTTCGTGCGGAAGGGGGGAGCCGCGTATTTCTCCGGCTACTCGTATGAATTTATCCAGAGGGCCTTCGGGATGCTCGAGTTTTTCGACAATTTTCCCTACATGGGCATGCCGGCGCGGCTGGAAGCGAAGGTTACCGGCGACCTCTCCCGCTTCAGCAGAAAAAACATGGTCGCCCTGTACATGGACCACCCCGGCTGGATCGCGGTCAAGTCCGCTCGCGGCGCGGAGGTGCTGGCCAGCGCCCGTTATGAAACGCCCCGGGGCGTCCGTTCCGGACCGGTCAACTTCATCGCCCGGCGGGGGAGCGGGGAGCTGCTCTACACCAGCTACGACAGCACCGTGTACAGCGCATTCCGCCGCTTCAACATCTACCGCATAGCGGGAGCGCACCTGATCGAGACGTACGAGGACAGGGCCTTCCGCTGGGGGCAGTCGGTGACCGGCAGGCTGGTCAACGCGGTCCAGGGCGGCGAGTACGCGGCATATCACCGCATCGACATCGAGAAGGGGAGCAACACCATATATTTTTACTCCGAGAGCGACCCCTTCCAGGTCGACATCGTGGACCGGGGCTACTCGCTGATTGAATCCCGCGACATCCTCGCGCGCGAGCAGATGTTTACCGTAAAGGCGGAGCGCAGTGACCACTGCTATATCAGATTATATCCTTCCACCAGCGGCAGGTACGGCCTCTATACCGTGGTCTCCGCGTCAGGCAGGAGGATATTCCCCTACCTGTACCACGTCCTGATAGCTCTCGGGATCGCGGCCGTGGCCGCGGCGGCTTTTTTTATCTTCAAGTTCTTCCCCGTTTCAGGATACCGGGGGCGCTGGCGGGGATAGCGGCTTACCGTTTCTTCTGGAGGCTGCCGAGGAAGGCGATGAACTGCCGGTAAAAGTCCTTGAATTCGTCATTCCTGCGCAGCTCGTGCAGGTCGGGGTCCTTCCCGTTCATGACGTCGTCCATGTGCCGTGACAGGAGCAGGATTGGGCCCGACATCCGGCCCGTGAGGCGGATCAGGTAGATGAAGAGAAACACACCGAGCAGGACACCGGTGACGATCATCAGGGTGAAGAGGAGCCTGTTCCTGTCCAGGATCTTATTTAACCGGGTCACGCTCTCCTGCATCATCGCAATGCTCTCGAGGTGGTCCCCGAGGAGCCGTTCCCGTTCGGGCGCAAGGACCGCATCGCGCCTGTTCTTCGCGGCGGAGGCAAGAAGGTCGGCCGTCTTCTTGTCCCGCTCGATATGCCTGTTGAGCTCATCGATGGTGCCGGTGATGGCCCGGTTATTATGGGTGGATACGATTCCCGTCACCGCGATGATCAGGATGAAGGCGATGATGAATATCCCGATGACGCGGAAGGTTGTCTTCAGCTGGAAATTCCTGTCGACTATCGCTTTTCTCTTCAACATGGCCTCACCGCCGCTTGTGGATATGCGCCCGCGCCGTCCGTCAGCGCGGAACAATGCTACGGCGATCCTACGGCCGATTTTTGCCGCCTGTCAAGCAGAATTAGTCGCCGTTCCGGCGCGGTCGCGGCGGCCGATTTTTTAGAAAAGTAGTTGCATTCAGGCCATGCTCTAAAATAGTAATGATACAGTACTGGAGCTGCGGATGGGAAAGGTGATATCGGTCTCCAACCAGAAGGGCGGAGTGGGGAAAACTACGACAACGGTGAACGTTGCCGCGTTTATCGCCGAAAAAGGGAAGCGCGTGCTCATCATCGATATCGACCCGCAGGCCAACGCGGGCTTCGGCGTGGGCGTAAGCGCCGGGGAGGACGACCCGTCGATCTACGAGGTCCTCATCGGCTCGACGCCGATCCGCGAGGCCATCAAGCAGACCGGCATCAACGGCCTGTACCTGATCCCGTCGAACATCCACCTGGCCGGCGCCCAGGTGGACCTCCTTGACGCGGAGCGGAAGGAATTCATCCTCCGCAGCGCGATGAAGGACATCCGGGAGGAGTTCGATTATATCTTCATCGACTGCCCGCCCTCGCTGGGCATCCTGACGCTGAACGGCCTGGTCGCCGCGGACTCGGTGATGATACCGCTCCAGTGCGAATACTACGCGCTGGAGGGACTGAGCCAGCTGCTCCGCATCATCGCGATGGTGCAGGAAAACCTGAACAGGGGCCTGTCCATCGAAGGGGTGGTCCTCACCATGTACGATTCCCGGACCAACCTGTCGCAGCAGGTGGTCTCCGACGTGCGGGAATATTTTTCGGACAAGGTCTTCAAGACGATCATCCCGAGGAACGTACGGCTTTCCGAGGCCCCCTCGTTCGGAAAGCCGATCGGCCATTACGACAAGGGGAGCATCGGCAGCGTGACCTATGAGAATCTGGCAAAAGAGGTTTTAAAGAATGGCTAAGAAGGTTCTTGGCAAGGGGCTCTCCGCGATCATCACCGCGTCTCCGACGCCGGTCGAGGCCCTGGAAAAGGGGATCGTCCAGAACGCGGAAACCATCGCGGAGCTGGACGTCGAATCGGTCCTGCCCAACCCGGACCAGCCGCGCACGGTGTTCGATGAATCCGAGATACGGGGGCTCGCGGCATCCATCCAGGCGGTGGGGCTCCTGCAGCCGATCATCGTACGGCGTGCGGAGAGCAACTACTACGTGGTCGCGGGCGAACGGCGGCTCAGGGCCGCGAAGCACGCCGGGCTGAAGAAGATCAGGGCCATCGTCATCGAGGCCGACGAGGTGAAGAACCTGACCCTGGCGCTCATAGAAAACATCCAGCGGACCAACCTGAACCCCATCGAGGAGGCCGAGGCCTACCGGGTCCTGATCGACCGCTTCAGCCTCCGCCAGCAGGACATCGCGTCCCAGGTCGGAAAGGAGCGGGCGACCGTTGCCAACACCCTCCGCCTGCTCCAGCTCCCCGACGAGATACGGGGGTCGCTTGCCGCGGGAGACATCAGCGCCGGGCACGCGAAGGTCCTCCTGTCCGTGAGCGGCAGCCGCCAGATGGCGCTCTACCGCGATATCATCAGCAAGGCGGTCTCGGTCCGCGCCCTCGAGCAGATGGTACAGGACGGGGGAGCAACGCAGAAGCACGAGAAGAAAAAGCAGGCGAAAAACGCCCATATCCGCAAGATGGAAGAGGAGCTCGTGACCGCCCTCGGCACGAAGGTCGAGATCAAGCACGCCGGGGGCAAGGGCAAGATCGAGATCAGCTATTATTCGCTGGATGATTTTGACAGGATCGCCGATATAATAAGGAAAGGATAGCATCCGGGGCGCCCTGTGCGCCGTTGTATCCTCCTATCCATAACACGGGGAGCACGCAATGGACCGTAAGGATGGAGCGCGCGAGTATTTCAACAAGCTGAAGATCGTTGAGAAGTTCTGCTCGGGCGACATCGAGACCGCCAAGAAGATCATGAAGGGCGAATTCGCCGATATCGTGGTCATCAAGGGCCGATTCAAGGACGGCGACGAGGAAAATTTCGGCCTCTTCGTGGTGTTCCTCAGCCGGCTGAGCCGCTCAGTCGTGAGCACGCGGTCGGTCATCTCCCGCACCGAGTCAGTGTTCCATCACAAGCCGTTCGACTCATGGAAGAATTTCCTGAGCAAGATCGAAAAAGAGACCAGCGAAGCCGAGGTTGACGCGGAGAGGATCAAGACACTGGACGCCGTGCTGGGCCGCCTCGGAGAGCTCAAGTTCTTCGTCAGCGTCTTCGAGTGGATCGACAAAAACGACATCATGAACCTCACCGACAAGTTCGAGAAGATCGTCAACAACGTCCTCGGCATAAGCGATTCGCACGTGGTCCTCGACTTCGAGAACATCACCTCCCTCGCGCTCTACGAGGAGAAGGGGATAAAGCCCCTCTAGCCCATGTGTGCGCAATGCGGATAATCGTTGACGCGGATTCATGCCCGGTCGTGATCAAGGAGATACTCTACCGGGCGGCGGAACGCGTCCGCGTCCCCCTGGTCCTCGTGGCAAACCAGCGCCTGGCGGTCCCGGATTCGGCATACATCTCATGTATTGAAGTCCCCGCAGGTCCCGATGTCGCGGATGACCGCATCGCCATGATGGCGGCGGCGGAGGACCTTGTCATTACCGCCGACCTGCCCCTCGCGGACCGCGTTGTCCGTAAGGGCGCCTGCGCGCTCAATCCCCGGGGCGAGCTGTACACGGCAGCGAACATAAAGGACCGCCTCGCCACGCGCGACCTGATGGAGGTCCTGAGAAACAGCGGCGTGGATACGGGCGGGCCCTCCGCCTTCAGCATGAGAGACCGCCAGTCCTTTGCCGGTCAGCTGGACCGCTTCCTTGTGAAACATGGCCATAGATGAAGGGAGGCGCTTCATGAAAAAGATGATGATACCGAAAATCCAGTACATCACCCATGACCGGGGCGCCGACCAGATGGGCCTCTTCTTCCCTGACATCGACAAGCGCAGGGACCTCCCCGGCGGCAAGGGATGGGCGGCGGCGAGCCTGTAAGGTGCGCATGGCGCATTATGCTTGCCATCGGCGGCAGGATGGCTTTGTGTGACAGAGGAGAGAATTTCTGACGATGCCTGCCATTCGCGAAATACAGCCCGGGATATTCCTTGTCAGGGAGCGGGGCGGCTGGGGCCCCCTGCGGCCGCAGATGAACATCTATGTCCTCACCGGTGACGAGGGGCTTGTGTATGATGCCGGTTACGGCACCAGGGGGTCCGTGCGGCACCTCGCCAGGGAGGTCCGGCGCATAGAAAACCACTGCCGGGACCGCGGCGAGCCATGTTCAATCACGCGGGTACTGCCCAGCCATGTCCACCCGGACCATTTCTCCGGTCTCGCGGGGCTCAGGGAAGAGCTCGGCCTGCGCATCCTGCTCACCCGCCGCATGGCGGCAACGATCCGTTCCAGGGACGCCTACCGCGATTCCTACCGGGACTTCACCGGGGAGGAGGCCTGCGGCCTGAGGCGCATCGTCCGGGAGCGCATCACCGGCCCGGCCGCGTCCCGCTTTTACGAGGCGCTGTACGGGACCAGGTTCGTCGCCGCTCCCGACGAGATTATCGGCGACAGCGGCGCGATCGCTGCCGGGGGCAGGACCTGGCGCATCATCGCCACTCCCGGGCATTCGCCTGACCACCTGTCCCTGTACGATGAGGCGTCAGGAGTGCTCCTGGGCGGGGACAACGTCCTCAGCGGCATCACTACCTGGCTCGGGCCGCCCAAGTCCGACATTGCGATCTACCTGCGCACCCTGGAACGCCTGCGCGCCCTCCCCGGCCTGCGCCTGATCCTGGGAGCGCACGGGGGCCCGGTCGAGGACCCCGGTGCGCGTATAGCTGAAATCATCCAGTGGCGCGCCCGGCGTCTCGAACACGTGTACGACGCGGTCAGGGCAAGCGGCACCGCGGGGACCGGCAAGCGGGAAGTGATACGCGCTCTCTACAGGGGGGAAGGCTTTATGAAACGTTTTATGGCGGACGGCTGGATCGACCTTTCGCTCCGCTGCCTGATTGAAGACGGGCGCATCAGGGAACTGTCCCGGGGAAGGTACGGCGCCGGCCGGTCCTGCCGCCAGGGGCCTGCTTCATGTACGCAAGCGGGGCCTACAGGATCTCGTAACAGGTCTTGATGTCCAGTCCCGGCTCGAGCAGGGGAAACAGCTTCTCCAGGGTCTTCGGCAGGTTCTCGGAATGGATTTTCAGCGCATCCTTGTCGCGGTATTTTTCATAGATCAGTATGGCGTGGTCGTCGCCGCGGACCTTGTGCGGGATGTAGGCGAGGCACCCGGGCTCCGATTCTTTCAGCTTCGGAACGACATTTTTCAGTATCTCCACGGCTTCGTCCATTTTCCCGTTCTTGACGTTTAATTTCGCGATCAATGTAATCATCGTCATCCCCCAGGGGTGGTTTCAAATATTCTTATCAAACATGGAAAATACGCGCGGAATTGCAAACAAGAAATTGTTCCGGAACGGAATTATTGTGCGGCCGGAGGCGGGCCGTCATGACGCTGCCGCCGTCCCCGCCGCGTACCCGGTGCTCCAGCAGACCTGGAGGTTGTACCCGCCCGTGGGCCCGTCAATATCGATGATCTCGCCGGCGAAATAGAGGTTTTCGACGAGGCGCGAGCGCATGGTGCGCATGTCGATCTCGTCGAGCGATACGCCGCCCGCGGTCACGATGGCGCTGTCATAGCCGTCGAGCCCGGCCACCCCGGTACGGAGGTCTTTTAAAAGGCCGACGAGCCTCTTCCGCTCGTCGCGCGCCAGGTGGCTCACGCTCTTCAGCGGGTCGATACCGGCAAGGCGCACGACCACCGGGATGAGGGACGCGGGCAGGAGCCGCCCGAGGCTGTTCTTGAATTGCCGCGTCGGATTTTCGCCGAAGTCCCGGCGTATCCGCGCGTCAAGCGCGGCGTGGTCGAGCGCGGGCTTCAGGTCAATCGAGAGCTCGAGCTTCGCGGGAAGGAGCTCGCCGATCACGCGGCTCAGGTCGAGCAGTACCGGTCCGCTCATGCCGTTGGACGTGAAGAGCGCCTCGCCGAACTCGCGCGCCGCGGTCCTGCCGTCGCGGATGACCGACACCGATACGTTCTTGAGGCTCAGCCCCTCGAGCTCCGCGATCCATGCCTCGCGGAGCCTGACCGGCACCAGTGACGGCCGCGGCGGGACGACGGTGTGACCGAGCGCGCGGGCTATGGCGAAGCCGGCCCCGGTCGATCCGGTTGCGGGGTAGGAAAGCCCCCCGGTGCAGAGAATAAAGCGGCCGGCCTCGACCGTCCCATGGTCGGTGATGGCCCGCGATACCAGGTCTCCGCCCCGTATCATCTCCCGTATATCGAATCCGTCCTTTACCCGCACGCCGTTTTCCTTCATGTAGTCGCGCAGCACCCGCACCACGTCGGCCGCGCTGTCGGAGACGGGGAACACGCGGTTCCCGCGCTCCACCTTGAGCGGGAGGCCGCGCTCCGAAAAAAAATTCATGGCGTCCTCCACCCCGAAGGCGTGCAGGACTGAATTCAGGTACCGCCCCTTTTTCCCGAAATGATCGAGGAAGGTACGCACATTGTAATCGGCATTGGTGATGTTGCACCGCCCCTTCCCGGTCAGGAGGAGCTTCCTGCCGGGACGGCTGTTTTTTTCAAGGAGCACGACGCCGGCGCCCAGCCGCGCCGCGGTCCCCGCGGCCATCATGCCCGCCGGGCCGCCCCCGATCACCGCGACATCGCAGGTGATGATTGCTGAATCAGACGACATACTGCTGTTCTCCCGCGGGTAGTGAACATCACAGATCACGGCGATGACAACCCTATTTTGCATCATAATAAAAATTTTATCTCACCATAAACGCCATGGCCGGCACCTCTGACACAAAAAGTTCTTGAATTGCATTCATACTGATTGTTACACCGTCTATCATGGCACCGAAGATCAAAATGCGGAGTCAGTGCGCCGGGACTGCCGCGGCAACTGTCATGGCTGCCGCCCTGGTCATGTGCGGATCAGCGACACCGGCCGGTGAGCCGTCCCCCGTGGACGAGGCGCTCATCTGGCTGCAGACAAAGAGCTATGAGCGTGAATACCGGAAGAACATGCGAAAGGCGGTCCTCCTTGAGCTCTATTTGTCCCAAACGAAGCCTGACCCCGGCATATGGACAAAAGAGTCACCCGTGCACCGGGACCGCCTGGCCGGATTCACGGCCGGCCTCCCCGGCGCGCCGAAGGGGGACACCATCGCGTTCGGGGATTCTCTGATAGACCTTACCAGGAACAGGCTCCGTTCGGTACCGAGCCGGCTTAATTTTGCTATCAGCGGCTCCTGGGCCAACCATATGGCGCAGATGGCGTCGGACATCCGGCCGGTCCTGGAGCGGACCGGCATCTACCGGTCCGTAGCGTATGTCGTCGTCGGGAGCCTGGGCGGGAACCCGCTCCTGATGCGCCAGCCGGTTGACCGGACGATAGAAGAAAGCCGCAAGGCCCTGGACACGATCCGGCGCCTCTACCCCGGGGCGCGAATCATCGTTTTCGGAATACCGCCGACAATAAGCATGTATGTCAACAGGAACGCCCTCTCCTTTGAAGCGGCACTCTACCGCTGGGTGCTCGCGGACCGCGATGCAGTCCTGCTCCCCCTCCAGCAGCGCTTCGCCGGACCCCTGGGGCTCTTCCCGAAGGCGATCATGTCAGTAGACGGTGTTCATTTCTCCGCGCAGGGCGCGGTTGAATTGGACCGACTCTTTGAAAAAGCAAAACATGCACCGCCGAAATCGCTCATCGACTGAATTATCACCCTCAACTGGCCCTCTATAATTAAAATTATCACTTTCTGGCAGATCATCGATCCTGTTTATTTTCATCTTGATTTCTGATATATCAGATATTGGCGTGATCCGGCCTATAATTATGTTATTATTTAACCAGTCGTTAAATAATTCGCAATATTTATACCGGCTGGACGGTTTAAATAGATATAATTCAATTATTGATAACTATCATCGGAGGCAATGAAAAAAATGAAGACGAAAGTATTAATGGTTTATCCCGAAATCCCGAACACCTTCTGGAACTTCCAAAGTTTAATGCCGGTCCTGGGCAAAAAGGCTATGTTCCCGCCCCTCGGGCTGCTGACCATCGCCGCACTCATGCCCGATAACTATGACATCAAGCTCATAGACCTGAACGCGTACCCTCTCACGAAACTTGACGTAGAAGCAGCGGACCTGGTCTTCATATCGGCCATGGGCGTGCAGCAGGATTCATTCGTCAAGGTGGTGGACCTCTGTGCCGAATGCGGGAAGACCATGGTCGCGGGGGGCCCTCTCATCTGGTCGGCGCATGATCTCGGCGTGCTGAATATAGACAAGATTGACCACCTTGTGCTCAACGAGGCTGAAACGATCCTGCCGCAATTCCTCAAGGATTATGAAAACGGGACCGCCCGGCGCATCTATTCGACTTCCGAAAAGCCGGACATGACGATGTCCCCTCTTCCCCGGTACGACCTGGTGGACCTGAACGACTATGCGATGGTCCCGGTCCAGTATTCACGCGGCTGCCCCTTCCAGTGTGAATTCTGCGACATCATCGAGATGAACGGCAGGCAGGTACGGACAAAAACCCCGGAACAGTTTTTACGCGAGCTCGACTTCATCCTTGACAGCGGGTACCGGGGCGAGGTGTTCATCGTTGACGACAATTTTATCGGGCACGTCCCCAAAACAAAAGCCATGCTCAGGAAGCTCCTTGAATGGCAGGAAGCGCATGAGTTTCCCTTTTATTTCATAACCCAGGTCAGCATTAACATGGCACACGATGAAGAGCTGCTGAACCTCGTCGCCGACACCAATTTCGGGATGGTCTTCGTAGGGATCGAGACCCCGGACACAGCCACCCTGGCGAACATCAACAAAAACCAGAATGTCAAAGAGAACATGATTGAGAGCATAAAGCGGATCCAGTCTAAACGAATAATGGTCATGGGCGGCTTCATCATCGGGTTCGACACCGACACCGAGGACATCTTTGACCGGCAGATTGATTTTGTCCAGAAGGCGGGGATCCCGATCGCCATGGTGGGCCTGCTGGGGGCGATGCCGAACACGCAGCTCTACCGCCGCCTGAAAAAAGAGAACCGGATAATCGGTAACGGATGGCACTCCTACAACAACATCGACCTGTGCCTGAACTTCACCCCGCGGATGGATGAGCAGACCCTCATCGAAGGGTACAAGCGGGTCATCGCGGAGATATACAGCCCGCGCCGCTGGTTCGAACGCAACCTGAAGCTGCTGGAGCACTTTTCGCAGAAACCGTCGCCCCGCACGGTAAAGATTTTCAAGGATGACGCGACCCTCCGGCACAAGGTAACATGCATCACGAAGGACCTGTTCTTCTTTTTAAAACAGATATTCTCCTCTTACGGACTTGAATATATCAGGTTCATGATACAGGCCAGGAAGGTCAACAGGGCAAACTTCCTTTCCGGGGTCGCATTTGCCGGGACCTTCCCCCATTATCATTCTATCGCCAAAAGAATCATGGACAGCAAATATATCTTCAGGGACCGTAACGGGGAATGCCACAGTGTAACACATGAAGGAAAAATCGCGATATGACCGGGGAACGGGCCGACGCGGGCATAATCGTCATGTAAAACCCGGACGGGTCATGATGACAAAAAAACGCGCGGCGAACATGAGGTCCGCCGCGCATAACCCAGTTATCTGTAATATGCAGATACTCCACATCAGTTTAACGGCGTTCTTTCAGGTCCGAGTTAAACGTCCTGAAAAAAGCCCTGCCCAAACCGTACAGACCCTTGATGCGGTATACAAGGGTTTTCCCGTATAAAAAATTGACCACGCCGCGCACCCCTCCATATATGGCATGGCTGTGGGGATGCCACCAGAATTGTTTTCTCGCGAAAGGCAGGATGTCGTTCACAATCACCATCGGCTGGGTCATTTCGGCAAAGCCGATATCGCCGTGCGACCTGCCGATGCTGGATTGCTTGAACCCGCCCCACGGCGTCTCCGCCAGGCCGTGGCTCATCAGGTGGTCATTTATGGTCATGGCCCCGCTCTGTACTTCCCGGGCTATCTTCATGGCTTTCTTCCTGTTTTTCGACCATACCGAACCGGTCAGTCCAAGGTAGGAATCGTTGGCCAGCTCTATCGCCTCTTCAATACTGTCCACCTTCATGACCGCAACGACCGGGCCGAATGTTTCATCTTTCATGGTGATCATATCATGATCAACATCGGTCAGCACGATGCAGGGCATGAAATTACCCTTGTGGTTTCGCGGGGGATCGGATTTTGCGAATATCGTGGCGCCTTTATCCAGTGCGTCCCTGATATGCGCTTCGACCGTTGCCATCTGGCGCTTTGTCGTGAGCGCGCCGATATCCGTGTCGAAATTCCTGTCCTCACCTACCACAAGGGATTCCACGCCCTGTTTGAGCAGGTCCAGGAACCTGTCATACACGTTTTTATGCACATAGATCCGCTCAACGCCTCCGCATGACTGCCCGGCGTTCTGCATGCCGGCCCATATCGCCCCCATGGCCGCCCGGTGCAGGTCCGCATCCTCGCAGACGATCATCGGGTCGTTTCCGCCCAGCTCGAGCGAAAGCGGCGTCAGAGTCTCCGAGGCCTTTTTCATCAGATATTGGCCGACGGGCGTTGACCCGGTAAAAAACAGCTTGTCCACGCCTGATTCGAGGAACGCGTCGCCCGCGAGGCTCCCCGGCATGTTTATATAGGTGAACACCCCTTCCGGCAGCCCGGCGGACCCGATGCACTCTTTCAGCTTGTGGCCGACGGCCTGGGTTTCCGAAGCAGCCTTCAGGATGACCGCGTTGCCGGCAAGCAGCGCCATGATCACTTCCGAATAAGGGATCGCGAACGGATAGTTCCAGGGGGATATGATGCCGACGACGCCCCACGGGACGCGCACGATCTTGCTCCTCTTAAAAAAGAACATGATGTTGCCCAGGGGCAGTTTCCGGTCCTTCATGAATTTCGCGGCGTTTTTACAGTAGTACGTGGTGGCCATGGCGGTCGTCAATACGTCAGTCGTAAGGGCGTCCGTCCTCGTTTTTCCGTTGTCGCGCGATACGATCTCCGCGATCTCGTCCATATGCTCGACGATATAAGCGCGGATCTTCAAAATCATCTTCGCCCGCTGCTTCACCGGGACCCTGGACCATTCTTTCTGCGCTTCCCGCGCCCGTTCAACGGCCCTGCGCACATCGCCCGCCGTGTTGACCTTGAATTCCCCGATGATCTCCCCATTAGCCGGATTAATGCTGATCGTTCTAACGTCATCTATATTTATGACTTTTTTCTTCGGTGCTTCTGTCATGATCGACCTCCTCTTTTATGCATAGATATGAATTAATACGCCGCCTTTAACAGCGCCAGGGCCTCTTCGTAGCTGACTTCAACGGGAGAAAACGCGATCGCGCCGTCATTGATCGTCGCCTGTGCGATGCCGGGAAGCTTATCCTCCGTTACGCCCGCCTGGCCCAGCTTCACCGGGAGGCCGCAGATCCTGTTCAGGTTGGCGGTCATGTCGCGTATCGCCTTCACCGCAGCCTGCGCTCTTTCCCTGGCCGGGACCTTCACATATTCTTCCGGACCGGCAAGCGGCAGCAACAGGTTCTCGATGCTCTTTTTCAGGTGCAGGGCTTTCCTGGCTTCACCTGACTTCCTTATATAGAACTCAAGCCCGAACGGCAGCATGATGGAATTCGCCACGCCGTGCGGCACGTGGCAGACCCCGCCCGCCGCATGCGCCGCAGCATGGACAATCCCGACCATGGAGTTGGAGAAGGCGAGCCCCGCCAGGAGCGCCGCATTGGACATGGCGAGCCGCGCCTCCCTGTCGCCACCGCTCTTGACCGCGGTAACGACGTGCTTCCTGATGAGCTCGATCGCTGCGGCGGCAAAGGCGTCGCTTACCGGGTTCTTCTGGGGGCCGATATAGGACTCAACCGCGTGGGTCAGCGCGTCCATCGCCGTTGCTGCCGTGATCTTCGGCGGCATGCTCATCGTCATCCGGGGATCGAGGACGGCGAACTTCGGCAGCATCAGGGCGGAGGTGAACTGCATCTTGACGTTTTTCGCCGGGTTTGCTATGACCGCGGCCATGGTCACTTCTGAACCGGTGCCGGCCGTCGTAGGTATGACGATAAACGGCTTCTGGGGCTTTGTCAGCCGGTTGTTTCCCATTAATTTCAGGAGGTCGTCGGTATCCTCGGAAATGACGATATTGACGCCCTTTGCCGTATCAATCGCGGAACCGCCGCCGACGGCAATAATGGAGTCGCACCCTTTCCTGCGAAAAATTTCGGCTATTTCGTCAACAACGACATTTGAGGAATCGACCGGGGTGTCATCATAGATGGCGCCTATCGTTGCCTTTGTGCCCTGAAAGCTTTTAACGACATGCTTGATCAGCCCGGCCTTGACGATCCCCTTGTCGGTGATGATGATAGGCTTTTTCGCACCGAGCTGGCCGAGCTCGTACGGAATATTCTCCAGGGCCTTGTATCCTGAAATAACTTTTACTGAATTAAAAAATTCATAGTATTCCGGCAATGTATTATCATTAATGAAAAACATATTGTGTCGCTCCCTTTATGAAAAATTTACATGCGTCCCCGCACAGAGTTTTTGTAATTACATCGAGTATATTGTCGCTCTACTTATTTAAAGGCCGAGAGCCCGAAGATATTGATATACGCCACCACCCGGTTTAGCATTGTTCTGACGCTCAACCGGGGCACCTTTTTAATGTAGAACCGCACAATCGTATTGGGGAACAATAACGTCTGCGCGATATTCAAGATCCTGATCATGGTCATCATGCAGGCAAGGTCACCTTTTACATACTGCCGGTAATGGTAGCCAAGGTTCGGCGTACTGATCCTTCCGGTCATGGCGAGATAGGTGTATTCAAGATTTTTAAACCGGAGCTCAAGGTCCGGATTGATCTTCTCGTTGACGACCCTGAGGTATTTCATCCTGCCCCCCCTCTTCTGCACTGTCGCGCCGGGGCCGTCATGAATCCCGATAGTGAAGGTGAACGGGTCCGGCAGTGATACCATCTCCTTTTGTGCTCTCGGATCAAGGTTACACGCTTCCTGTATCCCCAGGCCCAGCAGGTAGAGCGTAATCCTGACAAGGGTTGATTTAAACCAGCTTCCTTCTCCGGGAGGAATCTCCTGGAACTCTTTCTTTTTTTTCATTCGCCACCCCCCTCTCTTCTTGATATAATGTTATAAATAATGAGGCATTTTATTTAATCGCATGGCGCGTTTGTTGCTATTCCCATCAGAAGCCTCGACCATAATACACTGTTATCATTAAAACCGTCTGGACCGATTTTTTACATGAAAGATCAAAGTACAACTATAATTTACCTAATGTTAAAATTTTTTTCAATTTTTTCGTTATTATTTGTTATTTAAAGTTATTTTATGTAATTATTAGTAGTTTTTTATATTAATATAAATCAAAACATTAACATTTACTTTAAATTCAAGGCCGATTACTTGACAATTTTTTAATATTGTTAATAAATACACGGCCTTCAATTCCAAAACCCATATCTTAATCCATACATTGCGTGATACTGTGACCATATCACCTTATTACCATCCAACTCTGAAATAATGTCCGCTTTCATTATCAGATGTGAAGGCTGGCGGGTTGACAATGAAACATGATGGTAATTTTCATGGATCAGATGAAGCCCTGCTCGCCATTGGCCGTATCCATATGATTACCGCAGTGTAAAATTTCCCCACCGCCGCTATTTTATATTGACATCATCAATCCTCCGCATTACCTCCTGATTACCATAAGAGGAGAGACCGCGACGCATGCCGACACAAGCCTACCTGATACTTGAAGACGGAATGGAATTCGAAGGGGCCCTGTTCGGATACGGGGGGGACGCCATCGGCGAGGTCGTTTTCAACACCTCCATGAGCGGCTACCAGGAGGTCCTCACCGACCCTTCCTACAGCGGCCAGATCATCGCCATGACCTATCCCATGATCGGGAACTACGGCGTAAACGGGGAAGACGTGGAATCCGACCGCGTCCAGGCCGCCGGTTTCGTGGTCAAGGAATACAGCAAGAGCTACTCCAATTTCAGGGCGACCGGATCACTGTCGGACTACCTCGTGCGCGAGAAGATCCCGGCCATCGAGGGGATCGACACGCGGAAGCTCACCCTCCACATACGGGACAAGGGGGCGCTGCGCGGCGGCATCTTCCTCGACCGGAAGGGCGCGGTCGACCGGCTCCTGGCGCACCCGAAGATGGAGGGCCTCGACCTGGCGTCGGGCGTTTCCTGCAAAAAGCCGTACGATTTCGGCGCGATCGACCCGTCCCTGCCGCTGGTCGGCGTGTACGATTTCGGCGTGAAGACCAACATCCTGCGGCTCCTGGCCGCGTCCGGATTTTCCGTGCGGGTCTATCCGTCGAGCACGCCGCTGGAAAAGGTCCTGGGCGACGGCGCGAAGGGCATCTTCCTTTCAAACGGTCCCGGCGACCCGGACGTGGTGCCCGGCGGCAGGGAGCTCGTCCGCGGCGTGATGGACAAGGGGGTCCCCTGCTTCGGGATCTGCCTGGGGCACCAGATCATCGGCCTGGGGCTCGGCGGCCGCACCTACAAGCTCAAGTTCGGCCACCGCGGCGCGAACCAGCCGGTGAAGAACCTGTGCGACCGGCGCCGTTGAAATCACGTCGCAGAACCACGGGTTCGCGGTCGACTTCGAGACTCGCTCAAAGACAATCCCGGCGTGGAGCTGACCCACCTCAACCTGAACGACCGTACGGTCGAGGGGCTCCGCCACCGCGACCTTCCCCTCTTCAGCGTGCAGTACCACCCCGAGTCGAACCCGGGCCCCCAGGATTCGCGCTATCTCTTCGGCCAGTTCAGGAAAATGATAGCAGACTGAGGCGGGCCGCGCCGCGCGTCATTCCGCCGCAAGCTCCCTGAGCGTCACTATCAGCATGTCGATCTTTCCGACCGCGTGTCTCCTCTGTTCCGGGGTCACCAGGTCGCGATCGAAACGAAGGAATTCCCGGGTCAATCTGCGGTCGCGCAGCTCCGCCGGTTTCCGATAATAATCGGGAAACGATTGTTCCGGGTTGAGCGCGAGCTTCCCCAGAAAGGACTTGATGGCACGCCGGTCAGGCCCGCTCCTGAGCAGGGCGATAAACTCCGTACTGCGGTCGCGGAACAGCCGCATTCTCAGCGGCCCGGTCTCCTCCAGGCCGCGCACCACGCGGGTTATCTCCTCGGTCTGCCGGTCGCTCAGCCCGCCATAGATGAACTCCATGATCCGCGCCGTGCTTTTCGCTTCCTCCCGGACCCGTTCCTCACGGTCCGCTGGCGCCTTCTTCTCGATCGCGGCAATACGCTGGCCCATGCGCTGTTCAAGCCGGTTGACCTGCTTTTCGTCGAGGGTGACGAGAAACGCCGTGACATCATCCGCAATCTCTCCAAAAAAATCGGCCTCGTGGCGCCGGTACCGCGCCTGCGCCCACCCGGCGTCCGCTTCCCGCAGGCCGCGGCGCATGCGCTCCCGCAGGCCCTGCAGGGTCGCGGCGTATTTCAACAGCTCCGACCGCCGGTGCCAGAGGGAGTACGAAGCTATTTTTTCCCTGAGAAAACGGTCCTGGTCAGCTGTCGGCTCAATATACCAGGTAACGGCCCGGTACATGAACGTATCCATCGAGTTATAGAGCAGGCGGTAGACCGATTTTTCGCACCCGGTTGCCAGGATAAGCAGGGCGATAAGCGCGGGGATATATCTTTTCATTGCACGTCTCCGGTAAAGGCCGCCGGCAAGGGCTGGAAGGCCCCGCAGGCAGGCATGTGTATGAGACAATCAGACAGGCGTTTTTGTTTCAATTCATTTCTACAACCATTGTGCCCTGGCCCCTGTGCCGGCACCCGACGGGATGAATTTCTCTTCCGGGCAAACGTTCCTGGCGATGATCATGTGTCAGGAATGCGACCGTGTCGCCATCCGCCCCTCCAGGTCATGACGCACGGCGGGAGGATGCGTAGAAATATTAAAAGCCCGGCATTGCGCCGGGCTTTTAGCATCTGGGAAATGCCGCTATTGTGTTACAGGGTATTCACGCTGGGCGGGGGCGACGACGGCCCATCATCCCTGCTTTCTTCCGATTTTTTCCTTTCTACCTGTTTGGGGAGCAATTTTTCCTTCTCAGGCTTACCGCGCAGCTCCCTTTCCCGGAGCTGCCTGTCGCGGAGCAGCTTCATGGCACGCTCTTTTTCCTGTTTCTCTTTTTCTATCTTCTCCCGCTCCTGTTTCTCTTTATCACGCTCCGCAGAATCGTCCGGGCCAAGCACTTTTTCCTTCACTTCCTTCCGGGCCTCGACATTCAGCTTCTCGATAATTTCCGGCCTGATGTCTTTGACCTCTTCCCGGATCGCTTTCGCCTCCTCCGGTTTGAGCTCGGTCACCGTGAGCCCCTTTTTCTCGTCAACCGCCTCCTTCACCGCCTTCTCGTCAAGCTCAACGGTCTGGTTCGTCTCCACGGTCGTCTCAACGGACGCGACGACGGCATTGTTCTGCACCGGGTTCACTCTCACCGCTCCGGTGACAACGTCAAGCCGCATGGCCTTCTCATCCGCCGTTATCCTGAAGGTGGTGCCGCGCACCGCAGCGACCGCCGTCCCCGTTTTTACGCGGAACTCGCCTTTTTTCAGCCTGGCGAGCGTCACGTTCATCCTGCCGGAGGACATGTCGATCTGGGTGTCGCCGGTTGCCTGGTCCATCAATGAAGCCATGGCTATAGTGGAGCCCGGCTGTATGCGTATGATGCCAGCGGTGCCGAACAGGACATCGGCGATTGAATTGTCCCCGGTCCGAATGCTGTCGCCGGCCGAAAGGATATCTCCCACTGAAGCCCGCTTTTCAACGGCATTCGCGGTTATTGTGACCTCGCCGACGGTGCTGTAGACTTTGACGGTCCGGTCGGGGTCTTCCTTTTTACAGCCCGCCATTGCGGTGCAGATGGCAAGGCAGATAACGGCTGACGAGAATAGGTGCTTCATGGTTTCCTCCGGAAAAATATTTGCACGGGGTATAATAGAAATCACCCTGTTTATGCTCAACTCTTTTTGCCAATATGGAACGTGTATATGGCGGACATGGTGATGCCGAAAAAGTGGTCGTATTTCCCGTCAATGATGTTCATGGCTACATCATTATAAAACAGATTGTTGTAGCGCTGCCTGTTAAACAGGATCTGGTACCTGCCGCCGAGCGATATCGAGGTGTTGATTTTTTTGATATTATAGGCGAAGGAGAGCGACGCGCTCCCGCCGTAGGAAAAATACCTGCCCTTTTGCTGGACGACGGGCAGCGGGATGAATGACCCGTTGCTCACGGCGCATGATTTCGATCTGTTGATATTAATGCTTTCGAACGACCAGAGCACCAGGCCGGAAGCGCTCATCATGAGATAAAAATCCGCGCCGAGCGGGATGGTCAGCCCCAGGCCGAGGCCGCCGCCGTAGGCCCTCACATAATCGACGAGCACCCTCCGGATAAACATGGGGTCCCCCGGCAGAAAATCATCGAGGCGCTCCTCATACCGGTACCCCTGCCACTTGAATCCCGCGAAGATCTTCACCATCCTGTGCACCGCGCACCCGATCGAGGTGTCGCTGTCCCACTTGAGAATGTCCCGCGTGTATTTTTTATAGGACGGGGACATGCGAAATTCATTCGGGTTGAGACTCGCGTTCCAGGCCAACCCGCGGGTTGAAGACTGGAACCTTCCGATGGTGAACACGGTCTGGATGGACCACCGCTGAAGGAAGCCGATTGAAAGCACCGGGCCCGCCATGGCATTCGAGGCCGGCTTGAAATCACGTGAATTTTCGACATACAACCCCGGCTGTGGTGTAAAAATTGTGCTGGTTGACTTCGCGTCAGACCATGCCGGCGCCCACCAGGCGTACCAGGCGGTCCCGCCGATGCTCAGGTCAACCGCCGCGAAGGAAGATGCAGTTTGCAGAAAGAAGATGATACCCAGCGAAATCCCGAACTTTTTCATCTGTCGCACCGCCCATTTGAGTTATCTGGTCATGCATGAAACCATGCAGCGGCCTCAATCCCCGCTATCCGGAGTGGAATGTGCATAGAGCGGAGAAAATCGCGCCGACAAAGTGATCGTACTGCCTATCGATATAGTAACAATAATAACAGTCATGTCAATACATAAACGGCGCGGGCTATTCCTTCGCGGCAGGTCCGCTAACGTGTGCTGATCCGGCTCGCTGAGCGGTTGTGCCGGTTGTTGCCGCAAGGGCGTATGGTTTCATTTCGCTGCGCCTCCCGTCCTGATGACATGCACCGACGTGGCCTTGAAGGAGGCGGTGAGGGCGAGCCCTTCGCGGATGCCCATCTCCTCCACGGAGCGGTTGGTGACATACGCCACCAGGGTAAACCCGCAGTCGAGGTATACTTTCCGGAAGAAACCGGCCGGCACCGTTCTGGTGACCGTGCCCGGAAACGCGTTCCGCGCGCTCGACTCGGGACGGTTCAGCGAAAGGACGATATTCTCGGGATGCACGCAGAAGGTCACGGCGCCGCCCGGGACCTCGTCGCCGGCCGCCTCGACCGGGACGCCCTGCACCGACACGGTGAAGGTGCCGCCGCCCGAGCCGGTGACGGTCCCCGCGAGCACGGTCTCGGCGCCCATGAAGGACGCGACGAACTCGCTGGCCGGGTACTGCGTGATCTCGCCCGGCGCGCCCGCCTGCACGATCGCGCCCCCGTTCATCACGAGGATCTGGTCCGCGAGGCGGAGCGCCTCGCCCCGGTCATGGGTGGTGAACAGGGCGGTGATCCCGCGCGCCCTGATGATGCGCTCGAGGTCGGCGATCAGCGACTCGCGGGTCGGCGCGTCAAGCGAGGAGAACGGCTCGTCCATGAGGAGGAGCTCGGGGCCCGCCGCGAGCGCCCGCGCCAGGTTGACGCGCTGTGCCTCGCCGCCGGAGAGCGCCCCGGCGTGCCGCTTCGCCAGGTGGGTTATTTTCAGAAGGCGCAGGCTCTCTTCCACCGCCGCTCGCGTCTCCTTCGTTCCCATCCCCCGCAACCTCGGGCCGGAGGCAATGTTGTTATACACCGACGCGCTGAACAGGAGCGGCTCCTGGAACACCAGCGCCATCCTTCTCCGCAGCAGGTGGATTGATTTCCCGGGAAGGATTTTTTCCCCCCGGTACAGGACCTCTCCCGCGTCGGGCCGCACCAGGCGCATGAGCGAGAGGAGGAGCGTTGATTTGCCCGCGCCGTTGGGCCCGATGATTGAAACGATCCGCCCCTCCCCGATTTCAAGCGACGGGACGTCCAGGGCCGGCATGCCGTTCCTGACGACGAGCAGGCCGCGGACCTCTACCAGGGGCGCGCTCATTTCCCCCTCCGCTGCTGCACCGCGGTCAGGACATAGTTGACCGCGAAGGCCAGCACCAGCAGGATAACGCCCAGGGCGATCGCCACGTCGAAGCTGCCCCTTCCCGTCTCCATCACCGTCGCGGTGGTCAGCACGCGGGTGTAGCCTTTTATATTTCCCCCCACCATGATCGACGCGCCGACCTCGGAGATGACGCCGCCGAAGCCGGCCATGACCGCGGTGAGCAGGGGCAGGCGCGCCTCCTTCATGAGGAGCCATACCATCTGCCGCCGCGTGGCGCCCAGCGCCAGTATCTGGAGGCGGAGCTTGCCCGGCAGGCGCTGCATCGCCGCGAGCGAGACCCCGGTGATGATGGGCGCCGCGATCACGGTCTGCGCGAGCACCATGGCCGCCGGCGTATAGAGGAGCCCGAGCGAGCCGAGGGGCCCGCTCCGCCAGATGAAGATGGTCACGAAAAGCCCCACCACGACCGGGGGAAGCCCCATGCCCGTGTTGACCATGCTGATGACGAAGCGCCTGCCGGGGAAGCGCGTGAGCGCGACCGCCGTGCCGGCGCCCACGCCGATAACGGTGCTGACCAGCGTCGCCGCCCCGGATATCTTGAGGGTGAGGAGCGTGACCTCCATGACCTCCCGGTCCCCGGAGGCGAGCAGCCGAAACGCCTCGATGATGCCGTTGAATATGAGTTCCATTAATACATCCTGTTACGACCCCCCTGTCCCCCGGAGGGGGCACGAGGGGAACGTTCCTTCACGCCCCCTTCGGGACGCCCCCCTGTCCCCCGCAGGGGGCACGCGGGATGGGCGCCTCCGAACAGGGAAGGAGGCTTACTTCAGCGCGTCCGGGAAAAAAAGCACCGCGCCGTATTTTTTTATCCCGAAGTCCTTTATCATCTTCTGCGTATCGGCGGCCACCCAGAAATCGGCGAATGCCTTTCCCCCCGCCGCGTTGGTCTTCGGAAATTTTTTCGCGTTCACTTCTATGACATGGTAGATGTTCAGGAGTGCCCCGTCGCCTTCGACGAGCACCGCGACGTCAATTTTGTTCTTCCGCGACAGGTAGGTCGCGCGGTCGCAAAGGGTGTAGCCTTTTTTTTCAACGACCACGGCCAGCGTCTGGCCCATACCGAGCCCGGTCTGCTGGTACCATTGTTCCCGTTCCGGGTCAAGCCCCGCCTTCTTCCAGAGCTTCAGCTCCATCACGTGGGTGCCAGACCGGTCGCCCCGGGAAATGAAGAGCGATTTCGATGCCGCGATCTTTTTGAACGCCCCGGTTGCGGTTTTGAGGCCCCTGATCTTCGCCGGATCGTCCTTCGGTCCCAGTATCACGAAATCGTTATGCATGACGATTCGCCGGTTCACGCCGAAGCCCTTTTTGATGAACTTCTCTTCAGCGTCCTTCGAATGCACAAGGAGAACGTCCGCCTCGCCCCGCTCGCCCATCGCCATGGCCTGGCCGGAGCCCACCGCGATCGTCTTGACCCGGTACCCGCTCTTTTTCTCGAACACGGGTATCAGCACGTCCAGCAGTCCCGTGTCCTGGGTGCTGGTGGTGGTGGCGAAGATGATGTCCTTCTGCTTCGCGTCGGCCTGGTGTGCGGCCAGGACCGCAAAAACAAGCACCGATAACAATCGGATTGTCATGTGGAACATAGGTTACTCCTTATAATAATATACAAAGGATTAACGGGATCATTATTATCAAGCAGATCCTGCAAATCCAGTCAAAATACTGCCAGTATCAAGCATATAGGGATTTCGCCGTACAGATTTTTTTGCATTTTTTTACTTTTTAAGACTTTTTATTCTTGTAAGAATATTGGTCTATTAAAAAATCTTATAATATTACAAAATGTTACTATTTTTATCTAATTCCTTGACTGCCGGAAATAGCGTGCATACCATAACTTTTCAAGAGCGATAATCGTATTAAAACCGGCAAAACAACATGGATATTATTTTAATGTTTTTTATGGTACTCCATCATGATATATATCGGCCTTGATGACACAGATACGCTGAAATCACGGGGCACGGGGCGCCTTGCCAGAAACATCGCGACGATGCTCTCGTCGGATTTTACCGCTGCTCGGAGTGGTGCGCCATCAGCTCCTTCAGGATCCGCGTGTTCCCTTCACCAGCCACAACAGCAGCGCCACCATACTGCTGAATGAAAAATGCGATACTGACATTAATATATTATTCAAGAGAGTGAAGGCCCTGATGCTGGCCGATTTCCAGGTCGGCAGCGACCCCGGCCTGTGCGTGACGCGCGAGATACCGGACGCGGTCATTGAACACGGGCGCAATGCCCAGCAGAGGATCGTCACGCAGGCCGAGGCAAGGGAGCTCGCCCGGGAGCATGACATCGCCCTGGAAGGCCTTGGCGGCACCGAAGACGGCGTCATCGGCGCGCTGGCGTCGGTGGGCCTCACCGCGACCGGCAATGACGGGCGCTATCTCCTGACAGGCAGGGTGCGCGACCTGACAGGGCTCCTCCCGGTTGAGGCGGTGCTCGACGCGGGGGTGACGGAGGTGCGCACGATGGAGGGAGCGGCGGTCGCCTCGGGCATGGTGCTGTCGGACAAGATCAGGCCGGCGCGCCGCGGGGGCGCGCCCGTGGCCTATGTCGAATGGCGCGACGACCACTGGGAGCCGCTGAAGCTGAATTGAGATACACGGCATGGTACAGATAAACGACCTAACCTACGCCTACCCCCAGAACGGCAGGGGGATCGGGCCCTACTCCTTCTCGGTGAAGACCGGGGAGATGCTGCACATCACCGGCACCTCCGGCTGCGGCAAGAGCACGCTGGCGCGCTGCATCACCGGGCTCATCCCCCACATATACACCGGAACGATGCGGGGGCGGGTCCGTGTCGGCGGTCATACAACAGAGGAGACCCCGCTCTGGAAGCTCTCGCGGACAGCGGGGTTCGTTTTCCAGAACCCGTCAATGCAGATGCTGGGCAACAGCATCGAGGAAGAGATACTCATCGGGCTGGAAAACCTCGGCCTTGACCGGGACGCGATGCGGGACCGGATGGAAGAGGCCCTCGGGCATTTCGGCCTCGGCGCGCTGCGCGGCAGGCGCCCCCAGACCCTTTCAGGCGGCGAGCAGCAGAAACTGGCGCTGGCGTCCATACTCGCGCGCCGGCCGCCGGTGCTGGTGCTGGACGAGCCTCTTTCAATGCTTGACGTTGTCGCTGCGTCGGAGCTCGCCGACCACCTGTCGGAGCTCGCGCGCGCCGGGGTGACCGTCATCGTGTTCGAACACCGGGCCGACTACCTTGCGGGAATCCCCGGGATACGCGTGATGCGCCTTGACCAGGCGACAGCGTCCGAACATGCATTCTTTCCTGCCCCGGGAAGGATCGCGCCCGGACACGCCGCGGGAACGCGGCTCGACGTATCGGGCCTTGGCGTCAGGGCGGCCGGTAAAGAGCTGCTGAAAAACCTCAGCTTTTCGATTGATCCGGGCGTCATCACCGCGGTGGTCGGCAGGAACGGGTGCGGAAAGACCACCATGCTCCGCGCGCTGGCCGGCCTGCAGAAACACGACGGGAGCGTGGCCGTTAACGGCAGGCGGCCGGACTTCGGCCAGGTCTATCAGAACGCCGACCTCCAGCTTTTCAACGCGTCAGTCCGCAGCGAGATACTCTACCGCGTGAAGGACCCGGACATGACCCTCTACGCGTGGCTCCTGGAGACCCTGCGGCTCAAGCAGTACGAGAACACGCCGCCGCTCATACTGAGCGAGGGCGAGAAAAAGCGCGTGGCCCTGGCCGCGGTGCTGATGCACAACCCGGCCGACGGGATACTCCTTGATGAGCCGTCGCTGGGACAGGACATTGCCCACAAAACGATGCTCATGGAGATCTGCCGCGGCCTGGCGGCCCGGGGGAAGATCATAGTCATGACCACGCATGAACTGCATCTCGCGGCCATGGCGGACCGGCTGCTGCTCCTCGGCCCGGACGGCATCGCCGCCGACGGTACGCCGGAGAGGGTATTTCTCGACCGCGCCGCGTGGGAGCGGGCGGGGATGTTCGTTCCCGGCTGGATCGCGCCTCCCGGCGAGGAAGGCATCACGGCATGATCGGCGGCTCCACCTACGGCATGACCGGCGCCATCGCGCTCGCGGAGGCTTCGCCCCTGCGCAGGGCGGACCCGCGCACCAAGCTGGCAATCTGCCTGTGCGCGTCGCTCGCCGTGATGCTCCCCCTTGAAAAGCTTGTTGCCTTTTTCCTCGTATATAGTATATTTATTACATGGGCGCGTCTTCTCCCTGAGGCGGTCCGGCAGGTCTGGAAGCTCAAATGGATACTGGGCGTGCTCTTCCTGGTTGACTGGATCGTGGTGTCGCCGGAGCTCGCCGTGGCCGTGACACTCAGGCTGGTGCTGATGGCCGGGGTATTCGCCATGTTCTTTTCCACGACCACGCCGTCCGAGTTGTGCTGCGCCCTGGTATGGCTGCGCGTGCCGTACCGTTACGCGTTCAGCATCGGCCTCTCCTTCCAGGCCGTGGGCAGCATCGACGATGAATGGCGCGGCATACTGGAGGCGCAGAGGGCCCGCGGCGCGTTCACGGCTCCTTCCGGGTGGCGCTACCTGACCGCAAAGGTACGGAACCTGGTATGCGCTCACCGTGCCGGCGGTGGTCCTCGCCGCGCGCCGGGCCTGGGCCATGACCGAGGCGGCGTACGCGCGCGGCTTCGATTCGCCGGACCGGAGCTCATACTCCCGGCTTTCCATGGGGGCGATCGACTGGCTCATCATCGCCGGGGCATGCGTCATCGCCGCGGCATTAATATTGTGGAGGTAACGACATGGGTACATCGCGTCGCATTCTTATCTCAGCAGGAATCATCATTCTGGCCGTTGTGACGATACTCGTCATCGATTCATTCCGCCGGGGCGGCGGTCTGTACCGCGCCCTGCACGAGGGAAAGGAAAAGTTTACCGCTGCATGCGTTCCGGTTTATTCAGGAGCGGCGCAGCCGGCCAGCTTCTGCGAGGCGGACGCGGCGAAGCTCGCTATAAAAAGCTTTGTGGACAAGGATGAGAACAAGAAGCAGGAAGGATGGCTCCTCCGCGACGTGGTGCTTCTCTCCGTCAAGAAGGAGAGCCTGAAGCCTGAAACACGGGTCCTGGTAGCAAGCTCAAGCCGCAACAAGAAGGCCGAACTGACCTGGAAGGACGTGTCCGACGAATCGAACATGGTCATCCTGGCGCCCACCAAGCAGGGCAGCCTGAAGCTCGCGTCGGCAATGAAGGGCCTCGATACCCGCGAGCAATGGGTCCAGGACGTTGACCGGATCGAGATCGTCCGTCAATGACCGAGCGCTACTTCTCCACGTTCCAGCTCTTCCTGCTCGCCCTCTTCGCGGCGCTCATCGTCGTGGCGAAGATCGCTCTGCACCTTCCCCTCCAGCTCTCCGGTCACTCCGGGATCTTCTGGATGGCGGTGATCATCGTCGCCGCGCGGGTGGTGCCGAAGCGGGGCGCGGCAAGCCTGGTGGGGCTTACGTCGGGCATCATGGCCGCGTTCCTGGGCCTCGGCGACCTGGGCGGCCTGAACACCCTCTTGTCCTACACGATGGCGGGCGTCGGCGCGGACCTCGGACTGCTCCTCCTCCGCGACCCTGAAAACTACGCGTGCGCGGCGCTTGCCGGCACGTTCGGCCACCTGTGCAAGTTCATGGTGAAGTGGGCCTTCGGCATGATGTCGGGCGCACCGGTGGGGTTCGTCGCCCTCGGCCTCGCCAAGGCACTTGTCGGCTATCATCATCTTCGGCGCGCTGGGCGGCTTTTTAGGGGCCCTGACCCTCAGGGCGCTCAGGCGGGCGGGGTTTTTCACCTATTTGATGGAGAAAAAGTAAATATCCGCATCAATCTCATCATATAGCAAATTGTCTTCATTGCTCAATTCGTTGAAATACAAAGGCAAAGTCTTCTCAAAAAATCAACCATAAAAATGTCCGCCTGCAGGGCGGACAAACATATCGGGCGTCTGTCTGAAATCGAATCCCGCGAAGCGGGTTCGATGAGTTACGCCCGTAGCCAGTCGCGGCACTTGAGCGACCGGGATGGGGGAGCGCGAGGGGGAAGGACGGAGTGTCCTTCACCCTCGCCCTAAAGCTTCGCCTCGAATCCGCCGTAGCACATAAACCCAGGCCCGGGATTGAACGGGTCCGGGTTGTAATCATCGAGGATATTTTTAAAGAGCAGATACAGGGTAAAGTGCTCCCACATCTCCTGCGCCACCCGCACGTTCAGGTTGAACCGGTCATGCAGCCGCACCGCGGTAAAAAACTTCCTCGAATAATAGGCCGCGAACGGCGACGTCGGCTCGGGCGGCCGCACCTGCTGGGCGTACATGACCTGGTCGATAAGCGCGGTGCCCCAGAGCCCGAACGAGGTGCCGGTCGTGAATGAAAACCGGACGTCGGCGATGACCTGGTGGGCGGGCGTGTTTTCAAGGAATATCCCCTTGTTCACCGCCTCCTCCCACGAGGTGTCGCGGTTCCTTGCGTGGAGATAGACATAGGAGAGCGATGCATTGATGTCCATGACGCCGGCGATATCCTTCTTTTCGTACGATACCGCCGTCTCCAGCCCGTGCGAGTCGACCCGCGAGATGTTCACCGGCGGCTCCTCGCCCCCGGCTATTTTTTCGATGCGGTTCTTCACGATGCTGAAAAAATAATCAGCGCCTAATTCGATTGACCCGTCCAGCAGGCTGAATTTCGGCCCGGCGTTGAAGTTATAGGACCGCTCCGGCCTGAGGCCCCGGTCATAGAGAAGGTACGAGACCTTCTCGTACTCGCCCAGGGTCGGGAACCTCGTCTTCATGGAGAACGCGCCCCGGAGCTTCATTAGGTCCTTTACCGCGTCGAATACGATGCCCGCCACCGGGTTGAACGAGTCGCGCGTCCCCCAGATGAGCGAATCGTCCTTGACCATATACGCGCCGGTGTAAATATACGAATAATCAGCCGGCCGCGCTTTATGCGTGACAAAGTCCTGCGCGTCATAGGAGACGCCGGCGGTGATCTTCAGCCGGTCTTTGATGGATATCTCATCCTCTATGGCAACGGTGAGAAAATACGCCTTCAGGTAATTGACCTTGTACTTCGACATGCCGTAGAGCCTGTATGTCTCAAAGCTCCAGAGCGGCGACTTCGCCTGCTGGCGCGCGTCCATCTCGTCGCCGCGCCAGAGCAGGGCCATGGAAAGCCTGTTCCAGGACGCTATCCTGACCGACGGGTACACCTGCACGCCGTAGGACACATAGGTCTTGTAGTCATACACGGGCTCATAGTAGGACGCGTCTTTTGAAAGGACCGCGGGCGGGTCCTTGGCATAGATGTGTGCGTTGTCGAGGTAACCCTCCTGCTTCGCGTAGGTCTGTGAGTAGAAGCCCTGCAGCTTCACGCTGAATATCCTGTGAGTGAATTTCAGGTAGGGCGACACGCTGAACGCGTACTTCTCGGGCCAGGCAAAGGACCGGTTTGCCAGCGCGGCCTTTTTCAGGTCTTTGGGGATCATAAAATTGAAGACCGGCTCTCCCCATGCCAGGTTATTGATCTTGTAGTCTCCGTAGCACCGGTTCTGGTAGGTGCTGGTATGCCCCGATCCGTAATTGAACCGCGCTGCAACGCCGACATCAAGGGCGTCGTTCAATTCATATCCCACCCGCGCGGAGGCGTTGTATTTCCTGTAATCGGCATGGTTCCAGCGTCCGGCATCGAGGAGGTACTGCCATGGCCCCGGTATGTTCATGGCCGCGGGGCCGGCGCCATATACATAATAGCGCACCAGCCTGTTCAGCCAGTCGAGCCGCTTCGCGCGGGTCAGGCTCCGTGATGGGCGGTATCCGTCCGAGTTCTGCGCCGAGCCGGTGACCCAGCCGTAGAAATTCTTGTAGGGTCCTCCCGCTGCCGCGTCGAAGGTATAGCTATTGTACATACCGTATTCGCCCCCGCCCTGCACGAACAGCCGGTCCGGTTTTTTCGAAACGATGTTGACCGCGCCCGCGGCGCCGCTCGTCCCGTAGAGCGCGGACGACACGCCCCGGTTCACGTAGATGCGCGAGATGTTCTTCACCGTGAGGTCGGAGATGTCGATGTCGGTCGCATACACGTCGGCCACCGGCACGCCGTCCACCAGGATCGCTATCTTGTCCTGGTCGAAGCCGCGCATCTTCACGCGCTGGTGCCCCTTCTGGTGCGCCTCCACCTGCACGCCCGGCACCGTGGCGAGCGCCTCGTCGAGCGTCCGGTCCCCGTGCGCCTTCAGGTCCTTCTGTTTTAATTCGGTGGTAGTGGCGGCCTCGTCGATGTGGGCGATGGCCTCGCCCCGCACCACGATCTCGCCGATGGTGAAGACGCCGTGCTTTCCGCCCCTTCTCTTCCCGCGCTCGCCGTCTTCGCCATCTTTTTTTACGTCAGCGGGCGCATCTGCTTTCATATCTGCGGCGCTCTCAACAGCCGGCTTTTCTGCCGCCTCATCGGCCGGTCCAGGCTTTTGCGCGAAAAGCGGCGGTGATGACGCGAGTGCGATTATCGCCGCCAGAGCGGCAAGCACGACGCGCGCTTTCGCGCGCGACGTGCTTCTGAATGCTACCAGAGTCCAGCCCATACTGCAGACTTTTTCCGCTGCTTCGCTTAAGGAGCCACAAACAGACTGCCCGATTGCAGTTGCCAGTAACCATCGAAAGTGACTGATAACGGATTCGCACCGGAGTTTATTGTCAATGTCGAGGCCGTGCTGGTATATCCCACGCCATTATAAAGAATATACCGGTCATACCTGCCGTCAATATTGGTGCCAGTTCTATAATCATAGAATACAAGCACATAGTAAGAACCGGGAATTATATCCGCTACATCAATGGTGGCTGTACCGCCCGTTGTGGTGACAGGGCTCCCCGAAACGCCGGTGTAAATCGGCATGTACTGGTTGCGGGTTCCCGTCCCCAGCACACTGTATAAATACACACATATGTTCATGGTCCCCCGGTTCGCATCGTCAGGAGGAATAGGGCCATTATAGGTTGCACTCACGGAAAGAGTTCCACTTTCTGCCGTCGTAAGATAGGCTGCATCAGTCTGTAATACGCTTGTATCACCGAAGGTAATATCCGGCAATGTCATGTCTGCATTTACTACTATGAATTGTTGCGCGTTCGCCCCATAGGGCGTGCCGGCAAAAAAAGTATACGGATCGTTCTCACTGTCGGGAGCAGTACCCTTGACTGAATCATAGAAAACCAGAGCGTAATAACTCCCCGCCAGTACACCGTTCACGGGAATCGTATATTCAGTGCCGGGCGTTATTTCTGCCGTTGTGGAGGCAGAATTAATGGGTAATGCCGGATTGGTCGTCGAAGTGCCCGGTGTCGAAGTATTGTAGAGATACACATAAATCCTCTTGCTGGCCTCGGATTCCGGCAAAGCTGCGGTGCCGGTATACGTGGCGTTAACTGTTACTGTATACGTAGTTGTTGACATAAAATAACTTTGAGTAAGAAGCACATTAGCATCAGTAAATGTTATTCCGCTCAATGTCACATCGCCGCTGATATTCACCTTTGAAGCAGAGGTTGTGTATGGGGTATTAGTGTACAGGACATAGGGATCGGTTTGATTGGCTTTATTTTCATTGTCGCCCCCATTAAGATCAAAGAAAACAAGAACAGAATAGTCGCCATCGCAGATACCGTTAATTGTAATACTGCTCAATCCCCCACTAACGATCGGGTCGGTCGTCGATCCTCTATATACCGGCGCCGGGTCCCTGGTAGTGAGGCCAAGACTCCTGTATAAATACACATACATCTTGCCAGTTCCCACCGGTGTACCGGTTAGCGTTGTTGAGCCGGTATAGGTCGCCGTCACGGTCAGGGATGACTCGCCCTGACATTGTTGGAGAAAAAGCAGCGGATTGATCTCGTTGCTCTGTTCCTTGCAGGATGCGGCAAATAATATTATTCCAATGCACGCCAGTTG
Organism: uncultured Spirochaetota bacterium; assembly: GCA_963827275.1. Lineage (GTDB taxonomy): Bacteria > Spirochaetota > UBA4802 > UBA4802 > UBA5550 > RBG-16-49-21. The sequence goes on from CAWHAA010000005.1 coordinate 740,912, forward strand.
TATGATCTTTTTCATTCCAGCCTCCATTTTATATCATTACAGAGTAAAACTGTAATAATTTCACTTTATGTCAATGATAAATTGTAGCTATTAGTTAACAAATAGCTGTATTTATATCTATATTTTTTTATTTTCACTATTAATTACATTTAGTTACTAATTGTTACAAATTATTACAATTTTCTTGACAAATTAATTCCATAAATAATGTTTTACATATGTTTAATATAACATAATTGGCCGGCTTTTATCAGCCATTATGCCTATGATCTTGTGGAGGATTTATGAGAAAATTCATTATCGGTATCATTGCATTGTCTGCAGCGGCCGTGATCGGCGCCATGCCGGTCTCGGCGCAGGAGAAAAAGGGGGCTGAAGTGAAAGACCAGCCCGCAGCGGAGCAGGAGCAACAGCAGCCCGCTGAAGAAAAAAAGGACGTTACGGCACAGAAGTCTGACGTCTATACCATCGGCGAGATCGTCATCCGCGAAAAGGCGATCGCCAACGTGGAGGACGCCGCCACGACGACCGAGCTTACGCCGGAAAGCCTGAAGGCGCGCTCCGCGCATACGCTGGACCAGGCGCTCGAGACAGTGCCGGGCATGATCGTGAAGCAGGGACAGAAGGGCCAGATGAACTTTGACATGCGCGGGTTCAGGCACAACACGCTCGCCATCCTCGTGGACGGCCTCCCGTTCGAGGAGGTGTATGACGGCGGCGGGGGCGACATCTCCCGGATCCTGGTCATGAACGCGTCGAAAGTCGTCGTGAACCGGGGCACCTCGTCCGCGCTGTACGGCTCGCGCGGCGCCTTCGGCTCCATCAACGTGGTCACGAAAAAGCCGGAGCGCCTGAACTTCAAGGGCGGCGTCGAGGTCGACCAGTACGGCGGGTTCACCGTGAACGCATCGGGCGGCGCGGCATACAAGAATTTTTATTTCTGGCTCTCCGCCGCGGTCATGAAAAACAACAGCTACGAGATATCGAACCAGCTCGGAAGATCGAAAGCGCTCCGGTGGATGAACCGGCTTCATCCCCTGGTACGTGTACGGACATGACCAGCGGATCATACACGCCGGCAATCGACCATATTCACGGCGATGGGAATGGAATATATCCTCGACGACGACAGGTGGAACCACACCAATTCCATGAAATACTACGCGTCGGGCAAGGCCGGGTACACGGTCAACGACAATATCGAGTTCGGCCTGTCCGCCTCATACTACCAGGGCGAGATGAACTTCAACGGGTTTGAGATCAGCAGCTACTCGTCATACGTCCTGGACGGGACCTGGGACGATCCCCGGAACAGCGAACATGTTCCAGAACCGCGCCTGGACACTGGCCCAAGGATTACCGGGTCAACGTGGCCCCCTACCTCACCCTCGAATTCGGCGACTTCTACATGAAGGCCATGTATTACTTCACCAGACAGGCGAACGTCCTCGAGGGATGGACGAACCAGGCGCAGTCAGCCATGTTCGACAGGGGCAAGATGTCCGAGCACGACGAGACAAGCAACGGCTTTTACATTTATCCCTCGTATAAATTCGCGCCGTGGAACAAGCTGAACGCGCTCGATCCACTACCGCATCGACCAGTTTTTAGAAATATAAAAAACGCCTTGCGCCCGTACGCGTCCGGCACCGCCAACTGGTATACGCCCTGGTTCAAGACGGCCGAGATGTCGGCAAAGTACGTCGATGTCGCGCTGGAGGATGAATTCAAATTCAACACGCCGGCGGGCGACCTGCGTTTTCCCTCGGCATCTCGTATGACGCGCAGAAGCTGTCGACAAACCGGGGCGGCCGCTACAACATCAACGGCGACGAGGACATCACCGGGCTCCTTCGCTCGACCGCATGAAACCGGAGAACACCTCCCTGATATGGGGCACCGGCGACGGGTTCAACCCGGTCTTCGCGCTGGTGTACGAGCCGGTCAAGGACATGCTGAAGATCAGGGGCACCTTGTCGCAGAAGATCAAAGTTCCCGACCCTGCACGAGTACGCGGATTCCTCCGACTATATCGACGAATACTTCATGAGCGATCCCGGCGCTGCTGCCGCTGGTGATCAAGCTGAACCAGATCAAGCCGGAAACATCGTACAACGCCAACGCGGGATTCGAGCTCGACCTCCTCGACAAGAGCCCTGAACCTGAGAGGGCGATTATTTCTACGCCTTCTATAAAAACAAGATCGAGAGCGTCTCCGACCCGAATGCCGCGGTGGGCAACCAGACACGCTATACGAACATCAAGGGGCGGGAGGTACACGGCGTGGAGAGCCACGTCGGCGCCACGATAGGCAAAAACCTGCTGAAAATCCTCGACATGAAGCCCTCCGCGACCTACGTATTCACCGCACGCGCGCGACTGGTACGACGCGCCGGTGGTGAAGGGGGCGAAGGTCGCAGGAGACCCCGGCCCACCAGCTGATACTCCAGCTGAAGCTGGATTTCATATCGGGAACGGGCCTCAACCTCTGGACAACGCCACCTTCAACCAGATGATGTACGTGCAGCAGATACCGACGACGCATACTCGGCGTCCGGTCTCTCGTACTTCCACGCAGGTGTACACGACCAAGAAACTCCACGATCCCTTCATGTTCAACATCACGGATATCGCAGCGGATCGTGGACCACTTTGAGCTCTGGGTGATGTGCAAGAACATGCTCGACGACTACAATGCCGACCCCTTCAACCCGGGTCCCGGCAGGACCTGGTATTTCGGCGGGGACGCGGAGTTTTAATCCTTGACAAAGCAGACCGCGTGGGGCGACATGCCTCCACGCGGTTTTTTCATCACGCACCACTATCTGACAATTCATTGACAGGTACAATCATGAAACAAGTCACTATGCATACTAACCTACCGCCCTTGCTGCTCTCATGCGTTGTCCCCTTCACCGGCTGCGGGCAGAAGATCACCGAGATCATGACGGTCACCGGGGCGACGCCGCTCGCGCTGCAGGAATCCGTGCCTTCCGGCAGGTCGCTCACTATCACCGGACTGGTCAAAAAGGAATATGATCTTTCTTCGTACACGCTGAACAAGTTCGCGACGACCCGCATCCGCACCAGGGAAGTTTCCGCCGGCAGGGGAATTCGAGGGGGCATATGTGTATACCGGCATCCCGCTCTACAACATACTCGAAGGGAGTGTCGCCGCAGAAGCCGAAAAGCGCCGTCTTCGACAGGCCGCTTGACATCCTTGTCACGTTCCATGCCGCTTCCGGGAAAACGTCACGGTTCAGCTACTGGCGAGCTGATCATGACCGACGACCGCCATCCCTTCACGCTCGCGTTCCACCGCCGGCAGGTGCTCCCGCATAAAAACCCGGAACAATACACGAAAAACAGATATAAAGACAATATCCAGGGGCTCAGGCTCATCTGCCCGCGCGACCCGGACACCTCGCGCTACCTTGATGACGTGACGAAGATAACCTTTTCAGTGTTTAAGACGCCGGACGACATCCTCCCCGTTACGAAGAAAGGAAAGAAATGCTCGTCAGACGGAATAACGGTCATCCGCGGCGGCACCGCAGGGCCGGCTTCGTTCGTGAACGTCGCCAGGTCAAAGGCAGCCGGCTGGGTGCGCATCGGCCACGGCCAGGGGTTCAAGGGGATATCGGGGGCGGAGGGATACGAGCCTCCGTTCATTCCTTAAAAAAAACTTCAGGGATTGCGGTCCTGACAGCTTCTTTATCTTCGTCGCCTGCGACGGGTACCGCGCCCTCTTCTCCGGCCGCGAGATATTCCTCTCCGGCGACGGGGCGTCATACATGATCGTTGACTCGCTTGACGGGAAGAAGGCGACCGGCAACTACATGCTCGCGCCGGTGGACGACTATTTCGTGGACCGCGACGTGTGGGGGCTCACCCACGTCGTCATGCTCGACGTAAAGTGAGGGGGCCATGTTCACGACCAACAACCACCTGTATCTCTATGTCGCGGTCGGCATGTTTGCCGTCTCCCTCGCCCTCTGCCTGGCCAGGGCGCGGTCGGCCGGGTTGACCGCGTTCCTTCCCGGCCTGGCCCTCTATTCCCTCTACCTCGCCGGCAGGGCATGGATCGCCGGGACCTTCATTCCGAACCCGGTGATTGAGGGGCCCTACCTGCTCCCCTGGTGCCTCGGCGTCATCGCGCTGCTCATGATCGCGCGGCGCGACGGCCGCTGGTGGTACGTCCTTGTCCCGCTCCTGGTCTTCTCAGGGTTCGCGCTCTATTACGCGAGGGGGATCATCCCCCCGACGCCGAACAAGCTGACGCCGTGGATCATCGCATTTTTCGTCCCGGAGGTGTTCGCGCACGCCTGCTTCTACTGCGGCGCGGTGTTCGCCGCGTTCCTCCTCGCCGGACGCGAGCGGGCTGAAACCTTCCACCGGTTCATGGTGTGGGGCTTCGTGCTCTACTCCGTGGCCCAGGTGACCGGCGCGGTATGGTGCTACCTTGGCTGGGGCAACACCTTCCAGTGGGGGCCCCGTCACATGAGCTCCGCCGCGGTCTGGCTCATCTGTGCCGCCTATATCCACCTGAAATACATCCCCGGCTGGAACGGCAGGCGCCGGGCCTGGTTCGCGATCGCCGCCGCGGTCGTGGTGCTCGCGGTGACGAGCAATTCTTACCTGCGCGAAATGAACTTTCCCCGGATCGGAGGCTGACATGATACGAAAACTCTGGAATGTAATCGGCGATATCAGGCTCTCCTTCTGGCTGCTCCTTGCCGCAGCGGCCCTGTTTTTCACCGGGTCCTTATATACATCACTCGATTTTTCCTATTTCAAAGCGATGAACGAGCTCAGGATACAGGACTGGCTGTCCCGGGAATTGCCGGCCCGTCCCGGCGCCAACTGGTGGCTGGTCCCGCTTTTTGCCGTTCTGTTCCTCCTCGGGGTGAATACCGTCATCTGTACGCTGAATCGCGTCATCGCGCTCTTTTCAGCACGCACGAAAACCGACTACCGGTTCGTACTAGCGCTCCTCCCCTCGGTGGTCCACCTCCTCTTCATCACGGTCATGCTCGGTCACGCGGTGACCATAACGATGGGGTCCTGGAACAGGCTCCCCCTGGCCGAAGGGGCCGTGCTGCAGATCGACCCGTCAGTCCCTCCCCTGACCGTGGGCACAATCAAGGACGAATTCTTCCAGGAAGGATCATTCCTCGCGAACAGGATCAGGCAGACCACGGTCCCGCTTGCCGGCGCCGGCGACGAGATACGGCTCTCCTACCTCGATTCCATCAAATATCATGGATACCGACTCCACCTCGACATGGTGAAGAAAAAAACCCCCGGCAATCATGAAAACCGGCACGCGCAGATGGCCGACAGCAAGGAGACCTGCAACAGGTCGGAAACATTCCGGTCGGGTAAGCGAACGCGGGAGCCGGCGCAGGAGCTTTACCTCCTTGCCATTGCAGACCCGGGCCTCCCGGTAATCCTTGCCTCATTTTCGCTCATTCTTGTCATAATGACCTGGTATTTCATAGAATCAATGCGGCGTCGCGACCGGGAAGCATGAGCAGGGATACGGTTTTATCATGGCGCATTTTATGAGTTGAAAAAAATACTCGTTGTTTGTATATTTGTTACATCTCTAAATTAAGGAGGTGCGGCAATGAAAATCAGCGCCCGTAACGTGATCAAGGGAACGATAACAAAGATCGTCCAGGGCTCGGTGAACAACGAGGTATACATCGGGCTCCCGGGCGGGAACGAGATCGTTTCCATAATAACAAAGACTTCGGCGAAAACGCTCGGCCTCAAGAAAGGCAAGCAGGTGTACGCGGTCGTCAAGGCCTCGAACGTGATGATCGCGGTTGACTGACCATGCCTGAAGAATTCATGAGCACCAAAGAAGTGGCGGAGTACCTGGGGATAAACGAGAAGCAGGTCTATGCCCTCATCAAGGCCGGGAAAATGCCCTGCACCAGGGTCACCGGGAAATGGGTGTTCCCGAAAAACATCATCGACGAATGGATCAACAAGAACGCCAGGGGCAGCCTCAAGCCGGTCGCGACAAGCGATCGTGACCCGGGCCGCATCCTGGCGGCGGGGAGCAACGACCCGGTCCTTGACCTCCTGATAAGCCAGAATTATGACAATGTCAATATCTTCTCCTGCAATACGGGGAGCACCGAGGGCCTCCGCCTCCTGTCCGAATCCAGGGCCGATATCGCCTGGTGCCATCTTTTTGACCCCGAAACAGGGACATACAACATACCCTACATCGAGTCGCACTTCGCGGACCGGAAGGTCGCGATGGTCCACCTGTTTTACCGGGAGATCGGGCTCCTTGTCGCGCCCGACCATGTAAAAAGAATAAAGAAGCTCCAGGATATTTCGTCCGGTATACGGTTCATCAACCGCCAGAAGGGATCGGGCATCCGGCTGTTCCTGGATTACCACCTGAAAAAAGCCGGCATCGATCCCGCGTCGATCACCGGGTATGATAGCGAGGTGTACACCCACTTCGAGATAGGGCTGTCAATCCTTGCCGGCAAGGCGGACGCGGGGATTTCCTCCGTGGCGATCTCAAAGCTCATGGGGATCCCCTTTGTGCCCCTGGCCAGGGAGAGCTTCGACATGGTGCTCGGCAAGGACACCTTCTTCGAGAAGGGGATCCAGGCCTTCATCGAGACACTCCAGTCGAAAAAATTCAGGAAGACCGTGGAGCCGCTCGGCGATTACAGCTTTTCAGATTCGGGGAAAATACTCTATTCAACGGCGGGGTGACCGGCCCCCTGCCTGGCGGAAAAGCCTGAAATGTAGCTTACAATCTCACCGATATTCATGACCATGTCCGCCGCGCCGATTTTTATCGCTTCCCGCGGCATGCCGAAGACGACCGATGACGCCTCGTCCTGGGCCACCGTTTTCGATCCGGCCTCCTTCATCTCGAAAAGGCCGGCCGCGCCGTCCGAGCCCATCCCCGTCAACAGGACGCCGACCGCATTGCGCCCCGCGACCTGCGCCACGGAACGGAAGAGCACGTCCACGGACGGCCGGTGGCGATTGACCGGCAGGCCGTCATTGATCTCCACGTAGTAGCCCCTCGCATCAGACCTGAGGAGCATGTGCCTGTTCCCGGGGGCGATGAGCGCCATGCCGGCGTAGAGCCGGTCGCCGTTCTCCGCCTCCTTCACCGCCGGCCGGGCGAACCCGTTGATCCGGTCCGCGAAGGCCCTGGTGAATTTTTCCGGCATGTGCTGCACGATAACGATGCCGGGGACATCCTCGGGCAGCCCCTTGAAAATTTCCGCGATCGCCTCGGTCCCCCCCGTGGACGCCCCCATGGCGATGACCGTGCCGCCCTGCCGCGCCGGGGGCGCCGGCTTCCTTTTGGGGAGTATGACTTCGGCGGAATATTTCTTCAGCGTATCGGCGGGGGCCCCGGTGATACGGCCGGCGGCGGGCAGGCCCCGCGGCCTCGCCTGGCTTGCCGCTATCACCTTTTCGACCAGCTCGGCGGAAAAATCGACCTTCGCGTCATCGCTGCTGATGGCCGGCTTCAGGATAAAATCAACGGCGCCCAGCTCCAGGGCCTTCATGGTGATGCGCGCGCCCGTCTCGGTGAAGGAACTCACCATGATGACGGGCAGCGGGCGGGCGATCATGAGTTTCGAGAGGAACGTCAGGCCGTCCATGCGCGGCATCTCGAAATCCAGCGTTATGACGTCAGGGCTGTACTTCTTGATCTTTGTCACGGCGATAATGGGATCGAGCGCGGTCGCGATGACCTCGATCCGCCCCGAGCGAGAGAGCGCTTCCGTAAGGAATTTCCGGGCGACCGCCGAATCGTCAATGACCAGGACCTTTATTTTTTTCATGCCCCGATCCTGGCCCCCGGCGCTTTCACGGTCACCGGCCTCTTTCCCGGCTCTCGCCGCGGCGGATATACTTCATGAACACCTTCCCGGTTTTTACGTCCATCAGGATCTTGCGGGCGGTGTCTCCTCCCACCTTCATTTCAACAATCGGGATGTCTTCCATCTCGATCAGGGCCCGCGCGAGGCGCACGTTGTCCATCGGGATAGTGCTGGAATCGAGGGCGGTGTATATGACGTGACCGCCCCCGAAGATCTTGGCCACCAGGTCCCTGCGGACAGCGCCCCGCCGCTCCATCATCCCCAGCAGATCGGTTATCGCGCTGACGCCATACCGGGCCGACCCCGCGCTGAAAAGATCGTTCTTCACCATCCTTCCCGGGAGCATGAAATGGTTCATTCCCGAAATGCGGCGTACCGGGTCGTGCAGGCACACCGCCACGCATGACCCGAGCAGGGTGCCTATCATCTCGTCCTGGTCGGAAACGTGGTACTCGCCCGGCTGGATGATCGTGATATGCTTGTCAAATTGCCTTCTGTGCGGTATGTGCATGCTATACGACCTTCCTGTAAATCGTGTTGCCGATAAAGCTGAACCTGTTGGTCAGTCCGGTAAGCGTCTCGGAATGGCCCATGATCAGGTACCCGTCATCGTTCAGGAACCTTTCAAACTTTTCGAACAGCTTCTTCCTCGACGCCGTATCAAAATAGATTATGACATTTCTGCAGAATATAATATCAAACGTTCTTTTCATCGGGTAGCAATCATCGAGAAGGTTCAGCCTGCCGAACGTTATCAGGCCGCGCACCGCTTCCGTCACCTTGAACAATCCCGCATTATCGCCGCGTCCCCTCTTGAAATACCTCCTCACGATATCGATATCCACGTTCTCCAGTTCCGCCGCGCCGAAGACGCCCGCTTCCGCCTTGCGCAGCACCTGGGTGTCGATATCGGTCGCGAGGATCCTGACATCGGGAAACATCCTGTCCCGGAAATATTCGCGGATGCTGATCGCGATGGTATAGGGCTCCGCGCCGTTCGAGCAGCCGGCGCTCCAGATCCTGAGGGCCTTCCTGCCGGCGCGCTCGAATTCGGGCAGCGCGGTCTCCTTCATGAAGTCAAAATGCCTCGGCTCCCTGAAAAAATCGGTCTTGTTGGTGGTGATGCAGTTGATGAGATTCACTATCTCCGCATCGTAGTTGTCGGCCAGATAGCCGCAGTATGATTCATAATCGGGGATCTTGAGCTCCCGGAGCCGCTTCATGACCCGGGACTGCACAAGGGCCTTTTTCATATCGGTAAGATTGATCCCGCTCTCTTTATAGACGACCTCGCGGATGAGATTGAACTCACCGTCATTGAGCGCCCTGATTCCGGATATGGCGATCACCGCACACCTCAATCAAACAGTATTACCCTGCCGTACTTCTCTTTGCTCGTGAACATGTAGGCGATATACTCGTTCTCAAGCTTCATGAACTCAGAATGATCATGGTTGTTATTCAGGAACTTTCTGTACGAGACCCCGGTCTGGGGGCAAAAGAAAATTTTTCTCCGCTGGTTGCCGCCCAGGTCCTCCCGGTGAACCTCGATTTTTTCGTAGCCGAAATATTCATGCAGGAACCGTATATTGCCGCCCGAGGTCGCGCCCATTGACCCGTTGTTGCCGAACACTCCCGCCCCATACAGGATCGCGCGCAGCGACTTCCTCGTGCTGCCCTGCTTCACCATCTCCCCCATGAGCTGCTCCATGCAGGCGATGCCCTGCTTGGCCACCTCGTCGGCGACGATCCCCTCCGTGCCCATCGCCCCGGGAAGGATGAAGTGCCCCATCCCGCCGATGTTCCTGATCCTGTCATGCAGGCACACCACCACGCAGGAGCCGGTAACGGTCGCAAGGAGGCTCGGGCCCGACGTTGCGAAATAATCTCCCGGGTAAAGGAGGTACAGGGTTTTCCCGAACCTGTTTGATTCGCTCCGTATCATGCGCTATTCCGTTTCGTCCTGTTCCATCGTCTTCATCTCATCGGCGGAAAATATCTCATCGATGTCGAGGAGAATGACGAGCTTTTCGTTGATCTGCCCGATCCCGGCGATAAATTGCGTGTCTATCTTCGCGGTAAAATGGGGCGTGTCGTGGATGCCGGCCTCCGGTATCCCCACAACGTCGGACACGGAATCAACGATCATTCCCACCAGCATCTTTTTTATCTCAACGATTATGATGACCGTAAACATGTCATACTGCCGCTCCTCCATGTGAAAGCGCTTCCGCATATCGACAACGGGCACGACCGATCCGCGCAGGTTGATGACGCCCTTCATGAAATCGGGGCTGTTTGGCACAAATACGATCCCGGTCATGCCGATAATTTCCTGGACCTTCAGCACTTCGACCCCGTAATTCTCTTCGGCAATTACAAAGGTCACGAACTGCCTGTCGGCCTGGAGGAGGCCTTCTTTCTTTCTCTCGGTTGTATCATTCAGCGCCATGGTATTCATTATCTTCTTCCTCCTTGGTTCATTAATCAGTTAACATATGACATCAGCTCTAACCGGCCTTTACCGCGGGCGGTCACCCTAGCGGATCAACCGCTGGACGACCTTTACCATGTCCTGGTTGCTGAACGGTTTGACGATCCACCCCGAAGCGCCCGCATCCTTCCCGGCCCGTATCTTCTGTTCCTCGCTCTCCGTCGTCAGCACAAGGACCGGCGTGAACTTGTCGGTCTTGCGAAATTCGCCGATGAAGGTTATCCCGTCCATCACCGGCATGTTCACATCGACAATGCAGAGCGCCACGTCGTCCCCCTTGCCCTTGATGCCCTTTATCTTTTCAAGGGCATCCGATCCGTTCTCCGCATTGTCCATGGGATAGCCCAGGCCCATCAGGGCGTATTCAACGCTCGTCCGTATGGTTGGGGAATCGTCTATTATCATTATATGCTTCATACACCCTACCTCATCTGAATACTATGCTGCCACTGACAGCGTTTAACAAAACCCGCACCCGCTTCGCGGGGGTACGCGCCGCCGCATCTACCCGCCCTGTTGAATTCCCGCGTACGCCAGGAGCCGCGCCGTCGCCTCGTTCATGTTTCTGATCATGCAGTTCCCGCCTTTACGGGCGCACTCGCGCCGCAACGCGAGCAGCACCTGCACGACCGAACAATCGACCCGGTTTGCTTTTGAAAAATCAACGATGCAATCGGCTCCCGCCTCGACCGTCAACAGGGCGGTTTCATGCAGCCTCCTTGACATCTTGACCCCGACATCACCGACAAGCTTGATTGTTTTCATGCTCCGCCCTCGCCTTCGCCTCTATTAAAATATTATAACACTGTCTTTCGACTTTTCCGAGCCCAGGTCCCTGCACAGCTCCGTCAGCAATGATTCCGCCCCGGGGCTGGCCGGCGATTCCCGGAGCCGCTGCAGCTCGGCCGTCGCATCAAACGCGGAATCGCCGTATTCGATTTCGTTATATGCATGGACAGCCGCGATGATGTCGCGGAGCGACTCCCCCGCCTCATGCAGCCCGATGGTATTGCAGTTCTCATTGTTGAACAAAAGCACCTTCTGGCAGCTGCGCCCTATCTCGTTTGAAATGTCCCAGTAATATTTCTGCGACTCGTACAGCTTGACCGAAACCTTTTTCATTGAGCTGATGCAGCCGGCCAGCACCTCCTCCTGAAGCTTGAAGTTCCCCGCGTACTGCGCGACCGCCCCCTCCATGTTTTTCCTGATGCCCTGGTACATGGAGATCGATTCCTCAAGCACGCGCTTCATTGTGTCGGGGAGGGTCATGACGGAAGTCAGGGCCCCGCCCAGCTTCCGCGACAGCACCGTATGGCGCGCCAGCTCGATCCTGGTTATCATGTTCAGCGCCTCGAAGCGGCGGATGATGTCCGAAATGGCGTTAAAGAGCATTTCAAATTCATTCAGGACGTCTATGATAGACCCGGAGAGGCCCAGGAGCTTTCTCTTGCTTGTGATGATCTCTTCCATGTATCCTATATACTCGTCCTTCATCTCCTCAATCCGCTGATACACCGCGTCCATCCTGTCCTGTTGATCTTCATCAGCCATTTCACCGCCCGGATTAATGCGTGCCTGGATCTCGTTGAGGAGGCCGGACAGGCGGTCGCAGCATCCGCGGATCTCCTGATCCTGCGCCGCAACATCGCCAAGGAGGTCCGCGAGCTGTTCCGTGATGACATACATGATCGCGGGACCATAGTCATCCGATGCATTCCGGCGCCCGTCATCCGCTTCAGCATCGCGCTCCTCAAGGTAAAACAGTATCCTTTCCATCTTCTGGCGGATAACGTCCTCCATCTGGATGTTGTTGACGAAGCTCTTCATCGACGTTTCAAGCTCACTTGAGCTTGCGAGTATCCCGTTCACCTGTTCCGAAACCCTATGCAGCTCGCCTATCATATCATTGAATTTTACCGAAATATTCAGCTTCATTTTTGTCAGATAGTTTTCGCCTATCACATCGATCCTGTCGCGGACGGCGTTGAACTCCTCCCGTGAAGCGTCCAGCTTCCCGAGATATTCGCTGAACCTGGCGCCGATCCCGTTCACCACCCGGGCCATCGCGCCCATCTCGCTGGAAATGCGCGCGAGGGCCTTCCCCTCGTCTCCGTACTTCGTCGATATGATCAGCATGTTCTCGGAATAGATATCGATCTCGTCGATGAGGCCGAGGATCATGTCCACGCTCTTCTTGAGGCCGAGCACCTCCTCGATCGCGGACGAGACGTCGCTGTTGACAACATCGTCGCCCGCCATTATCGACACGGCCCGGTTGATGGCGGAGTCAAGGTCCTTCCTGCTCGGCTCCACGACATCGCCGATGAAACTCTCGCCGGAGGCGTTGTTGTCCGCGGGATAGAAATACCTCGCGTAGGGCGTTATCATCATCCTGAAATCGCCCATGTGACGCGTCGTTGTTACGATAAAGCTTCCCATGTCCTCGTAAATTTTCGACACCTTCCCCTTCAGATCGCCGAGGGTCTGTCTGACATCGGAAAGCCTTATTTCTGCCGTCACTCCCGCCATGGATGCTTACCCTTTCTTCACCATCATCACTTTGTCAGCTCGCCGAAGAGCCCGTGGACATCAAGGATCAGCGCCACCTTCCCGTCCCCGAGAATCGCCGCGCCTGATACCGCGCGGGTCTTGGTGACCTGCCCGCTCAGGCTTTTGATCACGATCTGCTGCTGGCCCACGAGTTCATCGACCATGATCCCCATCGTCTCCTTTCCCGACTCGACGATGACCACGATCGTCTCCCACGGATTTTCGCAATCGGCCGTTATCCCGAAATAATTATAGAGCCGCACCAGCGGCACGTAGCTCTCCCTCACGCGGATAAGCTCTCCGCTGGCTTCCACAATCTCAATGTCTTCCTTTTTCGGCTGTATGCATTCCACTATCGAAAGGAGCGGTATGATATAGATGTTCCCTCCGGAACGGACCAGCATTCCCTCGATGATCGCAAGGGTCAGCGGCAGCTTGATACGGAACGTGGTGCCGATGTTTTCAGCCGTATCGATCTCAACGGTGCCCCGGAGCGACTCGATATTCGTCTTCACCACGTCCATCCCGACACCGCGCCCCGAGAGATCGCCCGCTTCCTCCGTAGTGGTGAAGCCGGGCATGAAAATAAACGAGGCCAGCCGTTCATCCGGGACTTCGTCGCCGGCCTTCACCAGGCCCAGGGACACCGCCTTCGCCCGGATCTTCTGCAGGTCGAGGCCCGTCCCGTCATCCGTCACCTCTATGAAGATGCTCCCTTCCTGGTGGTACGCGTTCAGGCGTACGCGGCCTTCCCGCGCCTTTCCCTTCCGCTCGCGCTCCTCGGGGCCTTCGATACCGTGGTCGACGGCGTTGCGGATCATGTGCTTCAGCGGATCACCGATCTTCTCGATGACCGTCTTGTCGAGCTCGGTCTCCTCTCCGAAGATTTCGAGCTTGATCTCCTTGCCGATATCGTGCGCGGTGTCGCGCACGAACCGCCGGAACTGCTCGAAGGTCGACCCTATCGGGATCATCCTGATCGACATTATCTGTTCCTGGAATTCCCTCGTCGTCCGGTCGAGCCCGTACAGCGCGTTCTTCAGCATGAACCCCTGTTCCTCGGGCAGCTCGTCCGCGACCCGCGCGATGGCCGACTGCCCGATCACGATCTCACCGAGCAGGTTCATGAGGCTGTCAAGCTTCTTCGTGTCCACCCGCACCGTCCCGGTCTCGATCCTGGTCCGTATCCGCTCCTGCTCCCCGAGGGCGAACTGGATGTCCTTGTGCGTGGCATACCCCTTCCCGACGATGATATCGCCGATTTTCCTGTTATTAAGCTCCTGGTCGCCCAGAACGTCGTCGAGCTCCTTCCTCGTGAGTATCCCCCTGCGCACCAGCAACTCGCCGATCCTCTTCTCCTCGAGGTACTTTTCGCCGCACGGGTCTTCAACAAACCGCGCGGTCACGTCCTCCAGGATGATTTCATTGTCATCCCTGACGAACAGGAACACCTCTTCCGCCTGTTCCAGCCGGCAGGGGGCCTTTATCGTTATGTCCCAGCCGAGGTAGCACTTTTCGGGATCGAGCGCGGCGAGCGCCGGCAGGGCCGTATCATCGACAGCCATCTCCACCACGTTTCCCAGCGAAACGAAATCCTCGATGATGGAGAGGGGATCGATGCCGCTTTCAAAGATGGTATCGCGGAACTTCGCCCGCGCCCTGAAATACCGGTACCCGAAATCCTCCGCCTGCTCGGGGCGGGCGTCCTCCCGGATCTCCCCGGCCTTTTCAGCCGAGTAGGCCCCCATACGCTCGATCAAATTGCGCTTTATCCCGTCCGCCTCCTCGTCCCCGCCGCCGAACAACGCGAGCTTCACCCAGTCAAAGCACTCGAGGAGAATGTCTATCAGCCGGTCGTCGATTTCCAGCACCCCCGACCGCAGCCGGTCAAGGATGGTTTCGAGGCCGTGCATCAGCTCGCTCACCTGTTCATACCCGGCCATCGACGAGCTCCCCTTCAGCGTATGGGCATATCTGAAGATGCGGTTCAGGATTTCCGGGTCGCTGCCGGCCTCGAAAACCACGAGGTCGGACTCGACATGCGACAGGATCTCGCGCGCTTCGTTCAGAAATACTTCTTTTATTACGATATCGCTCATGACTGTCTCCCTCGCAGTGTCATTGTCAGCATGACGGGCCGCATTGCCTAAAACTCCTCAAATCCTTCCTGGGTCAGGATGTCCTTGATGGTGCTGTTCTTCGCCTGTATCGCCGGATCGGACGGCGCGTGCTTTCTGCCGTTGCCGTTGCCATCGTCCTTCTTCGCCGCCTTCTTCCCGTTCACGTCCATGTGCAGGTGCAGCTCTTTGCGCTTCTTGCCGTACACTTCGTTCTGCACCTCGTCGCGTATCCTGAATTTTTCCATCATGACGATGAGCTCCTGGGACTGGTTGGACATCTCCTCGCTGGCGGACGCGGTCTCCTCGACCAGCGCCGCATTCTGCTGCGTCATGGTATCGAGCTCCGCCACCGCTATGTTGATCTGGTCAACGCCCCGCTTCTGCTCGTCGCTGGCGGCTGAGATCTCGGTAATCAGCTGGTCAACCGACCTGACCGACGATATGATCTTGTTCAGGGCCTCGCCGCTCTTGTTGGCGAACTCGGTGCTTATCGAGACCTTCTCAAGCGAATCCTGGATGAGCTGGCTGATCTCCTTCGCCGAGCTCCCGGCGCGCTGCGCGAGGTTGCGGACCTCGCCGGCGACCACCGCGAAACCGCGGCCCTGCTCCCCGGCGCGGGCCGCTTCCACGGCCGCGTTGAGGGCCAGCAGGTTGGTCTGGAAGGCGATCTCGTTGATGACCGATATGATGTCGCCGATCTTCCTGCTGAAGACGTTCACCTCGTTTATGGCGGTGACCGCATTGCCGACGATCTTGCCGCCCTCTTCCGCCATCCGGTACGAATCGGTCGCCATCTTCTTGGCGTCGAGGGAATTGTCGGCGTTCTGCTTGATGCTCGCGGTCGCTTCCTCGATGGTGGACGCGACCTCCTCGAGGGACGAGGCCTGTTCCGACGTCCGCTGCGACAGGTTCTCGTTGCCGCTCGCTATCTCCTGGACCGCCTGCGACAGGTTCTGCACCGCCACGATGATCTCGGACACAAGGTGCTCGAACTGGTTCAGGGAATTGTTCATGGCCTGGGCTATGTCGCCGATCTCATCACCGGTGATCTTCCCGTCATACCGCTTCGCCAGGTTGCCCTGCGCCATCTCCTCCATCACGCTCTTGCATTCGTCGAGGGGCTTGAGCCTTCTGGCGATGACAAAATAGATGGCCCCGCCGACGATGCCGATGCCCGCCAGGCCGCAGATGATCATGATGGTGGCCATCGCGCGGGCGTCTTCATTGATGTCCGAGACATAGATCGTGGCGGCGGAGATGAAATTGTATTCCTTGTTCTTCACGAAGGTCTGGATCTTGCCTTTTCCTTCCCACTCGTACCTGACCACCGTGCCGCTTTCCGAATTGAGCATCTCTTTTCCCCATTCGTATTTCGCAACATTAAGCTTGAAAATATTCTCTTCGTCCGGATGGGCAAAGGTCATGCCGTTTTTATCGCACATGTACGGATAGCCGGTCTTCCCGATCTTGATTCCCTTCACGATATTATTCGAAAACATGCCGATATTCAGCGGGTAGCCGAAAATCCCCACGACCCTGGCGCCGTCCATGATCGGCACGGTGATGAGGATGACGGGGAGCCCGGTTGCGGGGGATTTATACGGGTCACCGACATGGGGCTTCCCGGCGAGCGTGTTGTTAAGATTGTCTTCAAATCCCTTGCCCGCCCAGCGGAGCCCTATCGTCTTCCCGCCGACGCCGTCAACCATGATGGCGGTATTTTTATCCGCCGTGGATATGAAGATGTTTTCGAGAAGCCCCGAAGACCTGAAATAATTCGCGAGGAACTCCCTCGCGATGCCGTAGTTTCCCGTTCTCGCAGCGGTAACGACAACAGTATCGCCGGCAAGGAATTTCGCGACATTGACCTGCTGCTGATAGAAATTCACCAACTGCGACTCGATATCCTTGTTGAAGTTCGTCAGCTGGTTCAGGTATGAATTTTCAACAGCGTTGTATGACGCGGTATAGGATATTATCACCAGGACAAATGATAGAACTATCACGATTGAGACAACAAACGCGGACAGGACTATCTTCAGACTCTTAAACTTATTACTTTTCATGCAAAACCTCCGAAAGTTAATAAAATTCTAGCACATAACACTACGAGGCCATCGAACGGACGGCCTGTATCGCTTTGTCCAGCTCTATCGACTTGTCAAAAAACAGCTCGGCCCCCAGATCGGTGCTTATTATCCTGTAGTACCAGAACGGATAGTTGGTGAGCACCATCACTGTTATATTCGATCCCGCGTTTTTTATCTTCTTCAGCACCTCGAACCCGTTTCCGTTTTGGAGGGCAATATCAAGGATAACCAGGTCCGGCTTCTTCTCATCTATTAAACTCAGGGCCTTTGCCGGCTCATCGGCAATGCCGCACAATTCAACGCCATGAATCTGCCCGAGCTCATGGGTCAGAATTCCCTGGACGATAAGAGAGTCTTCCACGATAATCACCTTCATATTGTAAACGTAAACCATTCTCTGCAAAGGCATACATCGAATGATTAATGTTCCTCCTGTGCCCGAGTGCGGCTGAATATCCACCGGATGATACGAACGGGAGTACGTTACCCTGGTCGATGTACCTGTAATATAACGGGTGGGGACTGAATACACAATCCGTACAGCGCCTGATTTCCATGTAGGACATTGAGAATACCTTACCGGGGTACGCCCTCGGCCGGGCGTAGGAAATCACCTATAAAAAAAGGGGGATCGTAGGGGAATTCCCCTAAAATACCCATGCGTCGCAATAGTTGATTTTTTTGAGAATTAAACGTGAAACAGGAGGTATGCCGTCAGCTATTTGTTCCCTTGCAGCCATTCTTTCGCGTGGCGGGACAGATCGGAGGAGTTCTGCACGCCCATCTTGCTTTTTATATGGTCCCGGTGCGCTTCAACGGTCTTGATGCTGATGTTGAGCCTGGCCGCGATCTGCCGGGCTGTCAGCTCCTGGCCCATGAGACTGAATATCTCCAGCTCGCGGTCGGTGAGGCCGGCAACCGGGTTCCGGAGGGCCTCATTCCCGGCCGCGGTCAGCCGGTCGAGGAGTTTCGTCGTCATCGCGTCGCTGAAATAGATGTTGCCGGTCAGGACCTTCCGCAGCGCCTTCAGCAGCACTTCGGGGGGCTGGTCCTTCATGACATACCCCTTGGCGCCCGCCCTGAGCACGCGCTCGGCGAAAACGGATTCATCGTGCATGGAGTAAACAAGCGCGGGGAGATCGGGATACCGCGCCTTTATGGCCTTGATAAGGTCAATGCCGCTCGAGGACTTCAGGGACAGATCGACCATGACCGCGTCAGGGCCCAGGTCGGCAACCTGCTGCATCGCCGAATTGATGTCATTTGCCTCGCCGCACACTTCGAGGTCCTTCTCGTTGTTGATCATCTGGGTAAGCCCCCTGCAGATGAGGGGATGGTCGTCAACGATCAGGATGCGCTTGATGTCTTTATTGATTAATGCTCCCGCCATGGCTCTCAATCTTTTTTCAACAGCTTATAGACAGGGAACGTGCACACTATGCGTACCCCCCCGCCCACGTTGCCCTGGATGGCGAAGGTGCCGTTGATGGTGGCCATCCGGTACGCCATGATCCTCAGCCCGAGGCCCTTATGGCTGTCGAACGTATCAGGCCGGCCGGCGCCGTCATCTTCTATGACAAGCATGACGTCATTTTTCTTGTGTGTCAAATGTAATTTTATTCGCCCGGCATGGCCGTGCTTTACGGCGTTGTTCACCGCCTCCCGGGCGATATAATAGAGCTGGGTCGATATCATGATGTCCGCTATCACGATGTCGGGGTCCTGGCGATAGGTGCACTGGATGCCGAAGATGGAGCTGATGTTCGCCGCGAACTGCTCCAGCGTATAGGATATCTCGTTTTCGACAAGATTGGGCGGGTAGAGTTCGCGCGACAGCATGCGCACCCTGGTGATGATGCGGTATACCTCGCCGGTGATCTCGTCCGACAGCGCCGTTTCGGGCAGTCCCGACTCCCTGAGCTTCTTTGCGAGGGTGGTGCACATGAACGCGATGCCGGTGAGGTCCTGTCCGAGCCCGTCGTGGAGGTCCCGGCCGAGCCGCTGCTGCTCGACGTCTATGATGCTTATTATCTCGTTCTGGAGCCGCTTCCGCTCCGTGATGTCCCGTATGCTCGTATGAACGATCTCCCTGCCGGTCATCGGTATCGCGGTCATGACCACTTCCGAATTGAACAGGCTCCCGTCGGGCCTGCGGAGCTGCCACTCATACGTGACGCTCCGCTGCCGGAGGGCGAGCTCCGTGTAGCCCTTCCTCCTGTCAACCGAGGACGCCCCGTCCGGCTGGAATTCGGGGGTGAAGTCATAAAAATTCATGTTGACGACCTGGCCCTTCTCAATGCACCCGAGAATGCTCACCCCCTCGATGTTGCAGTCAACTATCCGGTCGCCGTCAAAGAGGAACTGCGCGGTCCCCGAATCCTCGAACAGGCGCCGGAACTTCTCCTCGCTCTCCTTGAGCGCGTCTTCGGCCTTTTTCCTGTCGCTGATGTCGATGACGATCCCCCGCGCGCCGGTTATGGTCCCGTCATGGATGATCGCGCGGCCATGGATGATCACCTGGAGCATGGTCCCGTCTTTCCTGAGCAGCGTATATTCAGTACCCGTGATCCACTTGCCGGTGAGCACGCTCCTGAAATTTTCCATGCAGCGGTCCCGGTCCGCCGGCGCGACAACTTCGACAAAATTAATCGGTTTGATTATATCTTCCGGCGAATAGCCATACACGGAATAGGCAACCCTGTTGACATAGGTTACATTCCCGTCGAGGTCCAGCTCAAACAGGAGCTCAGGGAGAAAATCCGCAAGCTCGCGGTATTTTATCTCGCTCCGGAGAAGCTCTTCCTCCGCCTTTTTCAGCCACGTGATGTCATTGCCGACGGTCAATATCTCCTGTATGGCCCCCGTCGCGTCCCGGACAAGCTTGTTGGTCCATGCAACCCACACGCGCTCGCCGTTACGCTTCATGTTTTCGTTTTCGTAGCTCTTGTACTTTTCAGGGTCCGCTATGACCTTCCTGACCATGCCCGTCAGGTCTTTTCCCATCGAATCAACCGGCGGGATTATGGTCCCGACCAGGTTCTTGCCCACTATTTCACCGCTGCTGAACCCGAAAAAATCCTGGGCAAATTCATTGAAAAACAAGACCGTGCCCTCCGGGTCCACCCTGAGGATGATGCTGTTCGCGTTTTCAACCAGCTCGCGGTACCTGCGCTCGCTCTCATGAAGCGCGTCCTCTATCCGCCTCCGTGCGGTTATGTCCTTGAAAAAGTTAAGCGTCGCGAAGGAGCCCTCCCAGGTGAAGCCGACCGCATTGATCTCGACCCACCGGAACCCGCCGTCCTTATGCAATACGCGGAATTCATATACCGCGGGGGAGTCAATCGACGCCTGGCGCCGCTGGTAGCGCTCCGCCACCATGGCCCTGTCATCGGGGTGGATAAAATCGATCATGGGGCGCGAACAGAGCTCTTCAGCCGAAAACCCGGTGACCGCGGTTGTTTTGGGGTTAACATACTTGAGCACGCCCTCCTGCGCGACCGCGATGATCTCTCCGGCGTTCTCCACCAGCAGCCGGTACCGCTCCTCGCTCTCCCGGAGCACCTGGTTCAAGCGCCTCCGCTCGGAGATGTCACGCCCCACCCCGACAAACCCGACATGCACCCCCCTGTCGTCCCGCAGGGGGTTGATCACTATCTCGATCCAAACCGTGGAGCCGTCTTTATGCGGCTGCTCGATCTCCACTTTTATGGTAGTGTCCCTCCCGCTCTCGATGCTGGCGAGTCCCTGCCGGAACGCCTGGCGCAGGGACACCAATGATTCAGGGGTGACCATGTCCGCGGGCATCAGGTGGATAAGCTCATGCGGTTCATAGCCCCTGAGCTTGCGTATGGAGGGGCTTATATATGAAAAATGCAGGTCCCTGCCCAGCACGAATATCACGTCATCCATGTTCTCCGCGAGGAGGCGGTAATGCGACTCGCTTTTCCTGAGGGCATCTTCCGCCGTTTTGCGCTCGGTGATATCTTTTAAAAAATTCAGAGCGTGGCGTCGGACCCGTTCCATTCGATCCTGACAGCGGAGAGCTCGACCCACCGGAACCCGCCGTCTTTATGCATCATTCTTAATTCGTAAAAAGGCGGGATCTCCTCCCCCGCCATCCGTTTTCGGTACCTTTCGGCCACGAGGCCCCTGTCTTCGGGGTGGATAAACTCCATAAAAGGCCGCGCGAGGAGCTCCTGCTCTGAAAAACCGGTGACCGCGCACGTCATCGGATTCACGTAGGTAAACAACTCTCCCTGTGCGACGATGATCATTTCCCCGGCATTTTCCACCAGCTGGCGGAATTGCAATTCGCTTTTCCTGAGCGCTTCTTCGGCCCTCACGCGTTCCGTGATATTGGTGTCCGCCCCCCGGTAGCCCAGGAGCCTTCCCGATTCATTCAGGATCGGAATAGCGGTTGTTTCCAGCACGATAGTGCTGCCGTTTTTATGCACGTTGTGGTTGATATATTTTTTAAACGGCTTCTTTAAGGCAAATGCATGCAAGACCTCCTTCCTGACTTCCTCCCTGGAGTGCGGGACAAAAAAATCATAAAAATATTTCTTCCCGACAATCTCCTCTGGTTTGTAGCCGATAATATCTTTTACAACGGAATTGGAGTATGTATACAGCCCGCTGGCGTCCATTTCCCAAATCCACTCCTCCGTGCTTTCGGCTATCTCCCTGAACCGCTCTTCGCTTTTATGCAGCGCCTCCTGCACCCGCATCCGCTCCGTGACGTCTTCAAGCGTCTCAAGCGCGCCGATGACCGCACCGTTGCCGTCTTTGAGCAGCACCGCGGTAAAGAAGAGCCATATTCCATTCCTGTCTTTTCCGGAGAAGTAGTCCATCCCCTCATACGCATCAGCCACGTATTTTGATTTTTTGCATTTATCGCCGTACCATTGCCGCAGGCGTTTAAAATCGCCATCGATCAGCAGGTCCGCCAGTATCGGCCTTTTTTTATGATAAAAGGCCTGCCACTGGGTTTTCGTGCCGATGACCTCCTCCGCCTTGACCCCGCTGATCGATTCCAGCGCCCTGTTCCAGGAAAGGACCCGGTGGTCACGGCCGATTATGAGCTGCGGGATCGGTGACCCCTCGACGATCGTCTTGAACCCGGAAGCCACATCGCTCCAGGCATCATCCGCGTGCCGGTCCCGTGCCTTTTTCAGCTCCCGGTCCTTTCTCTTCAACTCGGCCTTCAGGTCTTTAATCTCACGCTCAAGCAGAGGTATCTCCTTCAGGCCGGCGGGCTTTTTCGGTTTTTTCGATGCCGCGGCATTCGTCGCGGACGGTCCGCGGCCCTGTGCCGGTTTTTTTTTCATGGTCTCTTTTTTCATTTCATTACCCCGGATGGGCAGCGTTAGGCTTTTTCATGATGACTATTCGATCAGCCATGTGCATCATCTCCAGACCGGCGGGACTCTTGACTTCATCCCATTCCGTACTGGTCAAGGTAGCACAGGCCGGCACGATTATCAACAAAAACCCGGACCGCCCTGTTTAAATACGACATAATAAAAATATTTGTTGACAATATCATTGATGATGAAGTTAAAGAATAGTATATTTTCCAGGGAACCTCAGGAAACTGCCTGCGGCCGCTCTGCAGTACGCGCCGCCGTCCGTCACATCTATATTTATCATACACGGGTTACAGACATGGAGTGGACCGATATCATCATTTCGTCGAAAAAAGAGCCGGAGCTGTCGCAGAACGCGAACATCGTGCTTGAAAAGCGCTACCTGGCAAAGGACGACCGGGGCGCGGTCATAGAAACGCCCACGGCGCTGTTTCAGCGCGTCGCGAAATTCGTCGCTTCCGCCGACCTGCAATACGGGAAGAGCGCTGCGGAAGCGGGCCGGACCGCGACCGCGTTTTACGAGATGATGGCCGACCTCCAGTTCCTCCCCAATACGCCCACGCTCATGAACGCCGGCAGGCCCCTGGGCCAGCTCTCGGCATGCTTCGTGCTTCCCGTCGAGGACTCCATGGACAAGATCTTCGACGCGGTAAAGAACATGGCGCTCATCCACAAGAGCGGCGGCGGCACCGGCTTTTCCTTCTCCCGGCTCCGGCCCAAGGACGATATCGTCAAGTCCACCGCGGGCGTTTCGAGCGGGCCCGTCTCCTTCATGAACATCTTCAACGCCGCCACGGAGACCGTCAAGCAGGGCGGGACGCGGCGCGGCGCCAACATGGCGATACTCTCGGTGGACCATCCCGACATCATCGGGTTCATCAGGGCGAAGGAAGACAAGAACGCGCTCACCAACTTCAACATCTCGGTGGCGCTCACCGACGAATTCATGGAAGCCCTCGAATCGGACGCCGAGTACCCGCTGATCAACCCGAACTCGAAAAAGGTCGTGAAAAAGACTGAAGGCCGCGGAGGTCTTCGACCTCATCGTGCGCAAGGCGTGGGAGAGCGGCGAGCCGGGCATCGTCTTCATTGACCGGATCAACGCGGCGAACCCCCTGAAAAAGATCGGCATGATAGAGAGCACCAACCCCTGCGGCGAGCAGCCCCTGCTCCCGTTCGAATCGTGCAATCTCGGCTCGATCAACCTGAATAAAATAATCAGGAAGGAACGGAAAGGATACGCGGTCGATTACGAAAAGCTCGGGGCCATCACGAGGCTCGCGGTCCGCTTCCTTGACAACATCATCGACCTGAACCGCTATCCCCTGGACGAGATAAAGGAAAACACCATGGCCAACCGGAAGATCGGCCTCGGCATCATGGGCTTCGCGGACGTACTCATACGCCTCGGCATCCCCTACAATTCCGACGGAGGCGGTGGCGACCGCGGAAAAAATCATGTCCGCCATACAGGAGGAATCAAAGCGCGCCTCGGAGGAGATCGCGAAGGAACGCGGGCCCTTCCCCAATTTCGCCCGCTCGGCCTATGCCGACCGGGGCGCGGCGCCGCTGCGCAACGCCACGACCACGACCATCGCGCCCACCGGCACGATCAGCATCATCGCCGGGACATCGAGCGGCATCGAGCCGATCTACGCCCTGGCCTACGTGCGCAACGTGATGGACAACAACATCCTGGTCGAGGTGAACCCGCTGTTCGAGGAGATCGCCCGCGAGGGGGGCTTCTACGACGATGAGATCATGGCGCGCATCGCCGAGCACGGTTCCGCGGCCGGCATCGACGGCATCCCGGAGGAGGCGCGGCGGGTCTTCGTGAGCGCCCATGACATATCGCCGGATGGCCCATATCAGCATCCAGGCCGCGTTCCAGAAATACGTGGACAACGCCGTTTCCAAGACCGTCAACTTCAAGAGCACCGCCACCATGGAGGAGATCGAGCAGGTGTACCTCTCGGCGTACCGGCTCGGGTGCAAGGGCGTGACCGTGTACCGCGACCAGTCGCGCGAAAACCAGGTGCTCGATACCGGGAAAAAGGCGGAAGCGAAGCAGGCGGAGGCGGGCGCCGCCGCGCCTTCAGGCGAGCGGCCGCACATCTCGCCACGCCCGCGGGGCGAGATCACCTGGGGCGCCACGCGCAAGATGGCCACCGGGTGCGGCTCCCTCTATGTCACCATCAACGAGGACGAGCAGGGGCTCTTCGAGGTCTTCGCGGCCATGGGCAAGGGCGGCGGCTGCGCCGCCAGCCAGACCGAGGCGGTAAGCCGCCTCATCTCCCTGGCGCTGCGGAGCGGCCTTGACCGCGACCAGATCGTCAAGCAGATCAAGGGCGTCCGCTGTCCCAACCAGGCCTGGGAAAAGGGCGGCCGGATCTATTCCTGCGCCGACGCCATCGCCAAGGCGCTCGAGCGGCATTCAGGCGCCGCCGCCGGCCAGGAGCGGATCAACGAGAGCATACAGGAGGCGGCGAAGAACATCGCCGAGACCAACGGCAAGGGGCGCGATACGGTCATGGTGGGCGTGTGCCCCGATTGCGGCGGGCCGCTCGAATTCGAATCCGGGTGCTCCGTCTGCCGATCGTGCGGCTTCTCCCGCTGCGGGTAAGGCACGGACAGAATGATCATGACAAAAAAAACCCGCCCTGCGTCCGCAGGCGGGTTTTTTCATCCGGCGCGCGCCTTCCGCATCATGCCGCGTTCAGGTTCAGAAACCCCGTTATATCGAGGAAGGTCATGATCCGCAGAACGTTTTCGCACACGCCGTCAATATAGAGCTCTTTGCCCGTCTTTTGCATCCCGGTCTTCAGCGAGATAAACATCCCCACCGCGGATGAATCAATGTGGCTGACGTTGGAAAGGTCGATTATGACGCGCCGCGCGCCGCTTGCGTGTATTGTTTTTTCCAGGAAGCCCAGTATGAAGGATGTTGAATTGAAGACAAGTTCGTTCTTAAGCATAACCATGCGCAGGTCGTCCCCGTCATGTTCCAGCTTCACATAATCCATCCTGTTCACGACCAATGATCCCCCGGGGAGTATGCCTTTTATGAGACATAAAAATATTGCCAATAATAATCGGCATATACAAAAATATGTCAATGATTATTTTTGTACAACTGTTAAATTATGAGCGGGGGCACGCGGCTGGCATGTGACAATGAAACCAGTTCACATCTGGATTATCTTCAGATCGCGCGGAAACTGCGAGTCACGGTATGTCTTTACCTTCACCGGGTCATTCAGCACGACACCGCTGAAATGTATATCGAGCCTGAGGCGGGAATTATGCCCCACGATGGCGATGCTTGAGAAGAGCCTGCTGGCGCCACGGGTGACCGGGCGGGACAGGTACACCTCGAACTTTTCCCCGGTCTTCTTCGCGACGAGCTTGATCCTGTCAGGGTCGTTCTCTTTAAAGGATATTGTCTGATAAAAGCGCGGATTCTCGAGTATCAGCATCGACCCCTTCCGGTCATTTGCAGTGAGGCCCTGCCGCACCGAGTAACCCGGGATCACCGGCACGGTCCCGGCAATCAGGCCGGAGAGAAGGTTAAAATCAACGGCAATGCCGCCGTAATTCGCCAGGTCGATTTTTTTCACGCTGTCCACATACATCTTCCTGTCCGCGGGATAATAGATGCGTATGGTGTCGCCTTCACGGAAAAGGGTCGTCAGGGGGCTCCTGAAAATAAAGTCGATGAATGCCACGTACAGCAGCTCCTGCCGCTTATCGAACTGGAGACGGCCGAGCAGCCGGTACCGCTGTTCCGCCCTGCTGCCGTTGATGGAGAAATCGGCGGTACAGAAATCCGGGGAATTCCGGTTGATCTCGCTGATGGCGCCGAGCATGTCGCGTATGCCGTCCTTACCGCACGCGTGGTAGCGGTCGGCGAGCGCCTCATCGTCGCGGAGGGGCGCGGTGCCGCAGCCGACGGCCGACGCGGCAAGGACTATCAACAAAGGGACCAACACTCGCATGGGCGCCTACTGCCTCTCCTGGTATTGTTTTATCTTGCCGTCGAGCGTGCCGCTCTTCTTCATGTCATTGGACTTGCGCCAGTACCTGAGCGCGTCCTCAATTTTTCCCAATCTCTGGTAGGTGTCGCCGATATGGTCATAGACCGCAGGGTCGGGCGTGTTGGCCTTCAGCAGAAGGTCCTCGGCCTCGAGGAGCGTTTCAAGCGCCAGCTTGTAATCGCCCTTGCGGAAATAGGCCCATCCCAGGGAATCCGTGTACGCCCCGTTCGCCGGCTCAAGCTCGAGCGCCTTGCGTATCAATCCCAGCGAGACGTCTATCTTCATGTTGTTGTCGGCGTAAAGGTACCCGAGGTAGTTATAGGCGCGCGCGCTCCCGGGGTTGTGCTTGATCGCCTTCTCGAGCGAATCTATCGCCAGGTCAAGCTTGGACAGCTTTTCCATGACGATGGCCATGTAAAAATAATAGGTCTCGCTCGTGTCCTCGAGGGTGATCGCGCGGCGGATATGCCGTTCCGCCGTGGGGTAGTCCTCCCGCCAGATAGAGAGGAGCCCCTTGAAGAAGTGGGGCCGCGAATTGGCGGGCTCTCTGGCGGAGGCCCGGTTGAAATAGCGCATCGCGCTTTCATAGTCACTGGCAGCGCCGTACAGGTAGCCGATATGGAGCATCAGGTCGATATCGGGCTGGAGGGCGTTCGCCCCGAGGTAGTTGTACAGGGCAAGGGCGTACAGGCGCTTCTCCTCGTAGGCCTTCCCCAGGTAGTAGAAGACACCCGGCACCGACGGGTTGAGCCTGCCCGCTTCGTTGAAACAGCGTATCGATTCATCGTACAACGCGCTGTTAAACATCAGCACGCCGGTCGCGACATATTCGCTGAAGGCCGCGCCCGTGTCGCCCTTTCTCGCGTTGATCCGCGCCATCGCCAGGTGGATCGAGATGGTCCTGGGGGCCGCCTTCATGATGCCCGCGAGGAACTTCTCCGCCATGTCGTCCTTCTTTAAAAGCTCGCAGTAGAGGCCCCGGGCCAGGATGCCGCTCAAGGACGCGTTGTTCTTCGCCCGTCCCAGGTGGGCGACCGCCCGATGGTCGCCGCGGAGGTAATAGACCCTTCCGAGGACCGAGTTGATGACCGGGTCGCCGGGCCGCTTCTCGAGAAATTCCAGCGCGCAGCGCTCGGCGTTGGAGAGGTCGTACATTTCCAGATACGTCAGGGCGAGATAATAGATTGCGTCCGGGTTCTCCCTGTTGATCTCGAGCGCCTCGCGGTACATCGCCACGGCCTGCGACAGCTCCCCCTTCCGGTAGGCGATGTTCGCCAGGCTCACCAGCGAGCGTTCCCGGTAATAGTCTTCGACCGGCACCCGGTTGGACATGTCGATGACGCTTTTAAACGCCGCGGACGCCCGGTCCGCGTCGCGCATGTTGTTGTAATAATGCTCGGCGAGGATATAGCGCACCTGCACCGATTCCGGCTTCACCTTCAGGTACTCTTCCAGGATACCGGCCGCGGCATCGTATTTTTTTTGCTTCAGGTAGATGTTGAAAATCCTGTTGTAGACCCGCATGTTTCCCTTGTCGATGGCGATGCTCTTCCGGGCGTACTCCAGGGACGGCGCGTAATCATTCATGAAAAAATAGCAGTCCGAGATCTGAAAGTACACCCTGTCCAGCGAGACGCCGGAGGCGGTCGCGTCCTGGAAAGAGCGGAGCGCCTTCTTTAAAAGTGCCTCGCGCGATGGGCCTTTCCGCTCCTGCATGGCCAGGTTCCTGTAATAAAGGCCCCAGCTGTAACGCGACCAGTCAGCGGCGTCACCGTCCCGGGGCGCCCCGTCCATCGTCTTCGCGCGCTTCAGCTCCGCTGCCGACGCGGGGCCGTTCCAGGGCGCCGGCGCCAGGGCCGAAAGGAAGATGACGGATGCGGCAATGATTGCTTTGACGGGTGCGGTCAACATACAGCAAAGATAGTATCCGAGTATATTATTGTCAAATCTTATTGGCCGCGCCGCCCGTGGACAGGCCGGCGACGGGGCCGGATATTTATTAAATTGACAAATATGGCTGTAACAATATATATTTAAACGCTGTCCAAATAGTACGGGACGGCTCGCGGCCACACCGGCGTCAGGCGCCGCGCCCATACTGATTGCGAATGGAGGATTACAATGTTTTACGGTATAGATCCGCTCTACTGGATGATGATGGCACCGGTATTGATCCTTTCAATTTACGCGTCCATCAAGGTCAAGAGCACATTCAAGAAATATTCGAAAGTGATGTCCGCGTCAGGACTGACGGGAGCGGAGGTCGCCGTCCAGATACTCCGGCACAACGGCCTTACGAATGTCACCGTGACCGAAACGGGGGGCTTCCTCTCTGACCATTACGACCCGATGAAAAAAGTCGTGCGGCTCTCGCCCGAGGTATACCGGAGCAATTCCATCTCCGCCATCGGCGTTGCGGCGCACGAGACGGGCCACGCAGTGCAGCACGCGAAGGCGTACGGTCCCCTGGTATTGAGAAACACCATGGTCCCGGTGGCGAACATCGGGTCCAGCCTGTCATGGATCATCATCATCGCCGGCTTCATCTTCGGGGCGATGGGCCTGGTCAAGGTCGGCATCGTGCTCTTCAGCGTTGTCGTGTTCTTCCAGCTGGTGACCCTCCCGGTCGAGTTCAACGCGTCCACCCGCGCCAGGGCAATGCTCTCCTCCTACGGCATTATCTCCGAAACGGAGCTGAAGGGCGTGGGCAAGGTCCTCTCCGCCGCGGCAATGACCTACGTGGCCGCCGCAGCTTCCTCGATCATGACACTTCTCTATTTCCTGATACGGGCGGGGCTCCTGGGCGGCAGGGACGAATAAATACAAATTTTTTTATTGAAATCCGGTCGCGGCCATGATCTAATCCCGGTGGGGGCGGAGAGACACCCCTCCCCGCGGAATTGGAAGATCGGGCCGCGCATTATTTCCGGGCAGCATCGTAGTGTAAAACGCGCGAGGCAAGACGGCGCATGAGAATAAAAGACCTGCTCTATAAAATTAAAATCCTGGTGCTCAGGCCCCTGCGGGCGGTGAAGGACTTTGTCGTCACCGACCTGCGCTGCGTCATGAAAAATTTCGGCGAGCATGACGGGGAGCTCTCCACCTGCTCTCTTGCGTTCTTTCTGCTGATCTCCTTCATCCCGCTCTCACTGGTCCTGATCGCGACGATGAGCTTCTTCTTCAAGTCGGACGACATGGCGGCATTTTACATCTCCCAGCTCAAAAGCCAGCTCCCCTCCATCGACATCGGGAAATTCATCGCCGTGATTGAAAAAATAATATACAACAAGCGCTACCTGGCCTTCATCTGGGTCCCCTTCCTGTTCTGGTGGGGGAGCTTCGTCTTCGATATAATCGAGCGGGGCCTGGAAAAGGCCTTCCGGATCAACGAGTGCCGGGTGTACTGGAGGGCCAAGATCCGCCACTTCATCATCATCCTTGGCATGGCGTTCTTCATCCTCGTCGTGACCGTCTTTTCGAACTTCATCGCGCTCCTCAAGAACGCCGGCCTGGCCCTTTTCCTCGAAGCGAACCTGAACGAGGTAGGGGTCCTGAACGACCTTCTCTCGATCATCGAGAGCATCCCCCTTCTCCTCTCCGCGGTCACCACGATGTTCATGAATACGCTGCTGATCTTCACGATCTACCGGTTCGTACCGCCGAAAAAGCTCGGCAACCTGTCGCTCTTCAAGGGGGCCCTCTTTGCCTCGTTCAGCTACGAGGTGGTCAAGTCCCTCTTCTCATACTATATAAAGGAAATC
Organism: uncultured Spirochaetota bacterium; assembly: GCA_963827275.1. Taxonomy (GTDB): domain Bacteria; phylum Spirochaetota; class UBA4802; order UBA4802; family UBA5550; genus RBG-16-49-21. The sequence goes on from CAWHAA010000005.1 coordinate 771,207, forward strand.
AACGACTACACCTCGATCTTCGGATCACTCAACACCATCGTCATCCTCATGATATGGATATGGTACACCTGTTTCCTCTTCATTATCGGGGCAGAGATGGCCTGGGTCTTCCATGAAAAGACCGCGTGCGTTGACGAGCGGATCATCGACACGTAGCCCGACCGGCCTCGTCCGGGCGGGACACTTAACAACGGGGGAAGCATATGGCAACCGGGACCAGGGCATCGGGGAAAGAGATATTCGGGTGGGCGATGTTCGACTTCGCGAATTCGGCCTACACCACCGTCATCATAACAGTCGTCTTCTGCGTCATATTCCCGAAAATAATCGTGGGTGACGCGCCCGAATTCCGCCTGGGCAACCTTCTCTGGAGCGTCGCGCTCTCGGCAAGCTACCTGGTGGTGCTCCTGACCGCGCCGCTGTTCGGCGCGATCGCGGACTTCGCCGCGGCAAAGAAAAAATTCCTGTTCGCGAGCTACCTGCTGACCGTGCTGGCCGTGTCGGCGCTCTATTTCGTGTCGCCGGGCGACATACTTCCCGCCATGCTCCTGGTCATCCTGTCAAACATCGGGTTCTGCTACAGCGAGTCCTTCGTATCCAGCTTCCTCCCCGACCTGGGGCCGCCGGAAGACCTGGGCAGGATCTCCGGGTACGCGTGGGGCCTCGGGTATTTCGGCGGCCTTTCCTCCACCGCCATCGTGCTCTTCGGGCTCGGCGCGCTCACCGCTGAAAATTTTCCGAACCTCCGGTTCGTGGGCCCCGTCACCGGCATCTTCTTCCTGGTGGCCGCCATACCCACCTTCCTCTGGGTGAAGGAGCGCGGCGCCAGGAGGCCGCTCCCCCCGGGGAGCTCCTATCTCTCCGCCGGCTTCAGGCGCCTCAGGAAGACCATCGCCGACATCGGGGACTACCGCGACCTCGTGATACTGCTCGCGTCGTTCTTCTTCTCCTATGCCGGGCTTTCAATCGTCATAAGCTTCGCCTTCATCTTCGGGGACCAGGTGATCAGGTGGTCGGGGCTGACGCAGATGCTGATGTTCATCATAACGCAGTTCACCGCGGCGGGAGGGGCCTTCCTCTTCGGCCACCTCCAGGACCGCATGGGCGCCAAGCGCACCCTCATGATGACGCTGGTGATATGGGTGGTCGCGGTCTCCCTGATCTACGGCGTTGAATACGTCACCCTCTTGCTGAACGGTGTCTTCGGCGCCTCCTGGCAGACCCAGCATGTCTTCCTCGTCATCGGCTCGCTCGCGGGGCTCGGCCTCGGCGCCACCCAGTCCGCATGCCGCGCGATGGTGGGGCTCTTCTCGCCGGACACCAAGTCGGGTGAATTCTTCGGGTTATGGAACCTCACCGGAAAGCTCGCCGCCATATTCGGGCTCATGGGGCTCGGCATTCTGCAGAACAGCTTCGGCATGAAAAACGCCATCCTGATCTGCTCGGTCTTCTTCATCCTCGCCATCGTCGTCCTGGCGTTTGTCGATGAGGAGCGGGGCAAGGCGTCAGCGCTCGAGCATTCGGGGGAATGACCGGCCGCGCGGCGCGGGGGGACGGTGCGCGCCGCCCCTACCTGCCGTGCTTCGCCTTTATCTCCCTTGACTTTTTGAACCACGTCTCCGCGAGGTCATTGCTGTTACGCATCTTCATGATCAGCCCGATGCTGTTGTAGGGAACATAGTTGCCCGGATCGAGCCTGATGCTGTCAGTATATTCCCGCAGCGCCCTGTCGTATTCCTTCATGTCAAAGAAAATATCGCCCAGCGTATTGTGCGTCGTCGCGCGCGACGGATCGAGCTCGTTGGCCCTGGCCAGATCGGCCAGCGCTTCGTCGAGGCGCCGCGCGGCGTAGTGCGCCGTGCCGCGGTTATGGTAGGCGGAAGAAAACCGCGGATAGAGCCGTATCGCAGTGCTGAAACAGGGCACCGACTCCCCGTACCGCCGCTCCGTCATGAGGTGCGCGCCGATGTTGTTGTACTCTACGCCTATAAATTCCTTGCGCGTCAGGCCCTTCATGTACACGCCGGCCCTGATCGATTCCGCCGGGATCCCGAGTGCGGAGATATAGTAGGCATCCGGATCGTGCCGGGAACGGGTCGGCTCCCAGTTGAGATAGGTGCCGTCGTCAAAGCAGAACCGGAGGAAGCTGTGGTTGGGCGCATACACCGGGATGAGGGGGATCTTCAGCACCTCCGCGACCGCGATGTAGAGGGCGCAGTAGTTGTCGCAATCGATCTTCTTCCGCTCAAGCCCCCTGCAGAGCAGGAGGTTGTTCGCGGTCGTATAGCCCTCCTCCTTCAGCAGCGCATCGATGACGCGGAGGGTCCGCAGGGCCTCCTCCGTGGTATAGGACCGGGCGGGGCCGAGGCGCGCCATCGCCTTCCCGATCAAACGGTTGACCGCGGCGCGGTGCTTTTCCCCGGCGCCGAAGTCCTTTTCCAGGTCAAGAAAATCGTGCGCGATGGTCTTCGGCTCCCCGGTATATACGGCGGGTCCGGGATTCTTCCCGGTCGCGGTCACGCATTGGGCAGAGGCAAACAGAAATAGTGCGGCGGCCAGCAGCAGGCGCGCCGGCATTGATTTTGAGCAAAATTTTTTCATGATGTGATACCCTCCCGGGGGAATGTTAATTTGCGCCTTACAATAGCTGAAATTACCTTAAAAACTCATCATTTTATGCAAAAAACCGGTATTGCGCCCTGGAAATGATTATCCACTAACATGCCATGGTTTTTTTCTCAAGCATAAAAGCCCCCGCATCGATGGCCCGCCCCTGCCAAAATATGCCGCTTAATCATGATCGAAAAAAAAATTGACCTTGACTTATTGATTTTAGCTGATATTGTGGCATCCTGTATCACAAAATGCATCTGTTTAAGCAAGGAGAAGAAGCAAAATGAAAATCTATGTGGGGAATCTGCCGTACGCGGTAAATGACGCTGATCTCGAAAAGATGTTTTCTCCGTTTGGTTCAGTAACTGAGAGCAAAATCATTACCGACAGGGACACCGGCAGATCGAAAGGCTTCGGGTTTATCGAAATGCCCAACCAGACAGAGGGCGATGAGGCGATCAAGCAGCTTGACGGCAAAGAGATGGAAGGAAGAAACATCAAAGTCAACGTTGCCAAGCCGAAAGTTGATACCCCCCGCCGAGGTCCGCGGTATTAATATCGCTTAGCCGCTGCACATTTTCCGGTTATACAATTTTTTAATCTCCGGGACGAGAAAGAAAGAAGCATCTATCAGGTCGTGCCTGTATGCGCGGCCTGATAGATTTGTGCGCGCGGGAATACATCCTGTTAAACCTATCACCGCTTCATGCCGGCGACGGGCGCCGCGGGGCGTTTGTCACAGGCGCTGCGCGAGCGCCTCGTCTATGATGGCGTCCATGTCTTCATCGTACCGGTCATCCACGATGGACGCATCGGTCCCGACGACCTGCGCGCCGGCGGCGAATACCGAGTTCCAGGTCCCGGCGACCTGCGCGTTGACAAAGTAGTTCAGCTCCTCGCCGGCCTTCGACCCGCCCCATAACCCCGGCAGAACGGCAATCGCCAGCATGGCCGCGAGGGCCAGAGACGATATCGTGCCCGCCGCGGCGAAGCCCAGCCTCCTGGTACGGCGCCGGCGGTTGACGGCCCCTGCGATGCCGATGTTCCATTCTTCGCTCTTCAGCCGTGCCGCTATCCTGTCGTCAAATAATTTCTCATGCAATGTTTCCATCATATTTCCTCCCCGGATAGTTTCTGGAGCATCTCTTTACCCCGGGAAAAACGCGATTTCACGGTGCCCCTTGTTATGCCGAGCGCGCCGGCAATCTCATCTTCATGCATCCCCCGGGCCTTGAGCGCCATGACTTCCCGGTACTTGTCCGGGAGCCTTCCGATCAGTCCCTCCAGCCGGGCGGCATCATCGGGAGTAAACGGGCCCGGATCGTATTCCCTCTGCCGTTCAGCGGCCTTCTCGGCCTTCACCTCTTCGCGCTCCAGCTTCTTGTTCATCCGGAACGACTCGTTCCTGGCTATGGCATACAGCCATGATTCAACCGACGACTCGTTCCTGAACAGGCCCCCTGCCAGGTGGCGGTACCCTCGCAGGTAGGCCTCCTGCACCACGTCGTCGATGGCATAAGAAAATCGTGCCGCCAGGTGCTTCCGCACGGCTGACAGCACGATCTTCTTGGTCCTTCCCACTATGGCCGCAAATTCTGTATCAGTCATCCTGGCGCGGTCCTTTCAAATTTCCCCGGTCCCTGACGGGGCCTTACTTCCCGTCATGCGCCGGGCCATGCTGCCGGGCTTTCCTGTCAGCACCCTTCCCGTCCATCTTTTTGTCCTTCATGTCACGCATCCCGCCCTTCATCATGTGCTTGCGGTGCGCTTTCATTTTGGCCTTCTGTTCCGGCGTGAGCGTCTTCTCGATGTCAAGCCGATGCTGTATCCTGAGCACCTGCAGCTCGGCCTTGATGTCCGACATCTCCTTGACCAGCGCCCGGACCTTTGCCATGTCGACATTGTCCTCCAGGAGTTCACGCTGGAGACGTATCTTCATCGGGGCGAGCTTTTCACGGTACGCGAGCATCTTCTTCTGGTGCTCCTTGTTGATGTCCGTGATCTTCACCACCTGCGCATCGGTGAGCCCGAGCTCTTTCTGCAGTCTCGCCGGGTCGCCAAACAAATGGCCGCCGTGCCCCGCTTGCACCATCGGGCAATCCCTGGCGCCGCCGCGCATCTCCCCGCCCTTCCCGCCTTTCTGGGCATACAGCGCGGGCTGGACAAGCAGCATCACCGCGGCCGCCGCCACAAACAGCTTTGAAATATTCTTCATGATTCGTTCCTCCTGCCTTATTTTTCAAACCGGTCTTTCACGATTGTATCCGTAAGACCCGCGAGGAGAAAAAAGGTTCCATTTTTTACAAAAAATGTATCGGCGGGCCGCTACTGCTGCTTTTTGAACGCCGAAAGCCTGAAATCCCCGATGATTTCGGCGCCCCTATCGCGTATTTTCAGGATGGCGCCATACCCGGTACAGCCGGCGAAAAGGGCGGTGACCCGCTTTTTGCGTCGATCATCCAGGAACAGCTTGTTAAACAGGAGCGGGGTTTCCCAGGCGGGGTTCCGTGCCTCGATCAGGCCATCGCAGAAATCAACGACCTCGTGGAGAAGAAACGCCGACTCCTTGAGGTACTCGCTTTTATCGCGTTCGATATCGATTTCACGGACACCGGGACGCCGGAGCACCAGGATATGGTCCTCGATGCGCTTCGCCGGGAGGGTGCCCCGCGGCGCTGCCAGGGCGCCGAGCGCACCCTCAAGCGTAATGACGCGGTCTTTCAGGAGCTTGTCCTCCGCGAGCAGGAAGAGCACGGAAAGGTAATCGAGGGTGAATTCGGCAAGGGCGCCGTAGAAATGCGATATCTCCAGGCCTGCCTTCGGATGGAAGTTCAACGCCGGGTACTTCCTGATCCGCGCCGTCAGCTCCTCCATGATCCGGTCCACCTGGGCTGAAAAGGGCCGCTCCCCCTTTTTCTTCTCGTATTTTTGCTTGATTTTTTCGAAGTTGGTGATCTCGGCGAGGATGAAGGCCTCCATGTTCATCCCGTTCCTGACGGCCATGAGGTAGCGCTCGTTAAAGGCGTCGATGCTGAACCAGGTCGGGTTTTTTTTGGCATACTCCCCGTACCGCTGCTTCAATTTTTCGATAAGGCCGCGAATTTCGCCTTCAGACATCGCCATGTCCGGACGTCCTTTGTCAGATATACCGCTTTATGTACTCCCGGATCGCATTCCGGAGCATCTCGCGGAAAACAGGCTCGTTCTCCCTGTTGTAAAAATCAAAAAGACCCAGGAGGGAGCTTTTGTCATTGATGCGCTTGATGGAATAGAGCGCCGCCGATTTCACGTAGGTCTGGTCTTCCTTTTCCAGCACTCCGAACAGGACGGCGAGCGCCTGCCGGTTCCTGAAATTACCCAGTGAATTGCACACCTCGGCCCTCACGCGGAAATCATCGTCCCTGAGCCCGCTGCTCAGGGCGGCAAACGACTGCTGGCTCCCCGCAAGGCCGAGCACATAGGCGGCCTTGACGCGGAGCCCCTGGTTCCGGTCATTGCGCAGGACCATGTCAAGCCCCCGCACGTCCCCGACCCTGCCGAGGCCCGAGAGGATCTCGAGCAGCAGCTCCTTGATCTCATTGTCGTCTTCGCCGGCAAGGCGGAGCGAGACCGGGTTCACCGATGTCATGGAGTTGATGCGGCTGATCGATTTCGCGCTTTCACTCCGGACGTCCCGGTTTTTGTCGCTCAGCGTCGCATGGAGGACCCCCAGGCCGTTGCCGTCCCGCAGGGCGCCGATGGCCTCGATCGCGGCGATCCGCACCTCGTCATTCCTGTCGCTCATCGCGGACGTCCGTATGTGGACCAGGGACTCGGCGATCCTGTTCTCCTTGAGGCAGTTGATCACGTATATGCGAATCGACTTGTTGTCGTCCCGCAGCAGGCCGGTGAGGGACTGGTAGAAGCGCCGGTCGTAGAGGTAATTCATGGCTTCGATGAAATAGATGCGGTGCACGGGATTCGGGCTGTTTACCATGCCCAGGATCACCGGGTACAGGCGGTCATCTCCGGTCTTCTTGAGGGCGCGCGCGGCGCTCTTCCGTATGGCGTAGTGCGGGCTCACGAGGCGGCGGGCGAGCGGCTGGACGAAGCGCCGGTCCATGAATTCCGACATGCCGTCGATGACCCGGACCGCGGTGCTCACCCGCACGGCGCGGTCGAGCAGCTCAAGCCAGCGCGTCCCCACCTCCTCGGCGGGAAAGGCGCGCAGTTTCTTCACCAGGTCCTGCCGCTTCGACTCGTCGGGCTCTTCCATGACGGCGTCGATGAGGCCGTGCAACTCCCTCGATGAAACCCGCTCGGCCGCGTAAAGCTGCGCCGTCGCGCCGCCGCAGGCGCCGGTAAGCAGGGAGGGGCCGCAGAGGACCGATACCAGGACCACGGCAGCGGCGGTGATAATTTTTTTCATGCGTGTATTCATGTCGTGCCGAACGATACGCTCCGTTTCGCGTGCGCCGGATTTTGTCGCAGCGGGCACGGGCGGCCCGGCGGAAATAAGTTTTTTCTTAATAAAACAAGAACCCGGTTACACCGGGCCCCTTCTCAACCTCGCCGATATGGTGCGCGCCGGAGCGCGCATCGCCGGTGCGCTGCTATTTCAAGACCCCGTGAAGATAGTACGTCGCCATGGAGTTGATAAGATTCTGGTTCAGGACGTTCTGTTTCGCGCGGTCAGTCTGGTAAACCACCAGCATGACGCCGCCTATGATCATCGTCGCAGTGATCTTCGGATCAAGCGTCGACTTGTAGATGTTCCGCTTCATCAGCTCTTCCACCTCATGCGCCACATGCTTCTCGATCGTCGCAATGGCAACGCCCACCTTTTCATTGACGTCTTCATCCACGCCGACGATCTCCTTGAAAATAAGCTTGATGACGATCGGCTCGCCCAGGATGACCGTGATGCACGATACCAGCCGCTTGTTCACGAACGCGAGGACCGCGTCAGTTGACGGGTTATGGGTGAAAAATTCATTGAAATCGTCCTGGTCGAAAATATCCTCAATACTTTCTATCACCACATCCAGGATGGCGTACAGGATCTCCTTCTTGTTCCTGAAATACTGATACACCGTGCCGCGCGCGATATCGAGCTTCTCGCACACCTGCCCGATGTGGGTGCTCTGGAAGCCGTTATCGATGAACATGTTCTTCGCGGTATCGACAATCTGCTGTTTTCTTCTTTCTCCTTTTGGTGGCATGCCTACTCCCTCGCGGTTACCTGAGCGTTCTCTTGTTTTTATCTATAGAAGAACATTTTAATTTTTCAATCTCTTCCTTTATGGGGATCAAGCTGTCCATTAATTCCCGCATGATCCTGTCTGCTTTTTCCTGCAATTCCCTGCTCATGTCCTGACTGTCGTGTATGCAATAATGATTGGCCCTGTCTTGTTTATGCTCCCGCTCCTGCGGACGATAAACAGAGAGCGCCTCTTTATCTTCTTATCGAATTAATCAGGGAGACCCTTGATATAATTCAGGGGCTGATGAAACTAAAAAACGGACCTCATAATTAATCACGAATAACTAATTAGATATAAAATTTAATATATTACATAATTCAGGATAATGTGTATGAAACAACAATATATTATTTTGGGTCAACAATTTTTCATAAATATCCAGTTTTTTTATAAAATCATTGGAAAAACAGGAAGAAAGCGGGTTACTATAGCGTATTATTATAAAAAATCTAGCGGGTGGGAATTATCCAGGCGTTTTTTCGAGGACTTAAAAACAGCAGCCCCTTGTAACAGGCTTGAGCTTATTACCAGGGGCCATGTTTTCCACAATCCCCTATCTTCATTGTACACCCCTTACAGGATTAAGGTTATGCAGCGGTATTTACCGATGACCCCAGTGTATTGCTTTCCGACTGGATCCTGTATTTTTGAACCAATCATCATGTACAGAAAATTCTGAACATCCTGAAGGCTCATGATGACCTGCTCGCGAACTTCCTCGCCGGCACTGTTGCCGGTAGCAAACGGAAGGCTCACTTCAGGTTTTCTCCCGGCTGCAATCCCGCCGGCCTGTAAGTCGGTAAAATCACTGGATCGTGGTATTGAATATGGTGCAGTGTTGATTACGTTGACATCCATTTCATTAACCTCCTTCCATGGATTCGTATCTATATTCATTTTCGACAAAATCATGATTCTTTAATAAAAAAAAATATTTTTTTTCAAACTAAAACAAAGAAGCGGCCGGAAATCACCTGTTTTGACATTAAATGTGGTCATATTTTTAATAATATATATTTTAATATTATTATATTCCTCCCGCTATAGTTATCGTGATTTTAGTACTTGACAACGGAAAATTCAAAGTAACAATCCCATTTCTTAAAGCGGTCTGGATCCACGGTGCTTGAATCTCAGAATGCGCTTATCATGCGGGATGGAGAGCGAATTTCCGGGTGAATATATGAGGAACAATACATTATTCTATAATCTCTACCAGGTCTACAAGTACCTGGTCTTTTTCCCGCTCCTCGGCATCTCCACCACCGTGCTGTTCATCATCATTTTCATCTTCCTTTTCGTCGCCAGCGAGCGCTTCGTCCAGTTTGCCGGTATCCAGTGGGCACGGTTCAACAGCTTCATCACCCCGATGTTCGTGAAGGTCACCGGGGAGGAGAATATCGTCAAAAACCGGTCGTACGTGGTCGTCGCCAATCACCAGAGCCAGTATGATATATTTCTTGTATACGGCTGGCTCCCCATCGACTTCCGCTGGGTGATGAAGATGGAGCTGCGCAGGGTCCCGATCCTCGGCTATTACTGTTACAAGGCGGGGCACATCTTTGTGGACCGCTCCGACAGCAAGTCGGCCATAGAATCCATCAACCGGGCGAAGGGCAGGATCAGGGGCGGCACCTCCGTGGTCTTCTTCCCCGAAGGGACCCGCAGCGAAACCGGCGAGCTCCTGACATTCAAGAAGGGGGCCTTCAAGTTCGCCGTCGAGATGGGGCTCCCCATCCTGCCGATTACCATCGCGGGCACGAGGGACATCCTGCCCGCGAATACCACCGGCCTCTTCCCCGGCAGCGCCAGGATGATCATCCACCCGCCGATCGAGTGCGCCGGCCTGACCGATGCCGGCATCAGCGACCTGGTGGAAAAGTCACGGGCCGTGATACTGAAAGGCCTCGAAGACCACGCGGCACGGCGCGCCGATGCGTGACCGGCTGTCCCGCATAATCGAGCGGACGCGCTCCCTGCTCTCATCGCACGGAAGCGGGTACGCCGAGGTCCGCCTTGCCGCGAGCAGCGGGACGACCATCTCCCTTTCAGGCGAACAGGTCGAGACCTTTTCCGCCGGCGACACCATCAGCGGGTCGGTCCGGGTGCTCAACAACGGCGCGTGGGGCTTCATCTCCTTCAACGACCCGGAGGAGATCGAGCGGCATTTCAGGCGGGCGATGGAGATATCCTCGTCGCTGAACCCGCGGGAAAAGACGAAGATCCGCCGCCAGGACGCGGTGCGGCGCCGGTTCGTCACGGACGCACGCCGGCCCTTCGAGGCCGTTCCCCTGGAGGAAAAATTCGAGCTCATCAGCGGCTACAACAAGATACTGCGGTCATCATCAAAGATACAGACGACCCGCGCGACATACCGCGATGTCCGCTCCGACTACGCCTACCTGAATTCGGAGGGCTCGGAGCTCACCTACGACAGGGCCTACTGCGGCGTCTCCTTCTCGTCGATCGCCAAGGACGGCGCGGTCATCCAGCCCTTCAGCGATTCCGTTTCCGGCTACGGCGGCTTCGAGATCGCGCAGGGCCGCGACGAGATGGCCCGCGGCGTGGCAAAGACCGCGGTCGATCTCCTCGCCGCGGAACCGCTCCCCGGGGGCACGTACCGGGTCGTCGCTGACCAGAAGCTCGCCGGCGTCTTCATACACGAGGCGTTCGGCCACCTCTCCGAGGCGGATTTCATCTACGAAAACGAACGGCTCAGGGAGATGATGGTCCTCGGGGCGCGCTTCGGCCCCGAGACGCTCACCGTCATGGACAGCGGCGACATGCAGCGGCCTTGCCGGCTACATCCCGTTCGACGACGAGGGGATCCTCCCGGGAGAGACCTTCCTCATAAAAAACGGGCTCCTGTCGCGGGCGGCTCCACTCGCGCGAGACCGCGGAAAAGATGGGCGAGCAGACCACCGGAAACGGCAGGGCCATCAGCGCGATGCAGCAGCCCATCGTGCGCATGACCAACACCTACATAGAGAACGGCGCACACGGCCGCGACGACCTGATAGAGGCCGCCGGCGACGGCGTCCTGGCTGCGGGCTTCATCGGCGGCCAGACAAACCTGGAGATGTTCACCTTCACGTCGGGCTACGGCCACGAGATCAGGAACGGCAAGCTCGGCCCCATGTACCGGAATATCGAGCTGTCCGGCAACGTGTTCACCACGCTGCGGAACATCGAGATGATCGGCAACGACAGGATCATGTACGGGGGCCTGGGCGGCTGCGGCAAGGGGGGCCAGAGCCCCCTGCCGGTCTCTTTCGGCGGCCCGCACCTCCTGATAAAAGACGTGCTGATCGGAGGGTCACAGTGATCGAACGGATCGCGGAACGCCTGTCGGGCAGGGCGCGCTGGTTCGATGTGATCGAGACCAGGGGGTCGAGCACCCCCATCTCGTTCGCGAACAACCGTCTCCACTCCGTCACCGAACGCCATAACAGCGGGTTCGGCGTGCGGGTGAACGTGAACGGCAGGACCGGCTTCTCCTACACCAACGACGCCGACCGCCTGGAGCAGACCGCGGACCGCGCCCTCGCGCTCGCGGCGTGGGGCGACGAGGAGGACTTCGAGCTCCCCGGGAGCGCGCCGAAGCCCTTCGAGCCCCACGACCCCGCCATAGACTCGTTCGATGCCGCCGGGGAAATTGCCCGCATCGAGGACGCCATCGCGGCGCTCCGCGCACGGTTCCCCGCCGCAGTGATCGACGCCGGCGTCAGCGCGTCGTCCGGGCAGTCGCGGATCGTCAACTCGCGGGGCCTGGACGCGTCGTACCGCAGCAGCATCTACTCGTCCTACCTGTCGGCGACGCTGATCCTCGACGACGGGACGCGGGTCGAGACCGGCGAGAGCGCGTCGTCGCTCGCGCCCGAACCCCACGACGAGTTCAGGGAAAAGATCATCCGCAAGGTCGAGGCGGCGCTGCGGCCCGCCTCCCTCGGCAGCGGCAGGGTGCCGGTGGTCATGACGCCGCACGCGTTCGCGCGCCTCGCCGGCATCCTGACCGCGGGGCTGAGCGCGAAATCGGTGTGGAAGGGCATCTCCCCCTTCGCGGGCAGGCTGGGCGACGCAATGTTCGACGGGCGCCTGACCGTTACGGACGATCCCCTCATGCACGGCTCGCCCTACAGCTATCCCTTTGATGACGAGGGGACCCCGGCCGGGGAAAAATTCCTGGTGGAACGGGGGCAGGATCGGGACCTTCATCAACGACCTGAAATACGCGGGAAAGCTGGGCGCGGCCCCCACCGGCAACGGCGCGCGCGGCTATTCGTCGCTCCCCTACCCTTCATTCAGCAATATCGTGATTGGGCCGGGGACCGAATCGCGCGACGCGATCATCGGGGGCATGGCGCGCGGCATCCTGGTCGAGCAGTTCCTCGGCCTGGGCCAATCGAACACCCTTACCGGCGACTTCTCCGCGAACCTGGACCTGGCCTACCTGGTCGAGAACGGCACGATCACCGGCAGGGTGAAGGACTGCATGATCGCCGACAACCTGTTCAGGCTCCTGGCCGGCGAGATCGTCCTGAGCGCCGAGCGCGAGCGCGCCGGGTCGGTGCTGGCCCCCTTCATCCTCTTCCCGTCGGTTAATTACACCGGGTGACGGGGACATGCAATCCCCGATCATTAAAAGTAAAAATGGAATCGGGATTATACGAGGCGGACGAGCGGGACAATCCCCGATAAATAGTATAAAAATTAAATTTGTATCGACAAACCGGCGCGGCCAGCGCTACCATTGCCCCATTCCGGGTTATTCCGACTAACGGCATGTAACGGACAAATGCGCATAACAGCCGCCAAAAATATTATCATGACGCTGCTCGCCGCGGCATTCCTGCTCGCGCCGCCCCTGGCGGCGGCGCCGGCCGAGCCCGCGAAAAAATTCGATCCCTTCAAGAAATTCAACAGGCGCCCCAGGATAGCGCTCGTCCTTTCCGGCGGCGGCGCCAAGGGGCTCGCCCACGTCGGGGTCCTCAAGATCATCGAGCAGACGGGCCTGCGGGTCGATTACATCACCGGGACGAGCATGGGCAGCATCGTCGGCGGGCTCTACGCGTCCGGGTACAACGCGACTATGCTCGAGGACCTGGTCATCACCATGGACTGGGACGACTACCTTGCTGACGCGGTATCGCGCAGGAGCAGCGCCATCGAGGAAAAGGGGGAGTTTGACAAGTATCTCGCCTCGTTCCAGATACGCAAGGACGGCATCCAGCTCCCCACCGGGTTCAAGCGCGGGCAGAAGCTCACCGCGCTCCTGTCGCGCCTCACGCTCCATGTGCAGAACATACACGATTTCGACAAGCTGCCGATCCCCTATCCGCTGCGTCACGACCGATATCGTGACCGGCGAGGCCCATGTCATCAGGAGGGGATACCTGCCGGACGCCATGCGCGCCAGCATGGCCATCCCCTCCATCTTCACCCCCATTGAAATCGACGGCCGCCTCCTGGTCGACGGCGGCATCGTGCGGAACCTGCCCGTCTCGGACGCGAGGGAGATGGGGGCCGATATCGTCATTGCCGTTGACGTGGGCGCCCCCCTCTACAAGAAGGAAGAGCTCAAATCCGTGGTCAATATCATGGACCAGTCGGTGAGCTTCCTGGGGGCAAAGTCAACGAAGGAGCAGCAGCTCCTGGCGGACGTCCTGATCATCCCCGATATCGCCGGGTTCGGCGGCAGCGACTTCAACCGCGGCAGGGAGCTGATCGCCAACGGGGAAAAAGCGGCGCGCCTCGCGCTCCCGGAGCTGGAGAAGCTGGCCGAGCTGCAGAGCAGGTTTCCCTCCGACAGGAAGGGCCTGGTCCTGACGTACGACCTGGCGCAGGCAGGCAGCGTGAAGGCGAAAAAGGCCCAGCGGCTTGAGATCAACGCCATCGACATCCGCGGGCTCAGGCGGGTCTCGCGGAACCTGGTGCTGGGAAAGCTTGGATTCACCCCTCCCGCGCGGGTGGCCCCTGACGACCTCATGGAGGCGATTGACCGTGTGTATGCCAGCGGGTTCTTCCAGCGCGTCACCTATGAAATCAATACGGCTGAAGACGGCGGCATAATCCTGATCATCCGGGTCGAGGAGCTGTCAGGAACGTTTCTCAAAGTGGGCCTGAGCTACGATTCGGACATGAGCGCGGCGGTGCTCCTGAACATGACCCTGCGCAACCTTGCCGGGAAAGGATCGAAGGTCTCCCTGGACGCGCGCCTGAGCCAGTACCCGGGCGCCGTTCTCGCCTACTATATCCAGACCGGGCTGCGCAAACCGGGCCTGGGATTCGGCGTGAAGGCGCACTATGACAATTTTACCATATACTCCTACAAGACCGGCGACCTCCAGTCGAGCTACAAGTACCACAATTACGGTCCGGACCTGTACGTGCAGGCGACGATCCTCCAGGACATCGCCCTGGGCATCGGGATACAGAAGGACTTTACCAATATCGTCGCGCAGATTGCCCCCAACGACCCGAAGAAGCAGGACGTGGAAGGGCTGAACTATTACGCATACCTCATGTTCGACAACCTGGACCGGACCTTCTATCCCCATTCCGGCCTGCAGCTATACGGCGAGGTAAAGTACATCACCGACGACCTGCCGATGATGAAAAACACGGCAATGTACAAAAACTTCCTCAAGACCACGGCGCGGATAAAAGGATATATCCCCATGCATAAAAGGTTCTCGATGTTCCTGGGGGTCTCGGGTGGGTTCATCGTGGCGAAGGAGCCGTACTATTTCCACTTTGACGTGCCGGGCGGATGGAACGTGTACCAGAGAAAGATCCCGTTCATCTATGAAAACTATATCGGCGGCCTGAACACCTATACCACGGGGTGCTTCCCTTTCACGGGGCTCAACTTCATGCAGATGTACGGCAAACACATGCTGATGGGAGATATCGGCTTCCAGATAGAGTTCTGGAAAGACCTGTTCATAGTCCTGCAGGGGCTCGGTCGGCAGGATCAAGGATAATTTCAGGGACCTGTTCAGGGAAAAGAACCTGATCTGGGAGTCGTATTACGGCTACATCCTGCCGATCACCCAGCACGCCAGAAACGACATCAAGTACGGCTACGGCCTTACCCTCGCCTACAACTCGCTGATCGGCCCCATCGAGATAACCCTGATGCGGGGGAGCGAGTCGAACAAGTTCCTGGTCCTCGCGAACCTCGGGTTCCGGATATAGCCCGGTTCCCCGGCTTCCCGCGTCACAAAACGCTCATCACCGAAATTGCAGCGCCGCCCGCGAGCAGCGCGGACACGACCGCGGCCCAGGGACGCGGCCATCCTTCACCCCGCCGGACCGCCTCTATGACGATGCACTGGGACAGGACGAAGGGGAGCGACAGGACCAGGAGGTAGAGCACCGCCACTCCGAGATCCTCACGCAGCCCGACGAAATAGAGCGGGACGAGCGCCGCTGAGACAACAATGGCGGCGATGTGAAATCTCATGAGGCTCTTCGAGTACGCACCGCCTTCCCGGTGCCGCACCAGGGAAACAAAGCCCGCTGCCGCGGCCGCCACGCCGTCGATGAACACCAGGCAGGCGCACAGGAGCCCCAGGAACTGGCCGGCGAGCATGTAGACCCCGTCGAAGAGAAACTGGATGCCGGGGAGAAGGCCGATAACCAGCCCGCTGATGCCCGCCGCGATCGCGCGCCAGCACGAGGCGAAGGCCCCGAGCGCGCGCCCCGTCTCCTTTTTATAAAAGGAGAGCGCCAGGAGCAGCGCAAAGACCAGGAGCGCAATGACGTACATGAACGCCGCGTCCCCGTGCACCAGCTCGTACCCGCGGTAGGTGGCAATCTTCTTCGTGGAGCAATGCATGACGTCCACGTAGGGGAGCGTAAACGAAAAGATAAATGCGCAGTATAATGCCCGGAGCGCATGGGGCCGGACACGCAGGGCCAGTTCCTTGATCGTCATTTTGACCTCCTTTCCGCTACAGCGAATACAGAATGTCGGCCGCCAGGCCGAACACCGGGTTTGCCGCCAGCTCCTTCGAGGCGCCGCCGCTCTTCAGCCTGTAATCGGTCACCCCGATCAGCGTAAACACGCGCCGCAGCCGTTCCCGGGGAAACGATTCCGTGTAGCGGCGGAATTTCTCCCTGTTCTTGCTGTAGACCCCGGCCCGGGACATCGCGTCCTCGGCCGGCAGACCGCCTTCAACCAGCGTGTAATAGGTTTCTATCATCTCCGCCTGCCGCAAAATCTGGTACACGACCCGCAGGTCGGGCGTCCCCTCCTCGTTGACCTTCCTGAACAGGGAAAGCGCCCGCGGCTCCCGCCTGAACAGGGCGTCGACAAAATCGTACACCGTCGCCTCCTTGAGGTCGTCGACAAAGTTCTTTATCATATCGGCGGTCACCGTGCCCGCCTCCCCCGAGAAGCGTGATCATGTCTATGGCGTCATCAATTTTCTTGATGTCATTGCCCGTGCGCGCGACCAGGAGGTCCAGCGCCCGGTCATCGATGGCGAGCCCCCTCTTGCGCATTGCCGCCGCTATGTAGTTATAGATGTCGTTGTCGTAATAGCGCCAGAACTGGACGATCTTGAACTGGTCCAGGGACTTTGCCATGACGGGGGGCGGCTTTATCTCGCGGGTGGTCATGATGAGGAGGGTCGAGTCGGGCAGCTCCCTCAACAGGTCCTGGAACAGCTCGCCCTGCTTTGCCGTAAGGGCGTCGATGTTGTACATGACGCATACCCGCCGGGCGGAGAACATGGGCGGCGAGAGGGCGAAATCAACGGCGTTCATGAACTCGTCGTTCTCGATATGGAACCGCCCCGTGCCCCCCGCCCGCTCGTTCGGATCGTTGAAGGCCATCACGCATGATCCGGTTGATGCACTTGTCCTTCTCGCCCACCTCTTCGCCCAGGAAGAGGTAGCGCTGCTCCAGGCGGTCCCCGTCCAGCTCCCGCTTGAACTGCTTTGCGTTCGGATATTTTTCAGGCATGTCCCCTGTCCCCGCCGTTCATGCGGCGCAGCGTCGCGCTACGGCTTTCTCTTTTCGATATCGGTCATGAGGTCGGTGTACCATCCGGTCACCGTCTTCGCGGTGATCCGCTTCGCCAGGTCATCCAGCACGTATTCAAGGACGCGGGCCTCGCTCTCGATCGGCGCCACGAGCTCGGAGTACTCCCTGAACGACTGGATGCCGGTTTCGTAAAATATCATCTTCCTGCGCCTGAGATCAGTGCAGCGCGCGTCGGCCGTGATCCGCATCCGCCTGGTGACGACCCTCCCGATCTCGTCAAACTTCATCGCCTGGATCTGGTACCCGGTGATCCGGACCTCGAGCCGCAGGTCGCCCATGCCTTCGTCGGTCTCGACCCCGAGCCTGCCGTCCATGCTGACATGTTCCCTGATCCTGTCATACAGTTTCGGGGGAAGGATGTCGTTGCCGGACGCGTTGACGGGAGGGGCGACATAGAGCCGGTTGGCGTTCCGCGGCACCACCGGTTCCCCCTCGAACTTTTCGGCGATTTTCCCCACCGTGGTCCCCTCCTCCCGGATATCGGAAAGGCAGGCGGACACGGTGATCGAAATCAGCCCCATGAATATGGCCAGCGTCACCCGCATATTTTTTTCACGAATAAAAAAAATCCGCTCAAGTTTTCCCTCCGGGCCGCCGATCATAGTATTAATCATTTACACTCTTTGGTCTTCCCAATGATAGAAAAGGGCGGTCATAAGAAGACCTTTCGCAACAAATGGGATAGTTCGCTATCCCATTTTTTATTGCCGCGCCGTCATTCCAGCACCCGTATCGTCTCCGTGATGCCGTAAATCTTCTCCACGTACTCCCGCGCCGGCCTGTCCCAGTAATAGACGGAATTCTCCGCGTTTTTCCTCGCCTTCATGATCAATCCCTCGTCATTGCTCGGAAAAGAACTGCCTGGCCCGGTCCATGGCGTCGTAAAAGGCCCATGAATTGAAGTCGGAAAAGAGGAAGCCGTTCCCCTTGATCTCGTCGCCGCGCACCCGGACGGGAAACACGGTGTCGCGGAGCCCGCCGGTCGCGCGGGCGACCACCAGGTTGCCCGCCGCGAACGCCTCGAGCTGCGAGATGCCGCCCGGCTCGTGCATCGACGGCATGAGGAACAGGTCGGTTGACAGGAGGGGGACGGTGATGTCCTGGAACCCGATCGACACGTTCACCATGTCCGGGTAGTACTGGCCCAGGAGCCACAGGCCGTGGGCGATCTCCTCGCCGCGCCGGTCGCCGGAGGAGACCGCGCCGCCGATGATGCCCTGGAACTTCAGGTTCTTTATGATCCCCTCCGAGGACTCGAGGAGGAGCTGGTACCCCTTCTGCTCCGATACGCGGTGAATGAACGAAAAGATCACGATGTCCGGATCGACACGGAGGCCGCGGCTGCTCTGCAGCAAGAGCTTGTTCTGCACGCGGAGGAGGATATCGCGCCGCTCCCGGTCTTCCACTGCGTCCACGGCTTTCGGGCCGTCCAGGATCTCGGGATACCGCTGCTCCAGCTTTCCCGCGCAGCGCGTCGTCCGCCCTGACACGCTCGACCAGGTCCGGGATGGGCCTTCACGGTGAAGCGGGAGGCCTTGAATTTCTTCGTCAGATTGCTCCTGAAGTCGCTGCCGATCGCGTTGCTGATGCCGATGACGTTCTTCAGAATGCGCTCGAGCCCGTCGCAGGCGTATTCGATCTGCTTCGCGTATGAGGGACTCACGGTGATCGCGCGGTCCGCGAAGCGAATCCCCGCCGCCATGCAGTTCAGCCTTTCGGGATGGTCGGGGTCGCAGAAATCGCCCGCCGTCCACGAGGGAAGGTTGAACAGGTTAAACAGGTCAAACCCGTTGTCGATACGGTGGTAGGCGTCAAAGTACTGCCACCCGCCGTTGTGTATGATATGGAGAAACGTGTTCCTGGCGAAGTGGGGGCTCTCCCGGTACACGTGGTCGCATTTCACGATGCCGTTGAAAATCCCCGCGTACGCGTCGTTCGTAAAGGTGTAGGTGGGGTCAAGGTTGAACACCGCGATGACCTCGACGCAGGCCCGTGAAAACGCGACCCGCCGCCTGATCTTTTCCGCCGCGGTGACGCCCCAGTAGAGGCCGTCGAAAAACTCGTGGTGATCGAGCAGGTAGTAGCTGACCCCGTCCACCATCGGCGTGGTGGACGCCCACCTCGCAGTCGTCGCCCATGATCTTGAAGCGCACGGTCACCCCGGTGTAGGCGAGGCCGTACTTCTTCACGGCCTCCTGCATCTTCTTCACCGACTTGTCGTCGCCGTGCTTGTAGTAGCCCGAGATGACATGGACCTTCTCGCCCAGCTTGACGAGCTCGCGCGGCAGCTCGTACACCACGTTGGCCAGCCCGCCGCTCTTGGAAAAGGGCTCCGCCTCCGCCGACATGAAGACCAGGGAGCCCCGCCGGTTATGCTCGATGAGCGCGCCGCCCAGGGAGGCGAGGACGGGGTCGTCCCCGCGGGACATCCGCGCGGTGTAGTCGAGCACCGTTTTCCCGTCGATGATCCCGTTCCTGACCAGGTAAAAGGCCGCGCGCTTCAGCCCCAGCTCGAGCTTCTGGCGGTGCTCCTTCCAGAATATCGGCACAAGGTGCCCGCCGATAAAGCCGGTGATCGCCTCGTAGGTCCCGCAGTTCTTCGCAAGCTCCGCGTAGGAAAAATTGCTCCCGATGCTCTCCACGTTCGACATCTCGCAGAGCCGGAAGAAGGAATCGCGTATGAACTCGTCGTAATGTCGGCTCGAGGTCAACCGGCTCGAGCTTCAGGAGCTTTACCCGCTCGGTGAAGGAAACGACCGTGTTGACGCGCGAGACCGTCAGCTCGCGCCCCGTGTAGTAGTTGTAGTGCCCGGTCAGGTTCGAAAAGAGCGGGTCGCTCAGCCGGTAGTGCGCGCCGGGCGGGATCGGCAGGACCGGGCTGTCGAACTGGATCGACACGCTCTGGTTCGAGTCGGCGAAATTGAAGACGCCGATCCAGACGGTCTCGCCGACGAACTTCGCGGCCGCGGCCACCATGGTGTTGTTGGCCCAGACGAGGTACCCCTTTCCCTTCTCGTCGCGGTGGAACCGGTACCAGTCGGCGTAGAAGGGCTGGAGGCTCCGGTGCGCCGCGTACTCGAACTGGTTCCAGTTGACGAAGATGTTGTCGAGGTAGACCTTCCAGCCCTCGCCCTCGGCGCTCCCCTCGTAGTCCATGATCGCGTTGCTCATGAAGCAGGTGAGCCCCACGGCGGCGCGCAGGCCCCGGAGGCCGAAGGTGTTCAGGGCGCGGCGCTCGTCGTGGTTGCCCAGTATCCCCAGCATCTCGGTCCCCTCGGGGAGGACCGACGGGAAATAGCTGTCGTAGATATGGTAGATCTCGCGGACGTCGGTCTTTCCGTGGATTATGTTTTCGCAGATCTTGAAGAGCGAGGAGTTATAGGGGATGAGCCCGGTCCGGGTCAGGAAGCGCTCGTGGCCCCAGTAGCACTCGGCGATGTTCAGGAAAAAATTCTTGTTCTTCTCCCGCAGCTTCTTCTCGACGTTCAGCATGAGGTAGAAGTGCAGCGGGACGGCGATCAGGTCGCGGCAGGCCGAGTCGTAATAGCCGGTGGTGACGTAATGGTCGTCCTCACGGTCGTTCACGATGATGGTCCCCTCGACCATGTCCGCGCTGTCGCGCTTGCGTTCGAACACGAAGGGGAAGTTGTTCTTCTTCATCATGATGGGGACGGCGTGCGCCGAGTCGAAGCGTATGCCGTCAATATCGAACCGCTCGATCAGCCGCGGCGATCGAACTGGAGAGCCACTCCCACACCTCGAACTTCCGGTAGTTCAGGAGCTTGCCGTCGTTCCACGAGCCGTACCGCCCGTCGGTGGAGGCCCGCACCACCAGGTTGCCGGAATCGTCGTAGGTGAGGACCGAAAGGCTTTCCGGCAGGTGGTCGCTTGACCGGTTGATGTGGGGGATGATGTCCACGATAATCCTGATGTCCCGCGCGTGGGCGGCGCCGATGAGCTCCTTCAGGCCTTCGTCACCGCCCAGGGAGGGCTCGATCTCCACCAGGCTCATGGGGGAGAAGGGTGACGGCGACGAGGCGTTCGGCGCCCAGTCGTTCCGGTTCCTGCCCCGCCGCTGGACGCCCAGCAGATATATGGTCGTGACCGCGTAATTCTTCTTGATCTCGTCAAGGTGGGCCGTGATGTCGGAAAAACAACCGAGCCGTATCACCTCGCCATGCTCGTTGTAGACCAGGCCCGGGTGGCCGTTTCCCTTGGCCCACCAGGTGCGGGTATGGCCGTGGATGTCCGGGAAGATCTCGAGTACGATTTCACCCCTGATGTCCGGGACCGCGTTGACCCTGCCGGAGAGCCCCGGCAGTCCGACCCAGTCGGCGCGCTTCCGCTTCTTCGTGATCACCACGAAATCATAGTGACCGTACTCCTCGAAACGGTATTCGGCCGCGTAGCGCTCTTCGCCCTCGCGCACCAGCGCGACCTCGGTTGCGTCGATGTCTTTTTCAAGGAAGATCCCGCCCTTCGCGGTATTGCGGTAGATGCGGAGATGGTAATCGCCCGGCGCTCCCGGAATTTCAAAGGTGAAACGGTACGGCTCGCCGATCCTTGCGTTCACGAAGCGGGTGGCAAGGGGCGCGTCGAACTCTTTTGGCGCGAAGGTCCTCTCAAGGAGGATGTTGGCCATGTTGCGAATCTCGTGGATATCATGCCCGGACGCAGCGACCAGGAGCCGCACGATCTCACGGAGCGAGGCCTCGTCGTCCCCCGCCTTGTAGCGCCGCGCCAGCCGCTCCAGCGACTTCACCGCCTCGAGGTTCCGGTGGTAGTGGAAATTCAGCTCGTCGCCGGGGAGTCGCGCGTCCAGCTCGCGCAGGTACTTGTGGCGGCTCGCCTCGCTGAATTTCCGTACCCGCTTTCCCGCCTCTTCGGCGGGGACTTCCTCGATCTCGAACTGCTGGGCATTCCGTATCACCTCGTCGACCAGGAAGTTCAGCGCGAACGATATCTCGGGCGGGTACACGACCGTGTGGGTATACCCGGTCTGGACAGCCCGCTCCTCGATCATCAGGAGCTTGATGAAAGCGGCAAAGAGCCCGGACCCCGCTCGCTTCTGCTCGGCCATCAGCGCGTCAAAGGTCTTCAGGCCGAGGTATATGGAAGGTGTCTCTTTCCAGGGAGGCCCCTGCCCCACGTGGGAAATCACCGTGGTTTCGTTCGATATGTGGAAGAGCGTTGGAACGCCGGGGAGCTCTTTCACGATGACGAAGCGCCGGCCGATGATGCTGTCAAAATCGCCCGCGGCAACTGCCCGGTGGGCGAAGACGATCGACGCGATGAGGCGGGACGAAAGCCGTATATCGCTCATGAGGCGGCCCCGCACGGTCTGGTCGCCCTTTGACAGCGCCTCGAACGCGCTGTTCCGCATGTCGATGAAGCGCTCGCGGAAGAACTCCGGCAGGTCGCCGGCGCGGATGCTCCGGACGATGTCGCCGTCGAGGTAAAACTCGAAGCAGCGGTTGTCCGCGAAGGCCCGCGCGATCCCCTCCTTTACGATTTTATCCGAAAGGAGGTGCTCATCGGTTATGCGAAAACGGCACAGGCTGCTTGATATGACCGGTTCCAATTATTCGATACCTCTCCCGTTTTCACTATATCCCGCCTCTATTGAGCGTCAATCGAAAAAACAAATATTCAAAATGCACAGGGAGGGGATTGCAGGACGGCCCCGCCATCACCCCCCGTGCCGCCGGCCACATTCCCCTATTTTATGTTTGACTTATTCCCTTGGTAATGATTAACAAGGGCTCTGGAGGCATGCCATGAAAAATCATATTATACTACTGGCCGTGCTCGCGGCACTGCTGGCGCACCCGGCATGTAAAAAAAAGCCCGGGCAGGAACTTGGCGTAACAGTTCAGTTTTCGGCCGGTGATGTCCGGATTGTAACCGCCGCCGGGGAAAAGGCCGCGGTACCGGGGGACATCATAACATTTGACGACAGCATCGTTACCGGCGCATCATCGGTCGTTGATCTTAATTTCGGCACCCGGGGTGTAATCAGGATCGTTGAGAACTCCAGGGTCACGATGGCCGCGCTCAGGGGACCTTCAGGAAACGAGCAGGCGCAATTTGAAATGAAAACCGGAAAAGTAGTGGTGATTATGTCAAAGCTGTCAAAGGAGTCCGGCTTCAGCATCATAACGCCGACAACGCTCGCCGCGATCAGAGGGACCTCTTTCATGGTCGTATCTGATCCTACAAGTTCAAAAATTTATGTTCTAAAGGGAAGGATCCTTGTCCAGCTCGCGAAAGAGGGGAAACTGGCCGAGAATATCGAAAAAATCCTGGACGCGAACAAGAAAGTCGTTGTGAGCGAAGATCTCGTTAACCAGATCATCGCAGGAAAAAAAGAGATTGAAGTGGCGGCATTGACCCCGAAAGAGATATCGGATATCAAAGAAGAAATTAAAGACATAAAAACAAGCGACACGCTTGACCCGGAAGCCCGGAAGGAATTGAACGAGATAATCAGTGCCGAGGCAACACCTGAGGCGATCAAGAATAAAAAGCAGGAGACGAAGAATAAAGACATTCAGGCTATTCCTTCTTTGTAATGGTCTCTTTACCGGAATGTATCTCACTAATGGGGGGATTCTATGAAACTATCATCGACGGCATCAGCGGCGTGTATCGCCGGATTTTTGCTGTTAGCGCTCTCCCTGCCGCTCCATGCGGCGGCGCAGCAAAAGCAGCCTGCAAAGCAACAAAAGCTGTACCAGGTCAAGAAAGCCAGGCCCGCCGCGGACGGCGATCGCCAGTGGCATATAAGCGCCGGCTTCAGGGTCGGGTGCTTCTGGTGGCAGCCGGTATGGCAGAAGTACGTGGCCAATGAGTTCGGGAACGGGGTGGACAACTTCAAGTACCGGATGGGCCCAAACGCCATTTTCGGCCCCATGCTGAGTTTTACTTTCAACAAGCAGTGGAGCCTCTCCTGGAGTTTTCAATATGGCCGGTATGACGCGAAGGCACGCGCCCTGATCTATTTCTCAGGGCTCCTCGTCCCGGGGAACATACATTTCAAGGTCGATAAGATGGACAGCGACCTGCTGGCCCTGGTGACCCTGACAAAATATGCAAAGCTTTTTTTCGGTCCCCGGTACCAGGGATACCAGTATAACGAAAAGTTCCTTCTCATCAAGTCAACACCGGTAAAATACCACTCCCTCTCTCTGGGGGTAGGCGCCGCTTTCACGGTGCCGCTCGGCGCAAGCTTCTACTTCCTGCCGAACATCTCCCTGGTTGGCCTTGTCGGCTGGGAGGAGTTCAACCCGTTGAAAATATCGTATACGCTTGATAGCGACGCCAGGATATCCGGCGCCCTGGGCTTCAACGCCAATGTGGACTTCGGCTATTTCGTCGTACCTGCCAGCGTCACGATCACGCTCGGGTTCCGCGTACAGTACCTTCATTATCTGCAGAAGGCGCGGGAATCCTACGGGAACGACGCCGATATCTTTTTCGGACCGAGCCTTGCCGTTGTTTATACGTATTGATCCCGGGTGGCAGTGTTCAGGGGGGGCAGAGCAATTCAGGGCCGATAGTTATCGGTGATTCCCGGGGTCAGAGCAACCACCCCACCGATAGTTATCGGTGATTTCCCGGGGTCAGAGCAACCACCCCACCGATAGTTATCGGTGATTTCCCGGGGCCAGAGCAACCACCCCACCGATAGTTATCGGTGATTTCCCGGGGCCAGAGCAACCACCCCACCGATAGTTATCGGTGATTTCCAGGGGCCAGAGCAACCACCCCACCGATAGTTATCGGTGATTTCCCGGGGCCAGAGCAACCACCCCACCGATAGTTATCGGTGATTTCCAGGGGCCAGAGCAACCACCCCACCGATAGTTATCGGTGATTTCCAGGGGCCAGAGCAACCACCCCACCGATAGTTATCGGTGATTTCCAGGGGTCAGAGCAACCACCCCACCGATAGTTATCGGTGATTTCCAGGGGCCAGAGCAAAAATAGACTGAAAGTACTCACACAATTTCCACTTTTAGCTTTTTACAGGGTGACAAGGGACACTGAATCGTTTTTCGGATCAAACAGACTATCAATGGCCGAGCGGCTGGTATGCATTTTTTAGCCATCAATGTTTTTGTCATGTGGCCGCTTCTCATGGCATGCTCAAGCTGATGGACAATGACCTGTTTATGGCTACCGCTTCAGTAGATTCGAGTATGCCTTCGTCCTTGAGAAAACCATTGAAATAAAAAAATTTAAGCCCTCTGTCCATCGCTTTTTGTGTTAGAAAGGGCTTTATCTGAAAAGTAGCCGGTGCTGATAAAACGCGTTGTGTCCCCCGGGCCTTTTTTCGGAGAGGACGTAATTTCTTAGATAATAATGACAACAAAAAGGCTGTGAGCCTTTTTTATTTTTTATTTCAATACATATACATTAAATGAATTCATAAAATCAATGTAATCCAACAATGGTCCTGAAATAATATTTTTTCCGGCAATAATGAATGTGTGACTTTAATATAAACGTATATATATGATCAGTCGAGAAAATCTTCAATTTTGATCAGGTGGCAGTTCGGGAAATACGCGCGGGAGGTCACAGGACTCCACCGATGCGGCGTCCCGTGACAGGCCCGCACGGAGTTTAGAAGAGGTACGCTGCCGATACGGTTACACCGCCAAGCTGGTCGAAGAGCGTGGTGTAGTTCCCGAAATATTCGCGCGGGTCTTGCGTGATTAAGGCAAAGGTCATTAACTGGTAACGACCGCCCACTGACAGGATTATGTTCGCCGGCTCGATGAGATACGACAGCACCACCTCTTCTATACTCTTGAACCCGAGGTGTACGTTCGTTTTTCTCGCCTCAAACTGGACGTTCCTTTGCAGGGTGCCTGCCATTACATAGAGAGAAAGCTTTAAATCCAGCGTGAGGTTCTTCGCCAGCTCAAACCCGAGGTTGAAACCAAACCCGGGCCCGCAGTCATACTGAAACGAGCGGAGCGAACCCTTCATCGGGACCTCGATCGGCAGTACCGGCACAAAGCTTATGATCGCGTTGTATCCGCCGAAAAATTTGTTCACATCCACGTTCGCCGCGATAAATATGTCCACATATTTGTTCATCTTTTTGTATGCCCGCAGGTCGGCGTCATACTTTTCGATACGGGAGGCCGTGGTCCGCGCGAGATGGAGGCCGGTCAGGCCGAGCGTCAGGTTGTCCGACGAGAGTGAGAACTGGTTGTGCAGCGCCATCAGGAGCGTGAAGGAAAGTTTCCATGATTCCGTGGCCTGCCAGGTAAGCACCGGTCCATACAGGGCGCTGGAATCCTTCATTGAAAAGGTGGACCTGATCGGCATTTTCCGGTCTTGCTGCTTAAAGTAATTTTTGGCAAAAGGGTTCCACCAGCCATACATGGCAATGGCGCCGACGCTGACGTCGCCCACCGCGGCGTTTGCAGTCGCGCTCCAGGTGGAAATAGCACATGTGAAAACAAGGACAACGAGAAATAAATGAGATATTTTTTTCATGCCTGTACTCCTGCGGTGTAGTTATACCATCATATCGCCTTATGAAAACGAAAAGTCAATCGTTTCTCTTTTTTATAAAACTTATTATTCGGGAATCGTTATAGAAACACAATGACGGTTTCATGAAAAACATGCTACTCCGCATTATCTATCTATTGATCATGGCATTGTGTCCGTTAACCGCGGCGCGGGCCGCGGCGGCGGAACCGCTGGATGCCACACTTGTCTCCAAAAACATCAGCGGCACGGTCGAATATATCGAGGACCGGGGGCGCTGCCGGCGTGACGAATTACTGATATCAGGAATCTGCTTTCATAAAACCCTTGCCTGTCAGGCACCTTCTTCTTTTAATGTCCAAGAATTTCATACACCTGCAGCATGTTCAATAATAAATAATATTTCACGAAAAGCAGCTCCCGGAACACGAGGACCTTCCCGGATTGTTATTTATAAATATTTAATTATATCAGAACGCAGTGTGAGTAATTGCCAATAATACATCACAGGAGGGTATAATTATATCCTTGGCTCCTCGCCGACGGTCCGGATCGGCGGCAACATCCAGAACTACAAATACCGGATATCGCACAAGGTCGGCATTGGCACCGAGTATCTGGCGCACAAAATGGTGCTCCTGAGCGCCGGCCTTTCCTACGAGACACAGGAAGTATACCCCTATGCGCAGAATATCTTTGACCCCAGCCTCTGCAATCTTGGCGTGGGACTCGGCGGGAAAATCATCATCAATGAGATGATCAGCCTGGAGCTCGCTGTCGCGCGGTATTTCTTCATCCCGGCCCGCGCTCAGTTTGAGCTTGTCAAGATGACCAAGAGCATCACGAATTTCGGCATCGGCATCACGGTGAAGACCCTGTAAGGTCCTTTCCCGGCGCTCTTTGTGTCAGAAAGGGCTTTATCTAAAAGGAGCTGGTGCTGATAAAACGCATTGTGTCCCCCGGGCAGGCACCCGGGAGGGGATAGAATCCTGTATAATGACCTTCCCGGCGCCCCTGCCTTGCGGCAGGGCCCCCGGGAAGGTCGAAGTCACGGATACGCCGTTGATCTCCGGGCTGAACTCCTCACCCGGCTTCGAGAGGCAATCAATACCCCATCGTTTTCAGCTCGCTGACAACATCAACATAGAAGCCGGGAGCGTCAAAACCGGGAGTGATGCCGAACAGCTGGTTGACCTCTTCGAGATGGTCAACCCCGTTGGACCACCACGCGCCGGTGAGTTCGCCGCGCCATTTCCCGAGCCTGGCGCTTGCAATGGAAACCAGGCCGTCGTTATCGCCCGCGCCCATGAGGTTCATAATCACCCAGAGAGGCGACATCAGGTCAAGGCCTGCATATTTGATCTTGCCACCCCATGACTGGTAATACACGCCTGCCACGTTCGGCGTCAACGGATTGAACACATTCTTCACATAGCTTGTCGTGAGATTATAGAGGGTTTGCATGCTGTTCTGGTCATCTTCATTATAATAGAATACTTCGGCGAATAGATTGACCGCTGACGAAATGACATCCGCAAGGGCGGGGCCGAGTACCGGGATGCCGTTATGGAGGCTCCAGAGGAGGTCGGCAATTTCCGATCCCTGGTTGACGCCGCTGATGCTCGTCAGGGATGCGATATAGTTCCTTGCCGCTCCCTTGCCCGGGATGCTGCAATTGGCGGTAAGATACCGGCAGTCAAGGGGCCCCTGGGAATGGGCAATCAGGTTGACCTTCCCCCATCCAGGATTCAGCGCAAAGAGCTGGCCCAGTTCCACCGCAATCTGCTGGGCGCGGTCGGCGATGCTGCCGAAGGTGTCCTGGTTGGTGATATACACCTCTGCTCCTTCATCTTCAAGCGCGTCCGGTATGCGCCACCAGTAATTAACTCCCAGAATGTTTTCATCCTTAAAACCCGCGCCGTGAACAAGAATTATAGGATATTTTGTGGCGCATTTTGCCGAGCTCCCGCCCGCATAGAGCGGCATCAAACTCAGCAAGAAAGCGGATAAAACCGTAGAAATAATGATTACTCTTCTCATTGAATCCTCCCTATTTAAAAATTAAATAAGTAAAGATATAGTGAACATTATTGCCGGATTGTTTATTTGACTAAAAACCATCCAGCCGGTCTGTGATGAATATACCAACTGTCAATATGATTGTCTTGCCAAAGTAAGACCGCTGCTTGAAATGACACTGAAATTAATTAGTCCGAAGAAATGATTGTAAGCCGCGTGCGCAGGGTAATATTAATCCGGGCATGGCGCTGTCCCGTCATCGGGGCCTCGCTACTGCTTTCGGCTATGCTGACGGTATTTTTCCGGGGTCATGCCCATGATTTTCGGAAAGACCCGGTTAAAGGTCCGGAGACTGTCACAGCCCACCGAAAAGGCGATCTGGATCACGCTTTCATCGGTTTCCGAGAGCCTCCTGGCAGCCTCCTTCATCCGCAGCTCGTTGATGTAGTCGCCGAGCTTCTTCCGGGTGTACAATTTAAAGAGCTTCCCCAGGCTGTCGGGATGCAGGTCTACCGTGGCCGCCAGGCCTTCGCGGGAAATGTCAAAGGTGTAATTTTCATCCAGATAGCCGATCACCTGCTGGATTTTCTCTTCTGTACGATCGTTGATGACCGGGAATGACCCTCCCCTTGGCGGTTTTGCTGATTCAGAGAGGCGCTTGTTCAGCAGGGCATTCTCTATGACAAAATTTTCCAGGTTTGTGTTGAGGTCCTGGACATCGTCGCTCATGTTGATGAACCGCACGACCAGCACTATGGACGTGGCAACGAAGAGCCCGAAGGCCACGATGGGGAAAATCATGATCTGGAAATGCCCGTGGAACGGTTTTACGTCATATCCTCCGAATTTCAGGAGGTACCCGATCCCGTCATAGGCCGCCCCCATCACCACCACGATATCGAAAAAACTTAACAGCTTCGCGAACGGACGCTTTTTGACCAGGGCCGATACATGGCACGATATATAATAGGGATTGGTGAGCATGGTCACCAGGATCATGATAATTCCCGCCTCCCGCAGCCAGGAATCATCCAGAAAAATAAACGCGGTTACCATGGCGGCGGCCAGGTATATCAGGAGCACTATTTCGCTTTTTTTTCTTTTAAGGCCGTAGAACCGGTGAAGGAAGAAAGGGTGGAAGACATTGACCGCCCCCCAGGATATCCCGAGGATCCTGAAGCGGTTAAGCTGGCTGCCGTAGATATTCCAGTAGGTGCACAGCTCCAGCACCATGAATAGACCGAACAACATCTGCAACCAGAAATAGTTATATTCCCGGTCGCGCGGCTGCAGTATGCTGAAAAAAACCATGATGAGGGAGAGCGTGAATCCCATGGCAATGATGATGTAACAGAGATCGACAAACAGGAATCTGCGGGTTGTTCCGCTCGCCACGCAGTCTTTCGCCGACGTGAACGCGGCCTCCCCGAGCATCTCGCCGATGATGTAGTAGGAAACCCTGACGGCGATGACATTGTGCCCGCCGTAGCGGATGAACTCCCGGTGCACCGGGTAATGCCGCGGATGGTTCCACATTGAAAATTCATCCGGCGGGAATCCGCCCATGCCCCCGACCCTGACTCCGTTGAAATAGGTCTCGTCAGCGCTGCCGATTCTCCCCAGGATGAGGCCCGCGTCATCCTTCCCGGCAGGCATGTCGATGCGTACCGTCTTCCTGAGCCAGAGGACCCCCCTGACGGCCCCGGTCCCGGCCGCCTTCCGTTTCACATAGGACATCATATTTCCGGGAAGGTCGATGCTGTCCCATGCCGCATCATTGAAGCCGGGCGCGGCGTAGCCCGGGTCGTCGCCGATCCTGATCTTCCATTCGCCGGCGAGCGGGGTCCTCCGGTCAAGAGTGGAAACTATAGTTTCTGAATATGAAGCACCCCGGAACAGGGAGAGAAGCAGGAAGGAGAGGACGATGGATTGGCGCAGGATATTTTTGATGTTCATGTCAGGAACCCCTATGCCTCCCCGTCCATTTCAAGAATATACTCGTGCAGTATTCCAAGGACCGCCTCCACCGCTTCCGGCTGGATATGGTCAACGGTGTCATGGGGGGTGTGGTAGACTACCGCGTCCCGTTCGACACTCACGGGCATGGCAAGCAGCGTGGTGGCTTCAACGCCGACCCTGGCCAGCTCCGCCGCGTCCGTGCCGCCGCCGCCGAAAGGCATGACTAAGGGCTTTGTCCTGTACCCCAGGCGTCCGGCGATTTCAATGCAGCGTCGCGCCATCTTCCGCGAAAGCGCCGTGAAGCCGTTGATGTCCCTCACGAGGAACTTTATCTTGTCGAGGTCATAGATGCTGTCCATGTTGAAGCAGGAGGTGGGTACCGCCTGTAGTTCCGCCCGGTGCCTTCTCGCGTAGGCCCTGGCGCCCCTCAGGCCGGACTCCTCCGCGTCAAAGCTGAGGATGATGAGGCGCGTGTGCCTGAGCACGGCCTTTTTTTTCCTCCCTGTCTTTCCGAATATCCCGGCGATTTTCAACGCTATGGCCGTGGCTATCATGTTGTCGCCCGCGCCGGGCGTCCCGTTCTTCCCTATGAAGAAATAGAGCGGTGCGACGAAAACAAAAGAAACGACCGCCCCGTACCGGAAGATGTCGGCGAACGGCGGCGGCGCGTCAAACGCGTATTTCATGATCACCCATGCCCACGCGAGGATGAGCGCCACGTTCATCGGGAGAACGCCGAGGACGAGCCGTATCCTGTAGAGTTTGGGGAACTTCGTGAAGAAATTGAACACGTAGGCGCTGTCGTGATGTCCGCTGACGATTATCTGCCGCCTGACTTCGCCGGCCGGCTCGATGACGCCGTACACGTTATATCCTTTTTCCTTTTTATAGAAGCGATCGAAAACCTTCAGGTAAAAAACGAACTGGGACAGGCTGATGACGGCGATGAACGTATATCCTGTCGCCGCGGGTACCACGTATCCGAAAAACAGGAACAGCGATGAAACGATATAGACAACCGCGGATGTCCGGATGAACCCCAGCAGCGCCGCGGGGTGCACGTCAAATTCCTCGATCCCGGC
This sequence comes from uncultured Spirochaetota bacterium, assembly GCA_963827275.1. Classification (GTDB taxonomy): domain Bacteria; phylum Spirochaetota; class UBA4802; order UBA4802; family UBA5550; genus RBG-16-49-21. Next base: position 802,685 of record CAWHAA010000005.1, read on the forward strand.
GCGGTCGCACTGCCTGTCCATCTCCCTTTTGATGATGTCGCCCGACCGTTTGCATGCTTCGCTCCCGGCCAGGCGCGGCCCGCATTCGTCAATTATCTTGCGGGTAAAATCGAGCGCTTCCTTCGCCAGCCTGCCGGCGTCAAATATTTTTTTCATTGATCACTCTGTTTCTTCATGTTTTTGCGGTTCCTGTAGCAGCCGACAACAGCCGTACGGACCTGTCACCTAAGAATATACATCAAAGAACCTGACATCGGAAATTTATTTTAAAAAAATTTTAAGGCGCCTGTACAGTACGTTATGGGTTACAAGAACCGGAACTCCTGAATCCCGCCGCGTTTCCCGGGCTTAATTCAGCTTACTGTTATGCGCCTGAGCCAACAATGTATCTGATATTGGACTCATCTGACGGGAATGAAGAACGGCGAAATATAATGTCATTTCAAGCAGCGATCTTACTTTGGCAAGACAATCATTTTAACAGCTGGTATATTCATCCCAGACCGGCTGGATGGTTTTTATGATTTCAGCCGGATTAGAGCAACAAAAATTTCAGGCCCCTGTACAGCGCTTTTTATGACGGAGAGGGCCTAATTTGAGAGGGGTACGGCTTCAGATAAAACGGATCGTGCCCCCTGGGCCTTTTCCGGAGAGAATGTAATTTCTTATATAAATAATGGTTTTATTATAAATACATTAAATTAATGAGGGGGATCTTATGCTTCTGTATCGTAAAGCATCATTAATGTTTCTTGTTTTAACGCTTACTTGCGGCCTTAATTGCAGGGATGAAAGCTCCAGCCTTGGGTCGCTGTTATTCAATTCATCTGGTTCCAGCGGCGCCACAGGCGACAGCGGAACAGTGAACGGGCTCCCTGATCTTTATTGCAACTTGAAGGCTACGCCGCTTGCAGGCAATAACATAAATCCCGCGCATCTTGACGGCCATAATACCCTGATGCCGTTTCCAACGGACGTGCTGGCCTATCGGGACATATCCTCTCCTACCGGAGTCCGCCTGAAAATAACAGATGAAAACCTGCCGTCACAAGTTGGCCAGTTGCCCGAAGCCATTCAGTTAAAGACATTGCTTAAAAACCCTGATGGGTCCGATGTTGACGGTTTTTCCGCCACCAGCAACGTTCTGTTTGAGTTTGACCGCGCAGTAGATCCCGCATGGGTCCGGAATGAAGACGACTTAATGGCCCGGGACGGGGGAGACACCTTTCGCCTGTTGGATCTCACCACCGGTGAATATCTGCCAGCCCTTGCCATGGAGAGCCATCACGCCAAAGACCAGAACATGATATCGCGTGATTACGTAATGCAGGTAATGCCCCGCGGGCGGTTCGAATACGGCAGACGGTATATGGCCTTTGTCACCAAGAAATTCAAGGACAAGGACGGCAGGGATTTCGCCTGCTCGACGGGTTTTCTGAAAGCCAAGTCCGGCGATGGATCCGACATCTCAAACTTTTATGAACCCTATTTACAGTACCTCGAAACCGGCAAGGGGATCAGTCGCGATCAGATCCTGGCGGCGACTATCTTTACCATACGAAGCAGGGAGAGCACCGTGGCTCCGCTCACGGACATGTTCAAGACCATCCTGCAAGACGATTTCAACAGCGACACCGTGAAGATAACAGGCAATATAGACGTGTCGGGCATACTTCCCGCCTTCAGCCGGATACTATCCGGAAAGATGCTGTTCAGGAGCTTCCTGGACGAAAACGGGGTGCTCAGGTACACGCCGGGCTTCAAAGGACAGAGGAATGCTTATGTCAAAAAGAACTGGGTCCCGTTCCTGTTCTTCATACCCAGCAAGAAAATGCCCAAGCCGTATCCCGTCAATATTCTGGGCTCCGGCATCGGCATGTCAAAGGAACTCATGATATACCATGCCCTCTTCAATGCCCAGGCAGGCGTTGCGTCGATCTCCATTGACTGGGTCTATCACGGCGAGCGCATTCTCAATGACGGGATTTCCGTGTATGAGCTGATTGGGTGGGCCCCGGGAAGCATACAGCCGAATGGCGGGATTTTCCCGCGCCTGCTGTCGATGTTCATGCATGTCTCCCTTGATTCGATGTCAACCTACAGGGCGGTTAAAACCTATTTCGCGAATTCCGCTGTAGAAGGGTTGTGTGATCTTGATGCCGGCAACCTGACGTATACCGGCGTGTCGCTCGGCTCCCTGTGCGGGGCAAGCGCGGCCGCCTGCATGCCGGATCTGAAGGGCGCCTTTCTCCATGTGGCTTCGGTAAACTTGAACAAGCTTCTCAGCTGCGGAACGTTTCTTGAGAACGTGATAGGCGTCTCGATGCCGAAGGGGCTTACCGGCGCGTGGTATGCGGTGGGCATGGACGTGATCGTGGGCCAGCAGAGCGATGTCTTTGACGGGGTGCACTTCGCCGACGGCTTCAGGAAAGGCGTGCCGGAGATGAATACCGGTCCGCGGCCCCTGGCGGGCACCTTTGCGGCGAACGACGGCTGGGTGACGGCCGAAGCGGGTGTTTCCCTTATCGAGGTGGCCGGGCTGCCCATGGTCGTCACGCAGGAAGAGCCCGAAAACATGCAGGATTTTCTCGAGAATTTCATCGGCAATACGACCGCGAGCACCTTTGCCCCCTATGACAATTACGGGGCGATCCAGCTCGCTGAGATAAACCCGGCCTGGAACCTGAACGAGGCGATGCAGGGGACGGATATCTGGAACCTGCTCGAGTTGATGACCAGCTACAACTTTTATGATATATCGGGAACCCTGGAACATATCCTCTGCGGAGCGTCGGGCACGGCTGCGTACTATCAGATTGACTGGATCAAAGGTGTACAGTTTTAGTGTTGAGTGACCGGGAGGAGAGAGCCCGAGGCCGTCAGTATCCCGACATCCTGTCGAGTGACGGCAGGCGGGCATCCTGCCCGTTCAGGGAAGGACTGAGTGTCCTTCCCTCTCGCACATAATCACTTCGTCTCCTTCCAGATCCTGAGCGTGTTCCGGTAAAAATCGAACGGCGGCGCGGCAGGCTCGAGGTTCTTGACGAGCACCTTCCGCGCCCACCGGCGCTCGGTATACTCGCAGATGTCCTTGATGTTCCTGCCCGAGAGCCCCTCGCTCCGCTCGCCCAGGTGCGCGCACTCGGCCTCAGCCAGTTTCTTCGCGTAGTTCGCGAATATCGCCGCGCGCTCCGCCGCGTTCGGCAGGGGGAAGAATACGGTCTGGTCGAAGCGGCTGATCAGGGCGTGGTCCAGGTCGTTCTTGCGGTTGGTGGCCCCGATCGTTATGGTGGAAGCGGCCGCGTCGATCCCGTCAAGGCGCCGCAGGAGCACCGAGAGGATCTGCCGCGTCGCCTCGAACATGTTCTGGTCGCGGGAGCCGGCGAGGGAATCGATCTCGTCGAGAAATATGATGGCGCCGCCCAGGTCCTCGCAGGCGTCGAAGATTTGCGACAGGTTCTGGGAGGACTCCCCGTACCACTTCGACATGATCGACTCCACCGGCACGTACACCAGCGGCAGGTCGGACTCGCCGGCGATGATGCGCGCCGCGGTGGTCTTGCCGACGCCGGGCGGGCCGTCGAAGAGGATGGCGCGCGGCCGGTTCGACTCGAACACCTTCCGCGTCATGCGCGCGATCGTATCGTACATCTCCGGGTTCTGCAGCGGCAGGATCACGGACTCCCTGATGTTCCGCTTCACCTCCTCGTACCCGGCGATATAGTCCCATGAGAGGTCCTTGTCCGGCTCGACGATGGAGGCGCCCAGCGCCCGCAGGCGGAAGGCCGGGTCCTGCCGCGAGGCGGACACGGCGCGGCGGAACATCTCCACCGCCATGTTGATCTCCTCCTGGGTGAGGTTCCCTTTCCTGGAAATCTCCACCCGTGACGACGTCGAGAGCACGAAGAATTCAACCTTGCAGTTATCAAGGATGTTTTCGGTCTTGAAGATGTTCCTGTTCAGCGCCTGGAAGGCGTAGTAGCCGCTGTCGAACGAATGGACCCGCAGGTGGGCGATGTACTTCTTGATGATCAGGACAAAATCGATAAGCATGCCGGGCGTTATGGGCGGCGTGGCGAAGTGGATGCGGGTGGTCCCCTTCTCGAAGGTTATCTGCGGGGGCGCCTGGCCTTCCATCCCCTTTTTTTCAAGTAAGCCGAGGACCTCCTTTTCCACCTGCTCCTTCATCCGGTCATAGGGGATCAGGTGCGTCTCTTCCGCCTGCGGCTTCATCCCCTCTTTTTCCTGCGAAATCCGTGTTATCGCCATCTCCGTTCATCGCCCCCCTGTCACCAATCCAATTCAATCGCCAGAAGTTTTTCATTACAGTAAAAATCAAGGATGTAGCAATATATCGGATGCTGACATCTAAATTTATATCCCTCGACCTTTTTGCTCTTCAAACGCTCCAACAACAAACGTTCACTGGCAGTCAGATTATTTCGCAAGTCTCTTGCCAGTTGAACTAAATAATCAGGTGTCTTAATGCCATTATTCATAATCCTTTACAATCAGCCCCTTTGATTCGTGCCCCCTACGGGGGTCAGGGGGGAGTTCAGCCCCTTTGATTCGTGCCCCCAACGGGGGACAGGGGGGAGCTCCGAAGGGGACGGACCGTCATACCACCGGGTAGGGCGGGTACGGCGCGGCGGGCCGGCGATTCCGCGCCGCTATCCTTTTCACGGTCCAGATGATCAGCCTGCTCACGCAGAAATAGACCATCATCCCGATGACGATGCCGACCGCCGCGTACGCAGCGCCCTCGAGGTTGAACGGCAGGCCCGGGGTGAAATTCGCCAGGGTGGCGCGGGCGATATCGAAATCCATGTTCTGGAGGAACACGAAAAACTTCTTGTACGCGGGCGCGGCCTCAAGCTACCAATTCGGGCATGTCGGGGTCGGTGGGGGCGTCGTATTCGAGGTCGTTGAGGAAGACGTTGCCGTCCTCGGTGATCTGGATGATCTGCTCGTCGGGGATCTCGACGGCGTCGGACTGCGTCGGCGGTGCCGGGCAGGGCGAAGGAGATGTCGGCCTCCTGCTGGTTGAAGGTGGTGGAGACCATGAAGAAGACGAGCAGGAGGAAGACGCAGTCGATCATGGGGGTCATGTCGACCTCGGCCTTGACGTCGTCGTTGTGCTTGAGTTTCATCAGATGCCTCCCCCGGCGGCTTCGCTCTGGAAGGTGCCGAAGATGATGTCGAAGATGCCGGCGTTGGCGCAGGCGCGGATGGCGCGCTTGACGATCTTGAACTCGGCGTTCGGTCCACGCGCATGTAGATGCGCAGTTCGGGCTCGGTCGGCGCGGCGTTCGGCGATGGCCTTGACGAGGCCGGGTTCGTCCGTGAGCTGCCCGTAGATGATGAAGGGCATGGTCTCGGAGGTGGCGCCGCCGCCGATGGGGGTGCCCAGCGGCACGATGTTGACGACGCCGCGGCCGCGCAGGTCGTCGGGGATGGCGGCCTTGGGGGCGATGGGCAGGACGACCTCGGGGGTCTGGTCCACCTTGCTCATCGTGGCGCGACACCATGAAGAAGATGAGCAGCAGGAAGACGCAGTCGATCATGGGGGTCATGTCGACGCTGGCATCGGGCTCTTCTGGCTTTCGGAGTTTCATGGTGTGAGGGTTCACGGTTCAGGGTTCACGGTTCAGCGGTTGGGGACCTCCTAGGTTTCGTTCTCGACGGGGGCGGCGGCCGGCTTCGGACTCGGCGAAGAGGTCGCCGGAGCCGGTGAGGGCGTCGATGATGGCGGAGTATTCGCCTTCGGCGTCGCGGACGATGCGGGAGAGGTTGTTGCGGAAGATGAAGAAGGCGAACATGGCGGGGATGGCGATGATCAGGCCGGTGGCGGTGGTGATGAGGGCTTCGCCGATGTTGCCGGCGAGGAGTTCGGGCTTGCCCATGCCGCCGGTGCCGATCTTCTGGAAGGCGCCGATCATGCCGGAGACGGTGCCCAGCAGTCCGATCATGGGGGAGATGCTGGCGAAGAGGGAGAGGAAGTTGATCCAGAAGCTGACCTGGGCTTCCTCGCGGCCGACGGCTCGGCTACTTCGCGGACTTCGGCTACGACTCGCTCGACCGGCCCGATTTCCCGGGGCACGGACTGCGCGTGCGCAGCCGCTACTCATGGAGCGACGGGAACCTCGGGGCCGATGAGGACTACGAGGCCTGGAATACGGTGGCAACCGGCAGCTTCAGTTTCGGCCGCAACAGTTTCACCGCTGTCGGGCGCTGGGCGGAGCTCGATCTCGACAGCGGCGGACTCACCCTGGCCGGCGCGGACGTGCTGCCCGCACGTGTGTACACGCTGGGTGGCTTTCTCCTCGAGCTGTCGGGTGACACCAAGGACTCGCTGGCGGGGAACTATCTCGGCCTGGCAAGCCTGACCTATTACCGCCGCCTGACCGAGCAGTCGCTGCTGCCGGTCGACATGCCGGTTTACGCGGCGCAGAGCATCGAGGCGGGCAACACGTGGCTCGAGAGGAGTGGACGCGGGCTTCGACGAGCTGATTTACGCGGGCAGCCTGTTCCTCGGCGTCGACTCGCCGGTGCGGCCGATCTATGTCGGCGTCGGGATGGCCGAGAACAGCCAGTACGCGCTGTTCCTGAAGATCGGGCAGATACTCGACTGAGCGGGCGGTCGCGGGCATGGCCCGCTCCTGCAAGACACCTGTGGGGTCGCCATTCATGGCGACATCTGCCTTCGGAGAGGCACAGTCGGCATAAATGCCGACCGGCCACATGCCCGCGCCAGATTCAGAACGAGAAGCCGAGGCCGATCACCGGTCCCTTGATCGTCATGTCCAGCGAGTCGCGGCCCTTCTCGAAATCGTAGTTCAGGTTGCGATAGCCCACGCGGACATCGAAACCACAGGCGCAGTCGTAGACGAACTGCGGCGACAGTTCCCAGGTGAGGTCCGAGTCGCCGGCGCCGATCGACATGGTCGGGCTGAAGCTCCAGTTGCGCGACAGCGCCAGGCGCGGTCAGGCGAGGATGCCGTCGTAGACGGTGTTGTCCGCATCGCGCTGCCCACGTCCTCGATCGAGAGCTGGGTGTCGAACTTCGCGTAGCGGATGCCGACCTGCACGTCGATGGTCGAGCGCTCGCTCATGTGGACGCGGTAACCGGTGGCCACGGTGGCCAGCGTGGAGTCGAGCTCGAGATCGGCGTCGCGGCCCGGGAAACGGGTATCGACATCGCCGGTATCCAGGCCCAGGTAGTCCACCATCGCGTAGCTGACCCAGTCCCCCACATTGCCCTCGAGCAGCACCGAGCCGGCCATGTCGAGACG
>CAWHAA010000006.1:0-313143 GCA_963827275.1 uncultured Spirochaetota bacterium
GCGAGTAATTTTTTTTAGGTATATATTGAAAATGGTTTTCATTACTAAATAATCCAGGAGGTTTGATTTGCCACGGGGAGATAGAACAGGTCCGCTCGGTAACGGGCCAATGACGGGAAGGGGCGCGGGGTATTGCTCGGGTTCAGGTGTTCCCGGATATATGAGCGCAACTATCGGTTGCGGCAGGGGGTTCGGCGGAGGCAGCCGGGGCCGGCGCAACATGTTTTACGCCACCGGCCTTCCTTTCTGGGCGCGCGGGTATCCTGCATATCCTGCCGGTTATGAACCTGCGGGACCCATGAGTCAGGGCTATTTTACGCCGGAGCGCGAAGTGGAGGCGCTTAAAGCACAGTCTGATTTTTTCCAGAAACAGATGGATGTTCTTAACGGACGCATACGGGAGCTGGAAGAGCTTGCGGCGAAGAAACGGGACTCGAACGCGTGATGTGCCGATGTCGCCGGCAATCAGAATTGTTATATTCCTCGTTGCCGGCGGCGTGAAGTCTGAGATGACATCGAACCGAAGGTTGATGCCGTCAGGAGAATGGTGCATAATGGCATGCGTTGTAACAATACCCGAACACGGGCAACCCGGAATAAGGGGATGATGTAATGCGGCATGGAAGAGGATTCCAGGGGAAGAGGCGCGGCAGGGGCCGGATGAGTAATAATACCGCGATCCCGCGGGTCGTGGGAACAACCGGTTTTAACGACATTAGTTACGTCAATGGTGCCGGCGATCTGGGGTGCCTTGATATCACGACAGAAAAAAAGAGCCTTGAATAAACAGCCGGGTTTTATCCAGAACCGTTTCCCGTCGGTCAATGAACGAAGTCGGCATCTGGAAGAAAGACCGGGAGAGGACACGATAAATAATTTTAATATACGACAAGGAGCAGGAAGATTGAAAGCACAGGTTGATAGTAATGTATGCAGCGGTTGTGGGGCCTGCGAGCTGAATGCGGGGTCGGGGCCATAACGGTGGGCGAGTCTGCCAGAGATTGATGAAAAGCTCTGCACCGGTGTGGCGGTATGCGTCGAGGTTTGTCCTGTTGAAGCTATATCGATGAAATAGAAGGTTATACATCCATAAGGAGGTATGGTTATGCGTGGAGGTCAGGGAAAAGGCGGCGGATCCGGGAGCGGCGGCGGCCGCGATATCGGGCGCGGGCAGGGTGGCGGAGGACGTGGCGTGGGCCCCGGTGGCGGCAGTGCGGGTCCCGGAGGCGAGTGCGTATGCTCCCTCATGCGGGGCCACAGCACCACACCGGCAGGGGGTCCCCTGCATGCAGCAGAAATGCCCGAAATGCGGGACAACGATGCAGAGAAAGTGATTTTTTATTCGCCGTTCTTCATGACGGATACCCGCTGAATATCAGTAAGCCATGAAGAGGCGGTTCTAATAAGGGAAATAATGGATACGTTCAATTATTACGCCATACTGGGTATTGAGACAGAAGCTTCCGAGAACGAGATAAAAAAGGCCTTTCGAAAGCTCGCCCTGAAGTATCATCCTGATAAAAACACGGTGGATCCCGAGGCGGAATGGTTGTTCAAGGAGATTGCGTCTGCGTATGATGTGCTTGCAACCCGTCTTAAAAGAACCGCCTATGACCTGTCCCGCGCCACGGCCGGGCGGTATTCGGCTGATTTTTTCGCCGCCTCGATAGAAATGCCCCCTTGCCGGATGCGGGGGTGGCGGGTGCTGCGGAAGGCGGGGCGGGGCGAACGGCGGTCTTTCGGGTCTTTCTGCGTGGTCGAGCTTTCACGGGAAGAGGCCCGCATCGGGACAGAGAAGAGCTTTGTCGTCGAAACATCAACCGGCCACAGTACGGTGACCGTCGGCATACCTTCGGGCGCTGAAGACGGCGCGGTCTACCGGGTCGCCGGTTACGGCGATGATGTCACGGATGATGGGTTTGATATCTGTGTAAAAATTGTTTCATAGCAGGGCAAGGGCCTGAAGCCTTCCGCGTTTTGCATGAAAGCGCGGCAAGAATTGATGACGGATGATGCGCGTATGGCATGGCTGCACAAGCTGATGCCGGTGAAAACGGTATCAAGAATTATAGGGATAATTTCACATATGCCCTTGCCCCGGGGCTTATGCGTCGCGCGATGGATTTGTATTCCTCTCGCTATGGTGTTGATACCGTTGAAATGATTGTACCCGCTGAAGGCTTCAGGACGTTTAACGGGTTTTTCACTAGGAAGCTCAAGAAGGGCGCGAGAAAGATAGAGAAGGACCGCCGCGCCGTGGTGTCTCCCGTTGACGGTCGGGATTGACCAGATGGGACGGATCGAACACGATTCGATGGTGCAGGCGAAAGGCATCGATTATTCCATCCGCGATCTCATTCCATCCGAATGGGCCAGGCCGTTCATTGACGGAGATTTCATTACTATCTATCTTTCGCCGGGTGATTATCACCGGATACATTCACCGGTTGACGGGACCATCGCCGGGTACATGCATATTCCCGGAAGGCTATTCAGCGTACGCGAGTCGGTTGCGCGGACGGTACCGGGCCTCTACACCGGAAACCAGCGGGTTGTCACGTATATACGAACGAAACGGGGCATGGTTGCGGTTTGCAAGGTGGGAGCGGCCAACGTGGGCTCCATAAGCCTTTCGTATGACATCGCGGCCTGTCAGGGTTTCTCAAGCTCACCTCTGGAGTTCATGTATCCCGTTTCTGAAGAAAAGGCCGTCCGCCGCGGAGATGAAGTGGGAGTGTTCAACCTGGGGTCGACCGTGATAGTAATATTTGAGAAAGGAACGGTTCGTTTTATGATTGAAGCGACGGGCCGGAAAATAAAGATGGGAGAAAGAATCGCCGTCTGGCTATAATACGAAGTTTTGTGTCATGGGAACCATTCATATGAAAACAAATGAAAATTCAGCGGGGAAATCCGGCGCCATGGAGGATGAGGTATTCACTGCGGAAGAGATAGCGGAAAATCACGAGAGATTTATAAAGAGAAAGGACCTCTACAGCGAGTTCGGCGTTGATCAGGAAGGCCTGCGGGCACGCCTTGTCCGTCAGCTGGACGCCGGAAACCGGACAATCCTCGAAATCGGCACGGGGCATGGTTATCTCACGACAATGCTGGCCCGTGATTTCAGCGGGATCGTATCGGTCGATACGGACGCCGAAGGACAGCGTATCGCGAAACTCAATGCCGCCTACAACGGTACGCTGTACAAAACTACGTTCATCACCGGCGATGCCGGTTCCCTTCCTTTTCTGGACGGATCATTTGACGCCGTACTGTCGGCATTTACCTTTCATCACCTGGTGTATCCGTTCAGGGTCATCAGGGAAATGATTCGGGTTGCCGGAAGGCAGATTATTGTGTCGGATTTTACCACGCGGGGCTTCGAGACGATCGCGCGCATACACGCCAGTGAAGGCGGGAGTCATAACAGGGGGACTGCTGATTTCGACATCGTCGGCATTTATCTCAGGGAACATGGCTTTGATGTCTCCATGATCGAGGACAAGCTTCAAATACTCTATGTTGCGCGGCGATAAAGCAAAGTGCCCTGTTCCGATTACGGAATACATGTGGAGTAACCGGAGGTTTCAGCATGTGCATGCCGACAGTGTGGATAAACGGAAATTCTGGCGAAGAAAAGATTTTCACTGATACCGCATCGCTGAAAATTGAAAATGATACGATAGTTTTATCGGCTCTCTTCGGGGAAAGAAAGGTTGTAAAAGCGGTAATTGAACAAATTGATTTTATGAACAACCGGGTTATTTTGAAGAGTAAAAATTGATGATAGTGCGCAAATTATGAAATTGAATCATTCGCGCCGATGTCCGGTCGGATGAAGAGGCGGGGTTGTGCTCGACAGACTGACGTAATCGATTATTATTTGATGTGCGGGGACGTGGGAGGAAAAAATGAAGGAAGAGAACGGGCATCATCATGGCCATGACCATTACCATGATGATGCGGCACTGAATCCAGAGCATCTCAGGACGCTTGTAACATACCTTAAAAAGCATAACCAGGATCACGCAGCGGATTTAAAGAAATGGCATGCTCAGGCAATTGAATCGGGCTTCAATGATATCGCAACCGAATTCGGAAGCATCATCAGGCTTACTGAAGAAATTGACCGTCACTTCATTTTGGCTCTTCGAAAAACTGAGAAGCGCGGATAAGACTATATCATCCGGCAGTTTGCCGAAAAAAACATGCTGCCGGGATATGGTGATTCCTGCATTGTGATATCGCGGCAGTCTTATTTTTTTCCGGAAAGCCGTTTCCAGTTTTCGTCAGCCTTCCTGATATTCCCCGGTATGTCTCTGCTCCATTTTTCGAACGCCGCCCTGCTGCAGTTCAAATAGAGCCTTCCGTCCACGATTTTCCATACCTCGGGGTCGGTGACGGACTTGCGGGATTCCGCCATCGCCCAGGCGCAATACCCGTCGTACTGCGGCGCATACAGCCCGGGAGAGGCCGCGAACAGGTCCCTGTTTTCCTTTGTTGAAAAATACCAGGTCATGTCATGCCAGATGAAAGTATAGGCGCTGCTCCCTTTAACGGGCCTGCCACTCCTGAAGTAGGCGACCGTATCGTATCCCTTGATCGCGATCTTGTCTTCCATGGCGCCTCCGTAAAGCTGGTTGATGTTGCTGGTGCTGAGAGGCATGAGCAGCAAGAAAAGCAGTGCAAATGACGGGACGAAACGGCTTGTTGTATGGAGCGATTTCATTGTGATCAACCTCCCTTATTGTATAGATGAAAAACGAGGTGATACTGGATTGAACACCTTCAGAACTATTGATCAACGGGTCTTTTTTGATCTATATGTTTTAATCATTCTTGAGAAGATTACCAACAGGAATAAAATAATCAAGCCAATAATGCAATCAGCCGGATTAATTTCGTTGCAATTTTTACATGCCTGCCCGCTACTATATATTATTTCATTCATTGTTTTATCATCATAACCAAGATTTACCTATTAGACATTTTCATGACAGGCAGGTTGCAGTTTTATGACAACTATAGCGTTATTTATTCTCCTGGGCCTCGTGGCGGGAATGCTGAGCGGATTGATCGGCATCGGCGGCGGTATCATAATCATTCCCGCTCTGATATTTATTTTCGGGTTTTCCCAGCACCAGGCACAGGGAACCACCCTGGCCCTGATGGTCCCGCCGATAGGAATTCTCGCGGCCTGGACCTATTACCGGCAGGGTCATGTTGACCTCACGGCGGCCCTGTTCATATGCGTCGGGTTCCTGGCGGGATGTTTGTTCGGCGCCAAACTGGCACACCATGTATCCGACATTGTTCTCGAGAGGATGTTCGGCGTAGTGCTGCTTGTCGTCTCCCTGAAGATGATACTGGTGAAATAGCGTGTGACGTCCAATCTGTGATACGGATATGACTGACGAACGTTTATTAAAAGACATCTACGAGAGATACGCAAGGGAGCTTATCTCGTATATATACGGTTTTGTCCGGGTCAGGGAGACGGCCGAGGATATCCTCCATGACGCGTTTGTGAAGCTAATTAAGTATTCCCGGGACTATTCTCTCGATGAAAGGAACATCCGTGCTTTTCTCTATAAAACCGCGCGAAATCTCTGCATCGACGATTCGCGAAAAAACCGTAAAAAGCAGGAATCACGGCTTGAGGAAAATATCGAATATGCCGGTGCTCGTGACGATCAGGAAGGTGTTGAGTATAAGGAATTGAGACAATATGTCGACAGGCTGGTTGATGAAAAAGATCCTGTTTCGAGATCGGTATATATAATGAGGACTGAGCTTTCTCTTCCATATGAAGAGATTGCTAAAAATCTGGGGATATCGGAGCGGACAGTAAAAAGAAAGATGCGTGCCATGATTGAATACCTGGCGGATTCACTCGAAAAATCGGGTTTTAAGCTTTTATTTCTGTTTTTTATGGCCTTAATCCTGATAAAAATCGTTATATAAATGAGTAGGGTTGGTGTACCGTGAAGATACATGTGACAAATAAAAATCTTTCTTCATATATCGCGGATACCGCGGGCCAACGGGTTGTCGAACGGGTAAAAAAACATATCCAGGAATGTGCTTCATGCCGCGCACGGTATGAGCGAATGGTAAAGATTATGGCTCCCCGCCATGGGTCAATTGAGCCGGGTAGAGAGGTATGGGAGAGGATCCTGCATTCATGGAGGGAAATACGCAGCGGAGATGCGGCGGACGGCATGCGTTCCCTGTCCGGAAGCCGGCAAAGACTGACGGTCGCATCGGCCCTTGCAGCCGCCGCAATGATAGTGGTGATCGTGGCGATCGTGATCAAGGGTCCGCAGGGGCCAACGCGCGGCTCAATGGTGTTGCTCCCGCTCGGTCCCGGTGTTGCGGTGAACGGGAATACGATGATGCAGCGCGAAGCGGTATATGACGCAAGCAGGATTGTCCTTGCAGACGGTGCGGCAGCGCGTCTCGTTCACGGCACCATGATACACATTACCCTTATAGGGAAAACGAATGCATCCCTGGATTCCCTGCTAATTGACAAAAGTTCGAATATTAAGCTCGGGTTTTCCCTCAGTGACGGCATGCTTATTTCAGCCATACCTGCCGGAACGACATCCGTCTCATATGAGTACCGGACCCCCGATGCGCGAATAGTGCCCCTGGGAACGGAATTCCTGCTCCAGGCCGGGGGCGGCGCGACGCTCGTACTGCTGAAAGAGGGAGCGATACGTGTCATTCTTGGAAAAACCGGGGAAAGCCGTGAGGTGAGGGCGGGCCGCAAGTGTGTCATATCTGATTCAATTGAGGAAATTCCCGCTTCAACTGATGACCTGAAGCTATTCGACGACGCGGAAGGATTGCGCGGCGGCCGGTATGCGCACCTCCTTCTTCCGGACATACGTGGAATCCCGGTTGACGGCAAGGTCAGGGCGAGGAAGGAGCTCGGCAGCGGCGATGTCGTCGGGGGAAACCATCGCGCCACGGGCGAACATTTCAGGGATGACAGGACCGAGAAACGAAATGCCCGTGAGGACCTGGACAGGGAGCGCATGCGCCTGAGAATGGAAGAGAACAAGATTCAGATGAATGAAATGCGCAGGAACTCAAGGACCAATATGAACCAGCAGATGAGAAGGGGAAGGTAAACGGCCGGCAGGCACGGGTCCGGGTGTCGGGTCGAGGGGTCAGTATTTATATGCAATGATGAAACTGACACTGTGATTCATGAATGATTTTCCTGCCTGGGACGATTGGAAATACGGATTGTCGGAGCTTACCAGGCTACTATCCATAAAATAGTAGACATATGATCCAATGAACCGGTCAAGGGAACTATACGTCCTGGTAAATTTGTAATATCCCGGCATATATGTAACGGAAAGCGTCACGTAGCCAAAAATATTAAATGTTATCCCCAGGTCTCCTCCTGCAATCAGGTACTTGTCAGAGTCGAAGCCGAGGTTAATCCCCCCGTAAATCGATACATAGTCCCAGACGTCGGAGTACGCTCCGATCCTGCCCGAATGAAGATCATATCGGTCTTCCGGATATCCAAAGAAGCTATGCTGGTAATAATAGGATGCGTCAATGCTTGTGGTGTCGGTCACATACCATGAGAGGTTGACTGATGCTGAAATATCGTCCAGATATTTGTTGTTGTTCATGTCTATGAGGTAGAAATTGCTCACATTGCCGTTATTGCTTACATGGCTGTATAGAAGCGTAAAGGTGTTTAACCAGTCTATGGATTTGAAACGATATTCGGTTTTTTTGATGTTGATCGACGCGTCAATCGTGACTGGCGAAACATCGAGGAGAAAACCTGCGGTCCCTTCATGCCCCCGGTAATAGTGAGAAGGGTCGCCGGTTGAAAATCGGTATTCACCGTAAAGCTCAATCATGTCTATCGGGTAGAGGGAGAGGGCGATCTTCGGCTGTGTGAAATTTACATGTTCAAATTTACCCTTGCCGCTGGTGATGAGATAATCCTGGTACCGGCTCATCCCGACGGTGAATTTCAGATGTTTGTGCTTCAGATACAGGTTGCCGAATGGCTTGTAATAAAAATTTTGTACCGATACGCCGCTTGAATACCCGCCGCTCATGCCGAGATCAAAGCCGATGATCCTGCTCTTCGCGTGTTTCCCCGTGTCTGGAGTTGTGGCGCTTTCGCGT
This sequence comes from uncultured Spirochaetota bacterium, assembly GCA_963827275.1. Lineage (GTDB taxonomy): Bacteria > Spirochaetota > UBA4802 > UBA4802 > UBA5550 > RBG-16-49-21. Next base: position 8,170 of record CAWHAA010000006.1, read on the forward strand.
ATTTCTTTTTCCTGCGCTATTGCCCGGTCCTGGCTTGCTTCCTCTATAGAGAAGGCCTGTGAGGAAGAGAGCAGCAGTCCTGTTGTGGCCAGCAGCATAATGATTCTGTTGAAAAATTTTTGCATATTCCAGATTACACGAAGGTTTAAGCCCTTGTAAATAGAATTATTATTTCTCATCTAAAAGGACCGGGTGGCTATTCGTCACCCGGTCCCGGATTTTTTAAGAGGCTGTCATTAACTACAGGAATTATTTTCTCTGTCCGCTGCGATACTGGTTCAGTGCCGAATTCTTAATCATTTCCCGGTTTGCCGCTCTCTGCTGGGCCTGGTTTCTTACCTGCTCTCTCCTGGCTTCCTGGCTCAGTTTCCGTTCCTCGTTCCGTTCGCGGACCCTTTCTTTCTTTCCTTCGTTGCTGCGTACGCGGTCCTGCTTTTTCTCCCTGATCTGCTCTTTCTTCGCGTCTTTTTCCCGGACCTGTTCCTGTTTCTTCTCCCGGATCTGGTCCTTTTTGGCCTCTTTCACCCGGTTGCGGTCCTGCTTCATTTCCTTTATTTGGTCCTTGACCTGCGCCTGCTTTGCGTCCTTCTCCCTGATCTGTTCCTGTTTCTTCTCCCGGATCTGGTCCTTTTTGCCCTCTTTTACCCGGTCGCGGTCCTGTTCCATGATCTGGTCCTTACTCTCTGTTTTTACGGCATCCCGATCCTGGATCTGGTCCTGCTTCTTTTCCCGCAGCTGGTCCCTGTCCATTGTCTTGTCCTGGGCGAGTACTGCTAACGGCAAAGCCAGTATTAATAAGATGAAAAGTGCTAATAACTTTTGCATAATACGCATCTCCTTTGAATTGAATTTATAAGATATAACGATGTACATCAAAAAGAGTGACACAAAATTTAAAAAAATTCTTAAAAAATTTGACGGTCGTTAAAAAATATAGTATTTTAGAGAATACTAAAAAACAAAAAGTGAGGATAATAATATGAAAAAAGGATGGTTTATAGGGTCGTTAGCGGTTGTTGGAATCTTGATGATCAGCGCCCATCTGTCCGCCCAGAGAATGCACGCGGCACGGTATTATTACGATTCCGCTTCTGTGGTTACCGTCACTGGAGAGGTCACGGCGGTCGAGTCTGCAACGCGCGGGTGGGCGAATTACACGGGCACCCATCTGGTTATCACGACCGGGAACGGACCGCTCACGGTATACGCGGGTCCTTCATTTTTTCTGGAAGGAAAGATGTCGTTTGCGAAAGGCGACCGTATCGAGGTGACCGGATCGCGGACTGACACCGGCGGAAGGCCCGGCATTGTCGCCAGAGAGATTGCAAAGGGCAATGAAAAGGTGGTAGTGAGGAACAAGGACGGGTCGCCTCTCTGGGCCGGCCAGGGGAGAAGGGGCCGGTGGTAACGGCATGATGATCAGATATCGCGGGCCGCTGCGCAATCACCCTTGTCGCAGCGGCCCTGCTTTTTTCTGATGAATCCAGACAATACTCTCGTATCTCTCCGAAATTCAAGTTCTGGTCGCCTGTATCCGTGTTTTCCTCAATACCAGGTGAAAAACTCTTGACACCAACAGTTTTATAAGTGAATGGTCATTCATTAACTATTCAGCCCGCTGGAGAGGGGCTGTTTGTAACATGCGCTATTAATGCAGGGCTGAGAGTATAAGGCGCTATACCAATCAAATCGAGGCTTAATAATGGCTGAAAGAAAACCGCGCGCAACCCGGCAGGAATTGATCATCGCCGAGGCCAGCCGCCTGTTCTGGGAGAAGGGGTACGCGGAAACCAGCATGAAGGACATCGCGTCCGCCTGCGGCTTCAGGCCGGCAAACATCTACAACTTCTTCGACGGGAAGGAATCCATATTGTACGAGATCCTTCTGCAGGAGATGGTGGGGATCGTGTCACCCATCGGGCACCTCAAAAATGACGAGGGCGTTGACCCGGTCACGTGCCTGCGCATGCTGGTGGAAAACCACGTGCGGCTCACGCTCGGCGAAAAGAGCAGGTCCAAGCTCCTTTTTGACGTGGGCCTGAATAATTTAAGCCCGGCGCGCAGGAAAAAGATCATCGCGCTGCGGGACGACTATGATGCGATCGGGATCGCGATCGTCCGGCGCGGAAAAAAGGCCGGTGTATTTTCAAAGGACATCGACGAGAAGATAGCGGTCTTCAGCATCGCCTCGATTATCGCGCGCTCGAGGATATGGTATTCGCCGAAGGGGAAATATTCTGTCGATGAGATCATAGAATTCATCGTCGCATTTTCCCTGCGCGGACTCGGCGCCGGCCGCTGACGGCCGGTGTACGTGATAAAGGAGGAGTCACGGTGAAGTATAGCAACATACTTGTTTCATGTGATAACGGGGTCTGCCATATCGTCCTGAACAGGCCGAAGGTGCTCAACGCGCTGAACCGCGAGACGGTGTCGGAGCTGCATGACGCGGTCCGGGGCATCGCCGGCAACCCGGCGGTGCGCGCCCTGGTGATCTCCGGGAGCGAAAAGAATTTCGCCGCGGGCGCCGACATCGCGCCCATGGCGGAGCTCGCGCCGGAACAGGCGCGGGAATTCTGCTTCAACGACGCATTCAACGCGGTGGAGGACCTCCCGGTGCCGGTGATCGCGGCGATATCCGGCTTTGCCCTCGGGGGCGGCCTCGAACTCGCCCTTGCCTGTGATTTCAGGATCTGCTCCGAGGACGCGAAGCTGGGATCGCCCGAGATCAGGCTCGGGATATTCCCGGGCGCCGGCGGCACGCAGCGCCTGCCGAAGCTCATCGGGATAAGCCGCGCGAAGGAGATGATCTTCCTGGGGAAAAACATCGACGCCCGGACGGCGCTGTCGTACGGGCTGTGCGACAGGATCGCGCAGGGCGATCCGGTCCCGGACGCGCTGGCGCTGGCGGCGCAGCTGGCCGCCATGGCGCCCGTGGCCCTGTCGAACGCGAAGCGGGTGATCAACCATGGCATCGGCAGGGACGTGAAGGAGGGCGTGAAATATGAGGAAGACGCATGGGTTGAGCTGTTTACAACCGAAGACCAGAAGGAGGGCATGAGGGCCTTCCTTGAAAAAAGAAAACCGGTATTCAGGGGGAAATAGATATGGCGTCAAATCCGTTGATCGATTCGCGCGACATGAGGTTCGTGCTGTTCGAGGCGCTGAAGGTGGACGGCCTCGCAGCGCATGAAAAATTCTCGATGTTCGACAGGGACATGTTCGAATCGACCCTCGACCTCGCGGAAAAAATTGCGGTCGAGCGGGTCTATCCCGCGAACAGGGCCGCGGACAGGACAGGGGCGCGCTATGACCCGGCGACAAAGAACGTGGCGGTGCCGGAAGAGTTCAGGCCGGCAATGGCGTTTTTCAACGAGGCGGGCTTCACCGGCCTTGCGAATGACCCGGCATGGGGCGGCACGGGGATGCCGGAGACGGTATACCGCGCCGTGATGGAATACTTTTTCGCGGCGAGCATCTCCTTTACCATGAACGTGTCGCTGCTCGTGGGGGCGACCAACCTGGTGAAGAATTTCGCGCCCGAAGACCAGAAAAAGCTTTATCTGGAAAAGATGGTCTCGGGCGAGTGGGGCGGGACCATGTGCCTCACGGAGCCGGACGCGGGAAGCGACGTGGGCGCGCTGAAGACCAGGGCCGTGAAGCAGGCGGACGGCACCTACCGGATCACCGGGCAGAAGATATTCATATCCGCGGGCGAGAACGACCTGTACGAAAACATCATCCACCCGGTGCTGGCCAGGATCGAGGGCGATCCGCCCGGGACGAAGGGCATATCGATCTTCCTGGTGCCGAAGTATTTCGCGAACCCTGACGGTACCCTCGGGAAGCGCAACGACGTGGTCTGTTCCGGCATCGAGCACAAGATGGGGATCAAGGGATCGCCCACCTGCACCCTGAGCTTCGGCGATAACGGGGCATGCGTGGGCTTCCTGATGGGGAACGAGCGCGAAGGTATGAAGATCATGTTCCAGATGATGAACGAGGCGCGGCTCGATGTTGCCCTTCAGGGGCTGGCCGTATCGAGCTCCGCGTATTCGCATGCCGTCACGTACGCGAAAAACAGGGTGCAGGGTGTCCCGCCGGCGAAGAAGGGGGAACGGCCGGGCGCGGGCACGATCGTGAACCACCCCGACGTGAAGCGGATGCTCCTCTGGATGAAGTCGCACGTGGAGGCGATGCGCATGCTCACCCTGCTTGCCGCCCATTCGACCGATGTCATGCACGCGGCCGCGGGGGAGGAGGCCCGGGAGGCGCAGGCGCTGCTCGAATTTCTCATCCCGATATGCAAGGCGGGGAACACCGACCTTGCCTGGCTTGTCACCGCTGAAGCGATACAGGTGTATGGCGGGTACGGCTACTGCGGCGATTACCCGGTGGAGCAGCTCGCGCGGGACTCGAAGATACTTTCCCTCTACGAGGGGACGAACGGCATACAGTCCATGGACCTGGCGATGCGCAAGCTCCTGATGAACCCGGGCATGTACAATTACGGCATATTCAAGAAAAGGATATCAGAGACGATAGAGCGGGCCCGGGGCGCTGTCGATACCGGCTATAGTTCCGCTCTGAGCAGGGCGGTAGCGAGGATGGATGAGGCGATCGCGCTCCTGGCGAAGTACCGGGATTCCGGCGACATGACGGAAATTTTCGCCCGCGCGACCCCGCTCCAGCACTGCTTCAGGATGCTCGCCCACGCCTGGATGCACCTCTGGACGCTTTCCCTGTGCGTGCCGAAGCTGCGGGAGATCGCGGGGGACGCGTCAGGGGCGAAACCCGCGGCCGCGGCGAAGGAGAACCCGGAGGCGGCGTTTTATTACGGGAAAACGCTCTCCTCGCGGTTCTACCTCGGCACGGAGTTCATGAAGTTTTTCGGCCTGCTCGATTCCGTCATCTCGGGCGAAAGCGCGGTGGAGGAATCGTTCGGTGAGATTTTTACGGGGGCCCTGGAGGCGTAAAGGCGGGGCTATAACTATCTCTCCGTCTGAACGCCCCCCAAACCCCCCGGAGGGGGGCTTTGGCATTCTCCCGGTTATGGAAGTCCCCCACCGGGGGATTTAGGGGGGATGCTGGAATAGGTTCGGTATCTGGTGAAGAATACATCATGCTAAACAATATAATAGGGGGATCGCGATGAAAACACCGCAGGAATACGTCGAGAGCCTGAGGAAGCTGGACCTGGTCGTGTACATGTTCGGCAAAAAGCTGGACAATGTCGTGGACGACCCGATCATCCGGCCGTCGCTGAACGCGGTCGCCATGACATACTCCCTGGCCATGGACCCGCGACTACCAGGAGCTCATGACCGCCACCTCGCACCTCACCGGGAATACAGATCAACCGCTTCACCCACATCCACCGGAGCGCGGAGGACCTGGTGAAAAAGAGCAAGATGGGCAGGCTCGTGGGCTCCCTCACCGGCTGCTGCTTCCAGCGGTGCGTGGGCATGGACGCGCTCAACGCGCTGTCGATGACCACCTATGATATTGACGCGAAATACGGCACCGGCTACAACAAGCGGTTCCTGAAATACCTGGAGTACGTGCAGGAGAACGACCTTGTCTGCGACGGCGCCATGACCGACCCGAAGGGCGACCGCTCGCTGCCCCCGCACCGGCAGCATGACCCCGACATGTTCCTCCGCGTGGTGGAGGAGCGGAAGGACGGGATCGTGGTGCGCGGCGCCAAGGCGCACCAGACCGGGGCGGTCAATTCGCACGAGGTGATCGTCATGCCCACCATCACCATGAAGGAGGAGGACCGGGACTACGCGGTCTCCTTCGCGGTGCCGAGCGACACGAAGGGGATCACCTACATCATGGGGCGCCAGTCGTGCGACACCAGGAAGCTCGAGAACGGGACGATCGACCGGGGGAACTTCGTGTTCGGCGGCCACGAGGCGCTGATCGTCTTCGACGACGTGTTCGTGCCGTGGGAGCGGGTCTTCATGTTCAGGGAATACGACTTTTCGGGCCAGCTGGTCGAGCAGTTCGCCTCCTACCACCGCCAGAGCTACGCGTGCAAGGTGGGGGTCGGCGACGTCCTGATCGGCGCGGTCCAGACCGTGGCCGAGTACAACGGCGCGGAAAAGGCGTCGCACGTGAAGGACAAGATCATCGAGATGAACCAGCTGAACGAGACCCTCTACTGCGGCTGCATCGCCTGCGCGTCGGAGGGGCACCGCGAGCCGAGCGGCACCTATTACGTCAACACGCTCCTTGCCAACGTGCACAAGCAGAACATCACGCGCTTCCCCTACGAGATCGCGCGCCTGGCGCAGGACATCGCCGGGGGCATCATGGTGACCTGTCCCTCGGAGGCCGACCTGAAATCGCCGGAGGTGGGCAGGTGGATCAACAAGTACTTCCAGGCGGTAAAGGCCGTGCCGGCCGAGCACAGAATACGGATACTACGGCTGATCGAAAACCTGACCATGGGCTCCGCGGCGGTCGGGTACCTGACCGAATCGATGCACGGCGCCGGGTCGCCGCAGGCGCAGCGGATCATGATCGCGCGCCTGGTGGACATGAAGGAGAAGCAGAGGGTCGCGAAAAAGATCGCCGGCATCATCGAGTGAGGATAGGCCTGCTTATACGGCAGTTTATATCGGATGGAACCCGGATATGAAATTATGTTTATATTATTTAGCATAATTAAAAATAAAAATTGTTTACTTCCATGAGGGGGTAGAGTACTATTAATTAGCTGATTAACATTCATGTACCCGCGTTTGAAAATGGGAGTGCAAAGGTGAACATTCGCTTTTTTAACCCAGGTGGAAAGCTTGAAACTCTCTGATGCGAAGGGAATTCATCCGGGCACGTCAAAATACGATCAGAACCCCGAACGGTCCGGGAGCGATCTATTGATTGAGCGCTCGCAGATACTTGAGCACATGATCGACGGCGTTATTGTCTTCGATGCATCCGGCACGGTCATAGATGTCAACCCAAGCTATGAAAGGATGAGCCGCCTGACCAGGCGGCAGGTGATAGGAGAACATGGGCTCGATATCGCAAAAATGACAGTGGACCCGGCGGATTATGACAGGGTGGCGGAAGCATTCAATGCCGCCGTAAGCGGGTCGCAGATTCCCTCCCTCTCCATACGCTTTTTATACGGAGACGGCCCGTCTGTCCCGGTCATATACTCCACTTCTTTCATAAAGGACGCTTCCGGCGCCACCAGTGCGATCATCTGCGTGTTAAAAGACGTCAGCGATATCAGGCGTATGGAGGAGGCGTTCAGGGAGAGCGAGGTCCGCTTCCAGTACTTTGCTGAATCGATGACTGAGATGCTCTGGATTGTCGATGAGAAAGGCAGATTGATTTACCGGAACCCCCGGTTCGTCGAGTATCTTGGTCCTGAAGAGCGCATGAACGAGGCGTACATGGAATTCGTCCATCCCGAGGACAGGGGACGCGCCCGGGAAAAATTGACGGCCGTGATCGCCGCCGGCGCCCGGGTTGCCGACGACATCTTCCGCATTCGCCGGCATGACGGCCTGTACCGCTGGTTCCTTGCGCGGGCCGTATTGATACGCGGCGCGGACAACCTGATACAACGCATATACGGCACGGCAACGGACATCGACGACCTCAAGAATGCGGAGGCGGCCCTCAAGGAGAACCTGGATGTCCTTGCCATGGCCGAGCGCATCGGAAAAATCGGCAGCTGGAAGCAGAAGCTCCCCGGGAACGAAATGACCATATCTGACGGCGTCCGCGGGATCATGGGGATGCCTCCCGGTGAACCGCTTTCATTTGAAACAGTGCTGAAGTGCATACACCCGGATGATTTTCCCGGCCTGGAGGGGAAGGTCAGGGACATACTCGAAAAGGGGACCAGGTTTTCAGCGGAATATCGCCTCAATCTCCCCGACGGTTCAACCAAGCACATCCTGGGAAATGCGGAAGCGACGCTTGACGAGAGGGGCGCGCCGGTGCTCATACACGGCTCCCTTCAGGATATCACCGAGCGCAAGCTGGCGGAGGAGAAGATACGGGCGCTCCTGGCCGAGAAGGAGGTCATCCTCAGGGAGGTGCACCACCGCATCAAGAACAACATGAGCACCATGACAAGCCTGCTGGCCCTGCAGGCGAACGTAACGAAGGAGCCTGCCGCAGTCGAGGCGCTGGAAGACGCCGGCAACCGCATGAAGAGCATGGGCGTGCTGTATGACAAGCTCTATCGCACCGATAACATGCGGGACCTGTCAATCGGGACATATCTCCCGGCCCTCGTTGACGAGATCGTCGCGAACTTCCCGAACAGGCACGACGTGCGGGTGGAAAATCGGATCGAGGATTTCACTCTCTCCATCGGCAAACTGTCCCCCGTCGGGATCATCGTGAACGAGCTCGTCACCAACGCGATGAAGCATGCCTTTGCCGGGAGGAAGGACGGGCTTATCACCGTCGTCGCCGCACTCAGGGACGGCCGGGCGACCATCTCGATCGGGGACAACGGAAGCGGCATGCGGGATGCGGCCGATATGACCGGCCGCGCCCGGGTTCGGGCTGCAGCTCGTGGGCCTGCTGACAAAGCAGCTGCAGGGCACGCTGCGGATCGAGCGTGAGAATGGCACGAGGTTCGTGCTTGAATTCGGGATATGATGCCTGGCAGCGATGCCGCTCTCTCTGCGATTCAGCTCGCCGCGCGTGTTCTCCGCCGGCCGTTATACCGTTTACTGCCATTGCGTGCGGATAAATATCTTGATTTTATTAGAAATATGTAATATGTTGCACTGTTTTATAAAACAGCGTTAGACCTGTTTCCGCAATAAGGTCATGCTTTCACGGGTTTGTGATTGTTTATGGAGGGCGTAATGAAAAACATACAGAACGCTTATATACCTGATCGCCGGTCTTTTCTTTGTCGCGTCCGGACCGGGACCGCTCCTGTCCGCTTCCATGGACATTCAAAAGGTCCTGAAAGATGTAAAACTGTGCCCGCACGCACAGTACCTTGAAGACAAAACCGGACTGCTTACCATAGACGAGATCTGGGGGGAAGAGCAGGCAGGGAAGTGGATGAAGACGGACAAGAAGTCGCTCGGCTTCGGATTTACCGCGTCCGTCTATTGGGTCAGGCTCGACCTTGCCAACACGGGCAGGAAGGACGTCGAAATCCTTATCCAGCAGGAATACCCGCTGATCGACTCCCTGGAGATGTGGGTTTATTCTGACAGCAGGCCGGCAGAGCATTACGGCACGGGAGACCTGCAGCCATTCGACAGCCGGCCGTATAAAAACCGCACCTTCGTGTTCCCCGTGCGCATGAAGGCGGGTTCCGATACCCTGATATACCTCAGGTACAAGAGCCAGAGCTCCATGAACATCGTCCTCAGCGCCTGGCGGCCTGCCGATTTCTCCGAGGTCAGCAGGGTTGATGAGCTTGTCCTGATGCTCTATTACGGCATCATGCTCGCGATGGTGATCTATAACCTGTTCGTGCTGGTTTTTCTCAGGAAGGCCGAGTACCTCTATTATACCCTTTTCATCTTCGGCTTCCTGATCTTCACCATGACGCAGAACGGCACCGCATTTCAATTTCTCTGGCCATCGTTCCCCTGGTTCGCCAATTTCTGCATACCGCCGGTGCTGTGCTCTGATGCTCCTGGCCGCCATCCTGTTTTCCATCGGCTATCTCGACATAAAAATGTTCGACCGTGTCTTTTACCGGATACTCCTTGTCTTGGCGGGAGCTCTCGGTGCTGTTTTTCATCGCCTCGATGTTCCTGCCATACCGGTATTCCATGACCGGCTCGGCGGCCATGGCGCTCGTTGTCGTGGTGACCACCATCACCGCGGGCGTACGGGTGGCCCTCAGGGGGAACCGGAACGCGCGGCTGTATCTCCTTGCCTTCGGCCTTTTTCTGCTGGGCAGCTTTGTCTATCTCCTGATGACCTTCGGCGTGCTGCCCACGAGCGTCGTAACCAAATGGTCGCTGCAGGCCGGTTCTGCGGCCATGGTCTCCTGCTCCTCTCGATCGCCCTGGCCGAGCGGATACGGAGCACCACCTCGGAGCTCGAAGCCACCAGGGTGCGGCTCGAGCGGCGCACCAGGTCACTGGAGGAGATGATGGCATCCGCGAGGAAGCATTTCGTCCGAGCTTTCGCGCATCGGGCTTGACCAGGAGCGTATCAGCCGGTCGTTCTCGGACATGTCCCAGGAAGAGGCGACCATGAGCGAGCAGATGGCCGCGGCCTTCGAGGAACTGACGGCCGCCATCGATACGATATCAGGACGTCGGGCGACAGCCAGGTCGCCGAACGGGAACGGGTGAGCGGCGATGGTGCGTGAGCTGCGGGCGACGCAGCAGACGGTCATCTCATTGAGCGGCGATGCGCTCAAGAGCGTGAACGACATATCGCGCTCGGCGGACGAGACCGGCGGCAACATGGAGCGGATGGCCAACGTCATCCGCGTCATCGCCGAGGGCGGCCGGACGGTGCGCAACTTCATGTCGGTCATCGACGATATCACCGACAGGATCAACCTGCTGTCCCTGAACGCTTCCATCGAGGCGGCCCGGGCGGGCGAGGCGGGCAGGGGCTTCGCGGTGGTGGCCGATGAGATCGGCAAGCTCGCGACCGCCACGGCGGACAATTCCAAGGAGATATCCGGGAAATATCGGGAGCATCATAAGCGACATCGAGAGCAGCCTGAAGATCATGGAGGACACCCGCAGCTCGATCGAGAAGATATTCGGCGGCGTCAGCCTCATCAGCGGCAGGGTGGAAGCAGTCGCCCGGGAAATGGAAAGCCTCGGGAAGGTCATCACCGGTATTGTCGACCAGTCGGAGAAGCTCGACGAGCTGACGAAAATCGATCGCTCTCGTCCACCGCGGAGCACAAAACATCGATGGAAGAGAGCGGCCTGATGGTCATGCGCATAGCCGAGATGGCGTCCACCATGCCAGATTCGACCGGCGAGATCGTGCGGTTTGCCGGCCTCATGCTGGGCAGGGCCAGGGAGCTGGACGATATGATCCGGGAGAATACGGAAGAGGGGGACCGGGCGGAAGGGCCTGCCGGACCGGCGCTGGCGTGACGTTCCGGCCGCGCGGCCCGGCGTTATGTTAACGTGAACAGATCCAGAGCTCTTCGGGGACGCCGGGCCAGCCGTGTATGCGCATCCTTTCTGTCACGGTCAGGCTGCCCAACAGCTCATAGAAGGCGGCGTCCCCCATGGAGAGCGGCTTCATGTGGCCGATGACTATCACCGTCTTGCCCCCCGCCTTTACATACGCCTCGAGCGCGCGAAAGGCGACCGGGCTTTCGGGCGGCGGCCAGCATATAAAAAGGCTCCGGCCGGGATGTTCGGCCGCGATCGTTTCGTCGCCCTTGAGCACGCGGTGATAGGTTGTGCGGAAGAGCCAGTTGCGCTCGGATATGTTGCTGATGTCCGCTTCGCCGGGGGGGTACCGGTCGTAAGCGATGATATCGGCCCCGCACGCCGCCAGGCACCTGGCCCAGTAGCCGCTCCCCGCTGCGATCTCGATGAGCGGTGAATGGCGGGCGATCCGTTCAAGCGTTTCCGCAGTCGGGATAGCGAACGCGTACCGGCTCTTAAGGGAATCCCGCTCGAAGGAAAGCATCATCCTCGCCTTTTCAGGGCCGCCGCCTGAAAACCGGTCCATTATTTCCCGCACTTCCGCAAGCATCGGGTTGTCAATCGAGCGGTCAAGCGGAGTCGGCTCGTACGTGGTTATATCGATTGGCGAGACATTGTCCTGGGGCATGGGATGCTATCCATTGGAAATAGTGTAAAGGCGCCTGACAAGATACACGTCGTCGCTGAAGGCCTGTCAACCAATTTCTCTCGTCGCGGGGCTGGGTGTGAGGCGCGCCGGGCGGGACCGGGGTGAGAATGCAAAAGGCGGACCCGGGTCCGCCTTGGTTCCGCGTATGACTATACCACCTTCTTGATGGGGCCAGGACCGGTGGATAATTTTTGCAGCTGTGCCTTGAGGTTGGAGATATCATTCAGGTACACGCTATACGTGGTGTGCATCCCCTTGCTCTTGGCATCGCGGGCAAGACGCTCTTTCCTGACGATCTCCTGTTCAATTTTGCTTGCCTGGTCTACTACCTTTGTTTTGTTCATTTATCAGCCTCCATATTCTAATAAACTTTCAGGGCATCCGGATTATTCTAATAATCATTACCGCGATGGGCCTGCCGCGTTGAGTAACAGTCTCGTACCGTGCCTCCATGCACCTGTTCGGCATCAGACCAATCGCATCTTAAACCTTACTAATTTATACAAGAAATCAGGTATCGTCAAATAAAATGTTAATTTTTTGTAAAAAAAGTCACTTCCAATGTTTTGTCAAGATTATTTTTTTTTAAAAGAATTGACTGCCTGGACAACCCCGTGCAATTCATGGGCTGAATATCATTCAGGAGAGAGACCGGCAATGAAAAACGTTATGCTCTACGCTGCCGCGGCATTGTTCATGATGACCGCCTGCGCAACGTTCTCCGGCAAGATGGTCGCGTCGAAAATCGATTCCCTGTCGGTGCGCTGTCTCGCGGAAAATGATGCGCTCAAGCCTTCTACGGATAAATGGCACAACCTCAGCACCCAGGAGCGCACCAAGAAAAAAAAGGAATTGAGTGACTATAAAAAGAAGAGGATTGAGCTTTACCAGGACCTCGACAGCTTCAAGAGCCTTTACCTGGCCCACGCCGAAAAGGACGGGAAATGCGTGAAGAGCGAATGCGCGCCCCTGGTCAAGCTGCGCAAGTCGATCATGGAAGGCTGTCCCACAACGGGTGAGTACTTCCCGGATACCTCGTCAGAATAGGCATGATCATCATCTACAGCACGCGCATGCTCCGTGTCCTCTCGCTCTGGTTTGCCGGGATCAGCGGGATAACCCTGTTTCCCCTGATCATTTTGCGAAAGGAGATGCGGGGGACGGCGGAGGCGGCGGTCACCATCAACCACGAGCGGATCCACGTCCGCCAGCAGCTGGAGCTCCTGCTCGTGGTTTTTGCGCTCTGGTATCTCGGATCGTATCTGTACGGCCGGATCCGGGGCCTTTCCCGGTATGACGCGTACCGCAATATAATCTTCGAACGCGAGGCCTTCGCCTGCATGCATGATCCCGATTACCTGAAGAAAAGGAGGATGTTCGCTTTCCTCCGCTACCGGAACAGCCGGTAACACTGCAACCATGCGACACGGAACGGTCCATACGAATGCCTGCTGACATCAATAATTATTTCGCATCGTGCGCCCGCGGGGTCGAGCCGATCCTGGATGAGGAGCTGCGCTTGCTCGGCGCGACCGGCGCCGGCGTGACCGCCGGCGGCGTCCGGTTCTCCGGGACGCTCGCGGCCGCGCTCCGGGCATGCCTCTGGTCGCGTACCGCCGGACGGATCTACCATGTCCTCGGCTCGTACGCCGTCTCGGATACGAAGGAACTCTATGACGCGGTCCGCCAGGTCCCCTGGGAGGAGCACGTGTCGGCGAAAGGGACGATCGCCGTCGATTTCAGCGGCTCCGGCGCGGGCGTATCAAATACAATGTTCGGCGCGCAGCTCGTGAAGGACGCAGTCGTCGACAGGCTGCGCGAGCGGAGGGGAGAGCGGCCGTCGGTGGACCCGGCGCGGCCGGACACGCTGATCAACTGCAGGCTCATGAAGAGCGGCATGGAGCTGCGGATCGACCTCTCCGGGGCAAGCCTGCACCTGCGCGGGTACCGTACCGAGGCGGGGTCCGCGCCCCTCAGGGAGACGCTCGCCGCCGCACTTCTCATCAAGGCCGGCTGGCCTGCAATAGCGGGGGAGGGAGGGCCGTTCCTTGACCCGCTCTGCGGATCGGGCACGCTCGTCATCGAGGCGGCCCTGATGGCGGCCGACACGGCCCCGGGGCTCCTCAGGGAGCGGTGGGGATTCACGGCATGGCCGGGGTTTGACCGCGGGACATGGGACGCGCTTATCGCCGAAGCGCGCGAGCGCCGGGAGTCGGGGATGCTGAAAGCGTCCCCCTGCTTCGGCTTCGATATTGACCGGGAGGTCGTCAGGATCGCCCGGCACAACGCGAAGCGCGCACAGCTGGAAACGCTGGCCAGGTTCGAGACACGTCCCCTGGAGCGCGCCGCGCCGCCGGACGGGGCGGCACGGGGCCTGGTGCTGACCAACCCCCCGTACGGGGTACGGCTGGGCGGCACGGACGAGCTGGGCGCGCTCTACGCGCAGCTCGGCGATGTCCTCAAGGCGTCATTTCCCGGCTGGCAGGCCGCGGTCTTTACCGGCGAGCCGGACCTCGGGAAGCGGATGGGCCTGCGCGCCCATCGCTCAAACGTGTTCCACAACGGACCGATTGAATGCCGCCTTCTCCAGTTCAGCGTGGAGCCGGACCGCTTCGTGGACCGTGACGCGCTCGATTCGCGCGCAGAGCGGATCGCCCTTGACCGGGCGCTCTCGCGGGGCGCCGACGCCTTCATGAACAGGATCAGGAAAAATTTGCGGACCGTCGGCGCGTGGGCCAGGCGCGAGGGGATCTCCTGCTACCGCCTCTATGACGCCGACCTCCCGGAATACGCGGTCGCGGTCGATATCTACGGCGACCGGGTACACGTGCAGGAGTACGCGGCGCCTTCCTCGATCGACGCGGAGAAGGCCGCGGCGAGGCTGGCAGACGCGGTCACGGTGCTGCCCGCAGCCCTCGGGGTCCCGCCCGGCCATATCGTCCTGAAAATACGGCGGCGCCAGAGAGGGAAGGAACAGTACGGCAGGCAGGACGCGCGTGGCGAATTCATCGAGGTGAGCGAGGGCCCGTGCAAATTTCTCGTCAATCTTACGGACTACCTGGACACCGGCCTGTTCCTCGACCACCGCCTTACCCGCGACATGATACGGCGCCTTGCCCGCGGGAAGCGTTTCCTGAACCTGTTCTGCTATACCGGGACCGCGACCGTGCACGCCGCGGCCGGCGGCGCGGCGTCAACAATGTCCGTTGACATGTCGCCGGTGTACCTCGAATGGGCGCAGAGGAACCTTGACCTCAACGGGGTGAGGGGCAGTGCCCATGGTCTTGTCAGGGCGGACTGCCTTGAGTGGATCGCCGACTGCCGGATGCGGTTCGACCTCATCTTCCTCGATCCGCCCACCTTTTCAAATTCCAAGAGGATGCGGGACACCTTTGACGTGCAGCGCGACCACGCGTGGCTCATCAGGGAGACGGCGCGCCTGCTCGCGCCCGGCGGGACCATCATTTTCAGCAACAACCGCTTAAAATTCAAGATTGACACGGCGGCGCTCGGCGATTGCACTATCACCGATATAAGCGCGGAGACCATTCCAAAGGACTTCGAGCGCAATCCGAAGATACACCGCTGCTGGACAATCACGCCGGGCGAAAAACGCCGCGGAGAATAAATTTCTTGATTTTTCACTGTTTGTCCGATTAATGTTTCAGGCAGCGGCCAATGCTGTCCCCCGGACGCTCCCGCGTCGTTTTATTCCAGCGCGGGTTTTGTGAAGATGCGATTCTTAACTGTAAGGATATAAACATGATAATGGAATCGATTTCCCGTGTTATCAAGACTGTCGAAGATTATTCGTCCTATTTATTCCTCCTGCTGCTTGCCATCATTCCCACCTCCGAGGCGGTGGTGCGGATATTCTTTAAAACGGGGATCCCGGACTCGAGCATATATTTGCAGCACATGGTCCTCTGGATCACCTTCATCGGCGCGATGATCACCTCCCGCGAGCGGAAGCACCTTGCGCTCGCCGCCGGGGTCAACCTCATGAGGGATTCCGTGAAGAAATGGGTGAGGACCGTGAGCGCCTTTCTCTCCGCGACGATATGCGTGGCCTTTGCCTGGAACGCGCTCTCGCTGGTGCTCATCGGCTTTGACCCCTCCAGGAGCGTCGGCTTCTTTCCCATACAGGCCGCGACGGCCATCATCCCCATCGGGTATGTCATCATGACCGTGCGTTTTATCACGACCCTGCCGGCCGGGTGGCCGCAGAAACTGCTCGCTTCGGCCGGCGTGCTCCTTGGCACCTTCCTTTCGCTGTCGCAGATCGGCACTGTAATCGGCACGTTTTCCGGTGCGCTGCTGGAAGCGTACCAGCCGGCGGTCGCCGCAACCGCGGGAGCGGTCGGCTCGCTGACGTATCCGCTCATCATCGCGCTCCTGGTGTTCGCATTTCTGGACACGCCCATCTTCATAGTCATGGGCGGGCTGGCGTACCTGTTTTTCGTGCGGTCGGGCGGTTCGCTGGAAATCATCCCGAGCGAGGCCTATACCATGCTCACCGACCAGGCCATCCCCACCATCCCGCTGTTCGCGCTTGCCGGTTTCATACTTTCCGAAAGCAAGGCGGGAGAGCGCCTGATACGCTTTTTCAGGGCCTTCTTCGGATGGCTCCCGGGCGGCATGGTCATCGCGGTGGTGCTGGTGTGCGCCTTCTTCACCACGTTTACCGGCGCATCCGGGGTGACGATCCTCGCGCTGGGCGGGATCCTTTCCTATCTTCTTATCAACAGCGGGAAATACTCTGAAAATTTCACCTACGGGCTCCTGATCGTTTCCGGGAGCATCGGGCTCCTGTTCCCGCCGAGCCTCCCGCTCATCCTCTACGGGGTGGTGTCGCAGGTGAGCATCAAGAAGCTGTTCCTGGCGGGGATCATCCCCGGGACCTTCATGGTCATCGCGCTCACGGCCATGGGCGTCATCGCCGCGGTGCGCGGCAAGCTGGAGCGGCACCCCTTCGTGCTGAAGGAGGCCCTCTCCTCGGCCCGCGAGGCGGTATGGGAGCTCATGCTCCCCGTGCTGGTGGTAGGCTGTTTTTTCAGCGGCCTGGCGACCCACGTGGAGACCGCGGCCCTGACGGTGCTCTATTCTCTTATCATAACCATCGTCGTGCACCGGGACTACAAGCTCAGGGAGCTGGGGAGGGTCGTGATCAACTGCGTGCCGATCATCGGGGGGATACTCATCATCCTCGCCCACGCGCGGGGCCTTTCCTATTACATCGTTGACGCCGAGTTTCCCATGCAGCTCACTTCGTGGTTCAGCGCCCATATCCATTCCAAGTATTTTTTCCTGCTGATGCTGAACGTGGGACTGCTGATCGTGGGGTTTTTCATGGACATCTTTTCCGCGATCATGGTGGTGGTGCCCCTCATCCTGCCGCTGGGGGCGCTCTTCGGCATTGACCCGGTCCACATGGGGATCATATTCCTCGCGAACATGGAGCTCGGGTTCAGCCACCCGCCCATCGGGCTGAACCTGTTCATGGCGTCCTACAGCTTCAAGGAGCCGCTGACGAGGATATACTGGCAGGTGCTCCCGTTCCTGTTCGTCCTGCTCTTCACGGTCCTCGTCATCACCTACGTGCCGCAGATGTCAACGCTGCTGATCAACCTGGTGGAATAACAGGCCCGGGGCCCGCGCCATTATTTTTTTTCGCGGAATTCCTTCAGGTAGCCCTGCAGCCGGTTGTAGAATTCGCGCGAGAAGGTCTTGCCCACGTATGCGTTGTGCCCCTTGACCGCTTCCTGGCGCCACAGCTCTTCTCCCCCGGCGGGGACCCGGTGTATCTGCAGGCCGTTCTTGACCATGGTGTCCATCGCGCTTTTTTCCAGGGCGCTCGTTTCCACGTACAATGTTTCTATAACCTGCTGCGCGGATTTCTTCAGCCTGGGCCTCATGCCGGCCGGGATCTCGTCCCATGTCTTCTTGGTCAGGACGATGCCGCCCATCAGCGGCGCGATCTGGATCGTGCACATGTGCTTCGCGATGCCAAACCACTGGAAGGACGCCGCGACCAGGGGCGGGGCGTAGAGCGCCTCGATCATGCCGTTCTGGAGCCCGGTCATGATATCATTGGTCGCCAGCGGTATCGCGTTGAAGTTCATGACGCGCCACGCCTGCAGCAGCTCGGCATCGCCCTCGGCGACCGAAAGCTTGAGCGGCTTCAGGTCTTTCGGGAGCATTACCGGTTTGGTGGAAAAGAAATTGATCCAGCCCGCCTTCGCCCATACAAGCACGCTGAACCCCTTGTTTGAAATAAGCTTTTCCAGGTACGGCGCCGATTTAGTTATGAGGTAGTCGAGCTCTTTGTCGTTGCGGACCATGAAGGGGAGGCTCAGCGCGAAGACGTCCGGCGTGATGTAGCTCATCCCCATGCCGGTGAAAATGGCCGCCTGCAGCTGCCCGATGCGCATCTTTCGTATCATGTCGGGTTCGTTGCCGACAATGCCGCCCGGGTAGATCTTCATGTCGATGGTCCCGCCGGATATCGTCTTCCATTCGGCCGCGATCTTTTTCAGGGCCTTGTCCCACGGTGAACCGGTCGGGGCGATGCTCCCCACCTTGATGGTGAGCGGGTAGGCCGGCAGTACAGCCGCCGCGGCGATCATTAACGCTGCGAGGTATCGTGCGAGATGTTTCATTTTTTTGCTCCTTCTTTCGTGTCTGATAAAATCCGGTCCTCCCGGTGCTCCAGGAGCCAGCGCGCCTTGCGCTGGGCGATAATATTAGCGAGCCGGTTACCGCTCTTCTGCGAAACATCGACCGCGAGGGCCCTGTTGAGCAGTTCGGTGAATTCGGCGGCGTCCTGGTTGCTTACCGATACGGTTGAGGCGAGGGCGACATAGGGTGACGCGGTGCGGCCTTTCGAAATTTCAACGGCGCGCTCGAAATGGTGCCGCGCCTTATCGACGCTTCCGCCCATGGATTGCGGCAGCGAGCCGTAGTAAAGTATGAAGAATTCGTGGATCGCGCCGTCGTTGAAGGCTTCATCGAGCCGGAGGGCGTTTTCCATCATTGCCGCTGCCTTTTTCACGCCCATGCCGAGGTCAACGTTGAACGGGTCGGTCGCGTAGGCCGCCATCCAGCCCGCGCCGCACCAGTAGAGGAAGGGAACGTCCTCCTTCTGCATCGTGCCGAGGAAGTCATGGAGGGCGGCGCCACGCAGGGCGGCGGAGAAGCCGGGGTGTCTGACCTCGATCCCGTTGATGACATAGTCCCTGCCCCGGATGTACAGCTTGCGCGCCCGATCGGTCATGCCCGCCTTTTTCTCGAATTCCGCGTCAGGCAGCATGTCGGCCGGCGTCTGTACGTAGGCGTTGGCGTACATGATGAAGGCGCTCCCCGTGGACAGGTAGAGCCCCGGATTGTCCTTCACTTCATCAAGGAGGCTCTCGTACAGCTTGAGCGCGAAGGGAAGGGCGTCACCGACCAGCTCCGGGTCGTCATCGCCGGTGAAGACCGTGCCCGAGGTCGTGGAGGAAAGCGCGTTGGCGACCATGTTGGCGCCCGTCGATCCGCACGACATTGATACGGGGAGGAGAATAATAAGTATCCCGGCAAAGGTTCGTCTGTTCATACGGTGCGCTACCCCTCTTTTTTATGGATACAAGATACCTATTTTTACAATAAAGTCAATAACATTATCTATTCAATTATTTGGGAAATATTTTTACAAGGTTTGTTAAATTTTATGTAGCCATTTGGAACAATCGTGGGCATATTCAGTATAAGTAAAGAGCGGATGGTCCGGGTTGGCCCCGATGTCCATGCGGGTATCACAAATTTATTTTGGGGGATATTTAAAAATGAGAACATTATTCATGGCCGCCTTCTTTTTTGTTGTTACGGCGTTCCTCTCCGGCTGCAGTATTTACGAGGGATATGCCGGACCCGACGGGGAGATGCTGAAGCAGTACATCGAGCCGGCAAAATTAAAAGAGCTTGTTGACAAGCCCCGGAAGGACATCTGGATCGTTGATGTGCGCCCGGCGTCGGCTTTTAAAAAAGCCCATATCCCGACGGCGAAGAATTTTCCCTCCAGCGAGATCATGAACAGGCTCGCAGAGCTGCCGAAGACCCAGTATCTTATCATGACATGCGAAACCGGCGGGCGGGCGCAGATAGTCATTAAGAAGCTCGAAAAGGCCGGGTATACCAGGTTCATGAACTGGGGGGCAAATTCCAGGTATTTCAAGGTGTACGGCTCCGTTTCAGAGTAGCCGGGTTCGGGAAATTATTATAATCGGGAGAGGATAACGTCTATGAAGCGTGCCATGGCAGCAGCGGGTATACTTGTGCTTTCAGCTATTTTTTTGGCCGGATGCGGGAAGGGCGTCCGCGTGACAGAGTACGGCCCCGCCAATGCGGGGAGTTCGATAATGATCGCTTCGTATCCCAGCGAGTACAAAGACAGGATAACGCAGGGGCTGGTTGAACGGTATAAGGGCAGGTCGAAGATCGCGCTCGTGCCGCTCGGGAAGCTCAATTCCATCGATCACCGCAGATACGACGTGCTGGTCATACTGGACGCGCTGCACGCGTGGCAGCTGTTCAATCCGACAACGAGATGGTTCGTCGGAAAAATAAAAGACCCGGCGGATATTGAAAAGGTGGTGCTCTTCTTTACGGCGGGGAAACCCTCGGAGCGGTACACCTTCATGGGGATCGACGCCATCACCGCAGCGTCCGAGGTCCAGGACGACGCCGGCAGCGTCGCGAAAATTGCGGCAAAGATAGACGAGGTGCTGAAAAGGGGCGGTAAGAAGCCCTGAAACTCCCGCGCGTGCGCCGGCTCACCTGTTCTCCTGCGCCTTCCTGATAAGATCGATCAGCGATGAGATCTTTTCGGCGGGCGGGGCGAATATCCGCTCCTGTTCTTCGGCGGTATAATTTTCGTTGATGAACGTTTCTATGTCCATCGCTTCGAACCAGCAGTCCCTGATCTTCCTGCAGGGTATGCCGCCGTTGCCGGTGCGGCAGTACTTGAAGGGAACGTGATGGCCCAGCGAGCGGCAGTACGCGCTGGTATCGTCAAATTGTTCTTTCATGATGCTCCGTTTCACCGCTTCTTCATTAAAAACATGAGCGGGAAGAGGACCGGGAAATTGAGTATGAAGAAAAACAGCTCAAAAACCGCGCTGCTCTTTTCCGCTTTCATGCCGCGCATCCTCGAGAGAAAGGCGTCAAAGGTGTTGCCCGAAAGGTTCCCGAAGAAGATCGCGCGGATGTAGAGGATGATGTCGCCGGCGGTCCTGTCGCCGTAACATTCAAACAGCCTGTCTGATACGGCCCGGTCCGGCCTTCTCCCGGTTTCTGCATAGTTCTGCGCGTAGAGCAGCGCCGGGACTTCTCTGTCGGCCGCGGCCGCATGGAACTGCAGGTCGAGCATCTCCCTGATCTCTTCCGCGCTCATCCCGGAGGAGAGCGCCTGCTTCGCGTGGAACCAGGCGCAGTACCGGCACCCGTTGACCGCGGTCACCACCAGCATGATCTTTTCCGCGAAGGGACGGGAAATCTCCCTGTTCCTGAACGCCCGCCGGTACCCGCCGATGTTTTTCAGTATGAAGCAGACATCCTCGCGGTACTGGCGGAAGGTGTAGATGGTTTTCGGGTAATGTGTCATATCGTATCGATGTCCAGGACACGTACCGGTATCAATCCATGAAGATGAGAGCGGGCCCCGGGCAGGGGTAACGTGCGCATGGCGGGGGTCATATGTCAAGGGGGATTTGCCGGCTTGGTGCGGCGGGCGTACGTGGCTACAGCCTGATCTTGGAATCCGATTCGAGCAGGCGGTTATACGCCTTGAGGATCTCGTGGCGGGTGATCATGCCGATTATTTTCCTCGACTCGCCCGAGTCCACCACGGGAATGTTTTCAATGTCGTAATTCTCGAGCTGCATGATGGCGGCCGATACGGTATCTTCAGCGGTCACGTAGGGCGCCGGAGACGATACGTCCATTGCCAGCATGAGATCGGCCATTTCACTGTCGATCAGGGCCTGCTTCATGTCGCGCATGGAAATCAGCCCCTCCAGCCTGTTCTGCGAATCAACGACAAAGATATCATTGTAGTTCGAATCGATCAGGCGGGGGATGAGCTCCCTGAACGGCATGGTATTCGGTACCGCGTCGAAATCATTCATCTTTAAATCCGCCACCTTTATCCGGGACAGGAGGTAGTGTTCGGCGTACTTTGAAACATTGATCCCTTCTTCCTTCAATTCCATCATGTATACCGATGACCTGTTCACGTACATGACCGACAGGTATGATATGACCGATACGAGCATCAGCGGCGGGACGATGCGGTAGTCATTCGTGAGCTCCATCACGAGCATTATCGAGGTCAGCGGGATCGAATTCATGCCCGCAAGCACGCCCCCCATGCTCGCCAGCGCGAAGACGACCGGATCGGTTTCGAGGTTGAATATCTGGTTCGCCGCGGCAGAGAACAACAGGCCGGTGAACGCGCCGATACTGAGGGCGGGGGCGAATATGCCGCCGTAGGCCCCCGCCCGCAGAAAGAGCGCCACGAAAAGGACCTTGAGCGCCAGAAGGACGGCGAGTGTCGCCGCGGTAAACTGGCCGTTGATGGCCCTGTTTATCGTGTTGTATCCGAGCCCGAAGAGTTCACTGAAGTAAAGAAGAACTATGCCGAACACGACGCAGAGCGGCAGCAGCTTCAGAAACGGGTTCCGCACTTTGAGCTTTTTTTCAATGAGGTAGCGGCCGGCCCGCGAGAGGGAGAAATAGACCAGGGAAACAAGGCCGCATGCGATCCCCAGCACGATGAACAGCGGGTAGTCGGCGAGGACCGGTTGTACATATTTCGGGATGGTGAAGATGCCGGCGCCGCCGAGGATCGCCCGGGAAACAAGGTTGGCGACGACGGACGCGATGATGAAGGCGCCGAGCAGCCTGTTCCGCATGTCATTGAGCAGAATCACTTCGATGCCGAAAAAAACCCCCGCGATGGGCGCGTTGAACGTCGCGGCAATGGCCGCGCCGGCGCCTGCGGCGGTGTACATCTTCATGTCGTTCGGGGAGAGCCTGAAGGCCTGGCTCATAAGCGACCCGATGCCGCTGCCGATCTTAGCCGCCGGGCCTTCCGGCCCCAGGGGAATGCCGGTGCCGATGGAGAGTATCGGCGCGGCCAGGTGGAACAGCGTCTCCTTCAGGGGGATAAAGCCGTTCTTGATGAGGATTGATTTTATGACGCTGGTAACGCCTTTTTTTGAGGCGATGCCGGGAAAGGCCATGGTCAGGGACGCGGTCACGATGCCGCCGGCCACCGGCACGAGCACGATGAAGCGTCCGTCAATGGGAAGCAGCCGTGATATGGTGCCCGGCTCGAACAGCATTCTCATTTCATCGAGCATGACATGGAACAGGACGGAGCCGAGGCCCGAGAAAATGCCGACGATCATGGAAAGGAGCACGTACGTCGCATACCGGTATATCTCGGACCGGTATCGCAGTGCATTGAAGGCCTTCAGGATTTTATTGTTCATGGGGCATTTTCCAAAAGAAGACCAGCGATGATGACGGAAATCAGATATAAAAATCAAGGAAAATTTTGGCGATGTCCGGCGAATTATTATTCCTGTTCGGTCAGCTGGAATATGTAATACCCGTAAGCGTTCGGAGTGAGCAGATAGGGCAGTTCGCCTATGGCGGGAAATATCGTTCCCCCGATGATGTCGACCGGAATACAGTTATGCAGAAACCGCAGGTCGATCTCCACCGGCTGTGCCGAGGAGGCAAGGTTGAAGACGCAGAGGACCTTCATGTCATCACGCCTGATCAGATAGACCAGTATTTTCTTGTTGTCCGGATAGATAAATTCGATGGTACCGGTGCCGAAAACCGAAAAGGTTTTACGGATATGGATGAAATTCTTGAGCCAGTTGAATAATGAATTCTTGTTGTTTATTTCCTCCTCTACGTTCACCGAGTTGTAATTGTACACCGGGTCGGTGATGACCGGGGCGTAAAGGCGGGACGGCTGCGCGTCCGAGAACCCGGCGTTCTTGTTGTCGTTCCACTGCATCGGCGTCCTGACGCCGTTCCGGTCGCCGAGATAGATGTTGTCGCCCATGCCGATTTCGTCGCCGTAGTAGATGACCGGCGTGCCGGGCAGGGTCAGGAGGACCGCGTACAGCATCTCCACCTTCCTCCGGTCGTTGTCCAGGAGCGGGGCGAGGCGCCTCCGTATACCCTTGTTGATCCGCATCTGCCTGTCTTCGGCGTAGGCGCTGAACATGTAGTCACGCTCCTCGTCGGTGACCATTTCCAGCGTCATCTCATCGTGGTTCCTGAGGAACATCGCCCACTGGCATGTCCCCGGTATTTCCGGGAGCCGCTTCATGATGTCGACGATCGGGCCGTGGTGCTCCTGCCTGAGGGCCATGAAGAGCCGGGGCATGAGCGGGAAATTGAACGCCACGTGGAATTCGTCGCCGCTGCCGAAATATTCCACAAGGTCTTCCGGCCACTGGTTTGCCTCCGCGAGGAGGATGGCGTCCGGATAGTCCCTGTCTATCATGCTTCGTATCTCCCGGATGAACGCGTGCGTCTCGGGCAGGTTTTCGCATCTCGTGTTTTCGCGTTCGTAAAGGTACGGCACGGCGTCGACGCGGAACCCGTCCAGCCCCATGTCGAGCCAGAACCGGATAACCCGCGTCATCTCATCGCGCACGGCCGGGTTCTCGTAATTGAGGTCCGGCTGATGATGGAAAAAACGGTGCCAGAAATAAAGACCGTTTTCCCTGCAGTATGACCAGTTGGAGGTTTCGAGATCGGAAAATATCACCGGCGCATCCCCGTATTTGTCCGGGGTCTCGGACCAGACGTAATAATCAAAATAGGGTGAGCCGGGCCCCCGCATGGCGCTCTGAAACCACTGGTGCTGGTCGGAGGTATGGTTGAGCACCAGTTCGCCGATCACTTTCAGGTTTCTGTCATGCGCCTCGCGCAGGAAAATGCGGAAATCGTCAAGTGTGCCGAAATCGGGGTTGATCCCGTAATAGTCCATGATGTCATAGCCGTCGTCCTTTCCCGGCGAGGGATACATCGGCATCAGCCAGATGCAGTCAATTCCCAGGTCCACCAGGTGGTCGAGGCGCGCTATCAGGCCGCGGAAATCGCCCTTTCCGTCCCTGTTGGAATCCTGAAAGCCCCGGACGTACAGCTCGTATATGACGGCGTTCTTGTACCAGGGCGTAACGTTCGGAGGGGACTGTCCCATGGCTCAAGCCCCTCCGAACTGCCTGAGCAGCTGACGCACCGCGCGTATGCCGCTCACCTCGTATTGCGCTTTTGACGGGCCGTAGCCGACCTTGATGGAGTATGCCGTTTCGGGGACCGCCGCGAAAAGGTCTTCATCCGTGACATCGTCGCCGACGGTGAGAACGAAATCATACTGCTTTGCCGACAGGAGAAAAGAGGCTATTTTACCCTTGTTGATCTCGAGGCTTTTTATCTCAAGGACCTTGTTCCCTTCCATGATGCCCAGGTTGTGGTTGGCGATCATGTGCAGAAGATTTCCCTTTAATTCCATGGCGCGCATGGATGCGAAGTCGCTGTCGGAGCGCCGGTAATGCCAGGCCAGTGAGAATTCCTTTTCCTCTATGAATGTGCCCGGCGTCCGGTCGCAGTAGGTCTCGAGGAGCGGCCGGATTTCGCTTTTCCAGCCGGTGTCGAGACTGCTGACTGCTTTCCATTCGCCTCCCCGGAGCCTGATCCAGGCCCCGTGCTCCGCGACGAGCGTCAGGGGCAGGGCGGAAAAATGTTTTTCCAGGAACTCGAGGTTGCGGCCGCTGATCAGGGCGATATCATTTTTCCCGTCAAGTGCCAGGTCCGAAAGAAGCCTGGTCAGCTCTGTGTCCGGAACGGCCATGTCCGGCCTGTCGACGAACGGCACGAGGGTGCCGTCGTAATCGATGAGCATCAGCCGTGACGTCCCGGTGCGGTAGCGTTCCAACAATGTGGCCGCAGACTCGCCCGTCAGGCTCTTGGCCGCATAGACCTCGTCAATCCTGCTGGCGCTTGAAAGCTTTTCTATGAATGAGGCCGACCAGTGGAGCACGTCGTTTCGTTGCACCCTCCGCTGCATGATCGAAATGCGCCGGCGCTGCTCCTCGCCGGGCATGGAGAGGGCCGCAGCGATGGCATCGGCCACCTCTTCGCGATTGTTCGGATTGACGATCAGCGCCTCGCCCAGCTCTTCGGAGACGCCGGCCATCTCGCTCAGGACCAGGACGCCGTCGTTGTTTACGCGGGCGGCGACATACTCCTTGGCGACGAGGTTCATGCCGTCGCGCAGGGGGGTCACCAGGCATACGTCGGCGCAGTGATACAGCGTCATGATCATCTCGAAGGGCAGGGAGCGGTAGAGGTACTGGATCGGCGACCAGCTGAGGGTGTTATATTTGCCGTTGATCCTGCCGACCTGCTCGTTGATGCGTTTCCTCAGCTTGATGTAGGTTTCAACCTGGGTCCTGGAGGGAACGGTTACGAGGACCATCTGGACTTTGCCGTGGAATTCGGGGTATTTTTTCAGAAAGCGCTCGAAGGAGTTGAGCCGCTCGATAATCCCCTTGGTGAAATCGAGGCGGTCCATGGAGAGGATCAGCTTCATGCCTGCACTGTTTTTCCTGAAGCTGTCAATCTCCCTGGCGATTTTTTTGTTCCCCATGTACACCGAGTATCGCTGATAGTCGATCCCCATAGGAAAGGTCTCGCATTTCACCGCCCGGTTTTCTATGGTCATCTGGCCCATCGTGTGCTCGATGCCGATGATCCTCTGGACGCTGCTTAAAAAGTGCCTGGCGTAGCCGAAGGTGTGAAACCCTATCAGATCGCTTCCCATGAGGCCGGTCAGGACCTCTTTGCGCCACGGCAGCAGCCTGAACATCTCGTATGAGGGGAAGGGAATATGGAGAAAGAACCCGATCTTCGCGTCAGGCATGTTCTGGCGGATCAATCCGGGAAGCAGCATGAGGTGGTAATCGTGAACCCATATCAGGTCGCCCGGGCGGTATATTTCAGCCAGGGTGTCGTAAAACTTCTGATTGACCGCCGCATACGACTGCCAGGTTTCTTCGTTGAAGCTGGTAAAAAAAGGGAAATAGTGAAACAGGGGCCAGATTGTATTGTTTGAAAAGCCATTGTAGTACAGCTCATAGTCCCGGTCAGTAATGATAACGGGATATGCATTATGCTTTTTAATGAGCGTATTGTTGATGTTCTGGAATTCTTCCGGTTCGATGCCTTCAGGGGTGATCCCGCTGAAACCGATCCATATGCAGTCGTAGGTGGCGGATACTGACGTCATGCCGGTGGCAAGGCCGCCGACGCTCGGGGTGATGGACACGCCGCCGCTTTTTTTCTTTTCAACCGTTACCGGAAGACGGTTGGCTACTAATATGAGCTTTGGCATAATGTATTATACTCGTTTAATGATCTATATTTATAGATAATGAAATCTATTATCTTTTTCAAAAAAATAATATCGTCAGAACGTAAAACACGGGGATCAGTATGGGAATGGTATATTTTAACAGGAAGCCGAAAAAGCTCGGCATGGGCACCCCCTGTTCTTCCGCGACCGACTTTACCATGAAATTAGGGGCGTTGCCGATGTAGGTGTTCGCCCCCATGAACACGGCGCCGCAGCTGATCGCCACCAGCGTGTCGGAGTACCTGGTCATGAGGTCCGCGGCGTTTCCACCGGCCGTTTCAAAGAAGATGACGTAGGTAGGGGCATTGTCCAGGAAGCTGGAAAGAAGACCGGTGGCCCAGAAAAAATGGGAGTTGATGAAGTTGCCGTTTCCGTCAGCCACGGATCGTATGACCGCGCCCAGCGGGCCGTCGGCGCCGGCTTTCAGCATGGCGATCGGCGCCACGATGGTGATGAAGATTGCGGCGAAGAGCTTTGCCACCTCCCGGATCGGCTCCCAGGTGAACTCATTGCCGTCGCGCACTTCCTTGCCGGTGATTTTCATGGAGAGAAGGGTTATGGCCAGGAGCAATGCGACCTGGAGGAGCGACGCCAGCGGCATCGTGACATGGTGCAGGGTAAACGCGGCGCCCAGGCCCGCGCTTGAAAGGAGGACGGCGCCGACAACCCCGGCCAGGAGGATGAAATTGGCCTTGCCTTCAATGGTTATCTTCGCACCGCCCTTTTCCACGGCCGGCTTTACGGGCTCCCGCCTGTAATAGATGCTGTCCATGATAAAAAATATCCCGATCAGCAGGGCGACGGCGACGAGCATCTCCCTGATGAGAAATTTCGTTGTCCAGAAGAAGCTCACTCCCCTGAGGAAGCCCAGGAAGAG
Source organism: uncultured Spirochaetota bacterium (assembly GCA_963827275.1). GTDB lineage: Bacteria > Spirochaetota > UBA4802 > UBA4802 > UBA5550 > RBG-16-49-21. The sequence goes on from CAWHAA010000006.1 coordinate 36,315, forward strand.
GGGAGGGTCGCCCAGCGGGGTCAGCGCGCCCCCGATATTCGCGACCAGGAAGATAAAAAAGACGACCACGTGCGTTTTACGGGACCGCCAGGCGTTCGCCCGGATGAGGGGCCGTATGAGGAGCATGGCCGCGCCCGTGGTCCCCATCCAGCTCGCGAGGGCGGTCCCGGTCAGCAGGATCGCGGTGTTTACGCCGGGGGTCCCAACCAGCGAACCCCTGACGTGTATGCCGCCCGAAACGGTGTAGAGGGCGAGCAGCAGCGTGATAAAGGGCAGATATTCAAGCAGGGACACTTCAAGAAGATAATACGCGCTCACGCCGAAGCCATGGCGCACGGTAAGGAGCGTGATGAAGAGCAGGCCCCAGAACAGCGCAACCTTGCCGTAGTGATGGTGCCAGAAGCGCGGCGCGACAAGCGGGAAAATGGCAATGGATAAAAGGATGCCGGCGAACGGGAGCGCCCACGTGAATGACAGCTCCGTGCCGTCGATATGCGGCGCGCCTGACGCTCCGTGGCCCATGGCCGGGAGCATGACGGCCGCGGCCGCGAGAATGATCATGAACGCCGTGCGGCGATACCGTCTCATTTAATGTATCTTCCCCGTGGTGCGCAGTATCTCCGAAGCGGTGACCGTGTCCTCGGCCTGGCTTATTTTTCTGCGCAGCACCACTTCTATGTCCTTCATGTCGTGAATTTTTTCGAGATCTGGCAGTGCCGTGCCGTCCTGTCCCGCCATGAAGGCCATCTCGGACAGGGCGCCGAGGGCCTCGGCGATCTTCCTGCTGGACGTCTCCACCGCTTTCGGCGGCTGCCGGTTCTTCATCTTCGTGTCGGCGATCCACCTCTGTATTTCCGAGTTGTGCGCCGTGATATGCTGTCCCAGTATTCCCGTAATTTTTTGAAGCGTCTCGAGCATGACCCTCTGTTTTTCGTGACGGAGATCGTTTTCCCGGGCCATGATAAGGGCCTGTTTCATTTTTTGCCACAGGTTGAATGTTATCAGTGTAAAAATAAAGTAGGCGATGATGATCGGGATCATGGGATATGAAAAGGCCGAACCGACAAAGTTATTTTCCAGGTTGAGATACAGGGGCTTCTTTATCAGGAAATAATCTATCAGCATGACAGATAAATGGACCCCGATCCCGATGAAAACAATTACCACGATTGACTTCCCGAATTTTGTAAGGACATGGATTATTTCGCTGGAGCGTTCTTTCATGATGGGCGTCCTTTCAAATGTAATAGTGACGTACCGGGCGGCGCTGGGCTACAGCACCAGCGGGGGCATGCCCGATACCAGTATTGAAGCTTCTTGACGCAAAGGATTAGTGATTTTACACGTGACATACGACTTGAAGTTGATGGAATCGCCTGTTTCGAGGATGAATGTCTCGTCATCGAGGACTGTTTCAACACGGCCCGACATGCCAAGGATGATCCTCTCGCTATTGGCCTCGTCATCAAGCCGGACCAGCTCGAGAATGGCACCGTGCCTGAGAACGACTATGAACGACTCGAGGGCATTGTTTTGCAATTTCGACGCAAGCAGGGTGAACGTGATGCCATGATCGGCATTTTCAATGGTTTCGGCTTCCGACTTCCTGACAAAGATATACTTCTTCTGCTCCACCTGTTTGAAAAAATCTGAAAAATTGACTGCGTAAAACCGGAGCAGCTCCTCAAGGGACTGGAGGGAAGGGGTAATCTTGCCGTTTTCAATCTGGGAAAGAAGGCTGCTGGAGACATCGATGCGGTGTGCGACTTCTGTTATTGTGTAATTTCTGTCCAGCCTGATTTTTTTTAGAGATTTCCCTATATCCATCATCCTATTCCAGGTAGCGCAGAATTATGTTATACCACATCGGCCAGAGAAAACATGAACAGCATTAACAATACCACCACGATAACTAATAGTATGGCCGTTGCTATTTTGCCCCTGTCAATTACCAATTCATAATTTTTAAAGCTTTTCCTGAATTCGTACTTTGCCTTCTTTTCTTTTTCAGTCATCGATCACTCCATTATTGCACATCGTTATAATCAGATTAATACCAGCCATCGCGAGAATGATAAAGAAGATCCATTCATGGCGTAGCTTTTTGATATTATTGACAAAGTTTCGAAACGTCAATTAAAAATTCATTTATAATGAAAAATAATTGACAAAAATTCATTTAAAATAAATTATAATCTATTGATATTTGAGCGAAGATTCAATAACCGAACAGCAGCCACCCGGCAATATAAAAGCAAAATACTCCTTAAATATACATGCCCCTACTATATAAATTTAAATAGAAGGGGTTTATTTTTTTTTAGGCGCATCTGAACGTACAGGTAGTGGTGATTCCGGCGGGATAACGCACGCGTGTCTGGAAAGAAAAAAAGACAGGCCGCGTGCCTGTCTTTTTAATGGGTGGCTGACGGGGCTCGAACCCGCAACGACTGGATCCACAATCCAGGGCTCTACCATTGAACTACAGCCACCATATCGAAAGGCCATTATTGTAACGCGGATTTCATTGTCAAGAGCAAATTATGATATCAAACAGGCCATAAAACAGCGTTTTTTAGGTGTTTTGTACTAAATAGGGCAAATAACACTTGACAGGAGCGGCCCGGGGAATTATATTCCAGCCAACTGAATAGTTTCACAAATCCTCAATTGTCTTACCTCGAATTTATTCCTGGCTTAAGTAATTGTCGTTTTGATGAGTCTTATTCTTCGGGTATAACCCGCATCATTTTTAACAGGAGTTTTTTCATGCCTAAAGGAACAGTAAAATGGTTTAACGAGAAAAAAGGTTTTGGATTTCTTTCTCAAGATGACGGCACCGACCTCTTTGTCCACCATACCGGGATTGTCGGTAACGGCTTCAAGACCCTCTACGAAGGCGACAGAGTGGAATTCGAGGTGGAGAAGGGCGAAAAAGGGCCCCGCGCTATTTCAGTGAAAACTATCGCGTAAATATTTTCAATAGCGGAAAAATCCAAAAGCCCTGCCGGCAACGGCAGGGCTTTTTTTTGTCCGGCGATATCGTCAGGGGGCCGCTACTCGTTCATCCGGTAGGTGTCCACCAGCGCGTGCACGCGGTCCCGGTAGATGCGTTCGTACCGCACGGTGTTTACGACCGGCCGCCGGAGCATCTTGAGGCACAGCTCCTGCTGCTTGTCCGAGGTGATCGGCTTGCCGTATATGGTCAGGGCGAACTTCGACATGTCACGTACCATGAAGTCGAAGATCTGGTCGATCAGCTCATCATCGACCTCGTAGATCTTCTGGTTTTCCAGTATCAGCTGGCCGTAGGCCACCAGCGTGAAAAGCTCGCCGAGGTTGAGCAGAAAGTCGATGTCTTTGCCCTGCTCCTTCATCGTCCCCATCGAGGCCATCATGAAGTCCCTGAACACGGCGATCTGCTCCTTGAACACGTTCACGTTCGGTATATCGACGCTGTTGTAGGCGATAGTGTAGTCGTGGAACTGGAGCTTGCCGAGGCCCCTGGTCGGTCCCTGATTGAAGAGGAACGCGTCGTTCGCGGCGTCGCGGCGCTGCGGCAGCGCCGGGTACGGGGCCGGGTTGAAGAAATAGTTCGGCATGAACTTGATGATGAGGGCCATGTTGACGTGCACCGTTCCCTCGAGCTTCGGCAGCGCCCGGATATCGCTCACCGCGTTCTCGAAATAGGTGTCCTTCTCGAAGCCCTTGGCCGCTATCACGTCCCAGAGGAGGTTGATGACCTCTTCTCCCTGGGTGGAGACCTTCATCTTCACCATGGGATTATACAGGAGATAGCGCCTGTCCGTCTCGCTCGCCGACCGCATGTAGTCCGTGGCGCGCAGGGCGAAGAGCTTCATGGCGACGAGCCGGCAGTAGGCGTCGGTCAGGAGCTGCTTGATGTGCGGGAAGTCGGTCACGTAGCTGTCGAAGAGCCTGCGGTGCGCCGCGTGGTTGATGGCCTCGTAGAATGCGTGCTCGCAGATCCCGATGGAGGCCCATCCAAGGTTGAACTTGCATATGTTGATGGTGTTCAGCATGTCGTCCCAGGCCTTCTGGCCCCGCTCCAGGATGTCGGCGTCCGTGATGGGGTAGTCGTGCAGGGCGTATTCCGCCACGTAGTCCTGGTTGTTGATGATGTTTTTCACGCACTCGTATTTCGGGTGTTTGGAGTCCACCGCGAAGAAGACGTAATCGCCGCTGTCGGCCATCTTGCCGAAGGTGGATACCATGGCCGCCTCGTTGCCGTTGCCGATATAGTACTTGTCGCCGTTGGCGCGGTAGGTGCCGTCCGGGTTGGGGTAGAGCATCATGTCGCTGGAGTAGATGTCGGCGCCGTGCTCCTTCTCGGAAAGCCCGAAGGCGAAGATGGCGCCCTCTTTCAGCAGCTTCGCCGCCCGGTGCTTGGCCTCCGCGTTGGAGCCCAGGAAGATGGGGCCCAGGCCGAGGGCGCTCACCTGGAAGGTGTACCAGTAGGTAAGGCCGTAGAAGCCGAGTATCTCGGCAAAGTCGGTGATGCGCGAAGTGTCCCACCGGGAGGCGGCGGTGCCGAACCCGGCGGGGGTGAGGAGCTTCGCCATGATCTGGTTTTCTTTCATGAAATCGAGGAACTCGGCGTACCACGTGCACGCGTGGAAGTCGTCCTTCATCTTCTTGAGGCCCCGTCCCTCGAAGAAGTCGATGGTCTTGAGCATGATCTGGCGGGTCTCCTCGTCTGCGTAGTGTGCCAGTATGTTTTTGGGGTTGAGCAGTATATTTTCCATTGCGGTCTCCTTTTTCAGATCCCCCCTCCTTCCGGGAGAGGGGAAAGTGGGCGAGGTTTAATTCTGGTCCCTCATCCTGTACGCGCCCTTCAGCGCATACACGTTCTCCCTGAATATCTTCTCGAAGCGCCCGGGGTTCGGCAATCGGTGTCCTGATGATCTTGAGCGCGAGCTCCTTCTGCGTATCGCTGTTCGAGGGCTTCATGTGGACGGTGAGCGCGTATTTCGAGAAATCGCGCACCATGAAGTCGAAGATCTCCTCCAGGAGGTCGTCTTCCACCTCGATAAAGCTAGCGGCTTTCTATGATGAGCTGGCCGTACGCGACCAGGGTCAGGATCTCGCCCAGGGCCAGGAGATAATCGATGTCCTCCGACTGTTTCTTGTCCGGGCCCGCCTTCATGAGGAAGTCCTTGAACAGGGTTGATCTGCTCCTTGAAGATATTCACGTTGGGCAGGTCGACGCTGTTGTAGGCGATGTTATAGTCGTGGAACTGGATCTTGCCCAGTCCCTTGGTCGGCCCCTGGCGGAACAGGAACTCGTCGTTGGCGAGGTCGTCCCGGCGCGGGACCTCGCGGGTACGCCTTCGGGTTGAAGAAATAGTTGGCCATGAACTTCACGATCAGGGCCATGTTCACGTGCACCGTGCCCTCGAGCTTCGGGAGCATGGGCAGCTCGTGCTTGGCGATCTCGAAGAAGGGCTCGTTTTCGAACCCCTTTGCCGCGATGACGTCGTGCAGCAGGTTCATCACCTCTTCTCCCTCGCGGGTGACCTTCATCTTCACCATCGGGTTGTAGAGGAGGTAGCGCCGGTCGTCCGGGCCGGCCGAGCGCATGTAGTCGCTGGCGCGCTCGGCGAAGAGCTTCATCGCCACGAGCTTGCAGTAGGCGTCCGTGAACAGGCGCTTCACGTGCGGGAAGTCCGTCACGAACTTGCCGTACACGTTGCGGTTCGCCGCGTGGTCGATCGATTCGTACAGGGCGTGGGTGCAGAGGCCGATGGCGCCCCACCCCAGGTTGAACTTGCACACGTTGATGGTGTTGAGCATGTCGTCCCAGGCCTTCTGGCCCTTCTCGGTGATATCCGCGTCGGTGATCGGGTAGTCGTGCAGCGCGTATTCGGCCACGTAGTTCTGCTCGTTGACCACGTTCCGGACGCACTCGTACTTGTCGTGCTTGGAGTTGACGGCGAAAAAGACATAGTCGCCGGTGTCGGCCATCTTCGCGAAGGTGGACACCAGCGCGGCCTCGTTGCCGTTGCCGATATAGTACTTGTCGCCGTTGGCGCGGTAGGTGCCGTCGCCGTTGGGATAGAGCATCATGTCGCTGGAGTAGATGTCGGCGCCGTGCTCCTTCTCGGAGAGGCCGAAGGCGAACACGCCGCCCTCCTGCAGGAGCTTCGCGGTCCTGTGCTTCACTTCCTCGTTGCGACCCGTTCCAGATCGGGCAGAGCCCCAGCATGGACACCTGCCAGGTGTACCAGTAGGTGATGCCGTAAAAGGCGGTGATCTCCGAGAACTCGCAGTTGCGGTAGGTGTCCCAGCGGGAGTCGGGCGCGCCGTAGCCGGACGGCGTCATCAGGGTGGCGAACACCTGGTTTTCCTTCAGGAACTCGACGAAGTCGTAGTTCCATTTCTTTTCGTGCCAGTCCTTCTTGATCTGCTTCAGCCCTTTCTTCTCGAAGAACTCGATGGTCTTGAGCATGATCTGGCGGGATTTTTCGTCCCGGTACTTTCTTTCATGCTTGTGGGGATTGAGTAATATCATGCCGTCTCTCCTTGTATTTTTTTAGTCACTGAACATTGGTTCTATGATGCCGCGATACCTTGCGTTGATTCTTGTGCGGCGTGTATGATGCATCCCTTTTGTCGATATAGATAAACTATAGCCGGGAATCCTCGGAGGCAAAGATTCCTTACAAGAGTGGAAGAAATTCCGCCAGGGGTACTTCATAGTTACTGAAAGAGATGAAATCATTGGATTTCCCCTGTTTTCTTGTATTATATATGAACTACTATCAATATGCCGAACAACGTTCGGAAAGTCAAACGTAAATCGAAATAATTGTTGAAATTTTCTAAATATATGGTATACTGACTATAGATGAACAAAAAAAGCAGGGCTACTCATGAAAATTAAAAATACCATGTCACAGCTGAAAACCAGGGAGCGTGAAGAGAGGAAAAATCTCATTATTGACGCTGCTGAACAGGTCTTTTCAAACAAACCTTTTAATAAAGTAAGTATGAGAGAGATCGCGGTAGAGGCGGGTATCGCGCCATCATCGATTTATACATATTTTCCTAACCAGGAACTATTATTTGTAGAGGCAACGGTCCGCGACAGCAACCGCCTGATCGACGAGATGGAGCGCATGCTGGAGAGCGCGGAACGGCCGGAACTGGTGCTCGACCGCGTGATAGAGGCCTTTATCGTATTCATATCGTCCCACGATTCCTATTTCAGGATGATGGTGATCTTCATGACCGTGGGGAGCCTCAACCCTGAATCCCTTGAAAAACTGAATGAGGTGGTCAGGCGCGGGTTTGCCGTGTTCGAGACGGTATTCAAAAAGATGGGCTATGCCGGCAACACGCGGATCCTGGCGCACTATTTTTTCGCGATGCTGAACGGCATCCTGGTGACCTTCCGCAAGCTCGAGGGACGGAGCGATGAGGACATCATCGCCCACATGAAGCGGGTGGCAAGCGTGTTCAGCGAGCTGCTGGTGCACAGCATCAGGAGGGGGGAGCCATGAGAAAGAAGCCGGTCGTCGTCACCGCAACGGAGCTCGGCGAGATACTCGACAGGTATTTCGACGGCGGGCCGTCCCTGAATTACGCGCTCAAGGTCGTGGGGCACCCGGGCATAGGAAAATCGGCCATCGTGAAGCAGGCGGCCGTGAGGAAGGGGCTGTATTTCATCGATACCAGGCTCGCCTTCAAGGAGAACGTCGACCTCGGCGGGTACCCGGTGCCCGACCCGGCGGAGCGGCGCATGGTCTACTACCGGCCGAAGTTCATCCCCCCCGAGACGGTGCCGGCCGGGTACAACGGCATCGCCTGGTTCCTCGACGAGTCGAACCGCGCGCACCCCACGGTGATCCAGACGCTGTTCCAGATCATCACCGAGAAGACGTGCGGGGAGCATGCGCTGCCGGAACAGACCTCGATCGTGCTTGCCGGGAACCTCGGCGAGGACGACGATACCACGATAACGGAATTCGACGACTCCGCCCTTGACGGGCGGCTGGCCGTGTTCCAGCTCAAGCCGGACGCGCGCGAATGGCTCGCCTGGGCGGAGCGGGAAGCGATACACCCCTCGATCACCCGGTACATCGCGCTCTTCCCGGAGCGCCTCTGGGACGAGGCGAACATCAACCCGAACCCGCGGGGGTGGCACCAGGTGTCGCGGGCGATCGAGGGGTCCTACGGGATCGCCACCGAGCAGGAGCTGCACGCCTGCCTGTCGGCGAACCCCGGCGGGACCCTGCAGAGCGTCATCCATTCACTCGTCGGCGCGGTGGCGGGGGCCGACTTCATCGCGCAGATCACGGCCCCGCGCAGGCTCAGCACCGGCGAGGTGCTCGCGGGCGACGAGGCGAAGCTGGCCGAGATGGCCGGCGGAACGATCCCCGCGGAGGACGTGCTCTGGGCGCTCTCCGGCGCGGTGCGCGCGCTGCGCGACCTCAGGCTGGCCAGGGGGGGCGGGGCGCTGCAAGGGGAGGACCTGTCGGAGCTGGCGCACGTGCTCCTCTTCATCGGCGCGGCGCGGGCGGACGCGCGCCTCTCGTTCTTTTACCTGCTCCTCCGGGACTGCGGCATCTTCTCGCAGGTGCCGGCCGCGCTCGGCCTCGTTGCGGGAGAAGGACGCCGGAAGGCGCTCCTTGAAAAATTCAGCGCGATCGTCGGGGCGGGCGATGAACGGCAGGCTTGAACAGGTCCTCGAGGCCCTGTGGCGGCGGAGCAGGTTCGTATCGTACTTTTACCAGGCCGTGCAGTTTTCCGCGGAGCCGGGCATCCCGACCATCGCCCTGTCGGTGCGCGATGCGCGCCTCGTGATGTATTACAACCCCGCCTTTACGGAACAGATGACCGATGACGAGATGACCGGGCTCCTCGTGCACGAGATGCTCCACGTGGTGCTGAACCATGACCACCGGGCCTTCAGCGCCGAAGAGCGCTACCTCCAGAACCTCGCCCAGGACATGGTGGTGAACAGCTTCATCGCCGGGGCGCGGGACAATTTCTTTTCCCGTAAGGACCGGCAGGACGGGGCCGCCCCGCTGCTGCTGCCGCGGGGGCTCCCCCTCGTCCCGCGCGCGTTCGTGAAAGAGACCGGCGTCGCCGATCCCTCGTGGGAGGAGGTGTTCCGCTGGCTGAAAGGCCGGCCGAAGCGGAGCCTCGGGGAGCTGGCGGCCGGCGATACCTGCACGCCCGGGCCGGCGCCGGGCGCGGCCGCTTCCGGCGATGACGGTGCGCCCCCTGACTTCAACACGTTACTTGCCGGCGAGCCCGGCATCAGCGCGATATCCTTCGACGGCATGGAGGGCATGGCTTTTGTCGACGGCCTCGACCGGATCGTGCCGACCGGCATGCATGTCTGCCTTGACCGCGCGGGGCTCGCGGACCTGGATGCGCGGAAGTCCGCGCTCCTCGGCATGGCGGGCAGGGACCGCGAGTTTGCGCAGGAGCGGGCCTTCCAGGAGATCCGGGGGATCATCGAGCGGACGCGCGGGCAGGACACCTCGTCATGGCGGCGGCTCCTCAGGAGCATTGTCGATTATTCCGCCCAGTCGCATGAATGGGCGTATACGTACGGAAGGTTCAGCCGGCGCCACTTCGCGAACGGCGTCTATTCCCCGGGCAGGGTGTTCAGGCACCGGGAGGCCATCACGGTGGCGGTCGATGTGTCCGGCTCCATGGTGATGACGCCCTCCGATATCGAGGAGGCCTTCGGCGCGATCGAGGAGCTGATGGGCAAGTACCGCGTCCACCTGGTCTGCCTCGACGAGGACCTCTTCATCCCCGAGAAGCGCGGCGACGCGCTCGCCGCGTCGCGGGCGGCAGACCGGCCGTTCGTGTACCGCCGGGGCGACTGGAAACTCATACGCACGGGGAGCGGCGGCACCACCTTTTTCTCGCCGCTCTTCAACCGCTACATGAAGGGGCACCGGGAGACGCTCGTGGTCATCACGGACGGCCACATCTACGACCTTGAACGCCTGAAGCGGTACCATCCCACGGTGTGGGTCATCACGCGGGGGCGGCAGGAGCCCTTTCACCCGCCTTTCGGACGGTCGGTGAAGATGGCGGCCGCGTCATGATCCGGGCGCGCCGGGAAGGATAGGATGAAAGAACGCACAGACAACACGACAGCGGAACGGCTCTGGCGGGAGGGCGCCGCCGGCGGCGGCTTCGATTATTCCGCCGGTGCCGCCGCCCTTATCGCGACCGGGGATGCTGAATATATTTTCCGGGCGGGAAGGGACTGGCAGCGCTTCGATTACCGCGCCGGCCTTGCGCGCCTGGTCGGGCTCCGGGACCCGGAATCGATCCACCGGGCGGGCATATTCTGGAAAGAGTTCGATTTCGAGGCGGGCATGACCGCGCTTTTCAGCATCGCTGACCCGGAATACGTGTACCGCGCCGGAAGGTTCTGGAAAAATTTCGACTATGAGCGCGGCCTCGATTCGCTGGCGGGCACGGGCCGGGCGCGCTACGTGTATTACGCCGGCCAGGAGTGGAAGGTATTCAATTACCGGAGGGGGTTTGACGCACTCATGGAGCTGGGTGACCCGGAATCTATCTTTTACGCGGGCGCTCACTGGAAGGAGTTTGATTACCGCAGGGGGTTCGCGCGGCTCGTGAAGACCGGGAACGCGGAATTCATTTTTAAATCCGGGACGCTGTGGCGTGAATTCGATTACAGAACGGCCTGGGCCCTGCTTGAATCTGACATCATCGGCGGAGCCGAATGGAGGGGCAGGGCGTTCACGCACCCGGCATGGAAGCGGGCGCTCATGGAAATCTGGGACGAGGCCGTTTTAAAAGTGGACATTTAGCGGAAACTATATAAAAAAAATTAAAAAATTATAATTAATAATTGACAATAAAAATTATCAGGCCGAAATAACATTAAGTTGAACAGCTTCGCATTTGTCTTCAATTTTATTACCGCCTGTTTTACAGCAGCCTAAAAAAATTGCAGCAGTTGAGGGGCGTTCATCGGGGTAACCCGCATTACTTAATATTTACAGGAGTTTTTCTTATGCCTACAGGCACAGTTAAATGGTTCAATGAGAAAAAGGGTTTCGGGTTTCTTTCTCAGGACGGTGGCGCGGATCTCTTTGTCCATCATACGGGGATCGTTGGCAACGGCTTCAAGACTTTAAATGAAGGCGACAGGGTTGAGTTCGAAATTGAAAAGAGTGAAAAAGGACCGAGGGCCGTTCAGGTCCGGACCGTCAGCTAATCATTCGTAAATGACCATTCATAAAAACCCGGCTGCCATGGCCGGGTTTTTTTATTAATAAAAAATCCGGATTAATGGAGCCATTCCATCCAAACCGGGGTCGTATCATAAAAAATAAAAATCAGAATATACTTGACAAAGACAATAATTGTTATTATAATGATTGTATTATCAACAATAAACAGGCAACAGATGAAAAAACAGGCCAGGCAACCGCGGCAGTCAGCCGCCTTCAGCAAGAAGCTCGAACAGGAGCTTGCCATGCTCGAAAGCGAGCGGCGGGTAAAAACCGCTGTCATTGACAGCTCGCCCGGCTACCTGCTCCACCAGGCATCCGTGCGGATCAAGATCGATCTGCTGAGGAGATTCAGGGAAATCGGGCATGACATCACGCCCGAACAGGGGATGGTCCTGAACTCGCTGTGGGAGCAGGAGGGGGTATCGCAGCGCGAGCTGGCCGACCGCACGCTGAAGGACGGGCCCACCATCACGCGCATCCTCGACCTGCTCGAAAGGAAGGGTCTGGTGGCGCGCAGGCCGGACAGCTCCGACCGGCGTGTCTTCAAGGTGTTTCTGACTCCCGAAGGGGAGAGCAAAGTGGAAACGTTCATGTCGATCGTAGCGGCGGTCGACGACAGGGCCTTCGCCGGTATCTCCGCCGCCGAGCTTGACCGGTTCAGGAAAATGTTGCGGGAGATAACAAACAATCTCGGCGCATAGCGGTGCGCGCCGGTACGAGGTCATACACTTGATGAACGATGGTCGAATCATGAAAATACTCATTGTTGCCCTCACGGTCCTCATGGCCTGGGCCCTCGCCGCGGTCCCGGCGCGCGCCGAAGAGACGATGACATGGGAGGAGTGCGTCGCGTATGCGATCGCGAACAATCCCGAACTGCGGTCATCGCAGGAGCTGATACGGCAGAGCAAAGATAACGTCGGCATCGCCAGGAGCGCCTACCTCCCGCAGATCAGCGCGTCGCTGGGGCTGAACGCCGCGCGGCAGGAGAGCGAGAGCGACCTCGAAAGGCTGAAAATCAGCAGAATGAAATCAACCGCGGAAATAACGTCGGCTTACACGAACGACCTGCTCGGCAGGAAAACGACATCCAGGACCGATTCGGTCTCGTACGGCATCCAGGGGAGCCAGCTCGTCTTCGACAGCATGAAAACCGTGTATAACATCAAGTCGGCCTCGAGCCAGGTCGACAGTGTGCGCTACGGCCACGCGGTGACCTCGTCGCAGATACGGCTGAACCTGCGGGTCGCGTTTGTCGACCTCTTGAAAGCGCAGGAAAACGTGCAGATATCAAAGGAGATCGCGGCCCGGTGGAAGAAAAACCTCGACCTTGTGACGATGCGCTACCGGGCGGGGCGGGAGCACCGGGGCTCACTGCTGAACGCGGAAGCGAACCTGGCGAGCGCGCGGTCCAGCCTGGAGCAGGCCGAGCGCGCTATTACCGTTGCGCGGCGGGGCCTGCTGAAGCAGATGGGCATCCCGTCATTGCGGGCGATACGGGCCGACGGGAAGCTGTCATTCAAAAAGGATGACGGAATAAAACCGGATTTCGACGCGATCGCGGCGGCGCACCCGGCCGTACTGCAGATGAAAAGCCAGGGCGTGTCGGCCCGCTACAGCGAGAACGCGAAGATCGCGGCCTTTTTCCCGGTGATCAGCGTGAATGCGGGCGCCGACAGCGCGAGATCGTATGTTGACGGCATGACCAGCGTGAATAAAACGAACGGCCTGAACCTGTCCGCGGGGATTGCGTTCACCATGCCGCTCTTCACCGGCGGGAACACGTATTACAATTACGATAAGGCGAAATCCCAGACCAGGAAGCTGAAGGCCGACGAGATCAGCGCGCGGGAACAGGTCATACTGGCGCTGGAGCAGTACTGGGCGAACTGGCGGAACGCCACCGACAACGTGGCGGTCCAGCGCAAGTTCCTGGAAGCGGCGGAGGAGCGGGCGAAGATATCGGAGGCGCAATACTCCCTGGGGCTGATGACGTTCGACAGCTGGATCATTATCGAGGACTCGCTTTCACAGCAGAAAAAAAGCTACCTGAACGCCCTGGCCAACCAGTCGATCACGGAAGCGCAATGGATACAGGCAAAAGGGGAAACACTGTCATATGATAAATAGGAAAAAGATACTAATCGCGCTCGCTGTCATCGCCGTGGCCGCCGTGGCGGCAATTATCGCGATGCGTGCGCAAAAAGCGGACAACGGGCAGACCGTTTCGAGGATCGTGGCGCCTTCCCGGGGGCCCATCCGCATCGCCATATCGGCGACCGGGACGGTGCTCCCCTACAACCGGCTCGAGATCAAGCCGCAGATAAACGGGCGGATGGAGCGCGTCCTCGTGCAGGAGGGCCAGTTGGTCAGGACCGGCCAGATCATGGGGTGGATGAGCTCGACCGAGCGGGCCGCCCTGATTGACGCGGCGCGGTCGCAGGGCGCCGGCTCCGTGAAGTACTGGGAGGGCGTGATCAGGGAGATCCCGATCGTCGCGCCGATCAACGGCACGGTCATCGTCCGCGACATAGAGCCGGGCCAGGCGGTGTCGACCGCGACCGCCATCCTGGTGCTCTCCGACCGGCTGATCGTCAAGGCGGAAGTTGACGAGACCGACATCGGCAGGGTGAAGAAGGGCCAGCGCGTCATCATCGTCCTCGACGCCTACCCGGACGTGACGGTGGGGGGCAGGGTGGACCTCATCGAGTTTGAATCAAAGACCGTGAACAACGTGACCATGTACGAGGTGAACATCGTCCCCGACAGCGTGCCGGACGTGTACCGGTCGGGCATGACCGCGGACGTGAGCATCGTTGAGAAGGCAAAGGAAGACGCGCTCCTCCTCCCCCTGGACGCGGTGGTCTCGGACGGGGACAGGAACTACGCCTGGGTCCTTTCCGGGAAATCGACCAAGCCGGTGAAGAAAGAGATCCGGGCGGGGATGACGGACGAGCAGAACATCGAAATCATATCGGGCGTGACCGCCGGTGACCGGGTCGCGGTCATGTCAAACGGCGTGTCGCTGGAAGCGAAGAGCAGCACCAACCCCTTCATGCCGAAGCGGCCGACGGAAAAGAAGAGCGGCAAAACACAATGATTGAGCTGCAGAACGTCTCCAAGATATACGATACCGGCAAGGTCCAGGTCCGCGCGCTGGACGGCGTGTCTATTACCATCGATGAGGGCGAGTTCGTCGCGATCATGGGGCATTCCGGCTCCGGGAAATCGACGATGCTCAATATCCTCGGGTTCCTTGACAAGCCTGATTCGGGCACCTACCGCCTCATGGGCGATGACATAACAGAGCTGGACGATGACGAGCTTTCCCTGCTGAGAAACAGGATCGCCGGGTTCGTGTTCCAGCAGTTCAACCTGCTCCCGCGCATGAATTCCATGGAAAACGTGGGGCTCCCGATGGTGTACGCCGGCAAACGGGACTACCGCTCCGAGGCAACGGAGCGGCTCCGCCAGGTGCTGCTGTCGCACCGCGAGACCCACTACCCGAACGAGCTTTCCGGCGGCGAGCAGCAGCGCGTCGCGATCGCCCGGGCGCTGGTGAACCGGCCCATGATTCTCTTCGCGGACGAGCCGACCGGCAACCTCGACACGAAGAGCGAGGCGGAGATCATGGCGCTCCTCGAGGAGCTGAACGCGGCGGGCATCACCATCGTCATGGTCACCCACGAGAACGAGATCGCCGAGCGCGCGAAGCGGATAATAACGATGCGGGACGGCACGGTGATCTCCGATACCGTGTCAGCCAGGAAGAAGAAGGCGGCGCCCCGGCGCGGGCATGTCTCGATACGGGAGATACTCGGGGGGGCGAAATCCTCGTTCGGCACCGGTGAATTCGTCGATTTTCTCCGCCAGGCGGTCTCCTCGATCGTCACCCACAAGCTCAGGTCGATGCTCTCGATACTGGGCATCCTGATCGGGGTGGCGGCGGTCATATCGATGGTCGCCATAGGCGAGGGGGCGAAGGATTCGATCACGCAGAGCCTGAGCTCCCTCGGCTCGAACACCCTGTCGGTGCGTCCCGGCTCGTTCCGCCGGGGCCCCGTTGCCATGGAATCGGGCGCCGTGACGCGCATCACCTTGGAGGACGCGGACGCGATCGCGCGCCTCGACGGGGTCAGGAGCGTGTCTCCCGCGGTCAGCGGACGGGCGCAGGCGGTGTACGGGAGCAATAACTGGAACACCCAGGTGTACGGGGCCGGGGTCGATTATGCCAGGATCAAGAACGCCGTTCCCATCAGCGGGCGCTTCTTCACCGCGGAGGAGCTCCGCTCCCGCCGGAAGGTGGCGGTGATCGGCGCCACGGTCGTGAAAAACCTTTTCGGGAGCAGGAACCCCGTGGGCCAGACTATCAAAATCAACAGGATAAATTTCAAAGTCATCGGCAT
Organism: uncultured Spirochaetota bacterium; assembly: GCA_963827275.1. GTDB lineage: Bacteria > Spirochaetota > UBA4802 > UBA4802 > UBA5550 > RBG-16-49-21. Next base: position 51,976 of record CAWHAA010000006.1, read on the forward strand.
CCTCCCGGTCAAGGGGGTCTCCTTCCAGGACCAGGATGACGTGGTCGTGATACCGGTCACCACCGCGATGTTCCGGGTGCTCGGCAAGGAGTATGTCGATGCGATCGACGTGGAGATACGGGACCCGAAGATGATCGACGGCACGATCGATTCGATCAGGGAACTCATCATACGGCGGCACCGTCTGGCCCCCGGCGATGAGGAATCCTTCAACGTGCGGGACATGGCCGAAATCCGCGAGATGATGTCGCAGACCACCGGGACCATGAGCACGCTCCTGGGCATCGTGGCGGCCATCTCCCTCATCGTCGGCGGCATCGGGATCATGAACATCATGCTGGTGTCGGTCAAGGAGCGGATCAAGGAGATCGGCCTGCGCAAGGCCATCGGCGCGCGGCGCAGGGACATACTGGTCCAGTTCCTGATAGAGTCGTCGCTCCTGACCCTGGCCGGCGGCCTGTTCGGCATCATCCTCGGGTCCAGCATATCAATACTCATATCGATGCTGGCCCACTGGTCGGTGAAGATATCCATTTCCGCAATCATGCTTTCCACGATAGTCTCAGTCTTCATCGGGATCGGCTTCGGGCTCTGGCCCGCGGTGCAGGCGTCGCGGCTGAACCCGATTGAGGCGCTGCGCTGGGAATGACGGCCTCCGGCGGCGCATTCTCCGTCGACCCTGCGTGCCGCGGCGGTTTTGTAATTGACAGGTGGGTCGATGCAGGTATAATCTATTTATTTAAATGAATCGCGTGCAGCGGCGGCGAGGTGAACTTCCCCCTCGGAATATTATCGGAAATTTAAAAATAATGGTAAATAAGATATCAACTGCCAGGGCACTCTCGATAGTTTCAATTGCAACGATATATTTTTATACCCTCCTGTTTACGCTGCTGCCGTTCCTGAAAACTAATTTTGATATTAATCCGGCCCTTTACTGGTTTATTACCGGATATTTCCTGTTTGTACCGCTGTTCCTCTACGCAATAATTATGGTAAGATCAGAAGGGAATAACAGCATTAAGCAGATTATGCAATCGTTGAATATTCTGCCTTTTTCAAGGAAAGACCTGGCATATGCAATAACCGGTCTTCTGGCCCTCTATATCTTGACCGGCAGTATATTTTTTATCTCCTCGTTGCTTGATAAATATTTTGGAATTGCCCCTCTGAGTACAACGCCCTGGTTTATGGAAATACGGCCCTTTCAGGGGACGGACAAATTATTAATATTGATATGGCTGCCGATGTTCTTTTTTAATATAATCGGGGAAGAACTACTGTGGAGAGGCTATGTCCAGAAAAGGCTCCAGGTGAAATATTCATGGCCCTTCTGTTCGCTGCTGTGGCTCATGTTTCACGTTCCCTTCGGCCTTGATCTGTTGATAATCCTTCTTCCCGCGATATTAATCATTCCATATTCATACCATAAAACTCAAAACACATCGGTCGGAATTTTCATCCACGGGATGTATAATGGGCCTGTATTTGCCGCAATTGCCCTGGGCGGCATTGCATGATGACCGGGGCACTTCACCTGACACGGCAGGCCTGTTTCGCCGGGCACGGGGATAGTGAATGACCCCGCGCCTCGCCCGGCACGCAGCCAACCTTTACATGAATTAAGGGGGACGCCATGAAAAAACTATTCGCCGCGCTGAAATCGAAGCTGGTAAAGATCAAAAACAACCTCTCCCGGGTCAATGACAGGGAGACGCTGAGCGTGTTCTCCATCGTGGTGCTGGTGTTCCTCGATATATTCATCCTCATTGCCATATTCCGCGGCCTGGACGAGCACACGCGGCAGCTGACGACGCCGGAGGAGTATGTGCCCGCCGTTTGCAGGGAGATCATACTCGATGATGAATGGGGCGAATCAGGAAAGCTTGACCGCCTCTCCGGCCTGCTGCTTCCCGGTAGCGATTACTATGAGCGGGAAGAAGAGGAGAAGGCCGGTTCCCTGCACCCCGTGTGCGCAACATGCGTCGGCAGCATCAAAAAAATGAGGAAGGACAGGGAGCTTGTCTCCCTGTTCAAAACCAGGAACAGGGTGCGTGATGAATATTCCGACCTGAAAGGCTCGATCGAGGACCTGAAGGGCTCGTACGACACGTATCTCCTTCAAGTCATAGCCGGGCAGTCGAAATCGGACGCGGCGGACGTCAACAGGATACGGCAGGAGCTGCAGGTCAAAACCGCGCGTTTCAACGCGGTGGTGGCGCAGCTGGGGCAGGCCGAATCGCGCATCAATGAAAGCGCCGGGGTCGCCGGCTTCTGGAAAGAGACGGCCGCCCTGCGGGCGGCGCACCGTGAGAGCCTGAAATCCGAGCTGAAGCGGCTCGAGTTCTGGTTCCCGGTCAAACAGCTGCTGATGCAGCTGGCGTTCCTTCTCCCGATACTGGTCCTTTTTTACCTCTGGAATTCACGGAGCATCAAAAAGTCGAATGGCCTGCAGACCCTCATTTCGTCGCACCTGCTCATCATCGCCTTTGTGCCGGTGTTCGTGAAGATCATTGAAACCGTGTACGATATCATCCCCAAGAAATTCATCAAGAAGCTGCTCGATTTTCTCGTCTCCCTGAACCTGATCGCGGTGTGGCATTACGTGATAATTTTCTTCGCGGTGATCCTCTTCATGCTCCTGATATATATCATACAGAAAAAGATATTCAGCAGGGAAAAGCTCATACAGAAGAGGATCTCGAAGGGCCAGTGCCTCGAATGCGGGAAAAAGCTCCCCGCGGGCGGCAGGGCATGCCCCTTCTGCGGCTTCGTGCAGACCGCGCCGTGCCCCTCGTGCGGGGGGCAGACCTTCGTGTACGGGAGCTACTGCAGGGAGTGCGGGGCGGCGGTTGCCAGGGACGCTTCAGTTTAATTAAGATAACGATGTATGACCGGAACAATAATTTGAGCTGTTAACGAAAAAATTTGCGGTCATTAAAGACTTATGCGAAATATCCCAGGGTGAATGATAACGGCAGGGCTGGCAGGCCCTGCCGTTTGCTTTTCTAGATAGGGGGAATGGCTTTTAGAACACTCCTCCTTCCTGCACAGCACCGACGGATTAAGCAATCTTGTAATTGCTCTATATTATCACTTGTGTGCATTTTTAATGAGTTTATGAAATAAAAGTATTTTAAGAGTAAAATTAGGTACTTTTGACTTTTGTATTGGAAGGCCAATACTTGGCTATCCGGATCATTGCAGCGCGTCGTGCCCGCTATAATGTATTTAGCTATTTCAAGTTATATTATAACCATATTTTCAAATAAATATTGTTGTGTGTTATTGGAAATATTTTCCATCAACCACATTCCTGCGTCATGTTAATAAAAATTCCTATATCCTGGTCCGTGTTCCTTGTCTATTGACTCTTTCTGCAAATGCTATAAAGTTTAAAAAATAATAAAAGATTAAAAAAATTTTGTCATTTTTATTGGGAAAATCCTACTAATTATTCAGTAGGGATTATTCAATATTTTATTGGGTACCCTTCAGTTTGTATTTAAAAAAAATGTTTTGAAAAATCATTTAAACGTTTAATGAAAATCACTGTAGTTTTGTGATCAAATTAAAAAGAAGATTGCTTGTCGCTATCGGCAATTCGTCATGAAAAAATCAGGTATTGTGTGTCCCTGCGCTGTAGATTGTTTGTTAATTCAGCTTTGCAATAATCATTATGTTTTTGAATAAGAAATAAAAGATATTTTATAATTTTCAATAATACTAACTCTGATGTTGTTATAAAAAATATTTATATTAAGAGATATTCTTGAGGAATAATAGTATGAAGTGTCTATATTTTAGTATACAAATAGTCATTTTATTTGTTCTCATAATTATTAAGTCTCAACTATTTTTGTTTGCTGACATTAATCCCGATGGTTCATTTTCTACTACTGTTAAAATAAAACTCCCGCCTGGTAGAAACGGCGTTCAACCCACTATCTCTTTGAATTACAATTCTAATACAGGTAATGGAATTATTGGACAAGGTTGGTCTTTATCAGGTTTATCTTCAATTGTTAGAGACAGTTCTTATCCTGTAAATTATGATGATAATGACCATTATAGTGGGCCGAACGGTCATTTATTTAAAAATAATAAATATTATCATCACTTAGAAGAAAATTATTCACGTTTCGAAGCAATTGAAAAACAGGGCGGAGGCCCAAGATCGTGGATAGAACATCAGCCTGATGGGACTAAATGTCATTATGGCACTACAGATGATTCTCAAGTATATTCACTAAATCATCCAGATTCTATTCGTGTTTGGGCTCTGCAATCTGTTGAGGATATTAATGGTAACTCATATAAAATAGAATATATGCAGGACCAGGGACAGTATTATCCGGTAAAAATTATTTATACTATGGGAGATGGAATATCGAAGTATAATGTTGTTGAGTTTGACTATGAAGATAATCGTTCCGATGTTGAAATTTCATATCTTCAAAGTTCGAAAGTCGTTACAGGTAAACGTTTAAAAGATATAACCGTGAAATATAATGTTGCCTCGATACTTGGTTATAAGATTTTTGGCGATATAGTCAGGAAATACCAGCTTGATTATATTGAAGATGGATTGGTTTCTCAAAGTAAGTTGGTCAAAATTCACGAATTTGGTTCAAATGGTGGAGAGTTGCCTGGAACGGAATATGAATATGATTCTTCTAATGACCCGGTAACGTTTAGTAATTCATCTTCCGTCCCTTGGTCTGGCTATGATACAAGTTTGGGAACATGGCTGGATGGCGATATTGATGGTGATGGCCGCTTGGATTTATTTCATGTTTGTTATTTTTGGTTTTGGGAAAAGTATATAAACATATTATTCTCTAACGGAGATGGGACTTATACAATCCCAAAACTTGGTTATATACCATTTTCTGGTTATGATACGGGTTTCGGTCAGTGGGTCAATGGCGATTATAACGGAGACGGAAAAACCGACTTATTTCATGCGATACCAGTTATGTGGGGCCAACAATATATTAATACCTGGCTGTCAAATGGCGATGGAACTTTTAATGTTTTAACATTCAACCCCGGTGGTAATTATCCAACATCAGGAAGATGGATTAGTGCGGATGTTAATGGAGATGGTAGAACTGACATGGTGCATTTACGGGGTGCGACTCCCATATATTATTTTAACAGCTGGATTTCAAAGGGAGATGGAAATTATGAAATGAAATATTTTCAACTTCAAAATCACCTTAATCGATATGCTGGTGCTATTTTGTTTTATTATGGTGGAGCAGTTGTTCCTGTTGCTGCAGGTGATTTCAATGGTGATGGTAAAGATGATTTTACTATTGTATGGTTTGGTGAATCTCCGGATTTCCCGCAAGTTGATATAGCAACATTACTTTCCCGGGGGGATGGCAGTTATCATGTCGTACATTATTACCCTTCTAATAATTTTAGAATTACTAGAATCGCAGCAGATGATATTGGAAGACCAGGCATACAGTTTCTTGTTGGCGATTTTAATGGAGATGGAAAATCAGATATATTACTGGGTTCATTAAATAAAAATATATCGGCTCTTCTTTTATCCAAGGGGGATGGTACTTACGATCCCCGTATGGGTTCTACTGATGGAATTGGTTATGACCTGGGTAATTGGGGGATTGCGGATATCAATAAAGATGGCAAGAGTGATGTAGTTCATTACATCGGTACTACGGTAAATGTGTGGTTATCCAATGGCAATGGCAATTTTATTTTTCACACAAATTCCATACTCAACGGTGATAATTTAAATGAAGGATTTCGTTTTCCGGGTGATGATAATGGAGATATGAAAGATGATATTGTAAATATTCAAAATTCATTATTTAAGAAATCTATCAGCATGTTATCGAATGATCTGCATAATTCTAATTTAATGGTAAAAATTAAAGATGGATCAGGTGGGAATATTAGCATAGAATATAAATCAATATTTGATGGACCCGATGCAATAAAGGCAGAAGATTCAAAATATCCATATATTTCAAATAAATCATCACGTTATTTAGCTACAAAAATGACTGTTACGGATGGCAGAGAATCCTCCTATTCAACAAATTATTATTATTACAACGCCAAGTTGTTTTCTGGAATAAAACCGGAAAAGAAAGACCTTCTTTTTGAAAAAGTTATTACAATAAATCAATCTGGCGAGAAGACTATAACCGAGTTTATTCAGGATAAGTATCATCTTCATGGGTGTCCAAAAAGGGTTGAGCAATACGCGGATAATGGAACATTCATTAAAACTGTTGATTACCAATATTATGATAATACGATTACATTATTTGGCACATATATATCCCACATTAAATCTGTTGTTCAAAATAACTATGATGCGAGTAGCACAACACCTGTGAGTACAGGAATAAAGTCATATGTTTATGATGGATATGGTAATACATTGCGTGTCGATGACTCAATAACAAATGCCGAAACAATAACAACAATAAATAAATATGATATTGATGAATCTTCATGGTTGTTGCGCCGATTATCTGAAACATCAATACTTTCGAATAATATTGAAATCAAGAGAGAAAAATATAATTATTCTGGGAATAACCTTGAATCGAATGAAATATTTCATGCGGATAATAATAATTGGATCAAGCAATCATATGTTTACGATTCTAATGGTAATATTATAAAAATATTCGATCCGCTCGGTCATGTTTCAACAGTGGAATATGATTCAGATTATCGTTCATATCCAATTATAAAAACAAATGCTATTAATCAGTCAGTTTATACGACATATGATTACCGATTTGGTGAAAAAAGTTCTGAAACTGATTCAAACGGAAGTACAATTCGTTATGAATATGATGAATTCGGAAGGCTTGTAAAAACTGTCAACCCGGGTGACGAGTGGTCCAGTACAGTTATTTATAACATAACCGGTGATCCAAATACGCAATATATAGAGACACATGTTGCCGATGAATCAAGTTCTGGATTTCATTATAAACGTCAATATATGGATGCACTTGGAAGGGTTTATAAAATTATCCAGAAGGCAGAAGAGACGGATGCCTTTACTCTTGAGCAGGAAGTGGATATTGAATTTAATGAGCATGGTCAAAAAAACAGAGAAACCATGCCGTATTTAATCGGTTCATATAACGAAAGCCCACTTTATATCAAATATAAATACGACTCGTTAAATAGATTGATCTTGATTGATTATCCTGATAATACTTCAAAAAAATTTATATTTGCAAATGAGGGTGATGGAGAATATTCTGAAACATTAATAGATCGTGATGGTACAATGCACAAGTTGGTTCGCAATGCAAGGAATAGGGTAATTAAAAAAATAGATTCTAATATTGTTAATACCTCATATTCATATAATAACGCTGGCTTGTTGTCATTGGTAACTTATACCGATGGTTTGAAAACAATGATAGAATATGATTCGCTTGGTAGAAAGGTGTCAATCTGTGATCCCAACACTGGTATTTCATCATATTCTTATAACGATGCTGGTTATTTATTATCTTCACATGATGCAATGGGTAATACGGTATCATATGAATATGACGCGATTAATAGAATTAAAAAAATACATCATCCCGAGGGTACTGCCGATATTAACTACTACTATGATGATCCATCAATTAAAAACAGCCGGGGGAGAGTAACGAAAATAACAGACGGTGTGAGTGAATCGACTTTTGCATATGATGGCAAGGGACAAATAATAATAAAAACACAAAAGATTGATGGCATGAAATTTATATTCCAGATGGAATATGATAAAGTCGGGAGAGTTGCGCGTTTGACATATCCCGATGGGACAGCAATATCCCGTCAGTATGCTAATCTTGGGTATCTCAAAAATGTTGATTGGAATGGATATTCTATCGTCCAGTATGGACGTTTCAAAGAAGATAAAAACAGCAGTATTCGGAATATTGAGAATCGGGTTTATCGAATCACTGGAGATGGTGTTGAGACCAATATATTATATAATCCAGCTACTACCAAGCCTGAACGAATAGTGTCAAAAAAGAATTACGGTAGCGGTGACGTTATTGAAGATGTAACTTACGAATATAATGTCTCTAATATAACATCTATAACCGACAACCTCGATAATTCAAAATCGCAAACCTTTGCTTATGATTCATTAAATCGCCTGATTTCCGCTGATGGCGTATATGGTCATATCTCTTATAATTATGCAAACAATGGTAATTTAAGAAAGAAGGGCGATCTTGTACTTAATTATAATGATTCGTCTCATCCATATGCTGTGACCAGTGATAGTGTGGGAAACAATTATTTGTATGATGATAATGGTAATATGATTTGCCGTAAGGGAAGTGAGCTTGTCTATGATAGTTTAAATCGTCTGATGGCAATTAAAAATAATGGTAATAATATAGCAATCTATAATTATGATCATACTAATCATAGAATTAAGAAAACATTAGGAAATGGAACGGTCATTTACAATATCGAAAATTTATATGAAATTACGAGAATTCCTCAATATCCTGATCTTCATACAAAATATTTTTATGGTGTAAAAAATGAATTAGTCGCTCAAATGACTATGGAAAATTCTCAACTTTTATCCTTTAACAATCCGTCTGTTATTAACAGCTATTATGCAAAGAATAATCTTAAGGGTCTTATATTATTCACATATGAGTATTTGAATTATTTAAGCAATAACAAGAAAACATACCGTTATTTTATTTATGTAACTTTACTTCTTGGTTTTTTTGTATTGTTAACATTAACTTTTAAAAACATAATCATATATAAAAGTAGAATAAAAATTTTACCTGTTTGGGCAATAAAAACAGTGCCAGTACTTTGCTTTACTGTATTTGCATCATACGGTTTATTCGGCTGTAGTAATATGATCAGTGATTCTCATGACAATGGCGAATCTCCTTGGAATATTTTGATATATACGGATGTTAATCTACCATCCGGCACACCAGTTCCGGGAATGATGTTTTTTCATCCCGATTACAATAGAAATATAAGTTATGTTACCAATGCGCAGGGCGAAAAAATCTATCAGGCATATTATAAACCTTATGGTGAAATTTCTGAAATGTCAGGGAGAGATGTTGTTCGGTATAAATTTAATTCCCATGAGCATGACCAGGAATCTGGACTTATGTATTACAATGCCCGCTATTATGATTCCAATATTGGAAGGTTTATTACCCCTGATACAATTGTCTTTGATCCGGGGCAGTCGCAAACATCCAATCGATATATGTATGTAGTTGGTAATCCTATCGCTCTCAATGATGCTACTGGCAATAGTCCTGAATCACAGCTTTATCTGTATGCTGAAACAATGATGGCCAATTGGTCTAAATGGTCTGAACAAGAATCTCAAAAAAGTCTGGGCGTCCAGTTTTGTAAATCAATAATAAATTCATTTACAGGTATATTCTCATGGATAGAGGGAGGCTATAAAGGATTTCTATCCGGTTGGATTACAAATTTAATAAATTATCCTGGCTTTAGTTTGTCATATTCATACAATGCAGGCTGGGGAGTTACTGGAGGTTTATATGGCCGATATTATTGTATAAGCTGGGGTAATGGTTTCCACTGGCAGGAAAAAGGTCCCAACGGTGGCTGGAGCATCTATGGTACAGTTTCATTGAGTTATGAAAAACTTTCGGTTGGGCTGGCGACCTCATATAACTTTAATAAGCATTCAATAACAAATAATTTGCGCGTTAGTTTGAGTGATAGTGGTGGAGCCGTAGGTATTGGTTATACATGGATCAATAATGCAAGAAATGGCCACTTGCTCGGTGGTCGGTGGACGGCCTATGGAGGAATAAATTTAAGTGGAATAATTGGCCCAGTTCCCACAAGCCTTCTTGTCAGAGCTGGAATGGGTGATTCAAAAAATGGATATTCAAATTATATTGGCTATAGATTTATGGATATAAAGCAATCTCAAGCAGAATGGAATAACCTTGGAGGTCCTTCACTTACAAAAGCAATTACAGGTATTCAGACAACGGCATCTGGTGTTGCGGGAGCTGAATATCAACCATACTTGCAAGTTCTTGATGCTCTTATTATTCATCCCATTGCTGTATTGCATGATTATTTATGTACATCAACTGATAAATTTGGTCCAACAGATCCTTCTGGGATGTTGTTATGTGCTGGTCCTGCACTGACTATTGGATATTCTACAATGTTCTATAATTATAATTATCAAAGCTGGCTCGGAGGGTTTTAATTATTATGAAAAATAAAAATTTTAATAATTTATTAATTAGACATATATATATTTTACCAATATCTTGTATAATCATTATTTTTCAATCTTGCTGTAGTTATTCGACAGTACCAGAAATTAGGAATAAAATATTTGATAATTATTATTCTCATATAATTCTTAATTATTCAGTACATATTGGAGCATCAAAAAAGGAAAAAGAAGTTGTAAAGAAAAGTATTAATGATATGAGATTAAAAGATATTAAAGAAGTATCAATAATGCCAAAATATGGATTATTCTTGCAAATTAATATTACTCATGCTGAAGATAATCGGGTACGACCAGGCATTGCTTGGATAACATACTTAACCGCAGGTATTATACCAACATATACATTAAATGCTGATTATTATATTTTCAATTATTATCTTTATTATAATACAAAATTAATTCTAAAAAAAGAATATAAAATTATAAGTAAATCTTTTAATTGGCTTTTTTCTGTTCCATTCAGATTTGGTCCGCGTGGTAATTATTATAGAATGGGTAAAATTATCGATTTTATTAATCATGATTTTTTTCAATTGTGCAAGGAGTGTTTGTAATGTGATCCTACCCCACAATTCGACCAGTTTCAAGTTTAGTTTTCTCGATCACTAACAGATAATCACGTGCATGATTGGTGATGTTTGAATTGACCAAACGAAGCCTCTGCAAAAAGCCCCGAGAGGCCCTCAAACACATTTTCTGTCTTCTTTTGATCAGGAACGCAGTTATCGCACCTGATGCTGCCTGGGGTCAGTTATTGATGTGGTTTACGACGACAAGATAAAGGCTGTAAGGAACACTGTCGGCATTGAATTCGGCTGGTGGGTGGTTGGTTTTGATGGAGGATTGTTGATAGATTATAAAAGAAAAGAAATAGGTTTTAATATAAAGCCATATTTAATTTTGCCATTATTTGCGATATGGGGTGAGCAGATAAATGATTTCAAAATATATCCTACCATTGTTATTTACTATAGATTTAATAAAATATATGACAGTTTAAAATCTCATGAAATAGGATTTATGTTAAAATATCCTGTATGGATCAAGTAGTACATGTACGCAGGGATTGAAGTTGATGAAATCCCCCTCTCTCTGATAGGTGCGGGTTTAAATTCGTGCCTATCAGAGAGAGGAGGGATATTTCTGAAGCGGAAGGCGAGAAGGCCGTCGCAAAACTGGAAAACGCAATGCGTGATGATAGTATGCGGTATGATAAAAAAGCCCTGTTCGCCGGCGTGGGCGGTATATGGAGCATTATTACACAGAGCAAGAACTGGAAGAGAGACCTGGGGAAATTTAAAGATGGCGATAATTTGATGGTATGTACTGAGCTGGTAGCGTGGGCTTATTCAGATGATGGGAAAAAAGGTAAATTGGGAGAAGTGTTTTTAGCTTTACCGGATCAGATATATCAAAATCAAAACATGTATGACATTGCTGGAAAAAAATTACCTGGGGTGGAACCATATGACAGCAGGCAGGTTTTTAGTGAAAACAAAATGGGAAAAAAGTAGTGTTTTAATGTTAAGAAAAATCATATTTTTATTAATTATTTGTATGTATAGTTGCTCAACAAAAAACATAATTGATAAAAAAGGTGATGAATTATACGAAGCAGCAAGTAAAGGGGATTATTATAAAGTTCAAGAGTTGCTTAATCAAGGCGTAGATGTAAATTATAAAAAACAATTATTGTCACATGATGAATATCCATTAAATGGTGCAGTAAGAAGTGGCAATCTTGAAATAGTTAAATTATTAATTATGAATAAAGCAATAATTGATACTGAAACTGATGATAGAGGAACCTTAAATAATGCAATATGGGTGGGTAATAAAAAAATAATTCAATATTTAATCAGTAAAGGAATTTATATAAATATAAGTTGTTCAAGTAGTTTAATATTTTCTGCATTATCTTCTGTTTCATTTGAAATGTTAAGATTTGTTGTTGATGATTTAGGCGTATGTATTGATTCGAAAGATTATTTCTATGGGGATACACCTCTATATAAAAATATTTATGATGAACGTATACAAGAAGCAGCCTATTTAATAAAGAAAGGCGCAAATATTAATGCCCAAAACAAGAAAAAGCAAACACCCTTGCATGAGGCTGTAATATCCGGTAAAACCAAAATGATCGAGCTGCTATTAAAAAACGGCGCAGACGTCCATATCAAAGACGAAAAAGGTCTATCGCCGCTTGATTACGCAAAGAAAGAGAACAACCCCCGGGTGCTGGCGTTATTGAAACGATATGGCAAATAATGTGAAATTGTTCCAAGCTTTTCTAATGAAAAAAATCGCCTGTCTTCTGATTTTTATCGGTATCTTTAAAATCATACAACCGGGATAGAAAGTAATGAAAACATTGATAATAATCATTTTTTTGAGTTTTACCTGCGGCTGCTCTAAAAATTATGTCATTGATAATAAAGGTGATGATTTATATTCTGCAGCAAAAATAGGTAATTATAAAAAAGTTCAATTATTGATAAATAATGGTGCAGATGTTAACTATAGAAAACAACTTTTATCAAATGATGATTACCCATTAAATGCGGCAATATATAGTGGAAATATTGAGATTGTAAAATTATTGATCATGAGTGGTGCAAAAATAGATACTGAAAAAGAAAATAGATTTTGCTTAAGCGATGCCATTTATAAAGAAAATAAAGTGATTATACGGTATTTATTATCAAAAGGTATACATGTCGATAAAAGTTGTTCAAGCTCATTAATTTTTTCTGCGATGTATTCACGCTCTTTTGATATGATGAAATATGTAATTGAAGATCTTCATGTTTGTATTGATTCAAGAGAAACACATTACCAACATACCCCACTGTATAAAACCGTCTGCGAGGATCTTTATCAAGAGGCTCAGTATTTAATAAAAAGGGGTGCGAATGTAAATATACCAAACAAGGATAATGAAACTCCATTGCATGTTGCTGTAACGTGGAAAAGGTTTAAGTTCATTGAACTTTTGCTAAAAAACGGCGCCGATCCAACCACCAAGGATGCTAAGGGCCTAACTCCCCTGGATTACGCAAAGAAAGAGAACAACCCCCGGGTGCTGGCGTTATTGAAACGATATGGCAAATAATGTGAAATTGTTCCAAGCTTTTCTAATGAAAAAAATCGCCTGTCTTCTGATTTTTATCGGTATCTTTATAATCATAAAACCGGATATCTGCAAAGCATATGCCGGGAGTCCGCGTGGGTGGTATCTTTCTCCCGAGTTGGTTTAATAATTGGTTGCGTGGTTTCTAATATTTATAGAATTGCTATTAAAATTATAAAGCAGGCTAATAGACAATGTATCGCTTGATGATGACATTATTTATAATTTTCATATCTAATTGCACAACAACAGCTATTTCTGCTGATAAAGATGAATTGCTGTACCAGGCAGCAAGAAAAGGTGATCCCTATAGAGTGCAAGAATTAATTAATCAAGGAGCCGACGTTAATTACAAAAAACAATTCCTGTCGCATGACGAATATCCGCTGAATGGGGCCATAAAAAGCGGCAAAATTGAGATCGTCATGGTGCTCATTGCTAATGGCGCAAAAATAGACACGGAGAATGATGACAGGAATATTTTAAGTGATGCGATTTATCATAAACATAAGAACATTATGCACTATCTGATTAGCAAGGGGAATTATGTTGAAAGAAGCTGTAAGAGTCAGCTGATATTTACCGCGATATATTCTCGCTCAATTGAAATGCTGAAATTCGTTGTTCAAGATCTCGGCGTCTGTATCGATTCAAAACAGTTGCATTACGAAACTACTCCACTATTTGAAACAATCTGCGAAGAGCTTTATCTGTAAAACTCTGAACTTCATCTGACACTCACCAATCACTTCCAAACTGCCTGTCAGTTAAAGTTTAGCAGTTTTTCTTTTGCAAGCACTAACGAATCCTTGAACGTATCTATCGGTGTTTTGCCATAACAATATTTTCCACTATGCGGTCTCTCATTATTATATTGAACAATCCATATGTCAAGATCCTTCTGAAGTTCATCAAGAGTGTTGTAAATTTTCTTTCTAAATGCTATGCGATAAAATTCATCTTGAATGGTTCGATGAAATCTTTCGCATATTCCATTTGTTTGAGGATGCCGCGTCTTTGTCTTTGTGTGCTCAATATCCTCAATCGAAAGAAACAGTTCATAGTCATGACTTTCCATTTTCCCGCAATATTCGGTACCACGATCCGTCAATACTCGGATCAGCTTAATGCTGCTGTTTTCATAAAACGGTATAACCCTGTCGTTCAATATGTTGGCAGAGGTAATTGGTGTTTTCATATTGTATAACTTTGCAAAAGCCACCTTACAATACGTGTCTATAAAAGTCTGCTGGTATATCCGGCCAACACCTTTGACCGTTCCTACATACATTGTGTCCTGCGAACCCAGATAACCAGGATGTTCAGATACAATCTCACCATGAGCTTCCTTTTCCTCTTTGGCTTTCTCTAATGCGGCAAGCTGTGATTCCGTGAGAATGATTCCATCTTGAGCGACCTTGGCCTCAAGTGCCTTGAGCCGCTTCTTCATGGTTTCAAGATCATTACGGAGCCATATGCTTCTTACTCCGGTAGGTGAGACAAATATCCCCTGTTTTCTCAGTTCATTAGAAGCCCGAACCTGTCCAAATGCGGGATACTCAATTGCAATGCTGTTAACTGCAGTTTCAACACTTGGATCAACACGATTCTTTATATTAGCTTTTTTTCTGCTGATTTCTTTTAACGCTTCTTCACCACCAGTATCATAAAGTTCCTTTAGCCGGTAGTAACTGTCTCGGGAATATCCCATAATGTGACATGCTTTTTTGACATTCCCAATCTGCTCTGCGAGGTTTAATAACCCCATTTTGTTCCTGATGACTTTCTGTTCTGTTGTCATGTACTCCTCCGTATAATTATTCAGAGCATTTTCTGCTCCATTTATCGGAAGAGTGTCAGATTAAATCGAGTCTATTACACTTTATCAATATGCAACCTATTTAATAAAGAACGGCGCTGATCTTAATGCCCAAAACAAGAAAAAGGAAACCCCACTACATTGTGCTGTATCCAGCAGCAAAATCAAAATGATCGAACTGTTATTGAAAAACGGCGCAGACGTCCATATAAAAGACGAAAAAGGCCTGTCGCCGCTTGATTACGCAAATAAAGAGAACAACCCCCGGGTGCTGGCATTATTGAAACGATACGGCACCTGATACTGCCGTCCTTTCACCGCCCCAGCTTATATCGCGCCATTTTGTCCATCGTCAGGCTCCCGAAATACAGGAACCCGCCATGCTCACGCGCGGTGGTGATATCGGAGAGCTTCGCGCCGCCGGGGTCTTGCAGAGAGCCGGTGATTCGTCCCCGCTCGTCGAGCGACACGACAAGGCCGTACCTGGCGGAATGCGCCCAGAGGGACTCAGGGAGCCTGCCGAGGACCGACTTGATGAACGGGTGGCCCTGGACCATGTCCAGGGCGTCGTTGCGCACGGTGAAGAGCGCGAGCCAGAAGGTCCCCGCATCGTTGGAGGTGATGTTGTCCGGCATGCCGGGCAGGTTGTCGATGAAGATGTGGGCCGTGCCGGCCTTCGGTCCCTTCAGCCAGTAACGCCATACCCGGTAGCGGTACGTCTCGTTCACCAGAACGAAGTCCTCGCCGCGCGACAGCGCCACGCCGTTGGCGAAGCAGAGCCCCCTGAGCAGCACCGTGACCTTCTTCGTCGCGGGGTCGTAGCGCATGAACCTGCCGTGGGGCCGCGCCTCTATCATGTCCAGCTTGAATTGCTCGAGAGGGAAGGTGTCCGACGCGTCGGTGAAATAGACGGAGCCGTCGCGGGCGATGTCGAGCGCGTCGGTGGCGCGGAACTTCACCCCTTCGGCCGAGTCGGCGAGGAGGGTGGCCGCGCCGTGTTTGTCGATTGAGACGAGGCCGCGCGAGGCGTCGCAGGCGATGAGGGCGCCGCTCCGGTCAAACATGAGGCCGAGCACCCTGCCGCCGGTCCGCGCGTAGGTCTCCGGCGCGCCGCCGGGTGCGGTCCGCATGACCGCGCCGTCAGCGGTCCCGGTGTAGAGGCGGCCCGCAGCGTCAAAGGCGATGTCCTCCGGGCCGTCGAGCCTGCCCGCCGCGATCAGTTCCGCCCTCGCCAGCAGGTCGTTCGGCGTGAGCGCGCCTGTCATAGCCGGTTTTTTCGGGGGGTGGTAGGCCACCGGGTCCACCGGTGACGTGACCGCGAGCAGTATGATGAGCAGGATAACGACGGCTGCTAAAATGGGTGCGAATATCTTTATGCGCATGTCCGGGCCCCTCCTGGTTAACGTTCGGTACGCGCCTGCCGCGGTCGTACATGAGGATGCCCGCGGGACAGAATATTGTCAATCATCATTTTAGGTGCCCGGCAGCGGGCGGTGACGGTAAAATATTTATTGCAATTTTAAAACATGTGCACATAATGATGCCATGTCATTCAACTTCAGGGAACAGATGCGGTCTCTTGCCGGCCTTCTCGTGCCTCCCGCGTACGACAGCATCGGGGACAGGGGACGAAAAAGACTGTTTGTGCTTTTTCTCATCCTGATCTGCATCCCGATGATTATTTTTGGCGTTAACCATCTTCTAAATGGAATATATCTGTACGGGATCATAGATATTGCCGCGGCCCTTGTATTATTCGGCGTTATAATCTCCCTCAGGTTCCTGAAAAACGGCCTCGTTATCTATCGACTGGTTATCATGATGATGATAGGGCTCTTTTTCTACTGGATCAAAACAGGAGCCGTCCAGGGGCATGCAAGCCTGTGGGTGCTTGCCTTTCCCCTCTTCAGCTATTTCCTGACCGGGCGGCGCGAGGGGTCCTTATGGACCTTCATAATGTTCGCTGCGACCGGCTTTATCTTCTTCAACCCGTTTTCCATGATTCACGCGTGGCAGTACCCCTTCGACTACGTGTTCCGGCACCTCATCGCCTTTGTTGTCATAATATTTTTCACCTACATATATGAGTCCATCAGCGAGAAGTATAACGATGAGATAGAAAATGAACGCCGTCTACTCCTCAGGGAAAAGGAACAGCTCGCTGACTTGATGAAAGAGGTCGAATCCGTGAACGCGCACCTTCGGGATGAAATGGAGGTCCGCCGCCTTGCGGAGGAGGAGCTCCGCAAGCACCGCGACAACCTCGAGGGCCTGGCCGAGGAGCGGACCGGGGAGCTCCACCGCAAGAACATCGAGCTCGAGAAGAGCGAAAAGCGGTACCGCCTCCTTGCGGAGAATATCAATGACATGATCTGGTCGGTGGACCTGGACCTGAACGTGCAGTACGTCAGCCCCTCCGTCCAGGCCATGTACGGGTACACGGTCGAGGAGGCGCTCTCCCTTTCCATGAAGGACATCCACACGCCTGAATCCCTGAAGAAAATAAAGAAGACGTATGCCGGGTTCGCGGCGATGGGCAGGCGGGAAGGGGCCGATGCGGCGAGGAACCTGGTGCTGCAGCTCGAGCACCGCCGCAAGGACGGGTCGTTGTTCGACGCGGAGACCAGGATCTCTGTCATCCGGGACGAATCGGGCATGCCGGCGGGCTTCATCGGTGTGACGCGCGACATCAGCGAGCGCGTCAGGGCCCAGCGTGAAAAGGAGAAGATCCAGCAGCAGCTTGCCCAGGCGCAGAAAATGGAAGCGATCGGGACGCTCGCCGGCGGCCTCGCCCATGACTTCAACAACATACTGAGCGGGATACTGGGGGCCCTCGACCTTGTCCGTCTCATGCTGAAGAAGGAACAGCTCGCGGAGCGCGGGAAAATCGAGAGCTACCTTGAAATGGGGATCGAGGCCTCGCGGCGCTCGGTCGACATCATCAAGGACCTGCTCGCCCTGTCCATGAAGCAGGAGCCGCGGCTCGCGCCGGTCGATGTCAACGAGACGGTCAGCCGCACCTGCGACATCTGCAAAAACAGCTTCCCCAAGTCGGTCATCCTTGACTGCGTGCTCTCCCCCGACGAGCCGGTGATCATGGGCGACAAGGCGCAGGTCGGGCAGGTGCTCCTGAACCTCTGCATTAACGCCTCGCACGCCATGACCATCATGAGGCCCCCGGATGAGCCGCAGGGAGGCGTGATTTCCCTGCGCGTCGAGCTCGCGGGCCCGGGCCATCCGGACGGGGGGCCGGGGGAGGCGGGTGATGGCCGTGCCTGGGTAAAGATCTCCATCAGCGACACCGGCGTCGGCATGGACCGGGAGACCATGGACCGCATCTTCGAGCCGTTCTTCACCAGGAAGGACAGGGAGAAGGGTTCGGGCCTCGGGCTCGCGATCTCCTACAATATAATCCAGAACCATCACGGTTCCATCCGCGTTTACTCGGAGCATGGCCGGGGGGCGCGCTTCACGCTGTATTTCCCCCTGTCGGGTGAACTCCCGGAACGGAAGGACGCGCACGCGAACGGGAACGAACTGGCGCGGGGATCGGGAACGGTCCTGGTCATAGACGACGAGCGCATGGTGCTCAACGTCACGAAGGGTTTTCTCGAGCAGTGCGGGTATTCCGTCATCACCGCCGGGGTGCCGGAGGAGGGCATCGCGCTGTTCAGGGAGCGCCATGCGGAGATCTCCGCCGTCATCATCGACCTGTCGATGCAGGGCATGAACGGACTCGATGTGTTCCGCGAGATGAAGAGGACCGATCCCGGCGTGCGGGCGATACTGGCGTCCGGTATGCTTGACGACGACTCGAAGGAGCGCGCGCGCGCGATGGGCATCCGGGGGTTCGCGCACAAGCCCTTCCGCGCCAGGGAGCTGTCGATCATCGTGCGCGGGGTCCTGGACGAAGGGCGGTGACCGCGCCTATAGCTGCGCGTCGAGGTGCTTCGCCAGCCTCTTGCCGAGGGAGACCACGGTCCATACCACCGGCGCGCCGAGGGAGGAGGGGAGGACGCTGGCGTCGCAGCAGTACAGCCCGCTGATCTGCGTCGCGAGGTCCGTGTCCACCACGTGCCCGATTCGGCAGGTCGCCGACGGGTGCGCGCCCGCCTGCTTCATCGGGTAGATGCTGCTCTCCTTCGCCCCGGCCTTCCTGAATATCTTCGTGATTACCTCGATCCCCTTGTCAAGCTTCCTGCGGTCCGAGGGGGTGACCGGCTTGCTGAACGCCCTGCCGTTCCCGATCTCCCCGGTGATATCGTCGCGCACTTTTACCATGATGCTGCTGTACCGCCGCATGTTGGCCAGCTTGAGCAGGTGCCGCGGACCGGAGAGAATTGCCACCCCGAGGAAGAGCGCCCAGTTGGGCGACACGGGCATGAGCACGAAATCGTCGGTTTCATAGTGCTCCAGTGTGCCCACGCTCATGGGGGTCGCGCCGCGGGCGTTGGTGCCCGGCACCACCGCCTGCACGAAGGTAAGCCAGTCGCAGCAGAGGCCCTTGCCCGCCTCTCCGATCCCGGCGGCCCGCAGCAGGTGCACGTTGCTCATGCCCCCGGCGGAGAGGACCACGGACCTGCCGTAAAAGCGCTCCCCGTTCTTCAGCTCCACCCCGCACGCCCTGCCGTTCTGTACGATCACCCTTTTTACGTCCGCGTGGAGCGCCAGGTCGGCGCCGCCGGCGACCGCCTCGTCCCCGAAGACCCGGGCGGTCCACTTGGCCCCGGTTCTGCAGCCCAGCATGCAGTTTCCCGATCCCGTGCATTTGCTCGCGTCAATGAACTTGTCCATCTTCTGCCAGTGGTAGCCCAGGCTGTTGGCCGCCTCCATGAGCCGCAGGTTGTTTTCCCCTATCAGCTCGTCCGGGAGGGGATTGATCCACAGGTCCTTCCTCGCCTCTTCCGCTTCCTTCGAGAGGTCTATGCCGACCGGGTCGAACACCTTTTTGGGGGGAGGGAGCGCCGAGCCGGCCGCGATGTTGGAGGCGCCGCCGTAATTGGTGACGAACAGGACGATGTCCCTGGGGTTCCGCAGCAGGGTGGGGATATCGAACATGGTGGCCACGGTCACGGTATTCCCCAGCCACTCCATGCGCCCTCCCTTCTCAAGCATCAGGACCTTCTTCCCTTTCCTGGTCATTTCCCTGGCCACGGTGCACCCCGCGGCGCCGGTCCCGACGACGATGACATCATATTCTTTTTTATGCTCTCTGTTCATTTTACCTGTCCTGTGTAAGATTTATTTACCCGCGTTCACGTATTCTTTTTTCACTATATCAATGTCCAGCGGCACGTTTTTGCCCGGGTCCCTCCGCAACGAGAGGGCCTTTTCCGGGCAGTGCTCGGTGCAGAGCCCGCATCCCAGGCAGGCGTTCCTGTCGTAAATGAATCTCTTTTTCCGGGTATCGACCTGGATCGCCCCGACGGGACATGCCTTCGCGCACGTTCCGTGGTACCTGCACTTCGTCCCGCTGAAGGCCACGGAGTAACCGGAGTTCGCGTTCATGGTGAAGGTATCGCTGAACTTCTTCGCGAATCGCGTGGCCTGGAGGCTCACGCAGGTGTCCGGGTGGCAGTTGCAGATGACGCCGGTGCTTCCGCCGGTGGCCACCTTGAAGAAGGCCTGCGTCACGTACCCCATCTTCCTGAACCTGCGGATCAATGCGAGGGCGTCCTTCTGCGAGATCCTGCGCGCGTGGTATTTCGCGCCGCCGTGCTCGAGCCAGAAGGACGAGAGCCCTTTGCCGACCGCGAGGCAGGAGTTGATGTTTTCGGCGCTGTCGCCGAGTGTCAGCTTGCAGGGGCAGTCCATTACCGCGATCTGCTCCGGTTCCTGGAAGATGATCTTGTACGCGTATCTGTACGGGACGATCTTCTTGTTTTCCGGCGACAGGGCCGCGATATTTTCATTCAGCGTGAAGATTTTTTTTGTGTCGCTGAATGATAATACCTTGGCGTGATACCGGGCAAATGCCATCGAGAGGATGCCGTTTAACGGCTTGAACCAGGACAGGTATGATGCGAGGAATTTAAAAAAATAATATACAAGCTTCACATATGGATAATAGAATTTGAAATAGATATAGTTATGAATGAACCTGTCATACCGCCACCCATGTTTTTTCATCATGATCCTGGTTGATTCTTTCATGCTGTACCGCCTGGTTTACATCACAAGAGATTGAATTGGGTCCTGCATTATTCCGGGCTATCGTCTTGTTAATTATAGACCGGACGCGTCCGGTCTATAATTATTTAAAATAGCACATATTTTTAGTTTTTCAAACTAATTGTCTAAGAAATGTACTTTTTTTTGATAAATTATTTGAAAAAGAGATATATTTAAATATATGTTTATAAAAACCGGACGCGTCCGGTCTATATCTTATTGACTGTTTACATCCATATCATTATAATGTCAACATAAATACCGTCCGGTTAGTCTGATTATTGTAATAAATTATCGGCAATTGGATTTCAGATGGAGAGATACATGAAAGGCGATTTACGGAAAAACCAGATCCTCGACTGCTCAAAAAAAATATTCTCAGAAAAGGGATATTACGAGACCTACGTAGAAGAGGTGATCAAGGAGGCAAAAGTCGGGAAAGGGACTTTTTACCGCTATTTCAAGAACAAGGAAGACCTCTTCATATCCCTCCTCATTAAATTCCTCAACGAATGGGAGGAATTCGCCTCTATCGAATTGTCTGAATTCAAGTCGGACAACATCGAGGAGTTGTTCAGATTGCTCATCAGGAAGAGCTTCAAATTTTTCAAGGAAAATGAAGAGCTCTGCAACATATACCTCCGGATAGGGCCCGGCCTGAACAACATCTTCGAGCCGTACCTGATGCAGTTTGAGCGAAAGATGCTGAATTACATAATCCTGTACATGGAGGAAGGGGTAACGCTCGGAACGATCAGGCAGGACCTGAATATCGAGCTTGCGGCCAATATCGTGGCGGGGGCCTTTCTCAGGGTCGACTACTATTATTTTATCCTCAAAAAGAACAGCGGCCCGGGGGACATGGATATCGAGAAAATGTCCGAAACATTTTATCAGATTATAATGCACGGCATCATGGGGCAGCGCGGGTAAAAAATCGGGGCAGGCGGCAGCCTGCCCCGATGCGTTACAAAATCAGTTTTGCTCTATAATCATTTCCCCGGCAGCGGGTCCTTCGTCGCAAGCTTCGACGGCATGAATATCCCGATTACGCCATTGATTCCCACGCTCATCACTATGTTGAAAAAGAACGCGGCAAAACCGAGGAAGAGGAGCGACCCGGCGAGCGCGGCGAGCACCATGTAGGGCAGGAACTCTCCTTCAAAGTAGATCGTGCGCCGGAGCATCCCCTGCAGGCCGGCCATGCCCATGAACGCGCCCATGCCGATGCCGCCCAGCAGGTGGGCCCAGAAATGGAAGATCGCGAGCTTCTCGCTGTAGAGCTTCGCCCCGTTCGTCAGGATCGGGAAAAGAAAATAGATCGCCGAGTAGAGCGTCATGGTAAGCCCGACCAGTATCGCGACGTGGACGTGGGGACCGACGATCCACTGGGTGTTGTGCAGAATCCTGTTCAGGCCCAGGTCCGCCTGTATGATGCCGGCCGGCACCGCCAGGGCGAACCCGAGCAGGCCGCCCAGCAGGAACCTGAGCGGGTTGGTCATCTTGAGCGGGCGGGCGCTCCAGAGGGTCACCAGTGTTATGAAGAAGGCCAGGCCCTGGGTGATCAGCTCGAACGCGGTGACCATCTCGCCCGATACGATCTTGAGGATCCCGGGCTGGGCCTGGTCGGACATCAGGTGGTGCGACCATACGGTCCAGGAGACCACGAGCTCGACAAAGAGGGCCGCGCGCGCTATGTTTTCCATGAAGAGCTTCTTCCCCGTGATCAGGGTGGCGAGGAGGTACCATGTCCCGGCCACGTAGATGAGCACCAGCCCGTCGGCGATGAGGTCAAGCCCCCACCAGAACCAGTTTTTATAGAGCAGCGCGTCAACGGCGGAATGCTTCAGGTCAAAGCCGAGGATCGCGGCGATCATGTACACGAGGATCAGCACGCCGGTGAACAGGATAACGCCGGAGTTGAGCGCCGTGTCGATGGTGCCGCGGGCGATCGCCGCTACCGGCAGGGACACCAGGTGCTCTTTCTTGTTTTTAGAGAAAAGGTTCCTGAAACCGCTCAGTCCAAGCGCTGACGCGATGAGCGCGCCGGTCGGCTGTTTGGGCTTTCCCTCGGGGGTATAGCCTATGGTCGCGAAGATGTTTATGACGAAGAAGACCGTGCCCAGCATGATCAGCGCGATGCCGACGATGAAAAAGGTGCCGCCCCATACGCTGAACTGGGTGAAATCCGCGGGAAGGGGCCAGTACAGGGTGTACAACGGCGCGTAATGGGTGATGAAGCCCGCGAGCCAGAAGGTGAGGGTGCCGAACCCGACGAGGGCGCAGGTCCAGTTCGCGAGCTTGATGCTCCAGAGCGGCTTTTTCATTAAAAACGGCACCAGGAAGAGAAAGGCGCCGAATACGATCGAATAGGTGGAGCCGAATATCCCGACGAGCGGGTGCGCCGTCAGCATCCCGTAATACTGCTCGGGAGGTATGAGGTCGACCGCCGGCTTGACGAGGTAGAGCCTCATGAGCATGCCTTCGATCAGCGCGAAGCCGTAATAGACCAGCCCCACAACAACGAACCGCAATGTCATTTTCTGCATGGGGGTCAGGGAGACTGATTTGAACAGGCCCTGTTCGCCATTGATGAGTGTTTTAATAAAGTTCATAGTGTATTCCTCATGTTATATCATTGTATCACTTGTACCGCGGCGGCTTCATTCGGTCACTTCAACCGCGTTCTTTTCAATCATGCCGATGCCTTTCGGCCCTGAATATTCAGTGGACCTGATGGTGTACAGCCCGGGCCTCTCAAAGCGCCAGATGATGTCGTTCATGTGCCCCGGCAATACCTGCATCTGGAACAGCATGGAATTGTCTTCGCGGAAGAGGCCGAAACCGTACGTGAGGTCTTCGGAGGTCACGTTGAATCGGGCGATCTCGCCCTTTTTAATGACCATTTTCTCAGCGGGGAGGATGAACCGGTGCCTGACAATATTGATGTCGAACGTCTTGTCGGCCTTGTAATCCGCCCTGTTCAGGTCCATCGGCTTCCATGGTATCGTTTCATGCGTGATGATGTGCAATGAAACCCCGGCGAGCACCAGGAACCCGAAAAAGGTATAAAAGAGCGCGGGTTTGATCTCCTTGCCCTTTCCGCTTCTTGTCACCCTGTAGCCGAACCAGCCTATGACGGACATGATGGCCAGGGCATACAGCGTATACGCGATAGTCTGACCGGTGAGAACCATGCTTGAATCTACCATATCGCCTTCCTTTTTGATATAATGATGTTAGTGAAAAAAACCATGGGATGTTTATAGTATTTACCTGAAATATATGCATTGATCCAGGTCAAGTCAAGCGGCTAATTTTTGAGTTGCATGACATCCAGGGGATTCCTGATCGGCGTGAAGGTGGCCTGTTATGCGAAACTGGCGGTTACATATAACACGGTTTTCAGCCCGGGTCGGCGGAATGGCGAAGTAAATAGTGTACAGGAACGTTCTGTATATATATAAAAAATGCCGGCATACAGCCGGCATTTTTTTGTTTGCGTGAGACGCGTGCTCTTTCTTCGGGTGCGTGAGGAGCGCCAGGCAGAGAATGATCCCCGGGACCGGCGGGGCAAACGGCGACCGTGTAGCTGTCCGTGTCGCGTCAACTCAGCGCTTCTTCGGTTTTTTCCTGCCTCCCGGGTAGTCCCCTGGTTTGGGTTTCCGGGGCGGATTTATGGTGATCCGGGCAGGCTCTCCCTCATAGACCTCGTCCGTCTCTTCGATAACGCCGGCGCCGTTGTCCTCCAGTTCCAACTTGTAATCGGGCCTGAACTTGCTCTCTATCCATTCCCGGAAGATGTCGATATATTCGAATACTGCCGGCACCACGATCAGGGTCAGGAAGGTCGAGAGGATCAGGCCGCCCATTATGGCGATACCCATGGCCATGCGGAATTTTGAGACCTCGCCGATGCCCAGGGCAATCGGCAGGGTGCCGGCCAGCATGGCAAACGTGGTCATCAGGATAGGCCGGAGCCGGATCATGCCCGCCTTGTAGATGGCCTCCTTCCGTGTCAGGCCTGAACGGAACCCTTCGAGGGCGAAGTCCACAAGGAGGATCGAGTTCTTCGTGACCAGGCCCATGAGCATGATAATGCCGATCATGGAGAACATGTTCAGCTGCTCGCCGAACATGAAAAGGGCCAGGAGCGCGCCGGAGAGCGCCGGCGGCAGGGCAATGAGGATCGTCACCGGGGTAATGAAAGACTCATACAGGCTTGAGAGGATAAAATATATGAATATGACCGCCAGCAGCATGGCGAGCAGAATGTCTTCCATAAGCTCCTTCAGGTCCTCGGCCTGCCCGATAAAGCCGTACGTTATTCCTTTCGGGGGCGGCATTTTTTTCGTGAGCAGCTCCATCGAATAATCCGTCGCGCTGCCCATGGCGCCGTCGGGTGTAAGGTTCGCGGTGATCTGCACGACCCGGGAACGGTCACTCCTGAGGATCTGCGAGGGGCCAAATTTGTCCACGCCTTTGCTGAGGGCTTTAAGCGGCACCATGCGGTACATCTGGTTCGGGACCCTGGTATTTTCGAAGGCGGACCTTAGATCACGCTGGTCCGGCTTCAGGCGGATGCGGACGTCATACTCGATGCCGTTATCGTGCAGCTCGCCGACCACTTCGCCGGCTATCTGGTAGCGGAGCTCTGCGCCTGCTATGGACGGCATGACGCCGAATTTCTGCATTTCGTTCGGGTTGAACACCACCTGGAATTCGGGCTTGCCTGCCTCGGAGCTGATGTCGATGTCTGAGAGGTCTGGGCTTTTTTTCAGTTCCGTGAAGAGCTTCTGCGCGTACTCGTTAAGAACTTCCAGGTCATTGCCGATTATGTTCAGGACATAGGCCGACATCGCCATGTTCCCCAGGCTGTACTCGGTGAGCTTCGGACGGTCATTGGGGAATTCCTTCAGGAGCGTGTTCCTGATCGCGGTCTTTATGTCCGGCGCGGAGCGCTCGCGGTCATCAATGTCGACCAGGGAAAGGCCCATGGTGACGCTGTTGGGCTGCTGCCGTGTTCATCGCGTTCATGCCGACGATAATGGACATCGTGTTCACTTCGGGGGCAACGGCCAGTATCCGTTTTGCCGCCCTGTTCGCAACCTCATTGGTGCCGTCCAGGCTCGTGCCGGACGGCATCTGCAGCGATATGTTGAAGTCACCGAAATCGCTCGAGGACATGAAGTTCTTCTTGATAAAGGGCGCTGTCGCGAGGCTGCCGACAAATATGATGGTGGTGATGCCCGATAATGATGAAGCGGGTGGTCCAGGGTGAAGGTCATGATCCTGCCGTACCAGCGTTCCATCCATTCCTGGAACCGTTCGAAGTTTCGAATGACCACGTTCTGGGCGACCTGGCCCGGTGCCGGCAAAGTAGGCGGAAAGGAAAGGGCGCGACCGTGAGGGCGTCAAAGAGGCTGATGGACATGGCGAAGACAATGGTGAAGCCGAACTGCTTGAAGAACTGGCCGACTATGCCGCCCAGGAAGCCGATCGGGACGAAGACGGCCATGATGGTGAGGGTCGTGGCGATGACCGCCAGCATGACCTCCGTGGTGCCCTTTTCAGCGGCCTCGGCCGGCAGCATGCCCGACTTCGAGCTTTCTGAATATATTTTCCCGCACAACGATCGCGTCATCCACGAGGAGGCCGACCGTCAGCGACAGGGCCAGCAGGGTGATGACGTTGATGGTGTAGCCCATGACGTACATGAGTATGAAGGCGCCCAGGAGGCTGTTCGGGAGCGCGATACCGGTGATGAAGGTGCTTCTGAGGTTTCCCAGGAACAGGTAAACGACGATGATGGCCAGGGCGATCCCGAGCAGGATGGTGACTTTCACCTCGTCAAGGTTCATGCGGACGATCTTTGCCCCGTCATAGATGAGGTTGAGCTTCGGCTTTCCGGCGCGGTCTTTCATGTCGGCGTTCATCTTGCCGATTCGCTCGACCACTCCATCGAGAACGGCTACCGTGTTGGCCCCCGACTGCCGGTACACTTCGAGGAAAAGCGCGGGCTTCATTTCACGCTTGATCGTTTTCTTCTTTTTGCTGAAGAAGCCGGATTTTTCGTTCGTGCCGCCGTTGACCGGCGCGTACAGATAGCCGTACGGTCGTTCTTTCCTCGGATCCGTCGCTGACGGTGCCGAGGGACTTGACCGAGATGGCGTTCCCGATGTCACCGGAAAACTGTACCACGGCATTGGCTATCTGGTTGACGTCCGTGAATTGCGCCACGGTCCTGAAGGTGGTTTCTTTATCGGCCTTGTCATGCTTGCCCACGGGTATGTTCATCCCCGCGCTCTTGATGGCGTTCGCGACGGCCAGGGCGGATACCTTGTGCTCGTTCAGCTTGTTGCGGTCGAGCTCTACCTGTATCTCGCGCCGGCGTCCGCCGACGATCTTGACCTGCGCGACGCCGTTGACCTGCTGTAATCCGATCGTGATCTCTTCCTTTGCCAGGTCGTACATGTCATTCGTAGAGAGGTCGGCTGAAAGTGCGATCCGCGCGATCGACATGCTTGTGGGGTCGAACCGTATCACGAGCGGCTCTTCGATGTCCTCCGGAAGGTCCCTTCGTATCAGGTCAACCTTGTCCTTGACCTGCTGTTCCGCGTATTTCGGGTCGACGTCAAGGTTGAATTCAGCGATGACCAGGGACACGCTGTCCATGTTCCTCGACGACAAATGCTTCAGGCCGGCATATGGAGCTCACCTGGTCCTCTATCGGTTTTGAGATGAGGTTCTCGATCTCTTCAGGGGATGAACCGACGTAGACTGTCTGCACCACGACATAGGGGAATTCAACGTCCGGGAACATGTCAATGCCGAGCCGGCTCATTGCGATTAAACCGACAAAGAGCAGGATGAAGACGATACTGGTAATTAATATAGGGCGCTTGATTGCGAGTCGTGCTATGTTCATATATCAGTGGAACCTCTTTCGGGGAAATCAAATGAGACAGTAATTTTCAATTTTGACTTCTTAACCAGATGGTTAAATTTATGCAAGTAAAAATTTTGAAATGTGAAAAATTTGCGTAAGAGACGGCCCGGGTCATGACGTGATCATCTTGTACACGCCGAAATAGAGGATAATTGCCAGCAGGATCACCGGGGAAATGTACTTTATGGTAAAGGCCCATATCTCTTTAAGGTAGAAGCTGTTCGTGTCGGCGTCAAGCTCATGCATCGTCTTATGGAGGCCGTACTTGAACCCGAGGCATACCGCGATCAGGAACCCTCCGATGGGGAGCATGTAAATGGATGTCAGGATGTCCATGAAGTCGAAGTAGGTCTGCCCGAAAAATATTCTGACGTCCTTCATTTCGCCAAAGGAGAGTGCCGCCGGGATGCCCAGCAGGAATATGAGGCCGCCGGCGGTGAGGACCGCCCTGGCGCGGCTCCAGCCTCTTTCATCAGTCACATACGCAACCACGACCTGGACAAGGGATATGGCGGAGGTGAGAGCGGCGATGAAGAGCAGGAGGAAGAAGAGCGTGGCGAAGATGGAGCCGTACGGCATCCGGGAAAAAACCACCGGCAGGATGTTGAAGGTAAGGCCGGGGCCCTTCTCCGGGGTCATGCCGACGGCGAAGACCGCTGGGAAGATGGCCAGCCCGGCCAGGATCGCCACGAGTGAGTCGAGCCCGACGATTTTTATGGAAGAGCTGAGGATTTTATCCTTCCGCGAAAGATAGCTCCCGTAAGTAATCATGGCGCCCATACCGAGGCTCAGGCTGAAGAAGCATTGCCCAAGAGCCTCGATAACTACTTTCGGGGTTATCTTGGAAAAGTCCGGGTACAGGTAAAACCTGATGCCCGCCTCCGCCCCGGGCAGGGTGAGCCCGCGGATTATGAGAATGACAAGAAGGATAAAGAGGACCGGCATGATGATCTTGCTGAAGCGCTCGATCCCGCCGGCGACGCCGAAAATCACCACGCCGACCGTGGCGCCTATGAAGAGAAAGTGGTACAGGATCATTTCCCACGGGCTTTGGATGAAGCGCACGAAGAGCTGTTCTGAATCCGCCGAACTGGTGATGGCGCCGAGGGCGCCGCTGACCGATTTCACGAGGTAGCCGATCGTCCATCCGCCCACGACGCTGTAATAGGTCATGATGAAGAACCCGGCCGCGACCCCGAGATATCCCACCAGCGACCAGGCGCCTGTCCCGATTATCTTGAAGGCCCCCACCGGGTCCTTCTCCGTGTGCCGGCCGATTACAATCTCCGCGATCATTATGGGGAGCCCAAGGATCACGATGCAGACAAGGTATACCAGAACAAAGGCGGCGCCGCCGTTTTCACCCGCAAGGTAGGGGAATTTCCAGATGTTGCCCAGGCCGATGGCGGAACCCGCTGCGGCAAGGATAAACCCCATTTTTGATCCCCACTGCTCTCGTTTCGGTTTGTCGGTCATGGCGGTTCTCTCCTTGCTGGTATAACCTGAGAATAATAGTCATTTTTATGAATTTGCCGCTGTCAATAATAATTTGTGCTTTTGAATATTGAGCGGCTGGAGAAGCGGGTAAAAATGTTCTTGAATCTTGATGGATTATGGTGTCGTAATGTTAAAAGAGGGCCATCGTTCGCGGGATTTACGGCGAGCGCCATGCAAGAAAAAAGCCGACCAAACCGGATGACGGGCCGATAATATCTTAAAAGGCGGCCGCACATGCCGGCGCGAAGGATGATGGCCTGTAAAGACGGCAATGATGAACATGCGTGAGACAACAGATATAGAAGGATTTGTCCTCAGGTTCCGCGACGACCCCGGAGAAAGGGCCGACCTCATTGGCCGGCTTATCGGTGATAATCCCCGCATTACGCTGAACCTCCCGCGCTCCGGGCCGGCCCGCCGCATATCAGGCCTGCTCCGTGAAGGCCCCTTTTCCGATTTTTACGAATTCGAAAAGTCTCTCGCGCGGTCGCTCCACCCGCTCCTGGCGAAGCTCAACCTCAACATCATGGCTGACATACTGGTCAACGGCCTCTTTGAAGAGAAGTATCGCCGGTATACGAAGCGCTTCCAGCGGGCGCTGGCGGCGAACAAACCCCTGACCCAGGCGGCCCTGAAAGACCTGCTGCTCGACATGGTCGCGCGTGACGGCCACTGGATGGCGGTGAAATTCTACGACCTGATACTCCGTCCCATTGACCCGGACCTTTTCAGGCGGCTCAAGCCCGTGGAGTATGCGGTCATGGAGATGAAAAACGCCCCCGGGCGGGACGCGGCGCGCACTCCTGCGCATGTTGCCGACATGCTCAGCGCATACCGGCGGAAACACGGCGCCGACGGCGCCGAGCTCCTGTCCGTGCGCATGGCATGGGACGATGAGCTCGGGAGCTATGCCGGGAAGCCCGCGGATGACGGCCGTGATGAAGACGTCGTTGCGGATGAGGCGGCGGCTCCGCGGATGGAACAGGGGCCGGGTGAGGACCTGGATTATCTCGCGGAGGGAGAAGGCCGGGGAGATGACGCGGCAGAAGGTGAATATACCGGGGAAGCAGCACGGGATGACGATGTTTCAGAAGATGCTGCCGGGCAGGGCGAGGTCCCGGAGGATGATGACGTTATCCTGCTTGAAGATATCCCCGGGCGGCCTGAAAGCAGCGGGCCTGAAAGGCCCGTACCCGGAGAAGGAGCCGGCCGGGGACCCGGGTCCGCCGCAGAAGACCCTGAGGCGCGGGCAAGCATGGGGAGGGTAGCACGGTATGCCGAAGTGCTGAAAAATGATTTTCTCCTCCTGAAACGCCCCGAAGACGAGGAAGGCATCCGCGAGCTTGTTGACGGCATGTATGCGAAAAATGAAAAAAGCTTCGGGGCTGACCGGGCGGCCGAGATCGTGCACGAGGTGCTGTCAGTATGGATCAACGACGAGAGGATCAACGGCTGGATGCGCGGGATACTGTCGGACATCGTGGATGAGCGGTACGGGACCTTCACGGTGCATGATGAGCCGGGAGGCGCCGGCGCGTTTGAAAGCGGAACCGGGCCCGTGCCGGATGCCGCTGGTGCAGATGACGGCGCCCCTGACGGGGACAGGCTGATAGATGACGAGCTCATAGTAGAAGATATCGCCGCCGATGCGGGTGAAGTTGCTCTTGGTGAGGACGAAGCCACCCCGGAAGAATTTTCCGAAGAGCTCACCGACAACTCCGAAGCGGAGCTGCGCGCGCTCCTTGCGGGCGCCGATGAGGCGCAGCCAGACGTGGAGCCCGCAGGCGAAAGCGGAGACCATGACGCTTCATCAATGATAGAAGAGATCGATCATATCAACGCTGAAGACATCGTCCCCGTGGTTGAAGTATCAGGCGTTGAAGGGGCCGGGGAGGAGTTCCTGGTTTTCGAGGAGGAGTCCCGTGATCTGACGGGGCACGCGGGGGATGACCGGGAGGAGGGCTTCCTCGCGGACACGGCCCCGGGCACGGCAGACGGCCTGGGCGGTGGTGAACTGGCGGACCTCGACCTTGATTTCGAAGCCGCCAACCCGGCGGGCAAACGGTTCGCCGCGCGGGAAGCGGCAGGCGGTGGCGGCGCGCCGGCGGGGCCGACCGGGGTCCATGGCGGAGCTGAAGCGGATTCTTTCGTCGTGAAGGATGAGATCCTGTTCGAGGACAGGTCATTGAAAATAAAAAAAATGAAAAATGGGAAGGCGTGACGCATGACCGGGAAAATTAAAAAAATCCTCATTGCCTCCCTGGTGCTCAACCTCGCGCTGGTTCTTGCCGGGGCGTTTTTCTTATATAAGGGACACCACCGGAAGGTGCTGCGCCCCTATCTCAGGGATTATTACCAGTACAAAGTAGGCCATTACGCGACCCTCGGGCACGACGACGCGAGAATATTTTTCGTAGGGGACAGCCTTACCGACCGCTGTGAATGGGCCGAGCTGTTCGGCCGATGCGATATTGCGTCGCGGGGGATCGACGGCGACACCACCGACGGCGTGCTGAACAGGATCGGCGAGGTCACGGCGCGGAAGCCGACGAAGATATTCATCATGATCGGGGGTAATGACTTCGTGATCGGCAGGTCGGTGGAAACCGTGGCGGACAATTACCGGAAGATACTTGCCCGGATACGGTCAGAGTCGCCCGGCACCATCATCTACATACAGAGCAATCTGCCGACCCTGTACCGCCTCTTTCCCCTGCCGCGCACCCTTATCCGCGAACTGAATGCCCGGACCAGGTCGATGGCGGATAACCGGAACATATTTTTTCTCGACATCTACAGCCGCATGGCTGATGCAAACGGCGACCTGGTCGAGGCCTTCACCATAGACGGCGCGCACCTGAGCGGCAGGGGCTATCAGGTCTGGCGCGACGCGATCCGCGAGCATGTCCGGTAACCGGGACGCCAATTACATAATCAGAACAATAAAAATGCATCGAATCATTATCCTTGTCATTATACTGCTTCTCCTGTCAATGCCGCACAGGACAGGGGCCGCCGGCATGGATATCGGCATGTCAACCTGGTTCTGCTGGTGGCAGCCGTCGTGGAACAACGGCTTTTCTTCTTACAAAGTAACTCCTGCATTTTTCTATGGGCCGGGATTATCATTTCGTCTTCCGGGAAACGTTACTGTCTCATCGAATTTTTTATATGCGAGGGTAAAAGCCGAAGGGAGAATGATCCTGGCCCCGCCCTCAAAAATGAACCGCGTCATTCGGCGATATGACAGCGATTCAACCTTAAGTTATACGTTTACAAGGTTCTTCAAACTTTTTGCGGGCTTCAAGTATTCTTATTACAGCTATCAGGAAAGCTCACCGATGTTCATGCCGGGGAGTATGTTCCAATTAACGATCGATAAGAAAAAATATAATGAGTACGCACCCGCTCTGGGAATCGGTTTTACCATTCATCTGGTCGATCATCTGTATGTAATGATACATGCGTCATGCGTATACATGTTCACCAGTGTGGAAAAAGACTCCCGTGTGTTGATGTCGGTTTCAGGCATGTCTCCGTTATTTTTTATTTATCCGCGTAAGAACTGGTCAGTCAATAAAATGGGAGCGAATGCGCAATTAGCCCTGGCCTATTTTATAAAGCCGATTAATACAAGCATATCCATTGGCTTCAGATACCAGTTCTATAAGACTGTAAAATCAGATACCCAGGAGGACCAGTATACTCATTATTATGACCATTTTTACGGTATAAACGCGTCAGTTATATACAGAATTGACTTTGAAAAGAAAAAAGACCAGGCTGAAGATGATATAGAATGAGAAGCCTCAGGCGGGAATGACTACAGGCTTGGTATGTCGCTTATGGAGTCGTGTTCCGGGTCCGTCTTCTTTTTGGCTTTTTCTGCTTTTCCGCTTTCCGGTAGTATTTTTTCCACGGGGGCGCTCTTCCCCTTATACGCAGGAATCGATTGTTTTTCCACTGCCTGTTGCAGCTCCACCGGGGCGGACGGGGCGGTAGCATCACGGCGCTCGATGTTTTTCGTCTCAGGCATGTCGAGTGTTTCATCGACCTGAGGGGCGGGCCGTGCCGCTGCCTCTATGATATATTTAACCCCCTTGTACGTCCCCGCCGCCGAGCCGGAAGCCACCGCCGCCGCGGTTATCCCGGCGATTATCTTGCTCTGCAGCATGGTGACATGCAGTCCGTATTTTCTGAACAGCATGAATATCATGATCACGAGCCAGGAGAGCAGGCCGTATCTGCCGGATTTTTTTAGTATGCGGCGAAGGTCGGGCTT
Organism: uncultured Spirochaetota bacterium; assembly: GCA_963827275.1. Classification (GTDB taxonomy): domain Bacteria; phylum Spirochaetota; class UBA4802; order UBA4802; family UBA5550; genus RBG-16-49-21. The sequence continues at coordinate 86,118 of CAWHAA010000006.1, forward strand.
CCTGCTTTCGATGGCGACCCGCTGGAGCTCCGGGGAGACCGGGCGGGAGAGCCGGTACGCGTCAACGAGACGGCGCAATCGTTGTTTGTCATTGTTCATAATAATTCCGCCAGGTCCTTTATCCCTTTGTTCCGGAGGTGATCGAGTATGCCCTTCGCCAGCTGGCCGTACCGGTATTCAACCTGCCGCCGCGACAGCCCCAGTATCTCGGCGACGCTGGCGTATGAATAATCGTGTATCGCGATACAATCAAGCAATACCCGGTCCTCCTCGCTGCATTCGACCTGCTCGATCGCTTCGGCGATCATGATCCTCGCGTCCCGCGCCCCGTTGACGAACGCCAGCCCCTCGTCATTGAAGACCTCATCGATGTCAACGTCCGGCCTCTTTTTGGCGTAATGCCGGTACACGACATTTTTCAGCGTTCCGTACAGCCATGCCCGCTTGTTTTCGATCGTCTCGAATTTTTCCAGGAAAATTATAAACACCTCCTGGCATATGTCCCGGGCCTCCTCCGGGTTGCCGACCCTGGCAAGCAGGGAGCCGAGGATCAGGGGATAATATTCCATATACGCCTGGGTAAACGCATCTGCCGGCCTTGTTTTCTTATTCATCTGTTAGTTTATATGTCCGTTATGTAGTCCGTAAAATAACTATTATAGAACAAATAATTCAGCGCTCAACTGTTTTTTTTTAAATTTCATGATTATATCCAGGCCCCGGTCCGGGAGAAACCCCATACCGGGCATGCCGGCTGCGTGTTATGGGCAATTATCCTGCCAAAAGACGTATTGACCAATTAAAAATATTGTGCGGTTTTAAGCTCTCCCCGGACTCAATACCTGTTATGACACTATCCAATAACAAAATCATACCAGTTCGAATGCCGGGACCGAAGGACATCAATGCCGATGGCCCGGCAGGGTATCTGGAAATTATTACATCTTTATGGGGGTTTCAAATGAAGAAAAACGTATTTATGGCGGGGATCTCTATGATCTGTTGCGCAATCTGGATGCTGGGCGGATGTACAAATGATCCTTCCGGCGGTGACCGGGACAGCGCGCTATTGCTGGGATTGAACAATACCATGACCGAAGAACAGGCGGCGTTCAGTCTTGTAACGGCACTCCCTGGCGTACAGGACATGTCGCAAACATCGGGGGGGAGCAGCAGTGTCGCTTCGACGAAGGAAATGATCACTGAAATGAACAAAAGCGCGTCATACGCATTTCTAAAATCGGAGCTGGGCGGGACGGGGCCCAGGGAATCGGTCAGCCTCATTACTGATGATACATGTGAAAGCGGGACCTGCTATACCCTGAGCGGGAACGGCACGTGCGCGAACGGCGGAAGCGTGACCTTTAACGACATAACTATGACCTTGAGCATCGTACCGGAGGAGAATGGTGGGACCTTTACGGGCTCCACGGATGGTTCGGCGACCTACGCGCAGTGCGGCGGCAATGCGCATAACTGGCTTACCTACCCGGAGTATGTGTATGCCGTCATTGACGGGACCGTGACGCAGAACGATCAATTTAATGATGTCTTTGTCCTGCTCGGGGGCGATGTGCTCTCCGGCGCCTATACCATGTCATCGACCCAGACCGGGACCAGGACCGTTACTTCCGCAATGGTTTCGGTGAACGGCATGGTTTTCTCGCAGGTGGAATTGAATTGCACCACTGACCTGATGAGGACCAGCCAGATATCAAATCAGACACAGGTAACGGAAGGAAACATCATGAGAATGTCCGCGGACCACGTCGAAACCATCACCGGGCACGTGACAATCACCGGGACTCTCGGGCCGGATAATGACATCAATGCGGAAAGGATTTTCAACACGGAAACATTCCGGTATCATTCAGACTGTATCATGGATACTGAAAATTTCGCCGTCAGCTGCTCGGTGAGGGCACTGTAAGCCGGCGCGGCGATTTAACGGCCGGATTATAGAATAAGCGGGGGCGTCCCCGCTTATTCTGCTTTGCAGCGTCAAAAGGATTTGCCGGACCGCATGAGCGGGCGGATGTGAAATGATATTATTCCGACCGCTTTTTCCTGTAGTAGGCGGGTGATATCTTCATTATCTCGCGGAAGGCCTTGTTGAAGGTCCTGAGGCTCCCGAAGCCGACGGAGAAGGCGATGTCGATTATCTTGTCGTCCGTCTCCTGGAGCTTCCGGGCCGCCTCGTTGATGCGGAGCTCGTTAATGTAATCGTTCATCTTCTTCCCGTGGTACAGCTTGAAATACCTCCCCAGGTTGTCGTGGTGCAGGCCGATATGCGATGCGAGACCCTCGCGTGAGATTTCGTACGCGTAGTTTTCATGGATGTACTCTATCGCCTTCTGTATCTTTTCGCTTATCATGGGCGACTGCACCGGCTTTTTCTCCGGCTGCCGGGGGGCCTGGCTTTTACGGCTGAGGGAATCGATCTCGGTCGCGAACGCGACATGCGCGAGGAAGGTAAGGAGCAGGTCCGCCTCCTTCTCGGTGAATATCCCGCTGGTGAGCGAATTGTCAAGGTAGCAGACGCCGATGGACCTGTCGCGCTCGTTTATCGGGACGCAGAGGATTGACTTCGGGTTCACGCGCGCGTTATCGTAGCCCGCGATGTCCGGGTGCTCCCTGGCGTCCTTCATGATGATCTGTTCCTGCGTGACATAGACTTCGCGCATCATGTTGAGGACATACTGGTCGATCGCCATGTCGTAGCCAAGGGTGGAAAAAACGGCCTTCTTTTCGAGCTCGTCCTTCTCGTTCGCGATATAGATGCACCCGCGCTGGGCGCCGGTGATCTCGACCGCCTTGAACAGGATGCGCTCCATGAGCTGTTCCGTATCGGATATCTGGCTGATGTCCCGCGCGAGCTGTATGATTGACGAGAGCCGCTCGTTGTCGACCCGGCGCTCGAGCGAGGAGGGCTCGCCGCTCTCCCCGGTGATGCCGAGCAGCCCCTTCAGCTCGCTGATGCGGCGCTCGGCGCCGATAGTGGTGAAGATGCGGTACGCCATCTCCAGCATGTTCTTTGCGACGATCCCGGCATCAGTCTGCGACAGGTAGAGCCCGTATTCATAGTAGCTGCGGCCGACGCAGAAGCGCCGCTCTATCTTCTTGTTGTGGTCGATGCTCGCCCGGAAGAGCCTGTCGGCCCGTTTTTTTCTGCCGGTCACCGCGCAGTATTTCGCGTTTACCAGCAGGGCCATGCCGTAATAGCTGGTCCAGCGCCTGGTCGCCGCGAGCGACTTCGCGCAGAAGGCGCCCGCTTTCGCGAGGGCCTGCTTTTTCCCCGCCTTGTCCATGTCGGGAGCGATGAGATATTCGGCCAGGTACGCTTCCGCCAGCCAGGAGTAAAGGTGGACCGTGTAGTGCTTTAAAAAGTTATTTCCCCTGAAAATAGCGAGCGCTTCTTCGAGCAGTTCAATCGAGCGGCGGGTGTCCCGTTTCTCGAGGTAGACCCTGCCGAGCTCGATGCAGGACAGGCAGTGGGTAAACTGTATCCGGGCGTCCTTGCTGTAGTTGTACGCGGCGAGGCCGAGCGATTCTGCGGTCTCGATGTCGCCCGTTTCAAGAAAATAGGGAGTGCTCAGAATCCATGCCATGCTGATGCCGAAAAAGTCGCTGGTCTCGCTGGTGATGGTGAAATACTGGTCAAGATGCTGGCTGACCGACTTGTAGTCGCCGATAAGCTGGTAATCATGGATGAGGCTCGCGCACGAGTTGCCGGTCTCGAAGATATCGCCCATGTTTTTAAACCGCCGGGAGGATTCCTCGAAACAGTCGATGCTCTTGCGGTACCTGCCGCTCCACTGGTAGCAATAGCCGAGCCACTGGTATGACTGTGCCGCCCCCCACTGGTCGTTCAGGGATTCCCGCATCGCGAGCGCGTTGCGGTGGTAGCGCTCCGACAGCTTGAAACGGGTCATGGCCATGAATATGTTTGCCAGGCCCCCCGTCGCCATGCCGAGCTCGGGTGATTTGCCGATCTTGCTGATCGCGACGTTATGCGCCCGGAGCGTGAACCTGGCGAACTTCAGGGTGTTCGAGTAGAGGTATGTCCTGAGCAGGGGCAGCGAGAATTTCGCCCGGAGCTTGTTGTTCTCAACGGTCTTTTCCTTGCGGAAGCGGATAAGCACGCCGGGAAGCAGCAGGTTGATGGACAGGAGGAGAATCTCCTTGACGATGGTCAGGATGATGAGCCTCCTGTTGTCGGTGAAGCGCTCTCCCAGGAGCTTTCCCGCCTTTATCGCGTATTCCTCGCACTGTTCCCAGTCGCCCTTCCTGAAGTATGCCGCCGAGATGTTGCTGTAGACGTCGGCCTGTTTGTTCGTGTTGTTCATGAGGGGCGCCGCCTTGAGCAGCATCTGGATCGCCTCGTCGTACTTGCCGACCGTCATGTATATCTGGCTGATGTTGACGGCGATCCGTGTCCACTGGGGGGTCTTGGCGAGGCCCGTCTCCTCGAGTATTTTAAGCGTCAGCATGAAATACTTGAGGGCGTCTTCATTGGCATATCGCGCCATGGCCATGACGCCGGCCGGGTAGGTGAAGATAATAGCGCGTTCCGTGTCGCCGCCTTCTATGAAATGGTGCGCCAGGTCGAAAATAACCGGCGAAAGGTCGTCCTTGTTGTTTATCTCGATCGCGTCCGCAATCGCCAGGTGGAGCTTTTTCCTCTTGTCCTTGCGGATATTGCTGTAAAAGGCCTCCTTGATCCGGTCATGAGCGAACCCGATCTCCCCCCATGTCGGGAGGTCCACCAGGAGCTGGAGGTCGATCGCCTTGTCTATGATGCGGACGATCTCGGTGCGGTCGAGGTCGCTCATCTTGAAGAGCAGCTGCATGTTGAATTTTTCGCCCATTACCGCGGCGCCGGACAGGATGTCCTTCTCGTTCTTGTTCAGCCTGTTGATGCGCTTCAGGATCACATCGACGCTCGATGCCGATATCTCGACGGAGCCCAGCTTCGATTCGTCGAAGCGCCAGCGGTTCTTCTTGTAGACGAGCACCGCGTCTTCAATGAGCTGTTTCAGTATCTCGATGGCGAAGAAGGGATTGCCGCCGCTCTTCTGGAAAATGAACTGGGAAATGCCGGCGGTCTGCTCTTCCGGCTCCAGGAGCAGGCCGGCGACGAACCGGTTCATGGTCGGTGCGTCGAACTGCTCCAGGTGTATGCGGGTGAGTGGGGCTTCCCTGGCCGCGATCTCGATATGGAGCTTTTCCAGGCCGTGGTCGTCGGTTATCTCGTCGTCGCGGTATACGCCGATGATGACAAGGGGATGGCGGGAAATGTCGTTCAGCAGCTCTGCAACGATGTTGAGGGTGCCCTCATCAGTCCACTGGAGGTTCTCAAGTACGATGACCAGGCCGCCGACCAGGTCGCTCAGTTTCAGCAGGAACTGGCTGATGATCATGTGGAAGCGCTTGTATTCCCGCTCCGGCTCAAGCGCCACCAGGGGCGGGGATTCGCCCATCAGCTCCGCCAGGGCGGGGTTGAGCTTGATGATAAGCTCCCCGAGGTTGTGGAACTCGTCCCTGATTGCTATCATAATGCTTTCCCTCTGGGACGGGGAGAGGTTATGGAAATTCGTCATGAAGGAGTCGAGCGCTTCCTGGAACGGCTTGTTGGGCACCTTGTTGCTCTGGATGGAGCATTTCCCCTCCACCAGGAGGCCGCCGGTCGCGTAAACGGAGCTTTTCAGCTCCTCGATCAGCCGCGTTTTGCCCGATCCGCCGCTGCCGGTGATGAAATAGACGGCGCCTGAACGTTCGCGCAGGCGGTCTATCACCGCGAGGAGCTGCCCCATCTCGCGTTCTCTGCCGATCAGCTTCGTACGGTAGCTGAGCTTCGTGAAGCGGTCATCGAGTCCGAGAATGAATTCCTGCTGCCCGGACAGGTACCGCTCCAGGTCGGCAAGAAGGCCGCGGGCGCTCTGGTACCTGTTCTCGGGCTCCTTCTCGAGGAGCTTCAGGACGATGCGGTCCAGTATCGGAGGGGTGTCGGGGTTCAGTATGCTGGGCATCTCGGGGACCATGGCGATATGCTGGTGTATTATCGAGCAGATGTCGGGGCCCTCGAACGGCGCCATTCCGGTCAGGAGCTCGAAAAACAGGACGCCGAGTGAATAGAGGTCGCTCCGCTCGTCGATGTTCCGCTTCAGTATGCCGCACTGCTCCGGGGAGATGTACGCGAAGTTCCAGACGATCTCTTCGAAGGAGAGCGTGTCGCTGAAATCGCGCAGGTGCGAGAGGCCGAAACCGGTGATCTTCACCGTTTCGTTGTCGATCAGTATGTTCGCCGGCTTCAGGTCGCGGTGGATCAGGTTGCCCGCGTGCAGGGCCTCCAGCCCCCTGCATATCTGGATGACGATGTCGACCGTCTGGCGCACTGAAAGGTATTTCTCGTTGATGATGTCCTGCAGGCTGGTGCCGGGGAAGTATTCCGTGGCCACGTAGAGCAGCTCGATGAATTCCCCCACCTCGACGATCTTGATGATGTTCGGGTGGTCGATCTCGGAAACGGCGTTCGCCTCGATCCTGAAGCGGATGATGTCCTCTATCCGCTTGGATATGACGCTGTTCTTGAGAAATTTGAATATGTACCGCTGCTTCCCCTGTGTCAGGTCATGGGCAAGGTGCATGTGGCTGATGGCGTCCTCGCCAATGAGCCCTTCGATCTGGTACCTGTTATGGACTATTTTGCCGTTTATTTCCATCTGCGCTGTTTGTCGTCCTGGATAACTGGCGGTGCCGCTTCCCCTGTGCGCCAATAGTATATATATACCATGCAAAATCGGTCAATCAGATTATCTGCGTAAATAATTTTTCGTTCTGGCGCCGTGTCAAGTTCGCGGGCGCGGGCGGTTACCGGGGACGGCCGGGGGATATCGTGATCTTGATCCTGAGCCGCCTCAGGTTGAAGGTGGTAAGCTTGTCGGGCCTGATCTTTATCAAATCGACATCGATATAGGTGGAGTCATCGACGTGGGGGGGATCCGCACCTCGAGCTGGGACGTGGTATGGATCCGGCCTATCCCGCGGCACACGTAGCATTTTTCCTCCTCCTTCGGACGGCTGCCCCTGCAGAGCGGGCAGATCATGCGGGCCGGCAGCTCGATGTAGGCCACAGCGCCCCTGGCGGCCTCGACCGGGGTGATCATGATCTCGATGTCCTGGCCGAAATTATTGATGATGTCATGCCGCTTCATCCCCTTCGGCGCGAGGTTCGCCTTCAGCATGCCGCCGAGTGTGGCGGAATACCGTATCCTCTTTTTCGATATGATGGCGCACCCGCTGGGATCAATCGTGCGTGAATTGAAAAGGACGCGGTCGTATTCGAGGCGCATGTCATCGTCGGTGAGGATGCGGTAGCCCCGTATGATCAGGTCGAGCTTTTCCGTGAGGTTTTTAGAGCCGGCCGCCGCCGTGTCGGGGTGGTAGCGCTTGATCAGGTCGCGGAAGGCGGATCTGATCTCGTCAGCACGGGCCGTACGCGGGAGGTTGAAGATCGTGTAGAAGTCTATCACCACGCCGTTCTTGTCATAGCATGACAGGATCATTGACCGCTCCTCCGCCCCGCGTCAACCGCAGCCGCCCTGCGGCGCCGCGGTCTCCTGGAGCGCCGCCCCGTAGGTGGCATAGCCGCCGCTCAGGTTGTACACGTCATCGTATCCGTTCTGCGACAGGGTCCGCGCCGCGACATAGCCGCGCAGGCCCACGGCGCAGAAGATGACGATGGTTTTCTCTCTGGGCAGTGACGCGAGGCTGCTGCGAAGCTCGTCAACCGGGATGTTGACCGATCCCGGGATGGTGCCGGCCCTGTGTTCGCCGGGGGTCCTCACGTCGAGAAGGACGGTCCGGGCCATATCGAGCCGGGCGATATCATGCCAGTGAAGGACCTTCACCAGGCCGCTCAGGATGTTGTCGGCGACAAAACCGGCCATGTTCACCGGGTCCTTCGCCGAGGAGTACGGCGGCGCGTATGCGTGATCGAATTCGGTCAGGTCGCCCACCGTACCCTTCATGCCGATGTGCGACGCAAGCACGTCTATCCGCTTGTCGACCCCGTCGTACCCGACTACCTGGGCGCCCAGGAGGGCGCCTTTGTCCGGGGAAAAGAGGAGCTTTACCGACATCTGGCGTGCTCCCGGGTAATAGGTGGCGTGTGAAGCGCTGTGGGTGATGGAGGCCAGGTAGGGGACGTTGTTCGCCGCGAGCAGCTTCTCCGGGGCCCCGGTCGATGCGACCGTGAGGTCGAAGACCCGGGCCACGGCGGTCGCGATGCTCCCCGCGTATTTTTTTTCGTTTCCCGAGATGATGTTGTCCGCCGCCAGGCGGCCCTGCTTGTTCGCCGGGCCCGCCAGGTACGTGATCACCGGGGCGTGCGTTACCGGGTGGGCGAATTCGATCGCGTCGCCCACGGCATATATCGCCGGGTCGGAGGTCTGCAGAAAGTCGTTCACGGCGATGCCGCCGCGCGGGCCCAGCGCAAGACCGGCGGCCTTCGCGAGGGACGTGTCGGGCCGCACGCCGATCGAGAGGATAACGAGGCCCGATGGGACCTCCCTGCCGCTGGCAAGGCGGGTGACGATGCTGCCTCCCTTCTTTTCGAAGGATTGCACGCCGTCTTTAAGGAGCAGGTTGACGCACTTTGCCCTGACGTGGTGGTGCACGATGGCCGCCATCTCGAAGTCGAGGTTCGCCATGATCTGGTCGGCCATTTCGATCACGGTCACTGCCATGCCGAGACCGTGAAGGTTCTCCGCCATCTCGATGCCGATGAAGCCGCCGCCCACGACCGTGACGCTCTTCGGTCTTTTGTCCCGGATGTAGCTCCATATCCGGTCGGTGTCGTCCACGTTGCGGAGGGTGAAGATTCCCTCCGTGTCTATGCCGGGTATGGGGGGCCGTACCGGCTCCGCGCCGGGGGAGAGCACCAGCCGGTCGTAGCCCTCCCGGTATGTGTTCCCCGTGGCCAGGTCCTTTACCTCGACCTGCGATGCCGCGCGGTCTATGCGGAGCACCTCTGAATTGACGCGCACATCGATGTTGAACCTGTTCCGGAAGCCCTGCGGCGTCTGCACGAAGAGCCTGCTGCGTTCGGGGATCACGCCGCCGAGGTAGTAGGGGAGCCCGCAGTTGGCGTAAGAAACGTATCCGCCCCGCTCGAAGATAATGATTTCCGCGTGCTCGTCCAGGCGCCGCAGGCGCGCCGCCGCTGTCGCGCCCCCGGCCACGCCCCCGATTACGAGATATCGTGCCATTGCATGCTCCAGTGAAATGAAAGTGTCCTGCCGTGTACCGGCCCCGGGACAGGACCGGGCAGATAGCGGACTGGTACTTACTTCAGTAATACCGCATACGACTGCTGCCTGTCAACGATTTATATGATGGAAAAGAATGCCTGGTCTGACGGGGAATCAGAAGCGTGTGGTACTGGCTATGACCCGAAAAATTCCGATAAAAGGTCCGTGATTTCCACCGGACGTTCCTGCGGGATAAGGTGTCCCGCGGTTTGTATCAGGCGGTGGGAGCCGTTCGGGAGAAGGGACGCGACCTTCGGAAGGTCGATATAGGAGCGGTTTTCGCTCGCCTCGCCTTCGACGATCATCACCGGGCACGTGATGCTCGCAAGAACAGGCCACGGGTCGAACTGGAGGCCGCCCATGAACAACGCGGCCTCGCGCCGTGGATGGCATGCCAGCACCAGGCCGCCCCCGTCGCCGGAAATCATGCCGTATTTCACGTAGAGGTCCATCATCCCCGCGTCCCATTTCTCGAACATCTTTTTTGACGAGAGATAGCTCCTGGCGTCCGCCTCGCTGTCCCAGCCGTTGCGGCGCTTTATCGACCTCGAAGCCAGCGGGTGTTGTTCCACGGCGAGTCCGGTCCGGTAGATCGCCTCGGGGAGAAAGATCGGCTCGATCAGCACCATCTTCTCCGCGGCAAGGCCTTCCGTGGCGCTGGCGATCGCCGTGACCGTCGCGCCCATGCTGTGACCGGCCATGTAGGGCCTCTCGAGGCCGAGCCCGCGGCACAGGGCGGCCAGGTCTGAAGCGAGGAGCTTCCAGCTCAGGCCGCCCTCCTCGGGCTCTGCGGACCGATGATCGCAGAAGTAGGGGGCGATGATGCGGAAGCGCGGCCAGAGGGCCTGCGCGATCGGGTGCCAGAGCCAGGGGAGGAACCCCGTGGCGTGAAGGAGCACGAGGGCCGGTCCTTCCGACGGATAATGGAGGTACTGTATCTCGATGCCGCCGATGTCCTGGCGCAGTATTTCAGGCTCAATGCGGACCGACATGACGCTCAAACCTTTCTGGCGTCGCCCGACAGGGGACGGATGCCGATGATCTTGAAGTAGACGAGGAACCGGTCTTTCCCTCCCTCGTCATCCGAGTCGGCCCGCTTTTTTCTCCGCAGCTCTTCTATGAGCGGGCTGTTCCTCTCTTCGCCGCATTTTTCTATATAGAGGCGCGTCCCGTGGAAGCCGTCGTCTTCCTTGAAGAGGTAGACCGCCTTCGGGTTTGACTGGAGGTTCTTGTGGCTCCGCTTGTCCGCCATGATGAACGCGATGGTCTCAAAATCGATGCAGTGGGGCCGTGAATAGAGAGCGGCGTCGACATTGCCGTCGGAATCGGCGGTTGAGAGGATGCCAAAACCGCGCGCGGTCTCAAAATATTCTTTCATTTCCATAGATGCTTCCCTTAATTATAAAAAGAGGCCATGGTCATTGTCCTGTCAAGATTAAATTCGACGGGACGCGCATCAGGACTGCTTCGTGTCGGTGCAGACGGGATCCAGCATTCCCTGGGACCGGAACCATTCCAGGGTGTCGCGGACGGTCTCCTCGATCGGACGGGTACGGTAGCCCAGCTCGCGCGCGGCCTTCTCGTGGGAGATGGAGCGGTGGCTCTCAAGGGTCTTGAGGGCGATGGGAGTGAATTTCGTTGTCAGCTTGAGCGATTTCGCCACCGCGGTCACACAGTACGCGGGCATCCGGCAGAGCCACAGGGGCGTCGCAAACTGCGGGGTCTTTCGGCAGAAGGCCTCTGAAACTATCCGGGCGATTTCGCACACGTGGTGCCAGCCCCCGCTCGCCAGGTAGCATTCCCCGGGCCGTCCCTTCTCCGCCGCCGCGAGCGCGCAGGCCGCCACGTCCCGCGCGTCGACCCAGTCGTACCCGCCGTCTATGAGGACAGGATAGCGGTTATGGTATATGCTGAGGAGCACCTCGCCCATGCGCGACGGCTTGAAATCCATGGGCCCGAGCACTGCGGTGGGATTGACCACCACCGCGTTGAGCCCGCGGTCGACCGATTTCATCACTTCGAGCTGGCTCAGCGCCTTGGAGCGGTCATAAGGAAACGCGTTTTTACCAAGGGCGAGCGCCCGTGTTTCATCTATGGTCTCGCTTTCGGGGTATGACGAAAAAGCGTGGATCGAGCTGAAATGGACCAGCCTCCGTACGCGGTTTTTAATGCACGCCTCGATCACGTTGCGGGTGCCCCCGATATTGATCCTGTCGACCATGCCCCCCTCGTCGCCGATGATGGAGATCATCGCCGCCGCGTGGAACACCGTGTCGGCGCCGTCGCATAATTTCATGAGCGAGTCGGTATCCAGCACGTCCCCGGTGACGATCTCCACGTCAAGCCCCTGGATGGCCCTGAGGTCTTTGCGCGCGAGCACGCGCACGGCACTTCCCCCGTCAAGGAGGGCGCGCACAAGGTTGGCCCCCACATGGCCGGTGGCGCCGGTTACTGCAACTGTCATGGCACGGTACCTCTCGTAGCCCCGCGCCGGGTGATATCTCGAAAACAGTGCGGCGCGGCAGGCGTAAAAATTATTCCCTATTGTAGTCCGGAGCCTCAGAAATCAAGTTAAAAATGATTCCGGCGCCAATCATTGCCGTGAATGCGCGCTTCCTGAAGCTACGGGGTCGCCGGCCGAACAATAAAAATGGCATGCCGGATAAAAAATACTTGCAAAACCGGGCGTTCGAATTTGTACATTAAGAAGTTTTTTTACATGGAGGGACCGCTACGAGCGTACTTGATGCGATTGGAAACACTCCCATGGTCGGCATTAACCGGATCTGGGATGAAAGTGAAACCGGGGTGCGCATCCTTGCCAAACTCGAAGGGGCGAACCCGGGCGGCTCGGTAAAAGACCGGCCGGCGTATTACATGATCAAGAAGGCCATAGAGTCGGGAGAGCTCACCAGGGACAAGGTGATACTGGAGCCGACGTCCGGCAACACGGGAATCGGCATGGCGATGATTGCATCGGCCATGGGCTACAGGATAAAGCTGACCATGCCCTCGTGCGTGAGCGAAGAGCGCCGCTCGATTCTTATCGCCATGGGGGCGGAGCTTGAGCTCACCCCGGGCTGCGACAAGACTGACGGCGCCATCACGCGGGCGCACCATATAGTGGACCACTTCCACGAAAAGTACTACATGCCCAACCAGTTCGGGAACCCGGCCAACTGGATGGCCCATTATGAGACCACCGCGCCTGAAATAGTGCGGGACACGAAGGGGGAGGTGGACTTCTTCGTCGCCGGCATGGGCACCACCGGGACGCTGATGGGCTGTTCCCGCTACTTCAGGGAGCACAATCCGAGGACGAAGGCCGTGGGCATTGAGCCGGTGCTGAACCACCGGATACAGGGATTGAAGAACATGAACGAGTCAATCGTGCCCGCCATCTATGACCCGGCATTGCTTGACCGCAAAATCGTATGCACGGACGATGATGCGTTTGACACGACACGCAACCTGGCCCTCATGGAGGGGCTCTTCTGCGGGATGTCGAGCGGCGCCGCAATGTGGGGCGCCATGGCCGTGGCGAGGGACCTGCCGCGCGGCGCCACCGTGGTCGTCCTTTTCCCGGACCGCGGCGACCGGTATCTGTCGACCGAGGTCTTCAGGTCCGTGTGCGCCATCTGCCCGCCCTGATGAGGAATTGAACCGTTCGCATCGGCGTTGTGCGTCACATCATACGACAGATACAGGAGGCGCATATGAAATGCGGCATCAACAGCAACGAAGGCGACCGCCTGTCGGAAGAAGACATCAACGCCATAGTGCGCGAGCTCTGCGCGCCGGAGTCCTACCGCGCGGTGTACCACCGCACCTACCATGACTTCCCCATGCCGTCCGTGGATGCGCTCAGGGAGACGGTGGACCTTGTCAAGTCCGTCCTCTTCCCCGGCTATTTCATCAATTCAGACGTCAGGCCGGAGACGATGAAATACCATATCGGATCAACGCTTGAACGGATTTATCTTCACCTCGCGGAGCAGATCAAGCGGGGGTACTGCTTTTCGTGCGCGGACGCGGGTGATACTGACCATGAATGCGAAGACTGCGAGCGCCGTTCAAAGGAAGTCGCTTCGAAGTTCCTCCAGTCGCTCACCCGGCTCAGGCGATTGCTCACCCTGGATGCGCAGGCTGCGTACAGCGGCGACCCGGCGGCAAAGGGGGTCGGAGAGACCATCTTCTGCTATCCAAGCATCACGGCGCTCGCCAACCACCGCATCGCCCATGAGCTCTACTGCCTGGAGGTGCCGCTCATCCCCCGGATCATATCGGAGATGGCCCATTCTGAGACCGGCATCGATATCCATCCCGGGGCGAAGATCGGCGAGTCCTTCTTCATTGACCACGGCACCGGCACGGTCATCGGAGAGACCGCCGTCATCGGCAGCAATGTAAGGATCTACCAGGGGGTGACCCTGGGAGCGAAGAGCTTTCCCCTTGACCCGTCGGGGAACCCGATCAAGGGGGTGCCGCGGCATCCCATCGTCGAGGACGACGTCATCATCTATTCCGGCGCGACCATCCTCGGCCGCGTGACGATCGGGAAGGGCGCGGAGGTGGGGGGCAATGTATGGCTTACCCGCGACGTGCCGGCAGGCGCCCGCATAGTGCAGGGGAGGCCGGAGGAGAGCCTTTTCAGGGACGGGCTGGGAATCTGACTTACTTTGCGCGGAGCATCTTCTGCGCGGCGGCGTTTACCGGGTCCCATACCGGGGAGAAGGGGGGCGCGTAGCCGAGGTCAAGATACGCGACGTTTTCCACTTTCATCTTTGCCGCTACTGCCGCTGCGACCGTGTTGATGCGCAGCGCGGCGCCGTCAGTGCCGGCGATCTCGCCGCCGATAAGCTCCCGCGAGTGCGAGTTGATGGTAAGGGACACGCTGATCCTGCCTGACGCGGGGTAGTATCCCGCCTTCGACCGCCACAGTACCGAGGACGATTCGGAAGGGATGCCGGCGCGCCACGCGTCAGCCTCGTTCAGCCCTGTTTTCCCCACCTCGAGGTCGAACACCTTCACCATCTGCGAGCCTACGATCCCGGGAAAGGCCTCGTCTTCCACCCCGGCCGCCTGGAGCCCCGCGACGCGTCCCTGCTTGTTCGCCGTGGTGCCCAGCGGCATGTAGGCGTTTTCACCGGTCACGAGGTGCTTCACCGTTGCGCAGTCGCCTGCGGCGTAGACATCCGGCCGGCTGGTGCGCGATTTCTCATCGACGATGATCGCGCCCCGGTCGTTCATCTGTATGCCGGCCCCCTTGAGGAACGCGGTGTTAGGCGCGATACCAGTGGAGACGATGACGAGGTTGGCCTCGTAGCGCTCCCCGCTCGCGCTAACGGCGAGGCCCGCCGCCGAATGCGTTATCCCTGATATGTCGGCGCCGGTCACCACGGCGACATCATTGACGCGGAGCGTCTCGGATATGATGCTCCGGATCACCGGGGAGAGGGGCATGGCCACAGACTCGAATTTCTCAAGTATGACCGTTTCAATTGAGCGCTTCCTGAATGCCTCGGCCATTTCGAGACCGATGAAGCCGCCGCCGATGATGATGCCTCTCCGGGGGGAGCGTTCGTCGATGTATTTTTTTATCGCGATCCCGTCTGACAGGGCCCGCAGGAAAAATATATTCGGTGAATCGATACCGTCGATGGGGGGGGCTACCGGGCGGGCGCCGGTCGCGATGACAAGCTTCCGGTACGCGAGGGTCTCGGTTCCTGCCGCGGAGGCTACCGAGACAGTCCGGGCGTCGCAATCGACGGCGGTCGCTTCTGTATTCAGGCGTATCTCTATATTACGGTCGTTAATATATTCGTCGATATCGATCGCGATAAGGTTTTCCGGCGTTTTGACATCATCGCCGATATAGTAGGGCATACCGCAGGCGGCGTATGAAACGTGCGCGCTTTTTTCGAGCACGGCGATTGACAGGGCTTCGGAGGTCCTGCGCGCCTGTGATGCCGCGCTCATCCCCGCAGCATCACCGCCGATGACGAGAATATCATATTTCTTCATAGTGGGCCTCCGGCAATGAACACGTTGGTTGTCATGGATCGCATAATCGTGTCAAAAGTCGCAAAAAACGATGAATAAGTCAATAAAAATTAAAGAAAAATCTAAAATACTTAATGCCTTGCTTGACGGAGTACCTATTGTTAAGTATATTCTAAATAAATAATATACCGTCAGGAGGAGATGGTGAAAATAGAAATTACGAAAACAGCCCAGGACAAGCTGGGGAAAGTCTTTGCCGAGTCAAAATTGAAACTCCCGGCCCTCAGGGTTACGTTTGCTGGATTTGGTTGAGGAGGGCCCCGTCTGGGACTGGCTCTGGATGAGCTGGAAGAGACCACAGATACCATCGTTGAAACCGGCGGGTTCAAGGTGCTCGTAGACGAGAAGGTAAAGCACCATCTCGAGAGCATCCCGGAAACCACCGTGGATTATATCGAGTCGCGGTATGGTGCGGGCTTTGTCATACAGGGAGGTTCTACCTGTTAAGGCCCGCAATTCTTCAATGATAACGCATAAAAATATAAAAAAGGGGCTGTCAATCGACAGCCCCTTTTGATTTTCACAACGCGGTCGCTGCATTAAAAATTATCATCCAGAAGCTCAAAGTACGGCTGCGCATGCAGGCAGGCCGGACAGGCGTCCGGTGCGCTTTCGCCGTCATGGACATACCCGCAGTTCCTGCATTTCCACTTCGTCTTCTCTTTTTTCTTGAAAACGGTGCCGTCCTTGATGTTTTTCAGCAGCGCAAGATAACGCTGCTCATGGTGCTTCTCGACCTCTGCAATCCTCCGCCAGCAGATGGCGATGTCCTTGAACCCCTCCTGCTCGGCGATGTCCGCGAAGGCCGGATAGAGCTTGGTATGCTCCTCGTTTTCACCCATGGCCGCCGCCTTGAGGTTGTCTGCCGTGGAGCCGATGACCCCTGCGGGATAGGCGGCCGTTATCTCCACGTCCCCGCCCTCGAGGAACTTGAAGAAGCGTTTCGCGTGCTCCTTCTCATTGTCAGCCGTCTCGAGGAATATCGCCGCTATCTGCTCGTACCCGTCCTTTTTCGCCTGCGAAGCGAAATAGGTATATCGGGTCCGCGCCTGTGATTCACCGGCGAACGAGGCCAGCAGGTTTTTTTCAGTCTTGGTGCCTTTGATGCTCTTCATTAAAATCTCCTTGTAATGATATTCTTGTTATACTATACGGCAAGCCCGGTATAGAGGGCCATGTTCAGCGCGCGCTGGGCGAGCTCACGGTCCTTCATAAGCATGCCGTTGCCGTCGTCTTTTATAAGCTTGAGCTCGTCCAGGATCTCCAGCGCCGATGCCTCTTCCTCGACCTGCTCTGCCACGAACCACTGGAGCATCTGGTTGGATGCGTGGTCCTTCTCGGCGATGGACAGATCGACCAGGCCGTTTATCAGGCCCGTGACCTTCTGCTCGTGCCTGTAAACCTCTTCGAATACATGTTCCGGCGACTTCCAGTCGGTCGGCGGCCCGTCGATGGGTTTCAGCATCACTTTGCCGCCCCTGTCGAACAGGTACTGGTAGAATTTCCTCGAGTGGGCGAATTCCTCGGCGGCCTGCACCTCCATCCAGTGCGCGAAGCCCTTGAGCCCCTTGTTCTGGAAGTAGGACATCATCGACAGGTACAGGTAGCCGGAATACTGTTCGGCGTTGATCTGGCTGTTTATTGCCTCTTCGACTTTCTTGTTTATCATGCGTCACTCTCCCGTGCTCACTTTTTCCATAATCCGTGGATGTTGCAGTATTCCCGTACCGTGGCCTTTTCATCGACGCAGCAGAACTCGGCTTCCGGCGCCTGTCCGGGCTTCAGGAACTTCCGGTTTGACGTCCCGTCGGCGGCGATCACCTGGATCCACTCGATGTAGTGCTTCTCTTCCATGGGGTGGGCTACAGACCCGATTTTAGCCAGGATACCGTTGCCAGACTTGCTTACATCCGGCACGTGCTTCTCCTTGGCTGCGTCAACGGTGTTTTCTGTTATAAGGGTCATGTCCTGGCCGCAGCAGACCAGCGTGCCGGCGCCCTCATGCAGCACCTCGACGATGTTCCCGCATACCTGGCATTTGTACACTTGCAGTCTTGTTGTCATGTTGATTCCTCCATTGATTGTGTTTATTGCGGGGCTGTCCCGGAGGGCAGGCCCGCTGCATCTACAGCTTCACTCTCCCCCTGAAGATGCGATAGGAATATATGGTATATCCGACCACGACCGGCATCCCGATAAGGGCAATGATGAGCATGACGGTCAGGGTCAGCTGGCTTGACGATGAATTGTATATTGTTATACCCAGTTCCGTCCCCTGGGTTGCGCGGACCAGGGCGGGAAACTGGAGCGATCCGGCAATGCCCCAGAGCGAGGCAAAAAACAGGGATGACGCGGCAAAGGTCCTTCCGTCGCTATCGCGCCCGATCAGCGCCCTGTACGCGATGAGTGAGACAATCGCTACCGCTGCGCAGGCCCAGGCAATGGCGTTTTCCATGCTGCCCGGCAGGTAGACGGCCGAGAGGATGAGTGTGACCGGGAAGATCACGGCGGCGAAAAGCCATGCCTTTTTGGCGACGCTCTTTGCCCTCTCCTTCAGCGCGTCCCCGGTCTTGAGCGCCGCGTAGGCGCACCCCTGGAGAAGGATCGCCGACAGGCCGAGAAGGCCGATGGCGACCGGGAAGGGGCGCAGCAGGGTGAAGAAGCTGCCGGTGAACTCCATACCTTCGTCCAGCGGAATGCCGAGGATAACATTGCCCAGGGCCACGCCGAAGAGGAGCGAGGGGAGGGCGCTGCCGGCGGTGAAGGTCCATTTCCAGAGCCCGCGGCGTTTTTCGTCGAGGGACCAGAATTCAAGCGATACCGCCCGCAGTATGAGCGCGAAGAGAACGAGCATCAGGGCGAGGTAAAACCCGCTGAAGACCGTGGCGTAGGCGTGGGGAAAGGCCGCGAAGAGGGCGCCGCCCCCCGTCAGGAGCCAGACCTCGTTGCCGTCCCATACCGGGCCGATCGCGGTGAACAGTGACGCCAGATCCTTCCTGTCGCGGGCCAGGACGGGGAGGAGAGTCCCGATACCGAGGTCAAAGCCGTCCAGGAGGGAATAGCCGATGAAAAGTACGCCGATGAGAAAAAACCAGGTGATCTGTAGCATCTGTAATGTTTCCATGCTCATTCCCCCACATATCCGATGGTGACGTTCCCGGGCCCCTTGCCCACAATTTTCGCCAGGAGCTTTAAAAATACGATGAAGAGCAGGAGATAGATGATGCTGAACATGATGATCGACAATAGTATCTGCCAGGCCGGGACCGACACGGACGCGGCATCCGAGGTCCTGAGGACGCCGTACACGGCCCATGGCTGCCTGCCGATCTCCGCCGCCATCCATCCCAGTTCGTTTGAAATGAAGGGGAGCGGAACAGCAACAATCAGGGCCCACAGATACCACCGCGACCCGTACAGTCGCCCGGTGATCAGCAACATTGCGCCGATGGCCGCGATAAGCGCGAAAAGGGCGCCAAGCCCGATCATGCCATGGTAGGTGAGGTAGACCGGGATGATAGGCGGCTGGTCTTCTTCCTTGAATTCATTGAGGCCGATGACCTTTGAATTAGGGTCGAAGTCAATCAGCAGGCTGAGCAGTTTCGGCACCGCGATCTCAAGGTGGGTCTTTTTCGCGGCAGGGTCGGGAAGGCCGACAAGGGACATCGGCGCGCCCTCCATGGTCTCCCAGAGCGCTTCAAAGGCCGCCATCTTGGCGGGCTGGGTCTTCGCGACCTGTACCGCATGGATGTGGCCGGAGCCGAATTGCAGCAGCGATACGGCGATGAATATGCTGAGGGAGATCGAGAGCAGCAGCCGGGCGGCGGGAAGTTCGCGGTTCTTTAAAATATACCAGGCCCCGATCCCGGCGGTAAAGAGCGTGCCGGTGATCCAGCCCCCGATGACGGTATGAAGGTAGCGCACGAGGGTGGACGGATTGAACGTGGCGGCGTATACGTCCTTCAGCACGGCCCTCCCGCCCTCAATGGCGAATCCGGCCGGTGTCTGCATCCACGAGTTGGCGATGATGATCCAGAACCCTGACAGGTGCGACGCAAAAAAAACGAGGAACGCCGAGAGGAGGTATACCTTCCCCGAGACGCGCTCCCTTCCGAAGAGGAGGATGCCGAGGAAGACCGATTCCATGAAAAAGGCCAGGATCCCCTCCGCGGCAAGCGGCGCTCCGAAGATATCGCCCACCATCCGCGAGTAATTTGACCAGTTCGTCCCGAATGAAAATTCCAGCACGATGCCGGTCGCGACCCCCATCACGAACACGAGGCCGAGGATTTTAATCATGAACGTCGATACTTTTTTTACGAGCTCGTCCCCGTTCCTCGCATGCATGATCAGCAGGATGAGCACGACCAGGGTAAGTCCGAGGGTGAGGGGCGGGAAAATGAAATGGAATCCCGCTGTCAGACCGAATTGAATCCTTGAAAGAAGTACGGCATCCATACTAACGACCTCCCGTGCTGATGATGATGACGGTATCTGCCGTCATGTTCCTCAGTCTTCGTAGGGCTCGAACTGGTCCTTGGCAACGCCGCACTGGGGACAGACCCAGTCAGCCGGAAGTTTTTCGAACGGCGTGCCCGGCTTGATGCCCGAATCGGGATCGCCGACTTCAGGATCGTATACGTAGCCGCATACCGAACATACATATTTTTTCATGTCTGATTCCTCCACTATCTGGTTTGTATAATCTAACAATTGTAATAGTTACAAATTAATATACGGTTGATTATTTTGCAATAAGAAAAATATTTTTTATGATGCTGTGCTGAAAAACCGACGCACGCCGGTCAGTGATGGCGCGCGGTCTAATGCTGGCATTTTTTACAGATGCCTTTGTAATAGACCTGTTTCTCCGTGACAAGGTGCCCTTCTATTTTTTTTCCGGGACCGGTTTTTTTCTCAATCACTATATGCTCGGGATCGATGTCATACAGGATGCCGCATACGGTGCACTTGAAGTGGCCATGGAAAGATATCTCGGCGTCGTACCGGACCTCGTTGTCTTCAATGGTAATGTTCGAGACAAGGCCCTTTTCTCCGAATGTCTTCAGGGTGTTGTAGATCGTCGTTTTCGAGAGCGTGGGGATCTGCTTGATAATAGCGTTGTAAATATCGTCCGCGGTCGGGTGGGTCTTGTTGCCCCACAGGTATTCATAGATCTTCAGCCGGTGGTATGAAGGGCTGATGCCGTTCTTGATAAGCATCTCTTTGAGGTTGTTGTCCATGGTTATACGTCCATTTCGAGATGTGCGCATGCCGTTACGGCAGATCTGGCACGGTCACTGAATCTCCTTTTCCAGCTTTGCGGTTATGCTGTTTAATAATTCGTCATCCGGAATGTATTTGGCGCGTATGCTTTCGAGCATGGTAAAGCCGCAGCCCGCGAGAATCTCTTCAACCTGCTTTATGCTCTGGCCGCCCCAGCCGTATGAGCCGAACGCGAGCCCGGTCCTTGTTTTTGGCGCAAGGCCGCGGAGATAGGTAAGGAAGGCCGAAACGGTCGGCAGCATGTTGTTGTTCAGCGTGGGCGACCCGACGCAGATATACCTGGCGTCGATCACCTCGGTCATGATGTCGGAAATGTGGTTCGTCTGGAGGCTCATCATGTGTGCGCGGCAGCCGCGGTTTTCGAACGCCGCGGCGACATGCAAACGCGATCTTTTTCGTCGAGTTCCACATGGTGTCGTAGATGATAAGGGCCTTGTCCGCGGTCTCGTTGGCCGACCACGCGGTGTAGGCCTTGATGATCGACGGGATGTTCTTCCTCCATATGATGCCGTGGCTGGGCGCTATGACGTCTATGGCCAGGGGGGCGGCCGCGGCCAGGGCTTTCTTGACCTGGTCGGAATAGGGGAGGACGATATTGGCGTAATACTTGCGCGCCTCCTCCATGATTATATCGAGCGAGAACTCGTCGTCGAAGCGCTCGGGGGTGGCCAGGTGCTGGCCGAATGCGTCATTGGAGAAAAGGATGCGCTCTTCAGGGAGATAGGTAATCATGTTATCGGGCCAGTGGACCATTGGCGTGAGCACGAAGGTGAAGTTGTATTTGCCGGTGCTGATGGTTTCGGCATTGTTCACCGCTTTCAGGTTCAGGCCGGATTTGTAATGCTCGTTGAGGCCCTTCATCCCGTTCGGCGAGGTGTAGATTGTCGCCCGGGGGGCGATCTTCGCTATCATCGGGAGGGACCCCGAATGGTCCATCTCGACATGGTTGGATATGATGCAGTCGATTTTCGACGGGTCAACCACGGAGCTGATGCGCTCAAGCATCTCGTCGCAGAGATAATGTTTCACGGTATCGATGAGGGTTATCTTTTCATCGATCACCAGGTAGGCATTATAGGTGGAACCGCGCTGGGTAAGGTAGCCGTGGAAATTTCTCAGGTCCCAGTCGATGCCGCCGACCCAGTAGATGTTGTCTTTTATTTTTATCGCTTTCATGTCTGCGCTCCATCGTGATTGCTGTAATCTGTCGGATAAACATAAACGGCAACCGGAGCTTCACCTTCCATATAACGCACGCCCCTGTCCATTTATCCGATACTGTATTATATTTTGTCAATTAAACTTTTATATTTGTTTTAAAATTTAAACCGGAGAGGGACAAAATAATTGCCAATTATACTTTGGTGTTGACAGCATGAGCCAAAATGTAACAATACTGTAACAGCGTCGACAATGCGTTACGGCTGCCCATGGAGCGCGCGTCCACGTCGATAAGGTAAAAAAACAATACCAACCGAGGTTCCGGCATATGAAAACCGCAAAAATAATGTGCACGATTATAGCAGCGGCCTCTCTCATGCTCTGCGTATCATGCAGGAAAACGCAGCACTGGGAATTGTCCCGCTTCGTCTCGCCGGAAACCTGCGGCGGGTGTCACGACGCGATCTATGAACAGTGGAAGGGGTCGATGCACAGCCTGTCGCACGTTGACCCGATCTACCGCGAGGTGGCGCTCCACGACCTGAAGGGGCTTACCGACCCGGATGAGATAAAGGAAGCGGAGCACTGCGTGCCCTGCCACACTCCGGTCGGCTTTGTGTCCGGCATGCCGCTGAAGACATCGGACCATACAAAGACGATACCTGAAATCGCCGCAAAGGGCATCCAGTGCGACTACTGCCATTCCGCGACGCGGGTACGCGAGGTATTCAATGCACAGATCGACATAGAGCCGGGGAACGGCGAGAGCGACCCGGGGACAAAGCGCGGCCCGAGGAAAGACGCGGAACCTGATTTTCACAAGGCGGCATATTCTGAAATGCATACGCGTTCCGAATTCTGCGGTTCCTGTCATGACGTGCGGCATGTCGTTTTCGGGACGAAGCTTGAGACGCCGTACGAGGAATGGAAGAGAGGCCCCTACGCGGCGCAGGGCATACAGTGCCAGGGGTGCCATATGTACCAGCGGCCGGGCGTCCCTGCGACCGGCTCGACGGAACGGCCCGGCAACCCGGGGGCGTCGGCTTCGGGCGCAAAGGAGCGCCCCCATGTCTTTACCCATTATTTCACGGGGGGGAATTCCCTGGTCCCGTCCATGTTCAAAAACAAGGACCAGTCGAAGCTCGCTGAAGAGCGGCTTAAAAACGCCGCCACGGTCTCTATTGATGCAGCGCTCGCTGACGGCGCCCTGCGCGTCAAGGTGACCAACAGCGGTGCGGGCCACAGCATCCCGACCGGACTGAGCCACGTGCGACAGATGTGGCTTGAGGTGACGGTCACCGGCGCGGGAGGGAGGATGATATACAAGAGCGGTGCCCTGGACCGGGAGGGCAAAATACCGACCGGCGCGGTTCTCTATAACCTGGTGCTCGGCGACGGCAGGGGCGTCCCGGTAATGAATGTCGCAAAGGCGCGGGAAATCATCAGGGACAGGAGGATCGATCCGATGAAGAGCGCGGTGGAGACATACCGGCTGACCGGGATAGAGGAAAAAACCGTAACCGCCGAAGCGAAATTATGGTACCGCATCGCGCCGCAGGAGGTGGTCGATGCCGTGCTCGGGAAAGGTGCGCTGGCGATACCTGCCGTCCTCATGGCATCTGACCGCAAAACGGTGACGGTCCGGTAGCGGACGTTTTTAGAAACGCCGCTATCGGCCCCGGGCATCTTTCAGGGCGTTCAGGACCTCCTCGGCGTGCCCGTTTACGCGCACCTTCTCCCAGATGCGCTGTATGACGCCCGCGGGGTCTATGAGGAACGTCGAGCGAACAACGCCGTATGACTCCTTCCCGTATAATTTTTTTATCTGCCACACGCCGTAGCGTTTGATGACCGCACGCCCGGCATCGCTGAGAAGGGTGATCCCCGTGCCGAGCTTCGCCATGAACCTGCCGTGGCTGGCCGGAGAATCGGGGCTGATGCCGATGACCCTGGCTTTCAGCCTGCCGAAATCCCCGGCGCGGGCGGTGAATTCCGCCGCCTCGGTCGTGCACCCCGGCGTGTTGTCGCGCGGATAGAAATAGAGCACCACCCATGAGCCGCGCAGCCCTTCCAGTGAAACTTCCTTCCCGGCTGAATCCGGCAGGGTAAAGTCGGGGGCTTTAACGCCTTCCTGCAATTTTTTCGTTGCCATGCGTGCGCTCCTCCTTAGTGTGGCGATCAAAACCTGTCAGCGATGACAGCAGTATGGCGTGTAACCGGGCAATGTCAACAACTCCTGAAAATAAATATGACGCGTCCCTGAGGCGTATCCACCGGGAGATCGGGGGGCGGGTCGGCCTCCGGCTCAGTGAATTCAGGGAGATCTGGGAAACGGCGGATGACACGAAACTCTTCGTGGAGCTTGTATTCTGCCTCCTTACCCCGCAATCGGGGGCGCGGCGCTGCTGGCAGGCGGTCGAAAATCTGCTGCGCGGCGGCATTCTGTTCTACGGTGGGCCCGATGAAATATGCCGCGAGCTGAACATCGTCCGCTTCAAGAACCACAAGACCTCCTACCTCCTGGAAGCGCGGGAGGCGTTGTACGGGCCGGGAAAATCCCTGCGGCGGACGCTGTGCGCGTGCGGGGATGCCGCGGGGATGCGGGAGTGGATATTCCGGAACGTGAAGGGACTCGGGTACAAGGAGGCGAGCCATTTCCTCAGGAATATCGGGCTCGGCGAGGGACTCGCGATACTCGACCGGCACGTGCTGCGGATCATGCATGAGCGGGGGCTGATCGGCGGCATTCCGGCGTCCATATCGCCGCACCGGTATTGTGAAATGGAGCGCATACTGGGCGATTACGCCCGCAGGATCAGAGTGCCGATGGGGCACCTGGATTTTGTCATGTGGTACAGGGCGACAGGAGATATTTTCAAGTGACGTGGCGGTCTTCCGGCGCGACCGGCATCACATCAGCCTCAGCTTTTCCGACAGGTCAGCCAGTGTAATGACGTGGGCCCGTTCCTCGGATATGATCCTGTCGAGCAGGGCGGACGACTCCGTGCCGGCCGGATACAGCCCTTTCATGCCGTAATAGAACAGTATGGAGTCCTTTTCCGCTATCAGGGCCAGCCGCACCGCGTCTATCGGAAGCCGTAGCGTTTCCATGACGTGTTCCGGGTCCTTGCCCGGCGTCCCGAATACCCGTGAGCCGCCGATGGCAGCGAGATAGGCATAGTATTCCTCGGTAAAGTTGCCCGGTGCGGCGTCATTGCCGTGGAACGACTGGAATAATTTTTTATGCGCCAGCTCTTCCTTCGCGAGGAACTCGAAGGCGTCACGCATGGCGGGCTCCTTGAATTTTTCTGCGCAGCGGGCGTAGAACTCGTTCCCTGTCTCCTCGATGCCGACGGCGATATCGATGATCTCCTTCATGGTATACGACATTGTAAATTTCCCCCTTGACGGATATACGGGCGCTGGTCATTGCCGGCCCGCGGGTCTATTGCTTCCAGTTGATGAACGCCTCGACAAGGAGGCGTACGCCGAACCCGGTGGCCTCCTTGGGCCGGTAGCCGCGCTGCTTCGTGGCGCGCGCCGTGCTCGCGATGTCAAGGTGCGCCCATTTGCCGCCGCCGGCGAAGTTCTTCAGGAAGATGCCGCCCATGATGGTGCCGGCGTTGCGTTCCGATGACATGTTGCACAGGTCCGCGATGTCGGACTTCATGTTGTCCTCGTAGTCTTTGACGAACGGGAGGCGCCAGATCATTTCGCCGGTCGCCGCGCCGGCCTCCTCGAGGAGCTTCCCGAGCCCGTCATCGGTGGCCAGATACCCCGCGACGGATTCGCCGAAGGTGGCGAGGCAGGCGCCGGTGAGCGTGGCGATGTCGACGATGACCGCCGGCTTGAGCTCCTTCACGGTATAGGAGAGCGCGTCGGCAAGGATCAGGCGGCCCTCCGCGTCGGTGTTGCCGATTTCGACCGTGGTGCCGTTGTGGGCGGTGAACACGTCTCCCGGCCTGAACGATTCGTTTGATATCATGTTGTCGGTAATCGGAAGGACCGCGTACAGGTTGATGGGCAGCCTGAGCTCGGCGGCCGTCTTGAGCGCGTAGAGCGCCGCCGCGGCGCCAGCCATGTCGGTCCGCATGTCTTCAATGTGGCCTGACGGCTTGAGGTTCATGCCGCCCGAATCGAAGGTGATGCCCTTGCCGACAACGGCGAAATGCTTCGCTCCGGGTTTGCCGCCCCGGTATTCAAGCACCACCAGCATGGGGGGCTTTGAGCTGCCCTTGTTCACGGCGAGGAGAAGCCCCATCTTCATTTTTTCGATCTCTTTTTTCCCATACACGGTGCATTTCACGCCGGGGATCCGCGCCAGCGCCTTTGCTTCCCGGGCCATGCCACGCGAGTCGCATTTTTCACTGATCTCGTTGATGAGGTCGCGGCAGAGGAGCGTGTTGCGGCATATGGTCGAGGTCTTTTTTATAATCGAAGCCGCGTTTTGCGCGGCGGTATAAAATATAGCCGATTCAATCAGGGACTTTCCGTTGCCATTTTTCTTCGTCTTGTACCGGTCAAAGCTGTAGTTCGAGAGGCAGAGCCCTTCGGCGAGCGATTGGAGCACCAAGGCGTTCTCGATGCCCCGGACCTCCGGGACCACCACGTGGACTTTGGGTATGGATTTTTCCCTGCACAGGCTGACCGCGCCGGTGACGCAGCGCCGCAGTGACTCGGGGTCCGTGTCCGCGTGCTTGCCGGTACCGCACAGTATCACGGTCGGCTTGTCCGCAAACGGCGCGAATATCACTTCCGCCTGCTTGCCCTTGAAATAGGAAAGGTCGAGACGTTCGCCGATGTAGGAAAATCCCGCCGGAAGCGCGGAAGGCTTTTTCGACCCCTCCCGTTCCGGCGTAAAGAGGATCACCGTATCATCTTTCCTGAATGGCGCCCCGGGCTTTTTAGCTTCGATCTTCATCTGTCCACCTCGTATAAATAATGCATTTTTTATCAGGACAGGGATTTCATTCAAGAAATATTTTTATCAGTGATCATATACTTGAAATAGAATAAATTGAAAATAAGAGTGGGTCGGGTGCCATGCCGCGAGAAGGCGACACGGAGGGCATGCCTTTTCGCGACATCCTGTCGCGGCATGCAGGCATCCTGCCATCTATCGCCGGTCTTGCCGAGTCAATCCCGATTCATTAAAAGAAAAGATGAGATCGGGATTATACGAGGCGGACGAGCGGGATGGCCTCGACCCATTATGATCGTGTCTTTTTGGCCGTCCTGCTGCGGATATAGCGGAAACTGAAAGCTTCCTTTGATTTCAAAATATGAAACGTGCCGGCGAAGATACCACCGATGACGTTAAGAACGATGACGGGGTCGCCCCACATCTCGATGCCGAAGGAGCCGGCATCGTAGACGCTGACCGTGCCGCTGTCGCACGGAACCGGCCGGTCCAGCGGGGTGCCGCTCTTTTCATCGGCCCTGACAAGCTCCGCCGATACCTCGGTGCCGTCCTTGAGGGCCATCATGTCGAATTGTGCGATGCGAAAGGCGACCAGGATGTCCCCGCGGTCAAGGATGATGTCATAGTACGCCGGCGGCTCCGGCTGGTGGTGTATGATGTACCGCCCCCCCATGGCTATACCGGCTCGAAATCTATGATCATCCTGTCGATCTCCACCACGGTCAGCCTGACCCTGACACGGTCGCCCATCCTGAACCTCCTGCCGTGGCGCCTGCCGATGACCGTGTGCTCGTCCTCCTTGACGAGGTAGAAGTCGTCGGTAAGGGCCCAGAGGGGCACCATGCCGTCGATGGGCATCTCGGTCAGGGTGACGTAGAAGCCGTACTTGCTGACGCCGCTCACGACGCCGTTGAAGACCTCTCCCACGCGGTCCATCATCAGCCGGCAGGTCTTGAGCTTTCTGAAGTCGCGCTCCGCGCTCTGGGCGACCCGCTCCATTTCGGAGCTCCGGTCGCCGATGGTGATGATCTCCTCGGTAGAATAGGGCTGCTTCGCGCGGTCGAGAATGCTTTTTAAGCAGCGGTGGACGATAAGGTCGGGGTACCGCCGGATAGGCGAGGTGAAGTGCGTATAGTCCTTGAATCCGAGGCCGAAATGCCCGTCAGGAAGCGCCCCGTAATAGGCCTGCATCATCGATTTCAGGATGACCAGGTTCACCACGTGCTCGATCTCCCTGCCCGCGACCTGGGCGAGCACCTTCTGGACGTTCGCGGCGGTGTTGCCGGTCGTCTTGAACTGGATGCCGAGCAGCTTCAGGAAATCCTTCAGCTCCGCGAGGGATTCGGGGTCTATCTCCTCATGGTTGCGGTAGAGCGACGGGATGCCGCTTTCCCGGATGAAGCGCGACACGGTCACATTCGCGCAGAGCATGAATTCCTCCACCAGCAGGTGGCTCTTGAGCCGCTCTATATACTGTATGTCGGTGACGACGTTGTTCTCGTAAATAAGCGACTGGTCGGTGAGGTTGAGCTCCAGGCTCCCCTGCTCGATGCGGCGCCGGTGCAGGAGCATGGCCAGTTCGTACATCATTTTCACCGACGTGCCAAGAGGGCCGGTATCGGCGCCGGCAAGGATGTCGTCAGTTCCGTTATAGGTGAGCCTCCGGTCGACGCGTATAGTGCCGCGCGATATGCGATGGCTCTTTACCGCCCCGTTGCGGTCGATGTCCATCTCCACCGACATCGTGAGCCGGTCAACGCCCTCCCGCAGCGAGCAGAGGTCGTTGGAAAGGGCCTCCGGGAGCATGGGGATAACGCTGTTGCCCAGGTAGTAGCTCGTGCCCCGCTTCAGCGCCTCGCGGTCGAGCTCGGAGTTCTTGCGCACGTAGGATGACACGTCCGCTATATGGACATAGACGGTGTAGCGGTCGCCTTTTTTTTCTATGGATATGGCGTCATCAAAGTCCTTGGCACTTTCGCTGTCGATGGTGACGGTGAAGAGCCCGGTGTAGTCCTTTCTCTTGCCCGCGTCGGGCGTGATGCCGCACGAGCCGGAAAGCTCGGGGTAGTCGCCGTGCGGGGAGGGGAGGGAGTGCTTGACGATGATCCTGTTGAGGTCCTGGGCTTCGTCGTCGGGGGGGAACGTGGCGATGACCGCGCACCGCTGGCGTTTTTGATGCAACCCCTCTTCGAGACGGACAAAGGCCATGTCTCCCTTTTCCACATCGGCGGCGGTCCGCGGCGCGGACACCTCCATCCCGCCCGGCACGTCCAGGAGATTGTAGATGACCGCGTCGCGGGTCACGTGCACCGCCCTGGCGTAGTAATCGCTCTTTTCACGGCGGATGATCTTTTCGACCGCGCCGAAAATACTGCCTTCCCTGACATCGATGATTTTGACAGTGACCAGGTCGTTGTCATGCGCGCCGACCGTATCGTCCTTTTTAACCATTATTTCAAGGTCGACCGCTTTGAGCGCGGCATTGCCCGTTTTGTTGACGCGAATATTCCCCTCGACGGTCAGTGAGTGTACCCTTACGTAGTGGTCCCTTTTTTTCCGGGCCAGGCCGGTGGCAACGAGGGCGCCAAGGGTCTCGTCGATAACCGCTATGTCGCGTTCCTGGCCCGGGCCGCCCCCGCGTTTTCCCTTTCGTTTCCTGTTTTTTTCGCCGTGCGGACTTGTCAGCGCGTCGACGATGTCTTTTCTGGTAAAATCCGCGGCCCGTGCGTTGATGTATGCGATGATTCTTTTAGAGGTGACGGCCATAATTACTGGGCGCCGCTGTCAGGTTTTTTTTCAGATTTCATATCCATCTTTGCTTTCGACTCTTCCTTCACTTTTTCTATCTCCGCTCTCTTTTCTTCAACCTTGCTCTTCAATGTCATTACCTTGTCATGGAGCTCCTTTACCCTGGGGTCAGTGAGCTCAAGCGACGGCGCGCCGCTTTCAATTTTCGATATGACGTACCTGCCGAGGTCTTTTTCCGCGACTCCCTGGTCTATCTGGAAACGCTTGATCTCGACATTCAGTTTTCCAAGCCTGGCGAACTCCTCGGTCTTGTTGACAAGGATCTCGCCGAACTTGATTATGGTTTCACCTGTATCTTTGAGTATGCCCATGTTTATTTACCTCCTTATTCTATGGTTGGCCGTTATATATACTTGCATTGGGAGGAGCGAAGCGAAAGCAGCCTGCTTGCTCTCCGATAGCGTATGGATATATCCCTCATATCTTTCATGCTTTTAGTCTGCGCCATCGATGTCACTGGTCACCACGCAGTGCTCGGGATGGCCGCGAATATGCAATAACAATCATGAACTCATGTAATTTCATAATAATACATACACTGTCAGGGAAAGTCAATCAAAATACGGGACTGGTTCGGGTTGATTGATGTTCCCGGCACCCGCGCGTGACGGTGTGCCGGGAACATTTCACTGTTGAAGGGGATTACATCTTTGATGTCAGGACCTTCTGGGCTTCCTTCGCTTCTTTGGCGATGCGCTCGATGATCTGTTTTACCGTCGGGGTATCATGGATGATCCCGGTAATCTGGCCGATGGGGAGGACGCCCTTGACGTTGTCGCCGTCAATCGTCCCGACCTTGAACGCCTCGAAACCGATCGCCATGCGCGCCATCTGGAACGATTTCTTGAAGCCCATCAACAGTATTCCGATAAAGAGCTTGAGCCACGGGAATCCCAGGAGCTTGGCTATCTTCCGCGACATGAACAGCGCCGTGAAGGGGTTCATTTTTTTGTTCATAAGCCGCTCCGATCCTTTGGTCCTCATGAACCGGGCGGGGAGACCGTCGACCTTGTTGGTGTAGATCGTATTGTAGGGATCGCACTCGCTGCTCTTTGCTTTTTGTCCGGCATGGACCGGGCTTTCAACCGAGTTCATGAAGCGGGTGCCCATGGAGATGCCGTCCGCGCCGAGGACGAGTGCGGCCGCCAGGCCGCGGCCGTCGGCGAAACCGCCGGCTGCTATGACGGGGATCTTCACCTCGTCGACAATGCTGGGGATCAGCACCATCGAGGTGACCGCCCCGCCGTGGCCGGCGGCTTCGTGGCCGGTCACTATGAGCGCGTCAGCGCCGTCTTTCTGCGCGGCGAGGGCGTGCTTCAGGGTGGTGACCGTCGCGATCACCTTGCCGCCGTAGGCATGCACCTCCCTGCAGATCCAGTCGCCTTTCCCGAGGGCGTAGTTGACCACAGGGACTTTCTCGTCGATGATGACCTTCGCGTTCTTGTCCGATCCCGGAAAATAGAGGGTGACGTTTGCCGCGAAAGGGTTCTTTGTCAGCTTTTTAGTGCGTTGAATATATTCGCGGGTCTCTTCCGCTTTCAGGATGCCCGTGGCCAGGATGCCCAGGCCGCCCGCGTTGGCGACCGCGGCGACCAGCTCGGGCGTGCTGATCCAGCTCATGCCCGACAGGACGATGGGATACTTTATCCCGAACAGCTGTGTTATTTTTGTTTTCATGAGTGACCTCGTAAGGGTAAAATAAAAATGCCGCAGAGGCGCGGAAACAGTGAAGTTATTCATGAATAACGCGGTGCCGTTATTCTGTCAATCCACTATTTATTATGCGAATAATAAACAGCGGCATGCTTCCATGTTTCCGGTCATCTGCGGCATTCCGTTGCTGCCGAGGAGAATGCTGCTGCCGGTTACTCTCCCCGGATGCTCCCGGGCTGACTCCTAGTATTCCTTCAGAACGCTGCTTGCTATGACAAGCCGCTGAATTTCAGACGTCCCCTCGTAAATTTCGGTGATGCGGGAGTCGCGGTAATGACGCTCGACCGGGTAGTCCTTCACGTATCCGTATCCGCCGAAGATCTGTATGGCCTTGTGCGTCACGCGGTGCGACATTTCGGACGCGTACAGTTTGGCCATGGCCGCGTACTTGGAATAGCGCTGGCGGTCGCCGGTGCCGATCAGGGTGGCTGCCTGGTATACGAGAAGGCGCGCCGCCTCGATTTCGGTCGCCATATCGGCGATCATCCACTGGATGGCCTGGAAGTCGGAGATGGACTTTCCGAACTGTTTCCGGTCCTTGGCGTACACGACCGCTGCGTCGAGGGCCGCCTGGGCGATACCCACCGCCTGCGCCGCGATGCCGACCCGCCCGCCGTCAAGGGTGTGCATCGCTATCTTGAAGCCCTCGCCGCGCTTGCCGACCATGTTGCCTTCGGGTATCGCGCAGTTGTCGAACACCAGCTCCGTCGTGGAGGAGGCGCATATCCCGAGCTTGTCCTCGGTCTTGCCAACGCTGAAGCCCGGGGTGCCTTTCTCGATCAGGAAGAAGCTCAGTCCCTTGTGCCCGATCCCCTTGTCGGTGACCGCGGTAACGACCGCGACCTGCGCCGGGCCGCCGTTGGTGATGAAGTTCTTTGATCCGTTAAGTATCCATGTGCCGTTTTTAAGCTCGGCCGTTGTCTTTGTGCCCGAGGCGTCAGAACCGGCTTCCGGCTCGGTGATGCCGAAGCAGCCGATATATTCGCCGGTGGTGAGCCTGGTGAGGTACTTTTGCTTCAGCTCCTCGGAGGCGAAATAATTTATGGGAGAGAGGCAGAGCGAATTGTGGGCGGAAACGATGACGCCCGCGGACGCGTCGCCCCGCGAGACCTCTTCGACCGCGATGGCATAGCTCACATAGTCCATGCCGGCCCCGTTGTATTTTTCCGGGTAGACGACGCCCATGATCCCCATCTCGCCGAGCTTCTTGACATGCTCCATGGGAAATTCGTGCGTCCGGTCGTAGTGTTCCGCTTTCGGCTTCAATTCCTTCTCGGCAAATTGACGCAGCATATCCTTGAGCATCTGTTGCTCTTCGGTCAGTTTAAAATCCATCATGCACCTCTCATTCTGATAATATGATAGTTCAATTCATCCCCCGCATACATTCATCCGCGGCCGATATGCCCCGTCCGGGCTTCCCACCGGCCTTCTGGTGTGATGCGAGCCGGGAAATAGCTCTCACTGTTGTTAATCCGGGCGCACCGCCCGCCGCAGCACTCTGGCGTGGGAATATGCGCACCCACGTTTATACAGTAGGATTGAATTAACATTTTTTCAGGCATGGTTTTTTGTCAAGGCGAATAACGGGCGGGGGAAAGCGTGCCCGGATTTTATGGCCATATGCGAATTTTAATAAACAACCGTTAAAATTCTCTTGAAAATAAATATGCGGTTGATTCTAATCGTTTTATGCAGGAGAGCGGGGCCATGGCGCGAGGATGTGCCCGTCGCGGCGCGGCGCGCTCCGGCAGAGCGTCAATTGATGAAGAGGCGATATGAAGAGGATCCTATCGGTCCTGATGGTAACGGCCGTCACCCTTGTTGGCTGTTCCTTCTGGAAATCAACCACACTCGGTTCAAAGAGGTTTGCTTTCATACCGAACGGCTCCGGGATCGGGCAGGCGGTGGTCACCACCGACGAGTACGGTCTTGAGAACCTGTCGATCGGGGTCAGCGTTCTCAGCGGCCTGATCTGCGTAACGGACGATGAACTGCGGCGCGTACAGGTCATGAAACCGAACGGCGATGTGAAGCTGATCATCGGGCCGGTCAAGAAGATGAAAACCGGGGACATCCCGGCGGAGAATTTCAACTTCGGCAGCCTGGGGTTCGTCGCGATGGATGATGACGACAACCTGTATATACAGAATAAATTCTCCCGGATACGGGACAACGAAAAGGACAGGTCGGGCGGCGGGAACAGCATCGATTTCGCGCCATCCTATATCGTCGTATTCAACAAGGACGGCGAATTGCAATATACGCTCGGTCAGAAGGGAGCGACGGACACGCCGTTTTCGCATATCGAGCGCATCTATATCGATTCAAGCGACAGGCTGTTCGTCATATCGCGGTCGACCGATTCATGGAGCATCTTCCGCTTCAAGGGCAAAACGCGGGAGCGCCTGATAACCCTGAACACGCTGGAATTCAAGGAACGGGACGAGGAGAATGTTTTTGAAGGGAAAATCGACAATATCAGGGCGTTCTCCGACGGAGAGCGCCTCCTCATATCGGTTTCATTTTACCAGGGTCTGCGTCTCAAATATATCAAGATATTCGAATATTCGATCGATCAGGGCAAGGTCGATAAAACCATTATGGAGATTCCTGACCCCAAGAACGTCCTGCTCGATATAATGGACGATAAATACATCTACCTGTGGAACGTGAGCGACGGGAACGTCAAGTTCGAAGTGGCCAACCTTGACGGGACGGTGGTCAACAACGTGTACCTGGAGATGGAGCGCAAGCGCGACTATTACGCGAAGATCATCCTTGACAATTCGGGGAAGATCTATTCCTACCATATTATGAAAGGCGGCGTCGAAATTCTAAAATGGGAGTAGGCGCATGAAGGCCGTAACCGCACTCGAGATGCAGGAGATTGACCGTATCGCAATCCGGGAGCGGGGGATGCCCGCCGCGGTGCTCATGGGGCTCGCGGGAAAGGCGGTCGCCGACCGTATCGTTGAACGGTGCCCGTGGGCCGGGAGCGCAGCGGTATTCGCCGGCACGGGCAACAACGGCGGCGACGGCTTCGTCGCCGCGTATTATCTCGCCAACGCAGGCATCCGGGCCGACGTCTTTCTCGCGGGGACCGCGGATAAAATCAGTGAAACAGCGCGCACGTACCATGACCTCTGTAAAAATTCCGGCATCACCATAACCGGCATGGCGGACGCCGGCGATATTGACCTCGACCGGTACGACTGCGTCGTGGACGCGCTCCTGGGAACGGGCTCCTCCGGTCAGGCGCGCGGAGCGGCGGCCGGTGCGATACGGCTGATCAATGATTCAGACGCCTATGTCGTTTCCGTGGATATCCCCAGCGGCCTCGGCTCCGACGGCGCCGCGCCCGAGGGGGAGGCGGTGGTGGCAGACATGACGGTGACCATCGGCCTGCCGAAACTCTCGCTCGTGACCTACCCCGGCAAGGAATTTGCCGGCGACCTGCATGTCGCGGATATCGGCTTCCCCCGGGCCCTGACGGAATCCGCGTCGCTCGCCAACGAGCTCATCGATGATGACTTCTTCGCGTGGCATTCGATCAGGGAGATCGAGTCTGACTACCGGTCGCGCCCGGACACCCATAAGGGGGAGCGGGGACATCTTCTCATCATAGGCGGCTTTGACGGTATGGAAGGGGCGGCGCTCCTTGCGGCCGGCGCCGCGTTTGAAACCGGCGTCGGGCTGGCGACGCTCATGACGACGGACAGCGCGCGGGCGGTTGTCGCGGGTAAAATTCCGGAATTAATGACCCTCTCCCTGCCATGGACGGATGGAACGGGTAAGGACGGGCCCGCAGACGCGCTGGACGCACTGCTGGGATCAGGCAACTACGACGCCCTCGTGATCGGGCCGGGGATGGGGCGCACCGTGCCGGCCCGTGCAGTGTTTGAGGCGGCGATCACTTCGGCCGGCAGACATGGAATCAGGCGGGTCCTGATAGACGGCGACGGGCTCTTTCATCTTGCCGCATGCCTTGAAGGAGGCGGCGCAGTAACCGGTGCCGATATGGTTGTGACCCCGCATTTCATGGAGGCCTCGCGGCTTCTGGGTGTCCCGGTGGACGAGATCAGGAAAAACCGCCTCCACGCTGCGGGAAGCCTGGCCGGGCGGCTTGGCTGCGCGGCGCTGCTGAAAGGGCCCGCAACCATCGTCTCGGACGCAGCGCGCAGTTTCATCAATACGACCGGGAGCGCTTCGCTGGCCGCCGCGGGGTCCGGGGACGTGCTCTCGGGGATCATCGGGGCCCTGCTGCTCCGGCGCTTCACACCGCTTGTCGCGGCATCATACGGCGCGCATATTCACGGGAGGGCGGCAGACCTCTGCCGCGCAGAGCGCGACACAGACCTTCTCAGGTCATCGGACCTGCTCCCGTACATTAGCCGGGCAATGCAATAAAGAGCCGCGCGCACGGATTTTAAAAAAAATAAGTGGACATCGAAATATCAGGTTGTATTCCTTGTCAGGTTTCCTGATTCACAAGGACGAGAGTGTACCATGAAAAAACCTGAAACATCATTCCTGCCGCCCTGTGCCGACTGCGGCGGAAGCTGCTGCCGCTATGTCGCCATCGAGATCGACAGGCCCACAACGAAGACCGATTACGACAATATCAGGTGGTGGCTGCTCCATAAAGACGTGCACGTGTTCGTTGACCACGACAGGAAATGGCATGTCGAGTTCAGGGGCGTATGCGAAAACCTCGGCCCGAAAAACGAATGCCTGATGTACCACCACCGCCCCGAGATATGCCGCAATCACGGCAACATCGAGGAGGAGTGCGAATATTTTGATTCTCCCTATCTGCTCTATTTTTCATCGCTGAAGGAATTCGAGAAGTACCTCAACACGAAAAAGATCGACTGGCGATTCAAACACCACGTGAAGAAGTGACGCAGCAGGGAGACGTCCCGTTCCGTTAATCCAATTTTTTGCTTGCAATTTACCTCGTGACATGCAATGGATAAATCATGATGCCCCCGTCCTCTCGCGGGGGCAGGTATGGCTCCGTGGTTCAAGCCGGCGCGTGCTTGTCATCGCCCGGTATCCGGCATAGTGGGGGACAATGTATGAAACGTTTAGCGCTGTCGATTATCATCATGGTCTTTGCATCGCCCTTCGGTTCATCCGCATTCGCTGACCCGTTCTCGCCTGACGGGGATTATCGCACCCCGAAAGAACAAAAGCAGGAGTACAACCACGTACTCGCCATCGGCATCGACAATCCGTTCAGCAAGGGCACCAACGAATGGTCGCCGCTGTTCGCCTATTACTGGTTCGGCGATAATTTCAAGAACCCGGACCTGTACGCGCATGTAAGCGTCACCACCACCAGGATTACGGCCATCTTCGGGGCGAAGACCGACAGGATCTATGCCGGGATCAAACCGATTATCGAACACTCCACCTACTCATCATGGCGGTCCTATAACCGCGGGTATGAAGACGTCCGCCGCGCCATCGGCGGGAACAATGTCGGCGTGGGCGCGTTCTTCCAGTATAACTTTCTCCGCATATTGTCGGCCAGGGTGTTTTTCCATCCCTCCTATCACTTTTACCATTTCCCGATGCTGACCGAGAACCTCCACAAGTACGTGAATGTGCCGAAAAGGCACTGGCAGCTGAAACCGGGCATTGAAATCATACTTTCCGACCTCCAGGAGAAGGACCTGAACCGCGTGAGGCACGGGTACCTGTTCCGCGCGGAATACAACTACGCGCGGAGAGTGGGGTACGGGACCTGGTACGATTATGACCGGGTCTTCTTCCGGGAGAAGTATAACAATATCTGGCTGCCACCCATTGAGCCCCATACCACGCAGGGCGTCTGGTACCGGTCGAGGGTCAAGGACACCCACCGGGTCTATTTCAACGCGGGGCTCTATTACAACTTCAAGGGCGATTACAATCTCCAGTTCGATTTTTACGGCGGCTATTTCAAGAACGTCGACCGGAACAACGCGGAGCATATCGGCTACCTGCAGCAGGACCACGCGGTCATGCCGGGTTATTTCGACACGGAATTCTATCACAATCTCTACCTGATCGGCCGCCTCCAGCTCGGCATCCCGATCCCCTTCTGGGGCATGAGGATACAGCCGGGGTTCAACCTTCTCTACATGCCGAAAAAGAACGAGGTCATCGGCCAGCGCGAGGGCGTGATCGCGTTCGGTACCGGCGCTCTTATAGGCTACCAGAGGCTGGGATACCGGGGGTATCCGCGGACGCTCTATTCCAGCGTTTCGTGCGGGTTCTCGCTCCTTGTCGGCAACCTGTTGCCGCTTTTCATCGACTATGCCTACGGCATAGACGCGCTTCGTACGGGGTCGTCTCATAACGTGTATTTAAACCGGACCACCCGGGGCAGCCATGAGCTCCAGGTGCTCGTCGTTGCCGCGTTCGACAAGAACGAATAGACCGCGGAATGCCGCCTGTTTCAGGCAATTCCGGCGTATAAATGTAAAGATAATCGACTGAAATACCGATTTCTTTACTATGAAAAAGTATATCCTTATCGCCGCTATTGTTCTGCTCTGCGCGGCAGGGTCGGTTTTTCTTTACGACGTTTTTGCATCATCTGCGGATGAAAACGACCCTGTCAGGCTTGAGGACGCGATCATAATACACGGGATAGAGATGGACTCGGATGTCCCGCCGTCTGACAGCGATGAAGATGAAGAAGAGGCGGCAGACGATGAAGTCACGGGAAAGATCATATACAATGACGCCTTTGACGACGCCGTTATCGAGTATGGGAAAAGAGGGCAGAGCGCGGGCGGCGAACGGGTCTCTGGCCTCGGTAACGGGGGCTTTGAGCGCCTCAAGCAGAAAGACCGGCGGTGGCACCTGAACCGGTACCGAATAAAGAAGAACGACAACCTCTGGAAGATAGCAAAGCGTTTTAACGTCCATCCCCACATTATAATAGGCATCAATGAACTTAACGACCCCGATATGCTGAAGCCGGGGCGGACGATACAGGTGCCGACACGAAAAGGGATTTTCTACGAGGTCAAAAAAGGCGACAATGTTTCAAAGATCGCCAAACGATACAACATGAAGGGAAGGATCATTATCTCTCACAACCGACTCACACGCGGGGTTATACGGCCGGGGCAGAGGATATTCCTGCCGGACGCGAAGGAGCCGGCCGTGCAACGGCAGGTCGCATCCGTTAAGAAGGGTGGCCGGCAGGGAATGATCGCCTCGCTGAAGGGATTCATCTGGCCGCTTCGCGGAAGAATTACGTCGGGATTCGGCACCCGTAAAGACCCGCTGAACGGAAAGCGTCAGTTCCATTGCGGCATAGATATCAGCGCAAATGTCGGCATGAAGGTGCGCGCCGCCGCTGACGGCAGGGTGATATTCAGCGGGTGGAAGACCGGGTACGGGAATGTCGTCATCGTGCGTCATGACGGCGGATACATAACGGTGTACGCGCACAACAGCAAGAACCTCGTTTCCGGGGATACCCGCGTCAAGCGCGGGGAGGATATCGCGCGATCGGGCATGACCGGCGCGGTGACCGGCGCGCACCTGCATTTTGAGATACGCAAATATGTCACTCCCCTTAACCCGCTGAGGTTGTTATCGAAATGAAACAGTCACTGGTTGCCATCGGCCTGCTCTGCGTCCTCTGCGCCCCCGCGCGCGCCAATATGATAATGGAAAAGGGCGCGGAGAAAATGAAGGTCTTCTATACCATGACCGACCGCGAGGGGTGGTACGCTGTGCTGAAAGGAAAGATCATATCATATTCCTCGAAGGACGAATTTGATGCCACGGACCTTTTCGGGAGGGCGCAGGACAAGAGCAAGGCGACGGTCCGCCTCTACAGCGCCGAGGGAATCCACGAGGGCGACACCCTGTACGTAATCAATGATAAAAACCTGATCGTCGCGAAGATGAAGGTCCGCACGATATTCAAAAGCGCTTCTTTCGGGGATGTCCTGGTAGGGTATGGCAATTTCAGGCTCAGCTCGGTGGGCGACCGCGTGATCCGCAGGGCGGAAGAGGAGGATGCCAGATATTCCTATATCTTCAAGGCCCGTGGCGATTACTATGACAGCACCGGGCGCCAGGGTGAGGCGATCCGGGAATACAAAACATCGCTGAAGATGGACAAGAACAACCCCGCAGCGCACCTCGCGCTGGGGATGGTATACATGAAGCAGGGCCTTGAGCAGTTTGCCCTGCGGGAGCTGCAGGAGGGGTACCGTGACATTAATTTCCTTTATGACAACGAGGACAAATTCCTGCTGCTCAGGAGCATCGCCGAGATCCGCTACAGGGAGGTATATGAATCCTTCGTGCCCGTGAAGATGAGGGACCAGTACCGCCGCGAGGGGATCCGGGTATGCAAAGAGGCCCTCGCCATCTACCCGAAATCAGAGCTGATGAACTACTATCTCGGGGTCTTTCACTACAGGGCCGCTGATCCCGACGATACGGCCGCTCGGGACTATCTCCTCAAGGTGCTGGACATCAACCCGCAGCATCCCGGCGCCTGCGTGGCGCTCGCGGAATTGTATTACCGGCATGAAAACATGGCGAAAGCGCGGAGCTACGCGGAGCGGGCCCTCGATGCCGACCGTTCAAACCGCCGCGCCCGTGATATCATAAAGTATATCGAATCAAAAACCAGGGTCGATTGAACCCTTCCGGTACCGAATAAGGATTGCAACAGACTGATGGCGCCCTGCGGCGCCATTTTCATGCTCCCGGCGCACCATCCGTGCTTAATCTTCTTGACATTTCCAGGCAGTGGTTTTAAATATTTTTCGGGGTATCCTTTTTCTATGTTAATTTACACCTTATTTTTCTGCCTGCTGACGTCTTTCACGCTCCATGCCGTCATCATTGCCCTTTTTATCAAGAACAAGAAGCCATTATACTTTTTCTGGTTTATCGCCACGGTGTTCCTCAATATGGGGATCGCACTTGCGCTGATCACGATATCGCTGACGCGGCCTGACCTGGTCCGGCAGCTGAATCTGAAATTCTTCTTCTGGCTGCTGTCGGGATTTATCACGCTGCTGCTGCTGTGCGTAAAAATCTTCATATTCAGAAGCATATATAAGCGGAGCAGGGACCCGAAATGGTATCATTTCAACCACTTCGGCAAAAAGGTATTTGAAAAGGGGATCGTCAGGCAGAGCGAATTCATAGGGATTTTCGGATCGCTGCCGTTTTTTCTTTTTATCGGCGCTTATTTTGTATCGCGCCTGCTCAATATGATGCTCTATGGCCGCATGTGACCGGGCGCGTGCCGGTCAGCATGCTCGGGGCGCCGTCGTGACGGGGCGCAACAAGATTGTAATACGGGGAGTGAGGCAGTGAAGGTACGGATTGAAGACATCATCGTTAACTACCGGATACGCAACGAGATCGGCGATATTGCTGACCTCATGGAATCCATCAGCAAATACGGACTGCTGAATCCTATCACTATTACTGAATCCAGGGAGCTTCTTGCCGGGTTCAGGAGGCTCGAGGCCTGCAAGGCGCTCGGCATGTCGGAGGTGGAATGCCGCGTCGTCCCGGCACTTACCGACATCGATAAATTGCTCATCGAGGCGGACGAGAACCTGACCCGGAAGGAGCTCACCGTGACGGAGGTCGGCCGCTATGAAAATGAGAAGCGCTACCTCCAGGCGCACGGGCTTGAAAAAGCGCGGCTCTGGGTCATCCGGCTGTTCAGGAGGATCGCCGAATGGTTCAGGAAGTACGTTCTCCGGCGCCCTGTCTGACCTGCCGCCGGGCGAACCGCGATATGACTTCGATATGGTGGGTGCAGGGAAACATGTCGATCAGGGACATCCTGTCAAGCCGGTAGCCTCCCATAATGAAATCCTTCGCATCGCGGGCAAAGGTGGACGGATTGCAGGAGACGTACACAATCGCGTCCGGTTCCATGGCCAGGATCGTGCTTCGCGTTTTCCTGTCGATGCCGGCCCGGGGAGGGTCGATCACGACCAGACCGGGCCGCATGCGGCCCGGATGGATGCGTGCGGAAGGCATCGCCTGGAACCGCACATTTTCAATACTATTATCAATCGCGTTCTGCCGTGCCCACCTGATGCTCTCGCTGTTGATGTCGATCCCGAAGCCGTTCCCTGATGTTCCGGCCAGCGCGAGGGTGAAAAATCCCACGCCGCACCCGATGTCAATGAATGACCCGGCCCGGTCGATGCCGGCGTACTCCTTTACGATCTCCATCATCCGTCCGCGGAGGATCCGGTTGGCCTGGAAGAACTGCTGTATCCCCCGCATGAACGTGAGCCCCCCGGCGGTGTCCCTCACCACCGGCCCGGGTTCCCGCGAGCTGATGACGCGTCCGGTCGAATCAGCCGCAATCCGGAATCCGCCGGGGGCCTGCTGATTGTCGTCAATCCACCTGTTCAATTCAGGGGCCAGGAGGAGGCAGCCGTGGCCGTGAAGCGGGATCAGCTCGTTCGATCCTTTCCGGTAAAAGCCCTGGCCGTCGCTGCCGGCCTTCAGCGTGGCATGGCTCCGGTAATTGAACCGGTCGCCGGCGGCAATGGCGATCTCCGGCAGTTCAGCCGCATCCATCCCGGCCATTCTCGCCATGCAGTCAAGAAGTATGATTTTCTTGAATTGAAGCTCGCAATCGTATGAGAGGTGCTGGTAACAGCAGCCGCCGCATTGCTCATGGAAAGGGCACGCGGGCTCGATACGGGAACCGGACCGGCTGACGATGGTCTCAACCGCGCCGAGGGAATAATCTTTTTTGTCTTCGGTTATGCGCACCAGGACTTCTTCGCCGGGAGCGGTATAGGGGACCAGGACGGCCTTGCCGTCAAGGCGGCCCAGGGAATACCCGCCGTAGAGGGGCTTTTCAATGAGGAGGGAAATGGTTCGTGCTCGTTGGGACATATTTCAATCGATCCGCATAAATTCTGTTTGACAATCGACCGTCACCGGCGTATCAGATTTGTGTTATGCAGGGATGTAACAATATCAGTCAATCCATTTCCGATATTACAGATAAAATGGAGTGATTCTATCATTTCGCTTCCGGGCAATCAAATGAAGAATATCGTGATCGTACTGCTCTTTTTCGCGCACCTCGCGGTGATACCCTCCTGCAAGAGCAGAGGTGTCATGGAGAAGGAACCGAATAATTCATTCTCCACTGCGGGCGCGGTTACGGTGGACGCGTCGCATCTCGGGTAC
The DNA here is from genome assembly GCA_963827275.1 of uncultured Spirochaetota bacterium. GTDB lineage: Bacteria > Spirochaetota > UBA4802 > UBA4802 > UBA5550 > RBG-16-49-21. The sequence goes on from CAWHAA010000006.1 coordinate 128,589, forward strand.
ATGGGCGGGCCCGGCGACCGTGATTTTTACATCTACTCTTCAGAGGGCAGGGGGGCCATCGACATCCAGGTCTCGGGTGTCAAGGGGATCAACCTGGCCTTCAAAATCTGGCGCGGGGAAGAGGAGCCGCGGCTCCTGAAATATGTCGATGATAACCGGAAATCCTCACCGGAACGGCTGGCAAACCTTTCCGTGGCGCCGGGCACCTATTACATCGAGATTCTGCAGAGCGACCGCGATGCCAAAAAACCGAACAGGGAGATCCCCTATGAATTAACGCTGAAGATGAGGGATGCTGTCTCGGAAGAATCGGAACCGAACGACTCGAGGGACGATGCGGACACCCTGAGCGCGGATGGCGGGATTACCGGCTATTATTCACCCGCCTACAACAGGCTCAATGAGGAAGGGGACACCCTCCACCGCGAAGAGGACTGGTTCGTGCTGGATATCTCGCTGAAGCAGGATGAGACCCGGCTCCTGGACCTGTCGCTTTCAGGGGTGATCGGCATAAATTCGGTCATGGCCCTCTATGATTCAGGGGGAAACCTCCTGGCGGAAACCGATAACGGAGGTCCTGACGAGCCTGAATCGATATCAGGGGCGGGGATTAAAAAATCAGGGAGCTATTATGTCCTCGTGTGGTCAAAAGGATATACCGCCAGCCATGAAGAGCCCTATCGACTGGCCGCCACCCTCAGAGAGCACGATGCAGGGGTTGAGATCGAGCCAAACGGGGACCCCGAAAGGTGCAATGTAATTCAAAACAATATTATAACGGGACGGATCAATACAAAGGACGACATTGATATGTTTCTGTACGAGGGAATGGACGGTCCCTCCTTTTTCAGGATTGAGCTGAAGCCTCCCGAGGACATGGACGTCATGCTGGCGATCCAGGGGAATGACCGGGAAAAGATCACGGAATGCAATAGTGGCGGCAGGGGCAAGAAGGAAGTGTACCCGAATTATTTTGCAGCAGGAAGCTTCTATATAACAATAACGGCAAAGACAGGGGAGAAGCTCCCCGATGGCGAGTATGTGCTGACCGTTGCCCCGCTCGGCGACAGGGAGGGCCATGAGCGGGAGCCGAACAATGAAATTGCGCAGGCGGGGCAGATCAAAGGAGCCTCCGTCACCGGTTATACCTCGTCGAGGGGCGACAAGGACTATTTCAGGATCAGCCATGATGTGCGGGTGAAGGAGCGGTTCGAGATTCGCGGACCGAAGGGCGGCGCGATCAGGGTGTCGATTACCGATCCGCTCGGTTATATCATAAAAACCATTGACGCGGTGGGCGATCGGGCCATGACGTTCAGCGAGATGATTGACAAGAAAGGCTATATTATCGTAGAGTCCATAAAAGAAGATTACGATGCTCCGTATATCATATACTTCAGAGGTGCACAATGAAAAAGGCCGTGTCCCGGCTCTCGGTACTGTTATTAATATCCCTCATCGCGGGATGCGCAACAACCCCTGACGGAGGAGTTGACGCCGGCGACCCCTACAAGCGGCCTGAAAAGTATAATTTCCGCTTCGTCGGGGCCGATGCGGAGATAGACAATCCTGAAAATGACCGCCATTCCTACTACAAGGTTTTTATCGACAAGGCCGAGGAGGGAAGGACCACAACCGGGCTTGAATCACAGGCCAAGTCATACGAGGCCACGCTGCAGCCAAACCGGCACCTGATCACGGTGGAAAAGTGGGTGCTTGACCGGAAAACGTCGAGCTATGTCAAGCTGAACAACATCGAGCAGCCGAAGCCGAATTTTTTCTATTTCGACCTGCCGGAAAACAGGGTCGTGACCATCGACATGAAGACAATGAAGGACGGACAGGCCGAATACAGTGTCGATTTTGAGAGGAAGTAACCCGCGAGGCGGGGCAATGCCCCGCCCCCGGTTCCGTCAGTCGAGTATGCTGCTGTCCGGTTTTTCCTTCCGGGATACCCTGTTCTGGTAATAGCTCTTTGCGACGGCAAGGGGGAGCTCGTAATCCTGCCGCGCGTTCCACATGATATACCCCTTGATCCCCGCGTCGTGGGCGGCCTTTACCTGGTCGTGGACATATTTTTCATAGGGGATGCCCGACATCTTCATCTTGAACGCCTGTATGTAGGTGACGATCATGGCGTTTTTGCTTCTCTCCTTCGCCCGTACGGAGGTTTCATGCACCGTGTAGTAGGGGTCGGTATAGAACTTCTTGCTCCAGGTGTAATGTGACGGATAGGCCATGGGACAGATGATATCGGCGACCTTGTCGAGGCTCTCCATCTTCTGCCCGATGATATCGTCCCTGTTGAGGGGGATCCGTCCGAACACGTCGGCTGCGATGAGCACGTTGTATTTTTTTATCCGGGCGCGCGCCTTCAGTATGAAATCCTCTATGTATTTGTAGCGCTCGGCGTAGGTGAGGTGACGGGTGCTTCCCGAATCATTGAAGCGTATGTAGTCGAACTGTATCTCCTTGAACCCGTTTTTACAGGCGTCTTCGGCTATCGTGATCCTGTCCTCGATGTGGCTGTCGGAGGCGGGATAGTGCCTGAGGCCGTCCGGGAACACGACGATACGGGCGATCGGATGTATTCCGTTGTCCTTGCAGTACTGGACGTTGACGGCGGGGACCATGCACTTGACGAATTTGGCGCTCTGGACGTCAAGCACCATGGTGTTCATCCCCGCGGATTTCGCCTTTGCGACCAGCTCCTTGAGCCTGGTGATATTGTTGGCGGAGGACACGGTAAGGTAAATCCCGCGGTAAAACTCGGGATAGCGGTAGTTGCTGTCTTCTGATGGGCTCCCGCTGTTTTGGGAGCTGAAAAATTGGGCGACGACGATATTGCCCTGCTGCGCTTCGTTCAATGACGTGAATATCCTGCCCGGCAGGTTGGTGACGATCAGGAAACCGGCGGTGAGCAGCAGCAACAGACAAAATTTTTTCATAAGGACCTCGGAATAGTAAATTTGAAGGATAGAAAAGCTTCTGCAGTGAAATAATAAAAGTATTATTTTACATCAAACATGGTTTTTTCATTTTAAATGATACTATTCACACCACTGGCGTTCCGGTGATGAACACAGGTTTTCCATCCTATGGTTAATATCGACATTGAGATCGGAATATATTTATAATTATACCAATTTCGCTAATTTTTTATAAACAATTTTTAATATAAATAATAATTATTTATTTTCTGCTATTGACATGGGTATCGTTTTTTATTATCTATATTAATAATAAACAAAGTACGCAAATTGTCCGCATCACGCTGTCAAAAGGATACCTCAACGCGGATTTCAATGTACAAGTGATCCTGAACGTCAATCGGTCCAGGCTCGTTATTGATTGTATGCGACGTGCCATGAGTTTTCTTTTGTAAAAGCTAAAATTTTATTGTCACGGTGTTACATGTATATTCCGCCTGAAACGTTAGACCTGATCAGGGGCAAGGTTGTCATTGAGGATGTTATCAAGCGATATGTTCCCTCATTGAAAAAAAGGGGGAAAAATTACACCGGACTGTGCCCCTTTCACAAGGAAAAGACGCCTTCATTTTCGGTCTCACCTGACAAGCAGATATTCTATTGTTTCGGCTGCCACACCGGCGGCAACATTTTCAATTTTATATCCAGGATTGAGCGCCTCGAGTTCCCGGAGAGCGTCAGGTTCGTGGCTGACATGGTCGGGGTCGAGATCGCGCCGGAAAACCGGGCGGAATCGGACGCCCTGGAAGCGCTCCACCGCCTGAACCGAGGCGCGATGGAGCTGTACCATGCGCATATAAAGAGCCCCGCTGGCAGGAAGGGGCTTGCATACATTACGGGACGGGGAGTTACCATAGAGAGCATAAATGACTTCAAGATAGGATATGCTCCCGATTCCTGGGATTTCCTTGTCCGCGGCCTGGTCAAATCGGCACGGGACCGGGAGCAGGCGGAACGCATGGGGCTTATCAAGCTGAGCCAGAAACGCGCGAACAGCTATTACGACGTCTTCCGGGACAGGGTCATGTTTCCCATCATGGACCTGGGCGGCAACGTAGTCGGTTTCGGCGGCAGGACCATAGGCGATGACCCCCGCAAGTATCTCAATTCGTCGGAATCGGAGGTCTTTAAAAAGCGGAACATCCTGTACGGCCTCAACCGCGCGAGGGACTCGATACGGGAGCTCGACCGCGCCATTGTGGTGGAAGGCTACCTTGACGTCATCGGGTGCCATCAGGCGGGGATCACGAATGTCATCGCGCCGCTGGGCACCGCCATGACAACCGACCAGATTAAAATGCTCGGCCATTTCTGCACCGAGATCATATTCCTGTTCGACGCCGATTCAGCCGGCCTGAAGGCCGCCGTTCGGTCGCTGGACCTGTCCGAGGAGACGAACCTGAATATCAGGATCGGCATGCTGCCGAAGGGGGACCCGTTCGATTTTATACTGGCGAAGGGGCCCCGGGAGTTCATGGCGGTCGTGGATACCTCGATGCGGCCGACCGATTTCAGGATCGCGCGGATCATGGACAATATAGGCACGCTCGGCCGGGCCGGCGCTCTGATGCAGATATTCGGGGTGATTCGGGACATGCGTCTTGAAACCGAGCGGAGTGAGTATCTCAAGAAGACAAGCGCGTTGCTCAATGTCGATGAAAATTCAGTGCGGGCTGACTTCAGGAGCTACCTGAAGAACCAGCAGCCGGCGATGGTAAAAAATGAACAGTCTAAGATAAACGACCAGGTAGATGTCATGGCGAGGGGCTTCAGGGACCTGGTCCGGTTGATATGTAATTATCCGGAGCTGCTAAAAAAAGCGGTCATCGATTTCCCGGCAAGCGAGATACCGGACCAGCTCGCGAGAAATATATTGCAAAAAATGTACGAATTGCACCAGGAAAACAGTGAATTTTTAATAGATAAAATATTTGACTTTTTCAATCATGGCCCGGAAATGGATTTTTTGAATCAGGCCATAAACGGCGAGTTTACGGTGGAGAATCCGGGATCGGCCTACACTGAAATTTATCTTAAGATGAAAGTGTACGCGATTGACGATAAAATTAATAAATATGACGCATTATTGAAATCAACACCCGGCGTTAATTCCAACATCTATTTGACCGAGATCGAGGTCTTGAGAAGAGAAAAGGAGAAGCTGTTGCATTTTGTGTACAACAAGGTGTCCTGACCACGGTCCGGGCGTGCAACGGCGGGAATTCCCGGGAAGCGAATATCTATACATTACAAACATTATAAAGGATAGGTCCGCAGCATGAGCAAGAAAGAGATGACACTGGATGCCGTCCCCGAAGTGAAGAAACTGATCGAGATCGGGAAGCTGAACGGCGAGGTGACGTATGACGAGATCAACGACATTCTTCCGGACAAGCTGCTAAACTCCGAAAAGATCGACGACGTGTTTATCCTTCTGAACCAGATGGGCATCGAGGTCGTGGAGGAATCCACCAGGAAGGACCAGTCGCTGCCCGGCGTCAGAAAGAAGAGCGGGACTGCCGCGAAGAAAAGCCTTTCCACGCAGACAGAAACATCCCATGTCGACGACCCCATCCGCCTCTACCTGAAGGAGATCGGCAAGGTGTCGCTTCTCTCGGGAGACCAGGAGGTCGATCTCGCCAAGCGTATTGAGGACGGTGAGATCTTAATAGAGGAAACGGTCTACAACTCAACACTTCTTGTCAATGACCTCATCAAAAACTACTCGAAGATAAAGAGCGGCAAGATAAAGCTGACCGACGTGCTCAAGGTGAACAGGCTCTATTATTTTTCATCGGTCGACCTTGACAAGCTCGAGAAAAAGTTCCACGAGACCATGAAGGTCATCATAGAAGATGACAACAAGATGATCCAGTTCGGGAACAAGCTCAAGAAGGTGGACCCGGAATCCAAGAAGGCGGAGGAATTCAAGGAGAAGATCGACGCGTCCAGGACGAACATCCGCAAGACGATACGGAACCTGGACATCAACGACAACGAGATCAACAAGCTCTCCGCGAAGATCAAGTCCATGGTGGCGCGCATACAGGAGACCTACGAGTTCTTCGAGGAAATCGAGAAGGACTTCCACCGCGACCTTAAAGAGCTGAAACACCTTGCGCGCAAGCTTGAAAAGGGCGAAAGCATCACGAAGATATGCAAGGAACTGGGCATCAAGAACAAGGACGGCCTTCTTGAGGTCATTAAGAACGTTCGCAACAACGAGCGGAAGATACGGCGGATAGAGCAGGAGGCGGGGGCGACCGCCGACGATATAATGGACTGGGGCAAGCAGATAAACACCGGCCAGAAGAAGATTTCGATGGCCAAGAAAGAGCTTATCAACGCGAACCTACGCCTTGTCGTGTCCATCGCCAAGAAGTACGCGAACCGCGGTATGCACTTCTTCGACCTGATACAGGAAGGCAACATCGGCCTCATCAAGGCGGTCGACAAGTTCGAATACAAGAAGGGGTATAAATTCTCGACCTACGCGACCTGGTGGATACGCCAGGCCATCACACGCGCCATCTCCGACCAGGCGCGGACCATACGGGTCCCGGTGCACATGATCGAGCAGATCAACAAGGTGATGCGAGAGACGCGCCTCTTCCAGCAGGAGTTCGGCCGCGAGCCGTCGCCCGAGGAGCTCTCCGACCGGCTCGGGTGGGTCGTCGGCAAGGTCAAGGCGGTCAAAAACGTGGCGCGGGAGCCGATCTCCCTTGAAACGCCGGTCGGCGAGGAGGAGGATTCGCTCCTCGGCGACTTCATCGAGGACAAGGAGGTTGATTCACCGGCCAACACCGCCGCCTACCGCCTTCTCTCAGAGCAGATCAACGCTGTCCTGTCGACCCTTCCCGCGCGGGAGCAAAAGGTCATCAGGATGCGCTTCGGCCTTGACGACGGGTACTCGCACACCCTCGAGGAGGTGGGCTACGTGTTCAAGGTCACCAGGGAGCGCATCCGGCAGATCGAGGCAAAGGCCCTGCGGCGCCTGCGCCATCCGACCCGCGCGCGCAAATTAAAGGACTACCTCGACCACGTATAGGCCGGCACGGTACCGGGACGGCTGCACGTGACGGCACACTCCATAGCACGGTGACGAAATGCGCCAGATAAAGAGAGTTTCGATTATCGGTGCGGGTTCGTGGGGCACCGCTGTTGCCAAATCGATCGCGGAATCAAAGCCGCACCTTGCCGTTGTCATGTGGGCCTATGAGCGCCCCGTGGCCGCTTCAATCAATTCATCTCATGAGAACGCCGAGTTCCTTCCCGGGACGCAGCTTCCCGCGTCAATAACCGCAACGAACGACCTCGAGGAGGCGGTCAAAGGAACGGATGTCGTCATCCTTGCTACGCCCTCGAAGGCGGCGTACGATGTATGCCGTAAAATGGCGAAGCACGTAACGGGCGAGATGTACGTCGGCTTCCTGACCAAGGGCTTCTGCAAGATAGACGGGCAGGTGCTGACAATATCACAGGCGATGGAGAGGGCCATGCCCCGGACCGCGGGGAGGATCGTCGCCATCTCGGGACCGAGCCACGCCGAAGAGGTGTGCCGGCGGTTCCATACCTGCCTGAACGCCGGGAGCGAATCGGAGGAGGCCAGGACCGTCATCGCGGGGCTCCTTACATCGGAATGGGTCCAGTGCCGGACCACCGCGGACATACGCGCCGTGGAGGTGGGCGGGACGCTGAAAAACCCCGCGGCCATCGCGGCCGGCATGATCAGCGCACTGCCGCGGTGCGGCGACAACCTGGCGGGCGCCCTCATCTCGGAGGCGCTCAAGGAGATGGTGCGGCTCGGCAGGGTGTTCGGCATCAGCGAGGACGGCATGATCGACATCTCGGGTCTCGGCGACCTTGTCGCAACGGCCCTGAGCCAGCACAGCAGGAACCGCAGGTTCGGCAGGGACATCGCCGGCCAGATCATGACAAAGGGGAACGCACTCAATCTCTGGGACCGGATTGTGCTGCGGGTCAGGCCGTACAGCGTGATCGAGCGGATGGGCGGGAAATTCCACTACCTCGCCGAAGGCGCCTATGCGATCGAGCCGCTGATCGAGCTGGCTGAAAAAGAAAAAATATCAATACCGGTCTACCGCGCACTCTACGAGGTGCTGTTGAACAAGAAGGACCCATCGCTCCTCATCGAGACCATAAAGAACCCGGAGCGGTTCAACGAGCTGTTTTTCAGCACGAAGATACAGATTGCCGGCAGGAAGAGGGGCCTTGAGACGATCAAGGGCAAAGCGTTCAGGGAGCACATCATCGCCATGACGATGGAGCGCTTCGTCGCGAAAAAGAATGACGGATTGCTGCCATACGGCACGGGCGACGTGATACACGCCCTCGCTGATTCCCTCCGGAAGCAGGGGATCACCGGCGCGGAGGCGGCGATTATCCGCGGCATGAACAGCGATAACTACGGTGATTCAATCAGCCGGCTTGCGGGCATGTATATCGATGATATCGCCGACAGCTACAGCACCTGGTTCAAGTGGCTCTGCCTCATCGGGTTTGCGTTTTCCCGCATCGGCTCACTGTTCATGAAAAGAACGAACGGGCTCGTCGTTTCGGGTCCGCTGGATGAAATACGCAGGGTCGGCAGACAGGTTACCATCCTGTACGCTGCGCCGTTCCAGGACCGGCGCGATGCTATGTTCGCCGCTATGTCAATCGCGCGCTCGCGGCTGCCGTTTCCGCGCTTTCAGGTTGACGCAGGGCTCGGGGCGCGTGAACGGTTGCTGCTGAAGAGGTGCGGGGGGTTCACCATCGACAGGAATAAGCTCGACAACATGGTATACCGTGAAACGCTGGTGCAGTACCTTTCCACCATGGCGGGACACGGTGTCCCGGTGCTTTCCATGCTCCCCATCGGGACGGAAGCCACGGCGCAGGGCGAACGCAATGTCCTTGTCTCTGCCATAACCGAATGCATGTACCGGCATGCTGCCGAACTGGCCCTGGTCCCGTTCGGCGTATCCTATCTCGGCAGGCCGGGAGACGGTGGCGCCGCTCCCTCGTTCAGGGACCTCCTGTCCGCTACCGCATGGGTCAATTTCTCAAAACCGATCCGGCTTTCCGAATACACGAAACAACCGCATATGATGGTAGGTCTTCCCGGGATCGTCGCCGGCATCTGGGAGAAGGAGAGAAAAATCCTGCCGCATTACCTCCTCTGCAAGGCGCTCGCGGAACATGGATTTTCCGTAAAACAGGCGGATGCTATCGTGTTCGTGAAGAAGTACATGCGGCGTGCCGGCAGGCGATTCGATCACAACCCGACACGGACCGTCCGCAAGGGATTGGCATATCTCGAGGAGAGCGGGGTTGCCACGTCCGATGGTGTAACTATAGAGGCGGCAGACAGGGAGATGGTCAGCTACTACGCCGGCCTTGTCCCATGACGCCTGCTAAACGCGGAACAGGTGCTCAAAGGTCCCGTACAGCACCTGTACAAGCTGTGACCGTCCGTCAAGGGAGCCGGACATCCCGTACAGTGCGCCGCTCCGCGCGCTGGTGCCTTCCTTCGATTTCGCGTATTTGACCCCCTCTCTCAGGTCGCCCACGAGCTCATCGGCAATGCCCGGAACCATTGTCTGCGGCATGGTGACGCAAAAATGCACCGCTGGCGGGTTCTGCAGACCGTTGAACCTCCATCCGCGCGATATCATGTAGTCATTGACGTGAAAGATGTCAACGTCCCCGGACCTGAAGCTGATAAGGAATGTCGGGTCTCCGATGACCTGCAGCTCCGGTATCCCTTTCACCCCCTCCTTGATCCGTTCGGCGACCTTCATTATCGCGGACGCGGCCTGCAGGTAGCCCTCCTCGCCGAGGTACACCATTGTCGCCCAGGTGGACGCGGTCAGCCCCCCGGAGCGGCTTCCGGTCATTGAGGGCGACGCGTATATGCCACCGGGCCAGTGGGCCATCTGGAAAAACTGGTACCGCCGGAGCTTCAGGTTGCGGTACAGGACCACGGAATTTCCCTTGAGGCCGAAGCCGAACTTGTGAGTGTCGGCAGACATGGACGTGAGGCCCGGCAGGCGGAAATCGAATACCGGCACCCGGTAACCGAGACGCTCGATCCATGGAAGGATGAATCCGCCGAGGCACCCGTCGATATGGAACCCGATGTCGTGCTCCAGCGCGATGCCGGAGAGCTCCTCCATCGGGTCAATAAGCCCGTAGGGGTAGTTGCCGGCGCTCCCGACGATCGCCACTGTATTGGCGTTGATGAGTTTCTTCACTTCGGCGGGGATCACGCGGAAATCAGCATCATTCACGGGCGCCAGGACCATCTTGATCCCGAAATACTCACCCGCCTTGTGAAACGCGGGATGCGCCGTTATCGGGAGGATTACTTCCGGGGCGGCGATATTTTTTTCAATGCGGCCCCTGTCGCGGTACACCTTCATGGGCAGCATGATGCTTTCGCTGCCGCCGAAGGTGACGGTGCCGCAGATTTCGTCTGCCGGATTGACGGCGCGCACCGCGTCCCCGTTAAGCATCCGGGCGGTCATGGACACTATCTCGCTTTCGAACTTGGACATGCTGGGGCAGAGGTCCACCTGGAGAACGTTGACGTGGGAAAAGAATGAAAAGGCCCTGTTCAGAAACTCTCGGTGCTCATCGCCGGCATGGTAGAATGTTCCCGAGACCCTGCCGTCTTTCCATTTCGCATTTTCTTCAGCGGACATGGTTGACAGCTCTTGTAAAATGTCATCCCGTTCCCGCCCTTTTTCCGGAATACGTTCGTAACTCCTGAACCGTCCACGGTAGGGCTTGAACGGGTCAGCAAAGGGTTTCTGTTCTTGCATGGCGCTCTCCTTTCGGTAATGGCTCCGTTGACGCTATCGCGCGTTCAACGCGTTGAATATCGGTTTGTTTCGCCTGAATAATTCCCTGTACTGCCGGTACATCCTGTCATAGACGGCCCGGCTGGCGGGGTCGGGACGGAAGACCTTTTTGATCGTGATAAGCGAGGAGATCTCCCTGACGGAACGGTGCCCGAGCCGGTTAAAGGCGAGCATGGCGGCGCCGCGGAGGGTGGTGCGGGCAGGGTCCTCGACCTGGTGGATCGGGACGCCGAGGACGTCCGCATGGATCTGCGCCCATATATCGGAGAGGGCGCCCCCGCCGGCGAACCGGAACCGGTGAAAGGCGCGGCCGGTAAATTTTTCAGCGACCTCGCGCGTCCACCGGTTGTTGTACGCGAGGCTCTCAAGCACGGCACGCGTCATGTGCGCGCGGGTCGATCCCAGGGAAAGGTTGAAGAAACCTCCCCGCACGTCCCCGTTCTCCTCGGGGGTTATGGTGCCGTTCAGCCATGGCATGAAAATGACGCCTCCGCTGCCCGGCGGCACGCTCGCGGCGAGGCGGTTTACCCTGTGGTAAACGTCCTCGGGCGGCGCCGCGGTCCCGAACTCGTCGCGGGCATACACGATCGCATTGAGGAAATATTCGAGCGCCTTGCCGCCGGTCCCCTGCTCCCCGAAGAGGAGGTAGCGATTCATCAGCGGGCTCGGCATCGTGGTCATGGCGTGAAAGATGTCGGTTTTTTTATAAGGAACATGGCAGGTCAGGACGAGCGACGTCCCGATATAGATTACTCCATCATAATCGTCGACCGCTCCGGAGCCGATGGCCGACGCGTTCGTGTCGTTTGTTCCGGCAATGACGCGCGCGGACGGGGGGAGGCCGAGCTCCTGCGCGACAGCGGGAAGGACCGTGCCGATGAATTCTTTGTTGGGCACAAGGTCGGGAAGCTTGTCCCGCGGCAGCCCGGCAAGGGAGAGCAGGGACCTGCTGTATTCGGTGGTGCCCCAGGTGCGGTTGTCCACGACCGCGAAGGGGAACATGGTCTCCTGTGAAGCGGTGCATTTCCCGGAAAGCCGCAGGTTAATGTAATCCATAGGCTCGAGAAATTTCCATGTTTTATTGAAAATGTCCGGCCGTTCGTTTTTTAAAAAATGTATGTGCCCGATTGAATCGATCCCTGACTTGCTCGGCGCGATACCCGTCAGCCGTATCCACCTGGCCAGCTTTGTGCAGCCATACCCCTCGATGTTTATGATGCCGCGGATGATGCGCCTGTTGTAGGGGGCCCCGCGGGAATCGAGCCAGTGGATGGCGTTCATCAGCGGCTCGCCGGCGGTATCGACCGGGACGACGACAAAGAACTGGGAGTCGCAGCTGACGGCATCGATCATGGAGCGGGGGACGCCTGAAGAGGCGATCGCCTTTTTCGCCGCGCTTTTAACGCCGGACCACCAGGCGGACGGGTCCTGTTCGGCCCCGCCGGAAGGCAGCAGCTCTACCGGGACTTTTACTGATGCGCTTGACATCACGCGGCCGGAGTCGGAAATGATCCCTGCCTTGGGGCCGCCGCTCCCGAGGTCGATTGCAAGCACGTACCTGGTCCCGTTCTTTTCGGGGGATGACTTTTTCTTCCCGTCAGGCATCCTGAGTGCCTTCCCGCATCGTTTTTGAATATTCTTCGAGCTTCGCGATGACAAAGTCCCTCACTGACGGGTCGATGTTTTCAGACCGCTCCCTGAATTTTCCGATTATCTCTTCAAAAGGGAATATGCCGTCATCGACAAGGAGGGGCGATGCCGGGTGCTTGTAGTGTGACCGTGTATCGTCGATCGCATGGTGGCTGAACCCTGAGGCCCTGTGCCACATGAAGGCATGCTCGTCCGCCTTTTTGTCGTAACAGAGCTGGATGCCGGTTATCGACCTGTCGGCCGTATCGTACCATATGATGAGATCGAAGTAATCATCGTCGAACCATCTGCGAAAAATATCCGGCTCCTTCTGGCTGGCGAACGACTCTTTAAGCATGACGGTCCTCCCCGAGGCATTCTTCTATCATGCGGCACGCCTCGTTGTGGTCGCGCGCGATATATACGGGCCCGCCATCGTTGTTTTTGCGGGACCAGTCGGCGAAATCACCGCTCCATCCCCCGGCGAAGGCGCAGCAGACCAGGGGCTTTCCGTAGGTGCGGCAATAGGCGATCTCTGAAAGGGTGCCGAAACTCCCGCCGATGGCGACGACGACGTCAGCGGCGAGGACGTTGACGGCATTGCGCGCATAGCCGAGGCCGGTAGGGATCACGATGCCGCAATAGGGATTGGCGCCGCCGTGCTCATCGCCCGGCAATATCCCGACCACCGTCCCGCCGCGTTCGGCGGCGCCGCGGGACGCGGCCTCCATGATGCCGCCGCGGCCTCCGCTGATCAGGGCGTATCCCCTGCCGGCGATGAACGCGCCGATGGCCCGTGCCTCTTCATAGAACCGGGTCTCGTCGGACGACCCGATGACGACAACCTGTTTTTTCCTCATGAGTACGACCCCTTGTGACCGGGACGGGTCAGAGCTTTTCGAGAAAGAGATAGAGATCCTGCGGCGTGGCGATAGCCGTAGCGATCACCTTGTACGGGATATTGTTGCCGTGGTACAGGAAGTCCAGTTTGTTGCGCTTGATATCGAGGCTCTGCTTCGTCTGCTCATCGTAAAGGACAACATAGTTCGAGAGGGAGAGGGCGAAGATGGTCACTCTCGGGGGATAGGTTTCTTTCAGCCTGTTGACGATGAAATTGGAAAAATCGACGATATTGAACACCCCCTCCCTGGAGAAGGCGCCGGTGGATTTGAACAGGATGAATTGATCGGCGTAAACCGCCCCGCTTTTGCCGGCGTTGAATATCCGTGAGATTTCGGCTGATATGTCGCTCATGTAGTTGAGCATCACGGGCGAAAAGAGCTCGCGGTTCCTGAGGTACACGGTCTTCAAAAGCTCGGAAAGAAATTCAAAATCGGCAACATTGAAGAGCGGGGACGAGGTGACCGCAGCGGTGAAGATGGTATCCCTGTCAGCGGAGATCTTTTTAAAGACGAGTGAGAAGGACTGGCCTTTCTGGCTCCCGAGGCGGACCCTGACGGGCTTTTCGCCCTCCGCGGCAGCGCATTCACGCGCAATCAGCTCCGGGAGCGCGTTCAGGAGCACCATGTCGCCTACCGCCGCGATGGGCACGGGGGAGCCGTTACGCTCGGTGAATATCGCGGTCAGGCCGGTGTAGTTTGCGACATTATGATGATGCAGGGCGCCCTTTAAAAAACCGCTCCCCTGTTCGGAGATGTATCGTGCCTCGAATTTCTTATAGTGGGAAAGGAGTACCCGGTAGGCGTTTCTCGCCTTCTCGGGGGACAGGGCCCCGCCGGAATACCCCTTGATGGTCTCCTTTATCTGGTCGATGAGGATGTCGATGTTGGCGGTTTCAGTCATCTGTAACGTGATAGCCCGAATTTATGTTTATAGTATGCGAGGGCATGGTGAATTTCAAGTACATTTTAACGGATGCCGGCCTGCATAGTTCAGGGCGGCGCCGTAGAGCCTGAATGAGCCGGTGAAAAAAATGAGCGATTCAGCGCCAATGCGCGCGTCAAGTGCCGCAGCAAGCCTCGCTTCATCTGCGTGGATAATTTCGTGGAGTACACGGGAATGTGACCCCGGTGCGGGACGGTAACACCGTGGATCATCGAGCGAAAAGTAGATCGCGGCCATCCCGAACTCCTCCAGGACGGCGATAATCCCCTCGATGTCCTTGTCTTTCATGAGGGTCAGTACCGTTGTGATGCTGCGGCCGGGATGCAGCGCGGCGACCAGGGCCGCCATCTCCCTCATGGCGGCGACGTTATGGGCCGGGTCGAATATGATCAGCGGATCGCGGCAAAGCTTCTGGAATCGGCCCGGGGCGGAAAATCGCTTCAGCGCGGCTCGGATCGGCGCATCAGTGAGGAGCGGAAACCGGCCGCGGACGAGCAGGCAGGCGGTGATCGCGCACGAGCTGTTGGCCGCCTGCTTCCCGAGCGGATGGTTCACCTCGACACCCTTCATGTCGTGGCGCTGGCCGGACAAAAAGGAATAATCGAACCTGATGCTTTGGTCAAACCGGGTAATATTCCCGGCTGAAAAGTCGCGTGAGAGACGCAGGAGGGGCGCGTTTTTCGATATAGCTTCTTCATCGAGCACGGTGATAACGTCCGGGTCGAGGTTTGATGTCACGGCGGGGACGCCGGTTTTTATGATGCCCGCCTTTTCGCGGGCAATCGCCGGAAGCGTGCCGCCCAGTATGTGCGCATGGTCCATCGATATATCGGTGATCACGGAACAGAGCGGGACCACGACGTTGGTCGAGTCGAGCCGTCCCCCGAGCCCGGTTTCTATGATGGCGATGTCGACTCCGCGCTGATGAAAATAACGGAACGCGCAGGCCGTCAGGAGGTCGAAATAGGTCGGAGAGTTGGAAGGATCGGAACCGGCGAAATCGACGATAGCGTCGATGAGCGCGGAAAGATCGCTGTCGGAAATGGGAACGCCACGGACCATGATCCGTTCGTTGACGGTGCGCAGGTGGGGCGACGTGTACAGTCCCGCGGTATAGCCGGCTTCCGTGAATATGCCGTTCAGCATGTGCGCGACGGAGCCTTTTCCGTTTGTCCCCGCGACATGGATGCAGGGCACGGCCAGGTGGGGGTCGCCAAAATGCGCGAGGATGCGGCCGATAGGGGCGGGGCTGTACTGCCTGAAGTCCTGCACGCGTTCATTATTGATGAACCTGTCGAGCCTGTCGGTGATCATTCTGTCCGCTGGAGATGATGGTGTAGGGCGCCGCGCATTGTCTCCACCGGCGCCTGCTGCCCGGTCCAGAGCTCGAACTGCCGGGCACCCTGGTAGAGGAGCATGTCTATGCCGTGCACCGCTGTCGCGCCGCACCGGCGCGCCGCCTGGAGGAGGCGCGTCTCGTGGGGGGCGTACACGATATCGAATACCGCGTGCCGCGGCGACAGCAGGCCGGTGTCCAGCGGCGTTGCGTCGACAGCCGGGTGCATGCCGACCGGGGTCGAGTTGATGATGATATCGACCGCCTCCATGAACTGCCGGTCGAGCTCAGCCAGGAGAACGGACCGGGAAGAATGGCCTGAAGAGCGGAGGTCTTCGGCAAGCCGGCCGATGCGGGAGCTGTCCCTGCCGGCGATAGTGACGGCCGCACCTTCCGCGGCGAGGGTAAAGGCGATCGCGCGGGCCGAACCGCCGTTGCCGATGAGGAGGCACCGGCGGCCCCTGACCGGGATGCCGGACTGCCCGAGCGCGCGCAGGGCGCCGTACCCGTCAGTGTTGAAGCCGGTGATGACACCGTCGCGGTTCACGAGCGTGTTGACAGACCCGATTTCGGCGGCGAGAGGGTCGACGCGGTCGCAATGCCGGAGGGTGTCTATCTTGAAGGGGATGGTCACGCTGGCCCCGCGAATCGCGAGGGCCTTCATGCATGAGATGGCTTCCCCCATTGATGGCGGCTCGAAGGCGAGGTACACCGCGTTGATGCCGGTCTCAGAGAAGGCGGCGTTGTGCATCGCCGGTGAGATGGAATGACGAACGGGACTTCCGAAGACGCAGTAGAGTTCCGTCGTCGCGTTGATCCGGGCAGTATTCATGGACATGATATAGACGTCCCGATCTGATTTTTGTCAATAGTTTTATCGGGATGGCTCAGATGAGCATGATCGCCGTACAGAGGACCATGAGAAACGCAAGGTTGGCATCGACCAGGACTTCGTATTTCAACGCGATAAGATAATTGAGCCGGTTTATCAGGATAATCAGCGCCTCGTAATATATGAGTGTCACCGCGAGGGGCAGAAAGCGCCATTCGCTGAACACGACGGTCAGCGCGGCATAGACCGCGACGCCGGCAGCGGAGACAATCGCGGTCAGCAGCCTCATTGCGCGGGTGCCCACCATGATCGGGAGCGTCTCCCTGCCGAGTATCAGGTCGCCCTGGAACGCGATCATGTCCATCAGTGCGGTCCTGAGAAAGACCAGCGCGAACACAAGGACGGAGAGGGCGGCAAGCGGGGCAGGCGCCAGTCCGGCAGCGGACATCGGCGTGAGCACGGTGATGATGATCCAGCCAAAACAGGCGACTATTTTCGAATTGTAGATTTTCCGCATGAACCGCGGGTGGATCCTGGAAACAGTGCTTTTAACCGGCCGGGTTGAATAGATAAAGCCAAGGAGGTATGACCCGGCGACAAGCGCGACCGTCGCTGCGGTAAAACGCCCGGCGAGAAAGACCGACAGGAGCATTGCGGCGATCGAGGCCAGGAGAAAGGGCATGCCGTACCTGCCGTAGACGGCATATTTATACGGGTTGCTCAGCTTCAGCAGGTCTCTTTCGAAGTAATTGTTGATTGAGTACATTGAAAAGATATATAGGAACGAGATGACCGGCAGCTCGTAGCTGACCGGCGTATCCGTATATTCAAAGGTGATCATGGTGAGGAAAAAAGCCGCGGCTGCGGCAAGCAGGTTTGTCCGCACGATCATCTCAACGAAGGACACTGCCGCCTTGATGAAAATATTGCTCTTTTTGAAATTGATCGTGTACAGCCGCTCCAGGACGTTGTTGATGATCCAGCCGGGGGTTGACGTTCCCGCCGTGACCAGGACGCTCCGGGAATCCCTGAAGTCCCTTTCGTCCAGCTCCGCTTCTGTTTCCACGTGGAAGGTTTTGACGGCATTGTCCCTGCCGATCTGGGCCAGCCGTTTTGTGTTCGCGGAATTCTTTCCGCCGACCACCACGAGCGTGTCCGTGCCGCTGGATATGCCGAGGAATACGTCCTCCTGCCGGTAGCGGGTGGAGTCGCAGATCGTATCGAAGACCGTGACGTCGGCGAATTTTTCCTTTATGCGGGAGACGATCATGGTGAAAAGCTTGCGGTCGAAGGTGGTCTGTGAAACGACCAGGTAGGAGGCGGCAGGCGGGACATCATCCACTTCCCGGATGTCCGATATGACGGAGACGCCGCCCGACGCGTAGCTCATCAGGCCGGTGACCTCGGCATGGTCGCGGTCACCGGTGATGATGGTGTGCTTGTTCATGGCGGAATATTTTTTTATGATCGACTGCACGCGGGCGACCCGCGGGCAGGTCAGGTTGATGACGGCGCTGGCGCATTTGTTCAGCGTGCGGTTGTCTTCAACCGGGACGCCGTGGGTGCGTATGACGACGCGCTTGTTCCCGATCTCCTCTATCGAGGAAATGGTGCGCATCCCCCTGCGATGGAGCACGTCGATGGTCTGCGGGTTGTGTATCAGCGGGCCGTATACCAGGAGCTCTTCATCGGAGGCGTTTATCTCGCGGACGATACGGAGGATGGCGTTTCTCACGCCCATGCAGAATCCCGAGTGGCGCGCCAGGGTGATCTTCATAGGCAGGGGCCCGCCTACTGCACCGGGATGATTTTGTCTATCGGGTGCTCCGTGGCCCCCGGCTGCTGGCCGCCTCCCTGTGACATTTCAAACCGCGGCATCATGAGCGAGCCGCGGAGCTGGAACGCCACCTGGTTGCGGTCATTGATGGATTTTTCGAGAAAATTGCGGTAATTTTCGAGCAGCGGCGAATCAGCATTAAGGAGCAGACTGAGATCGAGGCCCGAATTCATCATGTTTTTCTGAAGCGAGACGGATCCGGTCACGGACCCGTTCAGGTCCTTGCCGAAGATGCGGCAGTTCCGTATCATTATCTTGCCGCCGGTGATGTCGGCCTCGATCTTTATCGAGCTGATCCTTGTCGGTGGGATCGAAAGCGGGAGCCCTCCCATCGAGTCGGGAAGCTCAATCTGGGAAAACTTCATCATCGCATTGTCGATGATAATGGTGATGCTGCCGCTTTGCGGCAGGCCGTCAAAGGTCTTGTAATCGAGAAAAACATTGCCGTTCAGGTTCATGCTTATCTGGGAGGTGCCGGAATCGTATTTAAAGCCGGCAAGCTGTACCGTGCCTTTTACGTCCTTGGCGATCAGCAGCCTGAGCAAGGAGATGTCGATGTCGGCCGTGCGGACGTTGATTTCGCTCCCGCTCCGTAAAACGGCGTACAGGCCTTTCGTCTCGATGATGTCGATCAGGCTGAAGTTCAACTCATTTATGGATATGGTCTTGAGGGCCCCTTTCTCGAGCTGCTTGAGCCTGGCGCGGATAAGCATGTCATAGGGGAAGGTCAGCACCAGGAAGACCATGACCATGAAAAGCGCGAAGGCGATGTAGGTCTTCGCGTACGGGAGCGTTAATGCCTCTTTCGCCCTGCTCCAGAGCGTCGAAAAATTGAAATAGGATTTGAGTACGGGCAGAACTGAATTTTTTATGCTGGCAACGTCCATCTGTTCCTCGCGCCGGTTACTGTGTTGTTATGCTGTTGAATGTAATCGTTACGTCGTACGTGTTGCGGCCCTTGATCGTCTGGTTGATCCGGAGATAGCTGATTTTTGTCAGCAGGCCGGAATTTTCCATCTTGTATATGAAATTGAGGATGGAGTTTATATCAACCCCTTCGAACCGCACATCCGCAGACACTTTCTTGAACTTTCCCTGCGTTATCGTGGGCCGGTCCCTGGTGTAGGTCTTGTTCTTTATGATGTTGAGGCTCTGGGCGTTTTCCTCTATGATCGACGTGAGCCCCCGCGTGCTGCCGGTCTGCGCGTTGAACTGGGACATCTTGTCGCGGATTTCACGGTACTGTTCGTGGATCTTGTCGAGCTGGTTCAGCTTCGACATGTTCGACTCGAATTCAGTATTGATGCTGTTCCTGAGGCTCAGGATGGGCGATATGACGAGGAAATAGAGCACCAGCACCCCCGCAACGGCGGCCAGTATCTGGAGGAGAAGTTTTTCACGCTTGTTGAGTTCTATCATGCCGGCCACCTTATTCTTTTTTCGATACGGGCGCGGTCTTGTACTTGATTGTCATCGAGAACCTCACCTCGTTCTGCCGCGAGTATTTAATGTTAAGGGTGACCGAATCGAATTTTTTGGTCTTGAGCAGGCTTTCCTTGAACGTGTCGATCGAGGAGCTGGCGCCGGCCGTGCCCTCGAACATAAGTATGGTCTCATTGTAAACGAGGTTGGTCAGCACAAAGTTGCTGTCATCGGGGAAGCTGGCGGTGACGTCCTTCAGGATGTCGAGGAACGAGGTGTTTTCAGGGACCAGCTTCGCTATCGTGTCGTATTCTTTTTTCTCTTTTTTGAGCAGCGCGCGCGCCTCCTCGATGGGATCACCGGCGGGCATGGCGCGGAAATAGCGGTTGTACTGCTCGGCAAGGACCTTGTTGTACTGGCTGTTCGAGCGCGCCGTCAGCAGGGCGGTCAGGATGAAGTATATCACGAGCACCACCACGGAGAGCGCGGCGAAGCCGCCGGAGAGATAGTATATCTTGTTCGATTCTCCCGCAACGTCGGGGATAAATTCACCCTTGAGGAAATTGATAGAGGAGCGGCGCCGCTTGATGTACGCGAGCATCGTGCCGAACGCGATCGGGAACTGCGTGCGGATGCTGCGCTCGGTATATTCGTCGAGGAAGGGAAGGGCGTCGACGGGAATATCGAGCTCCCGCGAGAGCAGCGAGCCGATGCCGGCAAGGCTGGAGCCGCCGCCGGAGATCAGCGCCCGGTTGAACACGATATCGCCGCACTCGATCCGCATCGCCTTCATGGTGAGGATGACCTGCTCGGCCAGGGCGCCGGCGGTGTCCTGCGCGGCGTTGTATATTTTTTTAAGCTGCTGGCGCGAGAGACCGAGGGACTTGTAATGGTCACGCTGTACGTTGTTGTCGAAGGAGGTAAGGTCGATGTTCAGGTTCACGAACAGGCGCGCGGCCTCGGATAATGGCAGCTTCGCGGTGCCGGCGATCGCTTTGATTATCGAGTCCATTCCGACGGAAATGGCGCGTGTATAGAGGAGGTGGTTGTCGGATATGAAGTTCAGGACCGTCTTGCTGTTGCCGATGTCAAGCTGGACGACCGCCTCGTTTTCAATCTTGTTGAAGTAGCGGTAGCATTCGAACAGCGCGTTGGATTCCATGCCCATCCTGACCGGCTTGATGGCGGCATCGTTCAGGACCGCGAGGAATTTTATGATGTTGCTCTTGAGGGCCGCCGCGAGAAGTATCCGGCCTTCTCCTTCACGGTTGCTCCTCAATGACTGAAAATCGAGTTGGAGGTCGTCGAGCTTGAAGGGGATGTTCTCTTCCGCTTCGTACGGGATGGCATCGGCGATCTTTTCGACGTCGCTGAAGGGGAAGGAAATCGTGCGGATGATCCCCGACTCCAGGGGGAGGTTGGTGATGACCCGGTAGCCGTCCAGGTCCTCCTCCGCGAGTATCTTGCGGATGGTTTCGGCGACGGCGGCCGGGCGATCCGGGTTGTCCGGATCGATCTCCTCGAAGTTGAACGATTTGAGCTGGAAATCGCGGAACCCCGTTTTCACGGTAACGAGTTTTATCGACGAGGACCCGATATCTATGGCGGCTATGTTCTCGAACAAAGTAGTCTCCCCGGAACGTTATTCTTCACACCAGTAGTACATTGCCCGCATGCCGCGGTTATAGACCGCGGTTATTTTTACACGAACATCCTCAACGGTGGCGGTCGCTACGATCCTGAACACGGAGGATTTCACCGACAGCCGGTCGAGTATGGTCTGGTCGGCGACAAGGTCCTTGATTTCTTCAACGGATTTATAGGGCTGCGCCTGCCTTCGGCGGATGATCTCAGTCACAATATCAGGTGTCATTTTATCTGTCAACGCAGATAATACCCTGTAGGAAGCCGTATTTATGTTTATCTTGTTCAGGTCGCTGGTATAATCGTTGCGGTCGCCGTACACGGTGAAATAGTCTGACAGCCGACGGCTCTTTTCCTTTCCGATCGTGGTACCTTCCCGTTCTGCCTCCGTCTTCGACGCCTTTTTAGCCGCTGCATCGCCGGCGAGCTCCTTGATCTTGTCAAGGTCAAGGTCGATGTTGCCCTTGTTGTGGTCCACGAGGTTCTGCTCGTTTTTTTCAGGCTCGCTATTCCCGCCTGCGAGGCCGTAATAGATGTCGGGGGTTATGTCCTTGATCAGCAGGAGCTCGTCGACGCTGTCCATCATGCTGTTTTTTGATGCGTAGGGCGGGGTCAGGGTCTGGTAGTAATCGGGCCCGTCGGCGCCATAGGGCATCCGCTGGTCGTCTATGTCCACCCAGTCATGGATAGCGTCGGCCAGGTCGAGGGGGAGGCCCATGTTCATGAAAAAGTTCTGCGTGAAGTAGTAAAATTTTGTGCGTTCGGTGAATTCGTTGGCGAGCACGCTCAGGTTTATTTTTGAGTTTTCGTCGATGATCTCGAGCTTCAGCGAACCGTCTTCCATCGGCAGTTGGGGCACGTTGATCGCCCAGATGTCGTTATAGGAATCGGTCTCCTTGTCTGTCGGCTTCCCGGTTATCATTTCAGCGCCGAGGCCCTTGAGGTCTGCGTAGAGAATGAACTGGCAGAGCTGTATGCCCGATTTCGCGAGGTAGCCGGCCCGCAGCCTGTTTTTCAGCTGCTGGCCGTACCCGATGTTGGTGCGTGCGACGACGATAAAATCGCCGGCTATCGATATCAGCAGAGTGGTGATAATGAGCACGATGATGAGGACGTAGCCGGAGGAGCCGCGCAGGTATCCGAAGAGGCCATGCTCTTCAAGGAGGGCCCTCCTTTTTTCATAATTACTGATGAACGAGTCCAGCAGCGCCATGTTACCGGTATTCCTTGATGTTCATCAGTGTCGTGAATATGAATTTTTCCTCTTCGGCCTGGTAGTTTTTGACCACTAACGTGGTTTTAACCGATTTGGGAAAGAGATTGTTCTGGCGCGAGTCCCAGCTGTCCTCCCAGTCGTTGCCCTTCTGGAACTCGAACCTGAGGCTCACCACGTTCGGAAGTAGCATGCTCTCCTCTCCGCTGGTGGTCGGGTCCTCCTCCCAGTAGTTGAATTTTTCGCTCTTGATCAGGTGGAAGAGGCCCTGGGTGTTTTTCGCCTCGCGGAGGTAATAGCCGATGCCCCGGATGTCGCTCATGCGGACCGGCGTGCTGCTCGACCCGGAGAGGATCATGTCATTGTGCATCACGGCGGTGAAATCGAGCCTGCTGTTTCCCCGGTCGCTTTCGCAGACAAAGTTGATCTTTTTGTTCGCCTTCGTATAGTAGGTGTTGGAAAGGTCCTGGTCTATCTTCATGATCGCCAGGTTTACGTTTTCGTAGAATTCCGCGCGGCCGATGGAGCGCTTGATGGAATCGAAGATCGAGCGGTATGACGCGTACGCCATGAGGAGTATGATGGACGCGATCGACGTCGCGACAAGGATCTCGATCAGGGTGAAGCCCTCATTGTCCGTATGCGGCCTGCGGGCCCTTCCTGCGGTTTGTATGGCTCTGTAAAGTAACGCACTCATTATCATTGCGCCTGGTAAATGTATGATATCTTGTAGGAGCGATTTTTGCCCCGTTCCTTCCATGTGACGATGATACTGGTACTGTTGGCGGGCAGCGGGCCCAGGAGGGGGTGCTCCCATCGCTTTGTTTCCCTTGTAACGGAAAATCCGGGAAGGCCCTTGACCGCCTCGTCCTTGAGGTCGGTGCCCCGGTAGTTTTTTAGGATAAACTCGTTCATCCTGGTCCGGGCGACCAGCATCGCCTGGGTGTAGTTCTTCATACCGGATATGACATAGACGCTCGACGACACGCCCGAGATGACGCTCAGGAGCACCGTCGAAAGAATGGCAAGCGCTATCAGGATCTCGACAAGGACAAATCCTTTCATGCCGGCGGAGTGTCTGTTATTCTTCATTATCGAACGTCTCATACCCCCGTATGACCTTCGGCTCCTTGATGTGCTTGTTTATCTTTATCGACCATTTCTGGTCACCGTTCACCGTGACATGGATGATGCAATTGCTCGAGTATCCCCCGGGGTAGAAGGATATGTATGCGCGGCCATCGGTCACTTTTTCCCCGGTCGACCAGAGGACGTCATCTATCAAAAACGAATCGCCGAATTCTTTGAACTGGAGGGACTTGCGCGTGCTGTCAACGAATTCGCCATCGACATAGTTGAGGACCGCGACGCCGTTTTTGCGGTTGAACACGTCCTTCACCGGCCCCGTGTCCCCGGCATCGGCACCGGGACTGCTCAGGTACACGGTGAAAAAGTCAGTCCGGTGCCTTAAAAAGGCGTCATCGAAGGTCATGGCGAGCATCCCGGTGACTATGGCGAACTTGTCCTGCTGGGTGCCGATCACGCGCCCGACCCGTGGGATGGCGATCATGAAGAGAAGAGATATGACCGATATGGCGACGATCAGCTCGATGAGGGTGAAGCCGCGGTCATCATGCCGGATCGCCCTGACTAACGCGGCGGGGAGCCCGGCGGCGCTGCGCGGTCTATTTTTCATCCCAGCTTTTTATGTCGGCGTTGAACCCTTCGCCGCCCTCTTGCTTGTCAGCGCCCATGCTCCAGATCTCGTACGAGTCGGGGTCGGATTCGCCGGGGAAGCGGTACTGGAACGGAGAGCCCCAGGGGTCAGCCGGGAGCTTTTTCAGGTAGCCCTCGGTCACCAGCGCGTTCAGTCCTTCGTCCGAAGAGGGGTAGGAGCCCTTGTCGTTGTTGTATTCCATGAGCGGGATCTCGAAGCTCTTGATCCCCACCTTCGCCGCTTCGACCCTCGATTTGTTCCAGGACCTCATCAGGTTCGGCGCGATGACGAGCCCCGTCAGGAGGGCCATGATGCTCACGACGATCATGATCTCAATAAGGGTGAAGCCGGCGTTCGCGGCGAGCCGTGAGATGACCTGATCTATTCTCTCGCGTATTGATTTTCGGGCATTCATTTTTTTCTCCTTTACTCTACGGAATATATTCTCTGCATGTGTTACGCCGCCAGCGGCATTATTTCACTGCAGCAGCATGTTCATCTGCGTGATCGGCAGGATGACTGCCATTACGATCAGGCCTATGATGAGGCCCATCAGGATGATGATGATCGGCTCGAGCAGGCTGGTAAGGCTCGTCACGGTGAGGTCAAGCTCGGTCTCGTACACGGTGCCGATGTTGACGAGCATGCTGTCGAGGTTGTCGCTCGCTTCACCGGCGGATATCATTCCCAGCACGAGCTTGGGAAGAAATTCCGACTTGGCGAGCGCATTTGAAACCGTGGCGCCCTCCTTTATCCTGGCGGAAGCCTCCTCTATGCTCTTCTCGATAATCACGTTCCCCACGATCTTTTTTACTATCTCGAATGATTTTATAATGTCCACCTTGTTGCTGAGGAGTATGCCCAGGTTCTGCGTGAAACGGTACACGATAAGACGCCGGTACAGGTTGCTGACGAGTGGCAGCTTCAGCTTTAATTCGTCGATTTTGCGCCTCCCCTCGGCCGATTTCGAGTACCTGCCGTACAGGTACACGAGCAGGGCGAAGAGCAGGAGCGGGACGTACCAGAAATGCGAAAGGAAGTTGCTGACCGCCAGGACCGCGGTGGTGACGAACGGAAGGTCCTGTTTCTGTTCCTCGAACATGTTCGCCATGGCCGGTATGACACTGGTCATGAGGAACATCATCACCGCCATGGCGAAGAGCATCATGAACGCCGGGTACCAGAGCGCGGAGCGTATCTTGCTCGTCAGGATGTTCTGCTTCTCCTCGAGCTCGGCGAGCCGCGCGATGACCTGGTCGAGCGATCCGAGGTTTTCGCCGACACGCACCATGCTGATGTACATCTCGGGGAAAATGCTCCTGTGCTGGGATAGCGCGTTGGAAAAGGACGAGCCCTGCTCGATCTTCTCCTTGACGTCGGCGATGACGTTCCTGAAATGCTTGTTGTCGATCTGCTCGACGATATCGGCGATGGCCACCGGGAGGGGCAGGCCCGCCCTGAGCAGGGTGGCGAGCTGGCGCGAAAAGATTCCGATCTGCTTGGTGCTGAGCTTGAGGCTTATTACGTCTGAAAGGCGCTGGAAGAGGGCCTTCATCGAGGTCTTGGCGGCATCGGCGGTTTCGGTGGTGGAGATCTCCTGCTTCTTGATCTTCGTCAGGTACATCCCCTGGCCGCGGATCTTCTGCCGCGCGCTCATCTCCGATGGGGCGTCAAGGTAGTCCGTGACGGTTTTCCCGGTCCTGTCAAGGGCCTGGTACTGAAAAATCATGAGGTGGCTCCCCGCCCTGGCGTCAGCATACCCGAAGGACTTCCTCTATTGTAGTCATCCCTTCAATTGATTTATCGATGCCGTCCTGAAGGAGGGTCTTCATTCCCTCCCTGATCGCGAATTCCTTGATAAGCTGGGCCTCGGCGTGCTCCATGATCATCTTGCGTACGCCGCTTGTCAGTACCAGGAGCTCAAATATGCCGTACCTGCCGGCATACCCGGTGTTCAGGCACTTTTCGCATCCCTTTCCCCGGAACAGCTTTCCCCCCTTCAGCTGTGACGGTTTTATCCCGAGGTCCGCCAGCACCTTGGGGGAGGGCTTGTACGGCTCCCTGCATGACGGGCATATCTTCCGGACAAGCCGCTGCGCCAGGTAGGCGTTCACCGACGAGGTTATCAGGAAGGGCTCGATGCCCATGTCGATGAGGCGCGTGATCCCGCTCGCGGCGTCGTTGGTGTGGAGCGTGGAGAAGACCCGGTGCCCGGTCAGGGCCGCCTGTACCGCTATCTCCGCCGTTTCATGGTCGCGGATTTCACCCACCATGACAATGTCGGGGTCCTGGCGAAGGATCGAGCGGAGCCCGCTCGCAAAGGTAAGGTTGATGGACGGTTTCACCTGCATCTGCCCTATGCCGGATATCTGGTATTCGATCGGGTCTTCAACCGTGAGGATGTTGACGTCGTCGCTGTTCAGCTTTGTCAGGACGCTGTAGAGCGTGGTCGACTTGCCGCTCCCGGTCGGGCCGGTGACCAGCACAATGCCGTAGGTCTTTTTAATTAATTTATCGAACTCGGCAAGGGTGTGCTCGTCAAAGCCGATGGCGGCGAGGTCGAAGCTCATGTCGGACTTGTTCAGTATCCGGAGGACAATCCGCTCCCCGTAGTAGGTCGGGAAGGTCGAGACGCGGATGTCGATGTCTTTGCCGGCGATCTTGAGCTGGATCCGGCCATCTTGAGGGAGGCGGTTCTCGGCGATGTTCAGGTTTGCCATGATCTTGATCCGGGATATGATCGCGCCCTGGTACCTTTTCGGGGGTGTGTACATGTTATAGAGTATGCCGTCTATCCTGAAGCGCACGGTAAGCTCCTTTTCAAAGGGCTCAACGTGTATGTCGCTCGCGCGGTCGGTCACCGCCTGCTTGATGAAGGTGTTTACGAGGCGGATAATGGGGGCCTCGTTGGCCATGTCCATGATGTCTTCGGTCTCGGATATCGAGGAGGTGAGGATCTCGAAATCGGATTCCTCGAGGTCTTCTATGACATCGTCGGTGGATTCGGTCTTCAGCACGTTGTAATGGAGGCTGATGATGCGCTGCACCTCGTCATCCGTGGTCAGCACCGCGACAAAATCGTATTCAGGGAAGAGCATCTTCAGGTCGTCAAGGGGCTGTATGTTCAGGACGTCGACGATGCCCACCTGGATGGTGCTTCCCTTTTTCCTGAAGGGGACCATCTTGTTCTTTCTCAGGAAGTGCACCGGGATGTTCGCGAAGAGGTTCTCAGTGTCGATGAAGTCGATGTGCGGCATGAAGGTCATGTCGTATTGCTCGGCAAGGCAGGCCAGGACGTCCTCTTCAGCGGCGGCCCCTTTCTTTATCAGCAGCTGCCCCAGGCGGAGCGGGGTGCTCTTCTGCGCCAGGAGCGCCTCCTGGAGCTCTTCCTGGGTGATGCATTTCCGGTCAACGAGGATCTCGCCGATGTATTTTGCCTTGATCTTCGGCATGCCTATTTTTTCCTGAGCCTTCTCATGGTTTCCATCTTTTCCTTGGTGATGGATTCGAGCTTGGAGCGTTTTGTGACGATATGCGGCGTTATGAAAACCAGCAGGTTGGTCTTTTTATAGTTGGCGGTCTTCGTTTTGAAGAGCCACCCCAGGACCGGGATGTCGCCCAGCAGGGGGACCTTCGACTCGGATATGTCCTTCTTGTTGCTGATCAGCCCTCCCACGACGATGGTCTTGCCGTCATAGACGGTGACCTTGGTCTTGATGTCGCGCTTGCCGAGCTTCGGCGGGATGACGGAGCCGCCGGACGTCTGGGTGGACTCGCCGAGTATGTTGTTTACCTCCTGGTAGAGGTCAAGGGTGATGCGTTTTTTCTGGGTGATGTGGGGGGTGATCTTCAGCTTGATGCCCACGGTCTTGTACTCGTAGGTCTGGAAGGTCGTGTTCTGGTCCGTGATGCGGTTGTTGGTCGTCACGGCGATCTCTTCCCCCACGTTGAGCTCCGCCTCGCTGTTATCGATGGTCAGCACCTGCGGTGTCGAGAGTATGTTGAAATTGCTGTCGGTGGCCGACGCGTTCAGCAGGGCGAAGGAGAGTATGCTGGTGTCGGGCATGTACGCGAGCTGGAAGCCCGGGTTGATGGGCATGGCGGGCGTCTTTCCTGTGGGGAGGCCGGCCGGGAGCGCCCAGTTCGCGAAGTTCGTGCTGTTGATCTTTGACCCGCCGTACATGTGAGCGCCGCTCTTGTTGCCCAGCATCCAGTCTATGCCGAAGCCCCAGCCGTTCTCCACGGATACTTCGACGATCATGGCCTCTATCAGCACCTGCTCGCGCACTATATCGAGCTCCTTTATGACGCGGAGGATCTCGGCGTACTCGTCGGGTTTCGCGGTGATGATGAGGGAGTTGGTGTCCTTGTTCGATATGATCGAGAGCTTCGCGGTCTTGTCCGCGCCGGCGCCGTGCTGCTGCGTCACCCTCCGTGCCTTGTCGGAGGGCTCGACTTTCTGGGGTTGGGGGACAGGGGAGGTGTCGATCTTCGCGGATTCAGAAAACGGGATCCGCGCGAGGACGGCGGCAAGGTCGTCAGCGTTGGCGTTCTCGAGGTGATAGACATGGATGTTGCCGCTCGTTCTCTCGGGCCCCGTCGGGGCTATTTTCTCGTCCAGGGACCTGGCTATCTTGATGAGCCCGTTCACCTCGGAGGTAATGCCGGTAATGATGAGTATGTTCAGGGACTGGTATACGACGACGTCGGTGTTCTTCGACTTGAGGGAGCGCAGCGCGTTGGCCACCTCGTTCGCGTCGGCGTTTTTCATCTCCAGGAGAAACGTTATGGAGCGTTCGTCCGTCATCGGCTTGCCGTCGACAATAATGGAAGAGTTTTTCTTTATGGCCTCCTCGATAGGGAGGATCTTGATGAGGTTCGGCGTCTCGACGATGGAGAGCCCCTTGACCTCGAGGATCGCCTTCATGACATTGTATGCCTCGTTAAGGGGGACCTTGCGCGCGGAGCTGATTGAAATCTTGCCCTTCACGCGGTCGTCGATAATGATGTTCTTCCCGATCAGGCCGCCCATGACATTGATGAATTCGGCGATTTCAACGTCCTTGAAATTGAGGGCGAACATTTTAGGGCCCTTCGGTTTTTTTGCTTTCTGCGGCGCCGCGATTACCTCGGAGGGGGCGTGTAGTGTCCCATTCATGAACGGAACGGCCAGGATGAGCGCGCTGATCAGAATGGGTTTTTTCAATCGTGATAAATTCATTACACTTTCCTTGTAAGACGGTAATTAATCGGTTATGTTGAAATCGTACCGTATATCCTTTCCGTTCCGCTCGAGGTCAATCGTGATCTTCGGGTCGTTCTTGATCGTCTCCCACATGGACATCAGCTTCTGGGTGCTGTCGAGCATCTGGCCATTGACGCGCTTGATAACGTCGCCGCTGCGGGCGCCGAGCTTGAACAGGATATTCTGCGGCCGGACCGAGGTGAGGCGATAGCCGACGATCTGGCCGTTGATACGGTGCGGGCCCGCCTGGAGCCCCTGCAGCGCGTTGTCCATGTTGTTGAACACTTTCTGTCGTACTTCGGCCCTGCTGAGCGTCTGGGTGAACTGCTGCGCCCCGGCCCCCGGCTGGCCGGCCACGCCCGGAGGGGCGTTCGGGGCCACGATCTGCTTGGCATACAGCTCAAGGGCGATTCTCTGTCCGCCGGCTTCGAGGTAGACCCTGGAATCGCCGATCGACACGAGCTTGTTGCCGTAGACGTCGTTGCCCACCTCGCTATTGACCTTGTACAGGGCGAAGACGCCGGGGCTTTTCTCTCCGGTTTTGAGTATCATCGCACGCGAGATGCTCGCGGGACCGCTGATGGTGCCCAGCAGCGTAAGCTCGCTGATGCCGGCGCCGGCAGGGCCCTGGCTGTCGCCGGCGAGATCGCCGGCGCCCGGCAGCTTGAAAAATCCGCACTCGGCGATGGCAGCGTACTCCTCGAAATTCTTGCGTACTGCCGCGGTATATGGTTTCCGGTACGAAGTTGTCGGTTTCGTGTACGCGGGGGATATCTTGTATTTGATAACCTGGTTTATCGTGGATGCCAGCAAAAATGAAAAGATCATTATTGACAGGATGTTGAGGGAATGGTACTTTAAATTCTGCATGAATTACAAAACCCTGTAATTATGTCCGCTTATAGTTAAGGATCATTCATTGGCATGTCTTGAATAATAAAAATATGCAATGAATTTATATTATTTTTTATATAAAATCATCATATATTAACAAATTTCGTCAAGTAATTTACTCAATAATCACATTTTTTGGGGGGATGACTTCAATATGATTCCGGACAGCCAGTCCCCGCTTGAAAAATTTTATTCGTATGACATACAGAACGACAGCGATCCCGGCAACCCCCAGGATGACCAGTTTATACCTGTTTAAATAAGGGAAGATGCGTTCGAAATTGTTACCAAAAGAATAGCCCAGATAAAATAATATGGACGATGTGCAGAGCAGGGCGCAGAGATCGATGATCATGAACTTGATCATGTTCATGTGGATGAGGCCGCTGGTCATGAACAGGACGTTCCTCATCCCGAAAGGGATGAATCGGCCGAAAAAGAGGGTCTTGCCGCCATACTTTGAAAAATACGCTTTGACGGTCTCTATCTTCTGATCGATCTTTTCCCTGTTTACAATTTTTGTGCGCAGGAGTACGCTGCTGAAAAGGACCCTGTTGATCCCGTAGCGCCCGATCAGGTAGGCCTCAATGTCGCTCAGGTATGCGCCCAGGAAGCAACCGGCAAAAATATAATACGTATGTTCCGGTACAACGGTCGCTGCGAGGGAGGCGGAAACAATGAAAACGACGTCTTCTGAAACAGGCAGGTTTAATCCTGCAAGCAGGAGGAGGCCGAAAGATACATAGTGCAAATAGGGGGCCATCCCTGCAAGAATCGCTTGTATATCAAACATGAACGTATGACCTTGTTACATTACCGGACGATAAACGGCTTTGCTTTGATGGCGGGCATGCCTTTTTTGACCCATATTCGCACCTGAATGGCGCTTTCCCCGTCCTGGTTAGTTATAGTGCCAATCTCTTCTATATTTGCGATCGAGTCAACAGTGAATTCGTAAAATTCATTATTTTTTGAAAAGGGATCTGTCAGTAAAATCAATATTTTATCATCGTTCGGGCGCTTCTTTGGCGTTCCGGTATATACCCTGTACTTTTTCTGGGCATCCGCATCCCTGTATCTCTCGACTGCGAATTCCTTGTCCGTTTTTGCGATAAGTCTTTTTATCAGTTTTTCAGTCATATCCGGCTCCTGGACTGTCATTCTGCATATCTGAATTCCACCAGGTGATGTCACATCACCGATCGATTTTTATCTAATTTGCCAAATTCACTTGACTCAACGTCAATTATATACAAAATTGTGCAATAATACCGATGCACGACAGGGTGCGGCGTGTTGCCCGCATGACAATGCTTGCATCAATACAATTTTTATAATGTTATAATGCCGCTTTTCTTTTAGTAAACAAAATTATCATGAAAAACAGAAAAAAATACGCCGCAGCGGCCATTATCGCTGCCGTTGCTCTGGTCAATATCGCAGCGACACTACAGCTTTTTTTTAACGTAAGTTTTCCCGAACGCGTTCTGAAGGAACAGGTCTCCGAATATTTTAAAAGCACCCTGGATAAGGCGGTCAAATTCGAGGACCTCCATATTGACTCCTGCGGCAATCTTGTGCTCTCTTATTTCAATGTTTCAATAACGAGCGACTTCAACGACAATATCAGCCTTGTCCGGAGCGCGAAAACAGTAATGAGCCTCGGCCTGCCCGCTCTTTTTACCGGCTCCATCCGCGTCTCGGAGATAGATTTTTATGATGCCGACATCACGCTTATAAAAAAATACGGCAAAAGCCACAAGGAATGCCTGCTGGCGCTGCTGGACCCCGATCGGCTCCTGGCGAAGCTAAGGAAATCCCGCGAGGCGATGCAGGTGCGCCTGCATGGTTCCAGGATTTTTTACCGCGAGTCGTTACGGGAGCGGCAGGTTTCCCTGGAAATGTACCGGGTGGGCGCTGAGCTGGAAATCGGACCTGACATGGCATCCTATGCGGCGAGGGGTAAAATCAAGCCCTACAGGACCGAGATACTGCGGAAGGGCAGTTTTTCCTGCGGCGGGACGATCGATCTGCGCAAGGGCGGACCCTGGGAACACAGGGTGGAGGTTGAAAATTTTGACCTTACCTATTTAAATGACTACATCACCGAGTACAAGGTCGCCGGCATTGCCCTCAACGGCGGTGTTTCCGTCGACATCAGGTTCGGCGAAGCAAAAGGGGCCCTGTCGTCAGCGGGCAGGGTGGAGTCAAATTCCCTGAGCGTCGCATCGATTGAAAAAAAGTATGACATCATATCCAATGAGAATATGGACCTCGATTTCGACATTACCGTTGACCGCGCGCAGAATAAATATACCGTGCGCAGGTTCAATCTCAGCGATGACGTAATTTCACTCGATGCGTCGGGCACGTACGTGCAGAACGATAAAAACGACTCGCTGGCCCTGAATTTCAAGACGAACGAGATTGATCTTGCAGACCTCTCACAGACGCTGACGCCCCTCAAGGATGTCGAATACGCCGGCACACTCAAATGCGACGGCGCTTTTTTGCTTGATTTCAAAAAGAACACGGCCGCGAAGATGCGCGCCGACCTCGTCCTTGACGATTTTACCATTGTAAAAAATGACAGGGGGACTGCCGTGACGCTGGTCGGGGAGACCTCCATGCGTTTCAAGGCGTCAGGCAGCTCGGCCGGTTTCACCATCAAGGGACGGCCGCTCGATTCCGACATCGAGCTGACAGGGAAGACGAAGGTGGAGCAGTGGGTTCCCCTGAAGTCGGCATCGATCGTGTCGCTGCGGTCGAAAAAGATGAACATGGAAAATATCCGTCTCGTGCTCCTCTACCTTGCGAACGGCGCGTACGAATCCGCGTATGACGATAAGCGCGGCAGCAGGGAAAAATCCCCTTTCCTTCAGCGGCCAATAGGGAAATTTATGAACAACAACACAATTGATTTCACCAGCGAGTACGGCACTGTTTTCTACGGGAAAAAGGCGGGCCTGCATAACGTGGTGCTGAACGCCCGGCTGACTAATGGTGCGGTGTCGATTGGTGAATTCAGGGCCGAAGGCTATGACGCGACCTTCGCGCTGTCAGGGCAGGGATATTTTAACAGTGATCAGCCCTATATCAAGATCGCCGGCAGGGCCGACGGGTTTGACCTTGGCAGATTTTACGCCGACAGCGGAATGGGCGGTTCGCTCACCGGCGCGGCGCGCGCGGACTTTTCCTACGAAGTTTCAATTTCCAGGATCGGCGACCTCCTGGACAATGCCAGGGGGAGCCTGAACCTGCAGATAGGCCCGGGAGAGATGAAAAACACGAAATTCCAGCGTGACCTGGTCGACTTTCTGTCAAAGTCAGGGCATGATCCCTCGCTGATATCCCTGATAAACTTTCAAAGTATTACGCTTTCAATGACAGAGCTGGGGGAAAATTTCTGGTTCAGCAATGTGGGAATCCGCGGAGACACCCTGCTTTTCACTATTTCGGGAGACTATCTCTTTGAAGGCGGGATAAGCAGCCGCTTCGCGTTAACCATGAAAACCGACGCCGGTATGGTCGCCATCCCGCTCCACCTCCACGGCCCCCTCCTGGCTCCGTGCCTGGACGCGTCCGATAAAAAAGATTCCCCGCGGCTCTGCTTCTAGCGTCCCTGCGTCACTCCTTCATGTCAAGAAGCTCGTATATTGTGACCGGTTGCTCCTTGCCCTTGACGCGGATAAGGTCGAGCTCGCGGGCGACGACGTGGTCCTTTACCCCCTCGTAGGTATACTCGCTGATGATGATGTTCGTGCTGTATATCTTGTTTGTCCCCTCGAGACGCGCGCCGAGATTGACCATGTCGCCGATAAGCGTGTAGTCCATCCGCGACGATGAGCCGACGTTGCCCACGATCATGGGGCCCGAATTGATCCCGATGCCGATGTCGATCTGCTCCTTCTTCTCAAGGGCCCACGCGGCGTTCATTTCATGGAGCCGCGCCATCATCTCGATGGCCGCCCTGCAGGCGAGAATCGGGTGGTCATCCTGCGGGATGGGCGCGCCCCAGAACGCCATGATTTCGTCACCGACATATTTATCGAGCGTACCGTTGTATTTTATCACGATGTCCGTCATTACCTGGAGGTAATAATTCAGATGGACAACGAGTTCCTCCGGCGTCATGCGCTCGGACAGGGTGGTAAAGCCGCGGATATCCGAAAAGAGGACCGTGACAATTTTCTTTTCGCCGCCCAGCTTCAGCATCTCCGGGCTTTTCAGAAGCTCGTCGACAACGGATTTTGATACGAACTTGGAAAAGGTCTGCCGGATATAGCGTTTCTCCCGCTGCTCGGTGAGAACCCGGTAGGTCAGGATCAGGGTGAACGTGAGGCTTATCTGTATCACCGGCGTCGAAAAAGCAGGCATGTAGCTGTAAAGGTCGAAGACCGCATAGGCCCCGACCATGTACAGGATGATGGAAACGGCCGTGATCAGGAGCGATGCTATGATCGAGATGCGGGGCAGGAGCAGGCCCAGCACCAGGGCGATGCAGAGCAGGATCAGGAGGTTCTGCATGTCGGTTAAGCGGTGCAGGAAGCTCTGGTTCAGGATCGTGTTGAGGGTGTTGGCGTGGTGCTCGATCCCGTATATGGCGCCGTACGGGGATTGTTTTTCATCAGTGGCGATGCCGGTGGCGGCATACGCGGCCACGAGGACGATCTTGTCCTTCAGGGACGTGTTGTTTTCTTTGAGCATGTCGCCGTCCCTGTGAAAATAGCTGTAGGGGTAATGTTCGAAGCTGCCGAACCCTCCGATGAAATTGACGTCCATAAAGCCCCGCTTGTCGATGGGAATGACGATCTCGCCGGCCCTGTTCGGCCTGGCCATCTTCCCCGCGGGCAGATTTTTAAGCTTGATATGCTTCCCCCATTTGATCTCGACGTCCTTCGGACCTATGCCGTAATACTGCATGACCACCAGAAGGTCGATGTTCGGGTAGTACCATCCGTTCCATTTTATCAGGAGCGGCATTGTCCTGATGATGTTGTCGGCCCCGGGAAAGATGTTGGCAAAGCCGATGCCCCGGGCGGCCCGGGAGAGGTCCGGGGTGGGCGGGACCGCTTCCTCGACCATGTGCGGGGTGTTGTCGGAAGGATCGGCCGGGAAGCGTATCCGCTCCATGTACGTGATGCGCTTGTCCTGGTCGTTGTATTCCTTGTCGACCCTCTGCGTCTCAAACGGGAAGTCGAGAAAGACGTTTCCGGCTTTTTTAATGGCCGCCGCGAGCTTGTCCTCGTCGTCCTTGTGGTCGAGAAACATGACGTCGAACAGTATGGCGAGGGGCTTGCCGGAGCCCACATAGCTGATGAATTTCGCGTGTATGTCCCAGGGGAAAGGCCACTGGATGCCCTGGTCGGAGAAATGGCGGATGGTGCGTTCGTCGATGCCGATGATGATGATGTCCTTCCTCGCCCGTTTGTTCGGGAGGCGGAGCTCGGCGCCCTTCTGGATCACCTGCGACTTTTCGGCCGGATCGCGGAGAAAAAACATGAAGTTGTTCGCCCCCAGCTCCATCCGGTCCAGAATGGTCGTGAATAACAGTAACACGGCGACGATGGCAAACACCGCGATGGTGAGGAGGAATCCGACGAGATGGTTCTTTTCTAATTTCATGATGGCCATAGGTACCCCTGTTCAACAGATGCTGTAACTGTACACTGGCATGAAGTATGATATTTTCAAGTTATTTATTTTGTTGCGTCCGGAAAAATTAGCTGCCCCAGGCTGACGTAAGATCGTGCGGGGCGCCGGAAACCGGTGACCTTTAAATAGTTGACAAAATCCGGTCTTTCTCGTTTTTTTTAATTCTTCAATCGAACCTGAAAAACATGCGGTGTGTCAGCGCCCTGCGGGACAACGGCCGCATGAACTATCGCTCACGAGGCAGACCATTGAACCTGAAAACAGAAATCTCACAGATTGTATCCCGCGCCATAGATTCCGCGGTGAAGGAAGGGGCGTTCGAGGACATGTTCGGCGGGCTTGACCGCAAGGTGGAGTATCCGCGCGACATGAAGTTCGGCGATTACGCCACGCCCATCGCCCTTGAGTCGGCGAAGCTTTTGAAGAGGTCGCCGATGGATATCGCCGGGAGCCTCGCGCGCCACATGGGGTCTGATCCAAGGATCGCGAGCGTCGAAGTGGTGAAGCCCGGGTTTATCAACCTGTTCATCGCAACGGGTTTCCTGTATGACAATTTGAGGGAGATCGTACACCAGGGCGCGGAGTACGGAAGGTCCGGAAAGGAAAAGCCGCGGCGGGTAAACATCGAGTTTGTTTCCGCCAATCCGACCGGGCCCCTCAATATCGTGTCGGCGCGCGCCGCAGCGGTCGGGGACACGATCGCCAACCTTCTTGAATTTTCCGGCGACAGCGTTGACCGTGAATTCTACGTGAACGATTACGGGAACCAGGTCGTGCTGCTCGGGAGGTCCGTGCTGGCGCGGATCAGGGAGCAGAGGGGAGAGGCGGTCGAATTTCCCGAAGACGGGTACCACGGCGCATATATTGCCGATATCGCGGCGCGCATCGCGGAAGAACACGGGCCCGAACTGGACGCCATCACGGACGAGGAGCGCAAGGCCGATTTCCTGGCGCAAAAGGCGATAGAATACAACGTGTCCGGGCAGCGCAGGGACCTCGAGGAATTCAATGTCCGCTTCAAGACCTGGTTCAGCGAACGGACCCTCCATGAGAAAGGGGCGGTGCAGAAGACGCTGGAGCTGCTCAGGGCGGGGAACGGGGTCTATGCAGAGGAAGGGAAGACGATGTTCCGGTCGACCGATTATGACGACGACAAGGACCGTGTCCTTGTGAGGGACGACGGACGGCCGACCTATTTTCTCGCGGATATCGCCTACCACAGGGACAAGATGGAGCGCGGATATGACCTCATCATCGACATATGGGGCCCTGACCACCATGGCCATATAACGCGCCTCGTAGGGGCGATGAAGTCCCTCGGGTGCGACGAAAAAAACCTGAACATACTCATTTCGCAGCAGGTAAATCTCCTGATGGAAGGCGAGACGGTCAAGATGTCCAAGCGCCTCGGCCAGTTTTCCACCATGCGGGACCTGATCGATGAGATCGGCGTCGATGTCGCGCGGTATTTTTTTACCATGCGTTCCCTTGAAAGCCATCTTGACTTCGACCTGACCCTTGCGAAAAAGGAGAGCTCTGAAAACCCGGTATTTTATCTCCAGTACGCCCATGCGCGGATCTGCTCCCTCTTCAGGGAGGCGGAGAAGCGGGGAATGAGCTACGATCCCTCCGCCGCATCGATGTCTTATCTCGACAACGAGGAATCCATACTCCTGATGAAGCACCTCGCGAAGTTTCCCGAGGAGATGGAGGACGCGGCGGAAAAATGCGAGCCGCACCGCGTCGCCACGTACCTGATGAAGGTCGCCCAGGCGTTCCACAAGTTTTATACCGAGCATCGTGTCCTGACGGATGATGCGGCAATGAGCGCCGCCTGCCTGCTCCTCTGCGACGCAGTTCGGGTCGTCATGGCGAACGGGCTCCGTTTGCTCGGGGTCTCGGCCCCCGAGCAGATGTAAGGTCCGGTGCGCCAGTGAAGACCGTTGCCGTTCTTTCAACCGGGAATGAGCTCCTCAACGGCACGACGAGCGACACAAACGGCGGATATATCTGCGGCCTGCTCTTTCCGCTGTCGGTGCGGGTGCGCCAGCGGATCGTCGCCGGCGACGATCCCGGGACGCTTGCCGCCGCGCTGCGCTATGCACTCGATGCTTCTGATGTCGTCATCATGACCGGCGGGCTCGGCCCGACGGACGATGACAATACCCTTGCCGCAATCAATGAGCTGCTCCGGTTGCCCCCGCATGTTGACATGGAATCGCTGAACCGCATGGAAACATATTTCAGGACCATGGGGCTCCAGGTGAACGACAGCGACAGGAAGATGGTGGAAGTGCCGAAAGGGGCGAGGGTGATCAGGAATGAAAACGGGCTCGCACCCGGCTTTATCATATCCGTTGACGGCCGGATCATCATCGCCTTGCCGGGCGTGCCGCGGGAGATGGAGCTCATGATGGACCGGTACGTCATGCCATATCTTAAAAAAGAATGCGGGATAAAAGAGCGGGGCGCCGCCTCCTTCAGGGTCACCTGCATGAGGGAATCAGAAATCAATGATATGGTGCGGGGTATGCCGATCCCTCTGGGGCAGCTGGAGTGGGGGATGACGGCTAAAAACGGTATAATCATGGTCACATTCGCGCAGCTGGGCGGCGATCCCGTTGATCATGACGCCATCATCAGCAGTGCGCGTGAGGCCTTTGGCGGCAGGTTCCTGGACCCTTCATTCGAAACACCCGAGGAAGAGGTCGTTGCCCTTCTCAGGGAACGGAGATTGACGCTATCGATAGCGGAATCGTGCACCGGGGGACTGGTGTCGAAGCGCATCACCGACGTCCCCGGGGCATCTGAGGTTTTTACCGGGTCAATAATCGCATACAGCAACAGCGTCAAGGTGGCGCGCCTCGGGGTTTCAGAGGCCACTCTCGCGAAGTTCGGCGCCGTCTCGCAGGAGGCCGCTTTGGAGATGGCGTCGGGGATACGCAGGGAGCTCGGAACCGACATGGGAATTTCGACCACCGGCATCGCGGGACCGGGGGGAGGTTCGGAGGCCAAGCCCGTCGGCACCGTATGGTTCGGCTTCGCCGATGCCGGCGGCGCGCGGGCCTTCAGGCAGCAGATCGGCGGGGACAGGGAACGGGTGCGGGCATTCGCGTCCCTGGCCGCGATTGAACTGCTGCGCGGTCATCTGAAGAAGGAAGGCGGACGGGAACAGCAGTCCGGGGCCATGCGTCCGGGTCCCGCGTGAAAAAACCGGACCGCCGTGAAACAAAGTTCGCTCGGCTGACACACATGAGAGAAATGATACGCAATACTTATAACCATGGACACACGCTGAAAATTACCGCCTGCGTTCTCCTGGCCGTTTTACTCGCACTCAGTTCGCGGCAGGACCTCTTCGCCGCGGGCGATTCGAGGGCCCTCTATGACCAGGGAATGGAGGCCTTTTCAAAGGGCAATTACGGATCAGCGGAATTGCTGTTCAGGAAAATCGTGGACTCCGGCGAGCAGGAATATTACGACCGCGCCTGGTTCTTCATGGCCAGGTCAATCTTCAACAAGAAGAAGTATGAGGCAGCGCTGTTTGAGTTCAAAAGCTTTTTGAACCGGTGCAGGACCGACCATCTCGCGGTGGAATCGCGGTACTGGATGGGAGAGTGCTATTTCAATATCAGCGACTATCCGAATGCGATAGAGGAATTCCGCCGCTTCATCACGAGGACCGCTGCGGGGGACCTTGTCCCACGGGCGCATGACCGCATCGCAACAATTTATTTCACGCAAAAGAGGTATGACGAGGCGGTGATCGAATGGGAGGCCGCAAGGGCAAAGAGCACTGACCGCCAGATGAATGCGACGAGTCAGTACCGGATCGGTGAGGCACTGTTTATGTCCGGGAGGCACGAGGAGGCGATAAAAAACCTGACGCCCCTCCTGGGGCAGCAGTCGGACCCCGGGAACGACGCCATGACCCGCATGATGCTCGGCAGGATCCATCAGAAAAAGGGCGAGCATGTTAAGGCCCTCCAGATGTTCAACGCCATCCCTGCCGGGCTGGCGGCGCAGAAGCCGTTCGCGGATTCGCAGTATTTCAAGGCGGTATCAAGCGAAAAATTAAAACAGGCGGCCCAGGCGCAGGCGCTGCTCGAATCGTTCACGGCGACAGCAAAAGACTCCCGATGGTATTACAACGGGCTCTACCGGCTCGGGGTGCTCCTCCTGCGGGGCCAGGACCGGGAGCGGGGGATAGGGTTCCTGGAGCAGGTACGGGCCGGGTCAGACAAGGCGTATCTGAGAACAAACGCTTCAATAGTGCTGGGCGATTATTACGCTGCGGGGAGCCCGGAAAAGGCGATCCCCTTCCTTGATGAAGCGATTCTGAAAGCCGGGCCCGGCAAAAAAAACCGGCTCATGGTGCTGCTCGGAAAGACATGCCTCCGGGTCAAAAAATATGACAGGGCGGTTGAAGTGTTCAATCTCTACCTGAAGGAAAACCCGTTCGACGCCAACCGCGACGAGATTAATTTTTTAAGGGCGCGTGCCTACCTTGAGATGGGCGAGATCTCGAAGGCTGATGAAATATTTGAATCGATTAAAAAGGATAATCCCTTCTCACGTTTCAATTCGGAATCAAATTACTACCTCGCGCTTGTCCATGAAAAAAAGGGGAATACAGCCAGAGCGATCTCGCTTTTAAAGGAATACGTCGGCCGTAAAAATGTCGAGCAATCATACGATGCATACCTCCTGCTCATGCAGATATACCTGGCCGGCAGTGATCTTGACGGCGCGGGCAGGGCTGCTGACATTCTGGCAAAGAATTACCTGAACCGCAAGGATGTGGAAATAGCGCTCTATCAATATACCACAGCATGCATGAAAAAGGGCAGGGACGCACGCAGGTTCGTAAACATCATCATGAACAGGTTCGGCACCACCGAGAGCGCGGCTGAACTGAGCTATGATCTGGGCAATGATAATTTCGGGAAAAACAATTTTGCCTACGCCATCATATATTACGACAGGTATCTGAAGAGCCTCTACACGAAAAACAGCGGAGGGGCCTACTACAAGAAGATCGTTTCCCTGTACAGGCTCAAGAGATATGAAGAGATAATAACCATCATCGCCAGGGGACAGTTCCCCTCCATGAACGAGGTTCAATGGAAGGAGATTCCGCTCCTCCATGCGCGGTCGTATTATCACCTGAACAGGTATGACAAGGTATATATGACTCTCGACAAACGCAATGTCCGCGAGTATCCACGGGACGATGTCCTCATGTATGTTCGATGCGCCCTCAGCGTCGGCGACTATCGCTCGGCGATCGAGGCCAGCGAGTTCC
The DNA here is from genome assembly GCA_963827275.1 of uncultured Spirochaetota bacterium. Lineage (GTDB taxonomy): Bacteria > Spirochaetota > UBA4802 > UBA4802 > UBA5550 > RBG-16-49-21. The sequence continues at coordinate 170,018 of CAWHAA010000006.1, forward strand.
TTGAATCGGACAGGAATTATCTGGCGGAGTCGTTGTACCTGATAGGGGACCATCTCCTCCGCAAGGAAAAGAAAGAAGAGGCCGACCTGTATTTCCTGAAGATCATCAATGACTGTCCCGGGACCAGGTTCGTAAGCCACGCAAAATTATCACTGGGAGAGATCGCCCTCAACGCCGGCAGGCTTCGGGATGCTGCGGATGCCATTTCGGCGGTGGACCCCGCCGGAGACGGGGATGTTCAGAACAGGAAGGATTCCCTCCTGATACTCTGCTATTTCGAAATGGGATCAACCGATGCGGCCGTCTCCCATACCGAAGCGCACCTTGGCGGCCTCCTGTCCGGTACATACGGCGAGCAGGTGATGCAGCGCATGCTCTGGTATTATTATAAAAAAAAGGATTTACAGCAGTTCGGACGCTATGCTACCTTTCTCAAGCGGTATCCCGGCAACGAGCCGCTTATCGCATGCCTTTCCGGCAGGATACAGTTTCACACGGGCAATTACCGCGCATCATACAATTACTTTCTGGCGCTTTCCCGGATGAAGGGCGAGTATGCGAGGGAGTCATGGTATCATCTCGGGATGTATGCGATGCTGGCGGCGGGGAACCCGGCTGGCGGACTCGACTACTTCACGAAGGTCATTGATGCGCGTGAAGGCAGGGAATCCCTGACGCGGAAGGCGCTTATACAGTCCGCCATCATATATCATGAAATGAAAAATGATATAAAGGCCAGGGAATGCCTCGAACGCGTCATGTCATCGTCGGGGCAGGGGCTCATATACATGCAGGCGCGGAACCTGTATGAAGCATTCGGGTACGGAGTGAAATAACTCCCCGTCCCGGCATCCAGATTTCAGGAGGAACGTCATGGGGAAGAGGAAAAAAATACTCATCATAAGCGGTCCAAATCTCAATCTCCTGGGGACGAGAGAGCCTGAAATATACGGGTCGAGGACGCTCGGCGATATGGAAGAGCAGGCGCGTGCCTATGCCCGCAGCCATGACATTGATATCGATTTTTTCCAGTCCAACGTAGAAGGCGATATCATCAATTATATCCACGGGAACCGCGCCGCTGACGGGATTGTGATAAACCCGGCGGCGTTCACTCATACCTCGATAGCGATCCGTGACGCGATAACAACGGTTGGCGTCCCCGCGGTCGAGGTACACCTTTCGAATATCCATGCACGCGAGGAGTTCCGGCGGGTATCGCTTACCGCCCCCGTGTGCGTCGGCCAGATATCCGGGTTCGGCATAGATTCATACGTGCTGGGCCTGGAAGCGATGGATCATTATCTTGCAGAGAAAAAACAGGGGTGATGGCATCACGGGGACGATGCCATGGCGGGCCATCAGTGCCGCATGGAATTTTTTCCGTCCGATTCAATTTGATGCCGCTGTATGGCGGTAGAGATAATCGAATCGAGATCGCCCTGCTTAATGGGCTTGAGAAGATACCCGTAGTGCTTTAACTTGTCCGCCCGTTTGATCGTCGTCGTGTCAGCGTTTGCGGTGAGGAAGATGACCGGAACATCGAGCTGGCGTTCGATAAGCGCTGTGGCTTCTATCCCGTCCATGTCATTTGAGAGGAATATGTCCATTATGATGAGGTCGGGCTTGATCTGATGGACCCTTTCCACTGCTTCTTCGCCTGAAGAAATGGTTGCAGCCACGGTATATCCGACTTTTTCAAGCATCCGCTGGATATCAAGCGCGGTGATCAGCTCATCTTCAACAAGCATGATATGGTGCTTTACGGAATTCACAACATATACCTTTTATTAATATACTGCCATACAATAAATTTTCAAATGATAATCGCTATATAAACTCTAAGAAAAAGAGTGATCGAATACTATTTCATATGGCCATATCATTATACGCTGACTATTAAAAATAAACTATTTTTAACAGTTAAGCCGTTATTTCCCTGCCTTGGAGAATGTCATCGATAAAGTGAATTGTATGAAATATACAATAGCTGTATTATTAATCAAGCTTTTTTTACACTGAAAGCTTGTCCATCGTTCTATTCGACAGTGACGCTCTTTGCAAGGTTGCGCGGCTGGTCGACATCACATCCCCGCAACACGGCGATATGATACGCAAGGAGCTGCAGCGGTATTACTGTCAGCAGCGGTGAGAGGAGCTTCCGTACCTCCGGTATATAGATAATATGGTCGCTGTAGCGTTTTATCTCTTCGTCGCCTTTTGTCGCTATGGCGATGATCCTGCCGCCCCGTGCTTTCACTTCCTCCATGTTGCTGATGATCTTGTCATAGGTGAAGTCTTTCGGCGCAATGAAACACAACGGGCATGCTCTCATCTATGAGGGCGATTGGACCGTGCTTCATCTCGGCGGCCGGGTATCCCTCGGCGTGGATGTATGATATCTCCTTGAGCTTCAGTGCGCCCTCGAGCGCCACGGGAAAGTTTACACCGCGCCCCAGGTAGAGAAAATTCTTGTTGTCCTTGTGGATTTCGGCGATATGCCGGATATCATCGTTGCACTTCAAGACCTCGCTGACCTTCAGGGGCATCTCGTGCAGGTGCTCTATGTAGATGCGCGACTCCTCCGCGTTCATGTCATGGCGGCGCGCCAGCATGAGGGCGATCATGATGAGTACGGTGACCTGCGAGGTGAATGCCTTGGTGGACGCGACGCCGATTTCGGGGCCGGCGTGTATGTATATCCCCCCGTCGCTTTCCCGGGCGATGGTGCTGCCGACCACGTTGGTTATTCCCAGGACCTTTATGCCTTTTGATTTCGCTTCACGAAGCGCCGCAAGCGTGTCCGCTGTCTCGCCGGACTGGCTGATGACGATGACAAGGTCACCCTTCTTTAAAATCGGCTTGCGATAGCGGAACTCGGAGGCGTATTCGACTTCCACCGGTATGCGGGCGTACTCTTCGATGAGGTACTCGCCGATAAGCCCTGCGTGCCATGATGTCCCGCAGGCGATGAAGATGACCCTCCGGATGTCGTTCAGGTCCTCTTCGGTGAGCCGGAGACCGTCAAGCCTGATGGTGCCGCTGTCTCTCACGGCGCGCCCCCGGAAGGCATTGTGTATCGTCTCGGGCTGTTCGAATATCTCCTTCATCATGAAGTGGTCAAAGCCGCTTTTCTCGATCGACGCGATGTCCCAATCGATGTCTTCCACGATTTTGTCGATTTTTTTCAGGTCGAGGTCGTAGGTTTTGAAGCCGTCCTTGTTGACATCGACTATCTCGCCGTCTTCGAGGTATATGACCTTGCTGGTGTGCTCGATGATGGCGCTCGCGTCCGAGGCGATGATCATCTCGCCGTCACCGGCGCCGAGTATGAGAGGGCTCCCGTTGCGGGCCGCGATGATACGGCCCGGCTCGCTCCTTGATATAATGCAGAGCCCGTAGGTGCCTTCCAGCTCCGCCACGGTCTTCATGACCGCGTTCAGAAGGTCGCGGCTCTTTTCATAATAATATTCGACAAGGTGCGCGATCATTTCCGTGTCGGTTTCGCTCCGGATATGATGCCCTTTTTCGATAAGCATTTTTTTCAGCGTTGCGTAGTTCTCGATAATTCCATTGTGCACCACGGCGATTTCATCATGGCAATCCATGTGCGGATGGGCGTTGATGTCGGACGGGGCGCCGTGGGTGGCCCAGCGGGTATGTCCGATGCCTGCGTGATAGGTATTGATGTCCTCATGGGTGACGCTCCTGAGGGACTTTTCGAGGACCGAGATTTTGCCGCTCTTTTTGTGGACGAACATGGTCTCGCCTGAGAGGGCAATGCCGGCGGAATCGTATCCCCGGTACTCAAGGCGCTTCAGCCCGCTCATGATGATGTCAACAGCATTTTTATGGCCCGCATAACCGACAATGCCGCACATAGGTACGAACCTCCGGAGATCAAGGGGAATTGGCACAACAATTGTCAGCGCCGGTATAAAGTCAAGTGCTAATCGTATTTTAGATTACGTGCATGTTAACTTATACCTGCTCGATGCGTGGCAAATAATTATTATAATCCCCCTATGGACCGATAATATAAACGGATAAAACCAAGAGCATATCCGGAATTATAGTGCTCCATTATGACATTTTTTTGCATGAAAAAAGCCAATTTTGACTATATTGATTATACAAAATCTGATAGTGTGCCTCTGATATGAATTCAACTGGAGCAAATCCACGCCGGAGACTCATCCTGGAGCGGCTTACCCCGACCGGTCCCTCGCGGAAAGGCATGTACGTCTCGGACGGTGCGGCCATAAATCTGAAACAGGACGGCATAGCGGCCGTCTTCATAATTTCGTCTGAAATTGCCGACCTCGACGCATACCTGGAGCTTTTAAATCATTACCGGAAAGAAGGCTTCCGCGTCAGGAACATACACCTTGATAATATTGAAGATACCGCCATCCCGGCGGTGAAGGACATCGTGGAGGAGATCAGCGCGGCCTTTGACAGGGAAAGCTGCCTCATACTGTCGTACGGCAGGAGCCTTGCGCCGATGGTTGTCGCCTGTTACCATGTCTATTCCGGCGCGTCCCCCTCCAGGGCGATCAGCCGCCTCAGGAAAATTGACGAGGCGCATATCAGGAACACGGATGAGATCGCGTTCATCTACAAATTCAAGCGCTTCCTTGATACCGTGCAGGGCGTGAACGAGGATGATTATATATTGCAGCCCATAATCGTTGGTGATTATCCCGGCGCCGCAGCTCCTGCTCCGCCAGGCAAACCGGGGATAATCATTTCACGTCCCGCGCGGGATGACGCCATGAAGGCGGCCCCGCCGTCAACGGAACGCGGGCAGGGCGCGGGACAGGCCGAGGCAGATGACAAAAAAGCCTCACCGATGCAGGCAGACTCCCGGCCGGCGGGCCTCCCGGCAGCCGATGAGGTTTCTGCGGCGCCGCTTGTGAACCGGAGCGGACTTCCCTTGCATCATATGTCTCCCGCCGCAGGTATGAGGATCGACCTCGATCTCCTTGAAGACGAATTCATGAAATCGTCCGGCACGGCGGCGGGGCCGGTTGAGACAGAGGCGGTCCCGGAAAATCAAAGCGTGCCGCGTGAAGACATTCCGCCATTGCCGCCGGCCGGGAAGCAACATCCTGCGAAACCGGTGCGCGTCAATGAACAGGTGAACGATAAAAAACCGGCGCATGCCGCCCTCCCGGTCTTTTTGCGGCCGAAGCTCGGCGTCTACTCAATACGGTTCAAGCTTGTCTCGATAATATCGGCGGTGATCGTTATCGCCCTCAGCGGGATGATTTTCCTCGCGACCTACTTCTTCAAGCAGGACAATGAGCTCCGCGCCTGGGAAAGCAACCAGAAGTTTGCCGAGGTCACCTCGATGAAGGTGAAGTCGGATTTTCTCGCCATCATCGAGCGGGCGCGGATCATCCCCGGCATAATCGGGAAGATATCCGCGGATGAGCGGGCGGCCCTGTGGGAAAATGACGAGGACTTTCTCTTTATCGGCATCGCCGCGCAGACCGGGGCCGCCGGCAGGCCCCGGTTCGTAACCACCCTCTACAATCAGTCACTCATGGGCAAGAGCGGCGTCACCGCGGCCGATATCATGAAGTCAAATGACCTGTTCGGCAACGTATTCTCCTCATCGTTCAATGGCGAGATCGCGGTGCACAACGTGTCGCAGGGGTTCAGGATGCCGGTCACGGGCTTCAGCCTCCCGCTCTCCCGGGACGCCCGCGGCGTGTCTGACCGGATCCTGGTCTGCTATATCCGCCTCGACCGCCTCCTCAAGGCGTTCAGGACCTCAGGGATCATCAATGTCTTCATGGTGAATGACAGGGGCGACATCATTGCCCATCCCGACGGCTCGATGATCATATCGGGCGGGAATTACATCAACCTGCCAATTGTCAGGTTCATGATGAAGAGCCCCCTTGACAACGGCCAGCTGCGGTACGAAGACGATAAAGGCGTCGCGATGCTCGGATCATTCAAAAAGACCGGCATCGGCGGCTGCGGCGTCATCGCGACAGTGGATGAGTCGCGCGCGTACGAGCAGGTATACCGGATCCAGCGCTGGAATTTATACCTGCTCGTCATCGTCCTTACGATCTCGATACTTGTCATATACGTGTTCGGCACCACGATCGCCACGCCGATCAAGCGCCTTGTCTCGGCGACGATGAAAATAAAGGAAGGGCATTACGGCGTTGATATAGTTCCGACCACCAGGGACGAAATCGGCCTCCTGACCGGGTCCTTCATCGAGATGAGCCAGGGCCTTGAAGAACGCGAGAAGATGAAAGAGGCCTTCGGCAAGTTCGTGAACAAGGACATCGCCGAGCGCGTGCTCCGGGGAGAGATCGCCCTTGGCGGCGAGCGGAAGGAAGTGGCGATATTCTTTTCTGACATACGAAATTTTACGGCGATGTCTGAAAAACTCCAGCCGGAGGAGGTCGTCGAGTTTCTCAATGACTACATGACGCGCATGGTGAATTGCGTCAATGAGACCGGCGGGGTCGTTGACAAGTATATCGGCGATGCGATCATGGCGGTCTGGGGCGCGCCGGTATCCACCGGCAATGACACGGGAAACGCCATCAACGCATCCCTGGCGATGCGCGGCGAGCTAATTAAATTCAACCAGGGACGCGGGGGAGACAAGAAGCCCATTATCAAGATCGGGTGCGGCATAAACACCGGACCGGTGCTTGCCGGCCAGATCGGCTCGGAAGAGCGGATGGAGTACACCGTCATCGGGGACCCGGTCAACCTCGCTTCGCGCATAGAAACCCTGAACAAGCCGTTCGGGACGGATATACTCATCTCGGAGGATTCATTCCAGCTCGTGAAGGGCCTCTACCGCGCAGTCCCCATGCAAAAGATCACCGTGAAGGGAAAGAAGGCCCCGCAGCAGATTTATGCCGTCCTCGGGAGGCTCGACGACCCGTCAGCGCCGCAAACAATAGAAGAATTGCGGATAATCCTGGGGACGAAGGAGCAGCCGTTCCGCCGCAGGCGTGACGATCAGCTCGAGGAAGAAGTTAAGTATGAAATTCACGAGGGGTGATTATACTGTCTTCAGCGGCGGGGCGGTAATCATCATCGTATTTTCACTGCTCTTTTATTTCGATTTTACCAGCCGTTCGGCCAGGGGCCAGGAGCGCTCCGTCGGTTCGATCATCTTCAAAAAACAGGTCGCCCAGAGGAAATACGCGTCGCAGGTCATCTGGGAGGACGTCGAAAAAAGAATGCCGGTCTACAACAACGACTCAATCAGGACGTCCGTCCAGTCCGAGGCCGTGATACGGCTTAATGATGGCACGGAAATTACTCTTAATGAGAACAGCATGATACTCCTCTCGATGGCGGAGGATGCGATTGACATCCAGTTCAAGGGCGGCTCAATATCCACAAAGCGGGACGAAGCAAAAAAGGGGGAACTCGGCGCGCTGAATATACGCTCCGGCGAATCGACCGTGTCCCTTGAGAATACTGACCTGCAGGTGGCCTCGGGCAAGGAGAAAGAGCTCAGCGTCACTGTCAGCCGGGGCAGCGCCAGGGTGAGCGCCGGCGGTGCCATGCAGGATGTCAGGCAGAGCCAGAAAGCCCTCATAACGGGCGGCGGCAAAGAGATCAGGATGGAGAACGTTGCCCTGATCCCGCTGTCGCCGAAGCCTGACAGCATATTCATTACTCCCGAGCAAGACACCGTGGTGCGGTTTTCATGGGGGCCCCTGGAAGCGGGGGTCGGCGGCGTACTCGAGGTGTCGGCCGGGACCACCTTTGCCGCCCTTGCAGCCCTCAAGAAGCTCGAAGGCCAGGGCACCGCTATTTCACTCAAACCCGGCACCTATTACTGGCGCATGAAGGCGCGGGGCGGCGCTGACCGGAAACCGGTAACGGGTGACATGCGGAAATTCACGATACTCAGGGAGGCGCCGGCGTACCAGGTCTTCCCGGCTGAGGGCCAGGAGTTCCAGCATCTCGGGAGGAACCCGACAATCAATTTCAAATGGAATGGAAGCGAGAGCGTCCAGATATATCGGCTTGACATCGCCTCTGATCCCTCCATGGAGAAGGTCATTGCTTCATATGACACCCAGGGATCAAGCATCGCTGTTGATGCGCTCGGGGCCGGGACTTTTTACTGGCAGGTGACCTCGATAATCAGCGCGGGCGGTGAAACATTCCGCATAAAAGGGAAGGTGCGTTCCCTCGCAGTGGCAAAAACGATGAAGGTGACGCCGCCCCGTCCTGTTTTTCCGCAGAACGGGGAGATCATGAACGCTGCTATTATTAAGGGGCGTGGCATGGTATTTTCCTGGGACAAGATGGAAGACCTGCAATCGTTCCGGATCTCCGTTTCCCGATCAGCCGATTTTCGGAATATCGTGTTTGACGGCGCAAGTACAACGAATTTTATAAATTTCCGCGGCACAATGGAGCAGGGCACTTATTACTGGCGCGTTATGGGTATCCTTGCGGGCAACAGGCGCTCCGATCCATCCGAGACAATGAGATTCACCGTGACCGAAGGAAAAAATATCAGGCTCGTGGCGCCTGAAAACAAAGAGCTGCTCGCTCCCGAGCCGGGGACGAGCATACGGTTTGCCTGGGAACAGGCGGACCTGTACGGCGAATACCAGCTGCAGATTGCCCCTGACAGGCTCTTCGGCACGTTAAAAAAAGAAGCAAGGGTGAACGAGCCATACGCGTATATTGCGGGGCTCACACCCGGGACATACCACTGGCGCGTTGTCATGAAAAACGCCGACGGGCAGATTGTTCTGAAGAGCGAACCGGGCTCGTTTATCGTCCAGGACATCATTGCCGAGCCGGTGATACTCTCCCCGAGGAACGGGACGGTATTCGATTTTAAAAATATCAATGAGCTCGATCTTTCATGGAAGAGGCTCAAGGACGCGAACCTGTATAGAATCAAGTTTTACAGGATGGAAAACAACAGGGCGGTGTTTATCGCCGAGCGTGAGATCGGGAATGCTCCCCTTGAAATTGACGACATCAATTTTCTCGGTGAAGGGAAGATACTCTGGTCTATACAGGCATTTGAAACCAGGGAAAAAGGGAAAAAGATAGTGCGAAAAAGCAGGATCTCCCGCGCATATTTCGAGGTCAGGATACCCAAAGAGGCGAAAAAGATAAAGTTTCTCACGCCGAAAGTACTGTATACCGAGTAAGGCTTCCGGTGGGCCCGGGACGGCCCACGGGAATGGATAATACTTTTTTTTATTGTAAAAAATAGCTATACTGCTGAATATTGTCAGCACACATAACTATAACGGATTGGCAACATGATGAAGATTGATTTTGACAAGCAGGGCGGCCTTGTACCCGTGATCGCCCAGGAGTACGAAACCGGCGAAGTCCTCATGCTGGCGTTCATGAACCGCGAGGCGTGGGACCTCACCCTTAAAACAGGCATCGTGCATTACTGGAGCCGTTCACGGAACAAGCTCTGGAAAAAAGGCGAGTCGTCTGGAAACGTGCAGGAAGTAAAAGAGATACGCGTCGACTGCGATAACGATACCATCCTTGTAAAGGTTGAACAGATAGGCAGGGCCGCCTGCCATGACGGTTACCGGAGCTGCTTTTACCGCGTCGTCCGTGACGGGGAATTCGTTATCGACGGGGAGAAAGTTTTCAATCCCGATGAAGTGTATGGAGAAAAAAAATGACGAGACAGATAAAGCTGGGTATCCCGAAGGGGAGCCTTGAAAACGCGACCATCGACCTCTTCCAGAAGGCCGGCTGGAAGATCACCGTTTCATCGCGGAATTATTTCCCGGTGATCGATGATCCTGAAATCGTCTGTTCGCTCGTCCGCGCGCAGGAAATGGCGAGATATATTGAAAGCGGGGTGCTGGACCTCGGCCTTACCGGGCTGGACTGGATCCTCGAGAACGAAGCGGACGTGGAAATGATTTCCGACCTGGTCTATTCAAAAGTGAGCACGAAAAAGGCGAAATGGGTGCTTGCCGTTCCGGAGGAGTCCCCGATCAAGAGCGTCAGGGATTGCGCCGGCAAAACGATATCCACCGAGCTGGTGAACTTCACAAAAAATTACTTCAAAAAGCTCGGGGTCCCCGTGCAGGTCGAATTTTCATGGGGAGCAACGGAGGCGAAGGTCGTTGAAGGGCTTGTTGATGCGATCGTGGAGGTAACGGAGACAGGTTCCACGATACGGGCGCATGGCTTGAAGATCATTGAAACACTGCTTGAAACCAATACGAAGCTGGTTGCAAACCGGAAAAGCTATCAGGACGAATGGAAAAAGAAGAAAATTCTGCAGATGGCGCAGCTTCTCCGGGGAGCGCTGAACGCCGAAAAGCTGATCGGTCTCAAGATGAACGTGCCGAAAGAACGCATGGAACAGGTGGTGGGCATACTCCCGAGCCTCACATCGCCGACAATCGCACAGCTCTATAAATCCGAATGGCTTTCGGTGGAGACGGTTATAGAGGAATCGGTGGCACGCGAAGTAATTCCGCGCCTCATAGAGGCGGGCGCTGACGGGATCATCGAGTATCCCCTGAACAAGGTGGTCAATAAAAATGATGTGTAGCCGGATGAATTGTTGTTGATATTAATGGCCTGTTTGTTATCATCATGGCATGAGATTGATGATACATCTTATCGTGTGTGCCTTTCTCCTTCCGCTCTTTGCCGTTCCTTCACTTGCCGGTACTATAATTCTAAACAAACGGGTCATATCTGTAAAGAAGGGCTTTGACGAGTCCTGGCTGAAGCAGGTCCCATCGACCAGTGATACAACCTGGGTGCATATTCCTCCCCAAAAAAAATACAGGAGCATCAGGATACAGGACATCCCCTTTCCCGACAAGCCGGCACGGTCATTCCTGTCATTGAGAGAGTATCCGCCTGAAAGCTATACCGTCATTGCCAGTTTCGTCATTAGTGACATATCCGATGTTGAAAACCAATTCCTTGGATTATTCATCGATATGATCGGCGAAAACTGGGCCGTCTATCTAAACGGGAAAATCATCAAGGACGAGATACATCTCGCCGGGAATAACTATATAGATGAATATCGGACGTACCGACATGTGCTGGTGTACCTCAATCCGCGCCTTATAAAACAAGGGGAGAATATCATTGGCTTTAAAATAATCGGCGATCCCACAATACCGGATACGGGGTTTTTAATGAATACCCCGATAATTATCGGCGATTACAGCACGCTTGCGATGAGTAAGATGAAATTGATCCCGATGATGCTGGTCGTCGTTTATCTCATTGCCGGTCTCTACCACCTTGTCATTTTTTTATTCAGGAGGAGTGAGCGTCATAATCTATACTTCGGCCTTTTTTCCATCATGCTGTTCATATACTTCATCTGCAGGACAAGCAATGTCTATTATGTGATCCGGGACACGGAATGGACCCTGCTGCTCGAATTCTGCTCACTTTTTTCATTGTTTCCGCTGATCATGAATTACATGGAGCTGATCCTGTTCGGCAGGATCAGGCCGTTCGTAATGGCGTACAATGCTTTCTGCGCCATGCTGATTGCCGCAACCATCCTGGTGCCGCAGGGGACGAGAATAGACCTTTTGAGGATATGGCAGTATACGGCGATCATTCCATTGATCTATTTCATGCTTTTCCAGATGGGCATGGCATTTTTTACGGCGGTACGCAGTTACCGCTCATCTGGAACGGCCCCGTCCCGCCCCGGGATAGGCCGGGCACTGGCGCACAGCTTCGTCAATACGGTGCCGGGAAACCTCATGATCGGGGCCCTGGTAACGGTCGGATGCTCGGTGTTTGATGTGCTCGATGCGCTCTATTTTTCAACCGGAATAGTGGCAACAAATTACGGGTTCCTGATTTTTGTTTTCGGGGTCACCTTCGTCCTCTCGCAGCGTTTCATATACCTTTACAGCGAAATAGACGGCCTTACGGTCGAGCTGAGGCAGAAATCGAGCGATTTGAAAGAAACACGGGTCAGGTATGGCATTTCACAGGAAAAATACCGCCTCCTCGTGGAAGGTTCTTCCGATATCATATTCTCTCTTGACGAAAAATTCAGGTTCCTGACGGCGAACAGGCGTATGCGCGACCTTGTGCGCCTCACCGACGCTGCGTTTGGCGTCAAGACGATAATGGAAGTCCTCCATGAGACCGACCAGAGGTCGGTGACCATACAGTTCATACAGAACAAGCTGGAGCAGTTCATCGCCGATAAAAAACCGATTAATTTAAAGATGGATTTCAGGACGCCCTTCGGGAGTGAGCCGACATCGCTGCAGGTCCGGCTGGAATACATTAATATCGAGGGGCGATATGAAATATTCGGCAGGGGGACGGGCGTATCCGAAGACATGCTGAGCCAGTATATCGAGGATGAGCATCAGCATTACAGGATCGGCAACCTGATGCTGGTGGCCGATGACCTGAGCTTCAGGGTGACGCGCAACCTTGAGAAATTCATCGACAAGCGTGAAATAAACCTCGTCAGGATGGCGGTCAGGGAAATCATAATCAACGCGATAGAGCACGGGAACCTGGCGATCACCTTCGATGAAAAGACAAGGGAAACAGTGGAGGGCGATTATTTCTCGTATATCAACAAGCGGCAGAACGACCCGTTATACAGCGGGAGGACGGTGGATATACTGTACCGTGTCAACCAGGACAGGGTAGAATATACCGTTACCGACCAGGGCTCCGGTTTTGACTATGGCAAATACCTGCGCGGGGAAGTTGACGTCAACGATGCGCTGATACCTCACGGGCGCGGCATAACCCTTGCAAAAAATATTTTTGATGAGCTTCGCTACAACGATTCAGGCAACAGCGTCGTCCTCGTCAAGCACTTCAAAAAGTCACCATGACCGCCGCCGAGTCAGCACTTGAGGCCGGTGCCAAGGCGCGTCTCTATCGTCATGTTCCTGAGGCACCCGGGGAAGGTGACAGACTCAAGGTATTCCATGAAACACCTCTCGAGCTTTTCCGGGGCAGGATGTCCGCATACGTTTTCCTTGATTTTCGTGTATCCGCGCATGCGGCCGCTGCGGTCAATTGTTATTCTGACCACCATGAAAATTGCGGTACAATCAGCGCAGCTCATAATCAGCCCGGAATCAGCGATGCACCCGTGATATATGCTTAGCCGCCACTGTTCGGCTATGGCATGGAACGCCTCGTACTGCTTTCCTTCGAGCAGATAGTCAATTGCAACGGGTGATCCTGCGGGTTTTACACATGAAATCCCGATGGCGGCACACAGGATACCCGCCATAATGAAAGTTGGGATGTGATAAACAGGTGATTGCTTCATGGCATTGTTTGCAGGATAATCAAAAAAAGGCCCGCGTTGTAACGCGGGCCTTTGTATCAGTCAGCAGTATGGGGCTATTTCTCCACAGTCTCTATAATGGAGTTCGGCGGCAGAATGTCGACATACACGGTAAAGGTCGTGATGCCGGAAAGGTTGCCTGCCTTGTCAAGCGCACGGGCATCAATCTGGTGCCTGCCATTATTCTGGAACTGTATCTCGTTTTTATAGGGGATAAAGTCTCCCTGGCCGTCAATCCTGTAGAATATTGCAGCCACGCCGGAATCATCATCTTTTGCGGTGATGGTGTACTTTGTGTCGATAGTGGCTACATTCTGGTTGTTTATCTTCTGCATTTCCTTGTCGGGCTGTATCGCTACAGTCGGAGCGACTTCATCAACCGCGAGATTGACCACCGAGTCATTCAGCTCTACTTCGTTTCCTGCTTCGTCAAGAACGCGGAAGGTGAAAAGTTCGGTTGTATTGTCAACATTGTCGATTCCCCTGGCCTTCAGGTTTATGGCGCCGCTTGAGGGCATCGCGAAGGGAGCAACATATTCCTGGTAGGTCGTACCATCGGTGGTATATTCGACCCTTTTGACGCCTGAAAGTGCGTCATTGGAATTAATGCTGAATTGCACATTTTTCTGGTAATAGATTTTATCGCCGATCTTTTTGACCGGGCTGCTCGTGGTGACAACCATGGCAGGGCCGGTATTGTCAACGGCAACGTTGTATGCTTTTTCCGCTTCCTTGTTGCCGACCTTGTCGATACCGTAGTACTTGATCGTATGGTATCCTTCGGTGGCTATCGAGAAGGGGTCCTGGTATGTGGTGACAGCGCCTTCGTCGACCTTGTACTCGATCTTGTCCATTTGCAGGTCGTCGGTTGAAGACAATTTAAAATGGACCTTCGAATTAACAAAGATCGTTTTGCCGTCAAAATAAGTCCGGGCGTCCGCTGCAGCGATTGAGGTCTCGCCGGCCGCTCTTGTATCGGCTTCAACTTTTACCGGCTCGGCCGCCTTGATGTCGTCATTTAACATTGATTTGTTTTCATCGGGGGCATTTTCGATTTTGTCCGGGTCAGTGGTAGAAGGATCGTCCTGAGAATATGCCATACTGGTCAGGGACAACCCGAGAGCAAGGCAGAATAAAAGTATAAAAGATCTTTTAAGCATACAGTACCTCCATTAATTCCTGTATAATTCAGATGAATTATTTACCAAAAGATTTAACAAAATGGTATTAATTATTATGAATAATATAATGTCAATAGATATTTAGCGCATAAAATCACAAAATTTTGATTTTCTTTGATATAAGATATGCAGTTTTATATAAAATATCTTTATGATTCTGTCATTCACAAGCATGACGGCCGATGATGTTTGTTATATAAAATCATCACACCTGTCGCAATGATACCCGCTGTTTGGCTTGACTTTTTATCTGATGTGTACTATTTTGTGCAACAAAACAGCTTTATTTATGCAAGGAGATGCCAAATGATAGCAAGGACCATTGCACTGCTTACGGTTTTATTGTTTTTTGTTTCCAGTATAACGTTCGCACATCCTGGCGGGCTGGATTCTGAAGGCGGCCATTTCGACCACCAGAATAAAGAATATCACTATCACAAGGATGGGCAGATCACCATTGACAGGTCAAAGAGTGCCAGGTATGATGAATTAGCTGACAAGCGTAACAGATATGATGATGACGATAGAGATAAAAAAGAAAAGAAAAAGAAAAAGGATAAAAAAGACGGTGATGACGTAGACAAGAACGATAAGGACAAAAAAAAGAAGAAAAAAGACAAAGACGACGAAGACAAGGACAAAAAGGACAAGAAGGACAAGAAAAAGAAGAAGAAAGACAAGGATGACGAAGACAAAGACGGCACAGATAAAAAAGACACCAAAAAGAAGAAGAAAGATAAGGATGACGAAGATAAGGATAAAAAAGACAAGAAAAAGAAGAAAAAAGACAAGGACGATGGAGACAAGGTAAAAGATAAGAAAGAAAAGAAAGAGAAGAAGGAAAAGAAAGAGAAAAAAGAAAAGAAAGAAGACAAACCCAAGAAAAAGAAAAACACGAAAGAGAAAAAGACTAAAAAGAAAAAATCTGAAGATTAACTATCGATACATTTCAGCATGCAAAGGCGGGGCCGGTTGGTCCTGCCTTTTTTGCGCTTCAAGCTTTCATTTGAATTTTTTCACAAGTGCGCTATAGGGGATTTTCAGGAGCATGGGCTGATAGATGGCCGGATGTATGTATATCGCATACACCGCATGCGAAGTGTGGAATATCTCCTTTCCGGAATAATAAAATAAAAGAGGCCGCGATGCGATTCTCGGCAGTGCCGGGGGGACATAGATCACCCTGGATTGTGCGCTGCTGATTTGTGAAAAATCATTGAATACCACCGACTTGATGGTACCGTCAAGACTGCAGTAAATGACAAGGTACCGCTCCAGGACCTCGTTATATGATAGTGAAAGCTCGCCCATGACATCGTCCGCGAACGGGTGCGCGTCGAAAATATTTCGGGACCAGTTGCCCTTCGCGTCAAGGAATTCATAGGAAGACCGGTTTTTGATTGAAGATGCCGGTACCCTCGCCACGAAGGCCGGCACGCGCTTGTTCGCGGCGGGTCCGTGGCCGACAAGATACAGGTACTCGCCCCTCCGGATTACGGAATCGCCGAACACGGGCTCGCCGCCGTTGAAAAGCTTCACCGTTCTCGTAAAGCTCACCGGCCCGCCGGGACGCCATGAAACGGGCTTCCGCCATTCTGCGAGACCGACCCCCATGACCCGTATGGGCATGGCCTCATTGCCGTTCATGGTGATGTTCTTGTCGATATACACGATGATATAATAGACATAGACGGTCGAACCGATCAGTATGCCGTCAATGGCCCAGAAGCGCCAGACGCGCGGGTCTTCGCCGGGAAGCGGCTTGATGAACTGGGCAACAGAGCCCTTTTCTTTATGGAATGTGAAATCAAGGACGGCGGCAGTCTGGTCATCCGGAACCGGGGTGAAGGCCAGTGCGTTGCTTAACATTCCCTTCATAACGGCCGTGTCTTCAAATGTCGAATTGACCGAAAGTTCCCCTTTCCAGGAGCCGAGGATGGTGTCGCCGAAAGTCCACATCACGGTATCACCGAGAGGGATCGGCGTGCAGCCGTCCTGGCCCAGGATGCTCTTGTTCCTGCTCTCGCCGAAAATCCCCAGGTTTTCTATTGTTCCCTGCTGGTCGCATGCGCATAAAGCAAGGAGTAGAAAGCCGGTTGCACAAAGGCCCAGGATGCGGCACGGCAGTGCATGATGTCGGTTCATGATTGTGACAGCCGTCGTAAATCCAAAAAAACATGGTGAATTGCAATACCTCTGTGTGACATGATTGTGCCTGAAGGTCAAGAATAATATTGCGCAGCGTAAATGAATCTTGACAAAATCACCGCGGATATTTTATCCAGAACGATTGAGAATCGGGTACAACCGGCCGCGCACAAAAGTTGAATGGATATGCATAATAACGTCGTCATCACCGGCATGAACATCATCTCCTCGCTCGGGTTACACCTTGAGGAAAACTGGACAAACCTGCTCGCCGGGAAGAGCGGCGTCCGGACCATCGATCTCTTTGACCCCTCGGGGTGCGAAACGCGCATTGCGGCGCAGGTCCCGGAGGGGTTCGATCAGTACGCCGTGCGTTTCATAAAAAAGCGGCTTGCCGGTCAGATGACAAGGGTGACGCGCATGGCGTATGCCTGCGCGGCCGGGGCAATCGAAAGGTCGGGGCTCGATTTTACCCGTCATGACCGCGGGCGCTGTGCCGTCATCTTCGGGGCGGTGTCAACCGGCAATTCAAGCGTGGAAAAGGGCACAACGTCAAAAAACACGATCATCAAACGCATGAGCAATGCGATTCCCGCATGGATATCCCTTCACTACGGCCTGGAGGGACCGAACTTTACCGTCAATACGGCATGCGCCTCGTCTTCGTACGCCATGGGACTCGGGTACGACATGATCAGGAGCGGGGCTGCGGATATCGTCATTACCGGCGGCGCGGATTCAACCATCAACCCTGAAGAGATTACCGGTTTCAACGAGATGTACGCGCTGAGCGTCCGCAACGACAGGCCAGGACAGGCCAGCAGGCCGTTCGAACGGGACCGCGACGGGTTTGTCATCGGCGAGGGAGCTGGCGTCGTCATACTTGAATCCGAGGAATCAGCCCGGTCGCGTGGTGCGACAATCCTGGCGGAATTCGCAGGGTATGCCATGACCAGCGAATCGTACAACATCATGGCGCCGAAAAAGGACGGGGAGGGTATGGCGGCGACCATGGCAAAAGCTCTCGGGAACTCCGGGATCGCACCCGGCCAGGTGGATTACATCAACGCGCATGGTACGGGGACGCTCCTCAACGACCGGTATGAGACCATGGCCATCAAGCGTGTTTTCGGTGAAGCGGCCGCGCGGATCCCGGTATCGTCCTGCAAGTCCATGATCGGCCATTCTATTGCCGCGGCCGGCTCGATAGAAGCGGCCATCACCGTCATGTGCATCAGGGAGCAGGTGGTTACCCCGACCATAAATTACGATACCGCCGATCCCGACCTCGACCTGGACTATGTGCCGAATAATTCGCGGCCCCATAAAATTAATGTTGCAATATCAAATTCCTTTGCTTTTGGTGGGCATAACGCTACTATTGTACTGAAAAAATATTAATGCTACGCGGCCGCGCAGGGGGCCAGGGCAGATCACCATACCGGCAACCGGGGAGAAACATATGGCTAAGATTGATAACGGCACCAGGGATGAAGTGCGCAACATGGTATACGAATTTTTTTCTGAAGAGTGCGAGGTGCCTATCGGACAGCTGACCGACGAGACCAACGTTATCAGGGATCTCGAAGGCGATTCCCTCATGTTCCTTGAACTCCTTGAGATATTCAAGAAAAAATACCGGTTGAGCATCGAGCTCAAGACAGTCGGCAAGTATGTCGTCAAGCACCCGGCTGAAACGATCGGCGCGATCGTCAACATGACGATGCTCATCATAGAGCATGAGAACAACATAGCGGACCTTGACTGAATTGGAACGAAAAAGAACCGCAGCGATATTCCCCGCCTTCGGGTGCAGGTACCTCGGCATCGAACAGGACATTTTGAACGACATGTCCGGCGATCTGCGGGAGCTCCTGTCGCGGGCGGAAGCCGCCGTTGCGTTCGACAGGGACGAATTTCTGTCGCAGACCGATGGCAATTTTACCGATGAACTTCAGTCCCAGTACGCCGCCTACATCATCAGCTGCGCATTTTCCAATATTTTGAAGAGAAACGGCGTGCGGATCGATTATGCCGCAGGGTACAGCATGGGTCTCTACGCCGCCATCTTTCACGCTGAATCGGTTACCTTCGAACAGGGCCTTGAGCTTATCACCCTGGCGTATACCCTGATCCGTGAAGCCGCCGCCGGCCTCGATTTCGGGACCGGCGTGATTTCCGGGCTCGAAGAGGGAGATGTCCGCTCGATTATCACGGGCACCGCAGGCCTTGAGATCATCAATATCATCAGCCGCCACAGCCTCATGATTGCCGGCGCCTCGAGCGCGGTCACCGCGGCGCTTGCAGCGGCAAAGGGCCAGGGGGCGCTCAACACGAAATATCTGGCTTTAAAACTGCCCTATCATTCGCATTTCATGAAAGAAGCCGCGCGCAGGTTTTACGATCACTGCTCCGGCATGACCATTTACGATCCGTCCTGCAGCATCATATCGACGCTCGACGGCAGGGTGCTGACGACGTGGGAAGGCGTCGTCGGCGACCTTGCCGGTAATATCGACCGGAACATACACTGGCTCCGGGCGATGGAGCGGATGATCGCGGCCGGTGTAAACGTGTTTTTCGAGTGCGGCCCGGGCAGGAGCCTGTCAAGGATCGCGCGTTTCATCGACGGCGACTTCACCGTGTACGGCCCCGGCACCATGAATGAGCTGCTTGCGTCGGGAAAGGCCTGCGGCAGGGCCAGGGCATTGAATTTCCAGGGCGTATGAAAATCCTTCTCGTGAACCCGCCGCGATCGCCGCACAACGGCATCCTCGGTTTCGCGCCGGAGGCGGCCCGCCGGTTCATACATAAAAAGCTGATCGGTCCGCCGCTCGGGCTCCTCACCATAGCGACAGCTGTGCGCGGCCACGATGTGCACCTTCTCGACATGAAGGGAGAATACGACCTTGACCCGGGCGCCCCTGGCCAGGAGACACTGCTCAGGAAGCACCTGGAGGCGGTCAGGCCGGATGTCGTGGGCGTGACATTTATCGCGTCGGAATTCAACAGCGGGATAGACTTGTTCCGGACAGTGAAACAATATGACCCCGGGATACTGACGGTCGCCGGCGGCCTGCATGCCACCGCGTGCCCGTACGATTTCACCGATGGCGCCGTTGATGCCGTGATCCCGGGGCAGTGCGCCGATATCTTCACGGAAACGGTCAGGGCGAGGGAACAGGGCCGGGGGCCGGCATCGGTCCCGGGCCTGTTCGCAAACGGCGCCGGCGGCCTGACTTTTACCGGACGCGCGGAGCGGAACTGGGAGCCGGCCGGTAAGGATTTTATCATGCCCGACCGCTCATACCTCAACCGCTGGATCTCCGCATACCGCGCAGGCGGATCGCCGGATCCGAGCACCTACATCTTCACTTCGCTCGGCTGCCCGTACCGCTGCACCTTCTGCTCAATATGGCCGCTCTTCGACGGACGCTACCACCAGCGCGGGGTTGAAAGCGTGATTGAGGAGCTTAAAGCGACCGCCGACTACCCGGTGGTGCGGTTCGCGGACGCCAACTCGATCGTGAGCGAAGCGTTCATGAACGCCCTCTGCGACAGGATAGCGGAAGAGGGGATACGGAAGTTCTTCATCATGGACATACGCTTCGACACCGCGGTCAGATACCCCCGCCTCATAGAGAAGCTTGCCAGAAACGGGCTCAGGGTGGTCATCTGCGGGTTTGAGTCGTTCAGGGAGGAAGAGCTGCGGCGCTATCGCAAGGAGGCGCAGGCAAAGCTGATCGAGGAGGCGATCGCCATATTCCACGCAAACGGCATCATGGTGCGTGGCAACTACGTGATCCCCTCCGATTACACGGAGGACGATTTCAGCGCCATGGCGGAATATGCCGGCTCGCACAGGGTGGTGTATGCAGGGTATACAATCCTTACCCCCATGCCGGGGACGGCCTACCATGAAAGCGTGAAGGACCAGATAATAGACTTCGATCTTTCAAAGTATAATTTTTTCAACAGCGTGTTCAGGACCGCCCTGCCGGAGGAAAAGTTCTACGAAAATGTGGGGAAGCTCTGGCTCATCAAGGAAGGGAAAGACGTCATTTAGCCCGCCGGCTCATCCGTGATACCGCATGGCATACCCTGCCTGCATGAATTTGCTCACCTCGGTGACAAAGCTGAGCACCAGGTCCCCGTCATGAAGTTGTTCTTCCCTGAGTATCGTATCGAGGCAGATAAATGCCATGGGCGGCCCCGGGTAGCCGATGGTCGACATCCTGGTGTACAGGGTTGACGCGGGTATTCCGAGGGCCGCGCATTCTTCCAGTACCAGGTCGGCGATGTGCTTTGAAGGCAGGTTTACCTGGAAAAACCTGAGGCCCGACAGGTCGATGTTGTTCGATTCTATCATGCGCCTGAGCCCCTTGAAGAAAACGGTGCCGTCAGGGTCATGGAAGTGGGCGCGGAGCTGTTCCTGGAACATCTGCGCAAGGTGGTGATACCCGCGTTCAAATTCCTCCCGGGGGTTCATCCAGTACGCGGGGCGTCGGTTGCCCATGGGAGAGGGCTTTTTGCCGCCTACCGATTCCATGAAGGTTTGCTCGACGAACAGGCCCCTGCCGGGCGCGTCCTGCCCCTCCAGCACGAGCGCGCCGGCGCCGTCGCAGAGGAACCACCGGAGGAAAACGTCCTCTTTCCTGATGAGGGGCTGGTTGTAATATTCGGCGCGGAGCTCCGACGATGATATGCTTGATGAGAGCACCAGCGCGTTCCGGTACCTGCCGTTCTTTATCAGGTCGGACGCAAGGAGGAGCGATTTATACGCCGAGGTGCAGTTCGCATGGATTGAGAGCTCGGCGCAGCGCTCGATCCCCAGGGCCTCCTGGATGCGCACGGAGGGGGTCGGCATCTGGTCCATGTGGGCGCTGCCGTAAACGATCAGGTCAATGTCGCCGGCGCTTCTGCCGGCTGATTCCAGGGCGGCCCGGGCGGCCTTCACCGACATGGTGACATTGTCTTCGAAAAAATCGCGGGTGTCGGGGTCAATGGCGTAGTAGTAGTGGCTGATATCAAGCATCTCCTTCATGAGGGGCCTGATGCGGCGCATCCACTTCATCACGGGTGCGGGCGCTTCGGTTATCTCGCCGAGGTAGCGGTCGATATCGTCGAACGGCACCGGCGTTCCCGGGAGGAAGGAACCGCTGCCTGTCACCCGGACATGGCGTGCATCTGTCATAACGGCGCGCTCTCCTTTTTCATAATGCTCCCATTTTCTGTTTTTATCGAAGCGGACATTTTTTTTACAAGATCAATCGCCCGCGCGACCACGTCCTTTTTGGGCGTGATGACATCGACGAGCTTCCATGAAAGAGCCTCGTCCGGGGAAAAGCTGGCGCCGGAAAGCGAGAGCTCCATCGTGCGCGCCCTCCCGGCAAGGGAGAGCATTTTGCTGATGCCCCCGCACCCGGGCATGAGCCCGAATGTCGATTCGGGAAGCCCCAGCACCGACCCTTCGCCGCACACGCGCGCGTGGCAGAAGAGCGCCAGCTCGAGCGCCGAGCCGAGGCAGACCCCGCGTATGGCCGCGACAACCGGGATGGCGCATTCCTCGAAAAACCGGAATGACGAGAGGTTGTCATGCAAAAATGCGGGCATCGCGCAGCCGTGTTCCCTGATGGCGTTCTTCAAGTCCTCAAGATCGGCGCCGGAAGAAAAATGCCGTCCTGACCCGTATATAACAATGCCGCTGGCTCCGGAAGAGGGGATCACTTCCACGGTGAGGCGCTTCAATTCAGAAAAAAAAAGCGGGTCATCCTGTTCGACGGGGGCGCGTTCAGGACCAGGTGCCCGATGGAATCGTGAATTGTATACGCAGGATTATTCATGCGATGCAACCGCCAGTCTGCAGAACATTCGTGTCTCCTCTTCCATGGCCGCGCGCGCTTCCATCGTGCGCGCGTTGTTTATGGCGCGTACGATGGATGTAACTGCGGCACGCGGCTTACCATCAACCATTTTTTTCATGAGGGCCATTGAAAAATCCAGGGCTCCGCGGGGAGGGGCCATGTGATCGACAAGCCCGATTTCGAGCGCCCTGGCGGCGTCGATGACATCCCCGGAGAGGAGCATCTGCACCGAAACGCTCCGGGTGACGGTCCGCGCGAGCCGGGAGGCGCCGCCGAATCCCGGCACCAGACCATGGTTGATTTCCGGGAAGGCGAAGATGGCGCCCGGGGAGCAGACCCGGATGTGGCAGGCGAGGGCGATCTCGAGCCCGGCCCCGAAGCAGGCCCCGCGTATGGCAGCGATGACAGGCACCTCCGCTGTTTCAATGTGGCGGAGAATATCCATGCCGTCGCTCATTGCCCTGAAAAGCTCTGATTCACGTGCCGCCAGCTCCCTGACGCGATCGAGGTCGCCGCCGGCGGAAAAATGCCGGCCTTCGCCGGTGATGATTATGCCGCGGATATCGCCGTCATTGGTCCATTCGCGGAGCCGCTCCAATTCAACAAAGGAAGGCTCCGAGAGGTAATTCTGCGGGGGATTGGCGATGGTCATGGTCCCGATCTGACCGGACACCTCCCAGGTTGTCATGATTGAACGCTCCATCACGCCCCCGGGAAAAACTCAGGTATATCGAGAGGAACACGGTCGCGGTCCACAAGGATGGTTTTTACCGATCCGCGCGCGATCAACCCGCCGTCCCGGACGTTTCTGATCGATTGTTTGAAGACAAGGTACGGGGCTTCACGGGCAATATCTGTTCCGCAAACCAGTTCGTCAAAGACTTTCGCTTCACGGGAATAGCGGATGGAAGCCTCAGCGACGACAAGGATATGTCCGCTGCCGGCAAAATAATCGAACAGGCCGAGCGACCTGAGGGCCTCCCACCGGGCGTGCTCGAAGTAGTTCATGTACACGGCATTGTTCACGTGCCCGAAGGAATCGATTTCGTAGCCCCGCACGGAAAACCTGCATTCATGTTCCGACCGCTTTTCAGACATGCCCCGCATTTTGCCAGGAAGATTGCGATCCTGTCAATCACGATGTGCGGAGAGGTTTTTTTTATTGCAATATTTTCGAGATAAAAATGATACTGATACTGCACTTATGACAGAACCATGCCAGTACAG
Organism: uncultured Spirochaetota bacterium; assembly: GCA_963827275.1. Lineage (GTDB taxonomy): Bacteria > Spirochaetota > UBA4802 > UBA4802 > UBA5550 > RBG-16-49-21. The sequence continues at coordinate 193,759 of CAWHAA010000006.1, forward strand.
TATCGGTGTTTTCGGAAGCGGCCGCATGGGCGCGGATATCGTCGATTACCTGTCTGATTTTCCGGTCCGGCTGACGTGGATATGCGTTTCTGAAGAGGAGCGGGAGAAGGCCCGGCGCGCATATCAGAAAAAGATCGGGCGCCGGCACCGCAATGGCCTGATGGACGACGCGCAGTTCGAGCTGCGGAAAAAGAGCAGCGCTATTTCCTCGTCACCCGCGGAGTGCGCAGACTGCGATATCATCATTGAAGCGATAATCGAGGACGAAGACGCCAAGAGGAAGCTCTTTGCCGGGATCGAAGCTCACGCCCGCGGCGACACGGTGATTGTTTCAAATACGTCATCCATCAACCTGTCGCGGCTCATCGAAAACGCCGTGCGCCGGGAGCGTTTTGCCGGCCTCCATTTTTTCTTTCCGGTGAGGTACAGGGACATCGCCGAACTGGTACTAACCGACAAAACGGATGCAGCAGCGGCCGGAAGGCTCCGACAATTCCTCTCGTTCCTCGGCCGGTTTTACCTTGAGATGGGCGAACGGGACGCATTTATACTGAACAGGGTCGTCCTGGATTGCCAGGCACAGGCATGCCGCTTCTGCGAAGAAGGCGCGTTCATGCCGCGGGATATTGACGGTATCGTCAAACAATCATTCTTCCCGTCGGGCATCTTCGAGTTGTTTGACAGCGTGGGAATTGATGTTGTATACCGTTCCGTGGTCAACTATACTGAAAGCCTTGCGGACCGGGAATTTTACATGCCGATGCTGCGGGCGCTGCAGTCGCTGGTATCGTCCGGCAGGCTCGGCAGAAAAAACGGCGCGGGATTTTATGACTACAATGAAACCGATGCGAGAGCGGAGGACAGGCCTGCCGTGGATGCAACCGACGCCGGATTGCTGTTACACGCCATCTATGTCAATTCGGCTTTCAGGGCCCTTGAACGCGGCACCTGGAGGCGTGAAGACCTTGAATATGCTCTGGCGGAGTACACGGGTGCCAGAGCGGGCCCCTTCGCGCATGCAGGGGAACCGGCAAAGCGCGAGATGAGGGGCGTGCTGACGGAACATTATAAAAAGACCGGTTTTGAGGCGTACCGGCCTTCGATGCTGTTTTAATGAAAAACAAACCGGCCAAAACTGCCTGAAGCGGGGGGTGATGCCGAAGGATGACGCACGTGATGAAAAAGGTGCTTCTGGTCAACACCAACATGGAAACAAAACCGTACCCGGTGCCGCCGCTGGGGCTCTGCCTCGTCGCCTCGTCCCTGGCCGGAAGCTACGATGTCATGGTCTATGATCCCGCGACAGACCGGGGGGCCGCCCTGCCGAAGGTCGTGGAAGATTTCAGGCCGGATTATGTGGGCGTATCGATACGGAATATCGACGACATGAACGTCCTGAATCCAACGAGCTATGCCGAAACTGTCAGGGACACCTTCCTCACGCCGCTCAGCGAATTGACGGGCGCACCCCTTATTCTCGGCGGGAGCGCCTTCAGCATCCTCCCGGAACACTTCATGTCATATTTTAATGCGGATTACGGCATCTTCGGGGAGGGTGAATCAGCGTTTCCGATCCTCCTTGAATGCCTTGAACGGGGCGGCGATCCCGGAACGGTGCCAGGCGTGCGCGCCAGGGGCGCGGCCGGCGGCGCGGGTCAGGGGGGATATCTCGACCTTTCCGGATTGCCGTTTTCTGAGATTGACCGGAAGATCGATTATGCCCCCTACCGCGCCAGGGGCTCTTACCCGGTGCAGACAAAGCGCGGCTGCTCGCACCGGTGCCTCTACTGCACCTATAACTGCATCGAGGGATACCGGTACCGCGTCAGGCCCCCGGCCATGGTCGCGGACGAAATAGAGCAGGCGGCGGCACGGCTCGGCGAGGTGACCTTCGAGTTTGTCGATTCCACCTTCAACGATCCCGCGGGACACGCGGAAGGCATATGCAGTGAGATCGTGCGGCGCAAGCTCGGGGTGCGGCTCAGGACCATGGGAATAAACCCGTGCCACGCGTCACGGGAGCTTTTCGATCTGATGGCCGCTGCCGGGTTCGCGCAGATCGACTGCACGCCGGACAGCGCGTCCCCCCGGATGCTGAAAAGCCTCGGAAAAAATTTCACACTGGGGGAGCTCGCCCGCGCCGCACGGATCGTGCGCGAGGCGGACATGCCCACCATGTGGTTTTTTATCTTCGGCGGGCCGGGGGAAAACGAGGATACGGTCCGCGAGACCTTCGACTTCATCGACAGCTCGATCAGCGGCAGCGACATGGTGCACATGACCTGCGGGCTCCGCATATACCCCGGCACCGGCCTGTACCGGCGCGCCATAGAGGACGGGACGATCGCACCGGACGATCCGGCGATTGATACGCGCTTTTACATCTCCCGGGAGCTTGGCAGGGACCGCCTGTTCGGACTCGTCGCGGATGCGGCGAAGCAGCGCCCCAACTGTGTGCCGGTCATGGAAACAGAGCCGCCCCCTGAAATGATGCAGGAGGCCATGGCGCTCCGGAAGCGCAGCAATCTTGATGAACCCATGTTCAGGACCCTGCTCCGCCTGAGGTACAGGAAGTTCGGAAGGGAGATGGAAGAATAGAGGGCCGGATAAAAAGATTTTGACAAAATCGCAGGTCTTTCGGTAATGTTTTACGATTATGCCTCGCAGGCAGGGATACGGTATGAGGGGAACACGCTTACTTGTCGCAATCACCATCGCGCTGCTGGTCATGCTTCCCGCCGCGGGCAGGGAGTCACGGCTGGACGTGAGCCGCGCCACGGTGAAGATAATCCGCACCTCGGTGCGCCCGGATTACAACCAGCCGTGGAAGATGAAGGAGCCCGAGACATCGGTCGGATCAGGCGCGATTATCACCGGGAAAAAGATCCTCACCAACGCCCATGTCGTGTCCGACGCCACCTACATCCAGGTAAAGAAAGAGAGCGACCCGGAGCTCTACGACGCCCGGATTCTCTTTATCGCCCATGACTGCGACCTGGCGCTGCTCGAAGTGAACGATCCCGGATTTTACAATGGCACGGTCCAGCTCGGGCTGGGCGGCATCCCGGAGCTGCGTTCGAAAGTAACCACGTACGGATACCCGATGGGCGGCAGCCGCATCTCGATCACCGAGGGCATCACCTCGCGCATCGAGATCGGGGAGTACGCACACAGCGGCAGCATGTCGTTTCTTCTTATCCAGACTGACGCGGCAATAAATCCCGGCAACAGCGGCGGCCCTGTAATGCAGGGGAATCTCATCGCCGGGATTGCGTTCCAGGGGAACATGCAATCGGAGAATATCGGCTACCTGATACCGACCCCGATCATACGGCATTTCCTCGATGACATCCGCGACGGCAGGTACAACGGCTTCCCCATGCTCGGCGCCTTCACCGATCCGCTGGAGAACATCAGCTTCCGGCGTTACCTCGGCATGAAGGACGGGCAGAGCGGCATCATCGTCACGATGGTCCTCCCCGGCGGCGGGGCCGAGGGCCATCTCCAGCAGGGAGACGTGATTACGGCGATCGATTCGGTCCCCATCGCGAATGACGGCACGATTCGCTTCAGCCAGGGCAGGATCTATTACTCGTACGTCATCGATACCAGGCAGGTCGGGGAACCGATTACGCTGAATATCATACGCAAGGGGAGGCCCGCAACCGCAACGTATCCGATGAAGGCGTTTCAACACAGGATTTCATGGTTCAACGAGTACGAAACGCTTCCGCGCTATTGCATATTCGGCGGATTGATTTTTCAGCCCCTTTCGAAGGAATACCTCATGACCTGGGACAAGTGGTGGCATACCGCCGACCGGCGCCTCCTCTATTATTACCAGTACCATATAAGCGACAGGCTCTTTCCGGAGAGGAAGGAATTCATACTGCTGAACGGTGTCCTGCCCGACGAGGCCAACACCTACCTGTCCGATGTTCACGACAAGGCGGTCGATTCTATTAATGGCGTAAAAATAACAAAACTCGGGGATGTGCCGGCGGCGTTCAACGCGCCCCGGGGCGGTTATCATGTCATACGGCTGGACGGTACGACGTTTCCCCTTGTGTTGAAGGCCTCTGAAATGGATGCAGCAAATATCAGAATTCAGAAAAAATACAATATCCCTTCGCTGGTGCGCCTGCAATAAACTAGTTCCCGGCCGCAGGCCGGGGATAACTGGATGAAGATAATGAGGACAATGAAATACATAGCCGCTATAACTGCAATCTTGCTATGCATGTGCGGCGCGCTGCCGATGGACGCCGGCGCCATGGACGACCGCGTGGTCTACCTTGTGGTCACTTCGCAGAAGCATGACAATGCGTCTCCCTGGCAGATGGGGGGCATAGCCCGATCCAACGCGACCGGCTGCGTGATCGAAGGCAACATGATACTGACCACGGCATATTCCCTGGCTGACCACGCGATAATAGAGGTGATGAAAAAGGGAGAGAGCAGGAAATACGCGGCCGAGGTGTTCATCAAGGACTACCACGCCGGGCTTGCGCTCCTGCGGGTAAAGGACGCGGCGTTCTTTGAGGGCCTCCGGCCGGTCGAATTCGCCCCGACCGGCAAGATCACCGGCAGGAAGGCGGCGGTGTACCGGTGGGACTCGCTGAGCAGCCTCAAGGAATATTCAGCTGATCTCACCAAGTCCTCGATACGGTTCTATGACCCGGGCTGCGCTGCGCTCATGCACCAGTACTCGACCAGCATGAACGACGGCGGCAGCGGCGAGCCGGTTTTCGTCGACGGGAAGCTCGCGGGGATCGCGACCGCGCTCAGCAACGAGACGAAGACGCTCTACGTGCTCGGGACGGACGTCGTCAGGCGCATGCTTGACGACGCGGCCGACGGGGACTACCGGGGCGTCCCGTTCTTCTGGATCGACGTCATGGAGCTGCGGAGCGATGTCAACCTGCGTGAGTATTTCGGCGTGTCCCCGGGCGACGGGGGCGTGCTGGTGACCGCCGTCCCGCCGATAAGCAGCGGGGGCGACGCGCTCCGCATTAACGACATCATCCAGTCGATAGACGGGCAGCCCATTGACGACAGCGGCATGTACGATTCGCCCTACGGCAAGCTCTACTTCTACGGCATGATACAGCTCAAGCACCACGTCGGCGACACCGTGACCATGGGGATACTGCGAGACAGGAAGAAGATGTCTGTGCGGTTCCAGCTCAGGCCGGTCCCGGAGGATTGCTGCGGTATCCCCCTCGTGTCCAGCGACAGGAAACCTTCCTATTGCCTGTTCGGTGGCCTGGTCTTCCAGGAGCTGAGTATCGGGTATCTCGAGCTTTTCGGCAGGGACTGGAAACAGAAAGCCGACAAGCGGCTCCTCTATTATTATGATTCGGTAAAGACCATCGCGGGACAGGGACCCGATACGCGGGTGATCGTGCTCACCCGGGTCCTGCCCGATCCGGTAAACAAGGGATACCAGCAGTACCGGGACATGGTGCTCGAAACAGTTAACGGCGTGAAAGTAAAAAACCTCGCCGCCATGAAAAAGCTGATCGACGGGTCATCCGGTGACTTCATCGTGCTCGGGTTCGCGGGCGAATCCACCATCGTGATTGACCGGAAGATGGCGGCCGGCGGCGAAAAGGAGCTTCTTCGGAAATACAACGTAATTGCCCCGCATAATATTCCCGGTATTGACTGAGGCCGCCGACGCGCGGCGGTGTAACATGCCCCATGCCGGGATGAACAAGGTCAGGACGATGATACCACGGACAGCATTTATAGCTCTCATTATTATTTCACCGATCGCACTGGGTGCGAAGACGGCGGCGCCGGGGCCCGCAGGGGAACAGGCGCTTCAGGCGAAGGACGAAGCGGCACAGGGGAGCACGCTCCGAAAAGAAGCGCCGCCGCCGGCGGCGCAGGATGACGCGGCCAGGAAAAAGGAAGGGCAGGCGATCATGAAAAAATCGATACGCTACTCCCTTATCGCGGCAGTCCCGATAAACACCTATGTCGTGTCCCTCCTGACCTGGGACTGGGGAAAAACGACAAAATTCAGGGTGGGCCATGAAGGCTGGTTCGGGCGCAACACCTATACCGGCGGGGCGGACAAGATGGCCCACATGTTTTCCTTTTACACGATGATGCGGGTCCTCTACAACGTGTATGATTACACTGAAGACGGCGCGCCGTCCAAGTGGGCCTATTCCGTGGGCCTCACGACATTCCTGGCGCTCGGCATTGAGATAGGGGACGGGTTCTGCAAAAACCAGAACGGGTTCGGGTATGCCGACCTCACCATGGGCCTGATCGGCATAGGGATCGCGTCGCTCCTGGAGGCATTCCCGGCGGTCGATTCCTTCGTAAGCTTGAGCGCCCAGTATATCCCGACAAAATATTTCAGGAAGCACCCGCAGCGGCTCAAATGGTTCATGGACGATTACAGCGGGTGGCGGTTCATGGCGAACATAAAGCTCGCCGGGTTCCGGTACGTCGGCGTCAAGATACCGGAGTTCCTGAGGTACGTGCAGTTTGATATCGGGTATTATACCACCGGCTATACCAAATACGATTACGCCTGGGGCGAGCTTGAGAAAACCTTCAACATCAGGGGGAAGGAGCGGAACGTGTATATCGGCATTTCGGTGAACCTGGCGGAATTCATCAAGGACTTCTTCACCGACAAGGAAAGCCTTGCCTGCCGCGCCCTTCAGCAGCCGTTCAAGTATTACCATGTCCCGCTCGGCGTCGATCACCGGTTCAGACTATAGGGGGTACTTCATGAAAGAGAAAGACGTCAGGGTCGATTACCGCGAGCACCAGCTCATCCTCTACGCCGAAAAGAAGGACGGATCGTACGGGCCGGTGCGCACGGGCTCTTATATCACAAAAAACTACATCGATGACTTCTGGCTGAAGCGCCGCAATCTTGAGCGCGAATATCTTGAAAAGGTCCGCGCCGGGGAGATAAGCCCCATCGCCTGCTACATGGTACTTGAGGAACTGACCCCCACCGAGCTTGCGTCACGGGTGAAGATCCCGGCGCGAAAGGTCAAGCGGCACATGACGCCCGGGCATTTCGGCGAGGCAACGGTTGATGAGCTGCGGCGCTACTGCGAAGTGTTCAACGTGCCGCTGGTCTCCATGTTCCAGGCGATCGTCGCCGGTAAAAAAAGCTTGAAAATTCACGAGATCAAAACGGAAAATCCATACTTCAGCATACTCGGTATTGATACGGTGAAAAAATGACGTTCAAGCACACAATGGCCGCCCACTGCGAGTCGGGCACGGTTTCAGCGATCCTGCGGCACAGCGGCCTTGATATTTCCGAGCCGCTCGTGTTCGGCATGGCGGGCGGCATCTTCTTCGGCTATTTTGAATCGAGGAAATTTCCCTTTCCGACCTTTGTCGTAAGGAACCGGCCGGGGCAGATACGGACCGGCATCGCCCGGCGCATCGGCGTAACGTTCAGGGAACGGCGGTTTCGCGACCCGGCGGCGGGTGAGCGGGCGCTGGACGAGCTCCTGGCCCAGGAGATCCCCGTCGCATGCCAGACGGATTTTTTTTACATGGACTACCTCCCGGGGCATGTGCGCGTCCATATCAACGTACACTTCATAATCGTCGTGGAGAAGAAGGACGGCCTCTACCGGGTGAGCGATTGCTATTCGCCCGTCGTTGCGGACCTCGGCCGGGATTCATTGATGAAGGCGCGCTTCGCGGGAGGAAGTTTTGCGCCGAAGGGATTTTTGTTTTACCCGGTCTCCGTACCCGGCAGCATCGATTACCGGGGGGCCATCTGGAAGGGGATCAGAAGCGCGGCGTTCAACATGGTGAAGCTCCCCATGCCGTTCCTGGGCGTAAGGGGGATACGCCTTTTCGCGAAAAAGGTCGTTGACTGGCCGGAGCTTGCGCGCGATACCGAGCACCTGTCCCACGAGATCATGAAGATAAACATTTTTCTCGAGGACCAGGGCACGGGCGGGGCGGGGTTCAGGTTCATGTACGCCGCTTTTTTGCGGGAGGCGTCGGAGCTGCTTAACGACCCGGACCTCCTCGACATGTCCAGGCGCATCATGGAGATCGGCGACCGGTGGCGGGAGATTTCCCTCTTCGCGGCGCGCATCGGAAAGCGGCGCGACCTGGGGCGCGAGCGGCTCGAGGAATTGAGCTCGATGATATACGCCCGCGCTGACGCGGAGGAGCGTTTCTTCCGGGACCTCCTTGCGATGAGCAAGAAAAAGAAATAATGCGGTGGTGGTAAAATGACGGCAAACATATCAGCTGATTTAAAGAAAGAGATCAAGTCCCTGATCATACAGGCGCTCAATATCGATGACGTGGGACCCGGAAGAGGTGGGCGACGATGACCCGCTGTTCGGCGACGGGAACGTCCTCGGGCTTGATTCCATCGACGCCCTCGAGATCGTGATGGCGCTGCAGGAGAAATACGGGGTACGCATCGATGATAAAAACCAGGCGCGGTTTATCCTGAAATCCATAGCCACCATCGCCGAGTATGTCGCCATGCATCGGACCAGGTAGCGCGCCCGGCGCAGGTTTCACGCCCCGGTATAAAACTCATCTTTTGAGATATCAACGGCCCCCCGGAGCTTTGACTGGAGCACCATGGCGAAGATGGCCCTGTGTATGCGTTCGTCCGGGAATTTCGGCAGGTAAAACATTGTCCGCCTGATAATCTCCCGCGTGGAATATCCCCTGTCTCCCACTCTCTTCAGCGCGTCAAAGATATCGGCGTCACGGATCGTCGGGTGGATGAAATTTACCAGTTTGCTGTCATCGAGCTTTCCCTCTTTTATGAGCCGCTCATAGAGCCTGGTGCCCGGGAGCGCCTTGACGGGAAATATGGCCGGGATGATGTTTGTCTCGCGGCAGAACTCAAGGGTGCGGTAATAGGTGTCGATGTCATCATCTTCGTAGCCGATGACAAACCAGCCTGATACGATGATACCCTGGTCCTGGATAAACCGGATATTGTCGCGCATGGCTGCTATAACGTCTTTTCCGGGTTGTGCGCCCATTTTCTTAATAGCGCCAGACCCTGCCAGCGTTTTAGGGTTAATCGATTCCATGCCGATCGCAGCGTAGATGAGCCCCGCTTCCGCCGCCTTTTTTATAACGGTCCGTCCTTTCTCGTCGGCGGCCGCGTCAAGATTGGCCTGGCCGGTCCAGAATCGCCTTTTTTTCAACCGTGATACCGCGTCATACAGTTCGATATAATAATCGTAGGTTGGCGGCTTTCCGAACACCGAGTCATCAAGCAGGTAGTAATAATTTCTGAACGAGTCAATCTCGGCCGTCACCTCACTGACGGGCCGTGTACGGAAGCGCGGGCCGAAGATTTCCGTCACGGTGCAGAAGTCGCAGTTGACCGGGCACCCGCGCACGGCATAGACGGTATCGAAGACATATTTGTTCCGGTATAGCGATCTGTCCGGGCGGCCGGTATGCTGCAGGCCGGGATAGGCGTCATTTTTATAGAGGGTGCGCCCGCGCGGATCAAACGGCTTCGGCGAGCAGACGTAGAAGCTTTTCAAGGCGCCCTGTTCCGCGTCGCGCACGATGACCGGCCACAGCTCCTCCGCCTCGCCGACCGCGACCGCGTCCGCATGCCGGATGGCGCGGAAGGGGACTACCGACGGCTGCGGGCCGCCCATCACGACCGGAACGCCGCGGCGGCGGAATTCATCGGCTATCTCGTAGGCGCGGTTTTCAGCGGTATAGCGCGCGCTGATGCCGACCAGGTCTGCCGGCTCATCGTAGCGCACGTCGTCCTCCCGGAGGAGGTCAATGAAGACATAGTCATGCCCGGGGGCGCAGCCGGCGAGTATGGGAAGCGACAGCGGCATGAATGGATCATTGCGGCGGAGCGGGTCCGTCATTGAGGCGGCGAGTATGAGCTTTATTTTCATCTGCACAGTATCGGCGGTATGCCGATTTTACGCAATTACATTATTATGGACGCATGTGCCCGCGGCACGATAGTCACGGTCTGGTCGCGGCCATGAGCCCGAGCCCCGGCGAACGGCTGAGGTTGTATCCGTGCGGCCCGGAGAAGCCGGTTTCCCGGAGAAGGTCAGATACCTCGGCGGCGCTGTATATCCTCCCCTCCGTGGAATTAAAAATTTCGAGCAGGATCAGGAGGGCGTTCAGGCGCATGAACCGGGAAGCGGACCTCCTGCCGATATGGTCCATGATGATGATCATGCCGCCGCGCTTCAGCGAATCGCGCACTTTCATGAGGACTGATCCCAGGACGCCGGGTTCGAAAATACGGATGATATTGAACATGAGTATGACGTCCTGTTCGGGCGGCAGGTCGTCTTTTAAAAAGTCCCCCGGTTGAAACGAAATACGCTCCGCACAACCGGACGATGCGATGGTCTGCTTCGCGGTATCGGCTGCGGAGGGCCAGTCGTATATCACGCCGGTCAGGCCGGGGTAACGCTTGCAGAATTCAACGCAATACTGCCCGTGGCTTCCGCCGAGGTCCAGGATGCGCGTGGCCGATGGCGGGACCGCTATCTTTTTCAGGATGTATGGGGATATCAGGACCGCGGTGCTTTTCAGCCCGGCATGATAAATCTCCCATCGCGTGCGGTCCCGGTCGAGCCATTCCCAGCCCATCATGGGCGGCCGGCCCTCCCTGATTGATCGGTCAAGATATTCCCACCGGGACGCCATGTCGCTGAAGTGGTCAAACAGGGGGGAGATGCAGGACGCTGAATCGCGCAGGAGCCATTTTCTGGTCATCGCGGTATTGCGCACCGACCCGCGCCGTAAACGGAGATAGCCGAGGTCGTGAAGCGTTGCGGCAAGGAGCGACAAGCCGCCGCGGTCCGAACCGGTAGCGGCGGCAAGCTCATCAATGGATTTTGTGCCGCTGCCGATGGCGTCAAAAAGGCCAAGGCGCAGAGCGGCCATTACCGACCTGAATGAAAGGACGCCGAGCAGGTCTACCATGGGGCCCGGGCCCATGTTAAGCCGGAAGAGGCCGATACGTTCGAACAGGCTAAGCTGAGCAGGCACACGATCCTCCTTGACGCGGGTCTGTCATGGCACGTCCGGGTGCTTCCATGTGCCCACGTGCCCCGCGGCGGGCTCAATCGAAGCTATAGTATACATGCTGCTGCGCGAGCCCCGCGAACCCGTACCCGATTGATTTTTTCTCAAACTGCTCCCAGTTGTCGCCGTAGTGGGTGAGGTAGATCCTTTTCTTGATGTCTGCCGGGAGCGCGTTCAGCTCATCTATGCCGGCATGCACGCCGCCGGTGAAGAACTGGCAGTCATGGAACAGCGCCTCGAATTTGAACTCTTTGTCATACACGGTGACGAGGTCCTCGTCGTAGCGAGTATCGCTGGTGAAGAGCACGCGGTCGTCAATGATGACCCCGCAGCTCCAGAAGGAGCTCTGCCAGTCGGGGGATGAGTCCGGGATATGCTTGGTCCGCAGCATTTTGATATCTATCGCGCCGAGTTTCGCATGGAGCGTTTCCCGCCTGTATTGGGGAAGCCGTTGCGGGCGCAGCGCCTCGAAATAATCTTCAAAGGTGAGAAGGGAATGGGCGGTTTTTTCGTTGTGGCCGCACCCGCCCCTGAGGGACATCTCCCACAGGAAATGCTGGTATGTCTCGTTGATGATCATGAGCGGCTTCCGCTTCGAGAAGTAACGCCCCATGATCGCGACCTCTTCAAGGCCGCCGACGTGGTCGGAGTGGGAATGGGTTATGAGGAGGTTGCGGATGTCCGTGACGCCGATGCCGAGCTCCGACAGGGCCTGCGGGCACCTGGTCCCGCAATCGATGAGAAGATGGTCATCCCCCTTGATGACCAGGAGGTTGGTCTGGTAGTGCTTCCTGGTAAAGGCGCTCCCGATGCCGATGAAAAAAAGCTCGAGCTTCCCGGTATTCGAAAGGGAGACTTTCTTTTTTTTCAGTGGTTTGATCTTCATGACTGGCTCCGGTGCATGGGTGTGGATAACGTGTTATGTGAACCTATCGCCATGAGTATAAAAAGTCAAGTTTAATAGTAAAATATTTCATAATCGCGGCTGGCAGATGGTTCTGTTCGTGCACGCCGCGTCCCCGAGCGGGAACCGCATGCGGCCTATTGTCATTGACAGCGGGAGGTAAATATAAAATAGTGCGCCATCATGCGGACAGGATGGTGCTGATGGCAGGTTACAGGTCGGGGAATATCTGGGATTCATTCAAGGCCGTGCTCTTTATCGTCATTATTCTCTGGATGATACTCGCCATAGGGTTCGTGTTTCCGCTCGATGAGTACGGCATCAAGCCGCGTGATATCAACGGCCTTGCCGGCATACTGTTCGCTCCGTTCATCCACGCAGGATACAATCACCTGATAACCAACTCGGTCAGCCTTCTCGTCCTGGGCTCGATATTCCTCGTCATGGAACGCAAGCTTTCACTGGCCATCGTTTGTTATATCATACTGTTGTCGGGTCTCGGCACGTGGCTTATCGGGCGGCCGGAATATACCCATATCGGCGCAAGCGGGGTCGTGTACGGCATACTGGGATACCTTCTGACTACCGGAATCTTCAAAAGAAATATCAAGGCGATACTTGTTTCATTGATCGTGTTCTTCTTTTACGGCGGGGCAATCTGGGGCATCTTTCCGACCGACAGCTTCGTATCGTGGGAAAGTCACCTGTGCGGGTTCCTGTCAGGCATCGCGGTCGCCAAAATGTACGCGGAGCGGTACCGGTAACCGCTGTTCGCCTCACTCGGGACCGGTCACGGGCCTCGCGGGGGAGAGGACCGTAACGTGGTAACACCGCTGGCGCGTTTCAAGAATCGCGTAGAGGACCCCTTCATCCTGGAGCTGCGCCAGGGTCTCGGTCAGCACCGAGCGCAACTGGCCCCTGAGTGAGTCGCCGAGCATGAATCCGATCCTCTTCCTGAGCTTTTCATTGATCACACGCGAGATCGGGTTCGATGACGCCGGAGCGGGAAGAACGACAAAATAATCATCATAGAAGATATCGAAGCTGACCCCGTAGCTGTGGGTGGTGACCGGCACGGCATTATAGTTTGTTCCGCGCAGGCCGGTCTGGTACGATGCGGGTCTCAGCGCCGATGACACGGCGATTTTCACGCGGGGAAGCGCGGCACGCGCGGCAATGGTTGACTGCAGCCGCCGTGCGAGCGTCTCAAGCCCGCGGGCCGCGTCCGGAGTCAGGGCGCGGTACGGCTCCCTGACATTATAAAAGAAATACGGTGCGTCCTTGCCCGATGAGAGCCTGACAAGGCTCCCCTCGTCGATCCGCTGCGATATCTCCTCGTCGCGATCGACCGGCCTGGAACCGGAACCGAGCGCGGCCGCCATATGCGCGGGGAAGAGCCTCGTCCTCAGCTTCATCTCGACCTGGGGCGTTGCGAAGTCCTCATAACGGGGGATATGCTCTATATACCCCCGTTCCACGCTGTTCGCCACATCGAGAAAGGCGGTGACATCGCGAACGGTAGCGTACAAGAGATAGCGGTAGGTCAGGTATATTGATGCAATAGATGAAACGGCAAGCAGGATGACCGCCGCTACTATAATTCCCCTTGCATTCAATGGCTGTGATGATTTCATCATTATGCCTCCGGAGATTTGCGGATACCCCGGGCAGGGTCGTGATGTCAATCGATAATTTTTTTCGATGCTTCATTGATGCCTTGAAATATTAATAAAATTTAAGTATATTAATATATTCTTAAAATTTTATTATATAAACAATAGTGATCATATACGGTAGTGCAATGGCATTTATCACGATACAAGGCTTTGAAGCAAAAATTTTCATCCCGGACGAGAAGGCCGATGCAGTAAAAAAACATAATTGCAAAGACTGCTTTTCATGCCAGATGTGCGACGACGAACGGTGCGCATTATGCCTGAAAAGATCCCGGTGCGTCGGCGGTGAAAGCTGCATTCAAAAAACCGTACCGGATAAGAATAAATCTTCATGATATCGCGCGATGTATCGATATATTAGACGAGACGTACCGGTGTTTTATTGACGTAACACGATCCCGTTGGGGGCTATATGGCAAAGAGCATAGTGTATTTCCAGAATGGCGAGAAGATTATAGAAGCAGGAAAAGTTGAAACACGCATGTATATAATTCTTGAAGGAGAGGTGCAGATATCCCTGTCGGACAAGATTGATAAAATTATCGTTGCACAGCTGAAAAAGGGGGATTTTTTCGGCGAGATATCACTTTTCAACAAGATCCCGCGCAGCGCTACTGCCACGGCTGTCGGCAACGTCAAACTCGCGTTCATCGATAGCGTTGAGATGCTCCGGCTGTTTCTTATAAAAAACCCGGTATTTGCCGCAAAAATGGTCCATACCCTGGCCCAGAGACTCGCCAAGACGGATGAGATCCTGGTCGGCAAGATAAGCGAGCTGAACAGGATCAAGATAACCCGCGATATTTGAAAAATTGTATTATCAAGAAAACAATACATAATAAATAAAAAATTTGTAACCATGCAGGACGTGAGTACCCTCATCTATGAAGATCAGTAAAATTTCATAAAACCCTCCACAAATTTTTTAAGACGAAAGGCCCTGTTTCTGGGGCCTTTCGTCTTTTTTACGATGACTAATAGCACTGGCTTCCATCTCATGAGCCGGGGTTTTTCCATGGGAATCTGAAAAAATTCTTGATTTATTAACATGATCATATCAATTCTTTTTATATATGAACGCCGTACATAACTCTTGAATTACTATCCAGCGAGGTTTTTATGAGAATAGTATCAGCGGGAATAGTCATCATGCTGGCAGCGGTCTGCATGGTCGGGTGCAATAAAGGACTGAAGGACCTCAGGTATTCAAATATAAGCACGTTCGACTGGCTCCAGGCAAATGTTACAAACAAAAACGGAGAGAACGTGCTCTGGTTCCAGGTATTTGACCAGGAAGGCGACGCTAAGACCATCGAAGGATATAAGAACGCAAAGGACCGGATCGCCGAGTATCCTGCAAAAATATATGATAATAAATGGATATGGATGATGGTGAACAACCGGATCGAAATACGCCTTATTGCCGATGACAAGTCAAAGGAATTCCAGAGCAATGATAAGCTGAAAGAATTCATCCTCGCCTTTGACTGCGCCGGATTGGCGCGGGTAACGGGCCCGAAATTGAAGGGATCGGACCTTAAAAAATATATCCCGAAACTCGGGGAATGACATCCTTGCTGAATAAATCGTTGGGTCCTGCATAATAAACTTTCGGTCATGACCCGATAATAAATAAAAGCGGACGTGCGCTGCGTTCCCACTTGCATTCAGCTACGGTGGGGATAGTTTATTTCAGGGGAATGACCATGAAACCATACTTCATGCCGCTCCTGTTCACCCTTTCACTTGCCTGTGCCGCCTCACTGCTCAGCGCGACGCCGGAACATGCGAATATCCCCGGCGAAATGATCGTGTTCCCGGATGGATCGAACTACATCGGGCAGTTATTGAACGGGATGAAACACGGGCGCGGAAGGTTCATCAGTGCGGACGGATCCGAGTTCCAGGGTGAATTCATGAACGGCAAACCGCACGGAAACGGCGTCTTTACGCACGCAGATGGCAGGATGAAACGGGTCATTTTTTCAATGGGCAAGCTTATCGGCGCGGCACTGCTTCCGCACGAAGTGACCGGGGAAGGCTGCGCGTTCGGCGAGTTCGAAAATAACGGCAGCTATAAAGGGTGGTACAGAGGGAACCGGGTCAAGGGGTTCATCCCGCACGGCAGGGGGACCATGAGATATCTCAATGGCTCTGTATATACCGGCCAGTGGGAAAACGGCATCATGCATGGCAACGGGACCATCGAGTGGAGCGAAGGATCGGTATATGTCGGCCAGTGGGTCATGGGGAAGAGGACCGGGTACGGGACCTATACATGGTCGAATGGCGACAGGTACGTGGGTCAGTGGAAAGAAAACCAGATATGCGGCAAAGGGACGTTGTATCACAGCGACGGCAGCATTGAAAAGGGTGAATGGAAGGAACGGACCATCAGGTTAGAGGAGTAGTCCTGCCGGCAATCGAACGATTACCGGCACGTTCGTATCCTTACCCGCAGGTTATAATAGTTTTTACCACTTTTTCTACACTGTTCCCGAAATCATTCCCGTGATACTTCCTGGTCTCTGACATCAAATCATCAAGGCTGACGCCAAGCTGGACCGCGGAGCAGACCATCTCTGAATAGTGCATTACGCTCATGCCTGAAAAACGTTTGGGACTCATGGATACCCCCTCTCTGTATATTTGTTTTTAATATCGGTACTATGCTCCGCCGGGATTGATTGAAATTCACCGAAATTAAAAATAACCCGTTATAATATTAGCAAACATTTGTTGACATATAGTTTGTGTGGTATATACTGTGACCGTTATCAGGAAAATGGAATCAATAACATACTACGTGCGGGGTCATTGTATATGGAGCGTATAAGGCGGTTTATTGAATCTTCTTTCAGCAAGGAGATCCGGGCGAAATTTACAATCGACGGCAACCCGGGTTTATTCGTTGATTGCCCGGAAAACCTGAACCCTGAAATCAGGAAGATTCTTTCCAACCAGGGTATAACAAAACTGTATGAGCACCAGGCAGAGGCGTTCCGCTCGATCGAGGGCAACCTCCATACGCTGGTCGTGTCACGGACCGCGAGCGGCAAAACGCTCTCTTTTTTCCTTCCGATCATCAATGAATATCTCCGCGCGGACCAGCCTTTCACGGTACTGCTTCTCTATCCGACCAAGGCGCTGTCACGTGACCAGGAAAAGACATTCGGAAAGCTTATGGAAGTGGTTGAACGGAGCGGGAAGCTGGGCACCTTTGACGGGGATACGCCGCGCGATGAGCGTGAGCGGATACAGCGCTCGGCCGATTTCATCGTGACAAATCCCGACATGCTCCACAGCGGCATTTTGCCCAACCACAATAAGAAATGGCGCGGTTTTCTCTCCAGGCTCCGGTACGTCGTGGTCGACGAAGTCCACATGTACCGCGGCGCGTTCGGGTCGCATGTGTCAAATGTGTTCAGGAGGCTTCAGCGCGTCTGCGCCATCCACGGCAGCGACCCGGTGTTCGTCTGCTCTTCCGCCACCATACGTAACCCGCAGGAGCACGCGCGCCTCCTGTTTCATCGTGACTTCAACGTGGTGGATTATGATTCATCCCCCCAGCCCGATAAATATTTTTACTTTATAAACCCCGCGCTCCAGGAAAGCCACGGGCATGACGTGTACCGCAAGGGGCCGGCGTCGGTGTCCATCCCCCTCATCAGGGAGGCTGCGCGGAGGAAGATACGCACCATCTGCTTCTGCAGGGCGCGCCAGGAGGTAGAGCGCCTCTACCGTGCGGTAACCGACGGCTGCCCGGAATTGCGGGAAACGGTGCAGCCGTACCGGGGCGGACTCCTCCCGAACGAACGCCGCCAGATCGAGCGCGACCTCGCCGAGGGCAAAATACTCGCCATCATCACCACCAACGCACTCGAGCTCGGTATCGATATCGGCGACCTCGACCTCTGCATCCTTTCAGGACACCCCGGCACGATCGCCAGCTTCTGGCAGCAGGCGGGCAGGGTGGGACGAAAGGGCACGCCGCCGGTGATCGTCTACGCGGCGAAAGACCGCCCGATAGACCAGTACCTCGTCCATCACCCGGATTTCCTCACGACAACGCCGATCGAACAGGCGCTTCTCAACCCTGACAATCCTTATATCATCCTCCAGCACCTTCCCTGCGCAGCGCAGGAACACCCGCTCCGCGAGGCGGAGGACGGCTTTGACGGCGCCATCTACTCTGAGTCGGTCAAAATATTAAGGGAAGACAAGGTAGTCGTTCCCTATCACGATGCCCTGCGCTACGCGTTACAGGACTACCCGGCGCGCGGCGTCAACATCCGCGGGATGACCGATTACAATGTCGAAATATATTGCGGCACGCAGGTGATCGGCGAGCTTGACCCGATCGGCGCGCGGGGTACATTGTACAAGGACGCGATATACCAGCACCTCGGGCGCAAATACATGTCGATGGACCTCGATCTCGACAAGAAGCTCTGCCGGGTGGAGCCGATCGATGTCGATTACTACACCGAGGCGGTCTGGGAAGGAAGGGTCGAGCTGGTCGAATCGGAAGAGCTGCATGTTTTCAACAACGCGCGCATTGAGTTCGGCGCCATCAGGGTGAACCGCCAGCCAAAGCTTTACAAGAAGATACGCGAACGGACGTACGAAAATATCGGGTACGGTCCCATTACCCTCCCGGCGTTTGAATATGACACGACCGGTTTCAGTATCGTTGCCCCCCCGGAGTGGACCGCGGCAATGGACGCGAAAAACAAGCTCTATGCCGGCGCCGCGTACTTCGGGCTCAGCTACGTCCTGCGGCACGCGTCAACGGTATTCTGCATGTCGGACATCAAGGACATCAATACCGATATCTCCCTCTATGAGGCCCTGCCGGGCGTATGGCGGAGCGCGCTCTACCTCTATGATACCATCGAGGGGGGCGTCGGGTATGCGGAGCGGGTCTTCGAGCGGATCGAGGAAGCGCTGCGGTTCTGCCGGGACCTGATGGACAATTGCGAATGCGAATACGGGTGCCCCTCATGCGTCCCGTCCCTGCCTCCCGGTGTTGACAGCAGGGAGCTCGAGGAATTTCTGGTGGAATCAAACGCCGCGATCAAATGCACCGCGAGCCTGCTCACGGCGCTACTTGAAAAAAGGACCGTTCTTCCGGACATCATGATCGGGAAAACCCCGATAGAAAAGAGGCCTGCGCCCCCGGAGGACATCGAGAAAAAGCGCGTGGTCCAGAAGCTTGGACGCGCCGCACGGATTCTCAAGGAAAAGAGGGAGCGGCTCCATTGATACGCGGATGTTTCAGGCACCTGACGGGCATCGGCCCCAGGACTGCGGAGGCTCTCTCCGGGTGCGGGTTCGCCACCTGGGAGGACTGCATGGCGAATGAAAACACGCTGCCCTTCAACGGCAAGAGGCGGAAGCGGTTCCTGGCGGAGGTCAGGGAGAGCGCCAGTGCGCTCGGCGCGAACGATATCCGCTATTTCACGTCATCATTCCCTGCTGCGGAGCAATGGCGAATTCTGAATGATTATTTCGGTGCGGCGGCATTTATTGATGTTGAAACCACCGGCCTGTCGCGTAATTCGTGTCACGCATCGGTCATAGCCGCATATTACCGGGGAGAACTTCATTCGTTCGTGTACGGGGAAAACCTCGACGACTTCCTCTCCTTTGCTGACGGGGCAGACCTTATCGTCACGTTCAACGGGAGCTCTTTTGACATCCCGTTCATTGAAAAGACATTCAACATCCCGAGCCTTGACCGGCCCCACGTCGATCTCCGCTGGGTCGCGTGGCACCGCGGGTTCCGTGGAGGCCTGAAGTCGATTGAACGCCAGATGGGAATACGCAGGCCATCACGCATCGAGGGGATAGACGGGTTCGAAGCGGTTGATCTTTTCTATAAGTGGCAGGCGGGCGACAGAGAAGCGCGGGAAAGCCTGATCACATACTGCGAAGCGGATGTCATCGCCACGTCGCTTGTCGCAGAGCGGCTGCTGGCGATGAATAATGCGGGCAGGGGCATTTCTGACCCGGCAGAGGCATTTCAGAAGCTTGCATGAAAGCCCCCTGCGGGTCACAGTTTCTCAATTCCGACAAAGCCTTCGATCCCGGATAGTTCCTGCCGAACCCTCTCAACGACAGGCTCTTCGATGCGTATGCAAACGCCGCAGTCGGAGCTGATAGAGCGCGGGACGGGGATCAATTTGTGGGGAATGTTCTTCTCCTTCAGCAATTTATCCGCCCACATCGTCTGGTTGACGGATTCGAATATCGCCACATGGTATTTCGGTGATTCTTTCATATATTCACGGTAGATGACGCGGTCAGCATCAGCTCCTTTATCTCGTACATGTTCGATATAGCCCCGGCGGCAAGGCTGTTCTTCAGGTTAAAAAAGTCAAGGCAGGTCCCGCAGGCCAGTATGCGCACGCCGTTTTTCTCAAGCGACCTGACATCCTCCAGGACAGGCGATCCTGACACAAGCAGCTTGACGCCGCTGTTGAAAAACACGATGACCTCCGGGGCCGGGCTGGTTTCAGCGAGGGTATGAAAAAAGCTTTTGATCAGTAGTTGCCCGAGCGCATCGTCTCCCCTGCCCATGACGTCCTGCGATAGAACGAGCACTTTCGGGCCGGTCACTGGACATGACTGTTCAATTGCGGCACCCTGTGCGGGATCGGTTGACGCGGCCGTTCCGGTTTTTCTCAGCGTTATGTAAAATCCATCCGGTTTTTGTTCATAACTGACGGTACAACCGGAGTTTCGGGCCATCCGGGTGATATTTTCGAGGGCAGTTGTATTATCAACAATTGTCATTACCTCGTCGTGGGAACCGAGGGCTTTTTTTGTATTAATGACCGGCTGCGGGCAGGCGAGCCCGCGGGCGTCAACCGTATGTTTCATAGTTGCGACTCCTGTTGCCACATCATAAGGCAATTTTGATGTGTGATGATGACAATTTCGTACTGTCTCGCCTTTTGTGTCAATATAAATAATAGATGTGTACTATTCAGATTATTGATATTATTTGGAAATAATGATCAGTATTTTCGGAACGAAATACTAAATATATGTTGACTATATATATTAATATAGCATACGGTGGCAGTATCAGATCAGTTAAACAATGGATTGCAAAAAGATACTACACGTTGACATGGACGCGTTTTTTGCGTCAGTCGAGCAGAGAAACAATCCCGCTCTCCGCGGCAAGCCGGTGATCGTTGGCGGCGATCCCGGGAAAAGGGGCGTGGTTGCCGCATGCTCCTACGAGGCGCGGAAATACGGCATTCACTCGGCCATGGCCTCAAGCATCGCGCGCCGCCTCTGTCCACATGCGGTCTTCATGCGCGGCAACTTCGACGAATACATCCGGGTCTCAGAGGAGATCAATCATATTTTCCATGAATATACCGACCTGGTTGAACCTCTCTCCCTTGACGAGGCATACCTCGATGTCACTGAAAACAGGGCGAACCTGCCATCCGCAACCCTGATTGCGGCAGAAATCCGCAAAAAGATTTTTGAACAGACCGGCCTGACCGCCTCTGCCGGGGTATCGTACTGCAAGTTTCTCGCCAAGGTGGCATCAGATTATCGAAAACCCGATGGATTGACCGTTATAACTCCCGCGAAGGCCGGAGCATTCATAGCCAGCCTTCCCATCGGCAAATTTTACGGGATAGGCAAAGTAACCGAGAATAAAATGATAAAACTTGGCATCAGAACGGGCGCCGATCTGAAGAAGGTCCCGCGTAATGACCTTGTCAGGCTCTTTGGCAGGGTAGGTGAATATTATTATGACATTGCGCGCGGGAGCGACGACCGCCCGGTCGAGCCGGAGTCGATAAGAAAATCCATCGGGAAGGAAGTGACCCTCGAGAAAGACATCGATGATAGAGACCGCATGCATGAGATTCTTGGGACAATTGCGGGCAGGGTCGCCTCTTCCTTGGCCGACCACGAATCAAAGGGCAGGACGATCACTCTCAAGGTCAAATTTGCTGATTTTACATGCGTCACCAGGAGCATCACCATCACCGAACCGTGCGATGATAGCGACATGCTGTTGATGCACGCGCGCAATCTTCTTGCAAAAACCGAAGCCGGATTGAAAAAGATCCGGCTCCTCGGGATATCCGTTTCAAATCTGGACACGGCGGTAGAAGCGCAGGAGGAGAGACAGCTGCTGCTTCCATTTGCCGGCGGAAAAGAACCAGTGCGGCCCTGGATGCACGGTGAGCTGATACGTTTCCGGGGCTTCTGCGGTCAGAATTCGAGCGTATTGACCGCACGGGGGTAGGGAATCACGTCCCTGATGTTCTGCATGCCGGTGACGAACTGGATAAGGCGCTCGAAACCCAGGCCGAAGCCCGAATGCGGGACAGAGCCGAATTTCCTGAGATCGAGATACCACCAGTAATCGTCAGGGTTAAGGCCGCATTCCAGGATCCTGCCTTTCAGCCTCTCGAGGTCGGCTTCGCGTTCGCTCCCGCCGACGATTTCGCCCAGCCGTGGAACGAGGATGTCCATGGCCCGGACGGTCTTATTGTCATCGTTCACCTTCATGTAGAAGGCCTTGATCTCCTTCGGGTAGTCGGTGATGATCACCGGCAGGCGGTACACCTGTTCCGTCAAAAATTTTTCATGTTCGCTCTGGAGGTCTATCCCCCAGGAAACGGGGAACTCGAATTTCATACCCGACGCAAGCAGTTTGTCAACCGCTTCAGTATAGGTGATCCTCTTGAATTCGCTGGTTATGATATGCTGGAGGTTCTCGATGATGCCCTTGCTGATTCTCGAATCGAAAAAATCCATGTCGTCCGGGCATTTTTCTATCACGTACCGGAATATGTACTTCAAAAATTCCTCGGCAATGTCCATGTTGCCCCTGATGTCGCAGAACGCCATCTCCGGCTCTATCATCCAGAACTCGGCGAGATGGCGCGAGGTGTTGGAATTCTCGGCCCTGAAGGTGGGCCCGAAGGTGTATATTTTCTTCAGGGCGCAGGCGTAGGTCTCGCCTTCGAGCTGGCCGCTGACGGTGAGAGACGCCTTCTTGCCGAAAAAGTCCTGCGCGTAATCGACCGCGCCGTTGAGCAGGGGCGGCCTGTCGATGGGCAGCGTCGTCACCTGGAACATTTCGCCGGCCCCTTCGGCGTCGCTGCCGGTGATGATCGGGGTGTGCACGTACACAAAGCCGTGCTCCTGAAAAAATGTATGGATGGCGAAGCTCATGGCGCTCCGGATCCGCGCGACAGCACCGAAGGAATTGGTGCGCGCCCTGAGATGGGCGATTTCGCGAAGGAATTCGAAGGAGTGCTTCTTTTTTTGAAGCGCGTATTCTTCCACCGGGGCGGTGCCGATCACCTCGATGCTCCTCGCGCTGACTTCTACCGCCTGCCCCTGTCCCGGTGACGGTATCAGGGTGCCCCTGACCACCACGCTGCTTCCGGTGGTCAGGTCACGGGGCACGGTCATGGCCCCGGGGCCGGTACTGTCTATGACAACCTGGATGTTCCTGATCGTGGAGCCGTCATTGACTTCGAGAAACGTGACGCCCTTCGATTCGCGTTTGGTGCGGACCCAGCCTTCAACGGTAATTGCGTCGCCGTTGCCGGGCATCGAGAGAATGGTTTTTATCGCGATGTTCATGATGCACCTTAATAGAGATATATCGGGTGGGAATCGGGGTTCTTGCCGAAAAATGTTATATCGTCGATCTTCTTTACCTTTTCCCCACGCAGCAGAGAGTAGAGCGTTCTCTCCACACCAATCCCGCCGCCCATGGTATCCGGAAATACCGGCGTTCCGTCCGGGTTCTTCATCGACGTGAAGAAGAGGAACGGCCCGTAGCCGCCCAGCTCGTTGATGTTTTCAATATTGCCATCCCTGATTACCGGACGGACCGGGAGGACCTTATTGTCGATTATGCGCTCTATGATCGGCTCGAACAGCCATTCACGAATGGCGCCGGAGAGTATCTCCATCGCGGGCGATTGTTTTCCGGTCCGCGCGTCAGTGCTTTTCGCGAGTATGTCATAATTGAAAATATTGGCCGATGATATATTCTGCATATCGACTTTTTTTTCATGCGGCAGCAGGTACGGATATACCAGGTCGTAGTTTTCGCGGAGCAGGCCGGTAATCCAGAAGAACGGTGAAGCGCATTCTTCCCCTGTTTTTTCCTCGTAATGACGCGCGCCGTGCTTTTTAACGCAATCATCCTTGCGGAAGGAGGGGAACGGGGACTTCGGGACTTCCAGCACCACTCCGAGGCTTTTCAGGCTGTCCGCGTTCTTCCTGTTGATCTCCTCGCAGGCGGCAATGATCAATTTTTCGAAAAATCGCATCACGATCTTCATGTCCTCGTTGAGTATCTCGGTCACCTTCTCCTGATTGTAATAATAATCATCGAGGGTGAGACCGCGGTTGCGCCTCAATTCCACATCTATCTGGGAAAAGTCCGCGAGGTAGCGTCCGCGCTGGATGCCCATGGGGCTTTCTATCTCGAGGCGGATATTCGGAGAATCAACGAATATCCCCCTCATTTTCGGGTTTGAGCAGGCAAGAAACTTGCTGTATATCATGCTGTGCGTCGTCAGGTAGGTATGCCCCTTGTACTGGATAGAAGGGGTGTGCTCTATGTCGTGAGCCAGCGGGTCGGTGATGATGCTCAGCATGACCCGCTCGAGGTTGAGAAGGCCCTCGTGTATCATGAATTGGGTGGCGGCGTTAACAAAGCTTGTCCGTATGGCGGAGACGTGGTACATGTCTTCGGAAACCCACTTGTCCAGGTAATTCTCCCGGATATAGTCTTCCATCGAGGATCCGTTTTCGTTGATCGCCGACTGGAAACGGTAGAGGCTTTCACCGATCTTTTTTATATTGTCTTCCATGTTGTTTAGTCCCGCTAAATTTATTTAAACCACGGATCGGATTAATGCAGTGGCGGTTAATCCATTCACGAAGGTTTATACTCCGGCTAAGATCAACCTTCGAACATTTACGCACGTTGTCAAATATAATTTTTTATCGGCGTTTACTATGTCGTTGCACGCCGATCCGCAACAATGGTATTAATTTACCGCCGTGTAACATGATAGGGGATATTAAGATTTACACAGCGAAAATTCATCTGTACATTGTAATTGTACGATGAAGTCAATGTTACCGACTGGAGATTGACATGGAAAGCAGCAGGCTGTTAGTTGAAAACCTTGACAACCTGACCACCAAAGAGCACCTCGAGAGCATCTTCTCAACCTACGGAGATGTTGAACGGGTGATGGTGCGGAAGGACAGGGGGTTCGTGGAGATGATGTCTGTTTCAGAGGCGAAACGCGCCAGGGAAATCCTCGACGGGGCGAACCTGTGGGGCAGGTCCATGAAAATCCACGCGATGAATGACACCTTCCGCAACCGGGTGATATACCTGATAAGCAGGTTGTTCATGTAGGAAAGGGGCCCCCGCGGTCCGGCGTGGGGATAGTATCGTCCCGTTGATTATCTCATCCGGCAGCTTCCATTCGCCCATTGAACTCTACCAGTCCAGACTGACGCGCATCAGCAAAACAATCATAATCCGATTTTATCATAGATTGCCGGGATGTTCTTCAAAAACCTGTTTAAATCGAACACGGAATCTATCTCCGCGCGGGAAAGCTTTGTACTTACAACCGGGTCCTTGATGCAGAGCTCTTGAAGAGTGCCCTCGCGCGACCATACGCGCATGGCCATCTCCTGCACGATACTGTATGAATCTTCGCGCGCGAGGCCCTTTTCCACAAGGGCGAGGAGGAGGGTCTGTGAAAAGAAGAGCCCCCCGGTCTTCTGGATGTTCTCCATCATTGATTCCGGGTAGACGTGGAGGTTCTCGATTATAAAGATCATCCGGTGGAGGAGGTAGTCGAGCGCGATGGTCGAGTCAGGGAAGATGATCCTCTCGGCCGATGAGTGGGAGATGTCGCGCTCATGCCAGAGGGTCATGTTGTCGAGGGCGACATTCATGTTCGCCTTGATCACGCGCGAAATGCCGGTAACCCGCTCGCACAGGATCGGGTTGCGCTTGTGGGGCATGGCTGAAGAGCCCTTCTGCCCCTTCTGGAAGGGTTCTTCAGCTTCACGGACCTCGGTCCGCTGCAAGTGCCGTATCTCCGTGGCGAGCTGGTCAAGGCTCCCCGCGCAGATCGCAAGGGCGGACATGAATTCAGCGTGTCGGTCGCGCTGGATCACCTGGGTGGATATGGGGTCCGGCGCGAGACCGAGCCGGGCGCATACGCGCTTTTCAATGTCAGGCGAGATGTTGCTGAAGGTGCCCACCGCGCCGGAAAATTTTCCGAACGATACCCCCTGTATCGCCCTGACGAGGCGTTCACGGTCGCGCTTGAATTCCTCGTAATAGAGCGCCATCTTTACCCCGAACGTGGTCGGCTCCGCGTGGACGCCGTGGGAACGGCCCATGCACGGGGTGAGCTTGTATTTCAGCGCCTTGTCTTTCAGGGCCAGGATGAGCTGGTCCAGGCCCTGCACGATTATTTCACCCGACTGGCGCAGCTGTATCGAAAGGGCGGTATCAACGATATCGCTCGAGGTGAGGCCATAATGAATATACCTGCTCGAAGGCCCTACGTGTTCCCCCACGGCGGTCAGGAAGGCGATAACGTCGTGGTGGACCTGGTTCTCGATCTCCAGGATGCGGTCAACCTCAAATGACGCTTTCTCCTTGATAATTTTCAGGTCGCCCGGGGGAATCACGCCGTCTTCTGCCTGTACCTCGCAGACGGCGATCTCGATATCGAGCCATATCCTGAATTTGTTCTCAAGCTCCCAGATACCGGATATCTCTTTCCTGGAATATCTGTCGATCATAGCGCCTCTCAAAAGTGTTATTGGTTCGAGACATATACAAGAGTAGTTTTTATACAAAGCGTCATTATTATGTCAATTCATAATGTTGCCCGGGGGCAAATTATGGCTCTATCGCTTCGGGCGGCAGGTAAAGCCTGCGGCAGTTTACGCAGAGCCGGTTCGTGACCCTGTTCGCGGAAAATTCCCGGCGGAGATTTTTCATCGGCTCGCCGGTCCAGATATCCGAAAGCGATGAATCCTTCATGCTGCCCAGGATATATTTTTTATCATAGTCAAAGCAGCAGGGAACGACGTCCCCGTCCCAGGTAACGGTCATACGCTCAAACGGGAAGGTGCACCGGACGGCCGAACGGTCGAGGGGCTCCCGGGCGCGGCCATCCGCAAGCGCGTTCACGTCAGGGGCGCTCCCGTCCCATGTGGTAAAACTCTTCGGCAGGAAGAGGTCTATGCCCGGCAGGGATTCCCAGCGCTCTCTCGTCAGTTTTATGCTCAGCCTGTTCTGCCCGAAGTCTATCATCGACAGGATTACGGTGATTCTGCTGCCGGATTCGGTTTTCATGCGCAGAAAATCGATGAGGCGCTTGCGGGATGTTTCATACGCGTCCTCCATTCCGCGGATTTGCCGGAATGATTCGTCATCATGGCCGTCAAGGGAAATATACAGAATGTGCGGGCTGGACGCGATCAGCCTTTCGATGACCGGGCCGGTGAGCATGAACGGGTTAATCGACAGGCCGGTGCGGATGTTTTTGCCTGCCGCGTATTCGATGAAGCTGTCGAAGCCAGGGTGGAGGAGGCTCTCGCCGAAATGGTGGAGCCAGAGCACATTGCTGCTGCCGTATCCTGGATTTGCGGCCGCAAGCTCATCTATGGCCGAGCGGTACAGGCCAAATTCCATGTATCCGCGGGGGCGTGTCATGTTGCGCGTCCGCGGGCACATGACACAGCTCATGACGCAATGATTGGTGAGCTCTATATTGAATAGGGAAAATGGCCGTTCCATGGAGACATCCTCGGACCGGCACAAGCTTGAAATCAAGATATTTTAGGGACGGGCAATAAAAATATCAGTGTTGAACATAAAATAATTGCATAAATTGAGATGTGCGGAATTCTAGTATATACATGGCATTCGACTGATTTCACATTCAGAATAATTTCGATCAAATATGAACACAGCCCTAATCTCAACCATCATAGGCGGCGTCGGACTTTTCATTCTCGGCATGATTCTCATGACAGAGGGGCTCAAGTCCCTCGCCGGCGACACGCTGCGCGGTCTCCTCAGCCGTTTTACCGGCGGCACCATGTCGGCCATCCTTTCCGGCGCCGGCATCACCGCAATGGTACAGTCGTCCCACGCGACGATCATCACGACCATAGGCTTCGTCAGCGCGGGTCTCATAACCTTTCAGCAATCGCTCGGCATAATACTCGGCGCCCATCTGGGGACGACCAGCACCGGGTGGCTTGTATCTCTCCTCGGGATGAAGCTGAAAATCGGCGCTGTGGCATTGCCCCTTGCGGGCCTCGGCGCGTTTCTGCGCCTTCTCGGCAAGGAGCGTGTGGCGAGTGCCGGCCTTGTCCTGGCGGGGTTCGGCCTTATTTTTTTCGGCATTGACGTGCTGCAGGTGGGCATGAAAGACCTGTCTTCCTACATAGACCTGTCCGATTTTGCAGGGATTGGCATCGTCAACAGGTTCATCCTCGTGGGAGTGGGCATTCTCATGACCGTGATCATGCAGGCATCGAGCGCCGCGGTTGCAGTTACCATGACGGCACTGAACACCGGCACCGTCGATCTGGCCCAGGCGTCAGCGCTTGTCATCGGGCAGAATATCGGCACCACGCTCACCGCCGGCATCGCCGCAATGGGCGCCACATCGTCAGCACGGAGGACCGCGGCTGCCCACATCATGTTCAATGTCATCACCGGGATCGTCGCGTTCTTGATACTGCCCTACTTTATTTACCTGGTGGGTCTTATTGCGCACACCTTCGGCGTCGCCGACAACACGATCACGCTCGCCCTTTTTCACAGCTCGTTCAATATTCTCGGTATAATCATAATACTGCCCTTCTTGAAGTTCTTTTCCGGGTTTTTGATGCGGATCATCCCGGAACGCGGACCGTATCTCACGAGGCACCTGGACGTATCGCTCATCAATATACCTTCCGTTGCGATCGAGACGGTCAGACGCACCATCATCGATATAACAAAGGCGTCGATTGACATCGTGAGGGAGATGATCACTTCAGGCACGGTCTCGGCATCAATGAAGGCGCGTCTCGATGCCGCGGGCCACGCGCTGAACGAGACCCGGCGGTTCCTCGGGAAGATACGCACGCTGAAAGGCTCTTCCCCGCATTTCGGCTCCCGGTTTATCTCGATCATGCATGCCGTCGATCATGTCGACCAGCTTATCATCGCCTGTTGGGAATTCCGAAAGCTGAACACCATGCGCAACGATACACGCCTCAATAATCTCGCACAGACGCTCGCGGAAAATGTCGGACCGGTCCTGGTGCGTCTCGAAGGCCTGAAAAAGATGGAGTCCCTTCAGGCGATGGAGAGCACGGCGCTGTACATGAAAGAGCTTCGTGAAAAGCAGCGCGAAGACATACTTGAGCGGACATCCCTGGGAGCCCTTGACGCGGACACTGCCATGCGGCAGATAGAAGCCATCCGCTGGCTCGACAGGGTGACCTACCGTATCTTCCGGGCCTTTTATTACCTCGGGTATCATTCTGAAAACAATGACGATAACGGTCCGGAAAAAAAGGACCATGAACCTGTTGCGGAAGGGATGGTCGAACCGTGACCGCCGTCTCTGATATATGCTGACCACGACATTTACCCGCTGACGGGCCTTAGTTGCACATTGAACGAACGGAGATGAACATGAACCAGGACCAGGTAAAAGAGCTCCTGCTGAAGCTCGATTCTGACGCAGGGGACTTCTCGCTTATTTTTTCAGGTAAAACGAGCACCAGGGTGGACGGCCTCTATTACCCTGACCGAAGGGAGATCATCATACATAACAGGAACTTCAGCGATGATAACCAGCTTGTTTATACCGCACTGCATGAATTTGCGCACCATCTGCACCATACCAGGTCGAGCGTACCCGTTTCAAGCCGCGCGCATACAATAGCCTTCTGGGACATTTTCCACAAGCTCCTGTTCCTCGCAGAGGAAAAGGGGATATACAATAATATTTTCAAGAAGGAAACGCGTTTTATAGATCTTACTGAAAAAATTAAAAAAAATTATCTCGCGGCCAACGGCCAGCTCATGAAGGAACTGGGCGCACTCCTTGAACAGGCTGCCGCGCTCTGCGCCGAGTTGAACGTGAGCTTCGACGACTACGTTGACCGCGAGCTGCTCCTGCACCGGGGCACGGCGAAAATGCTCGTAAAGATCAGAGCTATGGACATCAATCCCGCGATAGGATATGACAACATGAAGACTGTCGCGGGCATACGGGACGATACTGCCCGCGCCGGCGCCGAGGAGGCATTTGCGGAGGGAAAGACCCCGGACATGGTGCGGGCCGAGTTCGCCACGCGCGCAAAGAGCGGGGACTCTCTGGCGGTCCTGTTCGAGGAGCGGGACAAGATTGAGCGGTCAATAGACACCCTTACCAGGAAACTCGCCAGGATCGAGCGCAGGATAAACGACCTCAAGTATGAAGAGCATCCGGGCAGAAAGAGCCGGGCCGGGACGCCGGACCCGGCCTAACGGTACCGCTCAGAAAAGATGAATGATTTTGACTTCAATTCAGTGTGATAATAATTCTCTATATAAAGCGAGTAGCTGAACAGCAGGTCCAGCACCTCGTTCTCACGGTATCCGGAATGAGCGATCGCGCTGAATTTCCTGATTGCGCACTCACGCATGAATTCGATCATATCGGGGGGAAGCAGGGTGCTGCCCTGTGTTGGCCCGCGGTCATCGCCAAGGCAGCTGCCGCATACGGGACGGAGATCGATGACATCAAGGGTAAATCGCGAAGAGAACCTCTTCCCGCAGATCTTGCATGAATCGAGGTCCGAAATAATTCCCTGGCCTTTCATGAGATGAAAGATGAAGAAGGCTGAAAGGTGTGCGGGATATTCGGTCCTGGAGAGCACTTCAATGGCGGCGAGAAGGAGCTTGAACAGCTGCTCGTCACGAACCCCGTAACCGCTGGTTTTCTCGACGGATTCAAGTATGAAATAGAGGTGGAAGATCTTCCTCAGGTCGGTGCTTATGGAGGCATGGTACTTTTCAATGCTTACGTCGTTGACGATATACGAATCGCGGTCATCGCGGAAATAGTACACGATGTTTGCGACCGCGCCGGGTTCGGTGGCCGAGAGTGAGCGCTTTTTACTCTTACGGAGCCCCTTGAAGAGAAACTTGCGCTTGCCGGCGTCAATTGTAAAATAATTGCATATGATATCCGCCTCGCCGAAGACCTGCGAAGAAAGCGCTATCCCCGTTGTTTTGAGGATGTTCATGACGCGTTATTTACTGCCGGCAAGAGTGACAGTTATGCGATTGATTATCGTCCCGCTGATGTCCTTGATGGCAAACTGGATCTTCCCATCGCGTATTGTCTCCCCTTTTTCGGGTATCTTGCCGAAAAGGTCAAGAACGTACCCGCCGATGGTGTCGAACCCTTCCTGCGACAGATCGAGCCCCAGCTTCTCGTTGAAATCGGCAATTGTCATTCGGGAATCAACTTCGTAAACGTTTCTCGACAATTTTTCAATTTCAGGGAGGTCAACACTGTCGTATTCATCCTTGATGTCGCCGACGATCTCCTCGAGTATGTCTTCAAGGGTGACGAGGCCGCTGATGCCGCCGTATTCGTCGACAACGACGGCGATATGGAGGTTCCGGTTTTTGAATTCGAGGAGCAGCTCGTCCAGGTTCATCGTCTCGGGCACAAAGTAAGGTTCGTGCAATATTTTCTTTAACTGGAATTTCTTTTTCGATGTTTCGATCAGCAGCTTGAGGAGGTCTTTGACGTAGAGAATCCCTATGATGTTATCAATCTTTTCCTGGTAAACAGGCACGCGGGAATGTCCCGCCTTGCACATGGTCTTTACGAGGGGTTTCAGCTCGGTTTCGGAATCCACGGCAAAGACGTCCACCCTCGGAATCATGATATCGCGGGCATTGAGGTCCGGCAGCTTTATAATACCGCGTATCATGTCTTTCCGGTTGACGTCCAGCTTCTCGTAATCGCATGATTCAAGGACATCCTTATTTGACCGGGTGATCAATTTTTTAAGACGGTTGATGATGCTATTTTTATTGTCAGGACTATTGCCCGAAGAGGAATTATCTGATACCATTCTGATGTAGATGTAACCTTCCTGTTGTTTATCCTTTTTTTAAAAAGCACCAGAGGTGGTAATTTGTCAACAGTATTTTTTAAGGGTAAAAGCAGAGTTTCATGGGGATGATATGATGGCAAATTTACGACCCGGGGCTGGCGATTTTTCATGAAAATAATACCATATGAATGTCGATTGGCAATAATTTGCCTTATCACGTAAAAAAAAGAAAAAAATATGGTTTACAGCGTATGGCACGTCTGTGAAAAGATTTTACCTGTTACTATAAAATACATTATTTACCGGTAGTTTGCATGAAGAAATTTTTTGAAACTGAGGCGGTCATTTTTTCAACCGGTGGCGGCGAAAAAGGCCGTTACCAGGACACTGTCCGCAATATTCGCCGTGCAATTGATCGTGGCGCTGACGTGGTCAGGTCAAACGTGTCGATGACGATGGATAATAAAATAGTGCTCTACTCTGACATCGCTTTCAAGAATAAACCCATGTTTGAGCAGGGGATATCGGCGATGGAGCTCGGCAGGTTGAGGGAGATGCATGCCGGCTTTATTCGCGACGGCGTAGGGGATGATTCCCCCGATGATGCGGAAGGCCTCTTTCCGGAGCTCTCAGATGTGCTGGCGGAATTTCCATCGCAGCGCTTCAATCTGAATTTTCCCGATGCGTCAACAGAGACGGCTGAGTCGGCCGCCGGGGTCATCGCAGGAATGAAAGCAGATGACCGCGTACTCGCCTCTGCAGTGAACAGCGGCGTCATTAAAAGGATGCGGACATTATTGCCGGGCATGCCCACGTCCTTTTCTTTCTCGGCGATCGTGGGTTTTTACGCCCTGTACAGGTCCGGCTTCCTGTATTTCAAGAAAAAGTTTCTTCCCGATGCGCTCATCATGCATGAAATGATCGGCGGGTCGTATCTCGGCAGCCAGGGCATGATAGCCGAGGCAGTAAAGAGAGGCATTGCCGTGTTTTTCCTCAACGTCAGCACGGAGGACCAGGTGCGCCGCCTCCGCGAAGCCGGCGCGACCGGTTTCGTCACCGGTGATATCGAAATCGTCAAGGGCGCGTTGTCCGGCATGCAATAACACGCTGCCTTCGCGATCAATCCGGAAAAGCCCTTCCAAGGAGAATGTCGTTAATGAAAAAAATTCTTTTGATAAACCCCCCCTATCCGATGGAGGAATCTCCTTCACCGCCATTCGGGCTCATGTCTCTCGGTGCATACCTTGTCAAAAATGGTTTCGTGGTAAAGATCGAAGATTACATAGTGACGCCGTACTCGCCGGACAGGATCAGGAAGACATTGCGTGAATTCCGGCCCGAGGTCATAGGCGCTACCGGCGTCACCATGAATATAAACAGGGCGCTGGCCATCCTCAAGGAATGCCGCCGGGAATACCCTGGGGCTACCATCGTGATGGGCGGCCCGCACGTGACCTTCGACGCGATGAACATACTGTCACAAAACGAATATATCGATTTTATCGTCAGGGGGGAGGGCGAGCTTACCAGCGTTGAGCTCTTCTCAAATCTCGAACGGCCTGAAACTTTCAGCGGGATACGCGGTATCTCATACAGGGCGAACGGTACCGTTGTCCACAACGAGATGAGGGAATTTATTCCCGATATCAACATACTCCCGTACCCGGCCCGCGACCTAGTGCAGATCGGCAAGTACCGCGCGCTCAACCTGCCGCTGAACATGGTGACTTCCCGCGGGTGCCCCTTTGAATGCATATTCTGCGTCGGCTCCAGGATGGTGGGGCGGAAGGTCCGCTATTTCGACACCATGCGTGTTGTCGATGAATTTGAGATGCTGTCAAAAATGGGAACGCGGCAGATCAATATCGTTGACGACCTCTTTACGTCGAACAGGAAGCGCTGTACCGCCATCTGCGACGAGATCATCAGGAGGGGCATTCGGCAGGACTGGACAGCGTTTGCCCGCGTTGACACTGTTTCTCCGGAGCTCCTTGCCGCCATGAAGGCCGCCGGCTGCACGATGCTCTGCTTCGGGATAGAGAGCGGCAACCAGGAGATTCTCGACCTCGTGAAAAAGAAGATCACCCTTGAAAAAATCGAAAAGGCGATCGCGATGTGCAGGGAGGCGGGGATTGTTCCCATGGCTTCCTATATCATGGGCCTGCCGGGTGAAACGCCCGAAACCGTGCGGCAGACAATGGAATTCGCGAAAAACCTGTGCAACAGCTACGGCTATCACATTCTGGCGCCCTTCCCGGGGACCGAGGTGCGGGAAAAGGCCGAGCAGTACGGCATGCGCATCCTCACGAGCGACTGGGACCAATATGACGCCAACAGGTCTGTGTGTGAATCGATATCACCTTCCGCACCAGGAAGTCGACCGCATCGTGAACGAATTCAATGACGGGATCAACCGCATGATCATAAGCGAGCTCAAAAAGCACGAGCGGGGTGAGAATATATCCGGGGAAAATCTTTCGATGGTACATAACATTATTTCTCTCGACTTTAACCTGAAGCTCATCAATGATGATCTGGTTGAACGCTATGCCCAGAGCAATGGAGAACGGGGTGATATCGCCGGCTTTATCGGGTTCGTATCCGATAGTACCGGAATGGACAAAGAGATTGTCGCCGCTGAAATAACCCGGCTGGTTGACATGGGCTGCCTTTCAGATACAGGCGGGCAGCCGGGGGTTTCCTGGGCATGATATCATGCAAGCGTTAAGGAGGGCATGCGTCTCTCAGATCCGCACACCGAGCATGGCGTAGTAGCGCAGGCTCTGGAAAAACATGTCCTGGTAAAACACCACGTAATAATCTACCCCGATATTGAGGCTCAGGGCGAAAAGGAAGTTCAGCTCTATGGCCGCGCCCGCTTTGAGGTACGGATCAAGGGAGATGATCTCACTGCTCACCAGCGGAATTCCCTGGTAGGTGCGCCTGATGTATTCCTGGACCGAATACGACGCGCCGCCGCCAAGACGAAGATAGAAGTTCAGCGGTATTTTCAACTGCGTTTTAATGAACAGGGAAGGGCCGACGAGTACATTCATGAGGCTTGAAGTGAATTGTATTGAATTAATGCCGGCATACCTGCAGTAGCTGCCTTCGATCTCAATACCCATGTATTTGAGAAAATTTTTAGGAGTAATGTATTTTGAATTTCCAAAGTGGAATCCGATTGACCCGATATAGTTCAGGTAGCGAAGGTCAAAAACGGTGTCTTTGTACCTGCTGTTCCAGGGAGGCAGCAGCATATTATAGGAAACGCCGGCGCTTATTTTCAGGCCTGCATTGGCGGCGTATTCGTTCGTAAAAAATTTCGAACGGACGGACTTCCTGATCTCGATAACATCCCAGTCCGTCCAGAAGCTTATCTTTTCAAATTTATTTATCGCGCCGATGCGGATACTGTATTTTGCCGGCGGCAGCAGAAAGTCGATGTAGTTAGTGTCAACGGTCCGGTCAATAACCATCGCATCTGAGGCGTCCTTGATCTGCACGTTGAATTTTATGATGCCTTCGATGGCGGCCCATTTGATCCTGAGCGGTTTTTCGCTCTTTTCGTTATCGCGGGCATAGGCGGAGGCGCCCGACGCGATGAGAATCGAAATGAGAAGCATGGCCCTGAGTATGTAGCTGTTACGATTTTTCATGCTGATCACTCTGTGTGAATAATGTTGGGGGTATCGAGCTTGAGATCGCCCTTGATTCCCAGCTTGATGTCAAAAACCATCTTCACTTCTTCGCTCTTTCTTTTAATGCGGTTCGCGGCGGGGTCGATGTCGATCGCCTGCAGCGTCCAGAGAAATTTACCTACATCAAGCTTTTTCAAGTCTGAAAAGACATAGTAATTGTTCCTGGTTTCAAGCGTCGCGATCGAATAATTTATCAACCCCTTGACCTGGTAGAGGCCGATCCGGTAGTAGTTTGCGCCCTTTACAGGCTTCCAGTAGAAGTTGAGCGTATCTTTTTTCAGCATATCAATCGCAGACCCCCCGAGCGGGGAGATGGGTACCGGGTTGTCAAGAAGGGCCATGATCTCGAAAGAGCCGACCGGGCTGGTCATAACCGTTGTATTGCTGTCGTCAACAAGGGCAACGCGCCAGAAGTAACGGCCCTCATAGATATCAGGGATGTCCGCAGAGAGATCAGCGACGGAAATCTCCTTCATGACCTTGCTGAAATCACGGACCCTTGACACCTGGAGGCGGTATTTGCCTTCGAGCTCGGTCTTTGACCATGAAAAATCAACGCTCGAGCCCTTGCCGGGGGCTTTATTTATTATGAAGGCGCCGTTCTGCGGCTCAATGAGGGCGATGGCGCCGGACTGTATCACCTTTAAGCGCCGCACGCTTGAAAAATCGGTCATCGAGCCGTCCTTCATGACGCCCCTGAGGCCCCAGAAATAATTACCGTCAGTTAGTTTGCCGGTGAATTTGATGTTGTTACCGCCGATGGTTTTCTTGAAGATCACTTTTTCCAGGTCGCGGTCCTCTGCGAGCAGCAGCAGGGTTTTAATGATCGACGGGTCTTTTGTCCAGTTGAACGTAAGGCCCTTCTGTACGATGGAAAGCGGATGTACTGCCCTGTCATCTGTCGGGAAGACCGGCTGGGGCGGCTCGAGCTTTTCAGTTTTCGAAACGGTGAAGGCGAATACCGGCGACTCCGAAATGGCCTGTTCGCGATCGGCAACATTGACGTTGGCTACTTTCCAGAAATAGGAACCCTGGCCGAGATCATTCATGGCAATCCTGTTGGTCTCGACCACGGAATTTATCACCGGGGACGACATGTCGGCTTTCTTTGATACGAGCAGATTGTAGCGCGATACGGATTCATTTTTTGACCAGATGAAGGCGATCATCGGGTTTTCATCGCGGTATTTGATTGTCGAATTGTTCGCGGGCGCGATCAGGGTGACCGGCTTGTTGCTGAATACGCTCAATTTGCGGATTTCGCTCGATTCAACTTTGCCGCTTTCCCTGTTT
The DNA here is from genome assembly GCA_963827275.1 of uncultured Spirochaetota bacterium. Classification (GTDB taxonomy): domain Bacteria; phylum Spirochaetota; class UBA4802; order UBA4802; family UBA5550; genus RBG-16-49-21. The sequence goes on from CAWHAA010000006.1 coordinate 230,571, forward strand.
ACGGCGTTAACGCGCCAGAAATATACACCGTCCTGGAGGTCGATGGAGTGTGTCTTTCCGCGTACCTTCTTGTTAATAAGCGGGTCGGATACTCCCGGGTTGTTTGCAATCTCAAGCGACGTGTCGTATTCCCCGCGCGGGGTTTCCCAGGAAAACGCAACGGCCGTCTTCGCGCCGGTTGAATCAATACTTGCGTTCTGTACCGGTGCTAAAAGCTGTATTGTAAGATCATACAGGCGCACGCCGTCTTTTTCAGCCACGATGTTCTGGTTCTCGTTTATGATCTTTTCGTCATTACCCGTTTTAAGAGTGGCGGTACCGCGGTTGACCGTCATCTGGAGACGGTCGCCGCTGTCCTGTGAAATGCTCACATCGCCGTTTTTCAGCGATACGCTTGATCCGCCTGAGTCTATGTTGATTTTTTTTGCCGCGCCGCTGACCGCGGCGGACTGTTTCGCATTTATAGTACCCTGGATAAACTTGATGTCAACTTCGCTTTCGGAAAGGGCGAGGAGTATCATGCTGTTCTCGCTGAGGGTGATTTCTGTGCCGTCATCAAGACGGATGGAAGTCTCGGACTGGTCGGCGGTGCGCACCGTGTCATAGTTGTAGAGCGGAGTATTTTTTGAAACCCCTCCCCATACGACGCGGTTTGAAAATTTCCGCTCAGCTATGTTGCGCGAGGCGGTTATTTTTCCTATGCGCTTCGTGTTGCCCGGGCCCGATCCGGTGGTGATATCGGTATAGAGCAGATACCCGAGTCCGGCAATGATCGACAGTCCGAGGGCTGTTATAAAAAAATCACTTTTCGATAATCTCATACTTTTCTTCGCCGCGATTGATCATCTCGTCCATGGCGTCATCAGATAGTTCCTTCACCTCTATGCCGATGATGGACTGGAGCTCCTTCAATGATTTAGGACGGGTCTGATCGTCCAGGCGGCCCAATACCGCATATATCTGCTGAGGTTCGATTTTACCCTTGACCCGGATCTGTTTCATCTTTTCAACGGCGAAAATATCCTGGACGAGGCGGTAGGTGTCTTCGCTGATGAGGATATCGGTCCCGAACGGCTTATTGAGGGCCTCAATGCGGGAGGCGAGGTTGACCGGGTCGCCAATAACGGTATACTCCATACGGTCATCGGAACCTATCTGGCCCGCGAGGACCTCGCCGGTGTTTATGCCGCAGCCGATCCTGATATAGGGCTTTTTGGGCCCGCCGCGGTCACTGTTGAAATCAATGAGCTCCCTGCGCATCATGAGGGCGCCGTTGATCGCGTTCTCCGTGTCATTCCCGTGTGATATCGGGGTGCCCCAGACGGCCATGATCGCGTCCCCGATGAACTTGTCAACGACGCCGCTGGACTTTTCCACGCACATGACCATCCTGGTCATGTACTTGTTGAGAAACTCGACCACCTCCTCGGGCTCAAGCTTTTCCGATATCGCGGTGAACGCGCGGATGTCCGAAAACAGTATGGTCACTGTCTTGCGCTCGCCGCCGAGACGAAGCTCGCCGTGCAGCGCCGCTTCGGCAATCTCCTTGTTGACGAACTTGCCGAACGCCGACTTTATCTTTTCTCGTTCTTCGAGGCCTTTCCCCATTTCGATGAAGGTGCTGGTCAGCTCGCCGATCTCGTCTTTTGAAGTGGGTGCGATGTCAACACTGTACTGTCCCTCTATGATCTTTTTCGTTGCGCCGACGAGGCTGATTATCGGGTTGGTGATCGTCTTGCCGAAAAAGAATATAATCATTATCGCCGCGGTGAGGATCATAGCCGTGATCAGCATGTTGCGCCACTGTATGTCGTACACCGCCTGGAATGCCTTGTTCTCCTCGGCGGACGCGATGATGCCGAACCCGCCGGTGTCGATCTTTTTGAAAGAGCCAAGATGGTAAACGCCCTTTTCGTCGCGATACCGGGTCTGGCCGTTGTCAATCTTGCTCTTCATCATCATGCCGCATATCGGTACCGTCGAAAGGTTGACGGCAGACTTGACGGCATTATTATCAGGGTGGGCGATCACGTCCCCCTTGTAATTGACCATGTAGATGCTGGTTATGCCGGAGGTTTTGAATGTCTTGATAATATTGTCGAGATTGATGTAGCTGACCATGACGGATTGAACAGTACCGTCCGCCCTGCGCTCGTGGGGGAAGGAAAGGAGAAACGCGGGATGGTTCAGCGACGGCGAAACGTTGTTTATTGATATTTCACCGGAGAAAGAAAGTCCGTAAACTTCCCTGTTCGCCGCGTTTGATGCCGCGATATCATTCTCGGAAATGATAAACTTGTTCATCAGCGGCCTGTTGTAATAGGTCTTCGCGAATTCGGCTTCGCCGCTTTTGGCGTTCCGCCGCAGTATGCCGGAAAAGAAAAATTCTTTCTGCCCGGACGCGATCAGGTTTTCATAACCGGTCATGCTCTCATTTTTTTCCTTGAGCATGACCGAGCCTATGAGCTGGTATTTTTCAATTTCGGATTTTACCTTGAGGGCGATGACCTCCGACAGCTGTAAATTGCTCTCCTGCACGCGGACCATGTTGTCGTTCTTGAAAAAATAACTCGCGAGGAAGATCATGCCGGTCAGGGAGGCCATGATTATGATGGAGATAATTGAAATTAACTTGAACCGTATCGAACGGTAGAAGGGGCCCTTTCCCGATAAGGCCGAATCCATCGATGATGGCGCCGCCGGTGTCTTTTTCTCCCCGTTGACCGCTTTAGTAGCGGCGCTGCCGGCCGCGGGAGTTGACGTGCCGCCGGTCTTCTTTTTACCTGAGCCCTGCGTTACGGGACGTACCTGCACCGGCAAGGGGGCTGGCTCCGGTTCGGCCTTCCTGTGCACTACCGGTGCGGACGGCTTTGATATGTGAGCCGCAGCGGTCCGATCGATCTTTATGGCATCGCGTATTGTGCCGGACTTGTTGACGGGAATGGAAACGGTCTCACTGAAACGCTCAAGTACGTGGCGATACTCGGACAATTCAGGCGCGTCCCTCTTAATGCCTGACACCGACTCAATGGCTTCCTGCACGGACCTGCCGGTATAAATGTAATAACCTGCCAGGAAGGGAAGGGCGAAACGTGTCCTGTATGATATGATAAGGCACGCGCCTGTCTCGAGTGAGCTTTTGAAATCGCCTACCGCATTACGAAGGGTTCCAACATCGGGGGCATCGAAGTATAAGCTGAGGACCTTTATACCCGTTTTGCTGAAACTGTTTATAAGCTCCAGGTATATTCTTGAATCGACCGGTTCAGAGGAGATAACGATAGTTGTCTTTATTTTATTCTGCTTGAGCTGCTTGATCTTGTCCCTGGTGAAATATTCTGATACTTGGTCCTGCGTGATGTTCTTTGACAGAAATTCAATGAAAATTTTGTTGGTTGCCATAGATTATAATATACCAGTTAAATTAAATGTAATAATTAGATTTAAATTTAAAGCACTTTTTATTATTATTTCATCAAAAAAACAGAATTTAATGGTTATCAACAGTATTTTGTACATTTTTTTATACAATAATTTAGTAATTTATCTACCACTAAAAATCTTATGTCATCTATGATTATGATCGGCAATTCAGGCCCATTCCTTGTGTAGAATTACCCGTGTAATACCCGGATAAAAAATGATTATTTGGATAGATAGGGGATTTCAGGTCAAGCCCATAACCGGCAAAAGGACGGCGCGGCTTTGAGTCCCAGGGCGATCTTGCAATATCTGGAATTGTGTAATATTATTGACATCATCGACCTGTTACTGCTATACCGTATTCAAATTACAACTGTACTTTATGGGCCGTTCACTTGCTCCGATGGTCATATCTCTTCGGATAAAAACCAGGGGCAAAACGTGGCTGCGATAATCTGATATGACATTAGATGAAGCGATAGAACAAAAAAAGAGGATCAAGATTCTCGCCTATTCCGTCAGCGATTATGTGGAACATCGCATGAAGGAGGTACTGGAACTCATATTTAAAAAATATGACAGGCCGGACCTGGTGCCACCGGTATATACCTGTCTCAAGGAACTCCTCATTAATGCCGTAAAAGCCAACTTCAAAAACATATATTTCGAAGGATATACCCCGAAAAATGATTCTGAAAGCATTATAGACTACGAACTTGCCCTTAAGCTGTTCAAACTTGAGCTCAGTCGTGAAAATGCACACCACCTCGAACGGCTTGCCAGAAAACTGGACATGAGGGCAGAAGTGACTATCCAGCATGAGGATAATTGCCTGAATATCACGGTAACGAACCCCGTCGGCATGACCGAGCGCGAAAAAAACAACGTTGAATACAAGCTCGCCTGCGCCAGCAGGTACAACGATATATCGGAATATTTCGCCGAAAACGAGGATGATGTCAACACCGATGTCGATGAGGGCGCGGGGCTTGGCATAATATTGATATCAATGATGCTTAAAAATATGGGCGCATCCAGCCAGGATTTCAGGATAACATCCGAAGACCGCAGGACAACTGCCAGCCTGAAAGTGCCGATCATGCCCGGGTAATCTATTACAAATATTTATGGATTTTTTTCAAAAAATCCTTGTCTTTTTTTAATCCAGGAAATTTATATTATCATTCTTATTCAATCAAAGAAGGAATCGAATGGTACCAAATAAACTTTTTCTAACCAAGGGTGTCGGCGTACACAAGAACAAGCTTTCCTCGTTTGAGCTTGCACTACGAAATGCCGGTATTGAAAAATGCAATCTCGTGTATGTTTCCAGCATCCTTCCGCCAAAATGCAAAATAGTGCCAAAAAAGGAAGGCGTTAAACTGCTCCGTCCGGGCCAGATCACCTATTGCGTAATGGCCCGCAACGAAACATGCGAGCCCAACCGGCTCATTTCGGCGGCAATCGGCATTGCGATGCCGCGCGATCTGCAGAATTACGGGTACCTTTCAGAACACCACTCCTTCGGCGAGGTGGCGAAAATCTCGGGTGATTTCGCCGAGGACCTCGCAGCAACGATGCTCGCGTCAACACTCGGATTACCCTTTGATTCAGACCAGGCCTGGGACGAACGAAAACAGGTATACCGTGCAAGCGGGCACATTTTCAAGACCAGAAATATCTGCCAGTCATCTGAAGGTAATAAGAACGGGCTCTGGACAACCGTGGTTGCTGCCGCAGTCCTTTTAATCGAAGAATGCTGAACATGGCCGGCATGATTGGCAGTGGACGATACAGTACCAGAAACAGTCTAAAACATCGAACCCACAGCGTTCTTGCCTTTATCCTTAATGCTGAACATGGCCTTGTCGGCAGCTGAAAGCAGGCGTGTCAGGTTTGACGCGTCTTCCGGATACGCCGCAACCCCGAAGCTCGCGCTCAGGCTCGCATAAATCCCCTTGTTGCTGAGATATTTTGTCTTATTCATGAGCGAACGGATATCCTCTGCCTTCTGTATTCCCTGTTTTTTGTTACAGCCGGGAAGCACAATGACAAATTCATCGCCGCCGTAGCTTACCCCGAAGGCGGGACCCGAAAGCGAGTCTTTGATTGTCGTTGCCACCTCCTGTATTGCCTGGCTTCCATTGAGGTGCCCGTGGGTATCGACAATTTTTTTAAAGTTGTCAAGGTCCATGAAAATCAGCGCGAACGGCTTGCCGGACCCCTTGCTTGTCTCAAAAAGCTCCGCGAGGGCCTGGTAAAGGTAGCGCGTATTGAATAAACCGGTCAGATCATCCTTGTTCGCGAGCGCTTGAATATGCTGGTAGCGGCGGGTATTCTCAACAGCGATCGCGGCGTAATCGGCGAAAAACATCATGAGTGAAAGCGCCTTGTTGTTTGTCTTGTGCGGATTGATCGCTTCAATTACACCGATGGTCTGGCTCCCGAATATGAGGGGAACGCAGAGGACTGATTTTGTCAGCTTTCCTGAAATACGGTCTATCTGGTCATTGAAATAGGGGCACGTGCTGACGTCCGGAACCACCAGGGGTTGCTGGGAAACGGCCACCTGGCCGGCGATGCCCTGGCCGGACTTGATGCGGATGTCCTTCACCTCTTCCATGTTAAGGTCGATGCTCAGCTTGAACCGCAGTTCTTTAGTGTCGCTGTCATATAAAAGTATGGACCAGGTATCTGCCTGAATTATTTCAGACAATTTCCTGAGGATCGAGCCATAGAGCCTGTTCGGATCGAGTTCCGATGTCAGGGCCTTGCCAAGGTCCATAAGGGAGCGCAGTTCACGGCGCGAAAGGTGCATTTCGCCATACATGGGTTGCTCCATTGGGGCAATCGGGCCGGGAACGAGGCAGCGGGGCTTATTAGAGCGTCCGTCATGTGTCCCGATTCTCCCCTTATTTGATACTGTCGTTTCTATCAGTTCAAAAATCAGGAGAGATTTTTACAAGAACTTTTTCAGTATAATTGAGGAACTGGTGCAAATACGGCTTATTTTTCGCAGGCGGTCTACTCCGGGTTCCGCGCCGAAACAAAGGAGAGTGAAACTGCTCCGAGAAGGAGACCCGCCACGAAACCAAGCGCGTGAGCAAGATAGCTTACATGGGGGTCAAAGGCCGACGGGAACATCATGACGAGCGAAAACCCGAGCGCCCTGAATATGCGCACCGGCACTGAATGGTCGGTTTCATATCTTATATAAAAAACGAGCCATAACGCCACCATGCCGTACGCCATACCGGAAGCGCCGATCAGCCTGACTTCCGGCCGATAGATCAACACCGTGGCAAGGTTGGCTATCATCCCGGCAGTGAAGGAGAGGAACGGGAACGCGATTGCGCCGAAATACGCCTTCAGCATCCACCCGAACACCAGGAATATGAGCGCGTTTGCCAGGAGGTGGCCCGGATCGGCGTGGGCGAAGAGCGAGGTGGCGATCCGCCAGAATTCGTGGCGGTTGATCAGCGCATCGCCGCTGAGCCAGAGGAGATCACCTTCGGGAGAGCCCTGGAACACGACGGTTGCGATATAAAACATGATGAACGCCAGCACTGCCGGTATCGCGTGGCGCATTGAAGGGAAATGCGCCAGCGGCCCGGGCTGACGCGGCGGCTCCTCGCGAAAGTCTTCCGGGTCGGGGGCCCAGTCATTTTCATTTTCCCCCCGGAAAACGTCTTTTAAGCGGTTATCCTGTTCGTTGTCGGCGGTCACCGGCATGCTCCTGCTCTGGTGTCAGGGCGCGACAACGTAATCATCGCGTATCGGGTGCCAGGCATCGACGGCGATCGTGAAGGCATCCATAACGCGGCCGCTGTGGAGAACGTTTGAGGGGACAATGGCGACGTCCCCCTTGTGCATGACCCTCGTTGAGCCGTTTACGGTCAGCTCAAGGGAGCCTTCCACGACAAGGCTTATCTGCTCGTGATCGTGCCGGTGCTCCGGCAGTATCGAACCCGGCTCCATCTCGACCCAGGTGATCATGACATTCGAAAGGTGCGCTTCTTTGAAGAGAAAGCCGGGCAGCCGGCTGACTCCCTTTTTTGTTTTAAATGAGTCGAAATAATCCATACGGGGGCTCCTTTCCGTTTAATAATGGTTTTTTCATACTATTCGAAGCAGGATGATTTGACAAATACAAAATATAATTAAAATAATGTCCACATGGCATCAAGTGAGAATCAGCTCCGGCAACTGCGCACAGAGGTTGAAACGTGCCGCAAGTGCAGGCTCTGCGAGACAAGGACCAGCGTGGTCTTCGGTGAAGGGGACCCGGACGCCGAAATCATGTTCATAGGGGAGGGACCGGGCAGACAGGAGGACCTCACGGGAAGGCCCTTCGTTGGACGCGCCGGCGATCTGCTCACCAGGATAATCGAGCTGGGCATGGGAGTGCCCCGTGCGCGCGTGTATATCGCGAACCTCGTGAAGTGCAGGCCGACCGTGGACATGAAGATGGAACGCGACAGGCCGCCTGACCAGGACGAGCTTCTGTCATGTTCACCATACCTGGCCAGGCAGGTTGAACTGATCCGGCCCGCCGTCATCGTCGCGCTGGGAAGCCCGTCGGCAAAATTCCTGTTGGATACTGCTTCAGGCATCACCAAAATCCGGGGGAAATGGGGGGAGTACTGCGGCATCCCCGTGATGCCGACCTACCACCCGAGCTACCTGCTCAGGAACGGCGGCGAATCGAGCCCCCTCAGGCGTGATGTATGGCATGATATAAAAAAGGCAATGGACAGGCTCGGATGGCCGGTTCCGCCATCTAAAAGAGGAGGGAAATAATGAAAGTATGCGACGGCGTGTACGCCTATGTCTGGAAGGGCCATTTTGTCAATAATGCGAACATGTTCTGCTTCGGGGAGCCGCTCAATATCTTGTTCGATCCGGGTTTGAAGGACTATCTTGATGTTCGTTTCGAGGAAATGAAGCGCGACGGTCTTGATCCGGCGTCTATCAAGTATGTGATCAACACGCACTCGCATCCCGATCATTTTGAAGGTTCAATCAATTATGCCGGCACGAAAGTCCCGATCGGCATGCATGAAGAGGAAATCTCGTTCTACAACAAAATCGGCCCGGCCTTCTTCCAGATGTTCGGGATGCCGTTCCCGGAAATCGATTTTGAAATTTTCATGAAGGAGGGGGTCTGGGAAGTCGCCGGCACCGGACTCCAGGTCTTCCATACCCCGGGACACTCGCCGGGTTCGATCTGCATTTACTGGAAAGAGAAAAAAGCACTGGTATGCGGCGACCTTATTTTCGAGCAGAGCGTAGGGAGGGTGGATTTCCCCGGCGGAGACGGCAAAAAACTGATAGAGAGCATTAAGCGCATGTCGGAGCTGGACATCGAGTACCTGCTGCCGGGCCATATGAACATAATAACCGGCGCCCGTAATATTAAAAATAATTTTGAGATGATAGAAAAATATTATTTTTCAATGATGGAATGATGCAACCGCAGCAGGGAACGTCAACCGGCCATCAATTTTCCGGCAATCCCGGAAAATTGTCACATGGAAATAATAATAATTATTCTCAAAAGATATTTATTGGGAACCTGGACCGCGTTAGTCGGGTCTTATTCCTGATAAAAGGACGGTTTCATGGTCGGTATTTTTTTGTAAAACAGCGCAAAAAAAAACTGACATGTCAGTTTAATACTTGACAGGTGAATTTACGTCGTTTTATCTACTTTTCTATTAAATTCAACCCGCGATAGACGCTATATGGCGGGTTGATACGATAATCAATCCGACAGTAAAATATTGATTATCAAAAAATAAATATCTTCCGGGGAGGTTTATATGTTTAAAAGGATTTCTGTTCTCATCGCGGCATTATTCGTATTCATCGCCGTTACCGGCAACAACGTTGAGGCCGCTAAACAGTATCAATGGAAAGCCGAAGGATCAAATGAAGGGTGCCAGGTATTTACCAGTACGGTGCCGGGAAAACCGTATATTGCGGCCAAAGCAATACGCATCATTCCCGCAAAAATGGACGAGATCGGGATGGTTTTACGGGACATTGAAAATTACAAAAAGTGGATGAAGGACTGCACGAACACAAAAATTCTTAAAGTCGTCAGTGAACAGAATGATACGTTTATACTCTGGTTCCACCAGCATGTTCCGCTCTTGACGGACCGCGACATGGTGCTCAAATCAAATGTCACTCTTAACTACAGGAATGGTAAGAGCCAGATATACGCCGAGTCCACGAAGGAAATGAATTACGATTCGGGCAAGAAGCTTGTCCGCATGCCTTCTTTCAGCTCCGATTTCCTGCTCGAGTGGGTGGACCGCGATCATACAAAGGTCACGTTTATCATTGACCCCGACCTCGACAAGGGCGTGCCGGTCGGGATAGCGAATGCGACGATCAAGGGGATCCCGGCGAAGTCTCTGGCAGGCCTTGCCAAAATGGTCAAGGACAAGAAATATGTTGAAGGCGCTAAAACATCCAAGTACAACAAGATGATCAACGATTCGATCAGGCAGGGCTACCTGAAATAAACGACGGCACAGAGAAACTCAAACGCCCACGCTATACCGAAAAAAAGCGTGGGCGTTTTTATCTGTGCTGGTCCTGGCCGCAGCCGGCAATATGGCCGGCGGGGCGCCAATCGTTCAATAGGGTGTGACCATTTCCCTGATCGTCCCCGATTCAACCGCTTCAAAAAATTCTTCGCCGAGTATTTTCGCGCCGTCGACCGCCTTTTTCCAGTATGACAAACGCTCGTCATCATGCCCGTAAAATTTCATGAAATCGTTCCGGTCGGGTATTTTCCCGTAGGGGAGTGCATCAATAAAAGGGTGTGACGGGCACACAATGAGGACATTCCGCATATTGTATTTTCCCGCCCTGCGCCATCCGAGGTGCTTGTCCAGCCATCCGGGGATGACAGAACCGGTATAATGGGGATACAGCACGATGCGGTCGGGGTCAGGATCGAAAGGAACATCCATGTGGTAATCAATCATCCCCCCGTCACGGTACACGCCGCTGGGCGCTCCGGGGATATCCTCCACACCGTTCATTACGAGCGGAATCGAGCCTGAAGCCATGATGGCCGGCTTCAGGTTGTCAGGCCCGAGAGGCACGCGGTGCGACGTGAAGCGCTTCATGCCCATGAATGGCGGCAGCTCCCGGGGGTCATGAAAAAGCGTTCGTTCAAAAAAAAGGCCCATGGCGCGTCGGGTAGCGAAATTGCCTATGGTCGCCAGGGCCATTCCTGCCGCGAGAGCCGGGCGCGTCCGTGACGTAAATAGGTTCCTGGATCTGACGGCGAGCATGCTTAGCCGGATAAAGGGATGGGTGAGTATCTGCGAGACTGGTGTCATCGTTGACGTACCCGTCAAGTATCTTCCAGCTGGCGGTTGAAACCTCGTCCGTTGTCGGAAACCTTGAATAGCGCTGGTCGAGATAGAGCGCCTCAAACGCATCGATGGCCAGTTCCGGGTCCGCCTGGGAAAGGGCGGCAAAACGCCATGAGCCTATCGAAGAGCCCAGCAAGAAAAGGGGCTGTTTCCTGTTTCTGAAATATTTCCCGAAGAGCACCCGGTCAATGCCGCCAAGCACAAGCCACTTGGGCCCGCCGGCAGCGCCGGGAATGACGCGTACCCGGTCAAGGTTCAGTCCTTCGTCCCGTATAATCTCAATTGCGCGGTCGCCTGCTATGAATGAAATGTTTTTTAACATGGGGCCTCCGTTGCTTATTCAGAAAATCAATTTTGTACGATTGTCAATGAATTAATTAACTCCGGGGAAACCGGGTGCAGACAGTTAGTTTATATTGACTTTTTTTCAACGATGGATAGTATTGCACTACCAGGGGCGTCATAGCCAATGGCCATGAATCCATGCAACGGGGACCCCGGATGCTGCAGCTCTATAACACAATGACCCGCTCCAAGGAAGCTCTTCAGACCGCGGGACAAAAAACAGGTAACCATTTTTACCTGCGGGCCCTCGGTATACCGAAGGCCCCATATCGGCAATTACCGGACGTTCATTTATGAGGATATCCTCGTCAAATACCTTGAGTACAAGGGGTACCGCGTCAAACGCGCGCTGCCCCTGACCGACATTGAGGACAAAACGATCCTTGAAGCGATAAAGAAAAATAAAAAAATCGATGAAATAACCGGAAGCGTTGAAAAAATATTTTTTTCCGAGGCCAGGTCACTCAATATTCGCCTCCCCGACAAAACAGATCGGGCCTCTGAATGCATTGAACCGGCAGCGCTTATCATACAGAAACTCATGGATGACGGTCACGCGTACCGATATAAAGGGGACATTTTCTTCGATCCTCTCACATACGATGGTTTCGGTAAATTGTACCGTCTGGACACCAGGCGGTGGCCGAAAAAAAAGGTACGGTTCAAGCGGGACACCTACAACGGCAACCGCTGGAACCTGGGCGACTTCATCCTCTGGCATGGCTACCGCGATGGGGACATCTCGTGGTGGGACACCATCATAGGGAAGGGGCGCCCTTCGTGGAACATACAGGACCCCGCAGTGGCGGTCCGGCGCCTCGGCGGAGCGATCGACATTAATTGCGGCGGCATAGATAACATGTACCGGCACCATGACTACAACATAGCGATCATCGAATCATACACCGGCAAAACCTACGCGAACTACTACCTGCACGGTGAGCACCTCGTTGTCGACGGCAAACCGATGTCGAAGAGCAGGGGGAACATCCTGTACCCCGCCGATATTTACTGCGGCGGATGCACCGCGCGCGACCTGCGCTTTTTCCTTTTTTACGGACACTACCGCGCCAGGCTCAATTTTACCAGGGACCGCTTTAAAAGAACGTGCGCCATGATTGGAGAGTTCCGGGCGCGCGCGCGGCAACTCGTCAGGCACCCGGGTTCAACGGGAAAACAGGACCGCCGGGTGATATCCCTCGTACGCCGGCTCGGGCGGGAATTTGAACGCTCGATGGATGACGACCTGAACACCGGGGCGGCGTTCGATGCAATGAGCGGCGTTTTAAAGGAACTGCAGACGCTGCGCAGTTTCATGACGCCGGGGGACGCTCGCGACCTTGCGTCAATGCTGAAGCGCATCGATACGGTATTGGGAGCGATAGGATAACGACTATGGCCCCCATACTTGAAGTCAGGAATCTGAAAAAATATTACCCGGAAGTAAAGGCGGTAGACGGCGTGAGCTTCTCTCTCGAACAGGGCACCTGTTTCGGGCTCCTGGGCCCGAACGGCGCCGGGAAGACCACCGCTATCGAGGTCATAGAGGGCATACTCAAGCCGACGTACGGCGAGGTTTTTTATAAAGGAAGGCCGCGCGGCGCCACGTTTAAAAACGAGGTGGGGATCCAGTTCCAGAACACCGAGCTGCCGCAGTACCTGACGGTCAGGGAAACGCTGGTGAACGTTCAGGAACCTCTATGACCGCATGGCGGACATGGCGTACCTTGTCGAGACATGCCGTCTCGGATGAGATCCTCGATCGCGACAACCGCAAGATATCCGGCGGCCAGCGGCAGCGGCTCCTCCTCGCCATGGCGCTCTCGAACGACCCGGAGCTCATATTCCTTGACGAGCCGACCACCGGCCTTGACCCGCAGGCGCGCCGCCACCTGTGGGACATCGTCCACGGCATAAAGAAAGCGGGGAAAACCCTCGTGCTGACCACCCATTACATGGAGGAAGCGGAAATCCTGTGCGACATCATCGGCATAATTGATAACGGAAAAATCATCGCCATGGGGACACCCGCCGGCCTCCTGAACGAGCATTGCGGCGGTTCCACAATAAGCATACACCTTGATCTCGATGATGCAACACTCGGGAATTTCCCGTGCAGGTATTTCCGTAAAGTAGGACCGGGTTGAAATACAGACCGATTCGCCAAGCGAGTGCCTGTACCGGCTGGTCGAGCTCGGCGTCGACCTCTCCACCCTGAACGTGAGGAAGCAGAACCTGGAAGACCTGTTCCTGAAGCTTACCGGCCATGAACTCAGGGCATGAGGCCGTCCGGAAGGCCCGGCTATTGTCTGATACGGAGGGCAGCCATGTTTAAAAGGATACTGTCGCTTTTCAAGGCGCGCAACCTCGAGTTCTTCAGGGACCGTTCCGCGTTTGCGTGGAACATACTGTTCCCGCTGCTCGTGATAGTGGGCTTTAGCGTCGTTTTCGGCGATGACCGCCAGGTCCTTTACAAGGTGGGCCTGGTCAAGCAGGGCCCGGTTGCCAATGCCGCGCATGATCCGCAGTTGAATAATTTCATGAGGACGAAATACGTCGAGTTCGTTCCGTTCAGCTCGGAAGAGCAGGCCGTTGTCACACTGCTCCATCACCGTATCGATCTCGTCGTAAATCCTGACAAAAAGACATTCTGGACCAGCAAGACCTCCCCGAAGGGATACATCGCGGAACGCCTCCTGATTTCAAGTGCCGAGACGCGGCACACCGGCTTCAGGAAGGAGACCGTCTCCGGCACGGAGATACCCTATATCGAATGGCTGTTCCCCGGCATCCTGGGAATGAACATGATGTTCAGCGCGCTGTTCGGCGTCGGGTATGTCGTGGTGACATACAGGAAGAACGGGGTGCTGAAGCGCATGAGCGTGACCCCCCTGCGGCCATGGGAGTTCATCACCTCCCAGATCCTTTCGCGCATGTACCTTATCATGATAACGACTGTCGTTGTTTTTATCGGCTGCAAGCTCCTCTACGGATTCAGCGTCCGGGGCTCCTACCTGTCGCTCCTGCTCGTGGTGTGTCTCGGCGGGTTCAGCATGATCTCGCTTGCGCTCGTGGTCGCTTCGCGGAGCAGCAGCGAGGAATTTGCCGGCGGCATCCTCAATCTCATCACATGGCCGATGATGTTCCTGTCGGAGGTTTGGTTTTCTCTTGAAGGGGCGGAGCCCTGGGTGCGGAGCGTCTCCCGTTTCTTTCCGCTCACACACCTCATAGAGGCATCGCGCAAAATCATGAACGACGGCGCGGGCCTCGGGGACGTGGGCATCAATATTGCCGTACTCACGGCAATGTCGCTGCTGTTCATTGTCTCGGGGTCGCTGCTGTTCACGTGGCAGAAAAAATAACCGCCCGATGTGCGGTACCGATGGAGGGCACCATGAAGCACGGAACATTTTTATTCATCGTCGCCGGCGTACTCTGTGCGGCACTCGGCGCACCCTTCGGCGGCACGGCCGCGGGAAGTTCCGATTCCTATGACGAATGCAGCGCCCGCTGCGCGCCGCTCCAGGGAGGGGAGGGCTGGGCCAAATGCATCACCACCTGCGTCAGGACAAAAAAAAAGAACGAGCCGGTGGGTGAGAGCGAAGTAAAGAAAAAAATGCGCGACTGCGAGGAACGGTGTTCCTCATACACCGGCGTGGACCGGGTCCGCTGCATCAGGATATGCCTTGACGCAAAAAAGGAACAGCGCCCGGCGAGGATCGTACGGCAACCGGCCGCGACGGTCCCCGATCCCTGCGAGACCAGGTGCGCGGTGCTTTCAGGGACACTGAAGGACAGGTGCACCGCCCGGTGCAGGAATGACACGAAATTCAACAGGAACGCGGACAGGTCCAGATAGGCAAAAATTCGCTCCGCTGTTCATTTTTGTATGGACGCGTAGCCGGGGGCGTACTATATTATAAAATGTCGTAAGGATATGCCATGGCAAGAATTGTACTCGCGATTAATCTCCTTGTCGCCACATTGGCGTTCATTACCTGTGAGCGGGAAAATGTTTACGATCTCGCAACGCTTGGATTCTCCCCGAAAACGGCAATCTATGTCTACCACATCGGCCAGGTTAACGGCGACCTCGATGGAAGGGACACGATCGATCGCATGTGCTTTAACCAGGGACTGCCCTATCACAAAACCCTTGATGCAAGCACCGTCAAGGCCCTTGTCAGCATGGACAGTTTCGATCAACTTCGTCTTGTCGTCCCTCCCGCATTCTGGGGCTACCCGGTCATCGGCATTTCAAACACCCTGGCAACGACTCTCATCGCAACTTCCTGGTCAGGCATGGTCAGCGGATATTATGAAAACAGCATCGATGTCGCGCTCGGCATAGGGGGTATGAACTGGTGGTCCGGCAGCCTGGCGGACGGCAGCTTCGATACGACCTACAACTGCCTGAACTGGAGCACGTCTGATCCCCTGCAGTCCGGCCAGGTCGGCACAAATACCTTGAGCACGACCCAGATCACCTGTGACATTCCGGCTTACCTTCTCTGTATCGCATATTGATACGTACTGAATCAGCCACACGCACCGCAGCGTCTCTCTGCCCTCATATCACGAATTATTCAAATTTTGCTTGATATAAATCGTATTGATCTGTTAAATAGCTGTTTTATATACACAGTTGAGAGGCTTTTCGCGCAAGGGTGAGCTGTCATGACAATAATCACGAATGTTCATGCACGTGAAATTCTCGACTCGCGGGGCAACCCGACGGTTGAAGTCGACGTTGAGCTCTCGTCCGGTTTTATCGGAAGGGCGGCAGTGCCGTCCGGTGCCTCGACCGGGGAGCATGAGGCTGTCGAACTTCGTGACGGAGATAAAAAGAGATATCTCGGGAAGGGCGTTCTAAAGGCCGTTCATAATGTGAACAACATCATCGCGGGCGCCATCATGGAGATGGATGCCGCGAACCAGGCCGAGGTTGACGCCGTGATGATTGAGCTGGACGGCACCCCCGCAAAATCGAAGCTCGGCGCGAACGCGATACTCGGTGTCTCCCTCGCGTGCGCCAGGGCGGCCGCCGAGAGCCTTGGTCTTCCCCTCTACCGCTATATCGGCGGCGTCAGCGCCATAGAGCTGCCGGTGCCGATGATGAACATTCTAAACGGCGGGTCCCATGCGGATTCCAACGTGGACCTCCAGGAATTCATGGTCATGCCGGTCGGGGCGAAGAATTTCGCCGAGGCGCTGCGGATGGGGGTCGAGACCTTCCATTCCCTGAAAGCCGTCCTCAAGTCAAAAGGCTATTCGACGAGTGTCGGCGATGAAGGCGGGTTCGCGCCTTCCCTCAAGTCAAACGAGGAGCCTCTTGAGCACATCATCACCGCCATCGAGAAAGCCGGGTTCAGACCGGGCGAAGACATCATGATCGCGCTTGACCCCGCATCGAGCGAGTTCTACGACACGGCCAGGAAGAAATACGTCTTCTCCAGGAGCGACAGGAGCGAGCGGGACAGCTCGCAGATGGTGGATTTCTATGAAAAACTGGTCGCAAATTACCCCATCATATCCATCGAGGACGGCCATGCGGAAAACGACTGGGATGGCTGGAAGATAATGACCGACCGCCTCGGCAAAAAGATACAGATAGTGGGCGACGACCTGTTCGTAACCAACACGGAGCGTCTGAAGCAGGGAATTGAGCGCGGTATCGCCAATTCAATCCTGATAAAAGTGAACCAGATCGGAACGCTGACCGAGACCATCCGCGCGATAGAGATGGCGAAACGTGCCGGATACACCGCCGTTGTCTCGCACCGTTCCGGTGAGACCGAAGACACGACCATCGCAGACCTGGTCGTGGCCATGTCAACGGGGCAGATAAAGACCGGCTCCGGCTCACGTACTGACCGCCTGGCGAAATACAACCAGCTGCTCCGCATCGAGGAGGAGCTGGGCGTCATGGCCAGGTTCTCCGGTAAAGAGGTGTTTTACAGCATTGGGTAAACAGCAGTATAGATGGCTCGTTCTGATCGTTGCGCTCGTCTTTTCGTCGGCCTATTTTTTTCTTTTCAGCAAAAGCGGCCTTCTTGAAAGAATGAGACTTGACGATGAAAAAATAAACATCATTGCCCGCACCGAGGTGCTGAAGGGCGAAAATAACAGGCTCCGGCGGCTCCTCGAACGATACCGTGGAGGCAACTATCCGGACGGAGACATCGCATCATCGGGATATACGCGGCATACTGACACCATTATACAGTTCCGCGGGCTCAATGATACCGCGTCCGTGGACAAAAAAAAAGATATAACAGTCCAGGGGCTTCCTGCAGATCTTTTTTATCTGAGAATAGCATGGGTAGCCCTGTCTTCGGTAGTGCTGATCTGCATGCTGCTATACGGCAGGCACATAAAAGAACAGCAGGCGCCCTGACCGATGCGATCTGCGCCGGAATAAAATACGATTATCCGTGATGGTTCAACCAGGATGAAAACCGAGATTTTTATAGTAAAAAAGCTGAAAAAAGACGGTACCATCGACGCCTCAGTAATACGGCGTCTTTCCGACGACCTCAAGGATGGTCGAATCGTCTTCATGCCCGTCGATATGATTTACGGGCTCGTTTCACTCGACAACCCGCAATGCCGTGAATCAGTCGGGAAGATGACCGGTGAAACCGAAGACACGCTCGTCCGCATGGTATCATCCTTCAAGATGCTTGATGAGGTGGCCACCATCGACAAGCTGGCCTTCGACTTTCTCCATCGGATCTGGCCCGGCGAATTGATCGTCTATGTGCAGAATCTCCGGAAAAAAGGGGGCTCGATATCAGCGAGGATGCCCAAGAGCAGGTACCAGCAGGATATCATTGAGCATGTAGGGAAACCCCTTGTCTATGGTTCATACCCGGCGACCGGGCAGCCCCCCATATTCGCAAAGAAGGACATCATAAAGGCCTTCGACGGGAAGGTCGGCAGCATCCTCATCATAGAAGAATTCTGCAAGGAACACACCCTCCCTTCCGTTGTTGACATCAGCACAGGCACGCTGAATATCATTCACGAAGGGAAAATATCAGCGGAAGAGATAAAGTCTTTGTATTTTCTGGGTAAGGATGACCAGGGTCTTTGAGCTTTCGTCGAGCAATAACGGTGTTGTTCTTCCTTCTTCTGCCGTATTTTTCACCCCACCCGACGGCGCAGGGCGCCCTCCCGTTTGAATCGCCCCCCCGGGAAATCCTCTCAACCGTGCATTTTGATATTTACTTTCCCGACGGCATGGAAACACTCGCGATGCGTACCGCGCAGATCGCGGAAAGCGCGTATATCCGGGTCTCAAGCTACCTGCAGCATGACATTGCGGGGGTGATCCCGATCTTCCTCGCGTCTCCCGGCGGCGGTGACCATGCCTGCCATTTTATACACCGGCTGCCGGCCGTCCGGGGAGCTGCCGGAGGCAGATATTCCGCTTATCCGATTCACGCCGAATTTGACGGTTCATACTCCGGCTACCGGCGCAGGTTGACCCATGCAATGGTCCACTCGTTTCAACTGGATATACTGGCTGACGGCGGTAAAACGGTCCCGCTGCTCTCGTCTCTCCGCCTGCCGCTCTGGATAGCGGAGGGTATGGCTGAATATATTGCCGGCGGGGGCGAACAACCCTGCAGCCAAGTCATCCAATACTGCATGAAAAAAAACCAATATGCACGCCTGAAATATAGTGACGGCTCGTATTTCAACCATCCTCTTATATATCGTGCGGCAGGGTACTCTTTTTGTTCATTCATTGAACAACGTTACGGTAAAGAACTGTTCAGCGGGATGATACGGGATTTTCGCGACCTGGGCTACATGGATGATGTCATACGCGCCGGTACCGGCAAGAGCATGGAAGAGGTCGATGAAGAATGGGTTGAATTCATGCGATCAGCCGTCCATGATCAGGGTAGTTCCCTGACCGGGTCCGGCGTTTCATATATAGCACGAGAAGAGTCGGCAATGAAGCATCTGGTTGCAGCCGTGTCACCTGACGGGACCATGATCGCCTACATGTCTGAGAAGGACGGTTTACCCGTGTTAAAGGTCGCCAGGTATGGCCGGGGAGTAGCGGTCGGGGGGCGTAGTGCCGCTACTCTCATCGATACTGGCGGGTGTGTCCCGCCCGTTCCGATCCGGGCTTCCGGGAATTCCCCTGCATGGTCGAATGATGGGCGGACTATTATAATGCCTTCAGGCCGCGGAATAGAAAGCGGCCTGCTGTTTGCTGATGCGGGATCGGGTCGTATCACGTCAAGGATACCGCTGCCGTTCGCTGCGGTGCTGAATCCGTCTGTTTCGCGCAACGGACGGTACATTGCCTTTTCCGGCGTTGCCGGCTCCGCCGAGGACCTCTATCTCTATGACAGGTCTGACGGCACGCTCGTGCGCCTTTCCGACGACAGCTTCTCCGACCGGTGTCCCGTTTTCATGCCCGATGGGAAAAGCGTGGTGTTTGCCTCAAACTGGAACAGGGAAGGTGATATTTTCCGCGGCAACTATTCACTATACCTCATTGATATTGCGACCGGGACACGCACGAAACTCGCCGGCGGTGAGAGTATGAGCGCAATACAGCCGGACATTTCCCCCGATGGCAAGAAAATGCTCTATGTCAGCGATGCAAGCGGAACAAACAATGTCTGGCTGTATGATTTCACCACAAAAAGACACGCGCGATTAACCGACAGCGCCGGCGGTGCGTATTATCCCCGGTGGCTCCCCGACGGCAGGCGGTTCGTTGTTTCTGTCTACCGGGACCACGGGTTTGAACTGCGCATGAATGAAATCGGCACTGCCGTGATCCCGGGCAATGACATGCCGTCCATCAGGTCGTAACGAACCGGCGTTTCCTGCCGCGTACGTACCGCTCTCCGGGGACCTCTTCCGGCGGTACGGCGACGGCATCAGGCCGGAGCATCTCAGGATCAACGCCGAGGGCTCAACCGGCGGCTCCTCGGTGTACGCGCGCCTCGACCTGTCAGACATGCTTTCACGTCATCGCCTCAGGCTTGCATCGAACTACATGCGCGAGTCGAAACAGGATGACCTCAGCGCCGGCCTTTCGTATCGTTACGCGGCTGGCGCATGGGACCTCGGCTGCGGTATTTTCAGGCAGGCCGGGCCCCTTGACGCCATGTCGCTCGAGACGGGGAACGGCCCGGCCGAACAGCCCGGTGCCGGGCGTAACGCCGGTAGCGCCCCTTATTACGGCGGAGCCCTGGGTTTTTCTTATACCTTCTTTCGCCATGTCACCTTCGCAATCAGGATTGAAGCGGGAGGACATCAACAACGGTTCAAAGAATATGAAATGCGGAAAGACCATGCTGCCGGCCTTGGCAAGCTGACCGCTTCGCTCGAATATGACTCCCTGCTCAGGGGCGCGATGGTCCCGGTCAGGGGACTCTGGTGCCGTATCAACGCCGAGCAGACCATCGGCCTGGACCGTGGAAACACCTTCACCGGCCTCGCGGCCGACATCCGGTACTACGCGCATCCGGACAAGCACTGCATCGTGATGCTCCGCGGGGCAGGGGGCACCAGGATCGGAAGCGCAATGGGGGATATCACATACCATATAGGCGGCTATGCCAGCCTGAGGGGCTTCGATCTTCTCAGCCTGAGCGGCAACAACATGTTTTTCTTCAACGCGGAGCTGTGGCTGACCCCCGGGGACTGGAGATTATTCGGTATGCCGCTATCGGGTCCCTCCGGCTCTATCGGATTTGTCCTGTTCATCGACGCAGGCGCCGCCTGGACAGGCTCTTTTTCCCTGCTCGATAAGAGCGGGAGGTTTGATGACTTAAAAATTGATTTTGGATTCGGTATTCGTGCAGCAATATCACCTGTTTTATTTTTAAAACTTGACTTTGCCTGCCCCTTTGATAAAAAGTCGTTCAAAGAAAATAAAATTCTGTTCAGCATGGGCTTCGATTACTAGGAATGATCCGATGCGGCATTGTATCTAACGAACCGTGAAGCAGTATGCCGATAATAAAAAGAAAGCACAACCAGGCGGTTTGAGAATGGAACGAAAAGGTACTGTCACCAGGAAGACCAAAGAGACTGACATAACAGCCGAAGTAATCCTCGACAGCATACAGAAATCCGAGATCGAGAGCGGCGTCCCCTTCTTTGACCACATGCTGGAAGCCATGTCGAAGCATGGCAGGATCCGTATGAAACTCCATTGCGCCGGCGACCGTGAAATTGACGACCACCATTCAGTTGAAGACATCGGTATCGTGCTGGGCCAGGCGGTAAAACAGGCACTTGGCGACAAGTCGGGCATCACCCGGTTCGGCGATGTAACAATTCCCATGGATGACGCTCTTACCATGGTGGCGGTGGACCTTTCCGGGCGCCCGTATTACAAATATACCGGGCCCCGTCTTGCGGGTGCGGTCGGCTCATACGACGAGGAACTTACCGATGAATTTTTACGGGCATTTGCGATGAACGCGGGGGTCAACCTGCACGTAACGGTGTTCTACGGCCAGAACAAGCACCATGTCCATGAAACCATATTCAAGGCGCTGGGCCTTGCGCTCTGCAGGGCCGCCTCAATTGATCCGGCCCTGAAAGGCGCGGTGCCGTCAACAAAAGGGACGATATGATTACTGTCATTGATTACGGGATGGGCAACCTGCGGTCGGTCGCCAAGGCGGTCGAGAAGTATACCGATGAGGTGGCCATTTCTGACGATCCATCTTCAATTGATGGATCGGACGGGCTTATAATGCCCGGTGACGGCGCGTTCGGCATGGCGATGCAAAACCTTACAGAACGCGGATGGATAGAACCGATACATGACTTTATCAGCAACGGCGGCCATTTTTTCGGCATCTGCCTCGGCTTCCAGCTCCTTTTTTCAGAAAGTGATGAATTCGGCTCGCACCGCGGCCTTGACATCATCCCGGGCTCAGTCGTCCGTTTTAAGCCGGGCAGCCTCAAGGTGCCGCACATGGGCTGGAACACGGTCGAGTTGGAACATGAAGCGCCGTGCCTTGCCGGCGTCCCGTCGGGGAGCTATTTTTATTTCATTCACTCCTATTACCCGCAAGTGCGCGACCTGAGCTGGGTCATAGGTGAGGTTGAGTATGGCGATCGTTTTCCCTGCATCGTGGGAAAGGGCAACGTGATCGCGACACAGTTCCATCCCGAGAAGAGCCATACAACAGGCCTCAGGATCATTGAAAATTTCGTGAGAACGGTATGCTGATCATCCCTGCCATTGATATCCGCGGCGGCAACTGCGTGCGGCTCCTCCAGGGCGACCCTGACCGCCAGACCGTGTATTCAGCCGATCCGGTCGATATGGCAAAACGCTTTCAGGACGCGGGTGCGAAACTGATCCACGTGGTGGACCTTGACGGCGCGTTTTCAGGCGCACCGGTGAACCATGCCATCATAACCGCCATGGCGGGGTCCGTATCAGTTCCGATCGAGGTGGGCGGCGGCATACGGAGCGAGGAAAGCATACGCAGGTACGCGGACAGCGGCATCCGGCGTATCATCGCCGGCACCGTTCTGCTCGGCGATTCGTTCAGGGGCAGCATCGAGCGCTACAAGGACCTGATCATCGCAGGGATCGACGCGAAAAACTCGATGGTGGCCACGCATGGCTGGAAGAAGGTTTCGGATATGCGGGCGACGGACATGATCCGGCATTACCATGGCATGGGGATACGCGAATTCATATACACGGATATCGCCACTGACGGCATGCTGACCGGCCCGAACCTGGCCGCAATCACGGACATATTGACCGAGGTCCCCGGCATCGACCTCATCGCCTCGGGTGGGATATCGTCACTGGACGACATCGACCGCCTCACGCGGATAGCGGTGAAAGGCGTAAAGGGGTGCATCACCGGCAAGGCCATCTACGACGGCAGAATTGAACTTAAGGAAGCAATTGCCCGTTTCGGGTAAGGTGTCAACATGAAGCGCAGACTCGACAACGATTTAAACTTCTCCTTTCCCACGGAGATTGAGCAGTACGAGCGTAAGATTTACGACCTCCGGCAGCTCATAGAGATCAGCAAGGGACTCAATTCGACGCTGGAATATAACATCCTCATCGATTCCATCCTGCTTACCTGCATGGGCCAGATGCAGCTTCTCATGGCCGGGATATTCCTGAAGAAGGGCATCGGAAATGAAAACTACGCCCTGCATCGTAATTATAAAGGCTTCGACGTTGACCATTCGATCGATTATGAGCTTGACCCGGATTCAGAGCTCGTCAAGTTCATGGAACGCGACTTCAAGTGCTATTCCCCGGAAGAGCTCGATGCCGGCGTCGGGAACGACCGCTCTTTAGGCATTCTGAAGATGCTCAAGCCGTCGCTGATTGTCCCGCTCATGAGCAAGGGCACGCTCAACGGCATCATCATACTGGGGGACCGCATCAATTCGAAGGACTTTTCAGAGAGCGAAAAAGAATACCTCATGGACATCGCCTCCCTTGCGGGCATCGCGATACACAATGCGTCCCTTTACGAGATGGCCACCACGGACATGATGACGCGCCTCAAAATACACCATTACTTTCACACGCTCCTCGTGGACGAGGTTGATCGCGCCCGGCGTCTCTCGAGGCCTCTCTGCGTCATAATGGCCGATATCGACCACTTCAAGATCGTCAATGATATGAACGGGCACCAGGCAGGCGACATGGTGCTTATAAACGTGGCGAAAATAATACGGGACAGCATCCGCCATATTGACGTGGCGTCCCGCTACGGCGGCGAGGAATTCGCCGTCATACTCCCCGGCACGGAGATCCATGAGGCCCTTGTCGTCGCGGAACGGATCCGTCAGAATATCGAAAAATCAATGGTCGTATACGACGGCAGGGAGATCGGGGCGACGATATCGATCGGGGTCACCCAGTATGACCCGGACCTCGATAAAACAAAAAACACCCTGATAGAGCGGGCCGACAAGGCCCTCTATATATCGAAGCGAAACGGCAGGAACCTCGTCTCGTTTATTTAACAGGCTCTACTCGCCCGTTCCCGCCCCGGTTCCTGAAGCGCCATGGACCGGCAAATAATTTCTTGACATAAATCGACTTGTTATATTAATTGACTTTCTAAACAAGGGCCCATAGCTCAGTAGGTTAGAGCATCTGACTCATAATCAGAGGGTGAAAGGTTCGAATCCTTTTGGGCCCATTTTATCGAAACAGAACGAATTAAGGATAATAACAGTATGTACGCAATAGTGGAAATAGCAGGCAAGCAGTACCGGGTTGAAAAAGACACGACCATCAATGTTGATAAACTCGAAAAAAACGCGAATGACGATCTGGTCATCGATAAGATACTGATGGTGGCGAACGGCGACACGATCCTTGTCGGACAGCCGTACGTGAAAAACGCCAAAGTCACCGCGAAGGTGCTCGGCGACATCAAGGGCGAAAAGGTGCGGGGAATAAAGTTCCTCAAACGCAAGCGTCATGAGCGGACCATCGGCCACCGCCAGAATTATTCGCAGATCATTATCAGCGAATTGTCGGTCGGCTAAAAGCGGAGTTGATAACTGTAACGTTAACTAATATACAGTATGATGAAGAGCTGGTCCTGGTCGAATCGGACAGCGGATTTGTCGGTTTGACCGTTGAAGGTCATGCGTTGTTCGGAGGCGGCCCGGCCGGTATAGACGCCGCGGGAAGCCGGAAGGGTGAAAACATTGTCTGCTCTGCCGTTTCCTTTTCGGCGCTGACGATGCTGAAATCGATCACCTTGATTGCCGGCGTCAAACCGGAATATAACGTACGAGAAGGGTTCCTGGATTTCAGGATACGCATAAAGGAACTGAGCGCGGAAACGAAGAACATACTGCGGGTATTGCTTGAATCCTTCATGATAGGCATTCTCGACATGAAGCGTGCATATCCCGGATTATTCGCCGTGCGCGGTGTTACTCAAAACAAGTAAGATACACAGAGGAGAATATCATGGCACACAAAAAAGGCGGCGGGTCCACCAGAAACGGGCGCGATTCACAGCCCAAGATGCTCGGCGTCAAGAGATATGGCGGCCAGCTCATAAAAGGCGGGACAATCATCGTCCGTCAGCGCGGGACAAGGATACACCCGGGCAACAATGTCGGCTGCGGACGGGACTTTACCCTCTTCGCGCTGGTTGACGGCGTAGTTACTTTCGAGCGGTTCGGGAAAAAAAGGAAGAAGGTTTCCGTCTATCCACAGGCGTAGCAACACTATCCCAGGCCTGAGAACATGAATCGCGTATTATAAACAATACGCGATTTGTTTTTTAAAGAGTGCGGCATGCAGCGGCGTGACGGAGGCCTGCCGGTATAAACGATATCATAGAGAGATCACCCCGTGCCAAAGTTCACCGATACAACATTCATACGCATCAAGGCCGGCAACGGCGGCCGCGGCGCGGTCACGTTTCACAGGGAAAAATTCATCGCCTGGGGCGGGCCTGACGGCGGGGACGGCGGCAAGGGCGGCGATGTGTACATTGAGGCAGACCCGCGCCTCCATAATCTCTCCCACCTTTTCAGAGACCGCCTCTACCGGGCGGAAAACGGCCACCAGGGCTCGGGGAACAACAAGCATGGGAAAAACGGCGCAGACATGACCGTGAAGGTGCCCCCGGGGACGCAGGTGATCGATTATGAGACTGAAGAAGTGCTGGCGGACATGGTGGAGGAGGGCGCCCGCATCCTCATCGCGGAGGGCGGTATCGGCGGCAAGGGGAACGCCTTCTTTAAATCGTCCACCCACCAGACTCCCCGCTACGCCCAGACCGGCATCCCCACTGAGGAGCGGAGGATCACGCTGAACCTGAAGCTCATAGCGGACATAGGGCTCGTGGGCCTTCCCAACGCGGGCAAATCAACCCTCCTTTCGGCGATCACCAACGCGAGGCCGAAGATCGCCGATTATCCCTTCACGACCCTGATACCGAACCTCGGCGTAATAGAAAGAGCTGACGGGTCGGTATATAAGATAGCCGACATTCCCGGCATCATAGAGGGAGCGCACCGCGGCCAGGGCCTCGGGCTCTCCTTCCTGCAGCACATCGAGCGTGTCAGGGCGATACTGTTCATACTCGATATAACCGGCGATGACCTTGAATACACGCTCAACCTCCTTAAATCGGAGCTCGATTCTTACAACAGGGAGCTTACCTCCAAGCCCTGCTTTATATTGCTGAATAAAATCGACCTCATGGCGGAAGAGGAGATATGGGAAAAGAGAAGGCTCCTTACCGAAGAAAATGTTCTTCCCATTTCGGCTGAAAGGGGCGACAATATACATGAATTGCTGAAGATTCTTGACCAACTCATGGAGACGGGCGGTGCCGAGGAAAAACGCGGTTAAAAATGTAAAAAGAATAGTCGTCAAGGTAGGCTCCTCGTCCGTGACGAAGAACGGCGTCATTTCCGGGTACAAGATTTCCGCAATTGTCAATGATGTCGCCGGCCTCGTCAGGCGCGGCTATCAGGTCGTTATCGTCACCTCCGGCGCCGTAACAACCGGCGCGGGTACCATGGGAAAACGCGTCAAAAATCTCACCATCCCCGAAAAACAGGCCTGCGCAGCGGTGGGCCAGACCATTCTGATGAATGAATACCGGAACCGGTTCAAAAAACTCGATCTGCACGTCGGGCAGATCCTTCTCACCGAGGACGATGTCAGGCACCGCACGCGGTTCCTGAACGCCCGCCACACGCTAGAGACGCTTCTGCACCTCGGCATAGTCCCGATTGTCAATGAAAATGATTCGGTGGCGGTCAATGAGATCAAATTCGGGGACAATGACATGCTCTCCGCGCATGTCGCGAGCCTCGTCAACGCGGAGCTGCTTATCCTTCTCTCCGACATCGACGGCTTTTACATGGACCTGGACGATCCCGAGCCGGTGGAGGAAATTTACGCCATCAACGAGCATATAATCGGTCGCGCCGGGGGCTCCGGCTCCGCGTACGGCACCGGCGGCATGATGTCAAAAATACGCGCGGCCGAGATTATTATCCGGTTCGGCGAAAAGATGGTCATCGCGAACGCGTCCACGAAGCGCGTGCTGAACAGGATCCTTGACGGCGAAAAGATTGGCACCATTTTTATCGGGAAAAACCGTCAACTCACCGGCAAAAAGAGATGGCTTGCGCTGCGCAAACCCGCCGGCACGCTGGTGCTTGACGATGGCGCGGTAAAAGCGATACGAATCGGGAAGAAGTCCCTCCTTGCCTCCGGGATCATCAGCACCAGCGGCGATTTCCGCATGGGCGACATCGTTGAGCTGTCGGGGCAGGACCGTAAAAAGATAGGCAAGGGGATCGTCAATTACAGCTCTGAAGAACTGGCGACAATAAAGGGCAAGAGGTCATCGGAGATAAAAAAGATCCTCAGCGATAATGTTTTCGACGAAGTCATCAACCGCGACAACCTGATCGTCTATTAACCCCGCGTTTTATAATACATTACTATCGATTCAACAAGGCCTTCAATAGTGTGCCGTTCAGCAGAAACATTGATCCGGTACCCGAGTTCGCGCGCCTTTTCCGCGGTAACGGGGCCGATCGCGGCGCAGGAAAAGGTGTCCGTATCGGCCATGGCGATTTTTTTGACAAGTTTGTCGAAATTCTGCACGGTGGATGAGCTGGTGAACGTGACCATGTCAAACCGAGCATTTTTGATGGTCTCCCTGACAGCGGGGTCGTTGGAAAGGTCGTCTTCAACGGTACGGTACACGGTAATATCGTCGATCGCGGCTGCTCCACCGGCTTTGAGCCCCTCGGTCAGTTCGCGTGACGCGATATCGGCGCGCGGCAGCAGGAAGGACTTGCCGCTGACCTGGCCGGCGCCGGCAAGTGCGCTGAGTATTTCCGAGCTGATGAAACGCTCCGGCACCATGTCGGGCCTGATACCGTACGTTTTCAGCCGCTCGGCCGTTGCAGGGCCGATAGCGCAGACCCTGGCGCTGCCCAGCCTGCGCGCGTCAAATCCCAACTCGAAGAGGTACAGGAAGAAGTAATCAACGCCGTTTACCGAGGTGAAAATGATCCAGTCATACGTTCCTGCGCGCGTGATGGAATCGCGCATGCGGGGGGAATCCTCCGGGGCGACGGTCCGTATGACCGGAGTCTCTATCACGGACGCACCCAGCTCGGTGAGGCGAGACGTCAGCTCGGAGGCCTGTTCCCTCGACCTGGTCACCACGATTGATTTTCCGAACAGGGGACGCTTCTCGAACCAGTTTATCCTGTCGCGCAGCGCCACGACGCTCCCTATCACTATTATCGAGGGCGGTCGTATGCCGGCATTGTGCACCAGGCCGGCGATGGTCGCGAGAGTGCCGGCAACGGTGCGCTGGTGCGGCTGGCAGCCATTCTCAATTACCGCGGCAGGCGTGTCGGCACCGAGACCGTTTTGCCGCAGTTTCTCAATTATCAAAGGCAGGTTCTTTACACCCATCAGGAACACAAGGGTCTGCACGCCGGTCGCGAGCCTGTCCCACCGGATATCGCTTTCCAGCTTGGTCGGGTCTTCGTGCCCGGTTATGAAGGCGACAGAGGCGCTGTATCCGCGGTTGGTGACCGGTATACCCGCGCTGTTCGGCACTGCGAAAGCGGAGGATATGCCGCTGACAACTTCAAATTCGATCCCGTTCTCGGCGCAGAAGAGCGCCTCCTCTCCGCCGCGGCCGAATATGTACGGATCGCCGCCCTTCAGCCTGACGACCATCTTGCCCTCCCTGGCCTTATCGACGATGAGCCTGTTGATGTCTTCCTGTTCCATGGTATGCGACGCGCCGCTCTTGCCCACGTAGATTTTATCGCAATCCTCCGGCGCGAACGAGCGGATGATCCTGTCGTTCACCAGGTTGTCGTATATGAGGGTGTCGCATTTTTCAATCAGCTCTTTGCCCCGCAGCGTCAGGAGACCGATGTCACCGGGGCCGGCGCCGACCAGGTAAACCTTTCCGTTTTCGCTCATAGCTTTCTCCCGTATATCTGCTCGAGGATCTCCCGCGCGCCGTCATCAAGCAGCTCCCGCGCGCACCGCTGCGCCATCGCGTACATGCCTGAAACCGGTCCCGCGGCCGTCGTCCTGAATACTTTTGTTCCGTCAAGGCGCGCCACCATTCCGGTAAGGGTGACGGTATCGCCGTTCACGCGGGCGAGAGCGGCTATCGGCACCTGGCACCCGCCGCCGAGCTCCGAGAGGAATGCCCGCTCACAGGTTATGGCGATCCTGCTCTCCCTGTCGTTCAGGGGCGCGATAATCGCTTCCATCGCGCTGTCGCCCTCGCGTATCTCTATGGCAAGGGACGCCTGGCCGACGGCCGGGAGGATGACCTCTTCCGGGACAGTCTCGGTCACGATACCGAGGTCTCCCAAACGCTCCAGGCCGGCACGCGCGAGGATGATCCCCTCAATGGCGGGATTTTCCTGCATCTTTTTCAGCCTCGACTGGACGTTTCCCCGCATATCAACAATATTCAGGCCTGGCATGAGCGCCATCACCTGCGCCCTGCGCCTGAGGCTGCCGGTAGCGATGGTATCGCCCGCCTGCAGCTCGCGCAGCTTCTTGCCGTTTCTCGAGATAAATACGTCCCCGGGGTCGAGCCGTTTCGTGACAGCCCCGATCTTCAGGCCGCGGGGCAGTTCCGTGGGCATGTCTTTCATGGAATGCACGGCAAGGTCAACCGATCCATCGAGGAGCTCCTTTTCGATCTCCTTGGTGAACAGGCCCTTGTCGCCGATCTTCGAGAGCGGCGCGTCGAGTATCCTGTCGCCGGTTGTTTTTATCGTGACGATTTCGATTTCGGCCCCCGGGTTCCGGGCTTGCAATTGATCGCGGACATGCTGGCTCTGGACAAGCGCAAGCCTGCTGCCCCGGGTACCGATTCTGATTGTTTTCATACCGTGCTAACGCCGTTAATACAGATCAAGTTAAAAAATATCATGCCATATCATAGATATAACGGTTAATTTGTAAAGTATTCTTCATTCGGAGAATAATTACACAGTACCGGCCCGAGGTCAATAATTGACCTGCGTCAATGAAATAAATTCTTGCCAAATATACTATTATTGTATGGAATTACCAGAACTATAGAATTGCGGGTAAAACAACCATGCCAGGCAACCAGCGACCGCGCAGAAACAGAGCGTCCCACCTTATCCGTGACATGGTCGCGGAAACGGTGGTCGACAGGCGAAAACTCATCATGCCGCATTTCATCCTCGAAGGACAGCACCTGCGCGAGCAGATAACGTCCATGCCGGGGATACACCGGGTCTCCTGCGACAACCTGCTCAAAGACATTGAAGCCGACTACAAGCTGGGTATCGACAAAATACTCCTCTTCGGCATACCTGACAAAAAAGACGAGCAGGCGAGCGGCGCCTACGACCGCAATGGCGTCGTTCAGCGCGCCCTCAGGGACATAAAGAAGCACCTTCCCGGCATCCTGGTGATCACGGACGTGTGCCTCTGCGAATACATGTCTCACGGCCATTGCGGCGTGGTGGACAATGGAGAAATCCTGAACGACCCCTCCCTGGAGCTCCTGGCCCGTACCGCTCTCTCGCACGCTGAATCCGGCGCCGACATGGTCGCCCCATCGGACATGATGGACGGCAGGGTGCGCTCTATCCGGGCGAAGCTTGACGCGGGCGGGTTTTACGACCTGCCGATTCTCGCGTACTCGGCGAAATACGCGTCGGCGTTTTACGGGCCGTTCCGCGAAGCGGCGGGCAGCGCGCCGCAGTTCGGCGACCGCAGCAGCTACCAGATGGACTGCCGCAACACGATTGAAGCTGAAATGGAAGTGCTGCTCGATATCGAGGAAGGCGCTGATATTGTCATGGTGAAGCCCGCGCTGTCCTACCTCGACGTCATCTACCGCGTGCGTCATATCGCCCGCGTTCCCCTGTGCGCCTATAACGTGAGCGGCGAATATGCCATGGTCAAGGCCATGGGCAAGCTCGGGTACGGAGACGAAGAGCGGCTGACCAGGGAGGTGGTCACGTCGATATTCAGGGCAGGCGCCGACATGGTCATATCGTATCATACCCGCGATATCTACAGGAATGACTGGCTCTGAGATGATCATCGAAAAATCAAAAAAGCTCTATAAAAAAGCGCTGCGCCTTATGCCGGGAGGGGTGAGCTCGCCGGTCCGGGCCTTCAGGGCCGTCGGCGGGGACCCGCTCTACATAAAAAAAGGGAGCGGCTCGCGCATGCAGGACGAGGACGGCAATGAATTCATTGACTACTGCATGTCCTGGGGCCCCCTCATTCTCGGCCATGCTGATCCGGACGTAATCAGCGCCGTCAGGAAGACCGCCAAAAACGGCACGAGCTTCGGCACTTCCAGCAAGTACGAGGTCCAGCTGGCAAAGCTCATCACCGGTCGTTTCCCCTCTGTCGATATGGTGCGCTTCGTAAACTCCGGCACCGAGGCGGTCATGAGCGCGATCAGGCTTGCCCGCGGCCACACGGGCAGGGAAAAGATCATCAAGTTTGACGGGTGCTATCACGGACACGCCGACCAGATGCTCGTTGCCGCAGGCTCCGGCCTGGCCACCTTCGGGACGCCGGATTCCGCCGGCGTCACCGCCGGGGCGGCGAACGATACCATCGTGGCCCCATTCAACGACATCGAAGCGCTTGCCGCCATTCTCGCGAAGGAGCATGCCTCCGTGGCGGCGGTTATCATGGAGCCGGTCCCGTGCAACTACGGGCTCATCATGCCGAAAAAGGAATTTTTACGTGAGGTGAGGGCGCTCTGCGACAGGCACGGGGTGCTCCTCATATTCGACGAGGTGATAACCGGCTTCCGGCTCGCACCTGGCGGGGCGCAGGAATACTTCGGCGTGAAGGCGGATATCACCACCATGGGCAAGATCATCGGCGGCGGGCTCCCCGTGGGCGCGTACGGGGCGTCACGCACGATCATGAAGAACATCTCGCCCCTGGGAAAGGTTTACCAGGCAGGCACGCTTTCCGGGAACCCCCTCGCGATGGTCGCAGGCATCCATACGCTTAAAAAGCTTGAAAAGGCTGACGGCTACAATACGTTGCGAGAGAAGGGACGGCTCCTGGATGCCGCCCTGCAGCCGATACTCGCTCCATACAAGGGCCGGGTCCTCTACACCAGGCTCGAATCCATATTTGCAATTAATTTCACCGCTGCCGCCGCCATTGATTCGCTTGACGGGATACGTGCATGCGATATGAATGCCTTTTCGGCCTTCCACCGGGGAATGCTCGCCCGGGGCGTCTATCTTGCGCCCTCCGGCTACGAGGTGGGGTTCCTCTCGACGGCGCATACCGAGGACGATATTGCGGCAACCGCCCGTGCCGCCGCAGAGACGCTGGAACAAATGTTTCGATAAGACGAAGGGACCATGAACAGGCGAGACGAAATATCAGAGATCATACTGGTTGGATTGAGCTACAAGACCGCCCCCCTCGAGATACGGGAGAAATTCACCTTTGACGGTGACCTCCTGAAGCGGTTCCATGAAAAGGCCAAAGCCTCGGGCATCAATGAGATCGTATACCTCGCCACCTGCAACCGCGTGGAGATCTATTTCACGGCCCATGATATCCAGCGCTCGATCGAGCGGCTCACGGGAATACTCGAGGAATTCACCGGCCTCACGATGGAAAAATTTTCCCAGTACATTTACAAAAAATATTCCCGGGATGTGGTGCTTCACCTCCTGACCGTGGCATCGTCCCTCGATTCAATGGTCATCGGCGAAAACGAGATACTCGGCCAGCTGAAGCAGGCGTACCGGGACTCGGTGCTTCATCAAAACAGCGGCATATTGCTCAACCGGCTCTTCCACCAGTCCTTCAATACGGCGAAAAAGGTACGTACGGAAACGGGAATAGCACAGAACCCGCTGTCGATCGCTTTCATCGCGGTGGAAAAAGCGCGGGAAATGTTCAACGGCGATCTCTCGCAGCGTTCGGCCCTGCTCATCGGAGCGGGGGAGATGGGCGAGCTGATCCTGAAATACCTTACAAAAAACAATATCAGGGACATCACCATAGCGAACAGGTCCATTCCAAACGCGGAGACCATTGTCGAGCGGATCAACAAGTGCGCCCATATCGTTCCGCTGGGCGAAATATCGACGGTCGCGTCTCAGGTTGATATCATTATCACCTCGGTCACGTGCCATGACTACCTGCTGACTTACCCCCTGATACGGTCAATGATGGAGAAGAGGAGTGACCGGCCGCTCTTCATGATCGATATAGCGGTGCCGCGGAACGTCGATCCCGATGTCGCCTCAATTGACAACGTCACCCTCTATAACATAGACGACCTCAAGACCATTGCGGACGAAAATTTAAAGAACAGGCTCAACGAAGTCGAGGCGGCGATGCGGATCGTCCACTCCGACGCGGACGAGATGATCGAGTGGTACGAAGGCCTCGAGATGGTGCCGATGATCGTCCATATACAGGAGAGCTTCGATAAAATCAGGGAGCAGGAGCTGTCAAAGTGCCGGCGGCGGCAGTTAAAGCACCTGTCAGACGAAGAATTCCAGCATATTGACGATCTTACGAGGCAGATTATATCAAAAATATTACACAACCCGATAATGACCATTAAAAAGAACAAGGCGCTGCACATCGACGGGTACCACGATACGGAGGAGATCAAGCAGAAGATCAAGATTATCGAGGAACTCTTCAAGATATGAAGATGGAAAATATCCCCAGGCTGATATTCTGGGAATTGACGAAAGAATGCAACCTCCATTGCATCCACTGCCGTGCTGAAGCCGAAAGCGCCCGTTTTGAAGGCGAGCTCTCGCTTGGCGATATCCAGCGCGTCATACAGGACATAGCATCGCGCTATAAACCGATCCTTGTCCTCACCGGCGGCGAGCCGCTTTACCGGAAAGACATCTTCGAGATAGCCGGGGCAGCGCGGGACGCCGGCCTTCCCACCGCGCTCGCGTCAAACGGCACGCTCATAGACGCGCCGATCGCTTCCAGGATCAAACATGCCGGCATCCGCCGCGTGAGCATTTCAATTGACGGGAGCAGTGCCGCCGCCCATGACGATTTCCGCGGTATTCCCGGCTCCTTCGAGCAGGCACTGCGCGGCATACGCCATCTCCGGGACGCCGGCGTCGAATTCCAGATCAATACCACGGTATCGAGAAGAAACGCCGACGATATCGAAAAGATCCTCGCGCTTGCGGAGGACCTGGGCGCCAGGGCACTCCATATATTCATGCTTGTCCCCGTGGGCTGCGGTGTCGAGATCGCCGAGTCGGAGATGATATCCAAGGAAAAATACGAAAGCTTGTTAAACTGGTTCTATGACAGGTCAAGGGAAACGGCACTCGAGCTGAAAGCGACCTGCGCGCCGCACTATTACCGCATCATGCGCCAGCGCGCCCACGCGGAAGGAAGGACGATTTCATACGAGCAGGACGGGATGTCCGCGATGACGCGGGGGTGCCTCGCCGGGACCGGCGTATGCTTCATCTCGCACCGGGGGGATGTCCAGCCATGCGGCTACCTCCCGCTCGTCGCGGGAAACGTCCTCAAACGCCCCTTCGCGGAGATATGGGAATCCTCTGAATTATTCGTTTCACTGAGGGACCTCGGCAACCTCACCGGGAAATGCGGCGTTTGCGAATACCGCTCGTCGTGCGCCGGGTGCAGGGCGCGGGCCTTCTATGAAACAGGGGACTACCTGTCCGACGAACCCTACTGTGTGTATATCCCCGCGAGGACGAAATCCCGATGAACTTCACCGCACTCGAGGCACGGATCCTTGACAGGATCCAGCGCGATTTCCCCTCTACCGCCACCCCCCTGGCGGACATGGCCGTCGAGCTCGGGATGCCGGAACGCGACTTTCTATCCTCCCTCGGAGAGCTCAAGTCGGACGGTATCGTGCGAAACATATCCGGGATTTTCAATGCCTCCCGCCTCGGGTACGCATCCTGTCTTGTGGCCTTTATCGTGCCGGAAAAAGGCATTGAGCAGGCGGCTGCGCAGATAAATATGCATCCCGGTGTGAGCCATAACTACCTGAGGGACCACCATTACAATATATGGTTTACCATAGCATCCGATTCAGAAAAAAGGCTTGATGAGACCGTAAAAATCCTTGCCGGGAGATGCGGCGCTTCGGATTATATTCAGCTCAGGAACGAACGGCTCATCAAGATCGGCCTGATGCTGCCTGTCGGCGAATCAGGCGGCCCTGAAGCGTCCCCTGCGGCCGTATCAGAGCATGACACGGATACAGCGGAGCCAGCTGACCGGGCATACGATTTTTCTGACAGGGAAAAGGAATCCATCAGGCTTTTACAGATGGACCTGCCGATAGAGGAGGAACCGTTCGTCGTCCTTCTGAAATCCGCCGGAAGCGCCATCGGGGCTGATGCGCTTGTTGAGGACATGATAAAATTCAAGAAACATAAAATACTTCGCCGCTATTCCGGCGTGCTGCGCCACAGAAAGGCCGGGTACCGGTCAAATGCCATGACCGTATGGAAGCCGGTGAAAGACGCTGATATGTCCCGGATTTCAGAAGTTTTTTCCCGGGTACCTTCCATATCGCACCTCTATCTCCGGACCGTGCATCCCGGCAGGTGGGAATATCCGCTGTTTGCCATGATACACGCCCGTTCTGACGGAGAGCTGGAAGGCATCACTGAAAAACTGGCGCGTGAATCGGGGATTTCAGACTACAGGTCCCTCAGAACACTGAAGGAATTCAAGAAAGAGCGCGTCGTCTATTATTCACCACATTTCAAGGAATGGGACCGCCAGGCGGGATTATGATCGATATAGGAAAACTTTACTGCGGCGGCACATCAACCGGTGATTCGCTCCGGTACGGGACAACGGCCGGCCCCGACTGCCACGGAAACCGGCCCCATGAACCGGTCCGGCTGGCGTCGGAGCGCAGGCCAATCGTGGTGTGGAGCACGACGCGCACCTGCAACCTCAAGTGCGTCCATTGCTACACCGATTCGTGCAATACGAAGTACGAGGGGGAGCTGACGACCGATGAAGCGCGCTCCATGATCCGTGATCTTGCCGGGTTTAAAATACCTTCGCTCCTTTTTTCCGGCGGCGAGCCGCTCATGCGGAAGGACCTCCTCTCACTGATCGAGTTTGCCGCCAACAACGGTATCCGCCCGGTCCTCTCCACAAACGGGACGCTCATCGACCGTCAGACCGCGCAGAGCCTGAAAGACGCGGGAATAGTCTACGTCGGGATAAGCCTTGACGGCATGGAAGAGGTGAATGACCTTTTCCGCGGGGTTACGGGCGCCTACAGCAAGGCCATGAAGGGCTTTGAGAACTGCACCGCGGTAGGCCAGAGGGTCGGCCTGCGACTTACCCTGACAAAGCGCAATTATGCCGACCTCAATCGCATTTTTGACTTCATAGAAAAAGAGAGCATCAACC
Organism: uncultured Spirochaetota bacterium; assembly: GCA_963827275.1. Classification (GTDB taxonomy): domain Bacteria; phylum Spirochaetota; class UBA4802; order UBA4802; family UBA5550; genus RBG-16-49-21. The sequence continues at coordinate 267,198 of CAWHAA010000006.1, forward strand.
GTGCGTGCTTCTACCACCTCGTTTATTCCGGCAGGGGAGGGGAGATGCATAAAGACGACCTCACCCACCGCGAATCGCGCGACGCAATGGACATCATCCTTGCCCGGACCGATGATTTTTTCAGGCGCGGCCTCGACATCAATATTCTGACGGTCGACAACCACGCTGACGGCGTGTATCTCTACCTCAAGCTGAAGGAACGCGGCAGCAGCAAGGCGGACGAAGTCCACCGGCTCCTTTCATGGAACGGCGGCGCAGCATTTTCATCCGGCGTGGGAATAGCAAACATTGATTTTTTCGGCAACGTCCACCCGGACCAGTTCTGGCAGGACTATACGTTCGGGAACGTGCGTGAGCGCAATTTCGGAGATATATGGATGGATGAGGGCGATCCGCTCATGCGCGGGCTCAAGCACAAGGCGGACTACATACGCGGGCGCTGCAGGCTGTGCCGCTACCGCGACCTGTGCACCGGCTCAATGCGGGTGCGCGCTTTCAGAACATACGATGATCCGTGGGCGCCTGACCCGCAGTGCTACCTGACAGATGATGAGATCGGCATCGACGCGGAACAACGCGCCAGGCTCGAACGCGACGGCGAACGCTACGACATGCCGGAGGAGCTGACACGATAGATGACACTGTATCCCGTCATGCTGAACATCTCAAACCGCAGGGCCGTCGTCATCGGCGGCGGGACTGTCGCGCTCAGAAAAATTGAGGACCTTGTCAGTTGCGGCGCTTCCGTGACCGTGATCGCGCCGGACATACACGAATCGATACATGCGATACGGGAGGCCAACCCGGGGACGGTCAGTATCGAACGGAGACCGTACCGCAGGGGCGATTGTGACGGCGCACATATTGTCTTTGCCGCATCAGGTGACGAAAAGGTAAACAGGGAAGTCTTTCTCGAGGCTGATGAAAAAAACATATTTATCAACGCGGTGGACGACCCGCCCAACTGCACATTTTTCGTGCCGTCATGGTTCAACCGGGACGGCCTCGTGGTGTCGGTGTCAACCAGCGGCGCTTCGCCGTCATTGGCGGCAAAGATACGGAGAGAGATCGAAAAGATCATCCCTGATTCAATCGGAGAAACCCTTGCGGCGATGAAGGCAGTCCGCAGCATGCTCCGGGATGATGGCGACTTCCGGGAACTTTCGTCGCACCGCCGGGGGCTCCTGTTAAAGCGTATCGCCGATGACGGCGACCTGCTCGCCGGACTGGTCAGAAGCAGGAACGAAGGCTCGCTGAAAGATTTTATAAAAAAATTACTGGAGACGGAGTAACAGCGTCATTCGCCGTTTCTTTTTGGACGCGCGACATTGACCCTGATGTTACGGCCCTCAACGTCCGTTCCGTTGAGCTTCTCTATGGCCGAGTCCGCTTCGTTATCATTGGTCATCTCGACAAACCCGAAGCCCTTTGACTTTCCGGAATCAGGATACCGGATAATTTTTACCGCTGAAACATCGCCATGCTGCTGGAACAGGCTCCGGAGGGCATCGTCTGACATCTGATACGAGAGATTCCCCGCGTAAATTTGTTTAGACATATCACACCTCATGAAAATATTGTATGGTAAACCGGTCCGCTGAAATGAGCGGATAGGTGTATACGTGCTGCTGAGCTATGATATATATGTATTGAGACTGGTAACCTGATCGGGAGGGGAAATCCGCGTATTCGTTGACTTGAGACGTATAGGTAGAGATACTTGACTCTACAGTGATGACCGGTCCTTTAACTCCCCAATGCCCCCTCTATGAACCCCTGCATCCTCTGTAATGGATCTCCGTATTAGCGGAGTATTGTACAATTAATGTAATTTGTTATTTATAGGACAGATCGCAAAATTCGTCAAGAATCTTTTTTGTATGACAAACATATAAATCAAATTTTTGCTGCGCTATATTATACTTGATAATCGCAGCACCTCATGCACTCTGGGAACATCATTATCGGAGAAGCACCGTCACACGATGAAAACAGTTCCCGAAGAGAGGAAATTCTCCCCGCAGCATGTCTGGATCAAGATGCAGGACGAATTTGCGGGGAGGTGCGGGATTTCCGACGGCAAGCAGACCGGGCTCGGCACCATCGTTTTTGTTGTTTTTCCAGAGACAGGCATTGAAGTCAGGGCAGGTGAAAAGGTCGGCACGCTCGAATCCGAAAAGGACTTCTTCAGTATAAACACGCCCGTATCCGGAGTAATCATCGAGATCAACCGCAACCTTGAATCCAACCCTGACTTGATAAACAGCGATCCGTACGGTGACGGCTGGATATATGCAATTGACGTCAAGGAACCCAACGAGTTTCATGACCTGCTGGATGACAGTGAATATGAAGACGTGCTGCTATCGGAAGGAGACATATAACCGCGCCGTATTTTATTCAGTTAAAAAAATGCACTTGATTTTTTACCCTGATATTTGTAAGCTATTTTTGATAGATGAAAAACAGCAGCCTTGATAAAATATCACCAATGGGGAGCCAAGTATGAAATTTGAAATCCTGATCCAGAACGTGTTCATCCTCCTTGTTATTGCCGTAATCATGGAGTCTTGCGTGATGGCTATTTTTTCCCTGACAGCCCTCAAGGATACATCGGAAACAAGGCCGGTGCAGATTGCCCGTGACACCATTATAGTCCTGCTCGCCGTCGTGCTCTGTTACAAGGTGGCGATATTCAGCCTGTTCCGGGGAACCGGTATCGAGCTGCATAAATATCTTGATACCGCGATAAGCGCCCTTATGCTTGTGCGCCTTACAAACCTGATCGGCGACTTCTTCAACAGGCTCAGGCGCGGATAACCAGCAACTTCCGATAAGATATATTATGTCTCATAGTGATTTTTATCTTACCGGGACATACTGCATGGCTAACAGCCGGTTTTCACCAGCGCCACCGAGTAGCACGCAATACCTTCCCCCCTGCCGGTAAACCCGAGGCCTTCGGTGGTCTTTCCCTTTATTCCGATGCGCTCAGGTGCGATCCTGAGCGCGGCGGCTATGTTTCTTTTCATGTCATCGACATGCGGCGCAATCTTCGGCTCCTGGCACACCACGACAGAATCAATATTGATGACCGATATACCGAGACCGGTAATCCTTGACCCGACATCCTCGAGGAGCACTATGCTGCGTATATTCTTGTAGCGCTGGTCGTGATCGGGAAACAGCCGGCCTATATCCTCCAGACCCGACGCGCCGCACAGCGAATCTATGATCGCATGGACGAGTACATCCGCGTCTGAATGGCCGCCGAGACCGAACCGATGATCGATTTTTTTTCCGCCGAGGACAAGATCGCGTCCCAGTACAAACGGATGAACGTCGAAGCCGTTTCCTATCCGGATGTCTTCCATCGTTGGCTACATCTCGAATACATCGGAAAGTGAGCTTAATTTCAGGACATTGAGGACTTTCGCGCTGACCTTCTTAATGTTGAGTGATTTTCCCTTCTTCTTCTGCAGCTTCAGGAGGCTGATTAAAACACCGACCCCGGAAGAGTCTATATAATCCACCCGTGACAGGTCTATTTCAATGTTCTTGTCCGTGTTATGACCGATTTCAAAAAGCTTTTCCTTGAAATTTTTGATAGTCATCATTTCCACATCGCCTGAAACGCTCACGTTGACAACAGTGGCGTCTTCTTTGATTTCAATATCCATTGGGAAAATCTCCATAATCGGTTTTTATTGAACGGAGGAAGCAACACGGTCTCCGTTCATTGCTGCCGTACCATCCATGGGTTGGCCCGTTACCATTTTTCAAAGACTATATATAAATGATACAGTTGGATTATATTGATGCTAAACGCCCTTTTTATCCTATCAATAAGATAATATTTCTTATTATACAACAAGTCAAACAGAAATTTTTACAAAAAGATCATTTTATTGACATTATTGATTATTCGTCCGAATAATTGAGGGTCAGCAGTATCATGCGAGGAGAAACCGAGCCGTTATACCTGTTGTTTTCAAGACGGTACACGATGTCCAGGGGACGCCCATCCTCGAAATACTCCTTCATTACAGGGCCCATTCCCCATCCGATCGCCGTCAGTGGATTTACTTTTGATACGATATATTTTCCGTGCCCGTTGCCGAAATGCATAAACGAGTCAAATCGGGCACGCCTCGTCATGAAGACAGGCTCGGTATTGCCGCTGCCAAAGGGCTCCATGCGGCCAAGGTCATTGATGAACGCGGCATCGATCACGTCCATATCAAGCTCGCGCTCTATGACCTGTGGGACCGCGCATCCAAGGCCGTCCCGAATTGACCGCTCGATTGAGGAGATACAATCATCAAGTCGGTCGGTATGGGCGGTAAATCCGAACGCATTTTCATGCCCCCCGATCCTTTCAAACCCCTCATGTAACCCGTCTATCAGGCTGAAGAATTTCATGCCGCTTCTTGACCTGCCGGAGGCCTTTATAAGCCCGTTTTTACCGGGAAATGCGGCCACGATAACCGGCTTGCCTGTCGAATCAGCGATGCGGTTCGCGATAAGGCCGGCATACCCGTCAGGGATATTGTCAGTCCTGATGTAGATAAGCTTTCCCGATGACTCGATATCCCCGCTGCGTATATCATCCAGGGTCCTGGCGCAGAACTCGTTGATAAAAGTCCTCCTGCTTTCGTTCAGGGATTTTATCTCCTGTATAATCGCGCGCCGGGAGGCAGCGTTATTCTCTATGAAGAAGTTCACCGTCAGGTCAGTCTTCCCGAGGCGGCCGGGCGTATTGAGGAGTGGCGCAATCGTCCATCCGATTGAACGCGGAGTTATTCGTTCGTTGTTGACCAGCGCTGTCAATGCATGGTGCTTCACCCGGGAGAGAGCGTCAATGCCGGTCTTTACAAGTACGCGGTTTTCTTCAACAAGGGGGACAACATCGGCTATTGTGCCGATGGACACGAGCCCTATGACGGAATCGATAAAATCGGCGATCTTGTCGGAGCCGGCAAGCTGGGCCTCAAGGAACAACCTGTTGAGAATGGAAATGCCGCGTCCGTGGATCTGCTCGCTGACGCCTGCGGCCGCACTGACCCCCTCGATGCTCCGGTCGCCGGCTTTCAGTATTTTCCCGATAAACTCAATGCACGGAACGATCCTTTTTGATGCGTGGAGACTTTTCAGTGCCGGCGCCAGCACCTCGTCGTTTACAAGGGCCGTGTCCTCATTATCCATCGAAGCGATGCGTTCTTCCAGCCGCTCCCTCGAAATACCGGTCTCAATTGCCTCAATGACGCAATTGCGGATAGTGGAAACCGAATACCCCGCATCATCAGGAGTGATGATATAGAAGAGCCTGTTATACGATGGCAGATAACTCATCAGGAGCGCGTGGCACAGCTTGAAGGCGACGCCGACTCCCGCAAGGTGACTGAATGGATACCCGCATCCCGCGATGCGCGGGTTCAGCATGATCGCGGGAGGCAGCTCGATGTCCTGCTCATGGTGGTCGGTCACGATCACATCGATGCCGAGGGAATGCGCATAGTTTATCTCGGCAACGTCCCTCGTTCCCGAATCAACCGTGATGACAAGGGACACCCCGTTGCTTTTAAATTCGTCAACCATAGCGGCGGTAAGTCCGTAGGTCTCATCGTCCTTCAGGTACCTGAGAAACGGGGTGATTTTCATCCGGTCAAGCAGGGTGTATATGACCGCGAGCGAGGTAATGCCGTCAAGGTCGGAATCAGCGAAGATCCCGATATGCTCGCCGCTTTCGACGGCCTGCCTGATACGCGCCACGGCCCGGTGCATGCCTTCGAGTAAAAAGGGGCTGTGCAGGTCCGACAGACGCGGGTTGAGGAAGGAATCGATCGCCCCCGGGGAATCGATGCCCCTCGAATGAAGGATTTCGATGATGAGCGGATGCAGGCCGAAAAGTTCAGAATGGGCTTCAGCACTGCCGCTCCCTGCCGTTGATCTGACGCTCAGGGTGTTCATGCGTCTACTGCGAGGCCTTCTTCGCAAGGTAATCAGCCTTGTCGTTCTGGCCGCGTGGTATATGCTCGATTTTGCAGTTTTCAATCGTTTTCATAAGTGATTTCGCCTGGTCGTACAGACGTTTCATCTGGTCGTTTTTCACCAGGAATTCGCCCTGCAACTGTTTCACGATCAGCTCAGAATCGGTGCGGATCTTCAGTTCCTTTACTTTGAAATAATGAGCGATCTTCAGTGCCCGTATCAACGCCGTGTATTCGGCGAAGTTGTTCGTGCGTTTTCCTATGTATGACGATATCTTACCGACCTGCCTGCCCTCGTTATCGAAAATCACAATCCCGATGCCCGCGGGCCCGGGGTTGCCGCTGGAAGCGCCGTCTATGTACATGGTAAGGGTCGAATTGAGCGGGACCGACGACAGTTCAGCTCCCTCGAACAGGACATGCTCCGGTGATTTTTCATCCTGTCCGCCCTCCTCTCCGTCCTCCCCGGCATCGTGGGACTTTTTGAGGATTACTTTCTTGTGACCGACCTGCTTTTCATACCTGTTTATCATCGATATTGCCGATTCAATAACATCGACAACATCTTTTACTTCACAATGAGCCAGTTCGGAGATCTTTTCAAGGCTTTTGCCCTCTGCCAGGAGCTTCAAGACCCTGTCGATACTTAGCAGCATATATAAGTCCTTTTTATAGTTGAATCATTTCTTGTATATTAATTTTAACCGGCAACGCGCCGGCATTTATTTTAAATTTATTTATAAATATACTTACCGCAGTTGGTGCATATCACCACTTTTTCCCTGTTCCCCGCATCAATGGCCAGGTGGGAAGGTATTTTGAAATTACAATTACCGCAAATCTCGCCATCGACCCTGGCAATGCCGGTGCCGTCTTTTGACTTTATCATTTTTAAAAATTTTGATTTATACAGGGGATTAAGCGATTCCACTATTGCGTTGAATTTTTCTTCGTTATCACGAACTGTCACTTTATGTCCAGCCGTCTCTTTTTCAAAGACCAGTTTTTCTTCCGAAAAGACCCTCTCTTTTTCTTTAATTGATTCCCCGATCGCGGCCCCTTGTCGAGACATGGCGTCGAGGTCGTCGATCATACCGAGGGTCTTATCCTCCAGCGCGCTTATATCAAGCGTGATGAGATCGATCTCTTTTTCAAGCGCCTGCAGCTCTTTCTCCGTGTGGATAATCGTTTTCCGTTCCTCGAGTTTGAGCTTACGGTTTGACATCTCGACCAGAGACAGCTCATCCTGTTTCACCGCGCTTTTCATCTCTTTGATCTTTTTCTCGCTTGCGGACATGGCGGCTTTCTCCGCGTCCAGCTCCTTTTCAAGCGAATGTACCCGAACCATGGCTTTTTCTATCTGTGCCCGGGACGAAAGAACCCTGTCCCAGTATCCCTGCAGCTTTATCATGATCTCGATATCTTTATTCATTCTACCGCCACTTTCCAACTATATGTTCCTATAATCCTGGTTGTCAGCATTAATGACAGCAATCAGGCTGCTTCCGGATCTTTTACATCGATATACGATTATGACCGGGTCCCCGTGAAATATTTTTTTATTCCAGCGGGATTTAATCATCAACAGTTCTATTATGTGGTCAACTGGAGTGTGTCAATATAAAAATTATGTCTTATGCAATTAGTTGTCAGAGGATTAACATTGCATCGCCATAGGAAAAAAAGCGGTATTTTTCACGCACTGCTTCACGGTAAGCGGCCATTATGGCGTCATATCCGGCGAATGAAGCCACGAGCATCAGGAGCGTTGACCGGGGTGTATGAAAATTCGTTATCAGGCAGTCCGCTGAAAGGACCCTGCGCGGCGGGTAGATGAAGATGTCGGTCTCCCCTGCCCCGGGAATGTTCATGCCGCCATGGAAGGTGCTTTCAAGTACGCGCAGCGACGTGGTCCCGACAGCAATGATGCGCCCCTTGCCATTCCTGGCGCGGTTTATGATCTCGGCGGTCCCGTCGCTTAATACATATTTCTCGCTGTGCATCTGGTGCAGCGAGATATCATCCTCCCTCACCGGCTGGAAGGTGCCCCACGAAACATGGAGCGTGAGAAATACAGGCTGCACGCCCCTGTCCCTGATACTGGCGAGCAATCCGTCGGTGAAATGCAGTCCCGCAGTCGGTGCGGCTATCGCTCCGCTCTCCCGCGCATATACCGTCTGGTACCGCACGCGGTCTTCCTCTGCTGCGTCCCGCCTGATGTAGGGCGGGAGCGCAATCGAGCCGATGTTGTCCAGGTCATTGTCTGCAAGCTCCCTGTTCGATTTCAGCTCCAGGATGCCGCCTGACTTTTTGATTATGATGAACCCTATGGAGGGATCATTCACCGGGTAGAGTGTTTCACCCGCCTTGCAGCGTTTTGTACGGTTGGTAATCCCGGTCCACCTGGCGGCATCGAGCCTCCCGGTAAGGAGGAGCTCCAGCACGCCGCCCGAACTCCTTTTGCACGGTATGCGGGCGCTGATGACCTTCGTGTCGTTGAGCACCAGGACATCACCCTGTTTCAGAAATTCAGGCAGCCGTGAAAAAGCGCTGTGCACGTGGGTGCCGTCATGGCGGTTGAGGACAAAAAGACGTGATTCATCGCGTGCCTGCTCCGGATACTGCGCAATCAGCTCCGGCGGCAGATGGAAGTTGAAGTCATCAAGCGTGAAACCGTCGGTCCGCATGGATTACTGGAAGGAAAATGGATTTCTGATTTTCGATGCGATATACCCGCTGCGCATGTCCGTTACCGTGATGCCGGTATAGTAATGCTTCAATATATCACGGTACCCGAACCCTTTGCGCGCCATGCCCCGGGCGCCCCACTGGCACATCCCCACGCCGTGGCCCCACCCGTTGCCCGTGAGCAAAAGCCCGTTCTCAGTTTTTTTTGAAGTGAAATATAAACTCATGATTTTATCGGACGGGAACATGAGTCGGAAATTATTACCGCTTACGGCTATGACCCCCTCAGAATGCCGGATGACCACATCGGTGACGCGGTCATTTTTTCTGCGGAAGGTTACATTACGGATACTGCCGATCCCGGGGTTCTGCCGGGAAAGATGGTTTCTGATTTCATCAAGCCCAAGGCGTGTTTCCCACCTGAATTTCGTCGAATCCTGGCAAAAGCCGCACCGCACGCTGTTTAAATAGGGCATCTGACTGCCGTTCCACACATACTTGTCGTCTGAGGTCTTGCCGCCGCAGGTGGAATGGAAATACGAGAGTATGGGACGCCCCCCATACTCCAGTATCTCTCCGCTCGTGTCGAGCACCGCTTCTGTGGTGCTCTTTTTTTCATCGGCGATCCCGCGGTATACCTGTGACTGCGCGGTCGCATCGATATCGTACGGTAAACCCTCTTTTCTGCCGTTGATCAGGTGGTAGCAGGTATAGGTCCGTGATGCGACGGCCTGGGCTTTGAGGGCGTCATGTTCCCAGCCCGAGGGTATTTCCCCCGGTACAACGCTTGACAGGTATTCATCGATTCTCAGTATATTAACGACATGTATCGTTCCATTGAGAGAAATAATTTCAAGTGACCCCCGGTACGGGTTTCCGTTCAGCATGAGGGGAGAGCCTCCCGGGACAACCTGAATCCTGCTGCGTATTTCAGCCGGCCTGAAAACAACCGACCTCTTTCCTTCCGCGTCGTTTTTTCCGGATATCCTGAACGCCGCCTGCGAGGAGACGGTAAAATCGGCTTGCGCCCTGAGCAGCAGGACACGGACCCGGGTAGAGTCAGGTCCGTTCCCGAAATTATTTTTCACCATGAACTGCGCGCAGGAGGTAAGCAGCAGCACACATAGCACTGAAAGCGCGCAACGAAATTGTCCGTACCGCGTCCGGAGAACCATATCAGCTCTTCGGATGGTGCTTCTTGTGGATTTCCTGGAGCTTTTTCTTGGCCAGGTGCGTGTAGACCTGGGTGGTCGATATGTCCATATGACCCAGAAGCTCCTGGACGGACCTGAGATCGGCCCCGTTTTCTATGAGATGCGTCGCAAATGAATGCCGCAGCGTGTGCGGGGTGATATTTTTCTTGATCCTGGTCCTTGTGACGTAATTTTTGAGCAGGCGCCATACGCTTTTACGGTTGAGGCGGGACCCTTTCTTGCTGATAAAGAGGTATTCGCTTTCACGCTTGCCGCAGATATCCGGCCGCGATTCCTGCAGGTATTTTTTCAGGAGGCGCTTCGCTTCATCGCCTATCGGCGCGAGACGCTCCTTGTTCCCCTTCCCGATGATGCGTATGAGTGAATTTTCAAAATCGACATTGTCATGAAGAATTTCTATCGCTTCACTGATCCTCATGCCGCATGAATACAGAAGCTCGAATATCGTCTTGTCCCGTAATTCATAGACGTCGTTTTCTGATATTGATATGAAAAGCGTGTCGACTTCCGCGATGTTGAGAAAATCGGGAAGCGTCTTTTCCACATGAGGAGATTCAATCTTGGTCGTCGGGTTGTCGATCTCGTCCATTTTGTCCGAGATAAAATTATAGAACTGGCGTATCGCGGCGAGCGATCGTGCCTGTGTACGGGTGGAGTTTTTCTTTTTATTCTTCTCGAAATTCAGGAATTGCTGAATATCGTCCTGCGTTGCGGTAAGGATGTCCTTGTTATTGGAAGACATGAAATCGCTGAACTTCTTCAAGTCATAGGTGTAAGAATAAATAGAATTCTCCGAAAGACCCTTCTCGACCTGCAAAAACCTTTTAAACCGATTGATTGCTTGAACTTCTTTCACGTCTGATCTCCTGAGTGGTTGTTTTTTTTCCACTCCTACTCGTTATGAAAAAAATTCACCAGGTATGTTATATTAATTAATGTATGAGTCTCTTCAACATTTACAAATTAATTATCGGACATATAAGATTATGTCTTTATAAATTGAGTGAAAAGTTTATATTTTATATAAAAAAAATGATTTATTTTAAAAAAAATTTTTATATTTGGTCTTTAATAGGGGGCTGCGGATAGAAGTGAAGGGAAATTATCAATTATGTCGCTTGGATGAGCAAAAAACCAATCATAGCTTTCCTTTTTTCAAAGATACCGGCCTTTTTCCGGACTTTACGACGGGCGCGTCGGTAATGATCTTTCCGTCCTTGAACACGACTTTGCGGTCCGTATACTCCGCCACGTCCGACTCATGGGTAACCATGATAATCGTTATGCCGATTTCCTTGTTGAGGCGTGTGAAAAGCTCCATGATTTCTCTGGTGTTCGTCGAGTCAAGATTTCCCGTGGGCTCGTCAGCAAGGATGATGGCGGGATCGTTTACCAGGGCCCGGGCTATAGCCACCCGCTGCTGCTCCCCGCCGGAGAGCTTGTTGGGGTAATGGTCCTCACGGCCCGAGAGGCCGACTTTGGCCAGGAGTTCCCGTGCCTTGTCGGTCTGCGATTTTGCGGTTAATTCACCGCTATAAAACAGGGGAAGCTCAACATTTTCAAGCGCCGATGTCCTCGACAGGAGGTTGAAGCCCTGGAAAACAAACCCGATTTTTTTATTCCGTATTTCCGCCTTCTGGTCGCTGTCAAGGTTGCTCCCGTCGATGCCGTCGAGGATATATTTGCCCGCGGTGGGAGTATCAAGAAAGCCGAGCACGTTCATGAACGTCGATTTCCCCGAGCCGGAGGCCCCCATGATAGCGATATACTCGCCGCGGGTTACGTCCAGCGATACGCCCTTCAGCGCCCGTACCTGCACCTCTTCACTCAGATAGAACGTCTTTTCGAGGCCTATTATCTCAATGAGCTTTTCCTTCATCACTTTCTGGAGCCCTTGCCGGATTTCACGAACTTGACAAGGACCATGTCGCCTTTTTTGAGGTTCTTCTTTATCTCGGTGAAGCTGTCGCCGCGAAGGCCCACTTCCACCACCACCCTTTCAACGGGCAGCTTGCCGCTAACCTTCCCTGCCTGCTTCCATATGATATTCTTCTCGCCCTCGGTCCGTCCCTCTACCGGGTTGACAAGGAGCGCCTGGTTCGGTACCCGCAGGACCTTATCGACCTTGCTTATTTCAATGGTCGCCGTGGCAGTCATGCCGGGTTTGAGGATCTGCTCGCTATTATCACATGAGACGATAGATTCGTAGGTAACCAGGCCGCCCTTCACAACCGGTGTGATCCTTACCTGCTCGATCTTTCCTGAAAACGTCTTGTTCTGGAACGCGCTTACGGTGAACGTCACGCTCTGCCCCTTTTTCACGAGGCCTATGTCAGATTCGTCAACCGTTATGGTGAGGGACATTTTTTTCAGGCTCGGGGCGATCAGGAACAACGGCGTGTTGATAGCGACGGGCGCGTCTTTGATGGCGGTTATCTGCAATATGACCCCGTCGATCGGGGACGTGATGCGGGTGTAGGCTTTCTGCTTCCTGGTGATCTCATAATCAACGATGACCTGCCGGTATCTCAATTGCGCCGATTTATAATTGAATTCGGCCCGTTCCATGCCCTTTTCGGATATCAGGTTCTCCTTGAACATGCTCTTTTTGCTTTCGTAGTCCTCTTTCGCAATGATCATTTCAAGCTTGGAGCTCTCGAGCTGGGCGACGATTTTGCTCAGCCGCTGGTCTATCTCGGTAGCGTCGATTACCGCGAGAAGCTGGCCTTTTTTAACTACCTGGTTGAAATCGACCGGCACGTTCACGATTATGCCGTTCGCCTTGCTCAACACATGTATCGTGCCGGAGACTTCGAGCATCCCGGTCACGGATATGGTCCGGAGCACCTGCCCGACAGTGACTTCGCTGTATTCGAACTTGTCCTCTCCTCCACTGTTGCAGCCGCGTATTATACCAAAAAAAATAAGCGCTACCGCGCATATGACGACAATTGCGATTACTTTCTTGCGTGTTACTTTTTGCATAGAGTGTCTTCTCCTAAACCGACAAAGCTTGAAATCCTGGCCATCGTCATCATGTAATCGAACTTCAAGCGCAGATAGTTCAGCTCGGCATTGGCGCTTGACATGTTTGCATCATGAAGATCGAGAATGGTGGTCGAACCGGCGTCATACATCTTTTTAGCGAGCTTCAGGTGCTTCTCCGCGTTTTCACGCATGATTTTCGCGGTATTCATCTGCGTGATGAGCTCCTGGAGCGAAGTGTAATTGCTCTGGATAGTCATCTGCAAATTCACCAGCGCGTCCTTTTCCTTGTAAACGGACTTGTTGTATTCCGCGACGGCCGCATCAATTTTTCCCTTGACCATGCCACCCGAATACAGGTTAAGCCTGGCGACAAAACCGACGTAACCGGTCGCCTTCCAGTTTGACCCGTCAAAAAAATTCTTTTCGAGCTGACCGTTTTCATACCCGATACCCATCTGCACGTTCACTTCGGGATAATGCCCGCCGGTCTCAAGACCGACCTTGACCCTGCTCATCTCCGTCTGCAGCCTCGCGAGCTGGATGTCGGGATAATTCTGCTCGGCAAGCCGCACAAGCTGGTCAGACGTGTATTCCAGCTCGGGTATTTCTTCCTTCTTCTCGAGCTCGAACTGGACATCGGGATCGTTGACGCCGAGCACGCGGAGGAGGTCCAGCCGGGAGGTGCGCTCCATGTTCTTCGCTTTTTGAAGCTCGAGCTGGGATTCGCTCAGGTCGACGGTCACCTTGCTGAGATCGAAAATCTGCTTCTGGGCATTTTTATACAACAGGTGCGTTATCTTGTACCTGTCTTCGTTGTACTTCAGGATCAATTCCCTCAACGCGACGTTTTCACGCGAAAGTATGTACGAGTAGTATGACTTCTTGACGTTCAAAATCACGTCGTTGACGACCTTGCGGGACTGCACGTTGGTCATTTTTTTGCCTGTCCGCGCGGATTCAACCATCCTGTTCGCCTTCTCGTTGTAAAGGCTTATGCCGGCCGACACGCCCATCGAAATACCGATGGTATAATACTTCGAAAGCTTGTCGAAAAAATTTTCAGCTTTCCTGCTGTCATTGTACTTTTTAATGGCATAGGCGTTTTTTAATTCATCGCTCGAAGAATAGGGGACGAAGGCTTCCCAGTCCTCTGTCTCGCCCACGCGGGGATACTGGCTGGTTTTTACCTCGGCGTTCACGAAGGGAAGCCGCTGGGCATTGGCAATGCGGTACTCGGCGCATGCTTTTTTCTTGTCTTCCTCCGTGGCTTTGATCGCAGGGTTGTTTTGCATGGCAATGTTTATGCACTCGTTAAGGCTTACAATCCTGGGCGTACCGGCTGGATACGCCGGGGACCCGGCAAGAAAGAGTCCAATTGTCGCTATTAGTATGGTCTGCTTCATTGTTAATCCTGATACTATCGGCATTCAAAAGATTACGGATATTCAGTGGTATCACATCGCAGCGATAACACTGCTAAGCATAACATCGCACCAAACCGCATATCTTCTTAATTAATTTTTATAGTTAAAAACAATCATTTAATTATTTATAACCATTGCTGTCAAGAAATTAAATAGTGCACCGGTGATATATCCAAAACAATCACTTTCCCGAGCCAATTATTTTAGATATGTTTATTAAGTAAAGTAAAAGAATCAAAATTACCGATTTCAAGATAGGACCACGGTGCGTTGAGTATGTTACGTACTACGGACAATCAATGAAACGGATGTATTAAAATAATAAAAATAAAAAAATATTTGACAGTTGGTGATGTTAAATTAATAAAGGAAATTCAATTTACCGCTGGCGTAGCTCAATCGGTAGAGCAGTTGATTTGTAATCAACATGTTGGGGGTTCAATTCCTCTCGCCAGCTCTTTTAAAGTTATGGTGAGGTTCCCGAGCGGCCAAAGGGAGCAGACTGTAAATCTGCCGGCGTAGCCTTCGATGGTTCGAATCCATCCCTCACCACAGAACAGACAGGGAAGCGGTGCCATGAGGCGCCGCTTTTCTGTCTGCCCCCACCCCGGAAGCTCCAGGTGCGCACCAATTTTTTTCTGGACAATATCTGCACGGAACTGTTAAATACAATGATCAATACATATTCGGGGAGATTGCATGCTTTCTGATGATGAAATCGGGCTTTACACGCGGCAGCTGGGAATTGCCTCCTGGGGCGAATCTGCACAGGAACGGCTGAAAAAATCCAGGGTCTTCGTCGCGGGGGCCGGCGGACTGGGGAGCGCGGTTATCTATTATCTCTCGGCAGCCGGCGTCGGCGAAATCACCATCTGCGATTCCGATTCGGTGGAGCTGTCGAACCTCAACCGGCAGATCCTGCATCGTTATGACCGGATCGGCATGAAGAAATCAGATTCAGCCCGTGTATCCGCGTCCGGGTTAAACCCGTTCATAACCATTACGTCCCTTACCGCAACAATCGACAAAAACAACGCGGAGGATATTATCGGGGAACCTGACCTTATCCTTGACTGCCTCGATAATTTTGACACACGCTTCGTCTTGAACCGGGTGTCCGTGACGAGACACATACCGATGATCCATGCCGGGGTGTCGGAATTCCAGGGGCAGATAACGTTTCTGCATCCGCCCGAGACGCCATGCCTTGAATGCTTCATCAAACGGGATGTTAAAAAGAGCGGCAAAAATATCGCAGGGATGACGCCCGGCATCATCGGGTCGATGCAGGCGCTGGAGGCGGTAAAATATCTTTCAGGTATCGGCGCGACGCTTAAGAACAGGCTTGTTTTCTGGGACGGCCTTGCCGTACGCCTTGAAAGCATCGCTTTAAAGCGGGACCCCGGATGCAGCGTCTGCAGAACTATTTGATATGGTGCCGCAGCAGGAACATAAAGGCGGGTCGTATGGCATTATTTTAAACATAATCTTTGCTTTATAAATTTCAACAGGAGAACCACATGCCGTCAATCAAACGTATCGCTATCATAATTTTAATCACGGTCATTGCCGGAACGGGCATTTTCGTGTATTTCAGGTACTTCTTCACGTACGAGCAGAGACAGCAGGTCAAGAGATCGATAGATTCCGTGACCGGCCAGAACCTGACGATTACCGTTTTCGGGTACGACGGCAGGATTATCAAACGGTGGGTCGGCATCGAAAAGATAACCTCCGGCCGCGACAGGTCGGGGACCGGCGAGCGCAATTACACGTATTTCTACACCAAGGACGGCAAATACGTGCAGATCCCGGACTCGGTGTGGTATATAGCTGAAGAGGAATAGCGTGCTGACTGACCCCATAACCGTTCTCAAGGGGGTCGGCCCGAAAAAGGCCCTGGTACTGAAGCAAGAAGCGGGCATTGAAACGATCGAAGACCTCCTCTACTATGTGCCGCGCAGGTACATCGATCGCTCTCATTTCAAACAGATAAAAGACTGCTTTGTCAATGACCTGGTGACAATATCCGGCACGATTACCGACGTATCGGTCACGAGACGCAGGAAGCGTATACTGGAAGTGGTCATCGACGACGGGACCGATACCTGCACCGGCGTTTTCTTCGGTGGTATTGAATATTTTCAGAAAATTTTCGCAGTCGGCGATACCGTCATGTTTTCCGGAAAAATCAATGTTTTCCGGGTAAAGCAGATCACCCATCCCGAATTTGACATCATCGGCGACAGCGCAACCGCCCCGCAGCAGGCGATACATACCGGCCGCATCATACCGCTGTACCATTCAACTGAGGCACTGAAGGGCCTGGGCCTTGATTCCCGCGGGTTCAGGCGGATCATAAAGCCGGCGCTGGACGCCTATTCCGCGCTGATCACCGAGACCATGCCCCCCGAGACCATCGCACGGCATGCCCTTCCCGGCCTCAGGGAGGCCCTGTACGCGATACACTTTCCCGAGACGTTCGAGCAGGCGGAACGCGCACGAAAGAGGCTGGCGTTCAACGAGCTCTTCTTTCACCAGTGGTACCTTTCTATTTCCCGTCGCCTTGCCCGCGAAACAGGGAAAAAGAGAGCGGGCGACATTGACCCTGCGGTGTTACGCGACTTTTCAGCGTCCCTCCCATTTGAGCTGACCGTGGACCAGCGGGCCGCGGTAGATGAAATCAGGCGCGACATGTCCTCTCCCTTTCCCATGAACCGCCTCCTCCAGGGGGACGTCGGTTCGGGTAAAACCGTCGTTGCCATGGCGGCGTCGCTCCTTGCAAAAAGCGCCGGCAGGCAGACCGCGGTAATGGCGCCGACGGAGCTCCTCGCGCGGCAGCACCATATGAATTTCATCAAGTTTCTCGGTGGAAGAACACGGACTGTGCTCCTCACCGGCGGCATGACCTCCGGCGAAAAGCAGGCGGCCTGCGCGATGATAGCATCCGGCGCGGCGGACATAGTCATCGGCACCCACGCCATCATACAGGAACATGTATCGTTCAAAAACCTCGGCCTTATCGTAATAGACGAGCAGCACCGGTTCGGGGTTGAGCAGCGCGCCGCCCTCAGAAAAAAGGGCGACGATTCCGACCTCCTCGTGATGACGGCGACGCCCATCCCGCGCTCGCTTTCCCTCACCATATACGGCGACCTTTCCGTGACATCGATACGCACCATGCCGGCGAACAGGGTGGCCATCAAAACGATGGCCTTCCCCGAATCGCGCCTGAAAGGGGTCTACAATTCAATCGGCAAATACATTGCCCAGGGACTGCAGGTGTATTACGTTCTTCCCCTGGTCGAAGACTCTGAAAAAATCGACCTCAAGTCCGCCATCGGGGTGTACGAGCATCTGAAAAATGACATTTTCACCGACCGGCGCGTCGAGCTCCTGCACGGCAGGATGAAGCAGGCGGAGCGCGATTCAATCATGGAGCGGTTTAAAAACGGCGAAATAGACATCCTCGTCGCCACCACGGTCATCGAGGTTGGCATAGACGTCCCCAACGCCGCCATCATCGTGATCGAGCACGCCGAGCGGTTCGGCCTCGCGCAGCTCCACCAGCTCAGGGGCCGCGTCGGCCGCGGCGACCGCCAGTCCTTCTGCATACTGATTACGCCGGACGACATACCGCCGGAGAGCAGGATGCGGATCGAAACCATTGTTTCCACCCTGGACGGATTCGTTATCTCGGAGGAGGACCTCAGGCAGCGGGGCGCGGGTGAATTGATCGGGGTGCGCCAGCATGGCCATGGCGCTGAATTCGAATTCGCCGACCTGTCACTGGACATGGAGCTCATACTGTATGCCCGGGAGATGGCCGAGAAAAGCGTGTCGGGGATTCCCGACATAGCCGCGTTGTGGAAGGATTTCGCGAACAGGAGATACGTCCCGCTCCTTGCAGGGATCAGGGACAAAAAGATACTTTCGCTGCTGTCATAACGCGCGTTGCGGAAATTCGATCACATGAATATCGTGCCGCCGAGGAAGCGCCGGTAGATTTCTATGTTCAATTGGCCGAACCATTCGACGCCCTTCAGCTGGAACAGCTTACCCCTGCTGATGCTCTTTTCAACGCCCAGCTTCTCGTTCAATTGCTCGAGGCGCCCGTTGAATATCTTCAAATCGTTATAATATTTCGAGGAAACGATCTTTTTTATATCCTCGAACTTCTGGATGCTGTCGTAGGGGAGATCGAGCGAATTGATGTTCTCCTCGAACCATTTCATGACGATCTCTTTGATGAACTCATCGGGAAAATAACGCGACGCCTTGTTCCCGGGCAGGTACTTGTAGCAGTACCCGTATTTTTTACCGTAAAACATGTCGCGTATATACTTGTAAAAGGTCAGCGGACCGGCGTGGAAAATAAACAGCTTCTCAGTCTCACGGTCAAGCTTGAAGGCTTTGGACAGGCTGCCGACCGAGGAAATGATGATTTTATTGATGAACGAAACATAGCGCTCGGTGATATGATCGGCGGGCCTCCTGAGGAACGCAACGATCTCCTGCTTTATCTTCTGCTTTATCTCTTCAGGGCTGGTGGGTGCTTCCACGAAATAGAATGATTTTTCAAGGCTTTCCGTGTCGCCCTTCAATGCATCGGGATTGATCCGTATCAGGTACGGCTCACGCGTATTCCATGTCTTCGTCCCCTTCAGGGTAAAGGGGCCGATATTCTCTGCCGGCGGCACGGCCGCGGTATCGTCAACCGCAGGCACGGGCTGCTCTGGCGCAACGGGCTGTTCAGGCAGGGGCTGCGTTTCCGCCTTCCTCTCTTCCTCCCCCTCCGCCTCGTGCGACCCCGCAAGGGAATCGATCAGCTTTACAATCTCATCGTTTTTCCTGCTTTCCGGGCCGGCATCGTTGAAGAGCTTCTCATCGTTATCCTTGTCGATATTCGACAGAATTTGTTCGATTTCATTCATGTGCGCACCGGAACATTAATTTTCGTCGGCGGATTTTTCTTCATATTTAACCTTAACCGGCTCCTGTGGTTTGGTCTTTTCCTCGATGCCCTGTGGCGGCGGGAGCTTTTTACCCTCCATGATAAGGTTAATCTCCGCCCCGGTCAGCGTCTCGCGCTCAATGAGGCTCTGAGCGATACGGTCGAGCTTGCCCATGTTTTTCTTCAGCAGGCGCTGGGCGTTTAGCTTGCATGCCCCCATGATGGCGTTCACCTCGTCGTCGATCACCTGCGCGGTTGCCTCGCTGTAGTCCCGGTGCTGCGATATCTCCCTTCCGAGAAAAATCTGTTCGTTACGCTTGCCGAAGGTGATCGGCCCGAGCTTTTCGCTCATGCCCCATTCACAGACCATGTTGCGCGCTATATTTGACGCCCGTTCAAGATCGCTGCTCGAACCGGTGGTGACCTCCTTGAACTTTATCGCTTCGGCGAGGTGCCCGCCGAAAAGAACCGTTATCTGGTTCAGCAGGTATTTTTGTGAATTCAACCGGCGGTCTTCCTTGGGAAGCTGCATCGTGATGCCGAGCGCCCTTCCCCGCGGGATTATCGTCACCTTGTGTACCGGGTCAGAACCGGTCAGGACGCCGAGTATCGCGTGACCGCCCTCGTGGTAGGCGGTTATCTCCTTTTCCTTGTCGGAAATGAGTATTGACCGCCGTTCGGGTCCCATCAGCACCTTGTCTTTCGCGTCCTCCATTTCCTCCATGCTCACCCGCTTCTTGTTCCGTCGCGCCGCGAGGAGCGCCGATTCGTTGATGAGGTTCGCCAGGTCAGCGCCGGTAAAGCCCGGCGTTCCCCGGGCGATTATCTTGAGGTCCACTTCACGCGAAAGGGGTATCTTCTTGGAGTGCACGGCGAGGATCTTTTCCCGTCCCCTGACGTCAGGGATGTCCACAACCACCTCGCGGTCAAAACGTCCCGGCCGGAGCAGCGCCGGATCAAGGACATCGGGCCTGTTGGTCGCAGCAATGATAATAACGCCCTCATTGGTCTCAAAACCGTCCATTTCAACCAGCAGCTGGTTCAGGGTCTGTTCGCGCTCATCATGACCGCCGCCAAGCCCCGCGCCGCGGAGGCGTCCCACGGCGTCTATCTCGTCAATGAAGATGATGCAGGGAGCGTTCTTTTTTCCCTGGTCAAACAGGTCACGCACGCGTGACGCGCCGACGCCGACGAACATCTCCACGAAATCCGACCCGCTTATTGAAAAGAACGGCACCCCCGCCTCACCGGCGATGGCGCGCGCCAGGAGGGTCTTGCCGGTGCCCGGAGGGCCCATGAGAAGAACGCCGGTCGGGATCTTCGCGCCTATGTTGATGAATTTTTTCGGTTCTTTCAGGAATTCAACGATTTCCTTAAGCTCCTCCTTTGCCTCATCCACGCCCGCCACGTCGGCGAAGGTCACTTTCTTTTTTGTTTCCGGATTGAGCTTCGCCTTGCTTTTACCGAAGGAGAGCGCCTTGTTCCCTGTCGATTGTATCTGCCGGATCATGATGAACCAGATGAATCCGAAAAAGAGGAGCCAGGGGAGGAAACTGAGTACGCCGTTGAGCAGCTTGTTGTCGTCATCATCCTTGCCGTCGACCTTTATCCCGCTGGAAATGAGCGTCTTGATGAGCTCCGGGTCCTCATAGGGGATTATCGTTTCAAAATCCGGCCCCTCCTTTTTTGCGAACCCTTTAACGTCGGGCTTCTTGATTTCTTCAAGTTTACTGATGCTGTAATACCCGAGTATTTTCTTGTTATTTTCTATTGTTACACGCGAAATTTCTTTGGCCGAGACCTTCTGCAGAAACTCGCTGTAACTCAGGGTCTTCTTGTCGCTGCCGGTCTGGTTCAGCTGAAATATCGCTATAATTATCAGCCCGATGAGAAGAAGGAGGGCTATCTGCTTTGCGGTCTTATTCATTTATATCTCCTGGTTCGTTGTCTTTCAGAGTCGGTTTTTAATGACAGCAATTACTTTTTTTGAATTTTTGTCTACAAGAAAATCGGAGGACACCCTGTTCGGCGCATCAAGCAGAAAGCCGGGCATGCACGCAGCAACCGCATCCCCTGTTGCGATGAGCGGCACGCGGTCTTTCGTGGAGGCGTCAAGCTTCATCTCTATCATCAGGTCTTTTATTTTTTTCGTACCCTTTGCCGTCCGGATACGGTCGCCGGCTCTCCTGTTCCTAATATATATTGTTTCATCGTTATTTTCCACCGCCATGAATACATAACCGCTATTTTTAAAATATTTTTCAAAATAACCGTACTCAACCAGACGCACCGTCACGGAGATGCCGATTTCACGGAGATCCAGCTGCGCTTCCCGAAAATTTTCAAGATCGACGCGGTACTCCCATGCCGTGTGGCGGGATGCCTGCTGCGCGCGAGGTGAGATCACGAGCCGGCTCTTTCCATCCCTGAAAATCTTTTCAACATTGATTTTACTGTCGGTATAGATACGGACGTTTGCACGCGGGATCCCGTACTTCCCGTATAGTTCATCCAGCATGGCGCGGTTCACCGCGTGACCGAAGCGCTCACGCATGGTCCTCGAAACGATATGGCAGAAGGCGGGGTAATCGTTCATCAGTATATCGGCGTCGATATGCACCCCCTCCCCGACCGCCCGTACCGGGTCACCGTATTTCTCAAGCAGGAGTCGGTCAAGAAGCGAGATGGTATCGGCCGCCACCTCGCCCAGCGAGCGCACAGAGTTCGCGATCATGGGAAACTTCTCCCGCGCGAGGGGGAGCACCCGCTGGCGGATAAAGTTCCTGGCATACGAGATATCGCTGTTCGACGCGTCCTCGCGCCATGCGATGCCATGCTCTTCAAGGAACCCGTATATCTCGGCGGCGGTTATCGACAGGAGCGGCCGTATGATCGCGCCGCGGCGCGGCGGGATCCCCTGCAGGCCGTGAATGCCGGTCCCACCGAACACGCGCATCAGTATCGTTTCCACGCTGTCATCAAGGGTATGGCCGGTCGCGATCCTGTTGAACCCGTGCGCCGATGCGATATCCGAAGCGGTGCGGTACCTGACGTTCCGCGCGTGCTCTTCAAACGACGTGCCGGGGTGATCGTCGAAGGTAAAATCATGCCGGCGCGCGAACAGCTCCATGCCGCAGGCGCGTGCGCATTCGGCAAGATGTTCCTCGTCCCCGTCTGAATCGGCCCCGCGCATCATGTGGTTCAGGTGGAATATGCCTGTTTCAAAGCCGCGCTCACGACCGATGGAGCGCAGCGCGTGGAGCAAAAACATGGAATCCTTGCCGGCCGAAAGCGACATAAGCACGCGGTCGTTTTTTTCTATAAGCCCATGCCGGTCGATATAATCGCCGACACGTACAATGAGATCGCTCATGTTCTCATTGTATGGCGCAACGGCAATCCTGTCAAATATATTCGGTCCGGAGGCGCCGGGGACGCTGTTCCGATGAATATTTTTCTTGACTGAAAGTTCCCCGGACATGATTCTACTATATCAACATTTCCACCGGGGTGCGGCATGAACGATGAAATACGCAAAAAAATTGATGAATGGACCCGGCCTCCCTTTGATTTAGGCACCATAGACGAAATCGAGGGACTCATTTCAAAAGGCGACGACAAGGAGCTGACAGAACGGTTCCACCGCACCCTCGAATTCGGCACCGGCGGTCTGCGCGGAATCATCGGCGCGGGCACCAACCGCATGAATATATACACTGTGGGGATGGCCACCCAGGGCCTGGCGAACTACATACGCTCGACTGCCTCCTCCGGGACCGGCGTCGTCATAGCCAGGGACTCGAGGCGGTTTTCCGACATCTTCGCCCTCGAGGCGGCCGCGATCCTCGCCGGGAACGGCATCCCGGTTTACCTGTTCCGCGACATCACCCCGACGCCGATCGCATCGTATGCCATACGCCATCTCGGCGCCGTCTCCGGCATCGTGATCACCGCGAGCCACAATCCCCCGGAATACAACGGGTACAAAGTCTACTGGGACGATGGCGGGCAGGTCACCCCGCCCCACGACGAGCGGATCATAGCGGAAGTAAGCCGCGTCACCTCAATAGCGGACATCAGGCGCCTCGACATAAAAAAAGGCCTTTCATCGGGCGCCATCAGATATCTCGCCGACGAGATAACCGACGCGTACATTGCCGACCTCGAAAAGGTCGCGCTCAGGCCCCCGCTTGAATCCACGGTAACGATTGCCTATACCCCTCTCCACGGGACCGGCCACCGGATCATACCGGCGGTGCTCCGTCATTTCGGCTTCACCAACCTGCTGGTGCAGAGCGAGCAATCGCTCCCGGACGGGGACTTCCCCACGGTCAAGTCACCGAACCCGGAGGAAAAAGAGGCGCTGGAGATGGTCACGCGGCTGGCCCGGGAAGAAAACGCCGACATCATCATGGCCACCGATCCCGACGCGGACCGCATGGGGATCGGGTTCAGGGGGCCGGACGGCGAAATCATGCTGATCAACGGCAACCAGATCGGCACCATGCTCGAGTATTACATCCTTTCGCGCTCCCGGGAAAACGGCACCCTCGCGAAAAACGCCGCGGTTGTAAAGACCATCGTCACCACGGAGCTGCAGCGTGAGATCGCGGAAAGCTTCGGGTGCGGTATCCACGACGTGCTGACCGGATTCAAGTGGATCGCGCTGAAGATGAAGGAGTTCGACGACACCGGCTCGTCGAAATTCGTCTTCGGCGGCGAAGAGAGCTACGGCTATCTCCCGGTGCCGTTCGTCAGGGACAAGGACGCGGTCAGCTCGTGTTATTTTTTCGCGGAGATGGCTGACTGGCTTGCGAGCAAAAACATGACCCTTTCCGGTTTCCTCGATGAAATTTACCTGACGTACGGCCTGTACCTCGAAGACCTCCACACCATCACGCTGAAGGGGATTGAGGGAAACGAACGTATACGCCTCATCATGGAGCGATTCCGCTCGGCACCGCCGTCTGAATTTTCATCGATACCGGTCGAGCGGTTTGACGACATACAGGGCCTCACCACGCGGGACATGGCGCGCGGCACGGTCGAGACGATAGCCGGCCTGCCCCCGTCGAACGTACTCCAGTTCTTTCTCGCCGACGGATCGAAGGTCACCATGCGGCCGTCCGGAACGGAACCGAAGATCAAGTTTTATTTCAGCGTGAAGGAGCGCGTTGACCGCGCGTCGCTTAATGACGGGAAGTCTCGGGCGAGGAAGAAGCTGGAAGCGATAAAAAACGACTTGCTGGACAAGATTCACGCGGTCTAGATCATATCACGATGCTCTTCCATAATTCATCCTCTTTCTGGAGCATGACTTCCTCGTCCTCGTCGGACCGCTCATGGTCGTACCCGACCAGGTGAAGTATCCCGTGGATGATGAGCCGCTTCATCTCGTCGGTAAGCGAAACCCGGTATTCATGTGACTGCCGTTCCGCCTGTTCTATGGAGATGTAGATATCGCCGATCTCCTCCTGCGAGGCGTCTATATCGGGGAACGGGTTGTCCCTGTTTGCGAACGATATCACGTCCGTGGGCCTGTCGATTGACCGGTATTCCTTGTTTATGGTGCGGATGTATGCGTCATCGGTGATGATTATGGTTATCCGGGCGCTATTCAACACGAGCCGGTCGGCCGCCGCCGCCGCTATTTTCTTTATTTTCTGCCGTGTCACTTCCCCGTAGGGGAGCTTAACGCCCTCGGTGAATACTTCAATCCGTGCCATTGCTCTTTGTCTTTTTCTTCTCGAGCTTTTTCAGGTCGTAGTCTTCCGGATACTCTATGCGCGAATGAAAAATCCCCTTCAGCAAAGAGAGGAAGGTCTCCTGTATGACCCTCAGATCGGTCATCGAAAGATCTGAAAACTCCAGCTCTCCTTCGTTCATCTTGTTGTAGATGATTCTCCGCACCAGTCCCTCGAGCTTTTCATACGACGGGTTCTGGAGCGAACGAGCCGCCGCCTCAATGGAATCCGCGAGCATGACCACTGCCGATTCCCTGCTGCTCGGCCGGGGCCCCGGATACTGAAAATCCGACTTGCGGATGTTCTCGTTCTCCTCGGGATCAACGCCCTCAAGCGACTGGTGGTAAAAGAACGTCATTGTCGTCTGGCCATGGTGCTCGAGGATGAATTTAATCACGGTCTCCGGGAGGTCATTTTTACGCGCAATTTCAACGCCTTTATCCACGTGCGAGATTATCAGTTTGGCGTACGCCAGTGGCGACAGCACCTTCGCCCGCGGATCAGTCACCCTGTTCTCGATATACATCCCGGCGTCAACCGTCTTGCCGATGTCATGGTAATAGGCGCCGACCCGGGCCAGCAGGTGGTTTGCCCCGATCTCCTTGCAGGCGGCCTCCGACATCGTCGACACGAGCATCGAGTGGTTATAGGTGCCGGGCGCCTTCATGAGCATCTCCTTGAAGATGTCCGCATTCAGGTCCGAAAGCTCGAGGAGCTTGAACTTCGTGGTGATGCCGAATATATTTTCATACAGCGGCAGAATGCCGAGGACGAGTATGGAATTGATAAACCCGTTCGCGAACGCGATGCCCATGATCTTCAGGAAATTCGCGTTCAGCGCCTGGATCTCCTGTATGAGTGAAACCGAAGCGACGACGATGGCGTTCAGTATGCCGAGAATCAGCCCGCCTCGAAGAAACTCTGTCCTCTTATCTACGTTTTCATTGACGAAGACCCCGATGAAGGCGGTGCTGAACGCTATGATCGCGGTCGATATGTAACTCCCGCCGATCAGGGTCGTGAAAAACACGATGAAGAGGCCGATCATTATCGAAAGATACCTGTTGTAAAGTATGGAAACGATGATGGTCACGAACGATATCGGCAGCATGAAGGCGAACGTGAGCTTCGGGTTCACCGGGGACTCGAGCCGCGACATGAAAAAGGCATAGACCATGAAGAGTACCACGAGGCTGAACATGATGATGGTGGCTTTTTTGTCCGGCAGGAATATCTTGTTAAACTCAAAAAGGAAGTACCCGAAGATAAAGAAAAATACCGCCTGAATAAGCAGTATGCCGAATATGAAGCTTATGTTCAGTGATGCGGTCTGCTTGTTGTAAATCGCTATTTTTTTCAGTATGTCCTGGGTTATCGTGTCGCCCTCGCGCACTATCGTCATGCCCCTCTTGAGCTTGTTCACCACCGGCGGAACTTTTTTTATGACCGCGACGATCCGCCGCTTCGACTCTTCTAAATTAAAGGAAAGGTTCGGCTCCAGTATGCCGCCGATTATCGCGCTCACCGCCGGGACGGCGGTTTTCTGGAGGTCAGGGGCGACCATGGTGCACACGGCCAGCAAATTTCTCTTTATATCGTCCGCCGTTTTCAGGCTATCGAGGGTCCGGGAGACCTCGTCTGCCGCGTCCGGCGCGTTTATGAGGCGCACCGTCACGTTGTTATTGTTGATCATCAGGGGATTTTCGTACGGCTTGTCAAGGATGCCCATCTGTGGGTCATCGTAGATGTAGATCAGAATGCGGGAAACGATCTTTTTCAGTTTTGCGTGGTCCCGGTACCGGAGCACCTCGGACAGGACCGCGTCGTTGAAATGCAGGTAGCGCGGCATGCGCGATTTCATCGCGTATACCTGGAAATTAAAATCGTTTCCCGCGGGCGGGAACTGCTTCAGCGTCTCAATCGCGTGGTTGACGAGCGCGGCGGTGATGTTAAGCTTTCTCTGCAGGACCGAGGCGTCCTTGTCGAAGACGATGGGCACCGCCTCCCCTTCCCGCCTGCGCTCGATGTCGGTCTCCTGCTCGTTGACATACTCTATGTCGCGCGAAACCCGGATGTCCTCGTCGGCGATGTCGCCGACCTCGTACTCGTACGCTGTGCCGAAGAGATTAATGGACAGGAGGACCGTCGATATCAGTATGATCACCAACACCGATACCATCGACAACCTGATATTCCTGTTGTCGAAGGTCTTCCGCAGGGAATGCATGGCTTTGTTAAAAGATGATTTCATAACGAATTATTCACCATAGCCGCTCTTTTCGTAGGCTGCAACTATTTTTTCGACTATCGGGTGCCGCGAGATGTCTTCCCTTGTGAAACGGATGAAGCGTATGTCCCTGATGTCTTTCAGGATGCGCATCGCCTGGAGAAGGCCCGATTTCTTCGGCTTTTCGATGTCAATCTGGGTATCATCGCCCGAAATGACGAATTTCGAATTATTACCCAGCCTTGTCAAAAACATCTTCATCTGGGAAATTGTCGTGTTCTGGGCCTCGTCAAGGATTATGAACGAATTATTGAGGGTGCGGCCGCGCATGTACGCGAGCGGCGCTATCTCTATGATGTTTTTTTCCATGAGCTTGGATATCTTTTCAAAGGGCTGCAGGTCAAAGAGCGCGTCATACAGTGGACGGAGATACGGGTTGATCTTCTGTATGAGGTCGCCCGGCAGGAACCCGAGGTTTTCCCCCGCCTCTACCGCAGGCCTGGTGAGCACGATGCGGTCGACCTTTCCGGCCACAAGGCTCTTCAGGGCCATGACCACCGCGAGGTATGTCTTCCCGGTCCCTGCCGGCCCGGTCGCGATGGTGATCGGGTAGTTCTGCATGGCCGTTATGTAATGCGCCTGGTTGATGGTCTTCGGCGCTATAGACCTGCCGCTGTCCGGGAAGGTTATCTTGAGCCTGCTGATGTCCTCCGGCGTGAAGCTCTGGCCGTCGAAGACCGTCGAGGCGATGTACCTCAGGTCAAAATCGTCGATCTCGTAGGAGGCGCCGTTCGCATAGAGGAAATCGCTCAGCACGTGCAGGAGCTTTATCGCAAGCTCGTTTTTCTCCTTCACTGCCCTGACGATCAGGGTGTTTCCCCTCGGGATGATGTCAACGCCTGAAAGCTCCTCGATTCGCTTTAAATTGTTGTCCTTGAAACCGCAGATTCTCTTGAAAATGGATATGTCATCGATTTCAAATCTGTTTTCGATCATGTTACTCTTCGACCACTTTGAGGTTGAGTTCCCTTAGCTGCTCAGGCGACACCGGCGAGGGCGCGTTGCTCATGAGGCACTGGCCGCGGGTCGTTTTGGGAAACGCGATGACGTCACGTATCGACTTCTTCTTCAGCAGCAGCATCATGATGCGGTCCAGTCCCAGCGCCAGGCCGCCGTGCGGCGGCGCGCCGTACTTGAGCGCGTCAACCAGGAACGAGAACTTGATGTCGGCCTCCTCCTTCGAAATGCCCAGGAGCGCAAATATCTTCTGCTGCACCTCGGGGACGTTGATCCGTATTGAGCCGCCGCCGATCTCCACGCCGTTCAGGACGACATCGTATGCCTGGGCGAGCACCGCGTCAGCCTGCTCCGGCCTGAGCGAATCAAGCGTGGTGATGAATTCAGGCTTCGGTGCCGTGAAGGGATGGTGCTTGGAGTAAAACCGCTTGTCCTGCTCGCTGTATTCGAACATCGGGAAATCCGTGACCCAGAGGAAGCTGAGCTTGTCGTCATCAATGAGCCCCAGGTCCCGTGCGACCTTTACCCGTGTGCTGGCGAGCGCTCCGCACACGGCATGGGAGGAGTCGGCCGCGAAAAAAACCGTCCCCTGCCCGGACAGGTCAAAGCGCTCGGCGAGCGCCTGGATATCGGCCGGCGTCAGGTATTTCGATATGCCGCCCTCCGCGGCGTTGTTGCTGTATTTAAACGTCGGGAGCCCCTTGACGCCGTAGGCCTTCGCCTCATCAACGTAGCGGTCAAGCATCTTGCGTGAGATCTTCCCGCCGTCATGCACCGCGAATCCCCGGACCACCCCGCCGACCGCGAGGGCCTGGGCGAAGACGCTGAATTCAGATGTGCCGAAGATGTCGCCGCAATCGGCGATTTCAAGGCCAAAGCGGGTGTCAGGCGCATCAGTGCCATACCGGTCCATGGCCTCCCGGTAGGTCAGGTGCGTGAACGGGATGTCGATCTCCCTGCCGATCACGTCGCGCACCACTTCTTTCAGGAGGCCTTCTATGACCGTCATGATGGTTGGCATGTCAATGAACGACAGCTCGAGGTCCACCTGCGTGAATTCAGGCTGGCGGTCGCCCCGTAAATCCTCGTCGCGGAAGCACTTGACGATCTGGAAATACCGGTCAAACCCGGAGATCATCAGTATCTGCTTGAACAGCTGCGGCGATTGCGGGAGGGCGTAAAATTCCCCCTTGCTGATCCTGCTCGGGACGAGGAAGTCGCGGGCCCCTTCGGGGGTCGATTTGTTCAGTACCGGGGTCTCGATCTCGAAGAACCTGTTGCCGCAGAGATAGTTCCTGATTGTCTGCATGGCACGGTGCCGCTTTACGATCGCGTCTCTCATCTCTTCGCGCCGGAGGTCGAGGAACCGGTACTTGAGCCTGGTCTCCTCGCCGATCGTGTCCTTCGCGTCTATCGGGATCGGCGGCACCAGCGACGAATTCAGCACCGTAATTGACCCGGCGAGCACCTCGATGTATCCCGTAGGCTGGTTCGGGTTCACATTTTTCTCGTCCCTCTTCCTCACCGTCCCGGCGATCAGCACCACGAATTCGCTCCTCGCCTGGTCGGCGGTTTTCAGCATTTCCGGTGAAAGCGATGAATCCAGCACGACCTGTACCGTGCCGCTCACGTCCCTGAGCTTGATGAAAATAATCCCGCCGAGGTTCCTGTTGCTTTCGACCCAGCCGGCAAGCTCGACACGCCGGTCAACATCTGTTGAGCGTCAATTCACCGCAATACGATCTGTTCTTGAACATGGTTGCCGCTTCTTATACATAATAATTTAATACGACAAAAACGGAGAAACAAGATAATTGTTGTCATTACGGGGATTTGTCAAGCTGAAATTATATGGTTTGACGGGAGTGCCGGACCGGTCGTTGCCGTGCCCCGCGCCGGGGAACGGCCGCACGTCATGAGTCACCTGAGAAGTTTTTCGAAATGCCGGTAAATTGAATCCGCCTGCTGTGGGTCCTTCCCCTCGGCGATAATCCTGAATATCGGCTCCGTGTTCGAGGGACGCAGGTGCACCCAGCCGCCGGCGAAGATGGCCCGCTTGATGAAATCGATCCTGAGGCCGTCGATGTCCGATATCATCTCGTCGGCGAATTCATTTTTAAGCCGGGGCAGAACCGACGGGTCCACGCCGGTGCCGGAGAGCTTGATGCTCCCCTTCTTCATCGCGTACCGGGGAAGCCCGGCGACCAGCTCCGAGATGCGCTTTGACCGGACAGCCATCATCTCAAGCACGTAGGCAATGCCGACAAGGCTGTCCCTGCCGAGGTGCACTTCGGGCGATATGACCCCGCCGTTCCCCTCGCCGCCGATACGCGCGCCGCGCAGCATCATCTCTTCGACGACGTTGATTTCGCCGACGCGCGCGCGCGCCACCGGGGCGCCGTGCGATGCCGCTATATCCTCCACCGCCTTCGTCGTGGAAAGATTTATCACGACCCTGCCCGTCTTCTTGGAAAGCTGGTGTTCAACGACGAGGGCGATAGTGTATTCCTCGCCGATCGGCCTGCCGGTCTCATCCACGATCGCCAGGCGGTCCGCGTCCGGGTCCTGCGCGAACCCGATGTCCGCGCCCGCGTCCACGACCGCGCGTGAAAGCATGGCAAGGTTTTCCGGGACCGGCTCCGCTCCCCTCGGAAAGATGCCGCTCATGTCGCAGTTGATCGGCACGACATCGCACCCGAGCTCATGTAAAAGCACCGGCGTGATCACCGAACCGGCGCCGTTCACTGAATCAAGCGCCACCCTGAACTTCATTTTTTTAATGATGTCCGTATTCACCGCGCCAAGCACCTTTTTGATATGGACGCCTTGTGCGCTCCCGTCGCTGACAACACCGCCGACACTGTCCCAGCGGCGATACGTGAAGTCACCTTCCATGAGGGCGAAGAATGTTTCAATCTGGCCCGCGGTCAGGAATGAGCCGTTGTTGCTGATCAGCTTGAACGCGTTCCATTCGACAGGATTATGGGAGGCGGATATGACGATGCCGCCTGCGGCGCCGAGGTGCTCGACCATGATCTGCACGGTCGGTGTCGGAACGACGCCGATATTGATGACATTGCACCCTGAAAGAACCAGCGCGGACTCGAGGCCTTTTTCTATTGCCGGCCCGGTTGGCCTGCTGTCACGACCGATCACGATTGTGCCGCGGCCGCAGAATTCCGCGAAGGCGGAGCCGACCGCGTTGATCAGGGCCGGCGTCAGCGACTCTCCGACAATTGCGCGTATCCCGGACACGCTTTTCATCAGCGTCGAGGCCATGGTTATCCCCTCCTGCTCCTGCGGCTCTTCTTCCGCTTGACGCCGCCCGTGGCGGCAGCCTGCGGCTCCTTTGCGGGACCAGCGGACCTGCGCACCGGCGCGGCCTGCGCCGCAACGGGTATGCCGCCGGAGCCGAACTGGCCGACCTCGGGATGGTATTCGCTCCCGACGATCTCCGGCGCGGCCTGGGGCACCGGCTCCTCCTCGACGATGCGCTCCACCTGCACCCGCATCATGTATTCAAGGATGTCTTCTTTCAGCGTGGCGAGCATGTCCCTGAACAGGTTAAACCCCTGTATCTTGTACTCGACAAGCGGGTTCCGCTCGCCGTAGCTCAGGGTCCAGATGCCGTCGCGCATCTCGTCCATGTTGTAGAGGTGATCGCGCCATTTCGTGTCGATGATCTGGAGCGATATCATGCGTTCGAGGGTGCGCATGTCCTTCGCGCCGAGCACCGCCTCTTTCGCCCGGTACGCGTCGGTAAGGGCGTTGATGATCCCCTCCTCGTACTCGCTGTATTTCAACTGCACCGGGTCGAGCCCCTTCTCGTCGAGATCGACGTTGAACTTGAAGCGCATCCAGTTTCTCAGCCCGTCGAGGTCCCATTCCTCCGGGTGTGTTTTTCCTTCGGTGAATACCTGCAGCTTCTCGCGGCAGACGTCACTGATATATTCAATGAACTTGTAGGAGATGTCCTCGCCGAGGAGAATTTCGTCCCGCTCGCGGTAGATGAATTCACGCTGCGAGTTCATGACGTCGTCGTATTCGAGCAGGTGCTTCCTGATGTCGAAGTTGCGCCCCTCGACGCGTTTCTGCGCGCTGGCTATCGCCTTCGTGACCATGGGGCTCTCTATCTCCTGCCCCTCCTCCATGCCGAGCCGCTGCATGATATTGCCGATCCGCTCCGAGCCGAAGAGCCGCATGAGGTCGTCCTCGAGCGACAGGTAAAACCGCGACGAGCCGGGGTCGCCCTGGCGGCCGGAACGCCCGCGGAGCTGGTTGTCGATGCGCCGCGCCTCGTGCCGCTCGGTCCCGAGTATGTGGAGCCCGCCCGCTTCTACCACCTTGACGTGGTTCGTGTTCCATTCGCGTCCGTTCCGGATGATCGTCTTTGACTTGTTTTTGTCCTGGCCGGTCATCTGGTCGGACAGCACGTCGGCCCTGTCGAAATCGGCGGTGAGCACCGCCAGCTTGAAGTCGTTCCAGAGCTCTCAGGTCATGCACCGGCACGTGCTGCTCGAGCTCGTCGACGTACAGCCTGCGGCCGCCCAGGACAATGTCGGTACCGCGGCCGGCCATGTTCGTCGCGATGGTCACCGCCGCCGGCCGTCCCGCCTCCGCGATGATGCGCGCTTCCTGCTCGTGGAACTTCGCGTTGAGCACGTTATGCATGATCCCTTTCGCGTGGAGCAGGTGCGACAGCTTTTCCGACTTTTCTATCGAGATGGTGCCCACGAGGATCGGCTGGCTCTTCGCGTTCAGCTCGCGTATCTCGTTTACTATCGCGTCGAATTTCTCCTTTTCGGTGCGGTACACCTTGTCGGGATAGTCCCGGCGCACCATCGGCATGTTGGTGGGTATGACCACGACGTCGAGCTTGTATATCTTCTGGAACTCGACCGCCTCGGTGTCCGCGGTTCCGGTCATGCCGCCGAGCT
This sequence comes from uncultured Spirochaetota bacterium, assembly GCA_963827275.1. GTDB lineage: Bacteria > Spirochaetota > UBA4802 > UBA4802 > UBA5550 > RBG-16-49-21. Next base: position 300,381 of record CAWHAA010000006.1, read on the forward strand.
TGTTGTACATCCTGAAAAAGTTCTGGAAGGTGATCGGTGGCCAGCGTCTGGCTTTCGCGCGCGATGGTGACGTTTTCCTTCGCCTCGAGGGCCTGGTGGAGGCCGTCGGAATAGCGGCGACCCGGCATGAGGCGGCCGGTGAATTCGTCGACGATGATGACCTGGCCGTCCTTGACGATGTAGTCCTCGTCTATGTTGAAGAGGGTGTGCGCCTTCAGCGCCTGGTTTACGTGGTGGACGGTGTCGATGTGCCTGTTGTCGTAGAGGTTGTCGATCTTGAGAAGGCGCTCCACATGGCGCACGCCGTCCTCGGTGAGGGTCACGTGGCGGTCCTTTTCGTTCACCTCGTAGTCGGCCTTGTCCTTGAGGTTCAGGATGATCTTGTTGATGAGGTAATACTTCTTGGTCGATTCCTCGGTGGAGCCGGATATGATGAGCGGCGTCCGGGCCTCGTCTATGAGGATCGAGTCAACCTCGTCGACGATCGCGAAATTGAGCGTCGCGCTGCACCCTGAGGCTCTGGTGCTCGACCATGTTGTCCCTGAGGTAGTCGAACCCGAACTCGTTGTTTGTGCCGTAGGTAACATCGCAGCGGTACGCGATCTGGCGCTCGCACGGGGCGACAGGTCATGCTGGATCACGCCCACTTCAAGCCCGAGGAACTTGTAGATGGTGCCCATCCACTCCGAGTCGCGGCGGGCCAGGTAATCGTTGACCGTGACCACGTGTACGCCGTTGCCGCTGAGCGCGTTGAGGTAAACCGGGAGGGTCGCGACGAGCGTTTTACCTTCACCGGTCTTCATCTCGGTGATCCTCCCCTGGTGAAGCACGATGCCGCCCATGAGCTGCACGTCGAAATGCCGCATCCCGAGCGTACGCACCGAGGCCTCGCGGACCAGGGCGAACGCCTCGGGAAGGATGCTGTCGAGGCTCTCGCCTTTTTCGATCCGGGCACGGAACTGCGGAGGTCATGGCGCGCATCTCGTCATTCGTGAGCTTTTTCATGTCCGGCTCAAGGGCATTGATTTTATGCACCACCGGCCAGAGCTTCTTTACGTCCCGTTCATGCTTGGTGCCGAAAAATAGGCTTAATATTTTATCAATCATCACGCAATCCTTTCCAGATCAAGTATGGGATATTCACGTTATCAGTAAAATGACATGAAGTGCTGTTGCCGTCTAATATTTCGCGGATATTTAACCGGCATAAAACTAATCCGTCAATAATAAATCTGCCGTGGAAATTTCAACCATTATATGGCTGACCTGCACGATCTCTGTACGCATCAAAAATATTTGCGGAACCCTTTAACTTCCCCCGGATCAAACCCGGCTTCCTCGTAAAATGCATGGGCCCCGGTCCTGTACGAGGACGAACAGAACTGGAGGTAAATGCAATTCCGCTTGCGGGCGATTGATTCCGCTTCGCGGACGAGCAACGACCCGGCGCCTTTTCTCTGCCACCCGGGGTCGATGACAAGATTTTCCATTACCATGAAGGGCCTGCCCCCGGTGGCAGGATCATGGCAAACTACCGCCATCACGGTCCCGACAAGATAACGGTCATCCGACCGTGCGCCAAGGAGATAATAATCATCATTCCCGCTGATTTTCCGGAAGGTCGCCGCAATTGTCCCCGTATCGACGCACTTCCCGGACAGGTGCCCGTACAGCTCGGAGAGCCGGGGAATGTCCCCGGCAGACAACGCATCAATAATCATGGTACTCCTCTCCGGTACGCGCCGCTGCGCTTTTGTCGATGCTGAAATAATCGTACAGATCCAGCATAGTCGCCTTCAGCTCATCAAGGCCCACGCCGCGCGCCGCGGACCCGATGATTGCGCCCGGGTAATTATTTATGACCCTGTTCATCGCCGCCTCTCCGGCAAGAAGGTCCGCCTTGTTGAAGAAAAGGACCGATTTTTTCTCTCCGCACCCGAGCTCAAACAGCTCGCCGTTCACCGTGCGTATGTTCGAATCCATGTCGGGCGACGATATGTCTATGACATGTACGAGAAAATCCGCGTTCCGTATCTCCTCGATCGTCGATCTGAAGGACTCGATGAGGCTCGACGGCAGGTTCTTGATAAAGCCGACCGTATCGACCATCAGGCATTTTTTACCATCGGCGAGAAACACGGTGCGGGTGTACGAATCGAGCGTCGCGAAGAGACGGTCCTCGACAAAGAGGTCGTCCCTCGCCAGGCAGTTGATGAGCGTCGACTTCCCCGCGTTCGTGTAGCCGACCACCGCGGCGATGACCTCGCCACGGCGGCCCTTGCGGACCGTGACGCGGTGCTTCTGTATCCTGTCGAGCTTCTGGTTGAGGGTCTTGATACGTCTCGATATATGGCGTCGGTCGGTTTCAAGCATCGTTTCCCCCGGCCCCCTGGTCCCGATCCCCCCACCGAGGCGCGAAAGGACGCCGCCCAGCCCCTTCAGGCGCGGAAGGATGTACTTGAGCTGCGCCATCTCGACCTGTATCTTCGATTCCGCGCTCCGCGCCCTGCGCGCGAAGATCTCCATGATGATCTCGGTGCGGCCGACGACACGGCACTTCAGGCGGTCTTCCAGGTTGCGCACCTGCGCCGGGCGTATCCCGTTCAGGTCGAACACGATAAGCCTGATGTCCCGGTCGCGGATCATCCCCGCCATGACGTCGAGGTATCCCTTCCCCACGATATAGGAGGCGTCGAGCGCGTCCCGGTTCACGATCTGCCGGTCTATGACGACAGCGCCCGCGGTCCTGACCAGGCGCTCCAGCTCGTCAAGGGAGCTCTCCAGCTGCTGCGGGTCGGCCCCGCGGATCCGTATCCCGAACAGCAGCGCGCGCTCGTCTTTTGATGAGGGTATCCTATTTACCGAGGCATCCATCTATGTCTATTCTGCAGCCTTCCGAGATATTGTTCGAGGTGAACCAGCCCCGGTTCACCTCGAGGGCGTAGAGTGCGGGCGCCGCCGAGGGGTACGTCACTGATATATCGAGCGGCTTCATGTCGTATATCTCTTTGATGACACCGTCTTTGCCGACAAACGCTATGCTGAGCGGCACCAGGGTGTTTTTCATCCAGAAATTCATCTTCTGCTCGCGGTCGAATATGAAGAGCATACCGCGGTCGCGGGGCAGCTCCCTGCGGTGCATGAGCCCCTTCATTCTCAGCGGCTCCGTATCAGCGACCTCAACGGTCAGGGCCACCGGGCGGTTGGCGGCGTCATGAATGCGCAGCGCGCAGACCCTGCTCCCTGACACCGCGGCAACGGAGAGGGAGGCCATAAAGAGGAGGCAGCCCACGCACCGCGATGCAGTGCGCGGGACGCGGCCGCCTGCCGTGCGACGCTGTTCCCGGTTACCGCCTGTTTTGTTCCAGGTTCTCTTTCTCATCCTCTATCCTGTTCAGCTTCTTGAGTTCTATGATCTCCTCCAGGTCCTCGATCTTTTTGTCGATGCTCTTGTGATACGGGTTGAAGTCCCTGGTCGTCTGGAATTCCTTGAGCGCGCCCTCGATGTCGTCGCCCACGTATGACTTGATCCCCCTCTTGTAGTGGTCCTCGGCGGTCATGCGGTCTTCCAGGGTGACGACCTTGGGGATCAGCTTGAACGAGATGTTGAAGGAATACGTGGGGGTGAAATCGCCCCCATCCGCGAAGGACGCGTCAATGGTGAACGACACGTTCTTGATGACATAGTTGAAGCCCAGGCCGACGGTATAGGTCCCGGTATCGTTGAAGCGCCATCCGCCCCTGATAAAGAGCAGGTCGATGTACGACAGCTCGAGACCGATGTTCATCCTGAAACTTTCGTTGAAGCCGTGGGTGAAATCGAGCAGGTCGTCCGCCTTAATGCAGTTTTCTATGAGGTCGATGTTCAGCCCCAGCCAGTTGAGCGGCTTATAGGACAACCCGAGGCGTATGTGCCGCGGAAGGGGGCTGCTCATGACCTTGGTCCCGAGGTTCAGGACCGACAGGCCGATATGGAAGTTCCGCAGCGGGGCGTCGAACGGGGTCCACATCCGGAGTCCCTTCAGGATACCGATATCGACGCCGAACGCGTGGACCATTTTCGTGTCGATCCGCTGGTAGATATACTTCGCCGTTGCGCCCACGTACAGGTAGTCGAAGTCGTACCCGTACCCGACGGTGAGGCACCCGTTGTAGAACTGGATGTCGCCGACGTTCAGCCCGTTGATATCCACCTTGTCGAACGCGGGGACCCAGAAGATCGAATTGGCCACGCCGAGAAAGCCGCGCTTGATCGGATAACAGAGGGTGAGGTTCTCGAGCCTGGAGTCCTCTATCAGCTCGTGGTGAAAGACGGAGAGCTGCGGATATTTCAACGAGCCGAGCCCCGCCGGGTTGAAATAGATCGAGTTAATGTCCTCGACCTCGGCGGTAAAGGCCTCGCCCATGCCGAGGGCGCGGCTCCCGATCGCGTACTCGAGGAAGCCGGCGCCGGACGTGCCCACTGTGCCGGCGGCGCGGAGCGCACCTGACGCGAGCAACACCGCGAGGAGGCCTGCATACAGTGTGATGTATCTTGTTTTCATTATATTTCAGCCGGTACTGCCGGTCAATTATTAACTATGAATTTCTGGATGATGTCCACCGAGTCCTCGAAATCCTTCGAAAAGAATTCGACGATGGTGAACTGGCCCTCAAATAGCCTGCTGTATTCGGTTATCTTCTCTTTTATCGGCCCGGCGATGTCGTTGCGCGTGAGTATGATGAGCGTGTCCTGTATAATATGGACGATCGCCGAATCAGAGTAGAGCGTGCTGCTCAGTTTTGATATGATGTATTTTATCAGGAACGGCAGGTTTGAATTTTCCCGTATCACCGATTTGATTATCAGGCCGGAGCGGTCCTTGCGAAGCAGGAACACGGTGAACAGGTAGTCGAGTACATCGTACACGTATTCCAGGTCCTCGTGGCTCTTTGCCGAAAAGACGAGCGACTGGCAGTCGTTGAGGATAAAATACGGGAGGGCGAGCTTCTGCCTGATGGTGCCGGTGATGACAGCCGGGTCCGCGGGTGAATCGGCGTCGGACAGCTCGATCATCAGTATCGCTGACGGCAGGAACGGCGACACGCTCGCCGTGCCCTCGAGGGGGAGATCCTTCATGATGCCTGCGGTGATGCCGCTCAGCATGTTGAAATATACCGGCCGGGGCGCCTCGCCCGTTTTATGGGCAAAGATCTTCGCGAGGAACGGGTCAAAATGGATCCGCTCATCATTGATTATTATCCCCTCGGGGTGCGACAGGATCTCCCGGAAGAGCCCGTCCCTGAGGCTGACGGATATGTTCTCAACGCTGTAGGCGTCAAGGGTATGGATGGTCGGCGCGAACGCCTTCAGGGACACATTGTACGATAGGAGCGCAAAGGGAGAAAACGCGAGGTCGCGCATGCGCTCGACGATGTAGGTCGCCAGCGAATACTGTATAGACACATCGGCCGCTTCACGGTTCATTTCGAACGGGTTGAACGCGATGTTTATCTCTCCGTTGTCACGGAGCCCCCTGGCCTTGTAGTAGAGACGATAGAGCTCAAGCTCGAACGTGTCATCCGTCATGGAGACAGCCCGCCCGGGGTCAGCGACGGGGCCATCGACCGGGGGTTCGTTCACGCGTACCCTGTCCACCAGGGTCTTGAGCTCCGGGTTAAAGGTCCGTTCCCTGAGGAGGTTCAGCTGTTTCCTGGTGTCCTCCTCGAACGAGTCGGCAATCGACTCAGGAGAGGCGGGTCCGAGGTCATCAGGCGGCGGTATCCGGCCCGCTCCCTCTTTTTTTTCTGGATCTTCAATGACATCCGCGGTGCGTTTTGATTCGGGCATAGTGAAGTCCATTAATATGACAGCTCCAGCATGCGGTCAAGGGCCTTCCGGGCGGCCTCACGTACTTCCGGCGCTACCGTTACGACCGTTTTCTCTTCCTGGAGCCCGCGCAGCAGCACCGGGAGCGTTATCTTTTTCATGTTGGGGCATATAAATGAGCCGGCTGCAGGTATATATTCTATGTGGGGCGCGACGCTCTTCAGCTTGTGGATCATCCCTATTTCGGTCCCGACGATAATCTTTTTCCTGTCAGTGGATTGCACGAATCTGACCATGTGACCGGTGGAGAGGACCTCGTCCGCCATGTCGATCACGTCCGGCCTGCACTCGGGATGCACCATGACCAGGGCGTCCGGGTGCTGTTTTTTAACAGCGGCAAGGTCTTCCACCGTGAATTTTTCATGGGTAGGGCAAAACCCCTTCCAGGCGATGATCTTCTTCTTGGTAAAGCGCTGCACATAGCTCCCGAGGTTTTTGTCCGGAAGGAAAAGGATGGTGTCAGCCTCGACCCGTTCAACGATTTTAAGCGCATTCGACGAGGTGCAGATGACGTCGGACTGCGCCTTGACCGCCGCGGTCGAATTGATATAGGTAACGACCATGGCGCCCGGATGCTCTCTCCTGAGCCTGATTACGTCTTCGGCATCAACCATGTCGGCCATGGGGCAGCCTGCCGTCGGGTCCGGGATGATCACTTTTTTTTGCGGAGAGAGAATGGCGGCCGACTCGGCCATGAAATGAACACCGCAGAACACGATCATGGACGCGTCGTTTTTCGCCGCGATCTGCGAAAGTTCAAGCGAATCGCCGCTGAAATCCGCCACGTCCTGCACCTCGCCCACCTGGTAGTTGTGGGCAAGTATGATGGCATTTTTTTCCTTTGCCAGCTTTTTAATCTGTTCGGATATATTCATCTCGCGGCCATTTTATAATTTTATAAAAGTAACATTTTACGGCAATGGTCATTTTTTTTGATCGACAGTTATCAGTTTGTTTATAGTATTGTCGAGACATAATAAATTATCAACATAAAAATAGGCTGGAAAAACAAATTTTTCTAAAAAATAATTGACACCATTTATATGGGCAATCAAGTTACCTGAGAAATATATTCCCCTGTAGCTCAGTCGGTAGAGTCCCGACAAGGTCGGGATTAACCACTGGACGAAGGTGAATGATGATGTGAATATTCCCCTGTAGCTCAGTCGGTAGAGTCCCGACAAGGTCGGGATTAACCACTGGACGAAGGTGAATGATGATGTGAATATTCCCCTGTAGCTCAGTCGGTAGAGTCCCGACAAGGTCGGGATTAACCACTGGAATCGAAGGTGAATGATGATGTTGAGCATATTCCCCTGTAGCTCAGTCGGTAGAGTCCCGACAAGGTCGGGATTAACCACTGGACGAAGGTGAATGATGATGTGAATATTCCCCTGTAGCTCAGTCGGTAGAGTCCCGACAAGGTCGGGATTAACCACTGGACGAAGGTGAATGATGATGTGAATATTCCCCTGTAGCTCAGTCGGTAGAGTCCCGACAAGGTCGGGATTAACCACTGGATCGAAGGTGAATGATGATGTGAATATTCCCCTGTAGCTCAGTCGGTAGAGTCCCGACAAGGTCGGGATTAACCACTGGATCGAAGGTGAATGATGATGTGAATATTCCCCTGTAGCTCAGTCGGTAGAGCAAGTGGCTGTTAACCACTGGGTCGTAGGTTCGAGTCCTACCGGGGGAGCATCCCTAAAGCAACGATCAATGATTGTTGCTTTTTTTATTCCAATGAAACAATATTACACCTACATCCTGCAATCTGAATCAACAGGCAAATACTACATTGGCCACAGCCATGACCTGGAACAACGCATATTGCAGCACAATACCCATTCTTTCTCAGGCTCAGTTTCAACGAAAAGACTTATGGGCCCATGGAAACTGGTTTTTCAGGAATCTTATGATACGCGTTCAGAAGCGATGGACCGTGAAAAACAGATCAAGTCATGGAAAAGTAAACAAGCAATTCAAAGGCTGATAGACAGTCGGTAGAGTCCCGACGCAGTCGGGATTAACCACTGGGTCGCAGGTTCGAGTCCTACCGGGGGAGCATGGGCGCTTTTCGAACTCCGGAAAGCGCCTTTTTTATTTACCGACCATTATTGTAGCGATTATTGACAAAATGGTTGGTTCGAATACTGTCTTCCCGCTACATTACGATAAGACTCGAACTTCATAATTTTTTCGGCAAGTATACCCTATTAGCACAAGGCGGCAATCCATCCCCCATTTCACAAATCAAGTAACATTGAAATAGTAATTGACAGTCACATACATTATGCATATATTATATGTATGCATAATTTTTCAAAGCATAGTCTGAATAGACTCGATGAGCGCAAATTTTCCAAGGAATCGATAGAATCAATCCTCAACAAAGAAGTTGATGTTGTTATTTACCCGAGCACGAGGGATGAAGACATTGACCTCTATTTCGGGAAATACGTAGGCATGTATATACTCGTTGTTTATAACCGTCAAACTTCAACTATCGTGACTGTCAGAAATATGAGGAAGAAGGAAAAAGAAATTTTCAATGAGGTGATGAGATATGAAAAAGAATAAACAGATTGATGCTTCATATTACGATAAAACTGATTTGTCCGGCATCATGATGCAAGCCGACAGAAAAAAGAAAGTATACAAAGCCAAAACAAAACGGATCACCATGAACATCACACACGAAGCCTACGAAGACGCCCATGATCTTGATCGGTTTATGGGAATGGGCTATCAGAACGTATTAAAAACTGCAATGGTTATGGGTTTGAAAGATCTTCATACTATCGTTCTGAGAGAAAAGAAGAAGAAACGGCAGACTGAAAATTGACAATCACTATTCCACCATCCAGATTATGAAATCCAGCAGGATATCATCGACAACCTGGTTCGAATACTGTCTTCCCGTGGGAGCATGGGCGCTTTTCGAACTTCGGAAAGCGCCTTTTTATTTTCCGACCATTATTGCATCAAATATTTACAAAATGGTTGGTTCGAATACTGTCTTCCCACAGCATTACGATAAGACTCGAACTCCTTTATAGCCATCCATATCAAGCATTTTTCTATTGACCTTTTTGTATATTTTTAATATCTTGACATTGTAAAGATATTAAAAATGGATAAATTCAAAGCACATTATTCACTGTTGCGGGTAAAGGTCCTGGTCAAAGAGGGTCGATATCGTATTACCGCTTCAGCCATGAAAAGCGCCTTCGAGGATTTTTCACTATTATCAGAAGATCTTGCTGAATGGGTGCTCAGGCTTGAAGCATCGGACTTATACAAGTCAATGACGAGCCATTTTGATACAACCTTGTGGCAGGACGTTTATCACAAAAAGATTATTACCAGAATAGCCTATATTAAACTTCAAATTCTTGATGATGAAACGGTAATAATCTCATTCAAGGAGAAATGACATGAAAGATAAAAAATGGATTGATTGCCCTTCCTGTGGGTCGAAAGGATCCATGAAATACAAAAAAGGCATGTCGGAAACATACCGCAACCCCGGATATGAACCGATAACCGTCACCAACCTTGACGGATATTTCTGCTCTGCCTGCGGTGAAGGGATATACAGCATTAAATCGAGTAAAATCATAACATCGAAACTGACAGATGAAAAAGCGCGCCAGGACTCAAAACGGGTCGTGGCCTCTGACCTCATTGATGTTGATTCGGTTGCGAAAAAGCTTTCGGTGACCAGGCAGCGAGTGCACCAGATGATGGATGAAGGTAAAATCTCATATGTGTATGTCGGGAAGCACAGATTCCCGGTCAGGGATAATGAAAGCTCGTATAAGAAGTTGAAGAAAAGAATACATACGATAGCACATAATTGATTATTTTTATACTTCCACCACCCAAATCATAAAATCCAGCAGGATATCATCGATAACCTGGTTCGAGTACTGTCTTCCCGTGGGAGCATGGGCGCTTTTCGAACTCCGGGAAGCGCCTTTTTATTCAGATTAGATTATGTGATGATTTTAATGACTGTATCGGACAGGGATTAGTCTATCAGAGAACGTACTTTTGCGATTAATTCATCCATCGTCTCTTCATTTAAACAATCAATGAATTCAGCATTACGAGTTTTCCAATCCAGGCTTTTAATTTGGTCTGAGAGAATTACACCGTTGATTTCGGATCTTGATTGAACAGTAACTTCAAATGGGTAACCTTTTACCTTTGACGTTATTGGACAGAAAAGTGCGAGATTTGTTTTGGCATTATATGTCTTGGGAGAAATCACCACTGCCGGTCTTCTCCCACGCTGTTCATGCCCTGATTGTGGTGTAAAATCCAGCCACACCATGTCTCCTCGCCCGGGAATATATGATTTTGACTTTACCATGATTCATTACCGGTTGAAGCGCCGCTGTCGGTCTCTGAATGGAGATTCGTACGCTTAATGCCCCGGAGCAGGTCATCAAGTTTATATTGTTTTTTTACCGGCTTGACAACCAACGATTCATTGGTCACTTTAATATCCGCTACTGTGCCATTAGTAATTCCAGCATCCTTGGCATATGAAGAAGGAATTCGGATAGCCAGGCTATGTCCCCATTTTTGTACTTTTACTTTCATGGCACTACTCTTTTCTAATGTATCTTCTTTGAATATACATTTTAATCATGGTTGGTCAAGTATTTATTTGTGTTGCTCGTAAAATTTATTTTAATTACTATTGAAAATCCAAATCATGAAATCCAGCAGGATATCATCGATAACCTGGTTCGAATACTGTCTTCCCGGGGGAGCATGGGCGCTTTTCGAACTCCGGGAAGCGCCTTTTTTTTATTTTCCGACCATTTTATGCAATTATTGAAAAAATGGTTGGTTCGAATACTGTCTTCCCGCAGCATTACGATAAGACTCGAACTCCTTTAATAACTTTTCATTTAATCCCACTATGAAGACCCTCGATGCGGAGAAAAAGTTCCCAAATTGGGAATTTCTTCTTGACGATGTTCGTCCCGGACTACTACTTTAACTTATGAGGATAATTGCTAAAAGAACGATTGTCGAATTCTATAAGGACAAGCCGGAGTATTCTGACGCAAAGGGACAGCTTGAAGCCTGGTACGCTGAGGTTCGATCCGCACACTGGAAAAATCCGTCAGATGTGAAAGCCCTGTACCGAAGCGCCAGCATATTAAAATCCAACCGCATTGTTTTTAACATATGCGGAAACAAATATCGATTGATCGTGAAGGTAAATTATCCGGCACAAATCGTTTTTATACGATTCATCGGCACTCACAAGCAATATGATTCAGTCAACGCCGAGGAGATTTAATTATGAATATCAAACCGATCAAAAACAAAAAAGACTATGATGGCGCACTTAAAAGAATTGAGTCACTCATGGATGCAAAACGCAATTCTCCCGATTTTGACGAACTCGAAGTGCTTTCAATACTCGTTGAAAAATATGAAGATGAACACTTCCCTATCAAATCGCCTGATCCAATTGAATCTATAAAATTCAGAATGGAGCAGATGGGGTTATCCCAAAGTGATCTTGTGCCAGTCATAGGGAGCAGGTCAAAGGTATCAGAAGTGTTATCCGGGAAAAGAAGCTCTTTCTGTCAGGATGATACGTGCCCTGCACGATACGTTGAAAATTCCGGCTGACGTGCTGATTCAGGTGAAATAACCGTCTACATCATGAATATAACAAAAAGAAAACCTGTGCATCCGGGGATCGTGCTTCTTGAAGATGTTATCAAGCCTCTTAATCTGACCATCACCAAGGCTTCTGAGTGTATGGGAATATCCAGGAAAACCCTATCTGAGCTGGTGCATGGTCATTGTGTACTAACGCCCGAAATGGCCGTTCGAATAGGAGAAGCCACAGGTACCACCCCGGAAAGCTGGCTGGAAATGCAAAACAGGCTTTCTCTATGGGAAGCCAAACAGCATAAACCCCGAGTCAAACTATTGGCTGATATGTGTTGTGAAGCATGATAGATTTTAATCCTGTTTAGTATCCCACCATCCACATCACCCCCGCCGTATCCCACCCGACGCAGCCCGACCCGGCGAGGACACCCGCCCCTGGCCCGTGGTCCTGCTCACCGCACTGGGACTGGCTGGCGGTGATTCCCCCTGATCGCCGTCATCGGCATGCTTCTGGGGACTGGATCGCCCGGGACCTCGGCGACTGCCTGATCGGGGGCCTGATCCTGGCCGGGGCCCTGGTCACCCTGCGCTCCCGAGGCCTGCCCCTGTTCGTGGAGCAGCTTGCCGTCCCGGCACTGCTGGTGGCTGGGAGCCTGGGCTTCGCCGTGGGGCGCGACCTGCCGAACGCCCTGGCGGCAGTAGCTCGGGGCCCTCGCACTGGCGCTGGCGGCGGCCCTGCCGGCCTGGTTGGGGTCCTCTTGGGGGCGGCGGCGGCCAGCCTGCTGACACTCGCCCTGATTCTGGCCCTGGAGGCCCGGACTGAGCCTTTGATGGCTCTGTGGGAGGGTCGGCATGCGGGCTGGGTCGCCCTGCACTGGCCCCTGGGGCCTGGCTGATCGGGCTCTGGGCTCAGCGGAATCTGCTGGGGCAGGGGGCGACCGCGGGCGCGGCCTCCGCCTCTGAGGCCATGGAGCCGGCTGGCTCCTGGCCGTCCTCGCCGGGCTCGCCCTGCACTCGGGCATGACCATGCTGGTGGGTGCGAGCATCGATCCCATGCTTCGGGACCTGGCACAGGGGCTGAACGGGCGCCGCGGTTGGCTGGGCCTTCCCCTGGGCGCCGGCGGGATCGACCGTGCTGGTCTTGGCCGCGACCCTGTGGGGCGCCCGCGCCTGGCCTGGCCTGGGCCGGCCCTGGGTCCTGGGGGTCGGGGTCGGCATGGCCGCGCTCGCCTGGAGCAATGCGTG
>CAWHAA010000007.1:0-341019 GCA_963827275.1 uncultured Spirochaetota bacterium
GTCAACTCGCGCCCCATGGACATAAACTTCAAGCAGGGGATGAAGTGCGTGGGCAATTCCCTGCCCGCGCTCGTGCCGGGCGGGGCGGTCATGGCGTTCATGCGGGCGGAGCGGGGGATCGACGATATCAAGACTTCCCGCGTGCCGGTCCCTCTCCCCATCCTGAAGGCGGTCCTCCGTGCCATCGGGCCGGGCAGGGTGCGGGGGCTCATCGAGCGTACGCGCAGGGGGATCAACGTGGAGGAGAAGTTCCTGGTTTACTACTCGCTCCAGCTGGTGCGGCAGTATAGCCTCTATTTTTACGTGCCGACGCTCTCCGACGAGGAGATGAAGCGGGTCGGGTTTTTCGTACGGTGCATGGACCCGGCTGAAGTGATCCGCAGGGGCGTGAAGAAGATCGGGAAGCACGCGACAGTCGCGGTGTTCCCGGAGGCGGGCGAGACCTTCCCGATCGTGGGGGCGGGGTGAGCTGTGGCGAAGCTTGTATGGAGCGAGAGCCTCAGGACCGGAATCGAAGAGATCGACCGCCAGCACCGGGGCCAGATCAGGAGGATCGACAGTCTTGACCTTGCCCTGTACGGCGGCAGGTCCGTAAGATAGCTCGTTACGATGATGGAATACCTGGCGGGCTACGTGGCGGAACACTTCCGCGACGAGGAAGACCTCATGATGCGGATCGATTATCCCGTACTTGCAGATCACATAAAAGAGCACCGGAAATTCGAGATGAAATTCAGCAAGATGAAGCGGGAACTCCATTAGAAGGGGGCCACGAGCGCGCTCGCCCGCGATCTCGACCGCGAGGTCGTGCGGTGGTTTGAACATCACCTGCTCGATGTTGACGCGGGGTATGTGGAATTCATGAAGAAAAAATCGTGATTATGTATGAACCTGCCGCCTCTTGAGCATATACCCATGGGGCATAAAGCATGTTAGTTGGAATAAAGCTATGAATCAATTATCCATAATGCTTGAATGACATATATAAAACCGCTATCCAGCCAGTTAAATGATATCGGTAAAATTACCGATACTGCACTATCCTGTTTTACTTATTTACAAATATTAAAATACCATCTATAATTATGTAACTTTTTCCCTGAATGATGCAAATGCCAGTAAAGTAATGTACTGTTGCTATCCACCTATGTCATTAAGAGAATAGAAGCAAGAGTCCGGATGAAACCGGTTTTAGATTGCCGGAATTATTCATTTGTTTTTGAGATTCCATTGTTTTCCAATCAGGAAAAACAATATTGGAATAATTATTTTATCAATTATCTGTGGAGGGCATATGAAAAAACATTTCTTTCTTTTCTTTATTCTTGTGTCAATTTTTAGCACATCTTGCTATGATATCCAGGATGCGGCAATAGCACTTTCATTGCTAAATGCGAATGGCGACAAATCTACAGTTGTGGCAAGTGTTATTGAAAATGTTACCAAGCAATTATTTTTAGAAGGAAAAGCTGAATCAATTCAACTCGGTGATAACAAATTCATAAAGGCAAAATCTCCATTAACGTATCGAGATATTCAGGTAATTCTTGAGGAATCCTTAAAAAAGGCGTTGGGTAATAAATGGGAAAATGCTCTTAATGATTATCTTGCTCAAAACGGGATTCCTTCTATTGAATTAAACGATATGCCGAAAGATTTAGTGGCGGAGCTGGAAAATGTTAGTAACACATATAGTGCTGATGTGGTAACAAATACTGGAGTATGGTCACATTTTTTTAGTTCGGTTCCACCTTCTGGACAATGGGCAACAGCAAAATCATCACCTGCGACCATAATAGTACCAATACCGGGCGGTCCGTTTTATGGTTACTGGCTATGGGGCGGTACAAGGCAGGTTTTTAACTTCCAATTGCCGCAAGACAGTCCAGCTGTTGATTTAGTCACAGTAGAGATAATTGATGGGAATGGAAATCCGTATGTATGGACTGATGGGGACATTCTCTCAACTACCGGTCCCACGGTAGCGAGTATCGCAAATGCAAAAATTTTCAATCTGTACTCGCCTTTTTCTTTTGCATTATTTTCGTATCCAACCATATATGTCACGAGTTGGTCTATTATTGTCTATGAAACCCCTACGCCAGAAGTTTGGGTACAATCTTTTTAATACGGGAAGAGAATTGAATTTTTACTAAATTCTAATTAAGTTGCAATTATATATGAAGCTGATCCTTATTATCATGATTTTATATTATCACAACTTGATTGTGGGATCGGCTTCTTCTTTTTTTATATTATTGTAAACATGGCCCGAACGATGCATGTGAGGTTTTATATTGTTATTCAGGGTAACGAGAAAGATGTTTCATTATAATCGGATAATCCCAATCATGAAGTTGTTGTTTCTGGTATTATTAGTTATCACTATACAATCGTGCAATTATTCTGAATTCTCCAGTAAAACAAAAGAATATGACTTGCTCTCTGTCTTTAATATTCTTGCTCCTGCTGGCAGAAACCCTGAGATAGTCGCACCGGATGTGGCAAATACCGGTCCGGCGTGTGGCTGCGGAATCAAAAAAACAACAAATCCCTTTTTATCTTTTGGCGCAAGCATGAGTGTATATGGCAACGGTGGCGATTATAATGGTAATGATAAATCCATGACAAGTATAAAAAACAATTTAAACCATAACGAAGCAATCGCCGCATATCGGGAGGGAGAGGTCTTGGTAAAATTCAAGACAAATGCTCGTGAAAGGATAGCAATTACCGCAATTCGATTCAGAAGTGGCAAAGTGCTGCAAAGTGAGTTGATCGGTGCATCATCATCACTACGAAAATTAACCATATCCCCGGATCTGAGTGTGAAGGAAGCGGTATCGGAGTTTTCAAAGGACCCGGATATTGAATATGCGCAACCTAATTATCTGTATCATAACACCGCAATTCCAAATGATTATGAATTCAACAATCAATGGGGCCTTCGCAATTCGGGCCAGACCGTCAATGCCATATCCGGCACTTTCGGCTTTGATATCAATGCGTCTGCAGCGTGGGATGTAAGGACCGATTGCTCGAATATTATAATCGCAGTAATCGATACAGGGATTAATTATCTTCATGGCGATTTAAGTGACAACATGTGGGACGGCATATCGTGCGTGAATGAATCCGGAAGCTATCTTGGTGGCTGTATGCACGGGTATGATTTTATCGACCACGACAAAGACCCGAGGGACATGAACGGTCACGGGACACATGTCGCTGGGATCATTGGAGCGAGCGGCAATGATGGTAACAGAACCAGCGGCGTATGCTGGAAATCAAACATCATGGCTCTGCGCGCATTGGATATGAACGGGAATGGCGCCACCTCGGACCTTGTCGGGGCAATTGAGTTTGCAATACAAAACGGTGCAAGGATTATAAACGCGAGTTGGGGAGGAAGTGAATATGATCCGGCGCTTTATAATGCCATCCAGTACGCAAGGGACCATGGTGTTCTTTTTGTGGCCGCTTCGGGTAATCAGGGGATGAATAACGATGAGGTGGCCCATCCTAATTACCCTTCCAGCTTTGATCTGGATAATATTATTTCAGTCGCTTCAATTAATCAGAATGGTTATTTAGATTCATTCTCAAGTTATGGACCAACATCCGTAGATATCGCGGCACCGGGATCGAACGTATTGAGTTTATTTCCTGCAGAGAAAATTGACGCTATCGAATATTTTTCATCATGGAAGCGCGAAGCGGGATGGGGCTTTAATGTGGTTAATGTAGCACTATCCAGCTATGGTTATACCGGCGCCGCTGGAGAGTTGCTGAATCCCGTTGCGGACGGTGATTTGTATTCAAATGATATGGATAGTTGCACCTACAGGGCCTTTGACTTTGTCAAGTATGGACCTGATATGGTAACGCTATTTTTTGCTTATAATTTCTATCAGTTGGAAAATGGCAGTGATAATGTATTCCTCGTATATGATACAGAAGGGAATAGGCCAGTGACCGATTTGGGTGTACTTGATGCAAATACTCAGACGTATTCATATGATTTAACCTCTATTGCCACAGATCATACAACCATCGGATTCAGATTTGTGACCAACCACACTGTTCCCGGTTATGGAATTAATATCTCGCCCTTTGTGATATCCCGATGGTATTATTATTCAAACGCAACTGCATGCGAGTATTTTAGCGGAACCTCAATGGCAACTCCCCATGTCACCGGCGTCGCCGGTCTGGTGCTTGCCGCTGATCCGGTACTCACCTATTTGCAGGCAAAGAATAAATTACTCAACGGCGGTATATATAACAGCTATCTTGATGGAAAAATTTCAGGCGGCAGGATGCTTGATGCCCTCGGGGCCCTTGGCGCCACACCATAATGGTGATGGACTCGTTATTTGAGCTATATACATGATATATGAACGTATGGCTATGAAATTAAATTTCGGCTTTATAACATTATTTATCATTCTGCTTTTGTTCCCTCTTCATGCTGAAGCTGCCGGAATTGGCTTTGGTTTCAACACGTGGTATGCGGGCTGGTTGCCGGGAACCAGAATAACCTACCCGTTTCTTCCGCCAGAAACAGAGTATGCGTATATTCCTTTTGAAAATAAAAACAGGATTAATATCTGTTCGAATGTCATGTTCGGCCCATCAATGCATGTCATTATGCCCTATGGCTTGAGTATTCACTTGAAAATGTTATTCGGGCAGTTTTCCGCAAAAAAAAAGAATGATTATTTTCTGAATTTCATAATTTTTGATAATGTGGGAATGATCAAAAGATTCGATACCGATTCTATGCTATGTTATTCATTAAATGATTTGATGAATATTTTCATAGGGTTCAAGTACAATCACTATCAATTTGTGACGTTAAGTTATTCCAGGAGCATAAGTGGTTTCTATGCTGCAGCAAAAAAGGAAATAAAAAACAAGACGGATGAATATCTGCCGCTTCTTGGTATTGGAGCGTCAATCCCGATCATTACAGACAAATTGGCGCTTAACATTGATGCGGCTTTTCTGTTCTGTATTTCTATCACAAAAACCAGACAATATTTTTTCAGCGGGACTGAGATGACCAGTGTTATAACGTATTTTCCCCCCTTAACGGAAAAATGTGGTGTTAAGAAAATGGGCCTTGATGCGCATTGTGATCTTACATATCGCATCCCGGTTGTTTTAATCGATCTGTCCTTGGGTTTTCGATATCAGATGCTTAAGATTCTTTCTGTCCAAAAAGATAACTCGCTCTTATATGAACACAGATATGGTGTTTTTGCTTCTGCAAACTACACATTCAACTTTAAATGATAAAAGAAATACTTTCTTAGGGAACCTGCCGCCTATTGAGTATGTCCCCATGGGGCATGTTGAGTCAACCGACTCCTCTAGCATCGGCAAAAAAAGCGCTGGACGGGGATAGTGGGGGCGGTTTAATCCCGCTTCCTCAGGTTCTTCCTGTAATCCCTGAAATTCCTCACATAATGCTCTGCCGCGTGCGTTATCTGCCTGATATGCTCCTCTGAGAGCGTCCCCGCCACCTTCGCCGGCATTCCCAGCACGATCGATCCGTCGGGGATGACGGCGTTTTCAAGCACGAGCGCGCCCGCGCCGATGAAGCAGCGGGAACCGATCCGCGCGCCGTTCAGCACGACGGCCCCGATGCCGACGAGGCAATCATCGCCGATGGTGCAGCCGTGGAGCATGGCCTTGTGCGCCACGGTGACGTTCCTGCCGATCGAGAGGGGGTGGCCCGCCTCGGAGTGGAGCACCGCCCCGTCCTGTATGTTGGAGTTTTCACCGATACGGATCGTGCTTTCATCGGCCCGCACCACCGCGCCCCACCAGATGCTCGCGTTGTTCCCGATCCGCACGTCGCCGATGACGTCGGCGGAGCCGGCGACGAACCAGTCGCCGCCCTCGAAAATGATCTTCCTGTCGCCAAGGTCGTATAGCATGGATCACTCTCCTGCGGTGCTTGCCGTCTTCACTCCCTTGATCTCCTCCAGCGCGTCGAGCACCGTGTCGTAGTCGTTCGACGCGTTCCAGAAGAGGTAGCCGTTCGCGCCGGATTCGTTGGTGGCCTTGATCTGGGTGAGGATATACTTGCCGGTTGTAGTTCGATACCCGCCACCGGAACGCCTGGAGCCAGGGACGGACGATGGCGTGCTTTCCTGAAAGGGCGATCACCTTTTTGCATCCGCTGTAGATGAAATAGTACGGATTGTCGCCCGGTTTCGCGTACCCGTCGAAATCGTCGTTGAAGTGCGACGGGTAGAGCATGGGGGAGATGATGTCGCAGTGCCGCGCCAGCAGCTCGATCCGCTGGCCCGTGCTGGCGATATCGACCGCCTTGCCCCAGGCGACCACGCCGAAGATGTCGATGGAGAAGCGCGCGTTGCGGGCCGCGATCTTCTCGTGCGCCCGTTTCAGAAAATGGGTGATGGCCCGGTCGTTCGACATGCGGCCGAAGCTGTAGGCGTAATCGGCGTCCTCCAGGTTGCCCGTGGTGGGGAAGCGGATGTAGTCGAACTGGATCTCGTCCGCGCCCATCTCCGCGAGCTCGACCGCCAGGTTGATGTTGTAGTCCTGCACCTTCCTGTTCGTGGGGTCGCACCACTTTTCCTTCGCGTCCGCGTTCCACACGCCGCCGCGCCGGGAGCGGATGGCCAGCTTCGGGTCCCGCTTCCTGAGAAGGTGGTCGTGGAACACGGCGATGCGTGCCACGGTGTAAAAGCCGTTTTCCTTCAGCGTCCGGATGAATTTCGGCATGTTGTCTATGGCGCGCTTGGCGTCGGTCCCGTATTCCCTCGCTTCCGGGACGCGGCTGTAATGGGTCAGGTCGCCGTTTATGTCCTTGATGTCGAAGACGATGGTATTGATGCCCAGCCCGCGGTAGCGCTCCAGGTTCTTCAGGATCGTGTTGTTCCCGACCGAGGTCGCGGTGAAGTAGAGGCCGCGCGCGGTGATGAGGCCCGGCATGGCGTAATTTTTCGGGTCGGGCTGGAGGGCCGGCGCCGGCCCGGGGATGAAGAGGGCGGCTCCCGCCGGTATGTCGCTCCCGCTGAAGCCGTTGTATTCCCGTATCGCCGCCGCGAGCCGTGACGCGCGCAGGTAGTCGGTGAAGGGGACGATCGCCCCCGCCACGTCGCCCAGGTCGGCGTCGGCGCCGGCCCGGTACATGAGGATGCCGCCCGCGTACAGGAAGCCCCGCGGGAGGCCGGCATAGGTCCTGAGGTGCCGCCGGTACTTCCCGTGGTCGATCACGGTGAAGGTGTCGCCCTGCGGGAAGAGCGTCTCCGCCGCTTCTATGTAGAGGCCCATGGCGCAGTCACGCAGGTAGAGGAGCGTTTTGTAATGGACGATCCCGCCCACCAGCAGGGTGGCTGCGGTCAAAAGTATGACGATGGCTCGGTTGCGGGAGATGTTCATAGCTGGTTCCGGTTCGTGTTACAAGACATAATAGGGGGACGTGATTATCAATCTTTTTTTCTTGTAAAATGTAATTGATTTAAATATCGTCCCCGCGAATACTATCTCTACTACTATCGGACAATTCAGCGGGGTGCTTGATGGCGTCTGACGGGGGAAATATCGGGAGGCGCGGCGAGCTGCTGACCACGGCTGTCGGCGCGTCGCTCCTCCGCTACCTGAAGGGGGCGGGCGATTTCTGGGCGTACGTCACCAGCATCTTCCGGTCGTTCCAGTCCCTCAAGTTTATCCGGATGCGCTCCGTGAACGCGATAACGCTGGGCCAGATCGTGTATACCGGCATCCATGCCCTGCCGATTACCATCGTCATCGCCGGGCTGGTGGGGGGCGTGGTCATCATCCAGGGCATGACCAACCTGCCGAAGTTCGGCATCGCGGGTTACTTCGGCAATCTGCTGGTCATTATCATCGCCCGCGAGCTGGGCCCGCTGGTGACGGCCCTCATCGTTATCAGCCGCTCCGGCACCGCCATTTCGACCGAGATCGCGACCCAGAAATGGAGCAGGGAGATCCTGTCGCTCGAGATATCCGGGATCGACCCGCGCCTTTTTATCGTCATACCCCGCATTGCCGCCTCGATCGTCTCTATTTTCTCGCTGATTATATTTTTCGACATCGCGGCCTTCCTGGGGGGGTACCTCATTTCCCTCACCCTGGTCTACATCCCGGTGGAGACCTTTTTCCAGAACCTGGTCTTTTCCTTCACCCTGAAAGACCTTCTTTCAACGGTGATAAAGAGCCTGCTTTTCGGCCTGCTCATCCCCCTTATCAGCTGTTACTACGGCATGATGCCGCGGTCGAAGTTCGAGATCCCGATATACGTGTCCCGCGCGGTGAGCCGCACCCTCTTTATCATCGTGGTGCTGAACGTGGTCGTTTCCGTGCTGTTCTATTTTACATGGCTGGAGTAGCCGCATGAGCACGCTCATTGAATTCAGCAACGTGTCCTGCGCGGCGGACGAGCCGCTTGCGGGGGTCTCGTTCGCCATCGCCCTGGGGGAGAACGCGGTCTTCTTCGGCGTGGAGGGCTCGGGGCTGAAGACCCTGTCGCCGCTCATGATCGGCCTCGATGAGTCGTACGAGGGAGAGGTGCGGTACAAGGGCGCCCCGACGCGCGGCCTGGACTACCTCGCGAAGCTCAGGCATAAAAACGAGATCGGCTACCTCCACGGCGAGTACGGGCTCATATCGAACATGAGCGTGGAGCAGAACATAGCCCTCCGCCTCGAATATTTCTCCGAGTATTCGCCGGAGGAGATACGGGAGATGACCGGGCGCATGATGCGCGACCTGCACATCCTGACAAACGGGCCGCCCGGCCCATCGACCTCTCCGGCTCGCAGATCCTCAGGACCGCGTACGGCCGCGCCGCGGTGAACGACCCGGACCTCCTGATCATGGAGCACGCGCTGGTGGGGCACTCGGCGCTCGACCTGCGCTCCTTCATGGATGTGCTGTCGGCCAGGACCGGGAGCCCGGAAAAATCGGTCATCTTTATGACCCATGACCCGCAAAAATTTGTTGATTTTGCCGATACCTTCCATATGCTGTATAAAGGAAGGATCGTTTTCTCGGGCACGCGGCGGGACTTTCTCGGGTCGGACAACCCGTACCTGGTCCAGTTCCGGACCGTTTCGCTGTCGGGGCCCATGGATATTCTTTAGAAGGCGGCATGATGATGCGCATAGACCTGCGATCTTTTTTCGGGAACATCAGACAGAGCCTGAACAGGACCGAGTACCGGGTGGGGCTCTTCATTATTATCCCGGCCTTCGTCATCATCCTCTTTATCCTCGTCAGGCTGGGCTACTCCCTGTTTACCTCCACCATGGACGTGTACGTGCGGGTCAACAGCATCACCTCGCTGAAGAAGGGGACCCCGGTCCAGATCAAGGGCTACCAGCTCGGCCGCGTCGTGGAGATAACGCCGCTCTTCAAGCCGGCGCTCCATTTCCTGGCGACCCTCCGCATCAGTAAAGAGATCGAGCTGTACGAGGACTGCGCCGCGGTGATCAGCAACCAGAACGTCATCGGCGACCCGGTGGTCGAGCTGCGCAACCCGGAGCGCAAGGGCGCGTTCCTGAGGGAAGGGGACGTCCTCGAGGGGATCGAGTCGGGGAGCCTGGAGGAGATGATGGGCAGGGTGAACACGCTGCTCACCGAGGTGACGGCCATCGTTACCCTCTACCGCGAGGTGTCCCAGGAGAGCAGGGGCGACATCCGCAAGCTCATCACCAGCCTGTCCGACAGCGTGGCGAACATCAACGGGATTCTCAGCAACTCGCAGCAGGACATCATAAACATGATCGGCAGCATGCGGAAGACCTCCCAGACGCTGGATGACGTGGCCACCGAGATCAAGAAAAACCCGATGAAGTTCCTGTTCCAGGGAAAGAAATAAGCCGGGGCGCCGCGGGGCTATTTTTTGCCGATGTTCACCGTGTCGAGGACGCTGTAGGGCTGCTTGTCCTGCGATTCGTGGTAGATGCGGATGAGGATCTCCGCCAGGATCCCGATCTGGATGAAGAGCACGCTCAGTATGATGAGGAGCACCGTGAGGATCAGGAGCGGGTTCCGGGACATCGACTGGTAGAGGAATATCTTCATGAGGACCGTCACGGCGAAGCTCGCGAAGGCGAGGAGCAGCATGATGAAGCCGGTGCCGCCGAACACGTAGATCGGCTTGGTCGAGTACTTGCCGAGGAAGGTGACCGTGATCAGGTCGAGGAGCACCTTGAAGGTGCGGATGATGCCGTATTTCGACGTGCCGAACCGGCGCGGATGGTGCATCACCGGCACCTCGGTTATTTTCGCCCCGAGCCAGGACGCATGCACCGGTATGAAGCGGTGCATCTCGCCGTACAGGTTCACCTGCCTCAATAAATCTCCGCGGTAGGCCTTGAGCGAGCAGCCCAGGTCGTGGAGCTGCACGCCGGTGACCCTGGCGATGAGCGAGTTCGCGATCCGTGACGGGAGCTTTCGCGAAAGGAACTTGTCCTGCCTCTTGACCCGCCAGCCGCTCACCACGTCGTAGCCTTCCTCTATTTTTTTAAACAGGGTGCCGATGTCGCGGGGATCGTTCTGGAGGTCGGAGTCCATGAACACGATGATCTCGCCCGCGGCGAAATCGATGCCGGCCGACATCGCGGCGGTCTGGCCGAAATTCCGCCGGAACACGACGACCTTGATGGTGCGGTCGGCCCTGGCGATCTCCCTGAGTATCTCCGCGGACCTGTCGATGCTGCCGTCGTCGATGAAGACGACCTCATAGGTGACGTTGAGCGGCTTGACGGCGCTGATGATCTGCTCGTACTGCATCCGTATGTTCTCTTCCTCGTTATAAACAGGCAGCACTACCGAAAGGTAGGGCCGGCGCGGGTTTTTCTTTCTGTGTGATGTGGCCGTCGGCATGTCGTTTCTCCGGGTCGTTCGCTCGATTTTATTATTGCAAAAAACAAGGATAATGAGATATCTGCTTTATTACAAACATTTTTTTAAAAATTATATGAAAGAGCCGTTACTTTCCCATCTGGTTGATCCCCTGCGCGAGATGGTCTGCCAGTTCAGCATGATCATCGCCGGGTTCCGCGAGCGGAGCGGCGCGCGCGTGGCCGGGACCGTGTGCGACATCCTGCCGGCCGAGATCCCCGCGTCCCTGGGCCTCGTGCCCGTCAGGGTGCCTCTGGCGGGCGGCTGCTGCGCGGCCGCGGGCCTTCCGGGGATCGGCGACATCGGGAGCATATATGACTGCATCGTCGTCCCGCGCGGGTGCGCCGGCAGGGACGGGCTCGGCCGCCCCTGCGTCCCCCTGTTCGAGTTCACGTCGCCTCCCGGGTGGGGCGAAGCGGCCGCCCGCGCGATGGCGTCCTCCCTGGATGAGCTCCTTGCCGCGACCGGCTGCGGCGGGATAGCGTCCCTGGACGCGGCGCGGCTCAGGACGGTCACCGCGGAGTATAACGCGCTCCGCCGGCTGGTGCGCGGGGATCGGATCGCTCCGGAACGGGCGGCCGGGCCTCCTCTCGTGTGCGGACCTTGCCGCGGTGCACGAAGCGGCGGCGGTCTTCCCGCCCGCGGCGGTCGCCGAACAGCTCGCCTCCCTGCTGGAGGCCATGAACGCGGCCGGGGGCCCTGTCCCGCCGCCGCCCCTTCCGGTGCTCGTGTACGCCGGCTTCGCCGCGGGCGCGCCCGTGCTTGACGAGCTCGAGGAAGCGGGGTGCCGCATCGTCGAGGACGACGCCTGCGGCGGGCGGCGGCAGTTCGACATGTCGTACAACCACGAATCGCCGGACCTTCTCGGCGAGATCCTTGACGCCTTCTCCTACCGGCCGCGGTGTCCGTCGCTCCGGACCGTCGGGGAGCGGGTCGAGCTCTTCTATTCCATGATGAAGGGGCAGGGGATCGAGCTGGTGGTGTTCATCGAGGACCTCTGCTGTCCGTCGCGGCTGCGCGACATCGAGGCGCTGCGGGTGCGGCTCATGCGCGCCGGGGTTGATCCGCTCGTGGTGAACACCGGGAACGCGGTGGAAAAGATAAAAGAGTATATTGCGAAGATGTGAACGGGCGTATGCCATTGTAAATATTCTCTCCCTCGATCACCGAGGCGGGCGTGATAAATAGTAAGCCCCTGATAATAATTATCATATAACCATACTCACGCGTAGCAGTTGGAATTGTACCTTATAATTCTTCTCGGGGATATAGGGTAATAAAATCCATAAGACAAACAACTTGTTTGATTGGGGTGATATTTTGGGTAATAAAATCACCTTGACATTTTATTTTCTACATTTATATAAGACAGGTAGTAATACTACTAATTTATATAATCAGATATTGAAATTCGGGGATACCCTATGAACATATCCAATTACAGGGAAATAGCGGAATATCATTTAAAAATGATGCAGGAACGGGGCGGGCTTGACAGGGCCGTCTACATGGAAGAATACGCGAAGAAAAATGACCTTCACGAGGAAAATTATATTGATGGAAAGCCGCGGGGCATGGCGTGGCAGTATCTATACACTTTTATGTTGTTCCTCTACCATGACAAGGGCGAGGCAACGTATAATGAAGTGGTTGCGAAAATAGGCTTCACCAAAAAACATCTCCGGGACATAAAAAAACACCCTATACCGAACAAGTCATCATGGAGGCTGTATCTGGCGGTTCAGTACCTCACCCTGTCATACTATGAAAACCTGGATTTCAGTCTCGTCCAGGGCGTGACCGACTCAATCGCGCTCAAGACTTCCTCGTTCGAACTCAATCTGGACCGTACCGGTTCCCTGTCCATTATCATAACACCGATGCACGTGATCGGAAAGATGGTAGGCCAATTTACCAAATACTACGCCAGCGTGATCGAGGGCCATTCAAAGACGAAAAAATTTTTCTGGGAGAAAGAGCAATGCCTCTGGGCCAAATATATCTATAAGTATATTCCCCACATGGACCACCCCGAATTAAACCGGCCGGAAAAACTCACGGTGCGGAGAGAAGGGAAAGAGGAGGTCTATTATCCCGGCAGGGAATCCGTTTATCATACCGGTATAACCGATTACTTCTCAACCGTAGCGGCCTTACCCAACTCGATGGGGGTCGCGATGTTTAAGGGATATTACGCAAAGCTCAGCGCGACCAGGAGTGAATTGCCGCTATTGCCCGACCAGTATCCGGTTTTCTATGACGGGAAGAGCTACCGGATGAACGAAGAGGGATATCTATATGATATAGAGTCATTGGAACTGCTGTACGACTCCTTCGGCAAGAAGGTTCACTACGCGGAAGAATGCAGGTTCGCCTTTGACGCGGACAATAAGCTCGTAAAGGCCGCCGGGGACAAGCCCGGCCCCGGGGTGCGGGAAATCCTGACGTTAAACACCCTGAATCACATTTTCAATATCAATTATGAAAGGATTTTTCTCTGGCAGAAACTGAGGGTATCCATTGCGAAACGCAATGAGAAAAAGATAATTGAAATCACCGGTAAGGGACTCGGGGATCTTGGCTACAGAGAAGTCAAAAAACTGATCTCCGCGCATTTCCAGGATCTTTACCGCATGGAATGGCGTTTGGTAAAATCGGGAAAATATAAGTTTTCCCTGCCGGGTGCCCTGCTGATCGGAGGGTCATATTCCTTTTTTCCGCCCATCGTCAGAGAAGCTTCATTGGCGATGGGCGTTGCGCTGTTTGTAATCGGATTCGCACGCGATGCGTACAATACGCTCACGGTAAGGGCCGAAAAGATAGCGATGGATAACGCAGTCGACACCCGCAGGAGGGAGCAATTCATCAATGAAATGCTCAGGGACCAGCGCGAGGAAGCGCTTGACCTCTCCCGGCGGACCGGGGAGACGTATCTGAAGCTGGTCGGCCAGATGAAGTATTTTTCCAACTCGTCGGAGGAAATTGTTCTCAGTCTTAATGAATTCACGAAAGCCAACGAGGCCGACCTGGCGATGCAGGCGAAGCTCGACGAGATCATGAATGACTGGCTC
Source organism: uncultured Spirochaetota bacterium (assembly GCA_963827275.1). Lineage (GTDB taxonomy): Bacteria > Spirochaetota > UBA4802 > UBA4802 > UBA5550 > RBG-16-49-21. The sequence goes on from CAWHAA010000007.1 coordinate 13,980, forward strand.
GCGCTTGTGGCCACCATGCGCGACAAGACCGACCTTCTGCTGAAAAACCTGGGCGTCGAATTCGCCGATCTTTCCGGCAAGATGACCAATGCTCTTGAAAAAAGCAGCAACAAGACGAACCAGCTCCTCGAACTAACGAATAGCATTATAAACGCCCAGGAGATCATCGATGACATTACTGACAAGATAAACCTGCTTTCGCTCAACGCGGCAATCGAGGCAGCACGCGCAGGTGAGGCCGGCAGGGGGTTCGCGGTCGTCGCCGAGGAGATAGGAAAGCTCGCCGACAGGGCCCAGTCGAGCGTCAACGAGATACAGAAGGTCAATTCCCTTATACAGAGCGAAATCCGCACGGTTTACGAGCAGAACCTTGAAACGAACAGCATCATTGATGGCACCAACCAGTCAATAAAGAAAGAAATCACCACCCTGCAGTCCGAACTCGCGATGATTCCCGAGCAGCTTATCAAATCAACAGATCAGATGTCCGAATTCATACAGGATATAGCGGCTCGCTCAGAGGAGCGGTCTGCAACGATCGAGGAGATATCATCATCATCCCAATCCATAAGCACTAGTAGCAAGGAAGTTGTCAGGGAAATCGAGGACCAGAAATTAATGAATCTGCGTTCCGTGCTTCAGAAGTCTTAACCCGCATCAATCCCGTGTTCGGCGAAGATGGCCCTGCAGCGATCGATCCTCTCCCGGTCCATCCATTTCGCGGTCTCTGCCCTATCGGCGAGGAGATTGCGGGCCCCGATCTTTCCGCTTTTCTCATACCAGAGGGGATTGTACGAAAGCAAGGCCGCCTTTTTTATCCCGTGTTTTTCCAGGTAGCGGGCTATGCCTGCGATGTTTTCGTCGGTATCGGTGATCCCCGGCACCAGGGGGGTGCGGGGAAGCACCGTCACCTTTCCGGCGGCCGGGAGCGAGGACAGCTTTTCAAAATTGGCAAGGATCCCTGCGTTGGACACGCCGCAGTACCGTCTGTGGTCGGCGTCATCAATGAGCTTAAGGTCAAAATACACCGCGTCAAGGTGCGGCAGAAGCATCCTCTTGAATTCCTCCCACTGGAAGAATCCGCAGGTTTCGATCAGGGTATGTATTTTCTTTTTTTTCAGGTCCGCGAGAAGACGCGATGAGAAGTCCATGAAAAACGAAGGCTCGCCGCCTGAAAGGGTCACTCCCCCGCCGGAGTTTTTGAAGAAGGGAAGGTCCTTCGCCACGGAATTGACGACCTCGGCAACGGACATGCGCCGCCCTACTCGCGCCAGGGCCCCTGACGGGCAGACCTCGACGCATTTGAAACAGAGGGTGCATTTTTTTCGATCGACGAACCCGTCGTTCTTTCGCGAAAGCGCCTTCTCGGGACACGTCCGGATGCAGGTGTCGCATCCGACGCATTCCCCGGCATCGAACGAAATTTCCTCCTGAACGCGTTTGCTCTCCGGGTTATGGCACCAGGCGCATGACAGGGGGCATCCCTTGAAGAACACCACGGTGCGAATGCCGGGTCCGTCGTCCAGGGAATTGCCACGTATTTCAAGGATTAGCGGGTCTTTCATATCCCGTATTCCGCCCTCTCGATGAGCTCTATCTGCATGTCCCTGTTCAGCGTCACAAAATATGCGTTGTAGCCCGATATTCGAACGATGAGATTCCGGTAGTTCTCCGGGTGCGCCATCGCGTCGCGCAGCATCTCGGTGGTAACCACGTTCATCTGCATCTGCATTCCGCCGAGGTCGAAAAAGGTCTTCACGTAGGAGAACATGTCGCCAACGGTCTTCTCCCGGGGATCCGATGCTGACGGCACGACCTTGACGTTGAAGGCGATATTATTGTTCATGTTCACCGGGTCGAGCTTCGCGACATCGCGCACGTTGTCGAGGAGGCTCTTTGACGCGAACGGCTGCGGCGTGAGTCCCGGCGTGAACGCCTTGCCCGCCTGCCTGCCTGACGGCAGCGCCCCGGTGAGCGTGCCGAAGGCGACATGGTTTGACATCGACCAGAAACCGGTGGTGTACTTCCCGCCGCGGTAGTGCGGCAGGCTCCCATAGTAATCGTGCGCCCATTTCGCTATTCGGTTTGCCATGGCGACCGCTTCCTCGCTGCCCGATCCGAAGAGCGGGACCTTTTTGCGCACCATTGACATGAGGTCTGGTCTGCGCGCGAAGTTATCGTTCACCGCTTCCTTCAGCTCCGGGAAGGAGATTTTCTTTTCGTCGAATACAAGCTTCTTGATGGCCATAAGCGAATCGGTCACATCGGCAAGGCCGATTATCGCCGTCCCGGAGCTGTTGTACGTCGCCCCGCCTCTGGTCGCGTCCTTTCCCTTCCGTATGCACCCGCCGATGAGGGCCGAGAGAAGCGGGGTGGGACGGAGCTCCTGGTGCGCCTCGCCCAGCATGTGGTTGTACTCGATGGACCGATCGATGAGAAACCGGAACTGCTTCGTGAAGGCCTCGAAGAACTCGTCAAATGTCTTGAAATCGCCCGCGGCCGGGTCTCCCGTTTCCGGCCCCAGGTTCCAGGCGGTGAGTGGATGGCGGCCGTTGTTCATGGCCATCTCCAGGGCCGCGACCATGTTCATCATCTGCATGTTGGTATGGCCTATATGCTTGCCCGAGAGCGTCGGCTCCACGCATCCCGTGGCTGACCAGTTGCGAATATCCTTAATGTCATATTTCATCTTTGAGAGCGACTTCACCATGGCGGCATCATTGTGCATGGAGGGGGTTGCAGCGGTGACCAGATTCACCTCGCAGAGCCGTTTCAGGTAAGTGTCGCTGTTCACGCCAGGCATGAAGCGAGCGTTTACGTTCGGGTCCCGGATGGAAAGCATCTCCGTGACCTTGAGAAAAATGTAGGTCATGTCGCACACAGCGTCCCTGCCGTCCGGGGTCACGCCGCCCAGGGTGATGGCCTGATCGGATGAGCTCCCTCCGAAATACCAGTTGGCAAGGTCGGGGGTAAGCGGAAAGTGGTCCGTGCAGCGCATATAGAAATGGCCTATCAGCTCGATCGCGTGCTTCGTGTACTCCTCCCGCGCCGGCTTCGTCTTGAGCTTTTTCATGTCGGCCTCGAAATACGGCTGGAGCCACTGGTCGAGCCTCCCGAGCGACAGGCCGGCGTTCATGCTCTCCATGTGGCATCCCACCCAGGTGATCCAGATCGAGTTCACCGCCTCGTCAAGGGTGCGCGCCGGCCTGCTCGGCACGCGCGCGCAGATGTTCGCCAGGTTCAGGAGTTCCTTTCTGCGAGCGGGATCGCGCTCGACCTCGGCATCGCGCCCGGCCTGCGCAGAAAGGTTCCGGCCGTATGCCGCCAGGCCTTCAAGGCAGTGCACCATCGCCCGGAGCGTATCCTTCTTTTCAGCATCGCACCTCCCCGCCAATTCCTTCTTAATTTCACGGATGATGCCCGTGGTGCCGAGTCTCAGCATTTTCGGAAAGTCGGGAATGGTGTGGGATATGGTCGCCTGTTTCCAGTTGAAATAAAGCGCATAACGCTCATCAATCTGCTGGCAGAGCGGATTGTGGTACTTCGTCCTGACCCACTCCCTGAAGTTGCGCTTCATCCAGTAGGGATAGATATCATTATGCAGAATCTCCCTGGTCTCTTCGGTGATATCGAACGGATTGTGCGTCCGGTGCGGGATGGTTATGAGCTCGTTCCATATGAGCGTACCGCTCCCCTCGGGATACACCGGGCAGCCGATCCGCTTGCTCGTCGTGGTGCCGGCAATGAGCGACTGCTCTCCTATTATCGGCGTGCGGTTCTCCATGAGGTACCGGTATGAGTGAGCCTTGCGGAGCACGGGAACCCAGGGCCGGCCCTTCTCGTCAGTTTCATACCCGTGCTTCCGGTACCACTCCGTGACGAGACGCGCCATCTCCGGACAGATCTCGGGCTTGGCCGAGAGGTGATAATCGAGAAAGCCCTCCAGGCGCGGGAAGTCATCGAGGGAATAGTTCGGGAGATACGGGTCCTCCAGGTACCTGACGCCCCGCTGCCTGTCGGGGCATTTCAGCCTGGTGGCCCTGCGCACCGCGAGGCCATCGCTCAATTCCCTCTTCGGGACGGGTGATGCCGCGAGGAGCTTTTTCCTGTCTTTTTTCCGTTCGCCCGCCATCGCGTTTATCTGGACCCTGCCGAACATGAGCGATAGATAAAACGACAGAAGGTTCAGGTAGATGACGCTGCCCTCAATGCGCATGTCGCTCTCCAGCAGCATGTGGATAATGTCAGTGGGGGTCCCGGTGAGGAGCTTTCTCGCGGCGGCGTCGCCCCTGAATACCACGGTCGCTCCGGCATCGGCCGGGATGGTCCCTGACACGGTCACGGCCCCGTCGCGGAATGCGATGCCGCATTCCACGGACCTGTTCTCGGTACGCATGCCCACGGAGAAGTTCAGCCAGCCATCCGAGGACTTCAGGTATTGCTTGAGCGACCTCCGGTGGTTGAAGTTCCCCGCGACAAAGCGGAGAAACGCGTGGATCATCAGATTCGTGGGTGATTTGCGGTTACTGTCGGAAATCTTCGTATAAAGCAGCATTGAGCTACCTCCTCATTACTAAATAATATTCACTCGCCGAACCTCTCGCATATGTCGGACGCCAGGCGTGATACCAGGCCGTCGACATCGTCCTCCACCTCGCGCAGGAGCCTGCTGTTATGCAGGCTCACAATACCATTCAGCTCAGTCCAGAGCCTGACAGCCTGGTAGCGGGGATCGGACCCGTATGAATCGGGTAGTTCGGCTAGTTTTTCTGCTACAAGAAAGAGGGGTTGGATCGAGATGTTCTTTTCGCGGCGTGCAACCTCCTCGAGCGGGGTTCCAACGCAGTCAAGGAACTTGGGCACGCTTCTGCTCAGAAACATTACCTCGTAATAATCCATATTCTGGAACCCGAAACGGAGGTAAGCCTCCACCGCGGCCCTAATCCTATCAAGGGGTCTGTCATGCGACGCGCACGCCCGGTCAAGGCAATCATACAGGAGCTCGAATCCGTGCATGCGTATATAAAAATAAAGGTCATCCTTGCTCATATAGTAGTTGTAGAGCGTGGTTGCTGTGATATCCAGCTTTGGCCGCAAGTTTTCGCATACTGAGGCTCTCGAAACCGCTTTCAACAATAATATTCAACGCGGCATCGAGAATATTCTGCCTGAATATATCTACTGTTTCAGGGGATCTGGGTGTTCGTGGCATTTGATAAATTAGTGTCCTATTATAATAACATTGTTAATATAACAGTGTTATTATAATTTGTCAAATTTTTCCGGTAAATTTGACGATATATTCATAAAAAAATTCAATAACAAATATCTTTCATCGTTAACCTCCCCCGCGAGCGGGGGGAGGCTCCCGACAGGATGTCGCAGTGCCGAGCGCAGACAGGAGGTCTGAATTGCGCTCGGCTTGCCGAAGGCCGGAGGGGGGTGCGGGACCCGCTCGTGGAAACAACAAAGAATGCGGTGGAGAAGATACGGGAGTATGTTGCGAGGATGTGAGAAGGCGGGGTCACGTGACCCCGCCTTCATTAATGCCTACTTCGCCACCATGCCGAGGTAGTCGCCGGCGATGCTGGAGGCCTCCTTCAAAAAGAGGTCTTTCTCAAGGTCGATGAGCTTCTTCCCGTCTTCCTTGCTGAAGGTCTTTTCCAGCTCTTTCTGCTTCTGCTTTTCGATCGCGGACTCTTCCTTCAGGCTGATGGCCTTGCTGTTGATCTGCTCCCGGTATTTCCTTATCTTTTCAGAGAGCTTCCTGAATTCCTCGTTCCCGCCGACCCGCGCCGCCGACTGCGCGGCGAGCTTCGCCACCATCCCCTGCGTGACCATCAGGAAATTTTTGTGCTCGGCGCCCTCTATTTTTTTCCATTTGAGCGGGTAGCGGTTCTTGTTTTCGCCGATGTCCCATATCGAGGTGAGGTCGGGCACCTTTATGTCGGGCACGATGCCGGTGAGCTGGTTCGACGCGCCGTCCGGCTGGTAGAAGAGGGAGATGGTTATCTTGATGGCGCCCTTTTTCTGCGGCAGCTCGTTGTACGACTGCACGGTGCCCTTGCCGAAGGTGTTGTCGGGGCCGATGATCAGGCCCCGGTGGTAGTCCTTGATGGCGCCCGCGAGGATCTCCGCGGCGCTGGCGCTGAACTTGTCGACCAGCACCACGAGGGGGCCGGCGTACACGATGCTCTCGTCGTTGTCGAACACCACGTGGGGCTTGTTCCTGCCGTCCACGATCTGGAGCACGGGGCCGGACTCGATGAAGAACCCGGCGATGTCGATGGCCTCGTTGAGGAGCCCGCCGGGATTGCCGCGCAGGTCGAGCACGATCCCCTTTACGTTTTCGGCTTTCAGCTTTAATAAAATTTCCCGCACGTCGCCCGAAGAGCTCTTGCCCCGCTCCTTGTCATAGTAAAAAGAAGGGAGCTTGATGTATCCCGTCTTCCTGTTCTTGTCGTTGTTGATGTAGAATATCTCGGATTCAGCCGCGCTGTCCTTGAGGCTGATCTCCTCGCGCACGATGGGGACCATCAGCCTGATCGGCTTGCTGCTTTCGCCCGACTCCCGGAGTATGGTCAAGCGCACCTCGGTGCCCTTCTTTCCCCTGATCTGCTTTACCACGTCGCGCAGGTCCATGTCCACCACGTCCGTCGCTTCGCCGTCGCCCTGGGACACGGCGATGATCTTGTCGCCGGGCTTCAGCTTGATTTTTTCCGGGAGCTTGTCCGCCGCGCCGCCGGTGATGATCGACTCGACGATGACGAAGCCGTCATCAGACTTGAGGCGGACGCCGATGCCCTCGAGCTTCAGCTTCATCGAGATGCTGAAGTCCTCGTTCTCCTCCTGGGTGAGGTAGTTCGAGTGGGGGTCGAGCGCCATGGAAAAGGCGTTCATGAACCGGTCGAGCAGCTTTTCGTCGTTGATCTCGTCGACCCGCCTGGTCACGAGGTCGTATTTCTTGAGGAGCTTCTTCTTGGCTTCGGCCACGCTCTGGTCCGATGACAGGTAGTTCAGGAGCTGGAGCTTCAGGTTCTTGCGCCACCGCTCGCGCATCTCCTGCTTCGTCTCGGCGTACTCCGTCTTGTCGCGGTCCACGATTATCTTCTCGTCAACCGAGAAGTCGAATTTCCCCTTCATGAGCTCGTTGATGAGCTGGTTGCTCTCCTTGAACCGCTTCTTGTACACGGAATATATATCGTCGATGAACTCGAAGCGGTTGTTGAGGATCGCGTCGTCAATGGTGGTGCGGTATTTCTTGAAGCCTTCGATGTCCTTTTTGTAGAAGTAATACTTGCCGTAATCAAGCGACATGATCAGGTTGTCGAGGATGCGCTCTGAAAGCTCGTCGTTCAGGGAGTGGTACTGGACATGCATCGCGAGGAAGTGGTTTACGAGCGACGGGATGTCGGTCTTCTTGAGGCCCTCTGAATTTTTGAAGCAGGATAATATTATCGCCAGGGTCAGTATCGGTATCAGGTTCTTTTTCGACATGTGGTGCTTCTCCGGGGTTAGATTTAAGGTGTTTCACTATTCAATGCAGATAAATGAATTAGTCAATTATTATTTGGGATTGTTACAAGTTATGTCGGTGAAGATTTTTTGCGTGGGTTTTCGGGGCCATTCCGCTCGTCCGTCCCGCAAAAACATCGTGTTTACCCGGCGGGACCGGCAGGGTCCCTGCCGCCTGCCCGCCGGAAGGGCCCCGGAAACCATAGATGAATATCCTGCCGTTTGAGTCTGGTTGTACTATTCTCGTGGGATGTTTTGTAATTGACACTTCCCTGAATCAGGTTCGTATGAATGTAAGGGGAGGGTCCATGCGGCGATCATTGATACGCATAGCGGCAGCAGCGGCCGTGATGGCCATGACAGCGTGTTATTCCTACCGGGCGGTGCCGGTGGAGCGGAAATATGCCGCCGCGGGACCGGGCGCGGCGGCAGTCGGCCCGGAAGGCGCGCCCGTAATCAGGCTTTCGGCGCAGAAATATTTTACCCGGATGCGCTCGTTATCGCCGGTGGCGGTGATCAATAACCGCGCGGTCGAGCTGTCGGCGCAGGGCAGGTTCGGCGAGGCGGAGATCCTGTTCCGGGAGGTCGTTGCCGAGGACCCGCGCGAGCCCGCCGGGTACAACAACCTGGGAATACTCTGCGAGCTGTCCGGCAGACGCGACGAGGCATTCAGGATGTACGCGGCGGCCTGCCGGCTCCGGCCGGGCAACGCCGCGTTCAAGCGGAATTTTTCGAGTTTCGCCGACCGCGGGGGTGAGTGAACGCGTCCCCGGGTCCCGCGGTCATTTTTTCTCGATGATCTCCAGGAGGCGGGCGGCCGATTTTTCCCAGGAAAACAGGGCGGACCGCGCCAGGCCCTTCCTGGCCATTGCGTCCCGGAGCTTTTTGTCGGACAGCACCCGTTCCATGGACGAGGCCAGCGCCGTGACATCATGAGGGTCCACCAGGACACACGCGTCTCCCGCCACTTCGGGGATCGATGAGGACGTTGACGATATGACCGGACAACCGCACTGCATCGCCTCCAGCACGGGCAGCCCGAAGCCTTCATAGAGAGTGGGAAATGCGAACACTTCCGCGCCGGCGTACAGCGGCGCGAGGTCTTCGGCCGGCACGTACCCGGTCACGATGATGCGGTCTTTCGCCGGGTGCCGTCCGATCATATCGAACAGCTCCGTATTTTTCCACCCGCTCATCCCCACCAGGACAAGCCGGAACCTCTCGCGCCCCTTCATCGCGGCATACGCGTCGAGGAGGGCGGGGAGGTTTTTGCGCGGCTCGAGGGTGCAGACCGAAAGGATGTAGCGCCCGCTGATGGCGTATTTTTTTTTCACGCGCGCGGTCGATGCCCTGTCCGCCCTGTAGAATATCGCCCGGTCGGCGGCGTTGTGCAGGGTGATGATCTCGCTCCGTATGTTCAGCAGCCTGATCATGTCGTTCCTGGTGGAATCGGACACCGCAAGGAGGAGGTCGGCGCGTTTCATGCCGCGTGTAACGAGAAGGCCCCTGAGAACATTGCGCTTCTGCTGCGTCCGGGGATACAGCTTCCAGACCAGGTCATGGACGAGCCAGAGTTTTCTTGTCCTGGAGGGGAACAGGAGGGGAAAGAAATCGGCGAAGGTCCCGAAATAGGCATCGATCCCGTGCTTCCTGAACGACGAGGCCAACCAGAACGGAAAGCAGGCAGTGTTCAGCGCTTCAAGGAACATCTTGGTCGCCCTCAGTACCATGATCACTGCCAGCCGCGCGGCCCGCGGATCCCTTGATTGCGCCGCGGTGAGCCGCACCCATGACTTCCGCACCGCCAGTTTGGCGCGCTTCAGCCGGGTCATGTAATCGACGTGGGTCCAGTTGCTTTCATACAGGTCGGCGTGGTTGAGGCCGTCCTTGGTGTAAACAAAATAGCGGTTTTTCCGGTCGATCTTCTGCAGCTCCTCGATGTATTTCAACGCCACGTTGCCGACGCCGGTGACCTTGTCGAGGGATAGTGCGAATGCTTCAAATGCGATGTTCATATGATTTCCGCGAATGTCATAATAATACCTTGCGTCATAATGATGTCGCAGGCCACTGCGCGTTACCGGCTGTCATTTTTAAGATTGAACAGGGTGCCGGTTATAAATTGTACTTCCTTGAGCGTATATCCCCTGAAGAGCAGGGTGGAAGCTATCATCGTCACCGTGCCGATGATCGCTTCCAGGATGAAATTGATGTCCAGAAAATGGAGGACCAGTGCCGTTGGAATGATCGATACTGTCGCAAGAAGGTAGTATTTCAGGATTGTCCGCACCGGCACGATAGCCCTGTACACGTATATATATATCGGGATGCAGATGAAATCCGCGGTGACCGTGGCCATGGAGGATCCGTATATCCCGAACCTGGGAATGAGCAGCAGGTTCAGCACAAAATTTGTCGTAAATAACACGATGATGATCTTCAGGAGTGTTTTTTCTTTATGCATGGAGAGCAGCCCGACGTTGAACGGGGTATTCAACCCGACGAGAAATATCGATCCCGTGAGAATACGGAATACCGTGATGCTTTGCCGGTACTGGGTCAGATCGTAGAAGATGTCCAGTATCGGTTCGGCGAGAAAGAATGACATGCATGCGGTAAAATAGCTGAAAAAGACGATAAACTTCAGGTAGTGATCGAAATAAAATTTGTATTTTTCGAGGTTTAATTTATAGTTTTCAAACAGGATCGGTGTCATAAGATTCGGGAATATGGCGATAACGGAAATGATGATGAACATGACCCTGTAGGCGGCGCTGAATATGCCCACTTCGTAGTCTGTTTTCATGAAATGCAGCAGGAACACATTGAAGTAGTGGTTCATGTTGACAATTACCTGGATAAAGCCGATGATGAAGCCGTCTCGCAGGAAATTTATCCATAATATCCTGTCGATGCTGAATTTCCACATGCCGTAGTATTTGATAAAGATGATATTGTGGAGGATGAAGATCAAGCTGTTTATCGCTGTCAGTACCAGTCCTATGGCAAGGAGGTCATTCGGGGAATTGACGAATACCCTCAGTAAAACATAGGTCAGGAGCTGTGTCCCGATCGATATGAGGGAGGGGAATTCGATCCGTTTTGTCGCTTCAAATACGCACTGGACGGAAAAGGGGAATGGCAGTATCGTGGCGGCAAAAACGACCAGAATAAGCCCAAAGCTGCGTAAATTCGGCACGAAAATCATCGGGATGAGCATTATAACGAACGTGGCGAAGGTGAGGAGCAGTTTGAGCGTGATCAGCGATCCCAGGATCTTTTTCAAGTTTTCTTTTTCAACGGCCATCATCCGTATGGCGACGATATCGGTACCGAGCGAAGTGAGAAAGATGAAATATGATGTATAGGTGAGGAGAAAATTGTACGTGCCAAAGCCTTCCGGCAAAAGCGCGCTGGACAGGTGGCGGACGATAAATATGGATATCAGTCCGGTGATTATTGTGGATAATATTTTAAATGTGAAGTTTTTCGCGAATCGCTGTAGTTCGTTTAACTGCATAGATTTAGTGTTGTATGCCGGTTGAGAAAGGCCTTGACTGTCCCGCCAATTTTTGAGTAAAAAATTTGTCTATCTTTCGTTAATTGCTTGTCAAGCTTTTTTTCTGATGGTAGATGATCAGGTGGTCTGCTTCTCCGGTGGTGCCTGATATGAAACAATTATTGACAGAATTTATTGATGGCATCGACTGTCGTTTAAAGATCGATGCGGCGGGACCGGCCTGCGTTCCCCGCATGAAAACGGCCGTACCGAACGCAAGCGCCAGCGTCGGGGCGCCCTGTTAATTAAAGGTGTAGTATGAAACTCAATCTTGGATGCGGGAACAAGAAAATAGCCGGGTTCGTAAACATCGATATCGACGCATCGTGTCGCCCGGACATCCTCGGCAGTGTTGACAACCTCGATCCCTACTGCGAGGACCAATCGGTTGAAGAGATCGTTGCGTTTGACATCGTTGAGCATTTTGACAGGAACACGATAAAGGACGTGCTGAACAACTGGCTCAGGAAGCTCGGGAAGGGAGGGCTGCTGGTCGTCCGGACGCCTGATTTCGACAGGATCGTTTCACTGTATTCCCGAAACGGCAGGCGGCAGGGGCTGCTGGGGCTGTTCGGGGAACGGTTCAGCTTCCCCCTTGAAAAAGCGGCCTGGCACATCTACGGTGAAACAGATGTTCCCGGTATGGCCCACAAGTGGATCTACAACAAGCCGATGATAGAGCGGTTATTGCTCGAGACGGGCTTTTCAAAAGTGGTATTCACCGAGGAGAAACATCTCGTGGAAGGGGTTTACAGGTATTCAGGGGATGAAGGGGATGTCGGGCTCCCCGACCATACAAATATCCATCTTGTGGCGATAAAGTGAGGCCAGCACTCCGTTTTTGCGCGCTTCCGGGCAGTATTCGAATAAAGTACTTGTCATGTATTTCAATAAAATTAGTGTAACCGGCATGGCATTAGTGTCTCATATTATAAAGGATGATCAATAGCGGCATGCTGACCGATTCGTATCTGCGCAAGCACGACTATCTGCGCGTTTCCATCACGGACCATTGCAACCTGCGCTGCGCCTATTGCATGCCCCCGGAGGGGGTGGCGCTCCTCTCCCACGACCAGGTGCTGCGCAACGAGGAGTTCATCCGTCTCATCGGCATCTTCGTCTCCCTCGGCGTGGTGAAGGTGCGCTTTACCGGCGGCGAGCCCCTGCTCCGGAGGGGGTTCGTGGATATCGCGGCAAAGACGCGGGAGATGTTCCCGGCGCTGGAGCTGTGCCTCACCACCAACGGCACCCTGCTGGGCGATTTCATCGGCGATTTAAAAGACCATGGGGTGCGCAAGCTCAACATCAGCCTGGACACGCTGTCGCGGGACCGGTACCGGTCGATCACGCGCAGGGACTGCTTTGAAGACGTCATCAGGAACATAGACAGCGCGCTTGCCGAGTCGTATTTCGATGTGAAGATCAACGCCGTCCTTTCCGGCGACACCATCGCCGAGCTCGACGATTTTCTCGAGTATTTCAAGGAGCGGAACGTGACCCTGCGCTTCATCGAGCGGATGCCGTTTACCGCGGAGCCGCAGGGCGGGTCTTTCCTGCCGTCAGACCGCTTTATCGAGGAGCTCGCTGCGAGGGGAGACCTCGACCGCAACAGGGCCATCGACACCAGCGTTGCGTTGATGTATAATTTCAAGTACCGCGGCAGGTATCCGGTCAGGATCGGGGTGATTCCGCCCGTGTCGAAAAAGTTCTGCGGGTCCTGCAACCGTCTCCGCCTTACCTCCGACGGCAGTCTCAAGACCTGCCTCCATTCCGGGGCCGACCACGCATTAAAAGAGCTTCTCCGGAGCGGGGCGGATGACGCTGCCGTGGCGCGCGAAATCCTGGCGGCAGTGAAACAGAAGCATGAAGGGCACAGCCTCGATTGCGCCTCGGATGAAGGCGGCTGCGCGGCGCTGGTGAGCACCGGCTTTATGTCGAAGATCGGGGGATGAGCCCCGGGGAGGATCCAGGGATGAGGAATGACCGTAACATGTCGCCCGGGCGCGCTGTCAAGGCCGCGCTCGCAATTATGACGGGTGCCATTATCTGCGCGGCGACGGCCGGCTGCGCAAAGAGCGCGCGCGAGGAGGTCCGGGAAGAGCGGCCCGCGCGGCTTTTCGTCACGTGGGAATTCTCCAGCGTTGACCAGGGGGGCGAGCCCTATACCGAGGCCGCGCTGGTTATCAACGGGAACCGCCTGCACCGTCACGTGATAGGAGTGTTTTACGGCAGGGTCAGGAAGATATTCAAGCCTGAAGAGTTCAACAGGCAGATGATCGGCGGGACGCTTTCCGGCTTCACCACGAGCAACGAGGGGCGCGGGCACGAGGTGGTCGTGCGGTATAACGAGGCCGCGCAGCGGCTGGTCGTTGCGGAGCGGCAATGGAGCGAGCACCTGCCCGCGGCCCCCTTCGGCCCGATCAAGAGCATCCCGGTCCCCGATTTAAAAGATGAACAGACCGGATTTTGATCCGCCAGTGAAACAAATTACTTGACATCTTCTTTTATCGGTACGCTTCTTGATATTTCGTAATTTCCCGGCGCTTCGGGCCCGGGAATTATCCATGGGGAAAAAACCGGAACAACGAGCATGCTTTTTAATTCATATCAATATTTCATATTTTTTGCCGTCGTCGTCGGCGCGTTCTACGCTTTGCCGCACCGGTTCCGGTGGATGCTGCTGCTCGCCGCAAGCTACTTCTATTACATGGTATGGGACCCGCGCTACGGCGTACTCATCCTGACGTCCACGGTGGTCGTGTACGCCACCGCCCTCCTGATGCATGAACGGCCCGCGCGCGTGAAGAAGCTCTGGGTGGCGCTGAGCGTTGTCGTAAACCTTGGTATACTCGCCGCGTTAAAATACTTCAATTTTATCAACAACAGCCTGAAAGACCTGTTCACCGCACTGGGCGCTGATTACACCGTGCCCGCCCTGAGCGTTATCATGCCGGTGGGGATATCCTTTTACACCTTCATGGCCCTGAGCTATACCATTGACGTGTACCGGGGGACGCGCCGGCCCGAGCGGCATTTCGGGATTTTCGCCCTGTTCATCAGCTTTTTTCCCGTGCTCCTGTCGGGCCCTATCGAGCGCTCCACCACGCTGCTTCCGCAATTTTACAAAGAAGTTGAATATGATTACGAACGCTTCACAAACGGGCTGAAGCTCATAGCCTGGGGCTTCTTCCAGAAGCTGGTGATCGCCGACCATATCAGCCTGTACGTGAGCCAGATACAGGCCGGGCCGGAAGCTTTTTCCGGCATGCCGATTTTATTCGCCATCTACCTCTTTCCCTTCCAGGTGTATTGCGATTTCGCCGGCTATACCGACATGGCTATCGGCGCGGCGCAGGTGCTGGGATACAAGCTGTCGCCGAACTTCCGGAGGCCTTTCTTCTCGAAGTCGCTTGCCGAGATGTGGCGGCGGTGGCACATGACCCTTATCTCATGGTTCCGGGATTACGTGTATATCCCCATGGGGGGCAACCGGGTGCCGAAGTGGCGTCACTATATCAATATACTGGTGGTGTTCACCCTGAGCGGACTCTGGCACGGGGCGCAATGGACCTTCGTGCTCTGGGGTTCCCTGAACGGCCTTATCATGGTGATGAGCGCCATCACCGTGAAGCCCCGCGCATGGATACAGGATGCGTTCTTCGGCGGGCTCGCCCGGGTCCCCGCTGCCGTGTTCTTCATACTGGCGGCGGCCTGTGCCGCAGGCGTGTTCCTGCCGGGCCTGGCGGGAATAACGGTCGGGCAGGGAGTACGGGTCGCGGCGATTGCCGGCGGGACCGCGGCGCTCGTGCTGGGGAGCATAAGATTAAATGGGGATTTATATAGAAGATTTTTGATTACCGCCAGGAACGCATGGATGATATTCGTTGCGTTCAGCCTTTTCGCGTACACCGGCGTCTTTTTCGGCGTCCGGAGCGTGAAGGACGGCTGGTATATGATCACCCATTGCCTGGGCGGCAACTTCCTGAAGATATTCCTGATCCAGGATCTGGTCCAGTTCTCCCTTATCATCCTGCTGATTATATTGCTTTTTGTCATTAATTATATCCAGGAGACCCGCGGCAGCATCAGGGAGCTCATCAAGCCCCTGCCGGCATGGGTGCGGTGGGCGCTGTATGTCTGCCTCTGCTCGGGCATACTGATGCTCGGGGTGCGCGGGTCCGGGCAGTTTATCTATTTCAGGTTTTAGGGTGCGCGTGTGAAACGACTCATGGGAAAAATCATCCTGGTCGCGGTCCTGTCGGTCATACCGCTGCTGGCGTATAACCTCATCCTGGACCCCTTCTCGGTGCTCCGGAAGGACTTCGACTCCATGTGGATCTGCCCCAATGAGCGGTTCGTCAAGACCGACTATATTCTCAGGAACCCGGCGAAATATGATTCCTTCGTCTTCGGCTCTTCACGGGTGAGCCAGATACCGATCGCGCCGCTGAACAGGGCGACCGGGGGAAAATTTTACAACATGGCCGTAGTCTCCGGCGTTGCGTCGGAAAACCTCAGGACCCTGAAGCTGTTTCTCGGGAGCGGGGTAAGGGTAAAGAACGTGCTCCTCGGCCTTGATTATTTTTCGTTCCAGATGCTGCCGCTTGAAAACCTCGTGCGCAATACAATGTACCCGGAGACCTTTAAAGAGAAGGTCAAATTCTATTACACCTACCTGACCCTCGCGCCGGATACCGGCATGCTCCATGAGATAAAATTTGACGGCACCGACGCCGCCTATGATCTGCTGGGCACCGGCGAATATGATTTTGTTAAAAAGGAAAAGAACCTTGCGCTCCACCCGGAAGAGCATGATCCGAAATTCAGGCTCCCCGTGTTCACGATCTGCAGGAACAGGCTTGACGAAACGATCGGTGAGATCAGGGAGATCGTCGACCTGTGCGAAAAGAACGATATCCGGCTGACCGTATTCCTGAACCCGGGCCATGCATGGTCCTACCTGTGCGACGACATTGCCTTCATGAACACGGCGCGGGCGCGGCTCGCGGAGCTGACCGACTTCTGGGACTTCAGCAGGCCCGGCGCCATAACCGAGAATAATTTCAGCTTTATAGATATCATACATTACCGGAAGAAGATCGGGGCCATGGTCGTGGAGCGGATGTTCGGCGGGAAGGGCGCCGCGCCCGCCGACTTCGGCGCCCTGGTAACCCGGGCCGGCGCCGCCGCGTACCTGGCTAAGGCCGAGCGGGACTACCACGCGGACAAAAAGCGCGTCAAGCCTGATTGCTTGCCCTGCGTAAAATAACCCGGAATCATCACCCGCTTTTTCTGGAACAACGCCGCCTGGCCAGATCGCGAACATTGAGGACAATGCTCATCGTCGCGCAGAAGACGAAGACCGCCATCGTAACCGAGTCCACCATCCCCGGCGGAGTGTCGATGCCGGTGACCTCAAGGATAAGAAAATGGATATAGGAGTCGGACATGATGGGGCGGCCCAGCGCCTCCCGCACCTTCCAGTGCCAGTCGGTGCAGAAGCAGTACCCCCAGCCGTAGCGGATCCCGAGCAGAAACCATGAGGATGCGGTCAGAAGCACCGTCGCGAGGTGGAGCTTCCTTGTCCGCTTCCAGATCCACCCGGTCATATTGAAGATAGTGAAGGCGGTGTGAAAGCACAGGAAGAAATAATCGAGAAATTTCAGCACGACTGCCATCCTCCTCTCCTCCTGATAACGCATGAACCGCCGTCTGTCAATTGTTTTCAGCGCGCCGCACGGGACCCGACGGCACCACATGCACGCCGGATACGCCCGGGATAAAAAGTAGTTGATTTATTTGACGAATTTTAAACATTATTTTATGGTATATTCATGTTGTTGACAAGCTCTTGGGGCAATATACCAATCGCGCTGGCCGGGATGGCCGGGCGCCGCGCGGGACAGGACGTCCGATAGCGATCTTCGCGAACGCTCGCGATGACAGTTGATATGTCCGTTGCATAATTTATGACAGAAGAAAAGAAAATCGTGAACATGACAATCCTGCCGCGCGGCGGCTACCTGGTGGATACGCCCATCGGGTATATCCAGTTCGGCTCTCCTCCCGAGACCATCAAGGACACCATGGGCATGCCCAAGGGCTCCCCGAAGATATTCGTGCTCACCGACGAGCTCTTCAACTGGTTCAAGGGGATCAGCATCGCCGAGATAGAATTTCCGATCTACTATAATTTCTTTTTAAAAAAATCGCGCACCATGGTCATATGCCGCGAGGGCCAGTTCGAGCAGATGAAGAAAGTCCTCCAGGAGGCCCTGTTCGGGCCGAAGGAATTTGACATCGGGGCCGATTATAATCCCGCCGGCGGCGCGCCGGCGCCCGACATCAGGCAGGAGATGGAATTTTTCAGGAGGAACCTGAAATTTTCCGACCTCATATCATTCGGGTTTTTCAAGAACGACCGCTTTACCTACCAGGGGATCACGGTCGAGATACAGCCAAACGGCGACTTCTCCGTGCGGGAGGGTGAACGCCTGATCGCCATGGTCCCCGCGCGGGTGGAATACAAGCCGACCTACCGGATCGGCAAGCGGCTTCCCGAGCCGTACAAGCCGCCGCTGTTCGGGGTCACCTGCCTCGGCCCGAGCCACGGGTTCGATCCGGCAGAGAACACCTCGGGGTTCATCATCTGGCTGAACCACAGCGGCATCATGGTTGACCCGCCGGTCAACTCCACGGAGTGGCTCGTTGACTCGAACGTCAACCCGAAGCTGACGGACAGCATCATCCTGACCCACTGCCATGCCGACCATGACGCGGGCACCTTCCAGAAGATCCTCCAGGAGAAGCGCGTCACCATCTACACCACCGAGACGGTGATGATGAGCTTCCTGAGAAAGTACTCCGCCCTGAGCAACATGCCGATCACCTACCTGATGCGGCTGTTCGACTTCCATCCCGTCAGGATCGGGAAGCCGACCTTCATCCACGGCGGAAGGTTCGACATGTTCTACACGCTCCATTCGATCCCCACGATAGGGTTCAAGATGGAGTTCCAGGACCAGACCTTCGTGTATTCGTCTGACCATAACAATGACCCCGGCGTCCACCGCGAGCTGCTGGACGGGGGCTTTATAACCCCGGAACGGCACCGCGAGCTGGGCAGTTTCCCGTGGGACTCGAAGGTAATCTACCATGAGTCGGGCATCGCCCCGCTGCACACTCCCATCGCGATCCTGAACGCGCTGCCGAAGAAGATCAGGAAGAAGATCGTGGTGTACCACATCGCCAGGAAGGACTTCCCCGCGAAGACCGCGCTGACGCTCGCGAAGTTCGGCATGGAAAACACCCTCTATTTCAGGACGTCGCACCCGCGGTTCGAGACCGCCTACCAGATCATGGGCATCCTGAAAAACCTCGACTTTTTCGAGGCGCTGC
Organism: uncultured Spirochaetota bacterium; assembly: GCA_963827275.1. Lineage (GTDB taxonomy): Bacteria > Spirochaetota > UBA4802 > UBA4802 > UBA5550 > RBG-16-49-21. The sequence goes on from CAWHAA010000007.1 coordinate 32,452, forward strand.
CGATCTCCAAGGCCCAGGAGTTCCTGGACATTGTCGAGGAGGAGCGCTATAAAAAGGGGGACGTGGTCATACGGAAGGGGAGCGCCGGGGACAAGTTCTATATCATCTATTCCGGCAACGTGTCGGTCGACAGCGGCGGGCTCGAGGAGAAAAAAATCTACGGCACCTTTGACTATTTCGGCGAGGTGGCCCTCGTCACCGACCAGGCCAGGGCCGCCGACGTCGTCGCGGAAACCGACCTGGTCGTTTATTCGATAAGCAGGGAAAAATTCCAGAATTTCATCGTGGGCACCGAGTTCGAGAACACCCTGAACCGTCTCGCCCGCATACGCAACAGCGAGACCTGGAACCTTCTTTCCTCGAGCAATTTTTTCCGGTACTGCACTTCTTCGCAGAAGACCTGGCTTGAGTCTATCTTCATTCCAATCGAGGTGAAGAAGCCCGGGGCCATCATAAGCGAAGGGGACGACGTGCGGTACATCTACATTATCAGGAACGGCGAGGTCGAGGTCTCCAGGAAGGGGAAGGGGGTCGCGGTGCTGAAACGCGGCGATTTTATCGGATCGGTGCAGGGCCTCGGGCAAAACGAGCCGTCGGAGTACACCTTCTCGAACCGCGGGCCCGTGTCGCTCTACGGCATGGACAGCGCTGATATCAAGAGGTTCATTGAAAAAAACCCCGGCCTCCTCATGAAGCTGGTGTACAATTTTAAGCCATGACAGGCGCGGCCTCGCGGCCGCTTAAATTTATCTTGACGAATCGGCCGGCGGACCATTAATTGCAGAAATTCAATAATAACGCCATGCACCCGGCCGGCACATCGTCCGGGTGCACTATTATAAACGGTATATGTTATTCAATTCAGTCACATTCCTGTTCTTTTTTCTCCCCATCACCCTGCTGATCTTTTTTTTCCTGAGGAACAGGCCGGCGGCGAGAAACGTGTTTCTCCTGGTCATGAGCCTTGTCTTCTACTACGCGGGGGAGAAGGCCTACACGCTGCTTCTGCTGGCCGTGTTTTTCATGAACTACGGGTTCGGGATCTGGATATCGCGCGCCGGCGAGAGGCGCAAGGCGGTGCTTGCCGTTTCCATTGTCTTCAACATGCTGCCGCTGGTCGTTTTTAAGTACACGAATTTTATTCTCGCGAACATCAATGAGCTGATAGAGCTGTTTGGCGGCACAGCGCTCCCCGTGCCGAAAATCCATCTTCCGATCGGGATATCGTTTTTCACCTTCGCGATGATTTCCTACGTCATGGACGTGTACCGGGGCAATGCGCCCGCCGCAAAGAGCCCGGTGCCGCTCGCTCTGTTCCTGACCCTCTGGCCCAAGATGCTGCAGGGGCCCATCACCCGCTACGCGACCGTCGCCCGCGACATGGTCGAGCGCCGCGTCACTACCGAGGATTTCATCTACGGGGTACGGCGGTTTGTCATCGGCCTCGGAAAAAAGATGATTATCGCGAACGCCATCAGCGGGACCGTGGAGCGCCTGTTCGCCACTCCGGCCAGCGAGCTTTCTGCCGCGGTCGCGTGGCTCGCGGTGTTTACCTATCTGATGCACCTGTACTACGATTTTTCCGGATATACTGACATGGCGATCGGTCTCGGGCGGATGATCGGGTTCAAGCTCCCCGAGAATTTCCGCTATCCCTTCGTGAGCACCTCGATGCGGGTGTTCTGGCAGCGGTGGCATATCACCCTCATGTCATGGTTCCGGGATTACGTGTATTTCCCGCTGGGCGGGAGCAGGGTCAACAGGGCGCGCCATTACGCGAACCTGGTGTTCGTGTTCGTCCTCACCGGCCTCTGGCACGGCTCAAGCTGGGGCTTCATCCTCTGGGGGCTGATGAACGGCCTGCTCCTGGTGCTCGAGCGTTTCCTGCCGGAGGATTTCTTCGACCGGCTCTGGCGCCCGGTCGGCATCGCGTACGTGAACCTCGCCTTCATGCTGCAGGCCGTCTTTTTCAGGTCGAGCACCATCGATTACGCCTTCAAGCTGTTCGCCGCGATGTTCGGCTTCAACGACGCCGGCGCGATTACCACCACGATGTCGCTTGTCATGAACTCCGAGCTCGGCTTCGGGATTGCGCTCGGACTGGCGGGATACGCGCCGATCATCCCCGCCATGCGGGACCGTCTTGCCGCGTTTGTGGAGAAGCAGGAGGGGGCCGCCGGAACAATGGCACGCGCCGCGCACGGCGCCGTCATGGCGCTGATCTTCATCGGTATAATAATTCTATCATACATGGCGGTGGCGAGCGAAACCTTTACACCGTTTGTGTACGGGCAATTCTAGGAGCATGGCATGACGGGACACAGGTCCATATCCATAACCGGCATGGTGTTGGCGGTGATATTCCTCGCGAGCCTCTGGCTCCCGATGATTGATAATTGCTTCAACCTCTTTCCCTCGATAACCGGGAATGAAAAGAGCCAGTTGTCGATGCTTCCCGAAATCGGGCCGGACCGGAAATCAGTGGTCGATTTTTATAATAAGTTCGTGAAATATTTTATCGATAATTTTGGTTTCCGTACTGCCCTGATACGCTGGAACAGCCTTCTGAAGCTCAAGCTGTTAAAGGTCGAGGAGTTCCCCAAGGTACTGGTCGGAAAGGATGACTGGCTCTACCTTATCAAAGATGACGAAGGGAACAATGCGCTCGATTATTATCGCGTCACACGGCCCTTTGCCTCGGATAAAGAGATCGCCGTATGGGTACAGCCGCTGCTGGAGGTAAAGTCGCGGTGTGAAAAAAAAGGCGCCCGGTTCATCCTCGCGTTCGCCCCGATGAAGACCCGCATATATCCGGAATATATCCCCCGCCACCTGGAGCCGCTGAGGAGCAGGACCCGGCTTGACCAGGTCGTGGAGTACCTTGAAAAAAATACCGATCTCACCTGTGTGGACATGGGCCGTGCGGTCCTCGATGGGAAGAAAAATCATGTTGTTTTTCTGAAGCACGATGTTCACTGGAACGGGTACGGGTCGTTTTACGCCTATACGATGCTTGCGGACTCACTGGCGCGGTTCTATCCGGGGATGGAACCCCGGGCCATGGATGATTACGCACTGGAAACCGGGGTGATCCAGGGGGGGGACCTGGCGTCAATGCTCGGGCTGAAAGACATGTTCTCGGAAACGGTATACCTCTTGAAACCAAAGTTTGCTGAGCGGGCGAAGAGGGTCCCGGTGTCATATCCGGTGAAGAGCAGCAGGTTTTCCGATGCGTTTGAATCGCACGACGCCACTCGTCCGCGCGCGCTCGTCTTTCATGATTCGTTCTTTAATTTTATCAAACCGTATCTCTCAGAGCATTTCAGCCGCATGGCGTGTTTCCAGAGCTATAACCGCATTGATCTTACGCTCCTGGACAGGGAAAAGCCTGATGTCGTCATTTATGAGATGGCTGAGAGCTTTATCCAGAAATCTCCCGCGTATGTGACTCTGCTGGGTAATTAATCCGGCAGAGGGCAGCCGGGATGATCGGCAGGGCTGTCCGGGAATATGTATTTTTCAATGTTTCGTGGGTATCCCCAGATGAATTTCCAGCAGATTATGCTATCAATATATTCTTTGATAATAATATAATTTTTATACCGATTGTTATCGGTAATATTATTTTTTAATATAGAATTTAAGAATTTATTTACTGCATAAGCAAGAATCAACGAAACCGACATCTTAAGAAGCTTCCTCAAATCCAGAAAGAACTCATACTCATCCATGCGCATCCGCAGATGGAACCTGTGCCAGTCCTCCGGCCTGCTTTTCTTTTGATAGCGGACCATCATGCCCAGGCGGCCTGGATCGGGGATTTCATTCATGGCATTTTTTAACAATAGTATAATCATTTCCGATCGCGAAATCCTTTTTATGCTGGCCGCCCGGGCCAACTTTTCTAAAATTGAATTATGCAGATTCAACGTTGTTTCCATTCGTTCCCACCATCCGGATTTAATGTATTGCTTCTGGTTATACGAATGGCAAGATGATAATGTTAAAAAAATTATTGTCTTACGGATTAGTGGCTTGATATTTCGGTATCCGTATGGGCACTGTAGCAGCGGTCATTTGCCGGTAATCAAATTAATAGCTTATAGTGAGAATAGCGATGTCAAAAGTTGCTCTGGTCCGCTGTGAAACCTATGACTTGCGGGAGGTTCGGGAAGCAGTCAGAAGGGGCCTGGGTCTCCTGGGCGGCGCAGTGCGGTACGCGAAAAAGGGTCAGAAGCTGTTGCTCAAGCCGAATCTCCTCGTGGGGGACCTGCCGGAACGATGTGTGAATACGCACCCGTCTGTGTTCAGGGCCGTAGCAGAGGAATTTCTCGGCACCGGTGCCCTGGTCAGCTGGGGTGATTCCCCCGGATTCGGGAGTATGACAGGGGCGGCACGGAAGCCGGGGATCCTCGCTGCAGCACGGGAGCTGGGCCTGGCGGATGCGGATTTCAGCACGCCTGTTGATCTGTTTTATGAAAGGGGCGGTCAGAACAGGAAATTTGTCATAGCTAAAGCGGTGGTTGATAATGATGTGATAATCAGCCTGCCAAAGCTTAAAACCCACGGCTTTGAAAAGTTGACCGGCGCTGTCAAGAACCAGTTCGGATGCGTTCCGGGAGTCAGGAAGGGGGAATATCATCTAAAGCTCCAGGACCACAACGATTTTGCGCGGATGCTGGTGGATCTGAACAACCTGGTCCACCCGGCCCTGTACATCATGGACGGCATCTGGGCCATGGAGGGGAACGGCCCCCGCGGCGGTAGGCCGCGTAACATGAACGTGCTTCTTTTCTCTGAAGACCCGATCGCCCTCGATGCGACTGTATGCAGGCTGATATCAATCAATCCCGAGTTTGTCCCGACAATACAATTGGGCAGCCGTGCCGGCGCGGGGTCATACAGGGCGGATGATATCGAGCTCCTCGGTGATGACCTTTCCGGTTTTATACAACCCGGCTTCGATATTCATCGCGGACCCCTCAAGCCGTATCGGTCGAAGGGGATCGTCCGTTTTATTAATAACAGGCTCGTGCCGAAACCTTACATCAAGAGAGATGCATGCATATCCTGCGGCTTGTGCGTTTCCATGTGCCCCACGAATCCTAAATCCGTAGATTGGGCCGGGGATGACATGAAACATCCGCCCGTGCATAATTATGCCACCTGTATCCGGTGCTATTGCTGTCAGGAGATCTGCCCGGAAAGCGCGATTGAGCTGAGCGTCCCATTGCTGAGAAGAATTTTTTAGCCTGTACCGATAATTCATTTATTTCATTAAAGATATTATTTGAATAATGAAAAAAGCGGTTGACACAAATCTATTAACGGATAGTTTACTGAAAATTAATTATACAGATTAAGTTAATATTAGTAACAAAATAGTTGTGATCAGTTAATTATTGTTGATTTTAAAATTAACATTGTATGTCGGATTATAAAAGGTCATTTGATTCTATTGAAGACCTTAAATTATAAATATTGAGAAAAGCAACTATAATGAAAATATTAAAACCTCTGATCTGCTGTACTGTCGTATTGATGCTCTCTTCCGCCTTCATTTCCTGCAAAAAGAAAGGTCCCACTGATTTATCCGAGCTTACCGTAATCGTGGCCTCGCAGAGCGGCAAAGATTACATGGATATTGTCCACAAGACACATGAACATGCCGGTATTGATTGTTACAAGTGCCATCACAAGTGGGAGAACCCCGACAGGATACGGAACTGCTCAAACTGCCATGTCGATGATATCAAAAAGATAACAGGTGATAATTGCCTCAAGTGCCACGTGTCAAAAGACTGACGCCTGGTATTTGGTCTGCCATACTCATATGCGGAAAGTATTGATCCTGGGAATCGGAAATACCCTGTGTGGTGATGATGGTCTCGGTGTGTACATCGTACAGCATATGGCGGAAACGGGAGTCCGCCTCCCGGATGGGGTTGAGCTCCTGGACGGCGGGACGGCGGGTTTCGACCTGCTCGGCCTGATCGACGGGTATGATAAGATAGTTATTGTCGATGCTCTCAGGGCGGATGATACACCGGGTAGCATTTACCGGTTCACCCCGGAACATGCCGTAGAACGCCGCGCTCAGTATTCCCTGCATGAAGTAGGCATCATGGAGGTGATCAGAACTCTCCGCATTGCCGGCAGCGATCCGGAAATTGAATTTGTCGGGATTGTCCCGGAAAATATTCATGATCTTGAAATAACAATAAGCCAGGCAGTGAAGGGGGCCATCCCGCGGGCCATGAAAGTGATTATTGATGCCGCAACCCGGTAATTAAATAACAAATTATTTCAAATTCTAACACTTTTTATTGACAGTTATAGTGGTAATGCAATAAATGTTACAATTCATTAAATCAATAAGTCAATTTTCAATTCAAATATAAGCGATTTTAGCAAAGCCATAATGAGAGATAGTGAGGTTTGATGTGAGAACTACTACCTTGTTCCCCGCACTACTTGCCTTGCTTACTGTGATCATCGTTTCTGCCTGCAGCCTTGACCCATGGGTGACCGGGAAAGAATATCCTGACGTGGTGCCCATAACAAAAATCACGAAATTCGGGAAATCATCGGACGGGGCGTCTCCGATGAAAAGCAAGGTGGGAACGGTCATATTCTCGCATAAGACCCATGAGAAAGAGGGATTGAAGTGTGTAGCATGTCATCATAAGACCGGGAACCCCGAGAGGATCAAGCAGTGCGCCTCCTGTCACATCGGCGATAACGGGTATGTAACAATGCATGGCCTCTGCGTTGATTGCCACATCGCCAAAAAGGAAGGCCCTCAGGAGTGCAAACAATGCCACTGATGTCGTGTACTATCGGAGATTAATCATCCATGCAGTTCGGGATCGGTCATGCGTAGCGTGGGAGCGGTCCGTGCTGCCGCGATTCATAAAAAAGAGGAGGATGTGTATGTCTTTTAACCGGAGAGACTTCTTGAAGTTGATGGGCGGGACCGCCGCGGCGTTCACCTTCCCCTCGGTCATACTGCAGGGATGCAAGAAGGCGCTGGATCAGGCGGCCGAGCGCACCCAGGTCATATGGATACAGGCCCAGTCCTGTTCGGGATGCTCTGTTTCGATCCTGAACAAGATGGATCCGGATATTGTTTCAGTTATCACTGAATACATAAGCCTGAACTTCCACCAGACCCTCATGGCGGGGACTGGCCACGTCGCGGTGAGCGTACTGGAAGAAGCGGTCAAGAAAAACAGGAAGGATTTTGTCCTTATCGTTGAAGGTTCCATCCCCACCAGGGACGACAACTACTGCACCATCGGCGAGATGGACGGCAGGGTGATCGGCGCGCGGGAGTGGATTGAAAAGCTCGCCTCCAACGCCAAGGCCCTTGTCGCCGTCGGCACCTGCGCGGCCTTCGGCGGCATACCCGCCGGTGAAATGAGGGACGGCACCGGTAACCCGACCGGGGCAATCAGCCTTGCACGGCTTGTGAAGGGCAAGACGGTTCTGAATATCCCGGGCTGCCCGCCCCATCCTGACTGGATGGTCGGCACATTGCTGCATCTGCTTCTGAAAGGCATGCCGGAGCTCGATGAATATAACAGGCCGCTGATGTACTACGGCACGACCGTGCACGAAAAGTGCGAGCGCCTGAGCGATTACAAGGCGGGCAGGTTCGCCAGGCAGTGGGGCGACGAGGGATGCCTCTACAATGTCGGCTGCCTCGGCATGGATTCCTGCTGCGATATCCCCGAGCGGAAATGGCTCGGCGGCGTCAATAGCTGCACCGGGTGCGGCGCCGGCTGCATCGGCTGCACCGAAGATGTGTTCCCGGATTTCGGCAGGCGGGGCGTGTTCAAGCATCTGACCGCGCGCAATGAGAATCTCATCAGGCCGGAGCACCGGGTTCCGGTTTTTAATCACGGGAAGGAGGTGTAGGACATGGCCAAGGTGCTGATTGACCCCATAACAAGGATTGAAGGTCACCTTTCAATTGAAATAGATGTCGAGAACGGGAAAATCGTTGACGCGAAGAGCATCGGTGACATGTTCCGCGGGTACGAGAAGATCTTCCAGGGGCGGAACCCCCTTGATGCGAACCAGCTTTCACAGCGGATCTGTGGCGTGTGCCCGATTTCTCACGGCATCGCCTCCAGCAAGTGCCTCGAGGGCGCCTTTGGCATCAAACCGAACAACAACGGCAGGGTGCTCCGGAACCTCATGCTGGCAGCGAACTACATGCATTCGCACCTTATTCACTTCTATCACCTGGCGGCACTGGATTTCGTGGACATAACCGCGCTGCTCAAATATACCGGCGGCGATTCAGGCATGAACAGGCTGAAAGCGTGGGTGGAGAGCGAGGTAAAGGCAAAGAAAGGACGGGCGGACGCGATTACCGCGGGCGCTCCCTTCCTGCCGCGCTACGAGGGCAACTTCTATATCAAGGACGTCGATACCAACATCGACGCCATTGCCGGTTACGTCAAGGCGCTGGAGATGAGGATGAAGGCCCACAAGATGGTTTCCGCCATCGGCGGCCGCGCTCCCCATGCCATTGGCCTTGTTCCCGGCGGCGTGACCCAGGTGCCGACGCGGGCAATAATCAAGGAATACAAGAAGCACATCGGCGAGATCGAGAATTTCATAAACGACGTGTACATGAACCACGTGATCGCGGTGGCAAAGGCCTTTAAAGAATACTTCAAGATCGGCTCCTTCACCAATTTTATGTCATATGGCCTATTCGAACAGGATGCAGAGGAGAAGAAGCATTTTTCATGCAGCGCGGCGTGGCGTACGGGACCAGGCTGGAGAGCTTCGACGCCAACAAGATCAAGGAGCAGGTCAAGTACGCGCGGTACAGCTCCGGCTCGGACCTGCATCCGTACAAGGGACAGACCGAACCGCAGCCCGGAAAGGGCGGGGCCTATACCTGGCTCAAGGCGCCGCGGTACGACGGCAACGCCATGGAGGTCGGCCCCCTGGCCCGCGTGGTCATCAGCTATCTCTCCGGCAACACAGCGGTCAGGAGCGAAGTCGATACCCTGCTCGAAGGCCTTCAATGCCGACATAAACGCCGTGTTCTCTACCCTCGGACGGCATGCCGCCCGCGCCATCGAGGCGAAGCTCATCATCGCGGAGATGCCGAAGTGGATCGACGAGCTTGAAGTGAACGGCAAACCCCGCAGCACCTTCGATATTCCCGACACCGGCGAAGGCATGGGCCTCGTCGAAGCGTCTCGCGGAGCGCTCGGCCACTGGATCGTGGTGAAGGACAAGAAGATCGCCAACTACCAGGCGGTTGTCCCGACCACCTGGTTCTGCGGTCCGCGTGACGACAAAGGGGGCAGGGGCCCGGTAGAGCAGGCGCTTATCGGCACCCCGATATCCGACCTGAAGAATCCGATCGAGGCCGCCCGGGTGGTGCGGTCCTTCGACCCCTGCATCGCGTGCGCGGTCCATGTCGTCGAGGGAGACAGGGAGATCGGGACGTACAAAGTCTGTTAGCACAACTATCTTGTTATAATTCAAAAAGGCCGCTGCAGTGCAGCGGCCTTTTTGTTCTCACGGTCGGTGACGGGGTTTCGTTACAGCGTTTCGAATTGGGGCAGGTACTTGACGCTGTAGTGCGTCTCCTTGCCGATGATGTCGCGCACGATCGCGGCCGCCCTGTCGCCATTGCCTTCTTCAATGCACTGCTGGGCCTGCGTGAAAAGCTCGACCGGCTCCATGAGGCTTTCACTGCGGAGCTTCTGAGAAGCGTACTGGACGCGCCGGCATGAGGGCCAGAGGTCTTTCAGAAGAATGTTCAGTACGACGTTCTTTGCCGCCTTGAGGCATGCAATCTCGTAGTCTATAAGCGCGTCAAAATACTCCCGGCGGTTGTTGTTCCTGGCGCAATCCTCCATCAGGGAAAGGCATTTTGCCATTGCGCGGTGCTCCTCCTTGGTGCCGAACTCCGCCGCTTTTCTCGCGACCAGCCCGTATATCTCTTTCAGGATATCGCCGGTGCAGATGATGACCTTTTCGTTCAGCATCGACACGCGGGCCTCGCGGCGCGGGATCAGCTCGACCAGCCATTTTTTTTCAAGGATGCGCAGGGCCTCGCGGAGCGGGCTGCGGCTCACACCGAGGTCCCTGGCGAGGTCTTCCTCGATGAAGCGTTCGCCCGGCTTCAACTGGAACAGGATAATTTTATCTGCAAGGTACTGGGCGATCTGCTCGGCCAGGTTTTTTGACGGTTTGAAGTCCATAGTTGCACCCCTCCGTTAAGAGAAGATAATCACCTATTTTTGTAAAGGATTTTTCCGTCCAATCGGTCTGCAAAATTGATATCAGGAACATGCCGTTCATCAGATAAAGAAATCACTTCTGCCAGTTCTGGAGTTCGATGATGTTCCCATCCGGATCATTTGCATAGACAAACGTCAGCAATCCGGCACCTTCAATCTGCTTTATGACAATCCTTCCCATCCTGCTTCCGCCGCCGGCAATGACTTCCTTAAGGGCTTTTTCGACGTTATCAACGCGAAAAGCGATGTGGGCAAGGCCGGTCTGGTTAACCCTGTGTCTTTTACCGTGAACGGTTGAATTGTACTGGAATATCTCCAGGGTGGGCCCGGCGTCGCCGTAGCCCGGCAGGCGAAGATGTGCGCCCCGCACATGCGCACCCGGCACGCCGGTGCCTTCTTCGATCCAGGTGCCGGACATGTCGCGTTCCGGCAGAACCCGTCTGCAGCCGAATACTGATTCATAAAAGCGGGCCAGCTTCTCCCAGTCGTCGGATATGATATTGGTGTGGACGAATTTAGCGCTTTGAATCATGGCGTTCCCCCGATGCAGTATGATTGTGCATGAGTACGGTTTTTATCTGCTTCATCAAGTTACTTTTGACTGTCCGCGGCAATAAAATCATTGACAGGTTTCACTGATGGGTATAAAATGTACCAAATGGTCGGTATAATAATGAATTAAAGGGGGTGACACGGCCATGTTAAAAGGTGAAGCAGACCCGCGCACGCGTGCTTGATGCCGCTATCACCTTGATAAACCGGAAGGGGTTCAGAAATACCAGCGTCCAGGACATCATCGACGTAACCGGGGTGAAAAAGGGGAACCTCTATTTTCATTTCTCCAGCAAGGACGAGCTGGGCCGCTCCCTCATCAGGGAAGCGGGTGACCGGTATTTCGAGTACCTGGCAAAGAGCGTCACCAGCGAGGACCCACTGGGCAAGATAAAGGACGTCCTCGGCGCGGTCCTTGCCTATCATCGCCGAAGGGGTTTCGTCGGCGGTTGCATATTCGGAAATACCGCACTGGAGATGGGCGATTCTGACGGTGAATTCAGCGCTCTGGTATGTGAAGTGTTCGACCGGTGGGAGCGCGTCCTGGCCGGTTATCTCGGAGAGGCGGGGAGAAAGGGGAAGCTTCCCGCGGGCATCAAGCCGGGGCCAATGGCGCGGCACATTGTCGCCGCGATGGAAGGGAGCATAATGATGGCCCGCCTGCGCAAGCGGGAAGAGCCGCTGGTGGAATGTATCGGCTATATAAAAAAGCTGCTCGGGATGAAATAGCTTTTCGTGACACGCCACTTAAGAAGGTAAGAGGGGGAACATCTGTATGTTAACTCGTGAAAGCATCATCGAAGAAGCGCTCCGGCTCGGTTTCGGCGATATCGGGTTTACCACCGCTGAGCCCTTTGAGTCGCACCGCGCCTGTCTGGCCGGCAGGCAGGAGGAATACGGCTGGGCGGAGCGGGCGGGGCTGGCCCTCATGGACGGCGTGGACCCGAAAACGGTCCTCCCCGGGGCGAAATCGATCATCGTGCTGCTCGATGTTTATTTCCAGGAATCATTTCCGCCGTCACTGGAAGCGAATTTCGGCCGCTGTTACCTTGATGATGACCGCCTCACGAAGGACGGCCTTGCACTCAGGATCAAGTCATTCCGGGCTTTCCTCCGCGACGGGGGCATCGACTCAAAAGTCCCCTTCAACCTTCCGCACCGCGTCGCTGCCGCGCGGGCGGGGCTCGGTACGTTTGGCAAGAACTGCCTGCTCTTCGCTAACAGGACGGCGCGGCAGAGCTCATGGGTCCTGCCGATAACTATCGTGGTTGACCGCGAGTTCGCGCCTGACGAACCGACGGTCGCCATGAGCTGCCCCGACTGGTGCCGGAACGCCTGCATCGCCGCCTGTCCGACCAGGGCCCTCAGGGGGAACGGCACCATCGATCCCCGGAAGTGCATCTCGTACATGACCTATTTCGGGAGGGAGATCACGCCGCTGGAGCTGCGCGAACCGATGGGCATGTACGTGTACGGGTGCGATATCTGCCAGAACGTGTGCCCGCGCAACAGGCCCTGGCTTGCGCAGGAGCTTCCGAAGAACGGCCGCGTAGCGGCGAAAGCGGGGAATTTCGAACTCGCGGCGCTCCTCCACATGGACCGGGACTACTTCGCCGCGAAGGTGTGGCCGCACATGTTCTACATGTCGCCGGACGACATCTGGAAATGGAAGATGAACGTTGCGCGGGTGATGGGGAACAGCCTGGACCGGCGCCATGTCCCGGACCTCGTCCGCGCCTTTGGTGAAAACGGGGATGAGCGCGTCAGGGGGATGATCGCCTGGGCCCTCGGCCGTATCGGCGGCGTCGCGGCGGGAGAGGCCCTCGGCGCGTTTCAGAAAACGAGCGGGGGCGCGGTGCTCGGGGAGATAACCGCCGCCCTTTCCATGTTGAAATAAGGAGGAATGCCGGCGGGACCACTACAACCGGCGGCATAGCAGAATATCACGACGCCGATCTTGTTCATGACGGGAAACCGGTAACAGAGATAGATGGCGATGGCGGGGAACAGGAGATACAGTGCGATCAGCAGCGGCACTTGCATAGGGCCTCCTTGTTATGATAGTATATTCAGGAACACCGTTATGATGATTGCATTTGCGAAATCGATGAAGAAGGCGCCCACGATGGGCACCACCAGGAAGGCGCGCTTTGCCGGGCCGTAACGCTCGGTGAGGGACTCCATGCTCGCCATGGCGTTGGCCGTGGTGCCCAGCATGAACCCGCAGAAACCGGCGCAGGTGACCGCCGCGTCATAGTCCTTGCCGAACAGGCGGAAGAGGGGCCAGAAGCAGGCGGCGCCTACAACGAGGACCTGCGCGGCCACGACCGCCAGCATGGGTACCGCCACGCCCGCCAGTTCCCACAGCTTCAGCGTCATCATGGCCATGGCAATGAAGAGGGTAAGGGCGACGGTGCCGATGTCGTCGATGGTCTTCTGCGAAAGGGCAAGCATGCCGGTCCAGTCGGCGAGGTTGCGGAGAATGGCGCCGGCGAACATGGCGCCGATATAGGCGGGCAGCGTGAACCCGATCGCCGTGAAGGCGTTGCTGATCCAGTGCCCGATCCACATGGCGGCCAGTATGGCGGTCAGGTTTTTCAGCAGCACGTAGGCCGTCGGGTCTTCGCCGGAGGGCGGTTCGGCCTCGTCTTCGTCCATCCGCTCCTCCACGAGCTCCGCAAGGGCCGGCACGCGGTCATGGGGTGGCCTGCCCGCGCCGTGACGCAGGCGGTAGCGCTCGATGAGCCAGGTGCCGATGGGGGCGCCGATAAGGCCGCCGCTGATGATGCCGGTCATGGCCGAAGCCACCGCCAGGGACGACGCGCCGGGGACGCCGGCCTTCTCGAAGAGGGGAGCGAAGGCGAGGCCGGTGGCGGGTCCGCCCACCAGGGTCACCGAGGAGTTGAAGACGCCGAAGAGCGGGTCCTGCCCCAGTGGTACCGCGACGGCGATTCCCAGCGCGTTCTGCAGTATCGTGAAGAGGATTGCTGTCGCCAGGAAGGTGAATATCTTCGGTCCGCCGGTCCTGAACAGCGACAGGCTGCTGCCGAAGCCGATGGAGGTAAAGAAGGCCGTCATGAGGGGGGCCTGGAGTGTCGTATCAAAGCTGAAAGGCTGCTCGACCGTGCCGCGGGCAGCGAGGTGGATGAGCGCGACCAGCAGGCCGCCGAGGACCGGCGCCGGCAGGTTGTATCGCGCCAGCGGCGGGACCGCCCTCCGGATGCCGTAGCCGAGGAAGATAACCAGCCCGGCAAAGGCCAGGGTCTGTATCATGTCGAGAGCGATCATGCGGGAAATGAAACACGCATGGAGCGCGGCGTCAATGAATAAATTTATGATTGCTGCCGCGGCAGCGCGCACCGTAGAAATTATCCTTGAATAATTATGCGTCGGATAGTATACTGATACTAACACGGATGGACCGGCTTCGGAAAAATAATCCGTGCGCGCGTGCCCGGCATGCCGGGCGGGGGAGATGGGACCGGGATGAGAAACGGGTCTTCGGGCGACCGCTGAAATGTGAGGTTGAGTGTATGGACCGACGCAGGGGCGACTACTACCAGATGTGGAAGGACCGGTTCCCGGAGAAATTCGCGTCCGAGGACGCGATTTTTGCCAGGATCCACCGCGGCGACCGGATATTCATCAGCACCGCCTGCGGCGAGCCGCAGTACCTGGTGGCTTCAATGGTTAAGTACGCCGAATCCCACCCCAAGGCGATCGTGGATGCGGAGATGATGCAGGTCTGGACCCTCGGGGTCGCGCCCTACACGGACCAGAAGTTCGGGAATATCTTCAGGCATAATTCATTTTTTGTCGGCGACAACACGCGGGGATCGGTGAATACCGGCATGGCGGATTACACGCCGATTTTCCTTTCCCGCATTCCGCAGCTCTTCCGCAACAAGATGATACCCATCGACGTGGCGCTCATACAGACGTCGCTGCCCGATCAGAACGGGTATGTGAGCGTGGGAGTCAGCGTGGACATCTGCATGGACGCGATCGAGAACGCCTCGCTCATCATCGCGCAGGTGAATCCCCGCATGCCCCGTGTTCACGGAGACACGTTCCTTCACATGCAGGACATCGCCTATGTCGTAGAGCATGCCGAGGAGCTCCTTGAGTACAACCCGGCGGTCCCTGACGAGATCGCGAAGCAGATCGGCCAGTATGTCGCCAGTATCGTCAATGACGGCGATACCATACAGGTGGGGTACGGGAGCATGCCCAACGCGATCATATCCAGCCTGGGCGAAAAGAACAACCTGGGGATCCACACCGAGCTCTTTTCCCAGTACATGGTTGACCTCATAAAGAAGGGCGTTGTCGACAATTCGAAAAAAACCCTGGACAGGGGCAAGACCGTGGCCTCGTTCTGCATGGGCGTGAAAGAGACATACGAATTCATCGACGACAATCCTTTTGTTGAGTTCAAGCGCATCAATTACACCAACAATCCTCTCATTATCGCCCAGAACAGCAACATGACCGCCATCAACGCGGCGCTCCAGATCGACCTGACCGGCCAGGCGACCGCCGAATCGATCGGCAGCCAGTTTTTCAGCGGGATCGGCGGGAGCGCGGACTTCATGCGCGGCGCGATGTATTCCCCGAACGGGAAGACGATACTGGTGCTCCAGTCCACGGCGCGGGGCGGCGAGGTCTCGCGGATCGTACCGCTCCTTGACCCGGGCACCGGCGTGACGCTGAACCGGGGCGATATCAATTACGTCGTCACCGAGTACGGCATCGCCTACATCCACGGCAAGAACATACGCGAGCGCGCGATGGACCTTATTTCCGTCGCGCACCCGAAGTTCAGGCCCCGCCTGATCGAGGAGGCGAAGCGGCTGAACCTGATTTACAAGGACCAGGCGTTCATACCGGGGAAGCGTGGCGAGTATCCCGAGCAGCTCGCGACCTACCGGACCACGCGCGACGGGACCCTCCTCAAGATACGGCCGGTGAATATCAACGACGAGACGATCATCAAGGACCTGTTCTACTCGCTCTCGGACCAGAGCTTCCAGCGCCGGTTCATGTCAACACGGCTTGACATGACCCACGAGCGGCGCCAGGAGTTTGTGGTGATCGATTACACCAAGGAGCTGGTGCTGCTCGCCCTTGTCGTGACCCCGCACAAGGAGATACCGGCCGGCATGGGGCAGATGATAAAAGACGAGAAAAGCCATACCGCGGAGGTGGCCTTCGCGGTCAGCGACAGCATGCACAACAGGGGGATCGGGAGCGAGCTTCTGGCGTACCTGATACTCCTGGCCAAGCGCGAGGGCCTCCTGGGCTTCACCGCGGAGGTATTGATGGAGAACAGGCCGATGCTCCACGTGTTTGAAAAGATGTTCCCGAATATCGAGAAGAAAATCGAAGAGGGCGTGTACGAACTGGTCCTCCGTTTCTCTGATTCCGCGTAATGTCCTGTTATGCGTAAATGACGGCGATGATGCGGGCCGGCCTGTCGTCCGCGCAGGCGACATGGTGGTTCAGCGAGGAATCGTAGTAGATGCTGTCCCCCGGCTCAAGGATGTCCGCGTGATCGCCAAGCTGTATCTCGACCCTGCCATCAAGTACATACAGGAATTCCTCCCCGTCATGGCTGTAGGGCACGCCTTTTTTTGACGCCGGCTCCAGCGTGACCAGGAACGGCTCCATCTTCCGGTTTATCTTTTCCGGGGCGAGCGATTCGTATGAGTAGCCGTACCGGACCCCTTCCTTTGACGCCACGCGGGACGTCGGCACCCTCTCGTCCCTGCGCACGATGGTGAAGGGCGCGGTGCCCTTCTGGTTGAAGAGCCTCCCTGTTTCAATCCCAAGGGCGCGGGCGATCTTCATCAGCGCGCCCAGGGGCGGCGATATGAGGTGGTTTTCGAGCTGCGAAAGAAACGCGGGAGAAAACCCCGTCCGTTCCGCCAGGTCGCCGAGCGACAGGCCGCCGGTTTCACGGTACTTCTTGATCTTTTCGCCAACGTTAACATCTGTATCGCTCATACGGCCTCCACCGGGCAATCAGTAATACAATAAATCAAATTTGTAAAGATAAATCTGTCAAATAGAATTTTACCGGGTACCCGCAGCGTCCGGGTACGGGCAATGTATTGACGGTGCCCCGCATTGTAATTTACAGAGACCTGGCTGGTGACAACGATGGGTCGTCCCGCCTTCGACAGAGTCGGTACATGCCGGTTCCATGGGCCCGGAGGCAGCAAAAAATTGCTCATGGACGGCAACGCGGCCGCCACCGACAATGTCGCCGGGGCCTGTTATTTTTATACCTGCCCGGACAGATTTTGTTGACTTTAAAAAGGTAAATTTTGTACAGTGGATATGATAATGATTATGTTTTGATTGACTAATTTTTATAATCATTATATATTCGATTAAAGAGTATTTTAATAATAACTAAAAAGTTAAATAGGATTTTCAATTAGTGGCATATATAAAAATTGATGCTGACAGATGCAAGGGCTGTTACTTCTGCATCAAGTTCTGCCCGAAGCAGCTTATAGTCGTGTCTGACAGGCACAACCGGGTGGGCTACTTTCCCGCGCTGTTTCTCCAGGAAAAGGAAGACCAGTGTACCGGATGCAAGACCTGCGCCCTCATGTGCCCTGATGTCGCCATCGAGGTGTTTAAATGACCGGGAAAAAACTCACCAAGGGAAATATCGCCCTTGCCGAGGGGGCGATTCAGGCGGGGTGCCGTTTCTATTTCGGTTATCCCATAACACCCCAGAACGACATACCGGAATACCTTGCAAAATACCTCCCCAAGGTGGGCGGCACCTTTATTCCAGCCGAAAGCGAAATCGCCTCGATCAACATGGTGCTCGGCGCGGGCGCGTCGGGCGAGCGCGCCATGACCTCGTCTTCGGGCCCTGGCATCTCCCTCATGCAGGAGGGAATCTCCTACCTGGCCGGATCGGAGATCCCCGGTCTCGTGGTGAACATCATGCGGTGCGGACCGGGGCTCGGCGGCATCGCGCCCACGCAGGGGGATTACATGCAGGCGGTGCACGGCGGCGGCCACGGGGACTACCGCAACATCGTGCTCGCACCGGCCTCGGTGCAGGAGATGTTCGACCTGACCATAAAAGCGTTTGAGCTTGCCGACAGGTACCGGATGGTCGCGGTCATCCTGGCCGACGCCATGGTGGGGCAGTTCCAGGAACCGTGCCGCCTCACCCCGGAAAAGCCTGTCGTCATACCTGAAAAACCGTGGGCGCTGAAGGGCCGGCTCGGCAAGAAGCCGCAGCTCCTCAAGTCCCTCTACCTCGGGCCCGGGGAGCAGGAAGCGCATAATCTCGACCTGCTGAAAAAATATACCGAGGTCCAGAAAAACGAGGTGATGTGCGAGGAAAAGTTTCTCGACGATGCCGAAATAATGATCGTCGCGTTCGGGACCCCGTCGCGCATCGCCAAGACCGCCATCCGCATGGCGCGCGAACAGGGAATAAAGGTGGGGCTCCTCCGGCCCATCACGCTTTTTCCGTTCCCGTCGGAACAGGTCCATGCGCATTCCGCGCGCATCAGGAAGGTGCTGGTGGTCGAGATGAACAACGGGCAGATGCTGTATGATGTGAAGATAGCCGCGCATAAAGACGCTGAAATATCATTCTACGGACGGCCCGGGGGCGGGATCCCGTTCCCGAATGAAGTGCTGGCTGAAATCAAGAAGGCGCTGGAGTAACCGATGAACAGGATTTTCGGCAGAAGCGAATGCCTTACCGACACCCCGACGCATTTTTGTCCCGGCTGCACGCATGGCATCGCGCACCGGCTCGTGGCGGAAGCGATCGAGGAGCTCGGGGTCGCCGACAGGACCATCGGGGTCCCGGGCGTCGGGTGCTGCGTGTTCCTCTACTATTATATCCCGATCGACACCCTGGAGGCCCCGCACGGCAGGGCGCCCGCGGTCGCCACGGGGATGAAGCGCGCCCAGCCGGACAAGATCATCTTTAATTACCAGGGCGACGGCGACATGGCCGCCATCGGCACCTCCGAGATCATCCACGCGGCGAACCGGGGCGAGAACATCACGGTGATATACGTCAACAATTCAGTGTACGGTATGACCGGCGGCCAGATGGCCCCGACCACGCTCCTCGGACAGCAGACTACCACGTCGCCCTACGGCAGGAACCATGAGACCGAGGGCTATCCTATCAAGATGGCCGAGATGCTCGCGACCCTTGAAGGCGTCGCCTATTCCGCGCGGGTTTCGCTCCATCGCCCCAAGAACGTCATCCAGGCGAAGAAGGCCATTGTCAAGGCCTTCGAGATGCAGATTAACAAGATGGGGTTCACTGTGGTGGAAATCCTTTCCACATGCAATACGAACTGGCGCGTGTCCCCCACCGAGGCCCTGGATGTCATTGAAAATGAGATGATACCCTATTTCCCCCTGGGGGTATTCAAGGAAAGGACGGGGAAGGACTTTTTGTAGGGTGCGGTCACGTGACCGCACCTTCATGCATGTCACGAGGATGTTATGTACTATGATATAATCATGACCGGCTTTGGCGGGCAGGGGATCCAGACCATCAGTCTCATCGTGGCCCTTGCGGCGATGAGGAAAGACCTCGAAGTGACGTACCTTCCCTCGTATGGCGTGGAGAAGCGGGGCGGCAGGACCAATGTGTACGTCACTATCGCAGACCAGGAGATCGGCTCTCCCATCTCCAACACGCCGTCCGCGCTCCTGGCCCTGGACCTTGTCGGGCTTGAATTTTTCCAGGGCATGCTGGGGAAGGGGAGCCTGCTCGTGGCCAATACGAGCCTGATCCCCGAAGAGAATATCAGGACCATGGACGGCGTCAGGGTCCTTAACGTCAGGATTAACGACGAAGCAGTGTCAATGGGGAACCCCAAGCTTGCGAACATGATAACCCTGGGATGTTTCATAGAGGCCCTGCCATTCCTGAGCTATGATGACCTCAAGGCGGTAATAGGCGAGGTGATCCCCGAGCGCCTCAAGGAGACCATACCGGACAATTTAAAAGCCATCCTGCGTGGGATAGAGATAGCGAAAAGCATGAAATGACCGCCCTTCCTGTGCCATAGGGCATGGGACTGCTTGTAGTATTATTTTTACTCTGACCCCTGCATTCTCGAAATTCTTGTTGCTCTGACCCCGAATAGACCCGGGGTATTTTTCCATCACCAGCAGTCTCAACCGCAAAATCACTGAAACATCTATTTTTTTTGCTATTTTCCTCTATTTTATTTGACAAAGAACTGCTTGTATATTTAATTACTATCAATATAATAGTAATAGTAGTAATTAAATGCCGGAGTGTGTATATGAGCAAGATCGATGGGCAATTGAGAATCGAATCAATCCTCCTCCACGGGGGGCAGGAACCCGATCCCACGACCGGATCACGGGCAGTGCCGATTTACCAGACCACGTCATATCAATTTAAAGACACTGATCACGCGGCCAACCTGTTCTCCCTTGCCGAGTTTGGCAATATCTACACGAGGCTGATGAACCCGACCACCGATGTATTCGAGAAACGCGTGGCGGCCCTCGAAGGAGGAGTGGGCGCGCTGGCGGTTGCAAGCGGGCAGTCCGCGATTACCCTGTCGATACTTAACATCGCGCAGGCAGGGGACGAGATCGTGTCCGCGGACAACCTCTACGGCGGCACCTACACCCTGTTCCACTACACATTCCCGAAAATGGGGATCACCGTAAAATTCGTGAAATCGAACGACCTCGACGCGTTCAGGAGGGCGATCACTCCCAGGACGAAGGCGGTGTACGCGGAATCGATCGGCAACCCGAAGCTCGATGTTGCGGACCTGGAGGGGATCTCAGGGATTGCCCATGACAACGGCATCCCCTTTATCCTTGACAACACGGTATCGCCGTATCTGCTGCGGCCCTTCGATCATGGCGTGGACATCATCGTCTATTCGGCCACCAAGTTTATCGGGGGCCACGGCACGTCGGTCGGCGGGGTGATTGTCGATTCCGGAAAGTTCGATTGGACCGGCGGGAAGTTTCCCCTCATCACCGACCCGGACCCGAGCTATCACGGCCTCAGGTTCGTTGAGGCGCTGAAACCGATTGGCAACGTCGCCTACATCATCAAGGCGCGCGTCAACCTGATCAGGGACATCGGGCCGGCGATATCTCCGTTTAATTCTTTTCTCATGCTCCAGGGACTGGAGACGCTTCATTTAAGAATGCCGCGGCATTCGGAGAACGCCCTTGCGGTGGCCCGGCATCTTGAGCAACAGAAAGGCGTCAGCTGGGTCAGGTATCCCGGGCTTGATTCAAGCCCCGAAAAGGACCGCGTGAAAAAATATTTCCAGAAGGGGGCCGGCGCGATCATCGGCTTCGGCATCGCCGGCGGCGCGGAGGCGGGCAAGAGGTTCATCAACGGGCTCCGGCTTGTTTCGCACCTGGCGAACATTGGAGACGCGAAGTCTCTTGCGATCCACCCGGCCAGCACCACGCACCAGCAGCTTTCGTCCGAGGAGCAGCACGCCACCGGCGTGACCCCGGATTTCGTGAGGCTGTCAATCGGCATCGAGCATATCGATGACATCATCGATGACATCGACCAGGCCCTTGCGAAAGCCACGGCATGATCGCGGGAAGAACGGCACCAACGAAGAAGGAGCAATACCATGAGCAGGATATTCAACAATATAACAGAAACAATCGGCAATACGCCTCTGGTGAGAATAAACAGCGCCAACGGCGCGCAGGGAGCGGTCATCCTGGCAAAGCTTGAGTCGTTCAACCCGCTGTCGAGCGTAAAAGACAGGATCGGCGCCGCAATGATTGACGCGGCGGAAAAGGCCGGAAAGATAAAGGATGGCACGGTCATCATCGAGCCCACCAGCGGGAACACGGGCATCGCGCTTGCCTTCGTGTGCGCCGCCAGGGGGTATCGGCTCATCCTCACCATGCCGGATACCATGAGCGTCGAGCGGCGGCAGCTGCTTCAGATACTCGGCGCCGAGCTGGTGCTGACCGAGGGCGCAAAGGGGATGAAGGGCGCCATCGCGAAAGCCGAAGAGCTGGTGAAGAGCACGCCGAACAGCTTCATGCCGCAGCAGTTCAACAACCCGGCCAACCCGGAGGTCCACCGGAAGACCACGGCGGAGGAGATATGGCGCGACACGGACGGCGCGGTCGATATCTTCGTCGCCGGCGTGGGCACGGGCGGCACAATTTCCGGTGTGGGAGAGGTGCTCAAGAAGAAAAAGAGCCCGGTGAAAATTATTGCGGTTGAGCCGACCGATTCCCCGGTCCTTTCCGGGGGAAACCCCGGCCCGCACAAGATCCAGGGCCTCGGCGCGGGCTTTGTCCCGAACATATTCAACAGGGACATCGTCGATGAGATCATCCCCGTGACCCACGCGGACGCGGGGGATACGGCGCGCCGCCTCGCCAGGGAGGAGGGCATTCTGGTGGGAATTTCAAGCGGCGCGGCCCTCTGGGCTGCCGTCAAGGTCGCGAAGAGAAAAGAATCAGCGGGCAAAACGATTGTCGTGCTGCTGCCGGACAGCGGGGAGCGGTATCTCTCGACGTGGCTTTTCGGGGATAACGGGACTAAATAACAAGGAGATGTACGCATGAGACTTTCCACCCGGTCAAGGTATGGCGTCAGGCTGATGCTGGCGCTGGGCGCCAGTGAAAAAAGAGGACCGGTTTTTTTAAAAGAGATCGCCCGCTCCGAGAATATCTCGGAAAAATATTTAAGCCAGATTGTAATCCCGCTGAAGGCAAAGGGACTGGTAACGCCGTTCAGGGGCGCTCATGGCGGATATGTTTTAAGCAGGCCGGCCTCGCAGATAACACTGAGGGATATAATTGAACCCCTTGAGGGTGATTTGAGCCTCGTAGAGTGCGTGATGAATGCCGACATCTGCCTTCGTTCAACGGAGTGTGTCACCCGGGACATCTGGGCCCGGATGAGCTCGCTACTTTTGGACTTTCTTGATGCCTTTACGCTGGAGGACCTCATTGATAAATATAGAAAAATTAATGAAAAAAATAACAATACAGATGACTATTCGATTTAAGCCATTTATATCCTGACAGGAAACATCTGTAGAAAAAGACAATGAAGGATTTTTTTTTGATAATGGCGGTAGGGATGAGCGGCGGTGTTGACTCGTCTGTTGCCGGCCCGGTCATGAAAGAGCAGGGGCATGACGTGGCCGGCATCACGATGCATATTTGGTCATGGAAAAGGTAAGAAAATAAATATTTTTCCAATCTGAAACAATATGCGCATTATAATCCTTGCTCTGATATAAAAAATATATTATTATTTAACATGCCGGCGGATATATCGGAATGATGAATGGATGCTATTTTTACAGAATATCATTTGATCATTAATCGGAGGTCCAACATGCAAAAGCTATCGATGGTGACGGTATGTATTTTAATGGCAGGTATGTTTATGTCGGGTATCATGTCCGAAAAAGCCACGGGCGCACAAAAAAAGGGAAAGGCCCAGACGATCTGCCCGGTAATGGGCGATCCCATCAATAAAAAGTTTTATGTTGATTACAAAGGATTCCGCATATACTTCTGTTGTTCGTCATGCCCGGATGAATTCAAAAAGAATCCTGAAAAATATATGAAAAAGCTGCGTGATGACGGTGTTACTCCTGAAAAAACACCCGATAAGAACGCGGTAAAATCAAAAGCGGACAGGCACGGGCCGCATTAAGCGTTAACAATATGCGGAAACTTCTCGTCGTTACATCCTTGCTGATCCAGGCCGCGGTGTACGGCGACCCGGCGGCACTTGTTGAATTGCAGAGCACGGCGCTTACGGGAAACCCGCGCATCAGGGCCATGGAAGCTGAAGTGCAAATGATGAAGAAGCGGATTCCGCAGAGCACGGCGCTCGAAGATCCAAAGCTCAAGCTGGGATTAAACAACCTGTCAGTCAAATCGCCTTCCTTCACAAAAGAAGACATGACCTCAAAGGAAATCGGCATATCCCAGATGATTCCCCTGGGCAGGCTGCCGTATCAGAAGAAAATCGCCGTCCTGGAATATGAAAAAGCGATGTCCAAACTCAAGGCTGAGAGGGTCGAAACATTGCACATGCTTCGTGTGAATTACTATGAGCTGATGTACGCGGGGTCATCGATCAGGGTCCTCGAGGATATAAAAAAGCAGATCAAACTGGTGATAGAAAGTGAAATGGCCGCAACGAAATCGGGAACGGGGAGCCTCGCCAATGTCATAAAGGCCAGGATCGAGTATACCATGATTGACGAGGAGATTATCAATCAAAAACAGAAGCAAAAGGAGATCGAGCAGAATATCAATTATTTTGCCGGGAGCAGAGTGGCCGTCACATTCAAGCCATTATCTGAGCCGGGCTTCAATGAGATTCCCGTAGAATCAGTCCTGAAAGAGATCCTCGTGTCGAACCCGGAATTGAAGATTTTCTCCCTTGATGTTGAGATAAGTAAAAATGAAATCGCTTTGAAAAAATCGGAATACGCCCCGGACGTGGAACTGGGGCTTTCGTATATGCAGCGTCAGGACGGAAGGAGGAAAAATTCCTTTGACACAATGCTTGGCATGGGTGGCGCAACGACAGTGTATAAATCAGAAAAAATGAAGCGCGATGATATGATTTCGGCAATGGCGACCATGTCGATTCCCTTCTGGTTCTGGAAAAAGAATATTCCCATGGTCGACGAGATGAATAGAAAGAACGAATCGGCAAAAAATTATTACCAGGACGCGCTGAATAAAATGAACGCGCGCGCGGAAACGCTCGCGAGCCAGATGGCCAGGTGGCGGGACCTGTATAAACTATATCATGACAGGATTATTCCCCAGGCTGAACTGGGCCTTGAAACGAACCTGGCCCGGTATAGGACCAGCACGATCGAATTCATGCCGGTGGTGGATACGGTTCGGATGCTGCTGCGGTATAAAAGGGAGCTCGCGATGGCAGTAAAGGAATATTATGTGTCTTATTCGGAGCTGAACGCGCTGATGGGCGTGGAGGTGCTGCAATGAAGCACAAATGGAAAGTTGTCATAGCTGTTATTGCGGTACTCGCGACCGGCGGATATTTACTGATAACGTATCTGCCGATACAACATGACGCGCACCAGGAGGAGCAAAAACAGCTCTACACCTGCCCGATGCACCCGCAGATCGTGCAGGATAAGCCGGGTGAGTGCCCTATCTGCGGCATGAAGCTCGTTCCCATAAAAAAAGAGGAAAAGAGAAAGGAAAAAAAGACGATGTACCGCTCGTCCATGAACCCGAACGAGGTGAGCGATCATCCGGGGAAGGACTCCATGGGCATGGAAATGGTGCCCTTTGAAGCCGGGGACGGGGAAGAAGAGATCATAACGCCGAGTGGGCTCGCGCCGGTTACCATTGCCAAAGACAAGAGGGATATGATAGGCCTCTCCTTCGAGGAGATCAGGGTCAGGCCCATACAAAAGGAGATACGCACGTCGGTCCGTATCGTGCCGGATGAGACGAGACAGTTCAGGGTAATGACCAAGGTGGGCGGATGGGTTGAGAAATTATACGTGAACCAGACCGGTCAGTTCGTGAAAAAGGGAAGTCCGCTGTTGTCCGTATACAGCCCGGAGTTGCTTTCGGCGCAGCAGGAATATCTCTCCGCAGTGAAGGCAACGTTGAGATTTAAGGACGATATGGATACGGAGATGCCCGGGAGCATGGATGAGATGGAAAAAGCCTCACGTGAGAGGCTTCGCCTGCTGGACATGTCCGATCATCAGATAGAGCGGATTCGAAACACCGGAATGATAGAGCGGGCGGTGACGCTGTATGCTCCTTCTTCAGGGTATGTGACCGAGAAGATGGTTCTTCAGGGCCAGAAAATCATGATGAATGATGCCCTTATGGTGATTGTGGACCTCTCCCGTGTATGGGGCGAGCTGGATGTTCATGAGACCGACCTCCCCTATGTGAAAATCGGCATGCCGGTCGAGGTGACGCTCTCGTATTGGGAGGGCAAATCATTCAGGGGAAGGATAAATTTTCTCAATCCCTTCATGGACCCGGAGACACGTGTCCTGAAGGCCCGGGTGGAGATACCAAACAGCGGTCTTGTCCTCAAGCCGAACATGTACGGCGACGCACAGATGACGTACAATATCGGAAAAAAACTCGCCGTTTCTGAACAGGCCGTGATGCAGACCGGCGTACGCAATTATGTGTTTATCGAGGGGAAGGACGACCTTGTCGTCCCCTATGAGGTAAAAATCGGGGCGCATTCCAGCGACGGTTACTATGTGGTGCTTTCCGGGTTGAAGGGGGGCGAAAGAGTGGTAACCTCCGCGAATTTTCTTGTCGATTCCGAATCATCATTAAAGGCTGCCTTCAAATCCGCCAGTACACGGGGAGATGCGGGAACGGAATCAAGACAAACATCAAAAAAAGACACAGACTACCGGCGATCACAAGCACCAGGTACCGTAGTATGATACGAAAGATAATATCATTTTCAGCGCATAATAAAATGCTGGTGATATTGCTCGTGTCGGCGGCCATCGCCTATGCCGTCTATTCCATGTACCATATTCCCCTTGACGCTATTCCCGACCTTTCCGATACACAGGTCATCGTATACACAAAATGGGACCGCAGCCCGGACATACTGGAGGACCAGGTCACCTATCCGATCATCTCCGCGCTCCTGGGGGCGCCCCGGGTAAAGGCCATACGCGGGTACAGCGATTTCGGATTTTCCTACGTGTACGTCATCTTCCAGGATGGAACAGACATATACTGGGCGCGGAGCCGGGTACTCGAATATCTTTCAAAAATACAGGGGGGCCTTCCTGCCGGCGTGAAGTCCGAACTGGGTCCCGATGCCACGGGGGTGGGATGGGTTTTCCAATACGCTCTTGTCGATACATCCGGCGCTCATGACCTGGCGAGCCTCCGCTCATTCCAGGACTGGAGCCTGAAGTATGCGCTCCAGAGTGTGCCGGGAGTGTCCGAGGTGGCCAGCATCGGCGGGTTCGAAAAACAGTACCAGGTCACCGTGGATCCCAATCGCCTCCACGCGTACAGGCTTTCGCTGATGAACGTGATTGACGCGATAAAGCGCAACAACAACGAAGCGGGCGGGCGCTTGATAGAATGGTCCGGCAAAGAATTCATGGTGCGGGCAAAGGGATATGTAAAAAGCGTCGATGATCTCAAAAAAATAACGGTGAAAGAGAGCGGGGGGACCCCGGTCATGCTGGAGAACGTGGCCACGATAACGCTGGGCCCGCAGATGCGCCGCGGCCTTGCCGAGCTGAACGGCCAGGGTGACGTTGTCGGCGGCATCGTCGTTATTCGTCATGGGGAAAACGCGCTCAATGTCATCGAGCGGGTCAAAGAACGAATCGAAGACCTCAAGCCCTCTCTTCCGGAAGGCGTGTCAATAAAAACAGTATATGACCGCTCTGATCTGATCCGGCGGTCTATCGACAACTTGAAAGAAGAACTTCTCGTCGAAATGGTGATCGTGAGCCTTGTCATCCTCCTGTTCCTGTGGCATTTCCCCTCCGCCATGGTGCCGATCATCACCATCCCCATATCCGTGGCGCTCGCCTTTATCCCCATGTATTTTTTTGGCATATCTTCAAACATCATGAGCCTGGCGGGCATCGCCATTTCGATCGGCGTGCTTGTGGACGGGGCCATTGTGGAGGTTGAAAACGCCTATAAAAAAATTGAATTGTGGATTGAGGGAGGCCGCAAGGGTGATTTTCACGAGGTGCGTCTGGAAGCCCTCATGGAGGTGGGGCCGTCGGTCTTTTTCTCGCTT
This sequence comes from uncultured Spirochaetota bacterium, assembly GCA_963827275.1. GTDB lineage: Bacteria > Spirochaetota > UBA4802 > UBA4802 > UBA5550 > RBG-16-49-21. Next base: position 60,100 of record CAWHAA010000007.1, read on the forward strand.
CTGGTGATAGCGGTGGCGTTCCTTCCCGTTTTTACGCTGGTGGACCAGGAGGGCAGGCTCTTCACGCCGCTGGCATGGACGAAAACCCTGACGATAGCGCTCGCGTCGCTCCTGGCGGTCACCCTGGACCCTGCGGTCCGCATGCTCTTTACCAGGCTGGAGCCTTTTCATCTGAAGCCGAAATGGCTCGCCCTGGCGGCGACAAATCTCTTTGTGGGTAAATATTATCCTGAAGAAAAGCATCCGGTAAGTAAATTGCTTTTCAAGCTGTATGATCCGCCGTGCCGATGGGTGCTGGAACACCCCAGGCGGGTCATCGCCGGCGCGGTGCTGACGGTGCTGCTATCCATTCCTGTTTATTTTAAGCTCGGGTCGGAGTTTATGCCGCCGCTGAATGAAGGCACCGTGCTCTATATGCCCACAACGCTCCCCGGGATCTCCGTGACCGAGGCGCGGAACCTCCTTCTCATGCAGGACAGGATACTGATGACGTTCCCTGAAGTGGAAACCGTGTTCGGCAAGGCGGGCAGGGCCGATACCTCCACCGACCCGGCGCCCTTTTCAATGATGGAGACGACAATACACCTGAAGCCGCAGAGCGAATGGCGTGAAAAGAAGCGCTGGTACTCTGCCTGGGCGCCGGCGCCGCTCAAATGGCTGCTGCGCCATGTCTGGCCTGATACAATCAGCTATGATGAGCTTATCGGCCTGATGGACGAGAAATTGCAGATACCCGGGAACAGCAACGCCTGGACCATGCCAATCAAGGGGCGTATCGATATGCTCACGACGGGCGTGCGCACTCCGGTGGGTATCAAGATTTTCGGTTCGGACCTGAATGAAATACAGAGGGTCGGTAGCGAGATTGAGGCAGTGCTGAAAAAGGTAACGGGCACACGGAGCGTATTCGCGGAACGGGTCGGCGGCGGTTACTATGTGGACCTTACCCCGAAGCGGGAAGCACTGGCGCGGTACGGATTGAACATAGACGATTTCCAGGAGGTCGTCATGAGCGCCATCGGCGGGGATACCGTCTCCACCACGATCGAGGGGAGGGAGCGGTATTCGATCAACGTGCGATATCCCCGCGCCCTGCGTACCCGGGTGGACGAGCTTGAGAGAGTGTACATTACCACGATGAGCGGCATGCAGGTGCCCATGAAGGAGGTCGCTGATATTAAGCTGACGTATGGGCCTTCCATGATACGCGACGAAAATGGACGGTTGGCCGGTTACGTGTATGTCGATATCGCTGACCGTGACATTGGCTCATACGTGGAAGAAGCAAAAGAGGTGGTTAAAAAGCATATAAAGATGCCTGCCGGGTATACGCTTGCCTGGAGCGGCCAGTATGAAAACATGCAGCGTGTTGCTGAACGGCTGAAAATAGTGCTGCCGATAACTATCCTTCTGATATTCGTGCTGCTTTTCATGAACACGAAGTCTGCCTTCAAGGCTTCCGTGGTCATGCTTGCCGTGCCTTTTTCCGCTGTCGGGGCGCTATGGCTCATGTTTGCGCTCGGTTACCATACTTCAATAGCTGCCTGGGTCGGCATGATCGCCCTCATGGGCCTTGACGCCGAGACAGGCGTGTTCATGCTCCTGTTCCTCGATCTTTCATATGACGAGGCAAAAAAGAAAGGGAGATTGAATAATCTTCACGAGCTTAAAGAAGCAATTGTCCATGGCGCCGTGAAAAGGATACGTCCTAAAATCATGACCGTAATGGCGACATCCATGGGACTCCTGCCGATCATGTGGTCAATGGGGGCCGGAGCGGACGTTATGAAGCGGATCGCCGCACCCATGGTTGGCGGCCTTTTTACTTCGTTTATCATGGAATTGCTCGTGTATCCGGCCATTTATCTATTGTGGAAAAAAAGGAAAATCTAGCCCGCCCACGGTCCTTTCCCCTAAATCTGACACACTGTGCAAAATAACAGATTTCAGCTATGAAATTTGCGCCAATATTATTTGACAAAAAACCGGGCGCTACTATTGTTGGAAAAACATGTGATTCTTTGCAGTACCACATATCCAATTGTTATCATATAAAACTTTTCAGGAGGAATATCCATGGCTGCAAATCCCATAATTGACTCACGAGACACAAAATTCATTTTATTTGAGCTGTTTGAGGTTGATAAGCTGACGCAATATGAAAAATTCAAGGATTTCGACAAGGATACCATGGATGAAGTGGTAAATCTTGCCGAAAAAATCGCGGTGGAACAGGTGTATCCGATCAACGCGGTCGCCGATAAAAACGGGGCGAAATACGATCCCGCGAAAAAACAGGTCACCATACCCCAGGAATATTTTCCCGGTCTGAAAGCCTACTTTGAGGCCGGTTTCATCGGGGTCGCCACCGACCCGAAATGGGGCGGCATGGGGATGCCCGAATCGATCTACTACACGGCGACCGACTATTTCACCGCCGCCAGCTGCGCCTTCACCATGTTCCCGATGCTTTCAATAGGCGCCTGCAACATGTACATGAAGTTCCTGCCGGACTATCCCTGGAAGCAGATAACGATTGAAAAGATCCTCAGCGGCGAATGGGGCGGCACCATGTGCCTCACCGAGCCCGATGCCGGTTCCGACGTCGGCGCCCTCAAGACCAAGGCCACGAAGAACGCGGACGGCACCTATTCGATAAAAGGCCAGAAGATATTCATCTCTTCCGGCGACAACAACTATTCAAAGAACATCATACACCCGGTGCTGGCGCGGATCGAGGGAGATCCCGAGGGCACGAAGGGCATATCGATTTTCCTGGTCCCGAAATACCGGATCAAGGATGACGGTTCCATGGGCGAGCTTAATGACGTCGTGTGCGCCGGCATCGAGCACAAGATGGGGATCCACGGGAACCCCACCTGCACCATGGTCTTCGGCGACGAAGGCAAGTGCCAGGGCTTCCTGATGGGCGAGGCCCGTCAGGGGATGAAGATCATGTTCCAGATGATGAACGAAGCCCGTCTCTACGTCGGCGGACAGGGCGCCTCGGTCTCGAGCGCCGCGTACATGCACGCCGTCACCTACGCCCGCAACCGGGTGCAGGGCAAGAGGGTCGAGGAGATGATGAAACCCGATGCGAAGAGCACCACCATCATGAGCCACCCGGACGTGAAGCGGATGCTCCTCTCCATGAAGGCCAGGGTCGAGGCCATGCGGACGCTGACCCTCTACTGCAGCTACCTGACCGACCTGACGCATGTTCTGAAGGACGATGGGAAGAAAGAAGCGCAGGGGATCCTCGAGTTCCTGATCCCCATCAACAAGGCGGGCAACACCGACTCGGCGTGGGAAGTGACCGCCGACGCGATCCAGTGCTACGGCGGGTACGGATTCTGCTCCGACTACCCCGTGGAACAGTACGCCCGCGACGCGAAGATCCTTACCCTGTACGAGGGGACCAACGGCATCCAGTCGATGGACCTGGCGATGCGCAAGCTCCTCATGGACAAGGACTTCTACAACTACAAGGCGTACAAGAAAAAGATAGAAGATACTATCAAGAAGGCCAAGGGCATCGTTGACGATAAATACGTGGCGCTGATGGAGAAGGGCGTCGCCAAGATCGACGAGGTCGTGGCCTACATGAAAAAGCTCATGGAAGGCGGCAAGTATCTCCAGATATTCGCCAATGCCACGCCGATGCAGCAGTGCTTCGCGATGCTTTCTTACGCGTTCATCCACCTCTGGGCGCTGACTCTGGTCACCCCGAAGGCGAAAGAGCTCGCGGGCGACAAGAAAGGGGCGGACCTCGAAAAACTGCTCGCGGACAATTCGGAGGCGGCGTATTACATGGGACGGATGCTTTCGGCGCAGTTCTACATCGGCGCCGAGTTCCAGAAGTTTTTCGGCAAGTGCGAGTATGTCCTTGCGGGAGAGGGGGCCGTGGTCAAGTCGTCATCGGCGATCTTTACCGGGGCGCCGGAACAATAACAGAACCATACCGGATGAAATCAAAAGGCCGTTGGATTACCCAACGGCCTTTTTTATCTCCGCGGTTATGTTCCCGGGTATCGGGACATCGATGACCTTTTCCTTGACGATGCCGCCGTACACAAAATTCAACAGGTTGACTCTGATTGTTTTCGCTCCTGCTAAAAACCGCAGCATGTCCGCGTTCTCTTCTTTGCTCCTGTCGAGCGGAAGCTGGATATGGTTCATTGTCCCGCCGGTCCTGAACAGCAGCGACAGGAGCAGGCTCTCGCCGTCATTCAGGACGTGCCATGACGGGACGCCGGACACGATCTCCTGTACGACATCGTCATTTTCGATATGGAACAGGACGTACTGCCCGCCGTCCCTGATGGGCAATGTTTCCCCCGCATAGGAGAAATAGGCATAGAAGAAGGCGCAGGCGCCGTCCCGGGGAAGGGTCTCGCCCTCCTTCAGCCTGTTGAATTCCCTGACGGCGGCCGGGGGATTGTTCGCCCCCGCTTTTTTCCGGTTGAATATTCCCATGCGTCTATCACGTGGGCGCGGATCCGTTTCTGTCAAGCACGTTCCAGCGCGGGGCTAAAACACCGCCTTCAACCCGCCGTACACGGAACAGGGCGCGGTACGGTACCCCCGGATCTCTTCGTATCTCTTATTCAACAGGTTTTCAATTCTGACGAAGGCCTGCAGCTCCCTGATGATCCACCATGATGCGGCCAGATCGACCCGGTAATAGGCGTTCATGGCGCTGAAATAGGGATAGAACCAGTAGTCCCGCCGTCTGCCGACATAGGAAACGTCCAGGTTGATGTTGCCCCTGTCAAGAAAGCTGTAATTTACGGTGAAGCCGGCCTTGTGGCGGGGACGGCGGAGCAGGTCCCCGGTATGAAAGGTCTTGTCATGCATGCGCGTGAAGGTGTAATACCCGCTTATCGTAAGGTCGTCGAATGGCCTGATCGACGCCATGCATTCGACCCCCCGCGAGAGCGCGTCGCTGTTCCAGTATCTCCCGTAGCTGTCGAGGGTGGAGTCGTAGGTGATCAGGTTTTTGTAGTCGATACTGAAATAGTTGACCTCGAGTATGATCCTGTTTTCCCAGAGGGGCTGTTCGATCCCCGCGTCATAGCTTATGGCGCGCTCCTGCTTCAGGTAGGCGAAAGAGAGGCGGTTGGAGCGCTCGTACGCGTTATACAGCTGGTAGAGCGACGGGATCTTGTACCCGGTGCCCATGCTGGCCTTGATCCTGGTCTCGGTGACCGGTATGATGAATGATCCGGACACCCCGTAGTCGATGCTATGGCGGAAATGGTCCGGCCGTGTATAGCGCGCACCGGCTATGATAAACACGCGCTTGAAAAGCTTGAGGTGGTTCTGCGCGTAAGCCGCCCAGGTGCCGGCCGTTCTGTCGATCGGATCGGTGGGCATCATGAACCATGGATTGGAATAGGGGAGCGGGGCCATGGGCTGCGCGGGCATCAGGCCGAAGTAGTAGGGGAGCGTCGCTGCATATTCCTTTTCGTAGGAAACGCCGACGACGATTTCATCGATGTCCTTGATCGAAAATTTATTTTTAAATTCGCCTGACATCATCGTGCCTTTGAACGTCATGTTCGAATATCCAAAGGAGGCATAGTCCCCCGATTGAAATAGTGATTTCGCAAATTCATACTCATCGGGGAGGTTCTTGTCGTGCATGAGCTGGTTCATGTATGAAAACATGAGCGTGGACTCCCACCATTCAAATACGGGTATGGCGTACTTGACGTTAAGGGCCAGGTTTTGACTGCCGAAGGTATGATTTTTATCCTCTTCGTACGAGCCATTGGAAATTTTCATGCTGGCGTCCGTAAACCGCAGGGCGAATGAGAGCCAGCTGTCGCGTATGGTCTTGATGCCCAGCTGCGTTGACACCGCGGTGTTGTCATAGCCGTCATGCCGGTTTTTCAAAAAAGACTTCCTGACGCCCCGCCAGGTTGAGGTCCTGGAAAATCCGCGGGAATCGGTCCGTGATACGTTGAACGAATAATAGGCCCAATCCGTGCCGCCGCTCACCCCCGCCGATTCCTTGAAGGTGTTGAACGACCCCCCCTCGGCCTGGACCGTAACTTGCGGCTTTCCTTCTCCCTTTTTCGTGATAATGTTGATCACGCCGCCGATGGCGTCCGACCCGTACAGGACGCTCTGGGACCCGCGGACAATCTCGATCTGCTCGATGTTGTCCGTGGTGAGATTGGCGAAATCAAATCCGTGTGCCGCTGACGATGGGTCGTTTACCTTGACCCCGTCGATGAGCACCGTGACATGGTTGGACCCGGTGCCCCGGATATACAGGTCGGCAAGTCCGCCCAGGGGCGAGCTCTGCGATACCGAGACGCCCGGGGTGCTCTTCAGCAGGTCCACCACTTTCATTTTTTTACTCTGCTCGATCTCTTCGGCCGTGATGACCGTGATGGAAGCGCCCGTTTCTTTTTTATAGATCCCGGTTTTCGTCGCCGTGATGACGATCTCGTAGCTTTTTTTCGGTTTTTGATCTATGCCGGTGCCGGATTTTTCTGATGCTTCTTCCCGGGGTCCGCCGGGAACGGTCTCCCCGGGCTGGCCCAGTACCGGCATATACAGAAACAGCGACAGGGTTACGATGTAAAAACAGGCGGTACACTTGCTCGTCATGACAGAGTCCTCCAATAGTTAAAAAATTTTCAGTGTTTTTAACCAGTGGATATCCTGAAGCGGCATGTTTGTCCGGAAAACAGCCCCTGAATAAAAAAGCATACCCGAGGGTATGCTTTTTTGTCAGACATTGACTTCGCGTACGAAGTATGGCTAACTGGCTCCCGTTCCTCGAGGATATCGCAGTTATGGAAGTTCTGGCTTATCCGCCGGGGCGGAATCACAGTTGCGGGACAGCGCGGGAATTTAACCCGACTTCCTCCATGCAGTTAAAAGAACAATATGCGATAGTGCGGCCAGTGCGCTGAAACTGTCAACTGATTATCCATTTCCCCGATGATATTTTTTCCTTGTCAAAATATCGGCCGTGTTGTTTTACAGGAGGTCATGGGAACATTAATATTCATAACCGGCGGGGCGCGGAGCGGGAAGAGCCGATTTGCCGAGTCTCTGCTCTCCGGCAGGGATGACGTGCTGTATGTCGCCACGGGAATAGGCTTTGACGAAGAGATGAGGGACAGGATCTCCCGCCACCGGTCGCAGCGCAATCCCTCGTGGGAGACCGTTGAATGCTACCGGGATTTCCCCGCCATGCTGGGCGGCAGGCTCGCGGGGCGGGGGGCCATCCTCCTCGATTGCATCACCATAATGATAAACAATATCATGGTCGTTGACTCGGGCGTTGATTGGGACAGCGCCGGCATGGACGAGGCGGACAGGGCCGAGGAAGTTATCCGGGAGGAGATCTCCGGTTTCATGCGGGTTGCCGCCGGTTTCAACGGGGTGGCCATCGTTGTTTCGAACGAGCTGGGCATGGGCATAGTGCCGCCCGCTCCGCTGGGACGGTATTACCGGGACATCGCCGGGAAGATCAACCAGCTGATCGCCGCCGATGCCGATGAAGTCTATTTCATGGTATCGGGCCTGCCTCAGAGGATAAAATAAACAGTAAAAGGCTGATATGGCATTCAAGGATTATTTCAACGGCATTCTGCTCCAGGTAAAATTCCTGACGCGCATACCGGTCCCCGTGAAGACTGATTATGACGAACGGGCCTTTGCCGCAGGGGCCGTTTTCGCTCCGCTGATAGGATTGCTCATCGGGCTGATATCGATCGGCGCGTTTCTTCTCTTCGCGCGTCTTGATGCGCGGCCCCTCGCGGTCCTCATGGCCATGGTGGCCGGGATAGCCGTTACCGGCGGCATCCACCTGGACGGCCTTGCCGATACCTTCGACGGCCTTTTCAGCTACCGGACCAGGGAGCGTGTCCTTGCCATCATGAAGGACTCCCGTCTGGGAACGGGCGGGGCCATCGGCCTGATTGTTGTCATCATGCTGAAATACGCGATGCTCGTTTCCTTGCAGGACGGCCACCTCCTTGTCTGCCTCGCGGTCATGCCGGTCTTGTCGCGGATGACCATTGCCTGGAGCGCCGGCCTGTCAGTGTATGCCCGGCAGGGTGAGAAGGGCCTGGCCGCCGGCCTCGTTGAGCATACCGGCGTCCTTGAGATCGGCATCGCGACAATACTGGGCGCGTTGATAAGCGCACTCTTCTTGAAATTGGCCGCGCTGCCATTGATGTTAATTGTCATTGCATTTACCCTCCTGATGAATCTCTACGCCAGGTCCAGGATCGGGGGAATTACGGGGGATGTCATCGGCGCCGTCATAGAAATGTCGGAGCTGGTGTTTCTCCTCTCTGTCCTGGTGCTGGACCGTGTGTATGCGTGGCAGCACGTGACCTTTCTGTAGCAGCCCCCCCGTAGAGGGCGGTGTGAACACGGCGGATACTCAAAAAACTAACAGCATGTACTGGTAAAAGTGAGGAAGCAATATGGGTCTTCTTGAAACAACAATCACAAGCATCCGGCCCCTCGATGCCGCGGCCATGGAAAATGCGCGGGCCATGCTCGAAGTGAAGCTCAAACCTCCGGGCAGCCTGGGCCGGCTGGAAGATATAGCGGTAAAGCTCGCTGGCATTACCGGTATTGTGGGCGGAAAGATTGACAAAAAGACCATCCTGGTGATGTGCGGCGATAACGGCGTGACCGAAGAAAAGGTGAGCTCCTTCCCGGCCGATATCAGCGTCCTTGTGGCGGAGACCATGCTGAAAGGCATATCCGGCGTGTCAGTGCTGGCGCGCCACGCCGGGGCCGGCCTCCGCGTGGTCGATCTCGGCCTGTTCCGGGAAGTGAATGACGTCCGCATGGTCAATCGCAGGATTCGTCCCGGGACCTCGAACATCGCCAGGGGCCCAGCCATGTCCCGCGAGGAGGGGGTGCGGGCGGTTGAAACGGGCATAGAAGAAGCGCTGGCTGCGCTCGGTGACGGGGCTGATATCCTCGGCACCGGCGAGATCGGCATCGGCAACACCACCACCGCGAGCGCGGTAGTGCATGCCATTACCGGCAAGAGCCTCGACGAGGTGGTGGGCCGGGGCGCCGGGCTCACCGATGAGGGCCTGCGTCATAAAAAAGACATTATACGGCGGGCCGTCGGGGTGAACAGGCCCGACCCGCGCGACGGCGTTGACGTGATATCGAAAGTGGGCGGCTTTGACATAGCCGGGCTTGCCGGCTGTTACCTCGCCGCCGCCTCCCGCCGCACGCCGATCGTGATCGACGGGTTTATCGCCGGCGCCGCGGCGGTTGCGGCCTGTACGCTGCACCAGGGAGTGCGTGATTTCATGTTCACGTCGCACGCCAGCGCCGAGCCGGGCGTGGCGGTTGTGAGCGAGGTGCTCAGGCTGCAGCCGATGCTTGCGCTGGACATGCGTCTGGGGGAGGGGACCGGCGCCGCGCTCGGGTTCCATGTCATCGAGGCGGCGGTGAAGATCATGAATGAGATGGGAACATTCAAGGATATAGGGATGTAGCGGGGACCGCGGTACTGAATGGGGGGTGATCGGGAAAGACCTCTGCCGGAAGGTTGTCCTAATGAAACCCCTGCCTCAGGTTGTCGATCTTCTCGAGTATCAGGCGTCGTTTCGCGCTGTCCGTTTCATTGTCCAGATCGGCGACCAGGGAATTATATTCTTCTTTAATTTTCGTTTTTTTGTAGTAATGCATAAATGCTTTAACAATATTCTCGTCAAAGTGCCTGCCGCTTTCACTGCGCAGGAGCTCATATGCCTCGGTAATTTGCAAGGGATCCCGGTAGTGGCGCTTCGCCGTTATTGCCTCGAAAAAATCGGCGACCGCGATAATCCTGGATCCAAGGGGTATCTTTGATCCTTTCAGGCCGCGCGGATAGCCGCTCCCGTCAAGTTTTTCATGATGGGAGCCCGCTATATCGGGGATTTCGGTATACTTCCCGACGAAATTGACCTGCTTCAGGATCTCTCTCGTTTTTTCAGCGTGGGTTTCGATTATTTTCCTCTCCTTGTTTTCAAGACGCCCCTTTTTCTTTAACAGAGAGTCGGAGATGCCGATTTTACCATAGTCATGAAGCGATGCGGCGATACCGACGATCTCGGTGTATTCGTGCGGGATCTTCATCTCCCTGCAGATGCCCAGCGCGTACTCGGTAACCTTCTCCGAATGTCCGGCGGTGTACGGATCGCGGGCGTCGATGCTTGCGGCGAGCACCTTCAAAATTGATTTCAGCTGCTGCGACATGGCGTCGTAAAGCTCCGCGTTCTTGATGCCGATGCCGATGACCGAGGTGATGCCCGTCAACAGCCGCAGGTCGCTCTGGATCAGGGGCCGCTTTGTCTTCACGTTGTCCACGGTAAGAATTCCGATCGCTTCCCTGTTGCATACAATGGGACAGCAGATAAAGGAACGGGCGCCCATGTCCCTGAAAAACCGGATGCTCCGCGGTGAAAGGTTCTCCTCCTCTGAATAAACGTCATTTATCATGTACGGTTTTTTTTCCATGAATGACGAGATGAAAATGTCCCTGGATTTCGACCTGCCGATTTTAAATTCCGACTTCTTCAATATCCTGAGCTGTTGCTGCGTGTAGCCGAACCCGGTCTGAAACGTCAGGGTGTTGTTCTTCGGGTTTCTCAGGAGCAGCATGCCCCGGTCGAAGTCAAGGCGGTTTTTAAATATCCTGATGACAATTTCAAGGATGCTCTGTATGCTGATTTGCCTGCTGATGGCCTGTCCGATCTCATTGATCATGAGGGAGTGGTTGTAGTTGCTTTCCATCTGCTTGAGGAGCTCTTCATGGGAGCTCTCACGGTTCTGAAGAGACGTGCGGAGCTCTTTCTTGGTAAGGTAATCGCAGGCGAAGGTGAGGGCGAAAACAGCAAGCAGGACCGGAAACAGGAGGCTGATGACCGTTGACGGCGGGAGCAGCAGCGCAAGTATAATGCCCGCAACCGGCGCGATGATCAGCGAGATGTTTCTTGACCTTTTCAGCACCGAGAACCTGTTGCTTTCCCATGATATTATATAGCGGCATTTCTGCCCGCCGTTGAAGATGCATTCGGGGTGCTCTATCCTGGGGATCCTGTTGTTGAAAATGAGCGCGATCGATTCGAAATGACCTATCCGGTTTTCGCACTGGAACTTTTTCTCGGCAACGCCCTCATGGGGGGTGGCCGTGATCTCGATTTTTTTTGAATTTATTTTTTTATATTCAAGTGTGCATGAACGGGTAAATTGCCGGGCGGCCTTTCCGATTATTTCGTAGACCTTTGCGGGGTTCATGAAGCCGAGTATATATTGGCGCATGACGCCGATCGATTCCGGGCTTGCCGCGTACCGGCCTGATTCGCGGGCGATTTTTTCATCCCCCGTCAGGCTGATAAGTTTTTCATGGAACCTGTTGATCTGCTCCTGGGTGAACCAGTGGCTCTCGTCGGACACCTCGTATGATTTTATCCTGGCGTGCCCGAGCAGTTCATTGAGGTCAATATCGGGATAGGTGATCCTGAGGTATTTCAGGTACGTATTGATGATACGGCTGTTATATAGCGCAGGTGTATTCATGATGGCGGACTACTGTTTTGTCGTGTGAATGTTTATCCGCTGAATAGTAAAGCGGGAGTTTGCACAAATATCAAGTAATTTAAAAATGGTATGATAAAAAATTTAGCGCGGGGCCTCCCGCTCATCACTATGGTCTCGCTCCGGGGCCCCGTGGGACAAAAAGCGCTGGACAGGACGCCTGAGAGTTTGCATTTCAGAAACAGCATACGTGCTGGAAAAAAATATATTCGAGGAAATTGCTATGCTGAGTTCCGCCCAAATGGAAAAATACGCTGATGTTCTCATCTGGGGGCTTGAAACGGCCCGCACGAAGCCCTTTAAGCCCTATGACGTCATATTGCTCCGCTATGAATCGCCGTCACTTCCCCTGGCCGAAGCGCTCCATCGAAAGCTCCTGCAGAGGAAATGGAACGTGGTCGTTCGCGGCCTCTTGAATCCCGTCATGGAAAAGGACTTTTTCTCATATACCGATTCACGGCAGCGAAAATTCATCGGGGGCTGGGAAGAATCGTTTTTTGAACAAATCAACGGGAATATATTTCTGTCCGCGCCTGAATCCCTTACGCACCTCAGGGATGTTGATCCGAAGCGCATCAACGAGGCGACGGTCGCGCGCCGCGCCCTCCGCCGCATAATGGAGCGGCGCGAGGAACAGGGCCTTTTCGGCTGGACGCTCTGCACGTACCCGACCGGGGAGCCTGCCCGGCGGGCGGGGCTGTCCGACAGGGAGTACGCGGGCCAGATTATAAAGGCCTGTTTCCTCAATGACCGGGACCCGGTCGCCCGGTGGAAAGGCATCTATGCCGATTCAATGGAAATAAAAAAATGGCTGAACCGCCTTCCGCTGAAAACGATCAGGGTTGAATCGAAGTCTTTCGACCTTTCGATCAGGCCTGGCGATAAGCGGCGGTTCCTCGGCGTGTCCGGCCACAATATCCCCTCTTTTGAAATTTTCACCTCGCCCGACTGGCGCGGGACAAGCGGCACCTACTACGCGAACCTTCCTTCGTACCGGAGCGGCAACCTGGTAAAAGGCGTGCGCCTCGAATTCAGGAACGGGTCCGTGGTGAAGGCCCGCGCCGCGCAGGGGGAATCGTTTTTGAAGAAGATGATGACCATGGACCCCGGCGCCTGCCGCGTCGGGGAATTCTCGCTCACCGACCGCCGCTTTTCCCGGATCGACCGCTTCATGGCGGACACCCTTTTCGACGAGAATTTCGGCGGGCCCGCCGGAAACTGCCACATCGCGATCGGCAATTCATATTCCGATACGTTTGCGGGGAATCCCGCGACCCTCACGGCGGCGGCGAAGAAGAAGCTCGGCTATAACGACTCGGCCCTTCATTGGGACCTGGTAAACACCGAGGAAAAAACGGTTACGGCTGAGCTCGCCGGCGGGAAGAAGATGCTCCTGTACGAGAAGGGGATGTTCCGCTATTGATCCGGGTCCGCGTCCGCGCGTGTCAATCAATGCGCCGCCGCGCGTAACTCCCTCTGGCATTCGGTTTCCAGACGGCCCGCCTCATCGGGGGCGATATGCCCTCCCTCGGTCATGAAGGGCAGCATCGCAAGGAGGTCCCCGGCCAGTTCCCTGCGCTGTGCCGCAGTCGTCACGGGCGATTCCCAGGCCTCCTTCTTCTTGAAGAATAATAGTTTGTTAACAAGGGTGGTTAATTGCATGTCATTGCTTTCGGGCTGGTTCCGGATTACATTCTGGAAAACGTCCCATTCAATCTCGGACACGTAATCCGGGCGTTCTGTTACCGTACCTGATACGGGTTTGCCCGTGATGGCGGCTTTCGCGGCGGATCTCTGGGCTTCCTCTATATCTTCCTGGCTCATGGCGCTGGCGTTTGATTCGGCAGCCGGGCTGTCAGTGGCGGCCTGGTCCTTGCTTTCGGAAATGCCGGCGCTTCTATCGTCAAAATAGAACAGGGCGGCGATAATTATAGCGGCAAAAATCAGCGCGCCGATGATAATTGTAATTCTCGATCTGCTCTTAAATATATTTGCCGGGGCCATGTATGCCGTCTCCTCGCAACTGGTTGTTTGAAAATATCCGATACCTGCCGCACGATGGTGCGCGTCTCCCCTCTGCGGATAGTATGGCGTATGCGAAAAAAGACCTCAGGTCAAACATTTTTTATATTTGACCTGAGGTCCGTTGAAGTCCCGGGCGCTGGTTACCACTGAATCGGCGCCGGCGGAGATACGGTGAATTCGAAGGTCTGGCCGGATCCTGACATCAGGGATGTAAACAGGGCATTGAACAGGATATTGCCCGTCATTGACGGGAACCGTGTCGTGCCCGTGAAGGTCAGCTTGCCGCTGCCGAGCGCCGATATGGGCCCGTCAAAATCGATCGGAAAATCAACCGGGTCCTTTGTGTGCACATAGGTGCCGATAGGAATGCCCAGGGCGGTTATGCTCTGTATCCTGACATCCGCATACATGTGCCCGTGAACATGAAGGTTGCCGCCGTTATCCAGGGTGACGTCGCCGACCATCGGTTGCGTGCCGACGCCTGTTATCCTCATCTTCACCTGCATCGGTAAAATCACGTTGATGGGCGCCTTGAACTCGGGGACCGACAGGTTGCCCGTGATTTTTTTCGTGGTCATGTTGCAGTCTGCCGAAAACGTTGACGTGCCCGGCATGGTAACTCTCTGCATCAGCGTTTTAAGGTGAACCACCGCGTCGAGTGGCCATGAGCTGAGGGAAACTATGAAGTCGCCCTCGGGGGCGTTCGCCGTGGTGACCGGCCGCGGGTTCGCTGAGCCGCACGTGCCGACGGCGGTCCTGCCGTCGAGGCGGTCCTCAAACCAGGCAAGCACGTAGGGCGAGGCCTGGAATTGCGTGGTGATGTGCTCGCCGGAAAATACCATGTACGTGGTGTTGACGCCGAGCGCGCAGTATTTTTCCTTCAGCTTCAGGCTCTGCTCGAGCTCGATGAATTCGTCCGAGGTGCCATGGTACATGTACACCGGGACTTCAATCGGGTTCTCTCCAAGGGTCTGCGCATCCAGTGTGTCATATACGGAAGGAATGCCCATGAGCTGGCTGAGAGGCATGTTGCCTATGACGTATGTCGAGAGCGAGGTGTTCATGAATTCAAAAAGCGCCTCGAATACGCACATCGACAGCCCCTTGTTGACGGCGGCCTGGCCCTCGGCGTTCACGAGGTCGGTAAGCGGAATTCCTTCCGGATACTGCGACCAGAGGCCGATAACCGTTTCAAGCAGGAAGGCCGAACCGTTCTTCCCGTCAAGGTACGGCGCGACTTCGAAGAAGTTCGCGGGCACGCCGCCGGCGGCCACGCCGACCAGGTCGAGGTCGGGCAGGTAGCCGGGCTGCAGCTCGCCCGCCCACGCGGCGGTCTGTCCGCCCTGGGAATAGCCCCAGATCGCGACCTTGGCGTTCTTGCTCAGATTGGCGGATGATATCTTGGATGCGGCAATGACGATATCAAGAAGCGCATGTCCCTGCGCCTTGCCCGACATGTAGGTGGGCACCGCGCCGATCGTATAGCCGGGATTGTCGGTAACGAGCACGGCATAATTCTTGTTGAGGGCCTGGGCGATATTCTCGTTTTCGTAATCGGTGCCGGCCTCAAACTGCACCGACGGCGCGCAGGTCTGGCAGAGGCCGTGCGTTCCGACCGCGTACGCGATTATGGGCCGGTTGCTGAAGAGGCTCCATGACTTTTCGGGGACAATCACGGTTCCCGTCACCACGTTTGGCGCGCCTAACGCATCTGTTGAATAATACATTACGTTCCACGCGTTGATTTCCGGCGCGCCGGCAATATTGACCACCGCCTCGCGGTACTTGATTATATCGCCATGGCTGCCGGAGGGCAGGGTGGAAGGCACCGTGTAAAAAGCCGTGTCTTCCGCGTCAAGGATGATTCCCGCCTGCGAGTCGGCAAGGGCCGGAAGCAGCGAGATGCCGGAAGAACTGTCGGTGTCATTGAAATCACAGCCGGAAAATGATAGTATTGATGCCGTGAAAAGAGCGACCAGTGCCATTGATGCGAATGGCAGAGAGATCAGACGATTAGGACAAATCTTTTTTTTCATAAAATGCGAACCTCCACGAAATAATTTTAATCATTTACTCTATAATTACTGACATTACTGGCGTGGAATCTGTTTTCATTCAACCAGCCGACAGATTATGCAGCTTGTTTGCCGGCATTGATTCTACCCCACCCGCTATGCAGTAAATAATCATAAAATATTTTTTCTGTCCCGCCAAAAAGAGGCGTATCAAAATATGTCATTTTATGACACATGAGTTTTTTGTGCCAAAGTAAGATATATCGGAAAATGTCATTTTCTGACCCGCGGGTTTTCGCCAAAGCGAGGCGCGCCAAAAAATGTCCAGATAACGTTATAAAAAGAAATATCCAAACGCTGTAGGCCTGAGTACTATATCTTATAAAGATATAGTACTGTTAATGAGGCGTGGGCACGGCAAGGGCCGCCTTCTTGGTTCCGGCAAAAGGAACAAACATCGAGTATTTGCAGCGAGCACGCATGGTGCGATGGCCGGGGTTCCGGTTATCAATAATTTTCATGCGGTGAAACAAACCGGGAGGTGGGGGGAATGAAAAATAAAATTTTTGCAAACGGCATGGTGCGGCTGAGTGTTGCACGCCTGGTGCTGTCTTGCGTGGTGGCTCTGGCGGCGGCGGGATGTGACGCCGGCGGCGGCGGAGGCTCAAGCTTCTGGCTCTGGTTGTTCGGCGGGGGGTCCGATACCCCGTCAACATATTCCGTCATCTACGACGGCAACGGCAATACGGGCGGGACCGCCCCCGCTGATCCACAAGAGTATGAGAAGGGGGCGATCGTCACCGTGCCCGGCAATACGGGCAATCTGGTGAAAACGGGATTTACCTTCGCCGGATGGAATACGGGCGCCGATGGCGGCGGCACGACTTATTCACAGGGCCAGGTCTTTACCATGGGCGAGGCCGATGTGCGGCTGTATGCGAAATGGACGGCCCAGGCAACCTTCGCCGTCACCTATGACGGGAACGGAAACACGGGGGGAGAGGCGCCTGTTGACTCGACACGCTACCTGCCGGGACAGACGGTAACGGTGTTGTCTCCGGGCACGATCGTAAAAATCGGTTATACGTTCAATGGATGGAATACCGACGTCAACGGCAGCGGGACTTCATATGTTGCGGGCCAGACCTTTACCATGGAACCGGATAACGTGACGCTGTGGGCGCAGTGGACCGAACTGCCCACGAGTACGGTCACGTACGATGGCAATGACAATACGGGCGGCACCGTGCCGGCCGATGGCACCTTTTATCTGCAGGGCCAGCCGGTTATCGTATTGGGGAATACCGGGAATCTATCGAAAACCGGCTATACCTTTGCCGGATGGAATACGGATGAGGACGGCAACGGCGTTTCGTATGCGGCCGGTGAGACCTTTTACATGGGCGCGGAGGATGTCATCCTGTGGGCGCAGTGGACGGCGGAAGCGACCTATTCCGTCACATATAATGGCAACGGCAGCACCGGAGGGGCCGTTCCGGTTGATCCCGCGCATTACCTCCCGGGCCAGACGGTGACCGTGCCGGGACCGGGCACGCTGGTACGGAGCGGGTACGCGTTCGCCGGGTGGAATACCGCCGCAAACGGCGGCGGAACAGCCTATGCACAGGGGCAAACGTTTACCATGGGCACGGCAGAGGTGGTCCTGTACGCGCAGTGGACGGCGGAAGCGACCTATTCCGTCACATATAATGGCAACGGCAGCACCGGGGGGGCCGTTCCGGTTGATCCCGCGCAATACCTGCCGGGCCAGACGGTGACCGTGCTGGGAGCGGGCACGCTGGTACGGAGCGGGTACACCTTCAGCGGATGGAATAGTGCGGCCGGCGGCGGCGGAACACCCTACGCTGCCGGGGCGGTATTCACCATGGGTTCCGGGAACGTGACTCTCTACGCGCAGTGGGTGCAGAATAATGGCAATTTCACGGAAGTAAAAAAGGGGTTTGACGCAGCGGGCGTACAGGTGAGCCAGCGGGAAACCGTATTTACAAGTCAGGCCGCATACGCGGCAACATACAACCCCCGGCAGCAGTTCGGGTATCTGCAGAATATCATATCATCAGGCGAAGGCGCATCCAGCATCCAGCCCCCGTACATTGTTACCATGAAGATCAGCAACGGGGCAGGGGCCAACGGAATCTGGATGGACTCGGACGATGTCGATGTGTCGTATGTCTTGAACAGGTTCGATGAAAACGATGCAATATATGAAACGAACGTGTACCGTGATTTCTTTGGCGTACGGAGGCTTGAATATACGCGTTACACGCTGAACAGCGATGGCACCTATCACAAGATTTTATTCTATACCAACAGCGGCGTGCTT
Source organism: uncultured Spirochaetota bacterium (assembly GCA_963827275.1). Lineage (GTDB taxonomy): Bacteria > Spirochaetota > UBA4802 > UBA4802 > UBA5550 > RBG-16-49-21. The sequence goes on from CAWHAA010000007.1 coordinate 78,064, forward strand.
ACGGGCTCTGTATATTTTACGAATGTGAGCGGTTTAATGAAACAGCTGGACTACTGGTCCGGAGACGGATCGGGCACGCAGAACCAGCAGATCATCCTGACCTATGACGCTTCCCTGCGTCTGACCACCGTTCTCCAGTTGATGAATGATTGCTCCGGGGATGAATGCAGCGGCCTGAAAAATTTGCAGAAGGACGTGTATGAATATTCCGGGTCCAACGTGCAGGCTTCGAAGAGGAAGCTGTCGATGTGGGTGGTGGGCCTGATGGGCGGCTACTGGTATTCAATGGGAAGTCTTGATTATACGCTTAACGGCAGCGGGACACTTGTCCTGACGTCGACGGGTTCCCTCATGTCGGTCGGCTCTTCATCCTTATATACGTATACCGGCGCTGATTATTACGACAGAATAACCAGCTATAGCGATGAAGACTGGGGGACAATGTCGGGGTATTTCGAGTTCAGCTATTACTGATACTGTTTCACCACGGAGGCCGCGGGGCTCACTGAGGATCGGCCGCTGAATAATCAATGATCAGCGCCCCGTGACCTGCGCGGGTGTTTTTCAGATGCAGTGTGGCCATTGCTGCATGATCCCGCTCCGGCCGGTTACCGCGCCTTGATATACTCGATCTCGCCCCGGGAGTTCTCGTCGGTCGGGGAAAAGAGGCAGTAGAGGCCGCGCGCGGCGAAGTACCTGCCCTGTGTCGGCTCGATCTTGCTCGATACCGTGTCGCCGTCTATTACCAGCCTGGCGAAGCGGCCATCGTCGCTTTCCAGGGCGTACTCATGCCAGTCGGTGGTCCTCAGGGGGATGATCCTGCCGCACACCTCTACCTGCCCGGCCATGAGCTTCACGTAAAAGGCCGCGTCGCCCACGGGGACATAGGCGAACACAGTGACCGCGTCGCCGCCGGTGAAGCGGGCGCGCGACATGATCGAAAATGCCCGCGACGCGTTAAAGCGGTTGAAGAGCCCGGCCGCCGAGCCTTTGCCGGAATTGACCTCCGCGATCTTGATGCCGTCCTTCACGGTGAAATTGATGGAAGACGCTTCCGCCGTCGGGATATGCGTCCAGTTGACCGGCGTGTGCGAATCGCTCCAGTCGGAGAAGTGCTCTTCCATGGTCCACGTCACGTCTTTTTCCGTTTCCTTGTACTGCGAAAGGTCCACCGGCGCGAGGAACTTGCCGAATATCCAGCCCCGCGGTCCCTTGAGGCTGGCCACGCGGTACCAGTACTCGCGCACATCGCCGACCTGGGTCGTGTCCATCGATTTTTCGAGCTGTATGAGTATTTCGTCCCTGTCGATTTTTCCCACCAGCTTGCCGCCGACGCCGGGATGGTTGCGGAGGTTGACCTTGTCGCCCGTGCAGATGAAGATCTTGTTGGTCTCGGGGCTCGTCGGGTACCGCTTCACGTAGGCGATGATCATGTTCCAGAGGACCTCCTCGTTGCCCGACGCGGTAAACGACCCTGACTGGAGGCCGTCGAGGATTATCTTTATCATGCTCGCAATGTAGTCGGTATTCGGGTATTTGTTGTAGAAATTTATCATCGCCGGCACCAGGCGGTCGGGGTCCGTCTTCCCGAGGTTGCGGGCCTCTTCGAACTGTATGTCCTCGATCAGGCCGCTCCCGCGGTAGCGCGACACGAACTCCTCGTAAAATTTCCCGCGCGGCACGATGCGGCTCCTTCTCATGGCCGGGACCAGGGCCAGGTCGCCGTCGATTTTTTTGTTGATGCCGGCCAGGTCTTCCTCGATTTCCCGTTTCGTTTCCTTGAAGTCCGCGGTCTGCTGCTTTTCCTGGGCCACCGCCGCCAGCTCGTCGCTGAATTTTTCTTCAAGCTGCGACGCCAGCCCGTTGATGGCGCGGCACCGGTAGTAGTATATCTTTTCGCCGCTTTCATAGTCTGCGGTCCTTGCCAGCCGGTTCAGCATCACTATGGCTTCCCTGTAGTCGCGGTCCTCGAATTCGTCGATGGCTTTTTCAAGGTCGTTTTTCGAGAAAATAACATAGGCGGCGATAGACAGGGCGATGCCCAGCGTCATGACGACAATCGCGATAATGGCTCCCTTTCTCATTGCTTCCTTCCTGTGTCCTGCATGGTACTGGCGGCTGCCCCGGGCGGGGCGCTGCTATAGGCATAGGCGGCCATCGCGCGGAGAATTTCAAATAAAAAAATATCCCGCGGCGGGTTTTTAAAGGGGTTAGCGGAGTTTTTTATAGAGCATGAGCTCGATGAGTCGGTGCCCTTCCCCGACAAAGAGGCCGGTGGAAGCGGCGCTTTTTTCATTGAATGACGGGGCGTGACAGTCCTCGAGGCCCGTGCCCTTCCATCCGCCGGACGCGTACATGCAGAAGGGGACCGGGTCGGCGGAGTGGGTGCGTATGCTGATGGGCGTCGGGTGGTCGGGCATCACGAGCGCCGTGAAGTCGCGGTAGGCGGACAGCCCGTCGATGACAGGCCCCACGACCATGCGGTCGAAATCCTCGATGGCCCGGAGCTTGTGCTCCAGGTTCCCTTCGTGGCCGGATTCGTCGGGCGACTCAACATGGAGAAAGATGAAATTCGCTTCCCTGATGGCGCCGAGGAGCGCCCCGGCCTTGCCGGCATAGTCGGTGTCGATGTAGCCGGTGGCGCCCGGCACGTTGATCGGCGTCAGGCCGGCGGCGCGCCCGAGTCCGTGGACAAGATCGACCGCCGATATGGTATGGCCGTGCAGGCCGAACCGTTTTTCAAGCGTTTCCATGGATGGCTTTTTTCCGCAGCCCCAGAGCCAGACGGAAGTGGGCGTACCCTTGTACCGGGACCCCGCTTCGCGCACGAGGGACGAGGAGACTATGATCGCCCCGGATTCCCGCATGATGCGGTTCAGGAGGTCGGCGCCGCTGCCGCGGGGAAGGTAGTCGGCCGCCGGCTTCCCCTGTATGTCATGCGGGGGCGTTGTTTCCGGCAGGTCGTCGTGGGGGTAATCCCGCCACACCACGATATTGCGGTATGAAACGCCGGGATAGAATTCGAAGCCCGGGATGCCGGCTTCGCGCGCCAGCTCTTTCATGATCACCGCCGAGAATTCAGACGCGATATGGCCCGCGCTGAAGTCGTGCATGACGCCGTCCCGTATGTCCACCATGTTGCACCGGACGGCGAGATCGCGCGGCCCGAGCTCGATGCCCATGTTGATCGCTTCCAGCGGCGCCCTGCCGGAGAAATATTCGCGCGGGTCATAGCCGAGGACGGAGAGGTTGGCGATGTCGCTGCCCGGCTGCATCCCATCGGGCACGGTGTGCGCCATGCCGAGGACCCCTTCGGAGGCGAGCCGGTCCATGTTGGGCGTGGCGGCATATTCAAGCGGCGTTTTCCCTCCCAGCGATTCGATGGGAAGATCGGCCATGCCGTCGCCCAGGAGGATCACATATTTTGCTTCGTTATTTTTTCCCATTTATCCAGACGGAGCCGTCAGAATAGAATTCTTTTTTCCAGATGGGGACCTTTTCTTTTATCGTATCGATGATGTATTCGACCGCCCTGAGCGCTTCCTTGCGGTGGGGCGAGGATGCGGTGATGATGATGCTCGCTTCGCCGGGTTCCACGCGCCCGTACCGGTGCACGACGGCGCACGATGACAGCGACCACCGCGCGGTTGCATCATCGACGATCGCCTGGAGCTGCTTGCGCGCCATCTCGCCGTAGGCCTCGTATTCAAGGTAGATGACCTGCTTCCCGCCGGCGTTGTCCCGGGCCTGCCCGATGAAGGTCACCACGGCGCCGTCCGAGGTGCCGCCGATGCCGGACATTGCCCGGGCGATATCTATCGGTTCCTGCTGCAGTGTTATCGTGATCATGCCGAGCTTCTATCCTCCGCTCACCGGGGGGAATATTGCAAGGGTGTCCTCGTCGGAGAGGGCGGCGGTTTCATCGCAGTATTCCTCGTTGATAGCGAAGAGAAGCGATCCGCTAAAATCATTCAGCGGCGCGTGGATTTTTTTAAACTGCTCGATGACATTTTTTACGGTTATCCCCTCGGAAACCGTGAGCTCTTTTTCCTCGAACCCGATCGCCTCTTTGACGCTGGCGAAAGCCTTTATCCGAATTTTCATAGATGTCCTGGTGACTGGGTATATCCGGGACCGCCCCCTGAAGGTCAACGGCCGGCCCCGCCGTGATTATTTCTTGATGCGCTTGCTTCTCTTCAGGAGAAAGATATAGTGCTTTATGTAAGGCTGAAGGCTGTCGTTGAAATCGAGAATACTCACGCTCTTCGGTTCCTTGAGGATCAGGTGAAGGCTTTTTTTCGTGATGTCTTCTTCGCTGGTATCAATGATTATCTTGAACCGCTTGATGACTTCCTTGTCAACGGCATCGTTTTGCAGCTTGTTCATCTCCGAATAAAGTTTCAGGAGGTTTACCTTTTTTGTCTTGATCTTGTTTATCTTTACTTCGATCTTGCGGACTTCTTTTTTCTCTGGCGCCTTTTTCTTCGGTGCCGCGGCGCGTTTGGGCTTTGATGGCATAGGATCCCCCGGTTAAGAATTATATCGCCGATGTTAGAATATCGCATGGTACTGTAAACACAAATTTTGAAAAAAATGGCGAAAGGCGCCGAATGGCATAATTTATTTATTAATAATCCGTATATTCCGAATATAATAATGAAGCGGTCATGCTGTCCATGGTCCCGGGTTGACTGCGGATGTGCGGCCGGAATCCACTTTATGAGGAGCCAGAAATGAAATGTTCACGATGCGGCAGGGAGATTAACAGCCTGAACCATTTTTACATCCCGCGCGGGAGCCGGGCCGCCGGCCTCAGGTATTGCATCCAGTGCGCCCGCGACGAGCATATCGTTACCCTCATTTGATCCGCGATCCGCCCCTGCGCGCGGATACTGCTTGACATGCCCGCCGGAACTGAAGACGCTGTGAACGGAACGTCTTCAGGAGTATGAACATCACCCGACCCGGAACATATTTTCCGAGCGCGCCGCTCCTGGCGGCGCTCCTCGTGTTCGCCGCCTGCCAGCAGGAGAAGCATGCCGCGGTCCCCGCAGGCCCGCCGGCGCGCATAGTGTCCCTCTCGCCGTCAATCACCCGCGAGATCGTTGACCTGGGATCGGGCGGCCGACTGGTCGGCGTCACCTCCTACGATGATCTGCGCGAAAGCGGCGTTGCCGTGGTGGGGACGCTGGTGCAGCCGAACCTGGAGGCAATCGTCGTACTCCGGCCCGATATCGTTCTGTATTCCGCCGAGGACGGGCTGGTGCAGAACATCGACAGGATCTCGGCCGCGGGGATCGCCGTATACGGCTTCGGCAGGAACAGGAATTTTGAGGATATCTGCGGCAATTACCATGCCCTGGCGGGAATGCTGGGCCGGACCGATGAAGCGGTCCGGAATGTCGGCCGGTACCGCGACATGCTCGGGCGCCTGAAAAAAACAGGCGGCACGGCCGGACGTCCCCTCGTGGTCTTTCTCGTGTCATGCCGTCCGCTCATCGCCGCGTCGGCGGACTCGTTTATCGGGCAGATGGTGCATGATGCCGGCGGCAGGTGCGCGTACGATGGCGGGGGGAGGCCCCATCCCCCGGTCTCTCTCGAATCGCTCGTGGCGGCGGATCCCGATGTCATCATCGCGATGACCGGCGGTGACGACACCGCCGATTTTTTCAGACAGCTGTCGCGCGATTTCAGGGACCTGAAATCGGTTTCCCGCGGCAGGCTGCACGACATCCCCCCGGACACGGTACCGTATTACACGCCGGCCGACTACGTGCGGTCCGTCGGGAGGATCTCCCGCATACTTGGAGCTCCCGCGGAAGCTCCGCAGGCGCCTCCGGCGAGCGGGGCGGGCACCCAAAAAAAACCTTGAAATATGGCGTCCCGGTTATGGAATTGGCCGGGACGCGCCGCCCGTGGGGGAGCGGCGTCCCGCCTGAGCAAACGAAAGGAGTTATGGGAATGCCGGCAGATTAGATCATACCGGACAATATCCACGTGCCCTTCGCGCCCGTTATTAAAGTAAAAGAAAAAATCATTGATCTCAAGGCCGATATGGTTATACTCGCAACCGGGGCAAGGCCGGATGACGCGCTCTACTATGCGTGCCTTGAGGCGCGGGTGGCGCCCGAGGTGTACAATATCGGTGATTCGGTTGAGCCGGCGAGGGTATTCGAGGCCACCAGGGCCGGGTATGAGCTGGGCAGGTCTCTCTGAGCCTGACTGCGCCATGGCCCGGCTGCGCGGCGCGGGGACATATGAAAATACGCTATAAAATCCTGATCTTGATCGCCGTCGGCATTGTGCTGGTGCTGGCATCCCTTTCAATAGGGGGGACCTTCATATCGCCCCGGGGGATCGTTGACTCCCTGTTGGGCGATCCGGCCGGCAGCAATTACATCATCCTGGTGAAGCTCCGCCTGCCGCGGGTGCTGCTCTCCCTGCTCATCGGCGCGTCCCTTGCGGTGAGCGGTACGGTGTTCCAGTCGGTGCTGAAGAACCCGCTTGCCGATCCCTATGTCATCGGCGTTTCCGGGGGCGCGGCCCTTGGCGCCACCGCGGGCATCGTGCTGAACGCGGGGCCCTTCATGGTGTCGGCCGCTGCGTTTTTCGGCAGCATCTGCGCCATCACCGGCGTGTACCTCCTCTCCGGGAAGATGCGCCTGGGGAGCCCGACCCTCATCCTCTCCGGCATCGCGCTCGGCTTCATCTTCTCCGCTGCCGTCCTGCTCATCTACGCGCTCTCCCGCTCCGAGCAGATCCACCGCGCCATGCTCTGGCTCATGGGCGACCTCTCCGGCGCGCGGTACGACCAGCTCGGCGGCATGGGCGCGGTGTCGCTGCTCCTCATCCTCGCGGTCATCTATTTTCACCGGCACCTTGACGTGATATCAATGGGCGACAGGTTTTCGAAGAACCTCGGCGTATCGGGGCGGGACATACGGGCCCTCTTCTGGATCGCGTCACTCCTTGCCGCGATATCGGTGTCCCTCGCAGGGGTGATCGGCTTCGTGGGACTTATCGTCCCCCACCTGATGCGGAGCATCTTCGGCCCCGCGCACCTGCGCCTGGTGCCTGCCGCTGCCGCCGGCGGGGCGCTCTTTCTCCTTGTCTCGGACGCCATCGGGCGGTCGCTCGTGCCGCCGTTCGAAATCCCCGTGGGCATCATTACCGGGTTCCTTGGCGGCGCGTTCTTCCTTGTTTTCATGCTGCGCAGGGAGGGGAGGGAATGAGCGTCTTTGAGCTGCGCTCGGTTACCGCCGGGTACGGCGCCGCGCCGGTGCTCCGGGGACTCGACCTTTCGGTCGGCGAGGGGGAGTTTATCTCCGTCATCGGGCCCAACGGGGCGGGGAAGAGCACCCTCCTCAGGGTCCTGTCCGGCGATATCATTCCGACGGGGGGCGAGGTGCTGTTCGACGGAACGCCCCTGCGTGAATTCCGCCGGCGCGACCTGGCGCGGCGGTTTTCGATCGTGCACCAGGCCATGGAGGTGTCGTCGCCCTTCACGGTGCGCGGATTTATCGCGCTGGGACGGTTCCCCCACCAGGGGGCGCTCACGGTTGAATCGGTCCTTGACCGCGAGCGGATCGATTGGGCGGCGGATACCGCGGGCGTGGGCAACCTGATGGAGCGTCACATAACCGAGCTCTCGGGCGGCGAGCTCCAGCTCGTCAGGATCGCGCACGCCCTCGCGCAGAACAGCCGGGTGCTGGTGCTCGACGAGCCGGTGTCCCACCTGGACATCCAGCACACGGTGATGATCATGGACCTTCTCTGGAAGCTGCACCGAGAGGGGGCCACGGTGATGGCGGTCCTTCACGACATCAACATCGCGTCGGACTATTCAGACCGCATCATCGGGGTCAAGGACGGCTCGATGTTCTTCAACGGCCGCCCGGAGGATGTTTTAAAGTATGAAAGCGTCGAAGCGCTCTTCGGCACCAGCTGTATTGTCATGAAGAACCCGACGACGGGAAGGCCGTTCGTCTACCCGGTGCCGGGGTATGTGAAATAAAAAAAGCGGCGGACCGGTCCGCCGCTTTTCAGCAGCTCCCCTGTTTCGTTATTCTACCACTCGTCGCTCTGCTTGTCGTCGTACCGTTCACGCACCACCGCGGTAATATCGTCAAGGTAGAGGTACGACCACGCTGAAGGCTTGCCGGTCGAGCTCGGCAGCCGGTACTGTATGTTCAGAAGCTTCATCGTTTTTTTCTGGTTCAGGAAATCGTCTTCCTGGGCTATTTTGTTGGTCAGTGTATAGGTGATTTTTTTCCATCCCGAGAAGTCGATCGTGGGAACGACCACGATCCGGTGGTTCTCTTTTTTCGTGTCCTGGATCATGAATGAAATCTCCCCGAGGCTTCTCTTCCCGTACACCCAGAACGATATCGATTTGCAGTATTTATCGATCAGTATCTCTCTGGCGGGCTTGATGATGAACATATCGCCGCCCCGCGATTTGACCTTTATCCCCAGGTATTTCTTTGAGGTGCCGACCGCGGGCAGCTGGTCGCGGATGGTCAGCTTTGCCTCCTGGTCGCCGGTCTTGTTGAAGGTGATGTTTCTGTCCGCGTACGGGGCCGTTTCGAAGTCTTCCAGCATGATCTCCTGCCATACGGTGATTTTCTGTTTTTGCTTATCCGCGGCATTTTCCTTTTCTTTGTCCTGCGAATACAGGGGTGCGATCAGCGCCGCTGCTATCAGGGCCAGCATGCATTTCTTTATCATTATCGGGGCCTCCATTGGCGTTATGGACTTCTTGTTGTTGACGTGGTAGAATAGCAGGCGTTGTGGCGAGTGTCAATAAATTCTTTGCCGTGAAGCTAAAAAAGCGGCATGCAGACATTAAATTGCTTGTAAATTAATAATCATGGTTATACAACAGGAGCATCGTTGATCATGTTCCGGATCGGAATCATAATACTCTGTTGCGGGCAGGTCCATGGAATTAAGAAAAACAATACGGGTGAAATTGCCGGGGCATGAAGACCGAGGCCCCGGCATGTCAGAGATGTCATGCACGTTTGATTTTGACCCGAACCTGGGCGGGAGGCTTACCGACATCGGTCCCGGCGGCTTCGGGATCGAGATCCATGGCCTTAACGGGTCCCAGGCGGAAACGGTGAAGAACCTGGATTCCTTCATGATTACCATTAATTTTGATGGAGAATCGATGATGGCCGGGGTCAGGAACGCGTGGCACCGTGTCGTCTTTGAGGAGGGAGGCATGTTCCTCAAGTGCGGGGTGTCGATTGACGTCATCTCTCCTGACGACAGGCTCAGGCTCACGGGGATAATCGAAAAAATAAGGAACGGGCGGTAACTCCATTCACGTCAAGCGCGCTGCCCTCACCGCGTTTCAGTCATGCTTGTATAGCTGAAGGATGAATTCGATAAGCTTCGGGGTTTCCACGTTGATCGGGTCAATGTACTCGAGTATCCCGGCGAAGAGAAGAATGACCTGCGTGACCCTGCCGATGAACTGGGCCTCTGAATCGACTATTTCACTGCCGCTTTTCAGCTCCTTGATGGTGCCCGCGTACAGGTTCAGATGGTTTCGTATGAATTTCTTGATGATTTCACGGATCTTTTCGTCCTCAAAGCCGTAGAGTATGATGTTGATCAGGATGCGCATGTTCTTTTTATCGAGGAGGAACTTTTCTATCCCGAACAGGGTCGCGATCAGGGCGCGGTCGTTTTTATCGAGATCGAGACCCTGCACCACGCCGATCTGGTCACGCTGTATCTGGTTGAAGAAATTCTCTATCAGGGCAACGTACAGCTCTTCCCTGGTGGGGAAGTAATGCCGCAGGCCCCCCTTGGAGAAACCGGCCTCCCTGGCAACGTCTTCAAGCGATACCTGCGAATACACGTCCTGTTCGAGACAACGTTTGAGCGCGTCCAGGATATGCTTCTTTTTCTTGATGACTTTCAGTTCTTTTTTCATCGTTATCCTGTTATACTGTAAATGGATAAAATAGCCCGATCGGATGGAAATTATAAAATATTATTACATTTTTGTAAATAAATATTTTAATTATCTTTTTTAAATATCACCATTTAATTATTTTATTGACATAATTCTGCGCAAAAAATGTATTTCGTAGATTGGTTTGAGAAGAAATGCCCAAAAGAACAGATATAAAGAAGATTCTCATCATTGGCTCCGGGCCGATAGTTATCGGTCAGGCCTGTGAATTCGATTATTCGGGATCACAGGCCTGCAAGGCCTTGAAGGAAGAAGGCTACGAGGTCGTGCTGATAAACTCCAACCCGGCCACCATCATGACTGACCCTGATCTGGCCGACCGCACCTACATAGAGCCGATCACGCCGGACTACGTTGAGAAGATCATTGAGATAGAGCGGCCGGACGCGCTCCTCCCCACGGTCGGGGGCCAGACGGCGCTCAACGTGACCCTCGCGCTCGGTGAGCGGGGCGTGCTCGAGCGCTACGGCACCGAGCTCATCGGCGCCAACATCGGGTCGATCCGCAAGGCCGAAGACCGCGACCTCTTCAAGAACGCCATGCTTTCCATCGGCCTCTCCGTGCCCGCGTCGGGCCTCGCGTCGTCGATCGAGGAGGCGCTGGCGGTCCTCGAACGGGTCGGCCTGCCACTCATCATACGCCCCGCCTTCACCCTGGGCGGCACCGGCGGCAACATCGTGTATAACCGCGAGGAATTCATCGATCTCGTGGCGCGCGGACTGGACGAATCGCCCATCAGCCAGGTGCTCCTCGAGGAGTCGGTGATCGGGTGGAAGGAATACGAGCTCGAGGTGATGCGCGACAAGGCTGACAACGTGGTCATTATATGCTCCATCGAAAACATCGACCCGATGGGCATCCATACCGGCGACTCCATCACCGTTGCCCCCCAGCAGACCCTTTCTGACAGGGAGTACCAGAATTTACGGAACATGGCGATCAAGATCATACGGGAGATCGGCGTGGATACCGGCGGCTCCAACATACAGTTCGCGGTCAATCCCGCTGACGGCCGGATTATGATTATCGAGATGAACCCCCGGGTGAGCCGGAGCTCGGCGCTCGCGTCAAAGGCGACCGGGTTCCCCATCGCAAAGATCGCCGCAAAGCTCGCCGTGGGGCTCACGCTGGACGAGATCCCGAACGACATCACCAGGGTGACCCCGGCGTCCTTCGAGCCGACGATCGACTATGTCGTGGTCAAGGCGCCCCGCTGGGCCTTCGAGAAATTCGAGGGCGCCGACTCGCGCCTGGGCACCCAGATGAAGTCGGTGGGCGAGGCCATGGCGATCGGCCGCACCTTCAAGGAGGCGTTCCAGAAGGCGCTGCGCTCGCTCGAGATCAGCCGCTACGGCTTCGGTTCCGACGGCGTCCTGAAAATCGTGGAGATGCTGAAGCGCCTGCCCGAACGGCACAAAAAGGACATCATCGAGAAAGAGCTCTTCAACACCCGCGAGGACCGGATGTTTTTCCTCAACGTGGCCTTCAAGATGGGCTGGACGGTCGACAGGGTCGCACAGCTCACCGGCATAGACCGCTGGTTCCTGACGCAGCTTGCCGAGATCGTGGCGGCGGCCCAGGACTACGCCGAGCGCTGCAAGGGCGCCGCCCTCTCGGCGGACGATCTGCTCCGGATGAAGCGCCTCGGCTTTTCCGACCGCCAGCTCGCCTACCTGGCCCACCGCGACGAGTTCGTACGCCTCTACGAGCGGGGACCCGATTTCCAGAAAGAGTATGCGGGCGGCCTGGCGGAAAAAGAGGACGAGGTGCGGAAGTTCAGGCTCGCGCATGGCATCGTCCCCGGCTTCAGGCTGGTGGACACCTGCGGTGGCGAGTTCGAAGCGTTCACGCCCTACTATTATTCCGCCTATGACGACGCTGACGAGAGCGCCGCATCCGATAAGAGAAAGGTCATGATCCTGGGCGGCGGGCCAAACCGGATCGGGCAGGGGATCGAGTTCGATTACTGCTGCTGCCACGCCTCGTTCGCCCTCCGCGAGGAGGGGATCGAGTCCATCATGGTCAATTCAAACCCGGAGACCGTCTCCACGGACTATGACACCTCCGACCGGCTCTATTTCGAGCCGCTCACCCTGGAGGACGTGCTCCACATATACAACAGCGAGAAGCCCGACGGCGTCATCGTCCAGTTCGGCGGGCAGACGCCCGCTGCGGCTGGCCCGCGCCCTCGAGAAGAACGGCGTGAAGATCCTGGGGACATCGCCCGATTCCATCGACCGGGCGGAAGACCGCGAGCGGTTCGCGGAGGTCGTGCGGAAGCTCGGCCTGCGCCAGCCCGAGAACGGCATCGCCTTCGCGGAGGAGGAGGCCGTCCGCATCGCGGCCGGCATCGGCTACCCGGTGCTGGTGCGCCCGAGCTACGTGCTGGGCGGCAGGGCCATGGCCGATCATCTACGACGAGAACGGCCTGCGCGACTACATCACGACCGCCGTGGAGCTGTCACCCGGCCACCCGATACTGGTGGATGATTTTCTCGAGGATGCCGTCGAGGTGGACGTGGACGCGCTCCACGACGGCGCGCACATCTATATCGGCGCCATCATGGAGCACGTGGAAGAGGCGGGCATCCACTCGGGCGATTCGGCCTGCATCATCCCGCCGCCCTCCCTGTCGGAAGCGATGCTCCGGGAGATTTCCGAGACGACCGACGCGCTGGCGCGGGAGCTTGCGGTGCGGGGCCTCCTGAACATACAGTACGCGATCAAGGACGAGCTGCTCTATGTCATCGAGGTGAACCCCCGCGCGTCGCGGACCGTGCCCTTCGTGTCGAAGACGACGGGCGTGCCCCTCGCCAAGATGGCGGTGCGGGTCATGCTCGGTGCACGGCCTCGCGGAATACGGGTTGACCGCCATGAAGAAGGTGCCCTTCGTCAGCGTCAAGGAGGCGGTGCTTCCTTTTAATAAGTTCCCGGGGGTTGACACGCTCCTCTCGCCGGAGATGAAATCCACCGGCGAGGTGATGGGAATATCGGGGAGCTTCGGCGAGTCGTTCTACAAGGCGACGCTTGCCGCCGGCGACGCGCTCCCCGTCGACGGGACCGTGCTGCTTTCCATGAACACGCGCTCCCGCGACGAGCTGATGCCGGAGGTGCGGAGCCTCCACGAGGCGGGCTTCACCTTCATCGCCACGGAGGGGACGGCGCAGTATTACAGCGACCAGGGCATCCCCTGCGCGACGGTGCACAAGGTCAGCGAGGGACGCCCCAATATCATCGACCTGTTGAAAAACAAGGAAGTGGGCATGATAATCAACACCCCTTCCGGCAAGGTGTCCAAGGACGATTCGTTCCTGATCCGCCAGGCGGCGGTCAGGTACCATGTCCCGTATATGACCACCATACAGGCCGCACGCGCGGCGGTCAGGGGCCTCCTGGCGCTCAGGCAGAGCAGCAGGATTTTTGTCCGGCCGATACAGGATTATCATAAAGAGGTGATCTAGGAATATGGGTACAACAGTGTTGCTCCACAGCAGGGACATCGCGGAGATTATCGAGCGCCTGTCCGAACAGATATACCGCGATCTCGGGAGCGCGGAAAAGTTTGCGGTGGTGGGAATGCAGACCGGCGGGGTGGAGCTCGCGCGGCGGATCCGTACGCGCATAGAGCAGCTCTCGGGCAGGCAGATCCAGAGCGGCACGATTGACATCACCTTTTACCGCGATGACCTCACCACCAGGGGCGCCCTCCCTTCGATCAAGGAGACGGCAATCTCCTTTGATATATCCACCATGACCATACTCCTCGTCGACGATGTCATTTTCACCGGGCGCTCCGCCAAGGCGGCGCTCGAAACGCTCACCTCGTTCGGCAGGCCCAAGGCCATCAGGCTCTTCGCCCTCGTGGACCGTGGAAACCGCGAGCTCCCGATCCAGCCCGATTACTGCGGGTACCGCGTCCGGACCGGCCTGAAGGACAACGTGGAGGTCGTCATTTCGGAAAAATCGCCTGCGGATGATATCGTCATTCATTCCGCCGCTGAATAGCCGGTCGCCCGACCTGCGCCCCGGTAACGCGCCCTGCGCTGATTTTTACCGCCAATGACACCCGCGCGCCCGGCGCCTGATATGACATAAGGCCCGCTAAAATGTAATTGACTGATACCATGAAGATGTGCGATATTCATTTTTGTAATGATATCATACGTTGTTACACCCGGCGGCATGGAACAGTGCCGGTCGTCAGCGTGTTCCGGGGGGTCCGGTCCATCAGCGTTGCCCCGGATGCAATCCCACTATCACAGACGGTTACTATGACTGAGAGCCCCGTAAAGAAGACGAAAATACTGGTCGTTGAGGACGAAGCTGTCATCTGCATGCACATACGGAACAGCCTGGAGCGCCTCGGGTACGAGGTGTGCGGCTGCGTGGCCTCGGCGAGCGAAGCGATGCAGGCCGCCGCGGAGACCCGTCCGGACCTCATCCTCATGGATATCGTGCTGCAGGGCGACATGGACGGTATCGAGGCGGCGCAGATTATCCGGGAGAGGTTCGGCATCCCCATCGTATACATGACCGGCAACGCTGATATTCCCACCATCACGCGGGCCCGCGGGACAGACCCCTACGGGTATATCCTCAAGCCGATCGATGTCCTGCACATGTTCTCGACCATTGACACCATCATGCACCGGCGCGACCTGGAGCTGCGGCTTGCCGAGAACGAGGAGATGTTCAGGGCCATATCGGAAAACATCCTGGAAGGGATTGCGCTCACCGTCGGCTATAAGAACATCTGGGTCAACGAGACCTTCGCGGATATTTTCGGTTATGCCAAGGAAGAGATGGTCGGCCACGGCCCGGAGCTGGTCATCCATCCGGATGAATTGCCGATGCTCATGCAGAGGGCGAAGAAGCTCCTGGAAGGCGCTCCTCCCGTGCCCAACCGCGTGAGGGGGGTGCGCAAGGACGGCACGGAATTACATGTGGAAGTGCTGAGCCGCCTGGTCCGGTTTAAGGAATCGACCGCCATACTGGTGATCATACGTGATGTAACGGTGAGCGTTAAAATTGAGAATGCCCTCATGGAGAGCGAGGAAAAATACCGGAGCCTGGTTGAAAATTTAAACGAAATAATAATCTCGATCGATGAAAAGGGGATTATCACGTTTGTTTCCCACAGCACCGAAGCCCATTCGGGTTATACGCAGCAAGAGATGGTGGGCCGCCCGTTCCTTGATTTTATTTTTCCCGATGACGCGGCGTCCATCCTCGGGAATTTCATGAAACGCCGGCAGGGGTTGACGGGGGCCACCGAATGCCGTGCCGTAGCAAAATCAGGAAACCCCTTCTGGGTGCGCATCTCCGGTACGCCCATTATGAGGGACGGTGTTTTCAAAGGCGTGCGGGGATTGCTTTCGAATATTGACGAAAGAAAGCGCGCCGAGGAGGCCCTTAGAGAGAGCGAAGAGAAATTCAGGGGCCTTGTCCAGAACCTCTTGGATGTTATCATCATAATGGACTCCAGGGGGGTGATCGTATTCGAGAACCCGGCAACGAAAGAGGTGCTTGGCCATTCGCTGATGGGGAAGACGGGCTTTGACATCGTGCATCCCGAAGACCTGAAAACGGCCGCGGCCGCGTTTTCCGAAGTAATTAATGAAACCAACAGGCATGTACCGACGCTCTTCAGGGTGCGCCATGCTGACGGATCGTGGCTCTACTTTGAGGCGCTCGGGTCGAACCTGATGGACAACAAGATCGTCCCGGGGATACTGCTCGTATGCCGCGATATCACGGAACGTATGAAGACGCAGGTTGCCCTCCAGGAGAGCGAGGAGCGGTACCGGGCCCTTTTTGACCAGTCGCCGGTGGGGGTATTTCTCTTTGACAAAGACCTGGTCATTACGGAATGCAATGATTATTTCGCCGGGATGATGCAGACCCCCGGGGACATGATTATCGGATTTAATTCGGCGACACAAAGAGAAACAGAAGTGGTCGAGAAGATGTGTGAGACCATTAATGGCAATCCGTCATCCTGGGAAGGCTGGTATCACGCACCGAACAGCGAGCTGACCTTTTATCATTCCGTGAATTACAGCCCGCTGCGCGATGTCGCGGGGAACGTCGTCGGCGGGATCGCGGTCGTCAGCGACCTCTCCGCGCGGAAACGGGCGGAAAAGGCCCTGCAGGAGAGCGAGGAGCGGTACCGGGCCCTCTTTGACCAGTCGCCGCTGGGGATCCTCCATTTTGACAGGGACATGATCATCACGGAATGCAATAAAAGGCTCCCGGAGATCATGCATTCGACCCGGCAGAAACTCATTGGCCTCGATCTCCACCTGCTGAAGGGAAGGGACGCGGTGGAAAAAATCGGGCAGACGCTTGCGGGGAATGTCGCCTCATATGAAGGACCGTATCATCCGATAACCAGCGATACGGTGATAATGATGTCAATGAATTCCAGCCCGCTGCGGGACGAAGGGGGCGCGGTCATCGGGGGGATGATCGTAATCGAAGATATAACGGACCGCAAGATTGCCGAGGAGCAGTTGAAGCTGTCAGAGGAACGAAACCGCCTGCTGATTGAACACGCCAATGAGGGGATCGTGGTGGTCCAGGACTGGCGTTTCATCTTCGTAAACCCCCGGTTCATTGCCCTCATGGGCTATACGGCGGAAGAGCTTGCCGCGCGCCGTTTCACCGACTATGTGTATCCCGACGACCGCGAGATGATCGCGGGCCGGTACGCCAAGCGCCTCGGGGGGGACGCTTCGCTGTACTCCTACGAGGTGCGCTTTCTCGACCGGGACGGGGCCATCAGGTGGACCGAGGTGAATTCCGTCATGCTGCTCTGGGAAAAGAAGACGTCGGTGCTTCTGTTTATCAGGGACATAAGCGAGCGGAAGCGCGCCGAGGAAGACCGCGTGAAGATGGACGCGCAGATACAGCAGACCCAGAAACTTGAAAGCCTTGGCGTGCTGGCGGGCGGGATCGCGCATGATTTCAACAACCTCCTGATGGCGATACTCGGGAACATCGACCTGGCGCTCATGGACATGACGCCGTCGCTTCCCGCGCGGGGCAACCTGCTTGAGGCCGCCAAGGCCTCGCAGCGGGCGGCAGACCTCTGCCGGCAGATGCTCGCCTATTCGGGCCGCGGGCGCTTCACGAGCGAGGCGATCGACCTGAACGAGATTATCGAGGACATGGCCCACATGCTGGAGGTCTCTATCTCGAAAAAGGCCGTGCTGCGGTATAATTTCGCTTCCGGGATTCCCGCCATAGAGGCCGATGTCACCCAGGTGCGGCAGATCATCATGAACCTTGTCATCAACGCGTCTGACGCGATCGGCCAGAAGAGCGGCGTCATCTCGATATCGACGGGGGTCATGACCTGCGACCGTTCGTATCTTGCCGATACATGGCTGGATGAGAACCAGCCGGAGGGCATGTACGTATATGCCGAGGTCGCCGATACCGGGTGCGGTATAGAAAACGGCAATCTTCCGAAAATATTCGACCCGTTTTATACCACGAAGTTCACGGGGCGCGGGCTCGGCCTAGCCGCGGTGCTGGGCATCGTGCGCGGACACCGCGGCGCCATCAAGGTCTACAGCGAAAAGGGCCGCGGCACGACCTTCAAGGTGCTTTTTCCGGTCGCCGACAGAGACGCCGAGCGTATCCTGTCGAAACGGGAGGCCGGTGATGACTGGAAAGGCGGCGGGACCCTGCTCCTTGTTGATGACGAGGAGACGATCCGCGTTCTGGGAAGGCGGATGCTGGAGCATTTCGGCTTTACGGTATTGACCGCGGGGAACGGGCGCGAGGCCATTGATCTTTTCAGCGAGAACGCCGATGGGATCCGGTGCGTCATCATGGACCTGACCATGCCGCACATGGACGGAGACGAGGCGTTCCGGGAAATACGCCGTATCCGGAAGGACGCGTGCGTCATAATGTCGAGCGGCTACAATGAGCAGGAGATCAACCAGCGGTTTGCCGGCAAGGGGATCGCGGGCTTCATACAGAAACCGTATCAGATGTCTGAGCTCGCGGCCAAGCTTAAAGAAGTCCTGGGGTGAGGGGGCGTATGCCTGACATGATATACTGTCCCTGGTGCGGGAAAAAGCTCGCCATAAAAAAAATCGAGGGAAGGGACCATGCCGCCTGCGGTGATGGCTCCTGCGGCTACGTGTTCTGGGACAACCCGCTCCCGGTCGTCGCCGCCATTGTCGAGCATGAAGGATCGGTGGTGCTGGCCAGGGGCAGGGGCTGGCCGGAGAATATTTTCGGGCTCATCACCGGCTTCCTTGAGAAAGGAGAGTCCCCGGCGGACGCCGTCAGGCGTGAAGTCAGGGAGGAGCTCGGTCTGGACTCCGCCATAGTAGGCTTCGTCGGGATGTATCCATTCTTTCAGAAAAACCAGTTGCTCCTCGTGTACCACCTCGCCGCTGAAGGAGAAATCGTGCTAAATGACGAGCTTGCCGAGGTGAAGCATGTCCCCCGCGAAAAGCTGCGCTCCTGGCCCTTCGGGACAGGACCGGCGGTGAAGGACTGGCTGGACAGGGAAAGATCCGGGGAGTGATGCTCCCCTGAAAAGAGGGCTTATTCGAGGGCGAGCCTTGACAGGTCGGCCGGTACCAGGTATTCCCTGACGCTCAGTACGTCACCGATCCATTCGGCGATCTCCCCGCTTGCCAGGTTTTCGAGGATATCGGGTATGATGCGGTCCCGGGCAAAATCGTTGCCCGCGGCGCCGTCCGAGAGGATGGCGGTGTACCTCCTTGTCAGGTATGATTTCGATTGTGCGTCTTCCTCGCTCTCCCATGCGCGGCTGTTCCTGAGCCCCTGCCCATTGATCCATTCCACCGAGCCATGGTCATTCGAGGAAAAGAATATCTTTGATATGACCCCCTTCGCATCGAGGTAGATGACCATGGCCTTATCGACATAGTCTTTCTTTAAAAAAGATGCGAAGGATATCTTGGTGCCCGGACCGTCCCTGTCAACTTTCAGGAATTTAATTTTTGTAGTATCGTCCATGGCTCCGCCCGCACTGGCGTATAACAATCATGCGTGATGAAATCGTTTCGTTAAGAATTCTTATCCTGCCACATTCATAACCACCGGTCAAGAAATAATCGAACACAGGGGAATTTTTCAAGCGGCCGTCTGAGAGACGGGGCCCGCGGCCCTGTGCCGCTGCCGCGGCGACCGCCCCGTGAGGGATTGATGCCTCATGCGACATAACCTCAATAAAAGTATTAATGCGATCTGCCGGCGCGGGTCGATTTTATAACCGGGGCCATGACAGGCCGCATCAGGCGCTGCTACTAAATCATTGCGCGGAATAGCGCGTTCCGCCCGGGGTCGGTGTATGATTCATGATAATCGCTATGTCTCGCTGCAAGAAACCGCTTCCATCCTCGCGGTATCCCCGGCCACGGTGAGAAACTGGATCAGGCACGAATATCTCCGTCCCGAGCGCGGCGCGTCGGGGATGCTGTTCCGCGACCGTGACGTGAGGACCCTGCAGAAAAAGATCATCAGCGGCGCGGTCCCCCGCCTTGCACGCCGGGCGAACAAATCGACGGCGCGCCGCTCATTCATACCGGAAGAATATCTCGGCGGCGCGGCCGCCCGCGGGGAGATTGAGGAAGCGGTCGCGTATATCGCCGGCACGGGCCTCGACACCGGGCGGGCGATGTTCGTCATGGCGCTCGGCATGCTGTCGGCAGCGGGGATGTTCGGCGGGCGCGACGCGGTCAGCCTCCTCGAACAGGGATTTCCCCTCAAGGGCAGGGAGAGCCTGGCGCGCGAGCTCAGGTCATGGCGGGCGGAACTGGGGGATTTCCCCGTTACGGGCGAGTACCGGCGCCTTCTCGCGTTTACGCTGCCTTGCCGGCGGGATGCCCTCGGCCCTGTGTATCAGTCCCTGCTGCGCGAAGGAGAAAAGGCCGCGGGCGGCTCCTATTATACCCCCGGCCATATCGTTGACGATATAGCCGCTGCGGCGCCTGCGGGGGGGCGGGTCCTCGATCCCTGCTGCGGGACGGGGCAGTTCCTGCTCGCGTTCGCGGAGAGGGCCGGCGACCCGCGCATCCTTGCGGGATGCGATATCGACGGGCTTGCCGTCCGCATCGCGCGCATAAACCTCATGGCGGCCTTCCCCGGCATCGATTTCGAGCCGCAGGTGTACCGGGGCGATTTCCTTCTCGATGGCCTGCCGGAGCGGGCCGCCCGCTGCGGGTTTTCCATGGTCGCCACGAATCCTCCCTGGGGGCTGCATTACTCGCGCGCTGACCTGGAACGGCTGAAGGCGCTCCATCCGGAGATCGCTTCCTGCGAATCATTCTCGTTCGTGCTGAAACGAAGCATCGATCTCGTCGGTGACGGCGGTGCGCTTTCATTCATCCTGCCCGAATCGATACTCACGGTGAAGTCCCACCGTGATATCAGGCGTTATATCCTTGACCGCGCGCGGATCAGGCGGATCGTGCGCCTGGGGCGCGTGTTCACGAACGTGTTCACCCCGGCCATACGACTTGACCTGGTAAAGGGTCCGGGGCCCGCCGCCTTTGCCTGTGTTTCCCGCGGGAGGGCGCGGACGGTCAACCAGGACCGCTTCAGGAAGAATAACGGGTGCGTCTTCGATATCGCCATCGCCGGGCCGGACGCCCGCGTGATGGACAGGGTGTACGGCCATGAACACGTGACCCTCGCCGGCAGGGCCGACTGGGCGCTGGGGATCGTGACCGGCGATAACGGCAGGTTCCTCCTTCCCCGCGACGCTGGGGAGGGGTGCGAGCCGGTATACCGGGGAAGGGACGTCGGTCATTATTTTTTCGGCGAGCCGGAATGCTATATCCGGTTTTCTCCGGGCCGGTTCCAGCAGTCGGCGCCGGAACGCAAATACCGGTCGCCCGAAAAGCTTGTGTACCGCTTCATATCGAAACGTCTCGTCGTGGCGTACGATGACCGCGGCAGCCTGACCCTCAACAGCGCGAACATACTGGTACCCCGCGGCGATGAGTATCCCGTCAAGGCGGTGCTTGCGCTCTTCAACTCGGCCCTGTACCAGTACCTCTTTCAGAAAAAATTTTCGTCGATCAAGGTGCTCCGGGGCCATCTGGAGCAGCTTCCCCTGCCGGTCTGGACCGGGTCCGTGATGAAGGACCTGGTGTCCCTGGCTGACGGGGTCCTCGCCGGGCGGATCGCCCGCGAAGAGGTTGATGAATTTGTAATGGCCCATTTCGGGCTGACGGCCACGGAGCGGACGCATATTGTGAAGTCGATTATCTGACAGAATTTCCAATGGATCATATTATACATTGTCGCGAATTATTTTATTTGACTTTTTATCGTCTGGGTGATACTGCGTGGGTATCCGGATTCGGCCGGCACTATACCGCTATTTTACGTTGCCAGTGATATTTCATATCAGGGATGGATCTTGTCTGGAATAATCCAACATGGAAGGCTGCACGTACGGTCCTTAATTATTGCCATTATAGCACTGATGGTTTTCGGCATACTGCTTTTCGTGTGGGACCGCGCGCAGGGCGAAATAACCGCTGATGGAGCGGCAGATCAATCCGGCGGCCGCATCGTTGTGATTGACGGGGCCCTTGCCGAAAAGCAGCTCGGTACCGCCCTGGATTATGTCGAGGACCCCGCAGGGATACTGCATCTCGAAGATGTAACATCGGTCAAGGCCACGGGATTCAAAAGATCGACTGACAGGGTGCTCAACTTCGGCCTGACGTCATCCGCCTACTGGGTCCGCTTCACGCTTCGCAATCCCTCCACGGCGCCTCTCTCCTTTTGCCTGGCGGTTGAATATCCACTGATGGACAATATACGCCTCTATGTCCCCGAGGGAGCGAAGGGATACAGGGCCATCATGAGCGGCGATACCCTGCCTTACCGAAACCGTGAATTCCAGCACAGGAATTTCGTTTTTCCGCTCCAGCAGGGGCCCGGCGACCGGACCTACTACATGAGGTTCAGCACCACCTCCGCGATGACCATCCCGATCGCCGTATTCTCCCTCGAACGTTTATACAGGAAGACGGGGATAGAGAACGGGGTCTATGGCGTGTATTATGGCATGCTGATCGTCATGCTGCTGTATAACCTCTTCATCCTGGCGATGGTCAGGGGGAGGGACTACCTGTTCTATGTGCTGTATGTCGCGGGGGCTCTCCTGGCATCCCTCGTGATTGACGGGTTCGGCGCCAGCCATTTATGGCCGGCCGAGCCGCGGTTTTCGATCAGCAGCTTCTATAATTTCCTGGTCAATATACTCTACCTGTTTCTCACCAGGGAATTGCTGAATACGAAGCTCAATACGCCGCGCCTGGATAAAATAGCCCTGGCGAACATTGCCTTTGGCGCAGGCGGGATGCTCGTAAACCTCTACCTGATGAACAGCCTGGTGATGAGCGTCCTCTCACTTGTATGTACGGCCATTACCATCGGTACCGCGATTTCGATAGTTGCCGTGACCCTGCACGGCGGCGTGCGCCTGGCCCGTTTTTACCTGGCCGCACTGTCGCTCATCCTGGTGGGGGCGGCGATATATGCCCTGAGGGTCACCGATATCCTCCCCGTGAACCTGCTGACCATGTGGTCCATGAAAATAGCGATACTTGCCATGGTCCTGGTATTCTCCTTCGCGCTGGCCGATAAGATCAATACCATGAGGAAGCGGCTCGAGGTGCTGAATGCCAACCTGGAGCGGGAAGTCGTGGACCATATCCATGACAAGGAGGCGCTCAAGCGGAGCGAGGAGCGCTTCCGCGGCGTTGTTGAGCGGAATTTTGACGTCATATTCATGATGGACACCGCGGGCCATTTTTCCTACGTGTCGCCATCGATCACCGCCATGACGGGCTACCGCGTGGATGAATTCATCAACAGCTCGATGAGGGGGTTCCAGCCGTCGGACATGTTTGATTTCAGCCGGCTGCTGTTCGGAGATCTTTTAAAGGGCAAGGAGATCATCGGATACGAAACGGTGATTATAAGGAAAAACGGCACGAGGATCCATATCGAGGTGAACCTGTCCCCCATCATGAAGGGCGAAACGGTCACCGGCGTCCAGGGCATCGCGCGCGACATCACCGAGCGCAAGATGGCGGAAGAGGCCCTCATGGAGGAGAAGGAGCGTCTCTCGATCACCCTGCGTTCCATCGCGGAGGGCGTCATCGCGACGGACATAAAATGGCGGATCCATATCATGAACAAGGCGGCTGAAGAGCTGACCGCCTGGCGCCAGGACCAGGTGCTGGGCAGGACGCTCGACGACGTTCTCCTTCTTGTTGACCGGAAAACCGGCGCCAGGAAGGAGTTTACCGATGCCATGACGCCCCCCGAGGGGCAGGAGGATTATCGGTCGAACACGGTCCTGGTGCGCCGGGACAAGTCGGAGCGGATCGTCTCGGACCGGCTGGCACCCATCAACGACCGTTCCGGCAAGGTCATAGGGTATGTCGTTGTCATCAGGGACATTACCGAGGAGGTAAAGTTCCGCGGCGAGCTCCAGAAGATGGAAAAACTCGAATCGATCGGCATCCTCGCGGGCGGCATCGCCCACGACTTCAACAACATCCTGACCGCGATCATGGGCAACATCAACCTGTCAAAGCTGATCTCCAGGGACCCGCGCCTTCGGGAGATCCTGGATGACGCGGAAAAGGCCTCCGTGCGGGCGCAGGAGCTCACCCAGCAGTTTCTTACCTTCAGCAGGGGAGGCGCGCCGGTGCGGCGCATCGCCTCGATAGAAGAGATCATAAGGGACTCGTCGCGCTTTACGCTGCGCGGCTCAAATGTCCGGAGCAGCTTCCACTTCCAGGACGGGCTGCGGCCGGTCAATGTCGACGTGGGCCAGCTGAGCCAGGTGATGCAGAACCTGGTCATCAATGCCGACCAGGCCATGCCTGACGGGGGCGATATCGTCATCATCGCTGAAAACGTGATCGTCCCTTCTGAAAGCGTCCTGCCGCTCAAGCCGGGGCAGTATGTAAAGATCAGCGTGACCGATACCGGTATCGGCATCCCGGCTGAAAATCTTTCCAAGATCTTCGACCCCTACTTCACCACGAAAAGCGACGGCAATGGCCTCGGCCTCACGAGCACCTTCTCGATAATCAAGCGGCATGACGGATATATTTCCGTCGAGTCGGAGCCGGGCAAGGGAACAACGTTTTACCTCTATCTGCCCTCGTCTGAAAAACAGGAAGTGGCTCCCGAGAAGAAAGAGGAGTCTTCATTCAAGGGGAAGGGCCGGGTGCTGTTCATGGATGACGACGAGGCGGTGAACACCACTGCGAGGAAGATGCTGGAGCACCTCGGCTTTGCCGTGGAATGCGCCCTTGACGGGGAGCAGGCGGTGAAGTTCTACGAGCGGGGGCGAAGGGAAGGGGCCCCCTACGACCTGGTCATACTCGACCTGACGATCCCCGGCGGCATGGGCGGAAAGAAAACGATAGAAAAGCTGCTCGCGTGTGACCCGGATGTCAGGGCGATCGTGTCGAGCGGATATTCCAATGACATGATCATGGCCAACTTCAGGGAATATGGCTTCAAGGGGGTCATCGCGAAGCCGTACCGCATCGATGAACTGGCCCAGGTGATTGAGCAGGTGATGGGAAGCGGATCATGACAAAACTTCTGTTCGTGCACGGCGCCGGCGGCTCGGGCGCCGTCTGGCATTACCAGCGGGAGCGCTTCGCAGACTGCGACGCGGTGACCCTGCCCGGGCACCCCGACGGCACGCCCGCATCCAGTATCGACGAATACCGCGACTGGCTGCACGGATATATATCAGGAAAGCAATACGGGAAGGTCGTGCTCGCCGGGCAGAGCATGGGGGGCGGCATCGCCCTTTCGTACGCGCTTGCGTACCCGGATGAAGTGGAGGCGCTGGTCCTGATCTCGACCGGCGCGCGGCTCAGGGTGAACCCCGCGTTCCTGGGCCTTCTGTCGGACAACGCCGGCCGTGATCCCTCCTGGTACCGGGACGTCGCGCTCCCGATGTATGCCGGCGTCGAGCCGGGGGTGCGGGACCGGCTGCTGGACCTGCAGTGCTCGCTCCCCGTCAGCGTCCATCTGACCGACTTTATCTGCTGCGACCGTTTTGACGTGATGGACCGGGTCGCCGGGATCCATGTCCCCGCGCTCATCATAAGCGGCGACGCGGACGTCATGACCCCGCTCAAGTATTCCCGCTACCTGGCGGAGCGCATGCCGGGCTCCCGCCTGGCGGTCATACCCGGCGGGGGCCACCTCGTATTTCTCCAGAAGCCCGAAGAAGTCAACGGCGAGATCGACCGGTTCGTGCGCGGGCTGCGGGGCTGAACGCCCGTGTCGCTCCACGGCTACATGCGCGCGCGCCCGGGGGCCGTCGGAAGGCGCCTCTGCTGCGCCGTGATCATCGCCTGCATGGTCCCGTCGGGCGGTTTCGCCGCCCGGAAGCTTGACGGGGAAACGCTCGGAAAAAAAAAGCGCGGCTGGTATTTTACCGGCATACCCCAGCTCAATTACACCACGGACAACGGCGTCGGCTACGGCGCGGCGGTATACTTCTACCACAACGGCAGGGATGAGGACCGGGGGTTTGACGAGACGCCGTACTTCACTCAGCTCTACGCGCAGTTTTACCAGACCACGAACGGGTGGAGCCAGTATGAGCTCCGCTGGGACCAGTTCCGGCTTTTCGGGACACACCTGAGGGTCCGGGCCTCACTGATGTACGAGAAAAAGTTGAACGCGGCGTATTACGGGACCGGGGCCGACACGACGCACCGTAATCTCGAGGACGGCAATTTTTCCACCCATGACACCCGTGGTCATTATTACCGGCGCTTTTTAAAGGATGATTACGTCAATTACCTCACGGGCAGGTGGTGGCATTTCGTCAATTACAAGTACGACGCGTACCGGTCCGTGCAGCCGCGCGGCTACCTGAACCTCTACGGCAGGTTTGCCGATGAGACGCCCGTCCTGAAATACTTCACCTACCTTGCCGGCTTCCAGGCGGGCCATATGTCCGTCCGGCGCTGGGACCTGCGCGGCTTCAGGGTGAACGGCCGCCGGTTCGTGGCGTTCAACCCGACGCGGATTGCCCGGGAACGGCCGGCAGGGTACCGGGGCGGGTGGGCCAATTTCGTCCGCCTGGGCCTCGCGTTCGATACGCTCGATTTCGAGCCGGACCCGACGCAGGGGGTCAGGATAGAATACTGCCTGGAGACGGCCCAGCGGTTCCTCGGCTCGGACTACATCTACTATCGGAATACCGCCGGGCTGCGCTGGCACCAGACCTATTTCAAGGGGTTTTCCCACGCCCTGCGCGTCGCCTATACCACGTCGGCCGGGAACATGCCCTTTTTTGAAATGAACAAGTTCGCGTTCCTCTGGAACCGCGAAAACGGCCTTGGCGGGGTACGCACCCTCCGGGGGTACCGGGCCGACCGCTTCGTCGGTAAAACCATGACCCTTGCCGGCTTCGAGCTCCGGTACCATATCGGCGATGTGGTGGTCCCGGTCATCGGGCGTATCGGGTTCAAGCTGGCGGCCTTTGTCGAGGCGGGTAATGTGTATGACGAGCCGGGCGATCCGTTCGCGCACCCGCGCTGGAATGACTACAAGCTATGCTACGGCGGCGGCCTGCTGCTGCCCTGGAACCTGTCCACCGTCCTTCATTGCTACGCCGGCTTCAGCAGGGAAGAGTATTCAATCTCGCTCGATTTCGAGCACGCCATCCGGTGAGTTTTTGTATTGATTTTTTTCGCTCCGGGTCGTTAGTGGTATACCGCGAGCCATGAGGTTGCTATGACGCCGATTATCTCCATTGTCGGATGGTCCGGCAGCGGCAAGACCGTCCTGCTGGAAAAGCTTGTCCCTGAAATGGTCCGCCGCGGCTACCGCGTGGCCACGGCGAAGCACCATCCCCATGACTTTGACATCGACCACGAGGGAAAGGACACCTGGCGGCACCGGCAGGCCGGCGCCGCGTGCACGATCATCTCGTCGCACAACCGGATGGCCATGACAAGGGACATGGACCACGACGCGTCCCTGGAGGAGCTCCGCGACCGCTTTATCAGCGATGTTGACATCGTGATCGCGGAAGGGTTCAAGCGCGAGCGGGTCCCCAAGGTGGAGGTGTACCGGAGCGTTATGAAGGCGGAGCCGCTCTATAAGACAATAGACGGGGTCATTGCCATCGTCACGGACGCGCCGCTCGAACCGGGCTTTCCTGTCATCGGGCTTGATGACATCGCGCGGCTCGCTGACCTTATCGTTGAAAGAATGCTGAAATAACAGGGTGCTCTTATGGCAACCATGGCCGACTATCTTTCACGCTGCTTTTCCCTTACCGGCTCGATCGCGACGGGGAAGTCTTCCGTGGCGGCCATGCTCGAAGGCCTGGGCGCGCATATCGTGGACACCGACCTGATCGCGCGCGAGGTGGTGGAGCCGGGCAGCCCCGCCCTGCGCGAGATAGAAGGTGCCTTCGGAAAAGATGCGATCAATCCGGACGGCACGCTGAACCGGCAGTGGGTGCGCGACCGGATCATCCGCGATCCGGGGGAGCGCGGGAGGCTCAATGGCATAACGCACCCCCGCATCCAGCGTATCGTCATGGAGCGCATAGAGCTCTTCGGCGGCATGAAAGACGGCAGGCCGGTCATCATCGACGTGCCGTTGCTGTACGAAACGGGATGGGACCGGCTATTTCCCCGGGTGATCCTCGTGTACGCACCGGTCCCGGTCCAGGTCCGGCGGCTGATGGCCCGCGACGGCCTTGACCGGCGCACGGCCGAGCTCACGGTCGCGGCGCAGATGGACATCGAGGAAAAAAAGGCGATGGCCCGCTTCGTCATCGATAATTCCGGGAGCAGGCAGGAGACGGGGAAGCAGGTTGAGAAGGTGTTCGCCGAGCTGCTCGGCATGTTACGTGAGGGAGGGGCCGGATATGAAGCATGAAAAAGCGGAAACGGGCGTAACAACGGGGGCCGTGCCCCCGTTCATGATCGTCATCGGCACCGCGCTGCTCGTCCAGCTCGCGGGGAGCTACCACGCGAGGTCCCTGGTCGTCGGCGAGTATTTTTTTCTCGGGTGGGTGCTGCTCCGGATCGCGGTGCCGGTCGCCGTGCTCGCGGCCCTCGGGGTGCCGTTTTCAAGGATCGGCCTCGGCCTTCCCCAATTTGACCGCACGACGCGGCGTACCATGCTTGTCGCGGCCGCACTCCTGCTCCTCGCGTTCGCAGCGATCTATTTCTTCCGCGGGTATTTCAGCTTTTATTCGAACGCCTTCGGCGGCGCCGGCGCCGGGGCGGCCGCCCGCTTTGCCAACTTCATGATCTTTACCGGGTCCACGCTCACCGGGTGGGAGTTTCTCCACCGCGGCTTTCTCCTCATGGGCCTTTTGTATCTGCTCGCCGGGCGGGAGCAGGTGCGGCCCGAGACCGCCGCGAAGATGGCGATCGCGGTGGTCTGGGTTTTCGAGGTCGTGTTCCATTTTATCAAGCCCGAGCTCGAGGCGCTCGGGATGCTCGCGGGGTCGCCGTTCCTCTCCTGGCTCGCCCTGCGCACGAAAAGCATCTGGCCGCCCTTCCTGGTGCATCTCCTGGTGGAGCTGCTTTTCATCGCCGTACTCATACTGCAATGACGCGTTATGGATATACTGAGCCTGTCGTTCATCTCCGCGGCGTTCATATTTTTTTCCGCGGGCCTGTCGCTCCTGCTGGGTATCGGCCAGCTGTGCGGACGGCGGCGTTATTTTGAAAATTATGTCCTCGCTTCGTATCTATTCTGCCTGAGCGTCATCTTTTTCCAGGTCTGCGTGATCGTGAACGACGTCTATCCCGGGCACCCGGGACTGCTCGTTTTCCATGCCACCGCCCTCT
This sequence comes from uncultured Spirochaetota bacterium, assembly GCA_963827275.1. Taxonomy (GTDB): domain Bacteria; phylum Spirochaetota; class UBA4802; order UBA4802; family UBA5550; genus RBG-16-49-21. The sequence continues at coordinate 106,930 of CAWHAA010000007.1, forward strand.
ACTTCATGGCGCCCATCGTCTATTGCGCCGATTACCTGGTGATCCTTCCCGTGGAGAGCATGCCGCGGAAGATGGCGCTGCTCTTCCTCCCGGTGGGCATAGGGCTCGCGGCCGATCTCTGCTATATCGCGATGCCGGACGCGGCCAGGGCGGCGCTCCTTGCCGGCCTCTTTGCCGGGTCAAGCGACGGGCCGGTCGTCGCCGCCCGGCTGGTGATCGCTGGCGCGGGCGTCCAGATGCTGGCATACCTCGCCTTCCTTTTCAGGAAGATGGCGACCACCAGGGTGAAGGGAGAGAACATCATGATCTTTTACCTGATGATCTCGAGCGTTGTTGTCGTCGCGGGGCTTGCCGTCATCATCATCCTGGGCTACCTGCTCGGTTCATACACGCTGCTACGCTGGGGGACAAACCTCACGGGCCTGCTGGTTATCTGCGCCTACCTGGCGAGCCAGCGGTTTCCGAAGATACTGCAGCTGCTCATGTTCGAGGCCGAGAAGCGCCACGCGGCCCGGCCGCTGCTCGGCCAGCTCGATGTCGATGCCCTCATCGCCCGCCTGGGGGTCCTTATGGATAGTGAATGCCTCTATGCCGATGACCAGCTTACCCTCCGCGACCTTGCCGACGAGCTTTCCATCACCCCGCACCAGCTTTCGCAGCTCCTGAACGAGCGGCTGCATACGGGTTTCAGCGCGTTTATCAACCGGCGCAGGATCGAGGAGGCAAAGAGATTGCTCCTGGAAGAGCCCGGGAAAACCGTCCTCGTCATATCGATGGAGGTTGGATTTAACTCGAAATCGGCTTTCTACGAGGCATTTCTGAAATTTACCGGGATGACGCCACAGGTGTTCAGAAAAAGGGGCGGAGGCGGATAATAAAAAAAATTGCGGAACTTCCTCATTTCGATAGACAGAAATTAATGTTCATGCCAGACTGTCTGGTTGTCCAGAAAATGCCAGGAGCGGTGATTTGAATCTTCTATCCATCCTTCATTTTTCATCTTTCCTCGTCTATTCGTACCTGGGCATGGCGACCTATCGCCTTAATAAAAAATCGCCCGTGAACAGGATAATGCTCCTGCTCTGCCTGTTCCTCGCCGCCTGGGCGGCCTCCTACGGCTTTATGCACGCCACCGTTGACCGGCAGGCAGCCTTTCGCTGGCACCAGGTCTCGGCCATCGGGTGGAACCTGTTCATCCCCCTGCTCCTGCACCTGTGCCTCCTGGTTGCCCGCAGGGGCAGGTATCTCAAGACCTGGATGATCCTTCTCATGTACGGCCCGGCGCTGGCGAATATCATTGTAGCCGTTTTTTTCATGCTGGACCCCGTGATGCTCCGCAGGCTCCCGGGCGGGTGGACCGCCGTGTATGATGTCTTCTATCCGCAGATATACCTGTTCGTCGCCTGTTCGGCGGTATATTTCGGTACCGGCATGTACTTTCTGTATAAATGGGGGAGCAAGGCCCATCTAAAGAGAGAAAGAAAGCAGATGTGGATCATACTTATCACTTCCACCGTATCATTGTTGCTTGCCTTGATCACCGATAACATTCTGCCGGTCCTCAAAATTGACGGGATACCGCTTATGGGGCCGCTGATGGGGACCGTCTGGGTGCTGGGCCAGTGGGTGGCGATAAAAAAATACCGCTTGATGACTCTCGACACCTCCATTGCGGCCAGCGAGATCATCAAGAGCATGAAAGACCTGATGGTCATGGTGAATTATCATGGCAGGATCAGCGACGTGAGCCCCCGCACGTGCGAGATACTCGGGTACGGCGCCGCGGAGCTGAAAGGCCAGCCGGTCAACATGCTGGTTGCTGAGAAAAAGACCCTGGCAGATGAATTGCGTTACTTTGAAGAGCCCGCCCGGGAGAACCGTGTTTTTGATATCTACTTAAAGAAAAAAGCCGGCGGCACCATCCCCGTCCGCATGTCCGGGTCCGCGATCCGCGACAGAGAGGGCGACCTGCTCGGCATCGTCTTTGTCGGGTATGACCTGCGGGAAACGCGAAAACTGCTTGAAATGCAGTCCAGCATTGACCAGGACATGGACATGGCGGCGCACGTGCAGGCGGGTATCCTTCCCGCGCGGCCTCCCGAATCCACGGAATGGGACCTCTTTTTCATCTTCAAGCCGGTGACGCCGGTATCGGGCGACTTTTATGACTTTTACATGTCGGGGGACACGCTGCACGGTATTTCAATGTTTGATGTGTCGGGCCACGGTGTGTCCGCGGGGCTCATCACCATGATCGCGAAATCAATCGTATTCCGCGTCTTTAAGAACTCGGAGCGCTTTCCCCTGAACAATCTCCTGGAGCGGGTGAACGAGGAGCTCGTCAAGGAGATCGGACACCTTGAAAACTTTCTGACCGGGGTCATCCTGCGTTTCAAGGGGGACAGCGTGGAGTATGTCAATGCCGGCCATACCCAGCTGCTCTGCAGGCGCGCGGGAGACGGTTCGGTCTCAATCATCAACCGGGATGACGCCGATTTCAGGGGCCCGTTTCTCGGCGTGCCGGACATGGTGACGAAATTCAAGCTCATGGGATTTACCGTATCGCCCGGCGACCAGATCCTTATTTATTCAGACGCCCTGATAGAGGCACGGGGCGAGGACAACAAGCATTACGGCCTGGCGCGCCTCATGGACGCATTCAGGGGCGCGCCCGCCGGCACGTCAAAAGATACGACCGATTATATCATACATGATGTTAAACAGTTCCTCCGCGAGCGGCCGTTCAGGGATGATCTCACCGTCATCCTGCTTACCAGAAAATAAAAAAATCATCCAGATTCAAAAAAGAAGCAAATCCTTCCGGTTTAAATAATTCCGTCCGGATTTATCATTCCAGACGACAAGATCTGAAAAGCGGTCTATGATTTAACTGAAATTATCGGTGTGTCGCCCGAAACCACACCGAGGGGGGCGTTGCGGCATGAAAACGATACGCAGTCAAAAGGCGGACTTGAAAATGCTTCACGGGAAGAACGGGGCCATCCTCGCAGCGGTGATGAACGCCATCATCCCGCGGGGCGGCGCTTTCCCGCCCGGGGCCGCGGACCGCGACCTCCTGGTCCGCGCGGATGAAATGCTGGCGCGGTATGATCCGGCCATCAGGGCCCTGTTCCCGCTGATGCTGAGATACATTCAATATACCGCGGTAGTGCGCACGGGGCGGGTGTTCACCGCGCTCGATGATACCCGGGGCGCGGCGTTTCTCTCGGCGATGGAACGGAGCCCCTTCTTTTTCCGACGCTCGATCATTCTCCTGATGAAGCTGGTGACAATGCTTTCGTTTTACGAGGATGATGAAATGTCGCGGCTCACAGGGTACCGGCACGGATGCCATCTCAAATAATCAAGACATGACTACGGGTGGGTGCCATGATTCGAACATACAGGGATTATAAAGACGGCTTTGCCGAAAGCTGCGAGGTCTGCGTCATCGGCAGCGGGCCGGGGGGCGGCGTGGTCGCGAAGGAGCTGGCCGAGAAGGGCCGCGACGTGGTCCTTCTCGAAGAGGGCGGCCATGTCACCGCGGCGGACTGGGACGGCAGGCCCGCCCGCGGTCTCAGGGAAATGTACCGCGGCTGCGGGACGACGGGGACCCTGGGGAACCCCTTCATCTCCCTCACGCTCGGGAAGTGCATCGGCGGCACCAGCACGGTGAATTCAGCGACCTGCTTCAGAACGCCGGGGCCGGTGTTGAAGAAGTGGCGCGACGAGCTGGGTCTCGGCGCCATGACGGAAGGGACGCTCGCCCCCTATTTTGACCGGGTCGAGAAGGTCGTCAACGTGACCGAGCTGCCGTGGGACGTGCTGGGAAACAACGCGAAAATCGTAAAGCGCGGGTGCGATATCCTCGGCTATAACTGCAGGCCGCTCAGGCACAACGTGAGGGCGTGCAAGGGGTGCGGGACCTGCCAGTTCGGCTGCCAGGAGAACGCCAAGCAGAGCGTGAACGTCACCTATGTCCCGCTCGCGGACGGGTTCGGCGCGCGCATCTACGCGAATTGCCGGGCCGGGCGGATCGTCGTGTCAGGCGGGGCCGCAACCGGTGTCGAGGCCGTAACGGTCGATCCGGAGACCGGCAGGAGCACGGGGACGGTTTCGGTCAGGGCCAAGGTCGTCGTGGTCTCGTGCGGCGCCATGATAACGCCGTCGTTCCTCCGGCGGAGCGGGCTGAAGAACCGGCACCTCGGCAGGCACCTGCAGATACATCCCGCCGGCAGGGTCGTGGCGCTCATGGATGAGGTCGTGGAGGGGTGGAAGGGCGTGTCCCAGGGCGCGTACATCGATGACTTCGAGGGTGAAGGGATCATGATGGAAGGCGTCATGGTGCACCCGTCGCTGCTGCTCGCCGCGCTTCCCGGCGTCGGCCGCGAACACAAGGAGATCGCGGTGAAGTACAACAACCTTGCCGTATTCGGGGTGATGGCCCACGACGAGACCGAGGGAAGGGTGCTGAAGGGTTCCGGGAAGAAGGGCGGGGGGATAACCGCCCTCTACCGGATACGGAGGGCCGACACGGACAAGCTCAAACGGGGGATCGCCTACCTTGCGAAAATATTCTTTGCCGCGGGCGCGCGGCGCGTGTACACCTCGATATCGAGCATGCCGGTGCTCGATTCGGCGGGCGACGCGGACCGCCTCCTTGGCCTCAGGGTGAAGCCGAACCAGGTCGAAACCATGGCGTTCCATCCCCTCGGCACGTGCCGCATGGCTGCCGGTCCCGCCCTGGGCCCGGTGGGACCCTGCGGCGAGACGTTCGAGGTCAGGAACCTCTACGTGGCCGACGCGAGCATCATCCCTACCTCGCTCGGGGTTAACCCGCAGATAACCATCATGGCCCTGTCCAATTACGTGGCGGACGGCATCGACCGGCGGCTCGGCGCGTCCCGGTGACCGGCACCCGGCGCAATAATCATTGACAGGGAACCCTTGCCGGGGTATGATTACCGGGCCACTACCGGGGGCCCCGGCACGCCCGCGCGGGTCGCGTGGCATGCCGCGGATCTGATGTTATCACAAAGAGGTGCGCCAGTTATGAAAAGCGGAACGAACGCCTGTATCAACCTTGCCGGCGCAGTCGCGGTGGCGGTCATGCTTGTTTCCTGCTCCACTTCAAAGATTTCGATGAACAGGGCCGAGCTGGAAAAGGTGAACACGATTGCCATAACGGATTTTGATGTTGCGCCGGGCCTTCCGGCGATGCTCGCGACCGAGTGCGAGGAGGCCTTTCGCGGCCATTTCCTTGACGCGGGAAAGAGCGTGGTCGAGCGCGCCAAGCTCAGGACCGTCATGAGGGAGATAGAGCGCTCGCAGTCGGGGCTGGTGTCCAGCTCCGAGGAGATCGGGCGGCTCACCGGCGCACAGGCGCTCATGTTCGGCACCATCACCAGGAACGGCGAAGAAACGAAGCGGGTCGAATATATCGAGTACGTGAAGAACCCGGTCACCAAGGAGACCGACAAGATAAAGAAGACCAGGAGAAAGAAATTTTTTACTTTCCAGCTCCAGGGCCGGCTGATATCAACATCGAGCGGCTCGACCATCCTCACCATAAAGAATGAGAACCCCGAGCGCTCCTACGAGATGACCGACTCGATGACGCTGAACAGGTTCAGGGAGAACATCCTCAACCAGATGGGGAAAGACCTGAAAAAGGCGATGGAGAAGAAGTAGCAGCTTGCTGCGAAGGTCCCATGGCGCTTTTGTGATGGCCTGTTATCCGGGTAACCCGGGATAACCGATAACTATCGGCGGGATAACCGATAACTATCGGCGGGATTACCGATAACTATCGGCAGGATAACCGATAACTATCGGCAGGATAACCGATAACTATCGGCAGGATAACCGATAACTATCGGCGGGATAACCGATAACTATCGGCGGAATAACCGATAACTATCGGTAGATACCCCACCGGCGAGGCCAGCCGGCCCCGCCGTGCCTGTGTCGCCGCGTATCTACTGGTACGTATCCACAAAGCGGAACATGAAGGCGAACGAGCCGTACCCTTCAACGCCGTGCTCGATCAGGCGGTCGCTCTTGAACCTGTTGTAAGGCACGATCGCCCTGATGTTGTAGAGCTCCCGGTCCTGCCTGCCGATGTTATACCCGTATTTCACCCCGGCTTCGAGCGAAAGGGAGACGTAGTCGCCGAGATTGATGTTCACGCCGGCGGCGAGTCCCGCGTCCGCGCCGAAGATGTTGTATTTTACCCTCTCTTTAAACGCGCCGAGCTCATAATAGAAGGGAGGGGTGAATGTCGATGAAAACAGGGCAAAATAACTCGCTCCCGGCACATCGGTGCCGAAAAAGAGCCGGTCGCTGCTGCCGCGCCGGTAGCTGAAGCCGATCTGCGGCCCGATCCAGAACTTGACGTAGTCGTTCTTCACCGCCGCGAATGCGAAGGTGTTGCTCAGGTAGATGCCGTTAAAGTCGGTCTGTGACATCAGGTCGGACCAGGACTTGCCGCCGCCGAGCTTGAGCCGGAAGCTGAAGTCGCTGTCGCAGGCGACGCAGGTATCGAAAATAAGGCCGGCCTTGAAGCCGTAGTTGGTGAGTGTGCCGCCGGTGCTGTCAAGGGACCTTGACCTGACCGTGCGGTAGCTTTCGCCGCCGCCCGCCTCGATATACGCGCCGATGCCGAGCGCCATCGCGGAAGTGCTGATCAGCAGCACGGACAACCCGGCCATGAAAGACAGAATTATTTTTTTGTTCATTGCACAATCCTCCCTCCTGCAGCTTGATTGATATTGATTAATATCTGACCGCCGAACAGCTCACCCGGTTCCTGATTTATTTCCTGTGAAACATTATGGATCGAGATGGGACCGGGAGCCTGGAGTAACCATAGGCCTGCGCCGCTGCCATGTAAAGTGAAAAAAGGGGGTTTATTGTGCGCAGCGAGTAGAGGGGCCGGATCTGCCAGGCGGCCCGTACCGTAAAAATGCCGTATCCATGCATGTTTTTGCTGATTTTGACGTTTTTTCCCGCTCATGGGAGGAAAAAAATTATGTCCCCTGCTGAAAAATGCTTAAAGTATTGCAGAATTGGCCGATTACAGTAGTAGCAGAGAAATACCGAGGAGAGGCCCGGAAATGTTTGAGCAGAGCAAGATGATGACGACCAATTACCTCCTGGAAAAGGGGCTCGATGTCGAATCCCTGCGCAGAAAGGTGATTGCGAACAATGTCGCCAATGTTGACGTCCCCCACTTCAAGCGGAGCGAGGTCAATTTCGAGAGCGAATTGAAGCGGGCGATCATGGACCGGGAAGAGAAGGAGAACAAGCTGCCGGCCCTGATGACCGAAGACCGGCATATCCCCTTTTTCGTGCCGCGCGAAGTGACGACGGTGCGTCCCCGGATACGCCTGGATTACGACACCATCGCGCGCAATGACGGCAACAATGTGGACGCCGAGAAGGAGATGGTCGATGCCGCGAAGAACCTGATGCGCTACAATGCCTTCACGACTTCGCTCAACCATAATTTTCGGATGCTCAAGCTGGCGATGAGGACGGCGTAAGGAGACAGGCAATGGGAATGTTCGATAGCTTCAACATATCATCCACCGGGTTGACCGCTCAGCGGCTCAGGATGGACCTGATCAGCAACAATATCGCCAACGCGAACACCACGCGGACGCCCGACGGGGGCGCGTACCGGAGAAAGCGCGCCATTTTCGCGCCGGTGAACATCCGGCCGAATTACAAGTCACCGTTGGTCCCTGACCGGATCGAGCACGGCATCGGCAAGGGCGTGCGCGTCGTCAAGATTGAAGATGACCGGTCGCCCTTCCGGCTGGTGTACGACCCGACGCATCCGGACGCGATCAAGACCGGCCCGAAGACCGGCTATGTCGAGATGCCGAACATCAATATCGTTACCGAGATGACTGACCTGATATCCGCCTCCCGCTCGTACGAGGCGAATGTCCAGATGATAAACAATGAAAAGACGATGTTTAACAAGGCCCTTGAAATAGGCAGGGGCGGGGTGTAAAGGAGGCGCGCCATGTATCGTGAAGTAGCGGCAAACAACGAAGTCCATGTATCTCATTTCATGTCAAAGCGGTTCAGGCCGAAGCGGGAAGACCGCATCCTGAGCTTTATCCATGACATGGGAATGACCTCGAAGATAGAGATGCGGTACAATGATTGTAAAGGAGTGCAGTGATGATGAGTATCAGAAATGAACCGATCGGCCACGTGGTCGAGATGCGCACCTCGAACCCGCTCCACTACGGGAACCAGGTGAAGCGTGAGCCCGCCTATGATGACGTTTCGACCTCGTTCGCCGATTCCCTGATGAAGGCCCTGGGAAAGGTGAACGACCTCCAGACGGACTCTGAGGACATGAACCAGAAAATGATCTATGAACCGGAATCGGTTGATATACACACGGTGATGATCGCCGCGCAGAAGGCCGAGGTCGCGCTGAATTTCACGAAATCGGTCCGGGACGAGGCCATTCGGGCGTATCGGGAGCTGATCAATCTGAGGTAATAACCCGAAGGGGCGAATAACTATTCGCCCCTCACATGCCGGCATATTCAATTAATTTTTATGTATATTTTTATCTATATTTTCAGAAAAATTAATTGACATTTTTTTTTATCCTGATAAGGTGTATTATGTCTCATTGTTTCTGCATGTTTCAGGATAATCCGTAATGACTGCCATGTCCCATGGCGTCTCAGGAGGACAATATGCCGGATTTCTTCAAAAAAATCTTCGATCAGATGAAAGATATATTCGGGAAGCTTGACCGGACGAAAAAGATCATCATCGCCGTGGTCATCGGTGTTGTCGTGGTCGCGTTCGTCGTGCTCTTCTCGGTATCAAGCGGCCAGCCCAACGTGGTTCTCTTCACGGAACTCTCCTCCGAGGACTTCGGCCAGGTCACGAAAAAAATGGACGAGATGGGCTACCGGTACCAGACCACCGGGCAGACCAGCATCCTCGTGCGGCCGGACCAGCGCGAACTCATACTGACCAAGCTCGCCCAGGAAAACATGATACCGAAGGGGATCCCCGGGTGGAAGCTCTTTGACATGACCAAGTGGACCGAGACCGAGCGCGAGCTCGATGTTAAATTCATGCGCTCCCTGCGGGACGAGATAAAGCGGCACATCGAGTCCCTGGAGAACATCGACAAGGCGGACGTCGATATCGCGATGACCGAGGACAGCATCTATTCCGAGGACCAAACCCCGTATACCGCCGCGGTGACGGTCCACCTCAAGCCGGGATTTGACAAGCTTTCGAAAAAAGAGATAAAGGGGATCATCTACCTTGTTTCGCGGGCGGTGGGCACCAGGCTCAAGCCGGAAAATGTCACCGTGACCGATGACTACGGCAATATCATATCCGATTTTGACGACGAGCTCGACAAGGCGAAAACCGAATACACCATCCTTGAATACCGGCACAAGCTGGAAGAGCGCGCCCGGATCAGGATGCTGAAAGACATCCGCGCCGGCCTCGAGAGGATCTACTCGGCTGACCGGATCCAGATCCTCCGGCTCAACATGGATTTCAACTGGGACAAGATATCCGAGGAGCAGGAAGAGTACACCCCGATCGAGCTTGAAAAAGCCGATCCCACCAAGCCGTACCCGACAAGGAAGATCAAGGACTCCCTGGTAATATCTGAAAAATCCACCAAGGAACGGTTCCAGGGGCATGGCTGGAACCCGGAAGGACCGGCAGGCACCGAGGGCAATACGCCGCCGGGGTACAAGGCGAGCGACGACCAGTTCGCGAAATACAGCAAGAACGAGGACATACGGAACCACGCGGTCAACAAGACGAACAGGATAATCGACCGGGACCCCTATTCTATTGAGCGGGTATCGGTCGCGATCGCCATCGACGGCCAGCAGAGCCTGCCGAAGCTCGCGAGCGGCGACTTTGACCTTGACCCGATGAAAGAGCCGGTGCAGATGTCCCTTACCTCGGAAGAGCTCAAGAAAGCCGAGAACATCGTCAAGAAATCGATCAACTTCAACGAGAGCAGGGGCGACCAGGTCGCGGTTGAAAACATCATGTTCGATCGGAGCAAGTACTGGGACACGCTCCGGGCTGAATTCAGAAAGAAGGAGCAGATCAAGAAGATTCTCCTTGCGGCGCTTATCGGCGTAATCGTGCTTTTCGTCGGCTTTATCCTGTTCCGGGCCATCTCCAAGGAGCTCGAACGCCGCAGAAGGGCCAAAGAGGAACAGCTTGCGCTCGAACAGCAGCGCATGCGTGAAGCCGCCCTGCGGGCCGCGGAGGAGGAGGGTATCGACGTGGAGCTCTCCCTGGAAGAGCGCGCCAGGCTGGAATTGCAGGAAAACGCCATCAACCTGGCACGGGAGCGGCCGGACGACGTTGCCCAGCTCCTGCGCACCTGGCTGGCGGAGGAATAGATCGACACCCCGCCCGGACAGGCGCGCAAACGCTTGCGCGCCTGTCCGGGCGGGAAACGGTCCCAATTTTGGTTTGACTTTGATATATTAATAATGTTTATTTACTGTAAAGGCCGATAATTATTACAGCGTATGATCCACCTGGTTAGGGGATGGAATAACTGATGCTTCAATCGAAAAAGTCACAACTGACAGGGCGGCAAAAAGCGGCCATTTTTCTCGTTTCTCTGGGGTCGGAGGTATCATCCGAGATATTCAAGCACCTCCGGGAAGATGAGATTGAGCAGCTGACCTTCGAAATCGCGCGCCTGGACCGCATCGAACCGGAAGACCGCGACAAGGTCCTCCAGGAGTTCCAGGAGATGATGATGGCCCAGGAGTTCATCCAGAACGGGGGCATCGACTATGCCCGGGACGTCCTGGAGAGGGCGCTCGGCACGCAGAAGGCCATCGATATCGTCAACAGGCTTACCTCCTCGCTCCAGGTGCGGCCGTTCGACTTCATACGCCGTACCGATCCGAGCCACCTTTTGAACTTCATACAGGGGGAACACCCCCAGACCATAGCGCTTATACTGGCGTATCTCGACCCGCAGAAGTCTGCGCTCATCCTCTCCGGCCTGCCGCACCAGATCCAGGCGGACGTGGCCAAGCGGATCGCGCAGATGGACCGGACCTCGCCGGACGTTCTCCGCGAGGTGGAACGCGTTCTCGAGCGGAAGCTCTCGACCCTGGCGAGCGAGGATTTCACCTCCGCCGGCGGCATTGACGCCATCGTCGAGGTGCTGAACAACGTTGACCGCGGGACTGAGAAAATCATCATAGAAGCGCTTGAAGAAGAGGACCCGGAGCTTGCGGAAGAGATCAAGAAACGGATGTTCGTGTTCGAGGACATCGTGCTGCTTGACGACCGGTCCATCCAGAAGGTGCTCCGCGAAGTGGATACGCAGGACCTGGCAAAGGCGCTCAAGGGCGTCGACGCCGAGGTGCAGGAGAAGATATACCGGAACATGTCGAAGCGCGCGTCCGCGCTGCTCCGCGAGGACATGGACTTCATGGGGCCGATACGGCTGCGTGACGTCGAAGAGTCGCAGCAGAAGATCGTGAATATCATCAGAAAGCTTGAGGAATCCGGCGACATCATAGTGGCCCGGGCCGGTGAGGAGGAACTGGTTGTCTAAGTTAGTATTCAAGCCTGGCGAAATCCGCCAGATGAACATACCGAAGCAGATCGAGCTGCCTTCGAAGTACCAGAAGAACCTCATCGAGACCGAGGATTTCAAGGAGTTCGAGGTCGATGACGAGGGGAACCCGATAGACGTGTACCAGGGGCCGTCCATCGAGGAGATGGAGGCCGAGCTCGAGCGGTACCGCCGCGAGACGGAAGAAGAAGTCAAGGAGATGCTCGAGCAGGCCCGCGAGCGGGCCAAGCAGATAGAAGAAGAGGGGAAGCAGGGCGCCTTCCGCGAGCTCCAGACCTCGAAGGAGCAGATCAACCTGGAGATGGAGCGCCACCGGGTCGAGTCCGAGCGCGAAATCGAGCGCGGGAAGTTCGAGGCGGAGAAAATGATCAAGGAGGCCGAGCTCAAGGTCTCCGAGATCGAGCACGAGGCGTACAAGAAGGGCTACGACGCCGGCCGCGAAGAGGGCTACAAGGAAGGGCAGGCCGAGGTCATGCGGCTCATCGACCGGCTCGGCACCATCGTTTCCACCGCCGTGGACATCCGCGACGACATCATCAAGTCGTCGGAGAAGCTGATGACCGAGATGATCCTCATGATCGCGCGCAAGGTCATCAAGGACGAGATCGTGGAACGCCGCGAGGTCGTCATAAACAACATCAAGGAAGCGATCAAGCGCGTCAAGGACCGCGACCGGATCGACATCCGTGTCAACTTCGCCGACCTGGACATGACGACGGCGCACAAGGACGAGCTGATCAAGATGATGGAATCCCTGAAGAAGGTGAACATTTACGAAGATTCGAGGGTGGAGCGCGGCGGCTGTATCATAGAGACCGACGTCGGCGCCATCGACGCGAAGATCTCGACGCAGCTTGACGCGATAGAAGAGGCGATCCGGAGCACGACGACGATATAGGCAGGCGGGGTCACGTGACCCCGCCTTTCAAATAGAGGTAAATGAGACATAACGTATTATTTCCCCCCTGTCCCCCGAAGGGGGCACGAGATAAGGGACCGGACGGCACGGAATGTAACAAAAGCCGGGAAACTGGTCCGTGTATGAGTAGGGATGTCAGAAGAAATATATGAAAGCATCAGTACCATTGACAATACAGGCGATTTCCATCGCGCCCCCTGCGGGGGACGGGGGGATGTGTAACGTATGATCAAGATCCTCCCGCACGAAAAAGTCGATATCCTTTCCAAGTACAAGGATATCATCAGCGAGCTGGACACCATACAGTCGACCGGCAGGGTGGAGCGCGTGGTGGGGCTCACCATAGAATCGATCGGGCCGGACGTCGAGTACGGCGAGCTGTGCCGGATCCGGCTTGACCGTGGCGGCTACCTCTACGCGGAGGTCGTCGGGTTCAACCGCAACAGGGTCATCCTGATGCCCGTCGGCGACATGAAGGGGATCGTGCCGGGCGCGGATGTCATCGCCGCGGGGTCGGCGCTCATGGTGCCGGTCGGCGACGAGCTGCTGGGCAGGGTCATATCCGGTATCGGCGTGCCCCTCGACGGCAAGGGGGATATCTTCACCAAGCATAAGTATCCGGTCACCAGCGAACCGATAAACCCGCTTGAGCGGACGGTCATTGACCGGCCGCTCTCGGTGGGGATACGGGCGATCGACGGCCTGAACACCGTGGGGCGGGGACAGAGGATAGGGATCTTCTCCGGTTCCGGCGTCGGTAAATCGACGCTCATCGCCATGATATCGCGCTACACGGACGCGGACGTCAACGTCGTGGCGCTGATCGGGGAGCGCGGCCGCGAGGTAAAGGATTTCGTCGAGAAGGAGCTCGGGCCGGAAGGCCTGAAGAAATCCGTCGTGGTGGTGGCCACCTCGAACCAGCCGGCCATGCTCCGGATCCGGGGGGCCTACCTGGCCCACGCGATCGCCGAGTATTTCCGGGACCAGGGGAAGCACGTCAATCTGATGATGGACTCCATCACGCGGTTCAGCATGGCGCAGCGCGAGGTGGGTATCGCCGCGGGTGAGCCCTCCTCGATGCGCGGGTACCCTCCCTCAACCTTCGCGCTGATGGCGAAGCTCATGGAGCGTGCGGGCACCATTGCGACCGGCGGCAGCATCACCGGCTTCTACTCGGTCCTCGTCGAAGCCGACGACATGAACGAGCCGATTGCCGACCATGCGCGGAGCATCCTTGACGGGCACATCGTGCTGGAGCGGCGCCTGGCGCACAAGGGCCATTACCCGGCGATCGACGTGCTGCAGTCGATTTCACGGTGCATGAAGGACGTGGTCACGCCCCAGCATAACGCGGCGGCGAACAAGTTCCGCGAGCTCCTGTCCGCCTACACGGAACACGAGGACGAGATCAGCCTTGGCGCATACGCGAAGGGCTCGGTCCCGTCGGTGGACAGGGCGCTCCAGATGATGGACGGCATGAACGCCTTTTTAAAACAGGGGATATACGAGCGCGATATGTACGATGCGATCGTTGGCAGGCTTGTTGACATGTTCGCGGAAAAGAAGCCGGCGGCGCGGCCCGATATTGTTGCCAGGACCCCGGCATTCGCGAGGATTGTGCGGTAACAGAAGACGATTCACCCTCATCCCCGCTCTCCCATTGCGAACGGGCTAGGAAGCGGGCAGGGGAGAGGCTCACGACAGGAGGTCGCAGTGCCGAGCGCGGCCAGGACGGCCGAAAAACGCCCGGCGTGCGCGGAGCGCGGGTGAGGGTCATAAGGGGTTTTTTATGAAAAAGTTCAAGTTCAGGCTCCAGACATTGCTCAACATACGCGAGGTGCGCGAGCGGGAGGTCCAGTATGAGCTGGCCAAGATCGTGAGCCTCCAGAACCTCGAGCGCGAGAAGCAGGCCGCGTCTGAGAAGGAGTATCGACGAGCAGAAGGAGATTTTCGGCGACAGGCTGAAAAAGGGATTGTACTCGGCGAGCGAGGCGATCCTCTTCGAACGCTTTGTCGACGTGTCGCTCCGCGCCATCGGCACCGCCGAGGAGCGTATAAAGAGCATGGAGCCGCAGATCCGGGAGGTGAGGAACCGCCTGATCGAAGTGTCGCGTGAGCGCAAGGTCGTTGAAAAGCTGAGGGACCGCAAGCGCGCGCAGCATGCCTACGAGGTGAACCGCGAGCTTGGGAAGGAAAACGATGAGACGAACCAGAAGATATACGCGATGAAAAAAAGGGAAACGGCGTAGGGATGCCATGATTGAAAATATGTACGCGGTAATGAAACGGATCAATGAGCTCCGCGGGCGCTTCGGGTTAAACCATGACCCGTACCGGTGACATTGACGCAGCCCGGTCTCCGGCGAAGAGCTTCCGTGAATACCATGACGGCGTCATGGAGGCGGAGCGCCTGGCGCGCGTCGGCGGGGCCGTGACAAAGGGCACGAGCGTGGAAGAGATCCGGAAGCTGGCGGACCACTACGCGTCCGTCAACCACGTCCCGTCGGGGCTGGTAAAGGCGGTGATCGAGGCCGAATCGAACTATGACCCCCGGGCGGTATCGCCGAAGGGGGCGAAGGGGCTGATGCAGCTCATGCCGTCGGTCATAAAGGACCTGGGCGTGAACGATCCCTTTGACCCGAACGAAAATATCAGCGCGGGGACCGGTCTGCTGAAAGACCTCCTCCGCGAATACGGCGGGGACTATGCGAAGGCCCTCGCGGCGTACAACGCCGGCAGGCGCGCGGTGAACGAAAGCGGCGGCGTGCCGGACTTCACCGAAACGCGCGAGTACGTGAAGAAAGTGATAGACTCATACGTGAAAAACAGCGAGTGAGAGGAGATCCATGAGGAATATATCGGACAGATCAAAAATCATCTACCTGGTTATGCTTATACTGTTCATAATCGCGTTCGGACTGTTCTGGATGGACTACATAGGCCTCCTGGATATATCATCATATGTCAACCGGTTCCGGGGCGAACCGGCGCTGGTGACGGAGGCCGGTGACGACGAGCCGTCGCTGATGGAGCGCGAGGAATTCGAGAAGGAAAAGCTGAAATTCTCGGAGCGGATAGAGGACCTCGATAAGCGGGAAGCGCTGATAACCGAAAGGGAGAAGGAGATCGACGCGCTGAAGGAAAAAATGGAAGAGTCCCGCAAGGGCCTCGATCTCGAGAAGAAGAAGCTGGAGCATGAAAAGACCCGCTATTCAGGCTATAAGAAAAACGTAAAGGTCCTGGCGGTCAAGGCGATAAGCATGCCTCCTGAAAACGCGGTGGACATAATGCTGAACTGGGAAGACCCCCTTATCATCGATGTGCTCAGGCAGATCGACGCCGACGCCCAGGAGGCGGGAAGGATGAGCGTTTCATCATATCTTCTCCAGAAGATGTCGGAGAAAAAGGCGGAGCGGGCTAGCCGCATCATGTATCTTATGACCCAGATCTGAGGCGGCCCCCCGGGGCCCGCAACGGGCACCCTGCCGCCCGTCCCCCGCATCGGCCCCCCTTCCGCCGGCCGGATTGAACGGCCGGCATCATATCAAAAATTAAAAACTTGACAATTGGTCGTATAAAAGTTTAAATTATTTAAACGCGTATTTTGAATGATGCCCTGTTCGGTTGGTCTGCGACTGACGGGATTCATATCATGTAACTATTCTGTGACAGGTGCCGGGATGAGTGACAGGAACGATCGTGATGATAAAGAACGGGAGCTGGGCAGCTTCGATATCAACATCATCAATATAATGACGCATCTTTACAAGAGCGCCGCGGTCGAAGATGATGTGATGGAGACCCTCAGGCAGCTGAATTTCGAATACCATTCCCTGCTGGACAAGAACAATATCCTCGAAGAGAAGGTCAATATTGACTGGAAGACCAATCTTCTGAAATACCGTGACGATTATCTCACCATGATAATAAAATCGGCTTCACGGATCCTGGACATCATCCCCAACGAAAAATATAACATCTCCTATGTGCGCTTCGATATCGACAACTTTTCAATGCTGAACAACCGCTTCGGTCATGACAAGGGCGATATTGTCCTTGTCGACCTCGCGAACGTGCTGCGGATTAATTCCCGTCCGACCGACTATATCATACGGTTCGGCGGCGAGGAGTTTGACGTCATTCTCCCATCGACCGATCTCAAGGGCGCCATCACCTACATGGACAAAATATACAAAAATTTCCACTCATTGAAGTATAATTTCGACAATGCCGATGTGCGGGTCACCGTCAGCGCCGGCATGGCGATACTGGCGATGGATTTCAGGCTGCTCAAGCGCATCAATGGCGATTCGATCAAGGCGGAGTATATCAAGCTGCAAAAAGCGGCGGATGACGCCCTCTATGACGCGAAGCTCTCCGGTAAAAACCAGTTCAAGATTTACAACGACAAGATCGACTACAAGGATATCCGCACAAGGTATGCCGCCGTAGCGGTCAAGGCGTAGGGCCCTGTTCCGCCGTCCCGGCGGGCCTCCCGGCGTATTCGCCGATCATCCCCAGTATCTCGCGCCTTCCGGCCTCCGTTTTGGCAGACGTGGGGAAGAGTGCGTCGAGCGTAATCCCCAGCTCTTCCGCTATCAACCGCATCCGCTGGGCGCACTGGTTGCGCGAAAGCTTGTCGCACTTGGTGAGGGTGATTACTGCGGGAACGCGGTGCCTGGCGAGGAGATCGAGCAGGTCCGCCTCGAAGCTGTCCGGCAGCCTGCGGATATCGATGAGCAGGAAGACAAGCCTCAGGTTCCCGCGCTTCTCGATGTAGTTCCGGATGAGAGGGAGAAATGCCTTGCGCATGACGTTGGGCAATTTGGCGTAGCCGAACCCGGGAAGGTCCGCGAGGGAGATGGAATCGTTGAGGAGAAAGAAATTTACGGTTTTCGTCACGCCGGGCCGCGCACCGGTCTTCACAAGGTCTTTTTTCTTCATGAGCATGTTGATCAGGGAGGACTTGCCCACGTTCGAGCGTCCCATGAACGCGAATTCAGGCCAGGAATAGCGCGGGAACTGCGACGGGGCGGTGCAGCTCTTGATGAAATGAACCTCGCGTATTTTCATACGGTGACACCCCGCTCCATGAGTATGGCATCGATGCCGTCATAATAATGCTTGCGCCGGCCCGTCTCGGTGAACCCGTGCGCGCTGTAAAACATGCGCGCCGCACTGTTCGCTTCGCTCACCTCGAGGTAAATTTTTCCCGTGCCGCCCGCTTCAGCCGCGGTCATTACAATATGTGATATCAGGAGGGACCCCATCCCGCGGCGGCGGGCTTCCCTGCGCACGCCGATGTTGTTCAGCTGTATGTCGCCTGCCACGTTCCATGTGACGGTAAAACCCATGATGCCGATTTCATCCTCGAGGACATGCACCGAAGAGAATTTCAGGCCCAGCTCCTCGGCGAACTGGGAGCGGTTCCAGCGGTCCTGGCCCTCGCTCTCTATCTGGCGGAGAGCGTCAATATCATCATGGGTTGCTGGTCTGATTGACGGCTTCATCCGCCCACCGGCCTTTTGTGTCCGGCACGCGTCACTTGTCTATCGCAACCGGGTCGCGTTTTCCGAGGAACGCGGCGACCCCCTCGCGCTTGTTTTCGGTTTCACACAGGGAGCCGAATGCGTCGCGCTCCATCGTGAGCGCCTCGTTGAATTCCATCAGCAGGCCCTTCCTGATGACCTCCATTGCCGCCTTGATCGCCGGCCTCCCGCGCAGCGCGATGGCTTTGGCGAGCTTTATTGCCTCATTGACCGCTTCACCTTTGGGGACGCAGCGGTTGACGACGCCGTACTCCGCGGCCTGGCGCCCGCTTATGAAGTTGCCCGAGAGTATGAGCTCGTAGGCCCTCCCGGTGCCGAAAATCCGCGGCGAACGCTGTGTCCCGCCGAACCCGGGGATGATGCCGAGCTTGATCTCGGGCAGTCCCATCTGGGCGGTTTCATCCGCAAGGCGGATATGGCACGCGAGCGCGACCTCGCACCCGCCGCCGAGCGCGTAGCCGTTGATCGCGGCGATGAAGGGCTTGTCGGCGTTGGCGATCATGTTCAACGCGTCCTGTCCGGGCTTCAGCCAGTCGCTCCCCGACTTCCGCGTGTTCAGGCCGGTGAATTCGGTGATATCGGCCCCGGCGATAAAGGCCTTGCCTTCTCCGGTGAAGACCACGACCCGCACCGCATCGTCGGCGAGGGCCTTTTCAACCGCCTGCCGTATGTCGGCGATAACGGATGTCCCCAGGGCGTTCATGGGGGGATTGTTTATCTTCATAAGCGCGACGCCATGTTCATCCACGGTATAACTGCATGTTGACATGATTTGCTCCTTCAATGTGAGGTTTCAGGAAATATTGAATAAAAAAAGAGTCGGGAGGGGCCGCATTTTTGTAAACAACTTTTTCCGATCAACGGCAGCCGCGTAGTAGGACCCGTCAACCCCTGAAGATGAAATAGACCGCGCCCACGAGGCACAGGGCCGCCCAGAGGTAATTGAGCCGCATCGGTTCCTTCATGTAGATGAGGGCAAAGGGCACGAACACTGACAGGGTGATGACTTCCTGGAGGATCTTGAGCTGCGGAAGGGAGAGGGCCGTGTAGCCGATCCGGTTGGCAGGGACCTGCACCATGTATTCAAAAAAGGCGATGCCCCAGCTCGCGACCGCGGCGATGTACCAGGCGAAGTTGCCCATGTTTTTCAGATGGGAATACCATGCGATCGTCATGAATACGTTGGATATTATAAGGAGGATCACGGTTTTTGTAATGATCTGCATTTCAGCCCCCGGAAACAATCGTAACAGGTACAGAGATTTATCAGGTCTGAAAAATTCAAGAATTTTTTATATTTTTACGTTGCCGCGGCGCGGTTTCGGGCCTGGACCAGAATTAATGGTTGCATTTAAACATAACAATGTTATGTTTGACCGGTAATTGCAGACGGTACGGGAGGAGTGTCATATGACGGAAGATATATATCAAAAACTGAGCAAAATGCTCGATTCAATACCGAACGGCTACCCTCCCACGGATGACGGCCTTGAGATCAGAATTTTAAAAAAGATCTTCACGCCTGAAGAGGCCGAAGTCGCGACAAAGCTGAAGATGAAATATGAAACCCCTGAAGCGATAGCGCTGAGGACCGGCATGGATGCCGCGTACCTGAAAGAGATGCTTCATAAAATGGGAGACCAGGGGCAGATCTTCGGCGTAAAGATCGGCCCGGTGAGGATCTACAAGCTTGCCCCGTTCGCTTTTGGAATATACGAGTTCCAGGTGAACCGGCTGGACCGCGAGCTGGCCGAAATGGTCGAGGAATATTTCAAGCGGGACTTCGGCAGGGAATTCTACGACAAAAAGCCGTCCCTGATGAAGGTAATCCCGATTGAGGAAGAGGTCCCCCACGGCTCACTCATCGAGCCGTATGAAAGCGCGGCAAAGCTGATCGAAAGCGCCAAATCATGGGCAGTGGGCGAGTGCGTATGCAAAAAGGAGAGGGGCCTGATGGGGCATTCATGCAGCAGGCCGACCGAGGTCTGCATGGCCCTGGCGCCGCTGGAGAATTTTTTTGATGATTATTTCTGGGGCAGGCCCATTACAAAGGACGAAGCGTTCAAAATTCTGAAGATGGCTGAAGACGTTGGCCTGGTGCACATGACATCGAACGTGCAGAACGGGCACATATATCTCTGCAACTGCTGCAGCTGCTGCTGCGGCGTGCTGCGCGGGGTAAATGAGCTCAAGCATCCGGAAGTCGTGTCGCGCTCCAATTACCGCGCGGTGGTGGACACCGCGCTCTGCACCGCATGCGGGGCGTGCGTCGACCGGTGCCAGGTGTTCGCGATAGCTGTGGATGCGGCGGCCGTGGTCAACGACGGCTGCATCGGGTGCGGCCTTTGCGTTTCAGCCTGCCCTGTCGGTGCGCTGTCACTTACGCGGAGAGAGGATGCCGAGATCGAGGATGTGCCGGTTGACGATGCGGACTGGAACAAAAAGCGGGCACAATCGAGGGGCAGGGACGATTACAGGGATCTTCTGAAGTAACCTTCCGGCGGGGACCGCGGAAAAAAATTAGCTGGACTCTTCATGCCCTTTATGATAATGTGAAGCAGGGATCCCGGAGCCCGCAAGAGCGGCATGCGCGAAGCAGGGGATCGATAGTTATAACAAAGGAACAGCCATGCGGTTAAAGAAGCTCATACGGTCCCTGAAGGAAAAGGGGGCCCTGCCGTACCTTGTCACCGACCTGGTGAACATACGGTATCTCACCGGCTTTGCCGGCTCCTACGCCTGCCTGGTCGTCAGCGGGGACCGTTCGTATTTCATCTCCGACTCACGGTACGAGGAATACGCCCGGATCGATTCTGCCGAAATCGGTCGAATTCGTGCTGCAGAAGACCGATATGATCGATTCCCTGCAAGAGGTGCTGAAAAAGGCCGGCGCGAAGGAGTTGTTCCTGGAAGAACATTCCACACCCCTGTCGGTCTTCCGCAACATGCAGCGCCTGATAAAGAAGGTACGGCTTACTCCCGGCGGCGACGAAGTGAACATGGTCCGCATGATCAAGGATGATGACGAGATCGGCATACTCAGGCAGGCGGCAAAGATCACCGATGCCTGCGTGGAACATCTCAAAAAGATCATCCGGCCGGGGGACGGTGAGTGGGACATTGCCGTTGAGATCGAGCACTTTTACCGCAGGCACGGGTGCCGAAAAAGCTCGTTTGAATGCATCATCGCCTCGGGGGCAGGGTCATCCATGCCTCACTACGCGACATCGATGGAGAAGAAGGTCCGCCAGGGTGAAGTGGTCCTTATCGATATGGGGTGCGAGTACCAGGGCTACAATTCAGACTTGACAAGAACCATGTTCGTCAATAGTGTTGACCCCGCCCTTGAACAGGTGTACCGCGTCGTACAGGAGGCCCAGGAGGCCGCGGTCCGGGCGGTGCGGCCGGGCATCACGACAGGAAAGCTTGACGCGGTCGCGCGGGACATTATCGCAGGCGCGGGCTACGGTGAGCGTTTCGGTCATTCGCTGGGGCACGGGATCGGGATGGAAGTCCATGAGCTCCCGGCGATCAAGAAGGGCGACCTGAAGCTGAAACGGAACATGGCGATTACCATCGAGCCGGGCGTCTACCTGCCGGGTGTCGGCGGCGTCCGCATTGAGGACATGGTTGTGGTAACGGCGAAAGGGTGCGAAATTCTCACAAAGTCCTCAAAAGATATCATTGTATTAGGATAATGAATTATGATTTCAGTAAACGACCTCAGACGGGGACATGTCATCATCATTGACGGCGACCTCTTTTCCGTCGTAGAGCAGCAGCACCACAAGCCGGGGAAGGGCGGCGCCATCGTTCGCGTCAAGCTCCGGAACGTCAAGAAGGGCAACATGATGGACCGGACCTATAACGCGGGAGTTATGGTCGAAGACGTACGACTCGAGAAACGGCCGATGCAGTACCTCTACCGCGAAGGTGATTCGGTAGTGTTTATGGACACCGAGACATTCGACCAGGAGCACGTTCCCGTTGACGCGATCGGTGATCCGCTTCAATTTCTGAAGGAAGAGGATGTCGTCCAGATCGCCATGTATGAAGGCGAGGTGCTCACCGTGGAGCCGCCGCAGACGGTGGTCCTCAAGGTCACCTACGCGGAGCCGGGCGCCCGGGGCGACACGGCCACCAACGTGAAGAAGCCCGTCACCGTGGAGACCGGCGCGGAGGTAAAGGTCCCTCTGTTCGTGAATGAAGGCGACTTTATCAAGATAAACACCGAGACCGGCGAATACCTGGAACGGTCGAAGGGCTGACCATGGACTTTTTCGAGCAGATCGCTGCGTGGACAAGGGAGAACCCCGGTAAGACGTTCGGCGCGATGATCGGCTTCGTCGCCGGCATCCTTGTCTTTACCCTCGGACCGCTGAAGACAATCATCGTGGCGGTCCTGGTGCTTGTCGGCTATTTCATCGGAAAATCACGGGATGACAATGTCTCCATCGTCGATCAGATCTCAGGCTTTTTCAGGCGAAATCGTGATTGACGGACGGGGCGCCGTCATCCTATAATCATCCCGTGGACCCCACGCAAAACAATTATCGTATCGTAAAGGATGCGTACCGCTTACTGGGAAGGAAAAAATTCCAGGAAGCGATCCTGCTCCTTGAAAATGTCCTCTCCTCCGGGGCTGGTGATGTTTACGTACTGCTCCTTCTCTCCGTGGCCTATCTTCATACCGACCAGTTCGGCAAGCTCGCGCGGTTCATCACGAAGATGAAGGAAATGGAGCCGGCATACCTTCCGCTCATACACCTGGAAGCGTTTTTAAAATTGAAATCCGCCGCGTCCCGTGAGGAGGCCCAGCGGCTGTATATTGAGCTCGCCGCCAGGTATCCGGCCGATCCCCATGTCCACCGCGGCAAGGGCCTGATCAGCGACGCCGGTGATTTCACTACGTTTCAGAAAGAGGCGAGGCTCCAGGATTTTGTCTCGGTCCCGCGGCCGGCCCGCGGGCTGAAAAAGACAGAGCGGAAAAGCGTGTATTCCGGGGAGCTCGGGCGGCGGGGCATCAGGATCAGTCAGAGGACGCCGGCTCGTATGGAGGCCCAACTATGGCATTGTGGCCATTGCGGCCATGGCGCTGGTCGCGGCCGCAGGGATCTGGTATGGCGCCGCACATGTTTTCAGCGGGTCGGAACAAGGCATGAGAAAAACGCGCACCGATTACGGGAGCGTCGACATGGTGTCGCTGAGCGGCACGGAATATGACCTCGTGAAGAACATCCCCGCGGACAGGGTCGCCGTATATTACCAATCGGTGCGGGACGTGACCGCGGATTTTGACGGCGCCAGGAAGCTGATCAAGTCCGGAAAATACAATGACGCGCTCTATATCCTGAACGGCCTGTACAACAGCAACGTGAACTTCGTGGTGAAGGAAAAGGTCGATTTCCTGATCCGGTTCGTAACGGACATCGATGAACGCGATTTTGATCCCGTGCCGTTCCAGGCGGTCAGGGACCGCACCTACCGGTACCGCGGCTATGCGGTGCGCTGGAAGGGGGCGGTCGAACGGGTGAGGGAGCGTGACGACAGCCAGATACTGACCATGCGGATGGCGGCACCGGATGGCGGAACGGCAGGCGAAGCGGACGTGTACTCCCGCAGGGTGGTACCGGGCGTGGGAAAAGGCGCAACGATCCTGCTCGAAGGGGTGATCGTCGATTTTCCGGGGAAGGAGCGGCGCCCGTATATCGACGCGAGAAGCATAAAGATCATTGAATGAGCGGGAAACCGCGAGGCGCAGACCGGCAGCCGCGGACCCTGTTATTTTCTCTTGATGACGACCATGGATACGTCGTCGGATAACCGGTACCCGTCAAGGGCCTTCAGTATGGCATCCCTGATTGCGTCGGGACTGCCGGCGCGGTTCCTGAAAAAGGTCTCCTGGAGCCGGCCAAGCCCGAACATTTCCGTGTCAGGGTCGCGGTGATTTCGCACGCTGTCCTTGCGCCAGGACTCGGTGATGCCGTCGGTATACAGCAGCATGATATCGCCGGGCTCAAGCCGGATCTCCATCTCGCCGGCGGGATAATCGATTTTGTCCTTGAGCCCCAGGATGATGCCGCAGGTTGGTATCGCCTCGATCATGTCCTTCGCCGCCCGGTACACCAGTATGTCCTGGTGCATCCCCGATGCCGAAAAAACACCGTCCCTCATGCATGCCATGGCCGTAATGGTCATGAACTTTTCCTCGTTGAGCTTTTTGATGTTATCGGTGATGACCCCGTTGATCTGGTCGAGAAGCGCAGACGGCCTGATGCCAGGCGTTCCCGCGAGAACGGTATGAATTGACGTCTGCACCATCATCATGATGATCCCGGCCGGCACCCCGTGGCCCGAGACGTCCCCGATAACCACCCAGTCGAAACCGTCCGCGTTGATGATGTCGTAATAGTCGCCCCCCACCATCTCGGCCGGCATCATGTAGCCGGTGATTTCGTAGCCGGGTATGGCAGGTTCGAGGGGGATCAGGATCGTCTGCATCTTGCGCGCCAGCTCCATCTCGCTCCAGAGCGCGTCGCGGGCCTTTTTCAGCTCCTCCGTGCGCTCCTGCACCATCTTTTCAAGGTTTTCAGCGTAATCGGACATGACGTCCTTCGACATGCGCAGGGTACCGGTCATCTCGTTGAAGCTGTGCGATATCGATCCCAGTTCGTCATGTACTGTGACGGGAATGACGATGTCGTCATTGCCCGCTCGTACTTCCTTGATCGCCTGCAGGAGCCGTTTTACGGGACGCACGAAGATGCCCAGGAAAAAAAACTGGAAGGCCCCCAGCATTAAGACCAATATAACCGCCAGGATCAAGATGAATTTCATCGACATGGGATGCTGGTATTCCCGGTATTTCCTGTAATCGAAGCCGGCCTCGTATGCTGTCCTGCTCTGTTCGTCATAGAAGACGTAGGAGGTGAAGTGCTGTGATGAGCCCCGGCCTTCCCGGTACAGCCTGGTGCCCTCCGGGCTCATCGGCGACAACACTTGAAGAACATCCCGCTTGAGCGCGGCGCCGGATGCATGTCCGTCGCCGGCGAGGGCACGCATGGCCTCCTTGAACGGGGCCATTTCGGGATGGACATGTTGCAGGTAGTTCTCGAGATGGTTTTTGAATCCATCGTCCGGCATGGCGGATATTTTCTTGGAGTAATATCGCACGCGCCACTGCAGTGCGCGGATATGAGAAACGATCTGTTTTGAGGCGTTCCTTCCCGGGGGCAGTCTTTTCATGAGGGATTCTATCGTGTCCCGGTATCCCCTGAAACATAACGTGTTCGTGTCCAGAATGAGATCCAGCTGCTCCCCGGTCCTGCGTGGATCAAGCCTGTTCAGCCGTGCGATCCGTTCATATTGGGCGGTATTGAAGAGCCCGTTACGGGCTGACTGCAGATCAACCGGATGTGCCGAGCCGGTGGAATTATTGATTATTGCGGGCATTGATGCGCCGGGTTCAAGCTTTATGAGATAAGATATCTCGCTGGTATGGGATCCTGCCTTTATGGCAAGCGGCAGTTGCTGGCGGCGGTAGTCATCGTAGGTCTTGTCGAGATGGCTCAATGAAATATACGAAAGCCCCTGGAATGCGATCAGAGAGGCCGCAAGTACGATGCTCATGAATTTCGTCATGAGGCTGGTCCGGTCCTGGGTCGTGTTCATGTATATTACAAACAGCGCAAAAAAGCCGAGTATGGTCAGCATGTTCTGGGTAATCTGGTATGTGCCACGATCGAGAAATCCCAGCCTGCTCAGAAGGTTCATTGCTGCGGGTATGGATATCAAAATAAAAACGATCAGGATGATCGAGAGGAGGTATATGCGGCTTTTTGACTTCGAGACGGCGATCTTGTAAAATCCGATAGCAAGCATGATGACGAGGTAGGTGAGTATCATAATGGCAACCGCGATGCTTGCCCTGTCCGCGTCGAAGTCCCAATAGTGCCCCTCGAAATGATAGACCCTCTTCGATTCGAACGTTATGAAGATAAAAAAAATCGTAAGGGAGATTGATGCCGTATAGAGGAATACTCCCAGTCTTTTTGCGAAGGCGATGTTTGTTTCTTCCAGATAATAAAAAACGAATATGATGAAATGGGTTTCTATGAGGGTGACAATGCCGGCCGTTATCCACCGGTGATAGGCGGCAACAGGATGGTAGAGCATGGCGGCAATGATATAGCCAAGAAAAAAAACCGAGAGCAAGAGATAGACCAGTCCGAGGTGCAGGGTTGCCCTCGATTTTTCCGGGACCCGGAGTAGAATGACGGACAGGGAGAGGGTGAAGGCAAAGGGAACGACGGCGCCTACCGAGAAATAGTTCTGGTATATCGAATCAAATATGTATGATATATAATCTGGCGCCATTCAATACCGCAGCCGGAATAAACGTCAGTCCGGCGACGAAACATAAACGCCGCATAAATATCCGGAGCGCGGCGTTAGATTTATCATAAACGTGTTACACCCGAAAGTCCCAATGAAAGTAGTATTGCATGGCTGTTTTTAGATATCAATCAATATTTTGACCGGCCCGGTGTTTTTTTCTATCATGACTGGCGGTGTGTTATGGCGCCTCCACTGGTGCTGAATATAATGCCCGGCATGCTGCCGATTATCATTTCACCGGGGAAAACATCTCTTTCAGCTCGCGTTTCAGGATTTTTCCCGATGGATTTTTCGGAAGCGCGTCCGTAAGGATGATTTTTTTCGGGCATTTGAAAGCGGCCAGATTGGCCTTGCAGTAGTCAATGATTTCTTTTTCGGTGATACTCGCTCCCTCTTTCGGCACTACCACCGCTACGACGAGCTCGATCCACCGCGGGTCGGGGAGACCGATTACCGCGGCTTCGGTCACGTCGGGGTGCCGATAGAGCACCTCTTCCACTTCCCTGGAGGCCACGTTCTCGCCGCCCGTCTTGATCATGTCTTTTTTGCGGTCCACGACATAGAGGTAGCCGTCCTCGTCGAACCTGCCGAGATCGCCGCTGTGGAACCATCCGTACGCGAACGCTTCCTCCGTTTTTTCCCTGTCATTCAGATAGCCGGTCATGACATGTCCGGAACGGTGAACAATTTCTCCTATCGAGCCGACAGGGACGAAGTTGCCGTCATCGTCCATGAGGCGCGTCTCGACGTTCGCCGCCGGCCTGCCGGCGGACCCGGGTTTCGGGATCTGGTCTTCCGGCTTGAGGATGGTCGCGACCGGGCCCATCTCGGTCTGCCCGTAATAATTCCAGAGTCGAAGGCCCGGGAAGGCATCGGTAAGCTGCTTGATGATCTCCACCGGCATGATGCTCGCGCCGTAGGCGGCCTTCCTGAGGCTCGAAAGATCGAAGGTGGCGAGGCGGGGATGGTTCAGCAGGCCGATCCATACCGTGGGCGGTGCGAACATATGGGTCACCCGGTATTTCTCGATGCACTGCAGCATCTCGAGCGGATCGGCGCGGTGAAGGATTACATTTTCCACGCCGGTGTAGAGGAACGGCATGAGAAAGCAGTGCAGCTGGGCGCAGTGGAACAGCGGCAGCGCATGGAGGCCGACATCGGAGCTCTCATACTGGCCGTCGATGATGCAGCTGAAGTACTGGGACATCAGCGCACGGTGGGAGAGCATGGCCCCCTTGGGCCTGGATTCGGTGCCGCTCGTGTACGGTATCTGCACTATCTCCTCGGCGCCAACGGTGATTTCAGGGTCGTCGGCCGGCACCGCGCCCATTTCATAATCGAGATCGAAGAAGCCTGAAGGCAGCCCGCCGCCGGCGATGGGAATCAATCCCCACATGGTTATGTTTTTAAAAAGGTCCTTTCTTGATTGAAGCACCGGGAGAAGTGAATCTTCGACAAGAAAAATTTTGGCTCCCGAATGGGTGACAACGTAATCGATCTCCTCGGCATTGAGCATGTAGTTGACCGGCACCTGGACCGCGCCGATTTTAGCAAGGCCCAGAAGGCTGATGGGGTAATGGTGTGAATTGTATGAATTGATGGCGACCCGGTCGCCCTTCTTGACCCCCAGCCTCGTCATGAGGTTCGCAAAACGGCAGGCCTGTTGCTCGAGTTCTTTGTAGGTAAGCTCTTTTTGCCGGAAGATGCAGGCTTTTTTCTCCGGGAATTTTGCTGCGGTCCGGCGGGAGATGTCGCCGATTGTGTCACGATGGATCTTGTTGGACATTTGAAGCCTCCCGGTTCAGTTTTTACCAATTTTGTATACTAGTACACCTCGTGTCTACAAAATTATCCTACCGATTTTTGTGATTTTGTAAAATGGGAGTGGGGGTCAGAGCAAAATAATACCGATTGTTATCGGTTAAAAATCCGTTAATTCCCCTGATAATTCCGTATTATACGTTCAATTGCCAGAGGAAGAAATTCAATACTATGGCAAAGCTGACCCATAACAAGTAGGGGACCAGCAGATAGCCTGCAATCCGGGAAATGCGGTAGAATGACACGAGTGTAATGAAAATTCCAAACCATAGAATAATGATTTCGATAAAAGCGGCAAAGGGCATTTTCAAATAAAAAAACAAAAATGACCAGAGGACGTTCATGAACAGCTGGATCGCGAAGAATGTCAGTGCTATTTTTACCTCTCTCCGGCTCAATCCTTCTTTCCATATAAATGCAAGGGCGATGCCCATCATTAGAAAGAGCAGCGTCCATACCGGCGCAAAGATCCAGTTCGGGGGATTGAAGGACGGCTTGTTAAGGGCGGCATACCAGGTGGGGATCGATGCCATGGTGAATAACGAACCGATTCCCCCTGCTGCCTGAGGGATGAGGATGCTCGCTATGAGTATTGTCAGGGTTGATTGTTTTTTCACCATTGATTTCCTCCATGACACGGATGGTCGTATGACACTATTCCGGCAGTCGTGCGTAGATTTGCCCCATGCGCCTGAGCCTGGTGATCATCTCCTCTGATATGCTGTCCTTTTTCATCTTGAAGCGCCAGTTGCCATCAATCGTGCCGGGACGGTTCATCCTGAACTCGGCGCCGTATCCCGGGATGTCCTGCGCCATGATGATGACCAGGTTTGCCACGCTCCTGAATGCCAGCCGTATCAGCTTCCAGTTAAAATCCGGCCATGCCTCATAGCCGAGGTATTCCAGCACGTAGCTCCTTGTGTTGTCGTCGATCTCGTTCCCGTAGAACCAGCCGTTGGTGGTGTTGTTGTCATGGGTGCCGGTGTAGAGGACGCAATTGCGGGTGTCGATGTTGTGCGGCAGATAATAATTTTTATTGTTGAAGTCAAAGGCGAACTGGAGTATCCGCATCCCGGGGAGCCCCAGGTCGTCCCTGAGCCGCTCCACGTCCGGGGTGATGATGCCCAGGTCCTCCGCGATCAGGTGAAGCGGCCCGGCTTCCTCGCGGAGTTTTTTGAAGAACTGGATGCCCGGGCCTTTGACCCAGGTCCCTTGTACCGCCGTGGTTTCTTTTTCGGGGATCGACCAGTATGCCTCAAATCCGCGGAAATGGTCGATGCGGATGATGTCCACGAGCCTTTCCAGGTGCGTGATGCGTTTCACCCACCAGCGAAACGTCTCGGCGTACAGTGCGGTGCCTTTTTTCCATCGATAGAGCGGATTGCCCCACCGCTGGCCCGTCTCGCTGAAATAATCGGGGGGAACGCCGGCAACGGAAAGCGGCCGGCGGGTAGTTTCGTCGAGCTGAAGTATGTCCTGGTTCGCCCATGCATCGGCGCTTTCCAGGGTAACATAGATAGGGATGTCGCCGATTATCTGGATGCCCTTGCCTTTGCAGTAGGTCCTGAACTCGTTCCATTGTTTGAAAAATACATACTGTAAAAATTTGTGAAACCTGATACGCCCGGCAAGCTCCCGGCCGGCCGCTGCCATCCGTTTCGGTTCACGTGCGGCGAGCGCCGGTTCCCATTTGAGCCAGTCGAGGGTTCCGGTCTGCTCGGCGATGGCGGAGTAGAGGGAGAAGTCGTCCAGCCATGAAGACTCATTCGCACAGAAATGCTCAAATGGACGCATCTCGTTATCGGGGGCTTTTGAAAAAAAATCTTTGCTGGCAGCTTCAAGGACCGGCATTTTTTTCGCGATGACATCTTCAAAGGAGACAAAGAGGTCTTCCGCCGGGGCGACCGCTGAGAGCGGGCCGGTAAACCAGGATTCTTTCGCCAGCATTTCAAGGCTGATGAATAGCCAGTTGCCCGCGAAGGTGGAGGTTGAGGCATAGGGGGAATACCCGAACCGGGCGTCCACCGGACCGATGGGAAGGATCTGCCAGTAGCTCATGCCCGCGCGCGCGAGCAGGTCTGCAAAGGCTTTCGCCTCGGGTCCCAGCGTGCCGATGCCGTACCTTCCGGGAAGGCTGGTGATGTGGAGGAGAATTCCGCTTGCACGTTCCAGATTCATTACCTATCTATACCCCCCCCCGTCCCCCGAAGGGGGCGAGAGCAAGAATAATTATCCCAATGTAAGATCCTTCCTGAAACACAGAGTTACAGATTTTTTCATCAAGCATGCTTATTAATAAGACCGGTATTCTCCGCCGTGCCCCCAACGGGGGACAGGGGGGATGAGCATTTATTTCATGCTGTTCATCCTCTCCAGAATTTCCCTGAGCATATTCAGGTGCTCGCCGTACTTGGTCCAGTTGCCCTCGCGCATGCTCGCATCCGCCTGGTTGTAGTGGTTCATCGCGCGGACCGCAAGGTCCCTGAGCCGCGATTCCAGCGACCCTTCCATGAGAGAGCCCGAGTCGATGAAGGTGGCCCCCGAGAAGAGGCGTTCCAGGGCGGCTGTCAGGTCCTTTTCCATGACGATCTTGTCGGAGAAGGCGACTATGACGCGCTTGAGCTCCGGCATCTCGCTCGATTCTGACTTGAGGTACAGGGGCTCTATGAATAGAATCGATTCCTCAATGGGAATTGCCAGCATGTTTCCCCGTATCACGCCGGAGCCTCTCTGGTTCCAGAGGGTGAGCTGCTTGGAAATATCAGGGTTCTGGTTTATGCGGCTGTCGACCTGGAGGGGGCCATATGAGAGCTTGTCTTTCGGCAGCTGGTAGAGCTTGAGTTCGCCGTAGTCGGGCATGTCGCACTTGGCCGTGAGGAACGCGATCATGTTGTCCTTCTTGTACGGCGTGAAGGGCAGGATCATGATGAATTCATCCCGCTTCTCATCAGGGAGCTTGGTCACCAGGTAGTAGCTCCTCACCTCATCTTCCTTGTTGTCCTGGACCTGGCGCGCGATATGCCAGGAGTCCTCATTGTTGTAGAACACGTCGGGCCTTGTCATGTGGTAGCGGAGCAGGATGCGGGACTGTATCGTGAAGTAGCTTTCCGGGTAGCGGAGATGGTTTTTCAGGTCGGCGGGCATCTCCTTCATTTTTTTGAAAATGCCGGGGAAGATGTTTTGATACACCTTGATGATAGGGTCCCTCTCATCAGAAATGTAATAATCCATGGATCCGTTATATGCGTCGATGACGATCTTGACGCTGTTGCGCACATAGTTGATGTTCCTGCTGCCGATCTCGATCGGGGTTGAATAGGGGAACTGGTCGGTTGTGGTGTATGCGTCGATTATCCAGTAGAGCTTCTTGTCCGATAGCACCAGGTAGGGATCGTTGTCGAATTCAAGGAAGGGGGTGTATTCCCTTGCCATCTCGGCGATGTTGCGGCGGTAGTGCAGCCGGCTGTTATTGTCTATGGTGCCCGATATGAGGATGTTGATGTCCTTGTATACCGCTGCGAACAGGATGCGTTTGAAAATGGAGTTGAGTTGTGTACCGCCGGTGCCCTTGTAGACGGTGAATTTGTTGTCGTCACCGTAGGGGTAGTCGAATTCCTTCATGCTGGTGTTGGTGATGATATACGAGTTTTCATGCTCACCGAAGTAGATCTCCGGCCGCTCGAGGGGGATGTCCACGCTGAATTTAGGCGGGATGTCGTAAATGAGCATCTCGGGCTGGCCCTCTGACGTGATCTTATCCACGCGCGAGAGCACGGCGCCGTAGCCGTGGGTGTAGAGCAGGTGGCGGTTCTGCCAGGTCTGGCTGTTTTTACCCAGGCGGTTGATATCGAGCTCCCGCGCGGAAAGGTTAACGGCGATCTTTCGGTTGTTGATCATGTACCGGTCAACGTCAACGTCATTGAAATAGTAGTACGGCTTGAGCTCCTGCATCTGCTTGTATGTCTGCTTGAGGGGCTGCCAGTCCCAGATCCGCACATTGTCGAGCGTGTTCTTGTTTTTCTGGATGTCCTGGTAGGTGAGGTTCTGCTTGTTCGCGAAGGGCACCTCACGCACCTTCTCGATGTCGTAGGCGATCCGGGTGTACTTGATGTTGTGCTCGATATAGGGCCTCTCCTTGTCCAGTTCGTTCGGTTCAACGATAAACCGCTGCTGGATGCCCGGGAAGACGCTCCCCAGGAGAAAGTAGACGGGGATGATGGCCGCGAGGACGATCATGGGGAGCATGAAGCTACGCTTGAATATGTTGAACAGGAACAGGCCGGCCGCGATGAAGGATATGACCATAGCCGCGTTATAGGCCAGCAGGTTTGCATGTACGGCGGTATACCCGGCGCCGTAGAATTTTCCTATCTTCGAAAAAAGGAGCTCATAGGAATTCAGCTTGTATCCCAGGCCGTACAGGAACACCACCATGGCCAGCAGGGTGGAGATATGGGCGCGGGCGAAGAGAGAGAACTCGATCTTTGCGTCCCGCATCAGGATGCCGCCGTTGACAACGTGGAACACGATGGAAAAGAGCGCGGTTATGACCAGCGATGTCATGAGCCACCCATACAGGAACTGGAGGAAGGGGAGCTTGAACACGTAGAGGCCGAGATCCATCGAGAAGATGGGATCCTTCGGGAAGCCCGTAAAGGGGACGGCATTTTTGAAGAGCAGGAATTCCTTCCAGAACGCGGAGGCCGCGCCCCCCATCATGAATCCCGCCACCAGCACGCTTGCCGCAAGCAGGATAAAGAGCGCCCTCTTCGGCGAGCCGAGGATGGGGATGTGCAGTTTGCTCAGGATGTTACTCGTGAAAATCCTGCCTTTTCCTCCCAGCAGGCGGATCAGGAGAAAGTTGAAGGAAAAGATCCCGATGAATATCAGGCCGAAAAGAATGTGGACGTTGAACTTTGTAAAGAAGAGGACCCAGAATATGTTCAGGCCCTTATACATCCTGAACCATTCATAATCGGCATAGAAGCCGGAAGAGATGGATATGATGGTGTACACAATAATAAAAAGCGTGATGCCGATTAACATTTTTTTATTCATGGCAGTGTTCCGGTTATAATAATTATTTTCAGGCGATACGGATCGGTAAATTACGAATGATGGATTGCCCGTGTGGTGCAAGGTATATACCAAAACAAAAGTAAATCAAGCTATTTTTTTGGGGCATTCAGCAAAGACCCCTGCGCAAGCGCCTTTTTTACTTGCTTAATCTGTGCCGCGCCGGTATTTTGGGCGACATTACCGATTCGGTCCCGGAGATGATGGATTGTATGAATGATAACTGTTCCGATAACAGCAAAAAGAAGATGATATCGCGCAAGGTTGTGGGCGTCAAATCCTTCATGGTCATGGATGTGATGGCCAGGGCGGAACAACTGGAGCACGAAGGGAAGGATATTATTCATCTTGAAGTGGGCGAGCCCGATTTCGAGACCCCTGAAGTCGTGCGGGAGGCGGCCATCGAGGCTATCCGTTCCGGAAAGACCCACTACACCCATGCCATGGGTATCCTGGAACTGCGCGAGGAAATCTGCGATTTCTATCGGCGTGAATACGGCGTCTCCGTCACGCCGGACCGGGTGCTGGTGACCTCCGGCACGTCGCCGGCTATGCTTCTCATGATGCTCTCGCTCCTCGAGCCGGACGATGAGGTGATCCTGTCGAATCCCCGCTACTCATGCTATCCCAATTTTATTGAGGCCGTGGGAGGCAAGGTGGTTGAGGTGCGCACTGATCCTGATGACGGGTTCCAGTACCGCCCCGAGCGGATTCGCGCCGCCCTGACTGACAGGGCAAAGGCCATCATGATTAACTCGCCGTCAAACCCGACCGGGATCGTCATGACTGAAAAAAACATGAGGGAGATAGCCGGCTTCGGCGACCGCTTTATCCTCTCGGACGAGATTTACCACGGACTGGTGTACGAGGGAAAGGCCCATTCCATTCTTGAATACACCGACCGGGCTTTCGTTATCAACGGGTTTTCCAAGCTCTATGCCATGACCGGGTGGCGGCTCGGATATCTGATTTTTCCTAAAGAATTTTCCCGCGTGATGGAGCGCCTTCATCAGAATTTTGCCATATCTGCCAACAGTTTCGTCCAGATAGCGGGGATCGCCGCGCTCAGGCACGGCGGCCCGGATATCGAACGGATGAAGGCGACATACAATGAGCGGCGTGTTTACATGATACGCCGGCTGGAGGAACTGGGATTCAGGATCCATGTCGAGCCTACCGGCGCATTTTACGTGTTTGCGGATGCAAGTCACTTCTGCACGGATTCATACAGAGAAGCATTCAGGATACTCGACACCGTGAAGGTCGGTGTCACTCCGGGCATTGATTTCGGCTCAGGAGGAGAGGGCTTCATACGGTTTTCTTACGCCAATTCCCTTGAAAATATCAAGGAAGGCCTCAACAGGATTGAAGCGTATCTGAAAACCAGGATATAATCGTTGTTGATCGTGAGATCTTGCCATGCCCTATCGGGTATCATTGCTTCCGTAATTCATTGAAAACATCTTTGCCACAAAGATGTCGAGAACCTTTCCGGGTATCAGTGTCTCCAGGTATGAAACAATCCTGTTTCCGGCTATGATATAGCGGTGCTTCGGGCGTTTGCGGGTTATATATCTGAAAATCATGGCAGCTGCCCTTCCGGGATCCATCCCCCGTGCGCCGGACATGATGAATCTATTCCGGAATGCCTCGATGCTCTTTGCTGTATTTCCTGTCAACAAATGAGGAATCCTGCTCCAGGGACTTGTGCCATATCGGTGTCGCTATACCCCCCGGCTCAATCAGTATTGTCCTGATGCCGAATGGGTTGAGTTCCCTTCTTATTGAATCGCTCCATCCTTCGATTGCGAATTTTGATGCTGTGTAGGGAGAGAGGAAGGGAAGGGCAATGCGTCCCGCCATGGATCCATTTATCACGAGCCGCCCGCGGTTTTTAATGAGTCCCGGTAGAATTTTCTGTGTGAGCATTATCATACCGAATACATTTACCTCCATTACCTGTCGGTAGATTGAAATCGGTAGATTTTCGAAAGGCCCTCCGAGCGCAATACCTGCATTGTTGATGACGTATTTCAGCCTGTTCCCGTCTTTTTCCATCTGATTGATCAGTGAAGCAAAGGAGATGATCTCTTCAGCGTTACGTAAGTCGAGCTTCTGGGATATTACGCCAGGTTGTGTTTCAAATGGATTGTGCTCGAGGAATGAGAGAATAACCATGTAGCCGGCATCAATGAATAGGGGGACAAGGGATTTCCCTATTCCGCTGTCGCAGCCGGTTATAACCGCAAGATTCATGAACGGTTCCTCTTTACATAATGTAATAAAAATTACCGATAACTATCGGAATTTTTTCACTTTTTATCTCGCCTGTTCGTTTAATTTATGAAAATTATTTTATATGAAAATGCGGGAGATAATTATGATTATTGAAACAACGCTCAATATGCACGTCGAAATCCTCGAAAGAATCGAATTTGCGTCAAAAAGATTGAATAAATCACGGATGTATATCATCCGCATGTTGCTGGCCAAAATGATAGAAGATGATAAGAAGTTAAAGAGAATGTGGTCTCCGGTGAAATATCAAGACAGGGACATGTCGGGTAATTGGCATGTGTTTCATTTGACGTTGCGGCAGGATGAATATGAGTATGGACTTGATCTGCGTAAAATTTACAGGATGTCTTTGTCGGCGGTAGTTGCCTATGCGGTCGATAAATACTTGGATGAGATTGTCTTGAAATTTTCGAAGCTGGATGATGAAGCTATAACCGATAACTATCTATATAAAAATTATATTATTGCTTACAGACTTGTTGAAGGAGTACATTCCTGGCGAATCTACTGGGGGTATACCCACAAAGACTTATTCAAACCCGCCGTTGGAAATATCCACGCGAATTCTATCTGATATAATTCACGAAGTAATCTAAAATCCCATCAAGACGGTTTCCGGTCGCCAGCTTACGCGGAAGTGTCAAAATTAATTCAACCGTTTCTCCATGCCCCATGACGACGAGAAAAAACGGCGCGTATTCATTTGCCGGCGGGATGGCGAATAAACCAGTGGAAGTAAATCCGCCGCCCCGGTAACCGGTCAGGTCGATCCTGCCAAAGTTGGATATGAAACCTGAAATGCTGTAGATGCTGTTTTTATGCCTGCCGTGTATTATTCTGGCCCCGACCATTTTCATCAGCCACTGGGGGGCGTACCTGACAAGGTCGTCGCCCCTTGAAAGCATGCCCTCGCGTTTCTCGTCGAGTTGTAGCTTGATGTCATTGGCGATCTGTTCCGGCGTAGAGTCTTTTTTTATCTCAATATAGATTGCGAAGGTAAGGTTAGCGGTTGAAACGAGGCCGCTCATTCTGGGCCGCATGTCAACGGGTATCCCGATCCGGACGATGCCGTCAGAATGACGCCATGCCTCCTGCGCCGTCAGTATCGCGATCTGCGCCAGCAGGTGGTGCGGGTGCGCTTTCACATTAACACGCCGCCAGACAAATCCCTTTTCGTTCATATCGGCCGTGCCGGTAGGCGGGATATGCTCTGTGGGATACTGCTTTCTCAATTTTTTTTGAATGATTTTCGCAAGCTCCGTGTCCGTCAGTGCTGACGATGAGCCGATGCAGGGCTCCCCGCGCAGTGCCCGGAACACGTCTTCCGCCCAGGTGAAGGTTCCCCTGCCGTCCATGACGCCGTGCAGCGTGCGAAATATCACCCGCGGCGTATCCCCCCTGACAAGAAGTACTTCACAGGTCGGGCCGTTTTTCGGGTCCAGCGGTTTTTCGAGAAACGGGGCATGTTCCGAATTGTAGCCGTTCCACCCGCTTTCGGTGATCACGATTACCGGAGGCGTTGAGCCAGAATCAACCCACCGGCTGGCCCCCAGTATGCCCTTCAGGGTCACCCGGCTGCCGGGATTTGCCTCTGAAGCGGCCGCAACAGCGGTATGCCAGAGACCGTACTCCAGCACTCCCGTGCCCTCGAAGACAATCTGGTTCGCCATGGGGGGGGATAACTGTGCGCCGACAAGAAATGCGCGTTCGTTGAATGATAGTTTTCGTGAATATTTAGCGGGCATTGATGTAAAGAATCCGATCCTTTTTTTCTGGTTGCTGGCGGCAAACAGGAGTGTCCCCTGGCATACGTCTTACCCGGAGTGAAGGGTGCGCGTTGTAGTCGGGCATGTACGCAGCTTATATGTCTATCTGGAAGATCCGGTACCCCTTGTACCGGTCGGCGTTCACGAACTTGAGCGCGCCGATCATCTTCTTGTTGGTCTCCACGATGAGGGAGCAGTCCGATTGTATGTAGCCCATCCCAATGCCGATTTCCATCGTCATGAGAATGAGTATCTGGTCAATGTCCTGGCCCCGGTATTCGGGCTCCACCCCGAGCAGTATGGTCCTGATGGTTTTCGTCCTTTTTACCTGCCAGAGGAGCTTGACGAGCCTCCAGGGATAGAGCCTGCCGTTAAGCTTCGCGAAACCGGGGTTCGCGTCAGGGACGGAGAGAATAAAGCCGATGGTCTTGCCGTCCTTTTCCGCGAAGATGGCGAGTTCGGGTATTATTACGAGTGAGAGCTCCTTGTACATCAGGTCGAATTGCTTGTCGGTGAGGGGAAGGTGGTCCATGTTGCCTTCCCACGCGGCGTTGAATATGCGTTTCACGTCATCCGCCCTTTTGGGAATATCGCGCTTTTTCGTCGGGATGAACTTTATGTCCGTTTTTTTCATCATCTCTTCCCGCATCTTGAAAAAGGGCTCCCAGTTGACCCCGTCTTTTTTAACCATGAAGCAGAACCAGTCGATATACTTTTCGAAGCCGAACGCGAGGGCGTGCTTTTCGTACCAGTGCGCACCGTGAAACATGCCGATGACCGGCATCCTGCCGTTATTGATGCAGTCGAACCCGACCGAATCATATATCGTAAAGCTCTGCGGTCCGTTCATCTTCTTCTTGCCTTTTGCGCGGAGACATTCGCGCGCCGCCTCAAAGAGGGCCTTGGAGACATTGAGGTCGTCTATGCATTCATAGAAGCCGAAGAAACCTGTGTCCTTGTCGTATTTCTCCTCGTAGCGGGAGTATGTATGCGCGGTGATCCTTCCCGCGGGCTTCCCGTCCTTGTAGGCGATAAAAAAGTCCGCTTCACCGTGCTCGAAAAAATACCCCTGCTTCGGGTCGAACATGTGCACCATGTCGCCGATGACCGGCGGGACCCATGCCGGGTCATATTTGTAGATTTGCGCCGTCCATGGCACCTTGATGAATTCCATCAGCATTTTTTTGTCGGTTACTTTTTTTACCATGATTGTCGAGCTCATGAGGGTGTCCTTTTTTATCAGGTGTATCGGCGCGATCCGGGGAAACAGGGTCTTTCATGTAATGGGCGTACACTATGTCAATTATTTGTATAATGTCCATTCTTTTTTTGAATTTAATACGGCGATACCTTCTTTATAATGAATAAATAAAGTTCTTTACAAAAAATTGCCGCATTTATAATTTCCCATAACATCCTATTTGCAAATAATGCCTGTGATGGGCAAAAATGGCGCCCGCGCAGACGTATCTGATACCGTGTTGGGAGGTCCCTGAATGCTGAAGGAATACAAAGCTGAACAGATCCGGAATATCGCCATTATCGGCCACGGCGGCACCGGAAAATCAACCCTATTTGACGCAATGCTCCTGGCGGGAGGGAAGATAGACAAGATAGGGAATCCCAACCAGGGGACTCTCACCTCTGACTATGACGACGACGAAAAGAAGAAAATGATGTCCATACGGAGCGCGCTTGGCTTCGTGGAGATCGACGGCGTTAAGATAAACATCATCGATACGCCGGGAACGGCCGATTTCATCGGCGAGGCCCGCGCCGCCATACAGGTGGCGGAGGTGGTGATCCTGGTCGTCGATTCGGTTGACGGCGTGCAGATCGAGACCGAGAAGGCATGGCGATATCTCACTGAACACAACGTCCCGCGGATCATTTTCGTAAACAAGATGGACAAGGAGCGGGCCAGTTATCAGAAGGTCATGGACAACCTGAAGACCGCCCTCAAGGCCAATATCGCCCCCCTCTCTGTCCCCAGCGGGGAAGGTGACAAGTTCAGCGGCGTCATTGACGTGTTACACATGAAACTGCAGACCTCCAAGCCCGGCGCCAAAGACGTGACGGTCGCGGATGTGCCGGCTGATATGAAGGCAAAGGCAGAAGATGGCCGAAACAAGCTGGTGGAGGTCGCTGCCGAGGCGGATGACGCACTTATAGAAAAATTTCTTGAGGGAGGCACGCTGACGGACGAGGAGGTCAGGCGCGGTATCCAGGTCCAGCTTGCCGCCGGGAAAGCTTCACCCGGTCACCTGCGGCTCATCCCTGTCGGCCATCGGCGTGAAAAATCTTCTTTACGTGATCAAGGAATTTGCGCCCGCGCCGCAAATGGGCAAGGAAATTGTCGGGCATGATCCTGACGACGCATCGAAAGAGATAAAGATACAGTCCGGCGACGGCCCGTTCGCGGGAGTTGTGTGGAAGACCTATATCGACCAGTACGCGGGGCGCTTCACCTACTTGAAAGTCATATCAGGGGCCCTGCTCCCCGACACGGAAGTCTTTAACACGCATAAAAAATACAAGGAGCGGACGTCCAAAGTCTATTCCATGATCGGGAGCAAGCAGGAAGAGGCGCCGAAAATCAATGCCGGCGACATCGGCGTGGTGGTCAAGCTCGACAAGACCTCAACCAGCGATACCCTCTGCGATCCGAAGAGGCCGGTGGTCATCAGCCTGATCCAGGTCCCCAACCCGGTCTTTTCTTACGCGATAGAGATGGTCAACAAGGCCGATGTGGACAAGGTGGGGCAGTTCTTCAACAGGGTCACGGAGGAAAATCCCACGCTGACCTACTCGCATAATGCGGAGACCGCCGAATCGGTCCTCTCCGGCATGGGCGAAATTCAGCTCGGGATCGTCCTGAATGCCCTCAAGGAGAAGAACAAGATCGAGGTGCTCACCAGGGAGCCCCGCGTGCCGTACCGGGAGACCATCACAAAAAAGGCCGATTCAAACTACCGGCACAAAAAACAGTCGGGCGGGCACGGGCAGTTCGGCGAAGTCTATATCCGCCTGGCGCCGCGCCCCCGCGGCGCGGGGTTTGAGTTCAAGGAGACCATTTTCGGCGGTTCGATACCGAAGCAGTATATCCCCGGCGTCGAGAAAGGCCTCATCGAAGCGCTCGAGGAGGGCGTGCTTGGGAAGTTCCCCGTCGTGGACGTCGAGGTAGAGCTCTATGACGGCAAGTACCATGATGTTGACTCGTCAGAGCTTTCCTTCAAGATCGCATCGCGCACGGCGTTCAAGCTGGGTATGGAAAAGGCGGGCCCGCAGCTGCTTGAGCCGGTCATGACGGTGAGCATTTTCGTCGACAAGGAGTTCATGGGCGATATCCTGAGCGATGTCACGAGCCGCCGCGGCAAGGTCCTCGGCATGGAAGGCGGCGACGACACCTCCGGCGGGGTATCGGTCATCAAGGCGCAGATACCGCTTGCCGAAATGCTCCGCTACAGCATCGACCTGCGCGGGATGACGAGCGGCAAGGCGACGTTCGAAATGAAATTTTCCCACTATGATCCGATATCGGGCAGGGAGGCTGACAACGTGCTGGCCGCCCGCAAGAAATTGCTTGAAGAAGAGGCCGCAAAGTAGGGCCGTTCAGGCTGTCGGATGTCCCCCGCAGTTCGCGTCGGGGCTTGATACGCGCGGCCGAGTGGCCGCGCGTTCCTGTGTATAAGGCCCGTTCCAGGGGCGCCTCCGGAACAATGTAACTATTTCAGGCGGTCAGGGTCAGCTATATATGAGGAAGGCGCGGTACATGCCGCACGGCCATGAGCTGAATAAATGTGGACGTTTTTAAATAATATAGTACATTAATACATACGATCAATGCATCAACCTCGCGGGGGAACAACCGGCAATGAACCGGCAGGCTGACATACAGATTTCACTGACGCTTATCATTTCGTTTTTTATACACCTGGTACTCCTGGCGGGCTTTGTCGCGCCCCGGCTCGACGATCTGTGGGGTAACGCGAAGATGTTGAAGGAAATGTTCGGCGACAGCGCCGCTTCGCGGGACATTATTGTGAATATCAACCAGGATGACCGGCGCGTGGTCACCCCGGAGACCCTGCTGTCGGACCGTGACTCGGCCGCGAAGGGATACATCACGAAAAAAGCGGGAAACCGGTGGCTCAATAATTCGCTTGATTTCAGGGCCCTGAAAGGAAGCAGGGCGCAGCAGGGCAGGGGGGATACGGCGGCGTCGTCGGGCGCGGGCAGGGACCGCGTCATGCAGTCGGACGATTCCGAGATGACCGCCGTGATAGAGCGGAACGACGCGGCGGGCGGGCAGGCGGGAAACTACGGCATTTTTGACGAGACGCTTATCCCGGACAAGAATGACGTCACCAGGGAAAACGCGCTCTTTTATTCGAGCGACGGCCGGTTCAGCTTCAACACCGCAAAGTTCAAGGACTTCAAATATTTCCTGGACATGAAAAGCAAGATCGCGTCGAACTGGTACCCGCCCCTCATGGCGAACGCGGTCATGCACGGCTACAACCCGCTCTCGGGCGCGTACACGCCCGGCAGCACCCGCATCATGGCGATCCCGAGCCAGGAAGTGAAGACGGTGTTCGTCCTCGACAGGAAGGGCGACATCATCCATATCCAGATCCTCGACTCGCTTGGCCAGAAGCCCCTCAACGCCTCGTGCTATGACGCCATCAGGCTTTCCAAAAGCTTCGGGCCGGTGCCCAAGGACCTCCTGAAGGGGGATGTTCTGGTCATCCCCTTTATCTTCGGGTACTATGTATACTGATGTGCGCGGTTACGTACCCGCGCATGGCAAGATCATTCTCTTTCAATTAAATCCTTCAGCGTCACATCCCCGACCGCCTTCCTCCTGCTCTCTGCTATCTGCTTGAACAGCCTGCCGAGAAAAACTCTGAACGGGGATTTCCCCGGCGCCACCGGTATCTCAAGGCTGATGTGCATGATCGTGTCAATGACCCGGTTCAGCTGCACGTTGGCCGGGCTGTTGGCCGGGAGGTAGTCCTGGTTTTCGTCCTGCGTGATGATATTTGCTTCGAGGAAGAGCCGGCAATATTGATCGATCTCATCCGATTTTCCGGCCGCGGTTTTTTGCAGTTCCCGGAGCGACGATGCGCCGTTGCCGCGCTCGAATTTCCGGTAGATCTGTACCAGTACGGCGATACCGTAATAGACATGGTATCCGGTCCTGTCCTCCGGCGGCTTCTTCAGGCTCCGGTAGGAGTGCGGGTGCATCAGCGTGTAGGACAGCTCCGCGCCGAACAGGGTGATCATCGACGATGCGTGCACCATGAGGAGGAAGAGGGGTATCGCGGCAAGGGCCCCGTACACGGCGAAGGTCCCCTGCGCGAACCCCTTGACATACACGATGAAGATGAGGATAAAGATGACCCATACCGCCGCGGTGAAGGCGGCCCCGATCGCGGCGGGCCTGAAGGGCACCCTGGTATTGGGAAGGGTGATGTATGCCAGCAGAAAGAGGAGCCAGATGAATCCGAACGGCGCCAGGAAATTGATTGCCGTGTAGCCGAGCTTCCTCCCCTGCTTGACCGTGTCCCAGGTCGCTCCCCTGTCAGCGGAGGCCA
Source organism: uncultured Spirochaetota bacterium (assembly GCA_963827275.1). Lineage (GTDB taxonomy): Bacteria > Spirochaetota > UBA4802 > UBA4802 > UBA5550 > RBG-16-49-21. The sequence continues at coordinate 149,982 of CAWHAA010000007.1, forward strand.
TGACGGTGCCCGACCCGCCGATGGCCCACAGCCGGTTGTTCCGGTAGATGAGGGAATTCACTCCCAGGGCGGGCAGCTTCCGGCTCTCCCAGCTTTCACCGCCGTTCCCGGTGCGAATGACGGTCCCGTCATCCCCGCCCACGATCCCTTCCTCCGGGTTGAAGAACCACGCGGCATGATACGAGTGCTCCCTGAATTTTTTCGCGCTCCATCGTTCCCCGCCGTCGCCGGAATAGAGGAGCAGGCCATCGCTCCCCATGAGCCATAACCGGCTCTCGTCGATGAAGAAAGCGCCGTTGATGTTGACCATGCGTCCGCGCCGACTGGCCTCCGCCACCACCGCTGGGGTCCAGGTCGCCCCGCCGTCGGACGTCCTGAGGATGGCGCCCCTGCTGCCGGTGATGATCCCGGTGTTGCGGTAAAACGCGATGGAGTAGAAGTTGGGGCTTCCCTCCCATTCCCGCGCCTCCCAGGTCGCGCCCCCGTCAGCGGTCGTCATGACGATGCCGCCCTCCGCCGCGATGAATCCCCTTGTTTCGCTCAGCATGCGGATCGCGTTGAAGTTGATGGACCCGAATTTGCGTATCCGCCACGAGAGGCCGCCGTCGGCGGAAATCAGGAGCATGCCGTCGGTGCCGGCAATCCACCCCTTCCTGCCGATGAACTGCACGCTCCGGTATTTGATCTTCTTCATTTCAATGGGGTCAAGGCGGAGGTCCAGCTCGGTGAACGCGGCCGTGCCGGAGTCATAGGAGTAGATCCTCTGATTGTTGTAATCGATTTTGCCGCTGTCGCCGTTCACCGCGGTGAAGCGGACGGCGCCGGTCTCCGACTCGAGGATCGTCGACTTGTCCCCGACAACCCACAGGCGGCCTTCCGATGTGACGGCGCCCGCATTGTAATTGGCCGATGACAGCGCGGAGGAGATCTGGGCCGCTGCGGTCATCCCGGCGGCAAGCATGATGGGGCCGAGCGTCAGCGCGGCCCAGTAATAGATTATTTTCAGGAAGATGGAGCGCCCCTGCCTGACCTTCCATATGTCGTTCATCGACTTTTCCATGGTGCGGAGCATCGCCGTCGCGGAAAAGACCATCACGGCCGCGCTGATCCCGCCGATCTTGCCGGCGTTTTCAATGAGCCCCAGGACGGCGTCGAATATCGGGTCGATGTTGATCTTGATGTTGTGCTCGGTCATGAAGAGGAGGATGCGGTCAAAGAGCTCCTTCTTGTTCTGCCCCACCCCGTAATAGAGCGAATACATGGAAAGGGCTACCGTCAGGGCGGGGACCAGCGACAGTATGAGTGTATATGTTATTGATGCCGCCTTGGTCGGGCAGTCATCCCTGAAGAATTTCCGCGCGGAAACAACAAGCACTTTTGCGGCCTGTACGATGCGGTCCAGGGCCCCGGGGAGCACGCCGCTGCCGCGGTATATGGTCATGACAAATTCGCGGGCCTTTTCAATGAATCGTGCCGTTTTTTTCTGTATCTGTTTTTTCCCTGCCATGGCGCAGCTCCTTGGGTGATATGCCGGAAACGGGTGTTAAATGTAACAACGGGGTTCCGCGGCCGGTCAACAATATTTTATACGACCGCGGGCGCCCCGTGCCGCGGTCGATTCATGAAAAAACGGCGAATTAATCAGGATGGTGCGATTACAGATGGGCATTTTTAATTGACAAAAAAGATATGCTTCTCTAAGGTGCCAGTCACTGCGTGCAAAGTAATCAATTTATACAAAAAGGATGTGATCTGGATGACGAGCCCTTTAGAAGTCGATGTGAACGGCGATATCGAAAAAGCCTTTAAAAACCTGAAAAAAAAGATGGCGTTCGAAGGCATTTTCAAGGAGCTGAAACGGCGCCGCTACTATGAAAAGCCGAGCGAAGAAAAGAAGCGGAAAAAAGAAGAAGCCGAGCGCCGCAGGCTGAAAAAGATTCGCCGCATGAACGTATCGTCGGGCAGGGTCAAGCGGACCCCGATGCGGGGCGGAAGAGAATCCTCCCGTGACGAAAGCGGACCCGAAGCGTAAGAGAACTATATAGAACACAGACATAAAAATCCGGCATTGCCGGATTTTTTATGTCTGTGTGAATGAGACGTCCACGCTCGTGGCAATATATGGAAACAAAGGACACCTTTAGCCCCCTCGCAGACCGGTGCCGGCCCCGGACCATTGAAGAGTTCGTGGGGCAGGAGCACCTCCTGTCCGAGCACAAGATCCTGAAGACGATCATCGACAAGGGCGCCGCCTTCTCCCTCATCCTCTGGGGCGAGCCCGGCTCCGGAAAGACCACGCTCGCGCGCCTCATCGCGTCATACTGCCGCATGGACCCCTATTTCCTGAGCGCCATATCGGCGGGCGTGGCTGACGTGCGCAAGGTCATAGAGAAAGGAAGGCAGAACCGGGAACAGGGGGCCCAGACCCTCCTCTTCCTCGACGAGATACACCGCTTCAACAAGGCCCAGCAGGATTCAGTGCTCGGCTCGGTCGAGTCGGGGGACATCATCCTGATCGGCGCCACCACGGAGAACCCGTCGTTTAACGTCATATCGCCGCTCCTGTCGCGCACCCGGGTGCTGAAGCTCTCGCGGCTTTCGGAGAAGAACCTCCTCGATATCCTCGACCAGGCGCTGCGCAGGGACGAGACCCTGAAAGAGGGGCAGGCCCGCTTCGAGGACGATGCAACGAAGGAAAAGCTGGTCGCCATCTCCAACGGCGATGCGCGGCGCATGCTGAACATGCTGGAGACCGCGTTCGCCCTGTCGCAGGACGGCCTCATCACCGCGGCGCACCTCGAGGAGGCGGTGCGCAACAGCATGCTCTATTACGACAGGGCCGGCGACAGGCACTACGACACCATCTCCGCCTTCATCAAGTCGCTCAGGGGGTCCGACCCGGACGCGGCGGTCTATTACCTGGCGCGGATGATCCTCTCCGGCGAGGACCCGGTCTTCATCGCCAGAAGGATGGTGATCTTCGCCTCGGAGGACATCGGGAACGCGGCGCCCACCGCCCTCGCCATGGCGGTTTCCGCCATGACCGCGACGCAGAACATCGGCCTGCCGGAGGCGCGCATCGTCCTTTCCCAGTGCGCTACGTTCCTCGCCTCCGCGCCGAAGAGCAATGCCTCGTACCGTGCCATCGAGGCCGCCATGTCCGCGGCGAAGGACTCGAACTACGAGATCCCGCTCCATCTCAGAAATGCGCCGACCGACCTGATGAAAAAGCTCGGCTATCATAAGGGCTATAAATACCCGCACGATTACGACCGCCACTTCGTAAAGGAACAGTATCTTCCCGATGATATCAGGGGCGAGGTGTTTTACGACCCGACGGAAGAGGCCAGCGAAAAGGCATTGCGGGACCGGCTGAAATCTTTGTGGCCGGAGCGGTATAAATAACATGGACATTCAATCCTCACTCGCGCCGACCTGTTTCATCGACAGCGACCGCCCGGCGGTCATCGACCGGGCGCGTTCAGTAATCGGCCGGGATGACAGTGATGCCGATAAGGCGGTGAAGCTCTTTTATGCGGTGCGGGACGGGATTCCCTACAACCCCTACCGCATGTCGTACCGCCGGGAAGACTACCGGGCGGGCTTCGTCCTGGAGCAGGGCGACGGCTTCTGCGTCCAGAAGGCGGTGCTGCTTGCCGCGCTGTCGCGGGCGGCCGGCGTCCCCTGCCGCCTCCGGTTCGCCGACGTGCGGAACCACCTGGTGACCAGCCGGCTCAGGGAGCTGATGAAGACCGACGTGTTCGCGTTCCACGGTTACAATGAGTTTTATCTCGGCGGCAGGTGGGTCAAGGCCACGTCCGCCTTCAACCGGTCCCTGTGCGAGAAGTTCGGCATTTGCGCCCTTGACTTCAACGGCCGCGATGATTCGGTGCTCCACCCGTTCGACAGGCAGGGGAACAGGCACATGGAGTACCTGCGCGATTACGGCCCGTTCAACGACCTGCCATTTGAAATAATGATAGATGCATATGCCCGGCATTATCCTCACCTGGCCGGGATTATTGAAAAGGCCGCGGCAGGCATGGCGCGGCCGGATGAATTCGAGCGGGAAGCGGGGGAAAAAAATGCCGGCTGAGCGCCGGTGCACGGGGGGGCGATATGGGAATCAGCAACGCCATGAATGAACTGATTGACTTTATACTGAACCGCGCCACCAGGTACGAGCTCGAGCTCGTGGGCGAGGCCCTGCGCAAGCGGATGGAGCGGGAGTCCACCCTGGGGCTCGGGCAGGTGGATGTCCGGCACAGGGCGCGGAGCATGGCGGAGGGCATCGAGAAGCAGATGGGCGTGGACGGCAAGGGCATCCACGAGATGTCGAAGCGCCTGGTTGCCGACATGATCCGGAAAGAAAAGCCGGGGATCAGCGAGGCCGAGATACGTACGCTGGTGGACCATTTCGTCCCGGGTCCGGGCCAGGGCGCGGGCACGAAGAATGCGCCGCCTGCGGCGATACCCCGCGACATGCTCCTCGCGATGATATCGCAGTTTGTCAAGTACGGCACCGGCGGGATGAGCGAGCAGGAGAAGAGGGATTTCCCGGACGGCTGGTACGAGAAATATTGGAACGCGTTTCCTCCCGACATTCAGAACCTTGTGCGGGAATATATCAGCGGGCGCATCGGCAAGGACCGCTTCTGGAAGGGAATCGGTGAATCGCCGGCAATGAAGAAATAGTCCTTGCGCCGGGGGAAGTTTTTGATTTCCCTGTCCCCCTGCGGGGGCACGAAGAAAATTGTTGTTTTTTTATTAATAGATTGTGTAAAAAACATCACATTGCAGATTGTATTGGAGCACGCATTATGATGCGCGCCCCCTCCGTGGGTCGGGGGGATAGTAAGGATTAACAATACGTTTACCGAGGTCATGCCATGAGTTCCAATCGCGACAGGCTGTTTGACATTCTATACACCAAGTCGTTCATATACCGGGAAGACCCGCCCTTCACGCTCGTGTCCGGGCGCCAGAGCTTTTACTACTTCGACTGCAAGGGCGCAACGCTTGACGCCGAGGGAGTGTCCCTCACCGGCGAGGTCATGCTGGATGCGCTCCTGCCGTTCATCGGCCCTGAGAAAATTGACGGGATCGGCGGCCTCACGCTCGGGGCGGACCCCATATCGATCTCCACCGCCATCGCGGCGCACCGGAGGGGGATCGCCCTGAGCCCCCTCATCGTTCGCAAGGAGCCGAAGAAGCACGGGACGCAGAAGTGGATCGAGGGCGACGCGGGCAGGGTGAAAAAGGTCGTGGTCATAGACGACGTCATCACCACCGGCGGCTCCACCATTACTGCGATCGAGCGCCTGAGGGAATCGGGGCTTGTCGTGGTGAAGGCCGCGGTGGTCGTCGACCGGGAAGAGGGCGGCCGTGAAAACATCGAAAAGACGGGCATCGAGGTCATCCCGCTCTTTACAAGGTCTGAATTCGACGCGCGGCGGCTCGGACGGTAGGGTGCGCGGCCGCGTGGCCGCGCTGGTGCAATCCGATATTATTTATTTTTGTCGATGTATGTTATCGCGCAGTCGGCCTGGATGGTGATGGTGAAATCGACCGGGTCGCCGGAGAAGGTCGTGTACCGTATCCGGTAGGTCGAGGCCGCGTCAAGTTTTTTGAAGTGATCTGACTTGCTGGAGGTAAGGGTCAGCTCTTTCTCGCGGTTCCAGTCAGCGTCATAGTTCCTCCCTATTTCCGCGTACATCTGCTTCCGCGGGCTGTTCGCAAAGCGCGACATGTCGATCAGCTTTTCAACGATAAAGTAGGTCTTTTTCGTTTTTTTCGCGCCGGTTATATCGGCGACGTACTCGGCGGTGATCCCGACGGTAATCGCCTCGGCGTCTTTTTCGAGCTTGAAGTGCTGCGCGAACGCGGCGTACCGGTCGATCGGGTCATCGGCGCTCATGGCTTCGCCGGAGGGATACGACTTTTCCGACTTGTTTTTATATTCGCGCCTCGTGTGTGCGGTCGCGCAGCCAACCGTGACCGCGGCGGCCAGCAGGGCGCAGATGATCGGTGTGAAGTGTGGCGTTTTGAGCTGGTTGCGGAGCATGGCTCTTGTATGGTGCAGATTGCGGCCCGGTCAAGGAGTTTTTTAAGAATGCCGGCGGCATTTTTTTTGTTTGACGTAAAAATTTTCTTGCATTATGTCGTCAAAAATACCTTTAAGTATAGGCGCGGATACACGTCCGCGCCTGTACATTAATCCCCCGTGCATACCGGGGGAGCGGCCGCATGCGATGTTATCATAGAAATACCTGGTAGAATATATGTTCCTGAAATCGATGGATTTATACGGCTTCAAGTCTTTTGCCGACAAGACCCAGATCAATTTTGAGCCGGGCATCACCGTCATCATAGGCCCGAACGGGTGCGGGAAATCGAACGTCGTCGATGCGATCAAGTGGGTCCTGGGCGAAAAGCAGGCGAAGAACATCCGGGGCGATAAAATGGAGGACATCATCTTCGCGGGCACCGAGCAGCGGAAACAGCTCTCCCTGTCCGAGGTGTTCGTGACCATCGATAACACCAACCGCGTGCTCGACTTCGATTCGGATTCGGTCACGGTGGGACGGCGGATTTTCCGCGACGGCGAATCGGAATACCTCATCAACAAGTCGCCGGTGCGGCTCAAGGACGTCGAGAAGCTCTTCATGGATACCGGCATCGGCAAGTCGTCCTACTCCGTGATGGAGCAGGGGAAGATGGACCTCATCCTGTCAACCAGGCCGGAGGACCGGCGGTATATCTTCGAGGAGGCCGCGGGCATATCCAAGTACAAGTTCCAGAAGAAGGAGTCGCTGAAGAAGCTCACCGAGACCAGCGACAACCTGGAGCGGATCAACGACATCATCAAGGAAATCGAGCGGGAAAAAGACTTCAAGTCGAAGCAGGCGGAGACCACGAAGGTGTACCTCTCGCTGAAGGGGGAGCTCGCCGACCTGGACGTAAAGATAAACTGCCTCCGCTACCAGGAGCTCTCCAGGAAGCAGGCGAAGATCCAGGACGATATCGAAAAGCACAACCAGGAGCGTGAATCCATATCGGCGCGGGTCTCCACCACGTCGGCGGACAACGAGAAGGACGAGAAGCGGAAGAACGACATCCAGCACCAGCTCTTCGAGCTGGAAAAGCGGCTCCACGCCTACCGCATCCGCGTCGAGGACATCGACGTAAAAACCGAAAAGAACAAGGGCCTCATCGAGGAAGAGAAGACGCTGAAGAAGGGGGTCGAGGACAAGATCGTCGAACGGACGAAAAACCTGGACCGCCTGCTCGACGAGAAGAAGAAGGCGGAGCAGGCGGGCGTCGAGATCGGCCGGAAGATCGAGGACGACCGGCAGAAGCTGGCGGCCTTCTTCACGACCCGGAAGCGGAAGATCGAATCGATCCACACCTCGCGGGACTCGATCGAGGAAAAGAAGCGCCAGATCAAGGATTCCGAGGGCAGCCTGAAGGAGCTCCGGGCGCTGCTTGAGGACGTCATCAGGAAGCTGGTCGACGCCATCGAGAAACGGAAGGCCGAGCTGGAGGGGTCGGAGCAGGAGCGGTCACAGGTGCGGCGTATCATCGACGAGCGGATCGCCGCCATTGAGGAGTCGCTCCGCAGAGCGGCCTCCGAGCTCCGGGGCGGCATGGCCGACAGGGCGCTCGAGCTGCTCCTCTCGATCGACATGGGCTCGCTGAAGGGCGATATCCTGAAGTTCGAAAGCTACGAGGACGGGTTCCGCTCGATCCTCTTCGACAAGACGGGCATCCACGCCGAAAAGGAGGGGCTCGACCGGAGGATCAGGGAGCTGATCGAGGGGATCGAGCGGCTGCGGAACGAGATCGCGGCGCTGGAGGCGCACATCCAGCACGAGCAGACCGAGCTCGAGGACGTCAACCAGATGATTACGCGCATCGAGAAGGACCTCTCGCGCAACGAGACCGAGCGGGACTGGAACGAGAAAAACCTCCAGTCGCTGGGGGCCCAGATCGTCGATTTCCGCAAGCAGCTGGAGCATTACGGCGAGGAGATACGTCCGGGCTGAAAAGAAGATCGAGGACCTCACCGCCGAGATACGGGAATGTGACCAGCGGCTTATCGAATTCAACGAGCGGAGCGAGTCGCTCGTGAAGGAGATCGCGGGCCCTTACCGAGAAACGGGTGGGGATCGAGAACAAGATACACGACCGGAAAAACGTCGCGCGCAAGGACGAGGAAGAGCTGCAGCGCGTCGTTGAAAAGATCACCAACCTCGACAAGTCGCAGGTGGAGCTTATATTCAAGAAGAACAGCATCGAGGAGCACCTCTGGATCGAGTACGAGAAGAAGATCGACGAGATCAAGGACCTGAACGTCAGGGACGCGCAGATCGATTCCCTCCTGGCCCGCAGCCAGGACCTCAAGAAGCAGATCCAGGACCTGGGCCCGATAAACAACCTGGCCATCGAGGAATACCGCAATCTTAAAAAGCGCTTTGAATACTACATCAAGCAGAAGAAGGACATCGAGAAGGCGAGGGAGGACATCTTCACCGTCATTGAAGACATCAACCGGACCTCCGTCGAGATGTTCATGGAGACCTTCAAGAGCATACAGAAGAACTTTTCCGATATTTTCCGCCAGCTCTTCGAGGGTGGCGAGGCGGCCATCCAGCTCGATGACATGAACAATGTCCTGGAATGCGGCATCGAGATCCTGATCCGGCCGCCGGGGAAAAAGCTGAAGAGCATCAACCTCCTCTCCGGCGGGGAGCGGGCGCTGACCGCCATCGCGCTCCTGTTCGCCACCTACATGGTCAAGCCGTCGCCATTCTGCTTCCTTGACGAGATCGACGCGCCCCTTGACGAGCTCAACGTCGGGCGCTTTGTCCGGCTTTTAAAAGAGTTCGCCCGCGGCTCGCAGTTTATCATCGTCACGCATAACAAGAAAACCATGAGCATCGGCGAAACGCTGTATGGCGTAACGATGGAAGAGCCGGGTATCTCCAAGCTGATATCGGTAAAAATGGACAAGATTGAAGGGACCAATTGAAAATAACTTGACATTTCATATATATTAATTTATATTCTTTTTAAAAGGTTTCTGTGTACCTTTCATGGTACCAGGCTTATAATGACCGCCCGGTCAAGAGTTTTTCTATCGAAGCACAAAGGAAGGTGTAATATGAAAGTTTCCATTGATGGAATACTGGGGACTGCGAAGAAGATCAACAGCCAGAGGGAACTGGAAGAGAACAATTCCAACAAGAAAAAGGGCGAGATAAAGACCGATTCGGTATCAATCGGCACGAGGATCAACTCGCGGCTTGACGCAATGGAGGCTGAATTCAGGGACGTGCAGTCCTCCCTTACCAAAAACCAGATTATCAGGGACGGGATCGAGCAGCTCCGTGCCGATTTCCAGAAGGGCGGGCAGGAGCGGCAGAATATCATCAATAACGTCATGTTCGAGGGAAAAAAAGCGCTCGCCGGCTTCGACGCGGAGCCCATCAACCCGCAGTTCCTTGACGCAAAGCAGGAACATACCGCGCGGATGATCCATGATGACGTAACCCGGCTGAAACGTCTCCAGGTGGAGCTTGACAACATAATGGCATCGGACCTTGTGGGCCAGGACCGTCTCCAGAATATCATGGCCAACATCGATTCGATATTTCCCCGCTCCGGCATGACGAATATTGAGAGCATTTCATCTCTCAGACCGGATACGGTCATGAGGCTCATTAAATAGACATTTTTTATCCTCCTTCACCGGGCGGACCCCCCGCATGTGAATGATGCGGTCCTTCGAGAGCGGACGCGTCTTCATGGCATCCATAATTCACCTGATCAGCCGTCACGACCTGGCCTGGATCCCGCATGCCCGGTGTCACGCGGGCAAGGGAGCATTTTTTCGGGTAAAAACTAATTTTTTTTTGACAAAAAAAAGGCGTAATATTTTCTGATTCTTATATTTACTCCGTGACGAAAAATTGTTATTTTAGAAGCGAGTGTTGTCTCGTGCCGGGGCTTGCTGCCTGTACGAAAGCCGCGGAATGACTGTAAAACTTTGAAACCAGGGTGGGGACATGGCCAAGGACTACCACGAAAAAGACTATGATGATGAAGTATATGAAGACGGGTATTACGAAGAGCATTACGAGGAAGAGGAACTGGAAGACGAAGCCGAACTCATAGAGGAAGAGGAAGAGCTGGATGCCGGGGAAGAGGTCGCGGTAGGCGACCGCATCGACGATGAGGAAGCGGAAGAGGAGGCCGTCGTCGAGGGCGAGGAGGAGGTCAGCTGGGACGAAGAGGACCAGAAGAAGATGACCGTCAGTTACGCGTGCGAGGAATGCGACTACCGCTGGGACGATATCGTCATCAAGAAAAAAGGGGTGATCGAGGATGAGGAGCCCGATGTTATCTGCCCCATGTGCGGATCAATGAACGTTACCCTGATATGAGCGGTCGGTCCATTGTAATAAAGGGAGCACGAGAGCACAATCTAAAGAACATATCAGTAGAAATCCCGCGGGACAGGCTCGTTGTCCTGACCGGGCTGTCCGGTTCCGGAAAATCATCACTTGCATTTGACACCATTTACGCCGAGGGGCAGCGCCGCTACGTGGAATCGCTTTCATCGTACGCCCGGCAGTTCCTCGGCCTCATGGAGAAGCCGGACGTCGATTACATCGACGGGCTTTCCCCCGCAATATCCATAGAACAGAAGACGACCCACCGGAACCCCCGGTCCACGGTCGGCACCGTTACCGAGATCTACGATTACTTCAGGCTCCTCTACGCGCGTATCGGCGTGCCCCACTGCCACAAGTGCGGAAAAAAAATATCATCGCAGTCGCTCGACCAGATCGTCGAGAACCTGATGACCTACCCGCAGGGGACGCGGCTGCAGGTCCTGGCGCCGCTGGTGCGCGGCAGGAAGGGCGAGCATGCCGACAGGTTCGAGCAGGCGCGCAAGAAGGGCTTCGTGCGGGTGCGGGTCGACGGCGAGGTGAAGCGAGCTCGAGGAGGAGATCAAACTCGACAAGAACCACAAGCACACCGTGGAGATCATCGTCGACCGGATCGTCCTGAAGGACGGGGTGCGGCCGCGCTTGCCGAGTCGGTCGAGACCTCGATGGAGCTCGCCGAGGGCCTGGTGACCGTGCTCATCGACGGCGCGGACGGGGGCGCGGCGGAGGAGCGGCTCTTTTCAACGAAGCTCTCCTGCACCGAGTGCGGCATCTCCATCCCGGAGCTGTCGCCGCGGATGTTTTCCTTCAACAGCCCCTACGGCGCCTGCCCTGCCTGCACGGGCCTGGGGTTCATCATGCAGTTCGACCCGAACCTCATCGTGTCGGACCCGGACCGGTCGCTCTATGACGGGGTGCTGGAGGTGTGGGGCAAGACCACGAGCTACTGGTACCTCGAGCAGATAAAGACCCTGGAAAAGAACCTCGGCTTTGACGCGCATACGCCCTGGAAGAAGCTCCCGAAAAAGATAAAGGACATCATCCTCTACGGATCGGAAGGGAAAGAAGATCGACTACAAGGTCAAGCGCGAGAACGCGGAGTACCGCTTCACCCGCGCCTTCGAGGGCGTGATCCCGAACCTGCACCGCCGCTACATGGAGACGAAGTCCGAGGACATGCGCATCTGGATGGAGGGCTACATGTCCAACAAGGTGTGCGAGGAGTGCGGGGGCAAGCGGCTGCGGCCGGAGAGCCTGGCCGTGAAGGTGGCGGGATACGGCATCGACGAGATCACGGCGCGGTCGATCGGCGCGGCGAACGAGCTCTTCCGGGACCTGGCGCTCACGGACACCGAGAAAAAGATCTCCGAGCAGATCATGAAGGAGATACGGGCCCGGCTCAAGTTCCTCAGCGACGTCGGCATCGATTACATCACGCTGGACCGGGCCGCCGGCACCCTCTCGGGCGGGGAGTCGCAGCGGATCCGGCTCGCCACCCAGATCGGGTCGAGCCTGACGGGGGTGCTCTATGTCCTGGACGAACCGAGCATCGGCCTCCACCAGCGCGACAACCGGAAGCTCCTGGCCACGCTGAAGCGCCTGCGCGACCTGGGAAACACGGTCATCGTGGTGGAGCACGACGAGGACACCATCCGCGAGGCCGAGTACGTCGTGGACCTGGGCCCGGGCGCGGGCCTTCACGGCGGCTACGTCGTGGCCGCGGGCACTCCCGCCGAGATCGAGGCGAACAGGGACTCCCTCACCGGCCGCTACCTGGCGGGCGAGTCCTTCATCCCGGTCCCGGGAAAGCGGCGGGAGCCGTCCGACTTCATCGAAATAAAAGGGGCGCGGGAGAATAACCTAAAGAAGATAGACGCGAAATTCCCGCTCGGCCTGTTCACCGCGGTGACCGGCGTGTCCGGCTCCGGGAAATCGACCCTCGTCATCGACATACTCTACAAGGCGCTGTCGTCCCTGGTGATGAAATCGAAGGAGTATCCGGGCGCGTTCGAAAAGTTCCTCGGCGTGGAGAAGATCGACAAGGTGATCGATATCGACCAGTCGCCCATCGGGCGGACGCCCCGTTCGAACCCCGCCACCTATACCGGCCTCTTCACGCCGATACGCGACCTCTTCACCAGGCTCCCCGAGTCGAAGCTCCGGGGCTACCAGCCGGGGCGCTTTTCCTTCAACGTGCCCGGCGGGCGCTGCGAATCGTGCTACGGGGACGGCGTCATCAAGATCGAGATGCACTTCCTGCCCGACGTGTACATCACCTGCGAGGTGTGCAAGGGGAGGCGCTATAACCATGAGACGCTCGAGGTGCGCTACAAGGGAAAGAACATCTATGAGATACTGGAGATGACCGTGGAGGAGGCGCTCGAATTCTTCAGCGCGGTCCCCGCGGTCAGGAGCAAGCTCGACACCCTGAACCGGGTGGGGCTCGGGTACATCAAGCTCGGGCAGCCCGCCACGACCCTGTCGGGGGGCGAGGCGCAGCGGGTGAAGCTGTCGGCCGAGCTGTCGAAGCGGGCGACCGGCAGGACCGTCTACCTGCTCGACGAGCCGACCACGGGCCTCCATTTCGCCGACATCCAGAAGCTGATCGACGTGCTCCAGTCGCTGGTGGACAAGGGGAACACCGTGATCGTCATCGAGCACAACCTGGACGTGATCAAGACCGCGGACTGGATCATCGACCTCGGGCCGGAGGGCGGCGACGCGGGAGGCCGCATCGTCGCGCAGGGCACGCCCGAGGAGGTCGCGCTCGTGAAGGAGTCGTACACGGGGCAGTTCCTCAAGAAGGCGCTTAAGAAAAAATCACGATAGTAGCCGTTCCCTCACGGCGGACGCCTGAAAAAATAGTTGTGTTAATTATCCTTCTCTGTATTATTTAGCGAAATTGTCATCCACGAGAGCTCTTTCATTCCCATGTATGCTGGCGGAAGGGGAGGGCCGCCGGTCGTGAGAATCGGTCACCGGTATAAACACGTAGAGGTATGGATTTATGAAAAACAACAGGCATGCTGCATATGCGTCCATGTGCGTTATTATCACGCTTTTTTTCCTTGCCGGGTGCGGGTCCCTGACGCGCTCCGCGACACGCGGCGACCTTAACGGAGTGAAAAAGCACCTCTCGGAAGGCGCCGATATCAACCAGTCCGACAGGTGGGGATGGACCCCGGTGATGTGGTCTGTCTATTATAATTATTACGATGTTGTCAAATACATGCTTGAGAACGGGGCCAATGCGAACGCGCGCACCCAGAAAGCGTACGGCTCCATTGCGAAGGGAAGCACGCCGCTCATCATCGCCGCCTATTATGATTACCCGGGCATCGTGCTCAGGCTTATGAAGCACGGCGCCAACCCGAAGCTGGAAAACGAGCGGGGCGAGACCGCCTATACCGTGGCCGAAAAATTTAATTTTTCCGATATACTGGAGATCCTCGAAGGGAAGGGGAAAAAGGGGTACGCCCCGGTGAAGGACGAAGGGGAACCGGAGGAGGCCAACCAGATCATACTCATGAAGGACGGGAGCAAGATCGTGGGGAAGATAATTACCCAGACGCGCACCCATGTCACGGTCAAAACAAAGTACAGCACCATGACCATCGAAAAAGACAGGATCAGCGAGATGAAATTCAAGTAGGCGGACGCACCAGATCGCCGGCAGGTTTTATGGAGTGCAAACAGGACGGGGCCCCGTCCTGTTGTGCTTATCGCATCCGGATTGTCTTTATGCTCCGCGTGGGCACCTGGATGATCCCGTGGGGCGTGTGGATGCGCGCCACGGAGGTGTCCTGGTAGATGACCGCGCCCACGAGTACCGTGCCGTCATCCAGGCTCACCTCTTCAAGCTTGTTGTAATATTCCTTGATGGCCTTTTCTGTTTTAAGCACGGGCGCAGCTTGTTCCGCTGCACGCTTTTCTGCCGCTGCCGGGCCTTGCCCGGCTCCTGCCACGGCACCGCCGGTGGCGCCGATGGTCTTTTCCAGGGCCGCTTCCTCTTGTTTGAGCTCTTCCATCGCCTGTTCCGGTATTGTCTTTATCGCCGCTTCATAGGTGCCGCGTGATACTTCAAGCGTCTCTCCTTCTCTGACCAGGCCGCCGGCCTGCGGCCTGCTGCCCGCCGTGACCTGCACCGTCCCGCGCAGCACCGTCACGCCGGTCGCGGCGCCCGCCGATGTTTTTCCGGACCTGTCGACCGACACCACGAAGGTCGTTCCCCGGACGGACGCGACCGCGGTCGGCGTCCTGACCCTGAGGGAGTCGGGCTTCGCGAGCTTTGATATGAGCAGCATGGCCCTGCCTTTTTCCACTGCGAACTCGGTATCATCCGCGCCGGCGGTTCCGGCCGGCCCTATTTTCGATATGATGAATTCTGAATTTTCGTAGACCTTGACGGCTGATTGTTCGGGGAACAGCAGGGTGACCATCGAATTCTCACCGGTCAGCACCCTGTCGCCGGGGCCAAGGAGAGCGTTCAGCGGCAGGTCGTTTCCCGGGACGTTAAGGCTTACCGCGCCGACCCTGTTTACCGCGGTGACCGGTCCCCCGCTCTTTTTTTCCTTCACGCATCCGTATGACAGGACGGCTGCAAGAAGAAGGAGTGCCGCGCCGCGTGTTGCACTGTTCATAATCAGCTCCGGAGTAAGTGGTTTCTTTCTTAACGTTAGTAAGAAAATCAGGTCCAGTCAAGGATATTTTGCCCGCCCGGCTGCGGCGGCTTGCATTGCCCGCAGTGGGCCGCCGCGGTCTTTTTTCTGTCACCGGGCGGCTAAATCCAAAAAAACTCTTGCATTATGTCTCATTTGTTTATATAAATGCAATAATTTATTATGTCGCTAAAAACGGGCCAAATTTTACACAATTCGCTGCCCGGTTGGGACGATAATATAACAGCCATGGGTTCTACAAACACATCTTTTATGAAGCGATTCTGGGCGCCGGTACTTCTTGTGTCCGTTATCTGTTTCTATCCCCCGCTTGCCTTCTCCGAGATGAAGGACATGGTCAGGTTCGAGGTGGCGAAGAAACATTACCGCCAGGGGTGCGTGCATTTCAACGCCATGCGCTATCTCGCCTCTGTCGAGTTCTTCCGCAAGGCGGTGAACGCGTATCCCGACTACTATACCGCCCGCGACCACCTTGCCCGCGCCTACAAGCTCGCGGGGTTCACCGACGCCGCGCTGAAGGAATGGGAAAGCCTGGCGGAAGCCTCCCCGGACAATGTCGCCGTGGTGTCGAAGATCGACGGGCTCCGCTTCCAGGACGCGGCGCGCGAGAGGCCGGCGGACGGCTCGGAGTACGTTGAGTACGAGGCGTATAAATCCTCGGCGTATAACCGGTTCCGCTTCAAAAACCCCGTCGATATAGCCGTTGACACGGACAAGAACATCTATATCACTTCCTTTTCCGAGGGATCGCTGGTCAAACTTGACACCAACGGCCGCGGCATTTTTTCCATAAAGACGTCGATCTCCGGCACCCTCTACGGTGTTGACTGCCATGCGGGCAGGGTCGCCGTTTCGGATTTCAGGGGGGACCGGGTCTATATACTGGACTCCGGCGGGAAGACCCTGCAGAGGTTCGGCTCGAGCGGCGCCGGGGAAGGGGAGTTCCACGGGCCCGAAGGCCTCTGCTTCAATGACAGGGGCGAGCTCTATGTCGTCGATTCGGGAAACAGCCGGGTGCAGAAGTTCGATGACACGGGAAAATTCATCCTCCAGTTCGGGAAGAAGGGCGAGTACGAGGGCGAGCTTTCGAAGCCCACTGACGTCGCCGCCCTCGGCGACAGGGTATACGTCACCGATACCGGCAACCGCCGGATAGCCTGTTTTGACGATTCGGGCAATTTCATAGAGAACATTACTGGCGATGCCCTCTACTCGCCGCGCGGGATTGCGCGCCACAAGGACCTGCTCCTCGTGTCTGACGAGAAGAAGGGGCCGCTCTTCTACCGTCCCGCGGACCGGTCGCTCTCCCCCTTCGAGCCGGGGTCGGGCCTGTCGCGCGCTGTGGCGTCCGCCGTGGACAGGGACGGATATATCTACTGCCTCGACTATAACCGGGAATCGGTGGTGCTCTTCTCGCCGGTGCAGAAGCGCTATTCCAACATGAGCCTTGAAATCACCTCGGTTGACACGGCGAGCTTCCCGGTCGTGGCGTTTTACGTCAATGTCAGGAACAGGGACGGCAGCGCGGTCTACGGGCTCGATAAAACGAATTTTACGGTCACCGAGGACGGCGCCCTCATTACGAATATCTACAGCGATTATTTAAAGCGCCTCATGCCGTCGGTGTCGATCTCTCTCTGCGTGGACCGCTCGGACAGGGCGGAGCAGTTCCACGGCGACCTGCCCTGGACCGCGGAATTCATTCTGCAGAAGATGCGGAAGAACGACTCGATCGAGGTGATAAATTTCAACCGTGAGCCGTGGGCCGGCACGAGGTTCGACTGGAGCCGCCGGAGGACCCTCCGGGCGCTCAGGGAGCGCGAGTACGGCGGGGGAAAAAATTTCGGCAAGGCGCTCTACGGCGCGATCGGCGACCTGGTCCCGCGCCTGAACCGCCGGGGCGTCGTCATGGTCACGGACGGGAGCGTCGATGAAAATTCCTTCCGGAGCTACACCCCGGAGAACATCATCCGCTACGCGAAATCGCACTATATCCCCATCTATATTGTCTCGTTCAGGGAGCCCGATCAGCAGCTCCGGGACATAGCCGAGGAGACGGGCGGCGCAGTGTTCAGGCCGAGGGACGTGGACAGCCTCAGGTCGATCTATTCGCGCATCAAGAATTCGGAGGAATACCGGTACGTGCTGGTATACTCGACCTTCAAGCTCAAGTCGTTCCGGGGTTGGTGGTCCGACGTAAAGATAGAGGCCGACCACAAGGGACAGAAGGGCGTTGAATGGGGCGGCTATTTCGTGCCGTAGGAGGCGTGGAAAGGTATGCAGTTCGTACAGGAAAGCTTGATCAGCGCCCTTAAAAAGAAGGGCATATCCTCCGGCTCCGTCCTCCAGGCGATGGCGGGCGTGCCGCGCCACCTCTTCGTTTCCGAGGCCCTCCGCTTCCATGCCTACAATGACATATCGCTTCCGATCGGCCACGGCCAGACCATATCCAAGCCGTCGGTGATCGCGAAGATGGTGCAGTCCCTCGATCTGACCGGCGACGAGCGGGTCCTTGAGATCGGGACCGGCTCGGGATACCAGTCGGCGATACTCTCACGGCTCGCCGGCTCGCTGGTCACCATGGAGCGCATCGAGGAGCTGGCCAACCGCGCCAGGGGGCTCCTGTTCGGCCTGGGCTACCGCAACATCCAGTTCATCCATTCGGGCGATTTCAACGAGGTGAAGGGCGTCTTCGACGCGGTCATCGTGGCGGCGGGCGCGGACATCCTCCCGGTATCGCTGTTCGGCAAGATCGTCCCGGGCGGCAGGCTCATCATTCCGGTGGGGAGCCGGCGGGGCCACCGCATAAAGAAATTCATCGTCAAACAGAACGGCGTTGTCGTCGAGGAGGATATCGGCGAGGCCACGTTCGTGCCCTACATCATAGGCGAGACCGCGTAATACCTCTGCCGGAGCGGGGGCCGGTCCCCACGCCGGTTAAAATCCTATGTAAAATCCCCTGTTCTGCACCGCCAGCTCTTTCAGGAAGTCAACCGCCTCCGAGTCCTCCTGCTTCCTGAACTCGGTGCCGACCCCGACGGTAAATATCTTTTTATCCGACCTGTTCATGGTGCGTATCTTTTTGAGAAGGGCGTCCCTGGTAAGCTTCTTTTTCCTGAGTGGAATCCGGCTGGCCGTCGCTGAAGAGAATGATCCCCGCCGCGTCCCTGTAGGCGTCCTTCGTAAGAACGAATTCCATCGCGGTTTCCGTCGGCGTGTCGTGGTACGGCTGCAGGCAGGCGATCTTCTGGTAAAAGCCGTGCTTGTCGTTCTCTGAGAGGATATTCACCAGTTTCCCCTCGAAGTATCCGTACTTGTAGCACGTCAGCGCGGGGTTGTCGTACGCTTCGTCGCGCAGCTCGTAGCCGGCGCAGCGCTTATCGGGGCCGGGGCGTATGACGAACCCCGGGTATATCTCCCTGTTGATGTTTTCGGTGAATGCCGGGAAATAGACGATATCGATCCAGTACCGCTCGTCCATGGCGGCGATGAACATCTTCAGCGCGGCCTTCACCTGCGAGAGCCGGTCCTCCCTGTACTTGTTGTTCTCCGCGGCCATGCTCCCGGACAGGTCGATCACCATCACGATTTTATGGGGTATCCTGAACGCGATCAGCTCGCTGGTGTCGTCGGTGGCCTTGAATAATCTCATTCTTTATCTCGTTGATTTTTTTTACGACGTTCGCGAATTGTAGCGTCGTCGAGTCGATTATCTTCGTGATGGACGAAATTTTCTCAATTGTCTGTGGATGTTCCGTTTTGTATTTTTGCAGTTCCTTCCGGGTCTCCGTCAGCTCGTTGGTCGTTTTCGCGAGCTCGTCAGATGCCGTCATCAGCTCCGATTTCACGTCCTGGCAGGCCGAAGATTCCACGCCGATCTTTTGCGTCAGCAGTATGAGCATCAATATCACGACCGCGCCGAGGGCGCCTGATATGGTGTCCAGCATGGAGATGTTAAAAGAATTTATTTCCCGGCCCGGACGTTTCATAGACTTTTCCGCCTGTCAAAAACATGGAGCCTGTTTATCAGATTTGTCAGCACGTACTTCCCCGCCCTGTTCAGTACGTCCTCTTCGCCTCTCTGTACGATGTTCCATATAAACACCAGTATTGCGCTCAGGACGAGGGCGACGATCGTCGTTCCGAACGCGAAGCCGAGGTCTGCCGTGATTTTTTTAAATATCAGGACTTTTTCGGCGCCGGCCCCCATGAATTTGTTGATGTCCATCCGTCCCAGGGCGTACGCAATACCGATAACGGTCCCCATGAAGCCGAAGGTCGGTATGGCCCATACGAGATACCTGATGATCGAATAATTAAGGTCCAGGCGGTGTATGCTCAGGTCGAGATTGCTGTTCAGCACGGAGATGGTATCGCTGATCGAGTGTGATTTTGAATACTGGATGATGCTGGTGTTTATCAGGTCGGGAAGAAACGCCTCGGCCCGCACGGCGGCATTGGACACGTTGATCCTGATCGCCTCGATGTCCTCGTCGTTTTCCAGGAGCTTCCCCGTCTTCCTCGGGAAGGAACCCCGATTTTGTAAGGAAAACATTCTCTTCGTAGGTGCAGAGCCATCGTATCCATAATTGCCCGAGGCCAATGAAGAATAAAAGGTGCATCAGGTTTTGCAGGGAAAACGGGTACACCGGCGATGATGTTTCGCCGATCATCATGTCTCCCCAGAACGTGCCTCCGATGAAAACGGTCAGAAGGGCTATGATGACGATGGCGACAACGACTGATATGCCGAGCGCGATCCAGTTTCTGTTGGAATAACTCATGTGATAATCTCCTCTGCCGGGCTGATTGCCGGTTATTTTCTCGGAACACAATCCCCTTTTTCGTCCCTGGAATAGCCGTCCCTGCACAGACAGGTATTTTTGCGGTCCGACCAGACCTCGTTGCTCTTCGAGCATTTCTTGACGCACAGGTACTTGTTCGGCCCTTTCCAGTGCGGCACCTTCCGCTCGTCGGCCCTGCACGCGTCAGTACACGCGCCGAAGGAGTTGACGAGCTCGCAGGGTTCGCACCGGTTTGTCGCCCGGTTCAGCGAATACCCTTTTACGCACACGCAGGCGCTCCGGTCGGAGTTCCATTGCTCGTGCTCACGGCAGTCGCAGTAGCCGTATTCGTTTATTATACCGCGCCGCGCGGCGCATTCGGCCGTAAGCTTCTCCCGTTTCTTCTGCTGCACCGCGTGTTCCCGTTCCCAGGTCTCTTTCTGTTTTTTAAATTCCTCGAACTCCCTGTTGAGCTCCGCCTGCTTTTTCGCGACTATTTTTTCCTCGGTCTTCCTGGCTTCGCCCGCAAGCTTTTCCCGGATGACGGTTTTGGCGTCGTCGAGCTCCTTCTGCTTCTTGTTCAGCTCGGTCTCCCTGTCGTCGAGCTTCTTCTTCGCGATATTCAGCTGGTCCTTTGTCACGGTGAGCTCTGATCTCGTGCTTTCCAGCTCTTTTTTCACCCCGCCCAGCTGGTCCCTGGCGCTCAAGAGCTTCCCCCTCGTGTCGGAGAGCTCGTTCACGGCGGTGTCGAGGTTTTCCCTGGTGCCGGCAAGCTCTGACCTGGTCCCTTCCAGCTCGTTCCGCGCCTTCGCGAGGTTGTTCGATGCCGCGTTGAGCTCGTCCCGCGCCGCGCTCAGCCTCCCCTTCGTCGCGTCAAGCTCGCCCCTTGTTTTGTCGAGCTGCCCGGCGGTTTTATCGAGCTCGCCTTTCGTCGCGGCAAGACGGTCGCTCAACTCGCCGTACTTTTCGCGCGAGTCGTCAAGATCGTCCTGGAGGGACCTCTGCCGCGCGAGCATTTTTGAAACGCCGCCGAAGCTGTAGCGCGCCGCGATGCCCCAGTTGATGTCGAATTTCATCTTCGGCGTGATGACAAGGGCGGGGGCCGCGAAGAGCGACAGGGTCAGCGGGTATTTGGTAAAGGGCATGGACAACCCGATTGGGAGCCTGACATTGCTGTGAAAGTCCCTGTCCTGGTAGTCGTATCCTACAAGCCCGCCGACGCCGTAGAAAAACCGGAGCTGCAGGTCCCGTGACCGGTAGAGGGTGAGGTGCTCGAAGAGCAGGTCGAGGGTAAAGACAAAGTCCCGCCTGATCGACGAACCGATGGTAAAATCTATCCCGAAAAAATCGACGATCCACCACCGCGCGTTTATGCCTGAGGGCATCCCCGCCGCGCCGCCGATCTCGAAATTGCCTTTCTGTGAAAAGGGGTAGAGCGCCGCCATGCTGGCGGGCGCCCCCTGTCCGGGTGTTGCCTTTTTTTCATCCCCGTATGACGGCGTGACGTTCAGGCCGACAAGCATGACGGAAAGGATGATAATGCCGAGAGGTGGTTTCATGTGCATGCCCCCGTATGGTAACCAGTTTTAGAATAATTTTCGACACACGGGTTACAAATAAATTCACGAAATGCGGTTACATCCCCAGTATCGAACCGAGTTCCGGCAGGGAAAAGAAATTGCTGTACAGGAACAGTCCGTACAGGAGTAAAAGCCCGAAGGCTTCCCACCGGTTGATAATTTTTCCGGATGTAATGAATATCTGTATTATTACCGCTGAAAGCACCAGGAAGGGCATGGCAAACCCGATTATCCCGCTGGAAATCGCAATGGGACTGATAAGGGTGCAGATGCCGAGGACCATCAGCTGCGTGAAGATGTTTGATGCGTACACCTCCCCGATCGTCACGTCCGCCTTTTTTTTTAAGGTTGCTGCAAGGCTGATGGCGAGCTCCGGCAGGCTGGTGCCGAAGGCGAAGAGAATTACCCCCAGCGTCAGGGAGGGGATTCCCACCGCGAGTCCGAGCTTTTCACCGTTGTCCAGGGCCAGCTTCGCGCTGAAGATGATGCCGAAAATCGCGGCGACGGCCCAGAGCGCGTGGACCAGGATTGTTCCTTTCGGGGCCTCGTCGTGCCGGTGCTTCTCCTTCCTCGCGGCGCGGATCACTGAAATGATATACGGGACATAGACAAGTATGAGCAGGGCGCCGTCAAGGCGGGAGAGCGTCCCGTCCATTGACAGGACCATGACCAGGGCGGCGGAGAGTATCATCCAGCTCGATTCCCTGTCCTTGATCTGGTCGTGGATGTCGATGGGGCGGATGAAGGCGCACACGGCGGTCACGAAGGTCAAGGTCACGAAATTGGACCCGATGACGTTGCCGACCGAGATATCCGGGTTTCCCCCGGCTATGGCGAACGCGGAGATGGTCAGCTCCGGCAGGGAGGAGAGCACGCTCACGCCGAGGACGGTGACGACCAGCTCGTTCACGCGGAAGAACTGCGCGATGGGCGTGATCTTCCTGAGAACGATCTCGGAGGACACCCAGAGGAGGGCGATCCCGGCGAGAAATAGTACGAGGTACAGAAGCATGCGACATCCCCCCTGTGCCGGACCGGGCCGCCGCGCGTCAGGTATTGATCCGCGCCGCCACCCACTCCTGTGATTTCCTGAACTGCGCGTTGCCGCCGGCGCTGTTCCCCTCCTCGGGGTAGACCTCCATCACCTTTTCACTCCTGATGTGGTTGAAGAGGCTGAAGACGCACTCGGGCGGCGATATCGTGTCCTTGAAGCCGACCGTGGCCAGCACCGGGCAGAAGATCATGTCGGCGAAGTTGAGGGCGTCGAAATAGGTGAGGTTGTCCTTGACGAGCTTTTTCTTGTTCCGTGCGGTCGCGACAAACTCGTTGATCTCCCTGCTGGCGTCGCTCCTGGCGAGGTTCTGGCCCAGGGCCAGGTGGCAGAACGCCGGCGTGTCGAGCACCAGGGCCGCGATGCGGCCGGTGAAGGCGGTGATGAAGACGGCCGCGGCGGCCCCGAAGCCCTTGCCCATGGCGCCGATGGCGCTGCAGTTCAGGTCGGGGATGAGCCGCAGCAGGTCAATGGCGCGGTAGAGGTCCAGGTACACGGCCTTCACGTAGTAGGCGTCGCGGTCCAGTATGTTCTCGATCAGGTATCCCGGGGAGGACGGCTCCTCTTCGTCGACTGACGGCGCGATGATGTTCGCGTGCCCCCTGAGGGTGATGAAGAAGTGGGCAAGCGAGTCCTCCAGCTCCTGCTGGGGGCGGGGAACAAGGTTGTTGTAGTCGTGCACATGGACCAGCGCCCTCGGCTTGCGGACCTTGCGCGGCACCAGGAGTTCCGCGGTGATCGTCGTCCTGGCAAAGCCCTTGTACGAAACGTCATAGGAAGTAAAGCGGTGCGATGATTTCCGGTTGTTTTTCGCCAGCTCGGTCTCAAGGGGCGCCTTTTTCGCCTCGGTGATTGAGCGCTCCCAGAACTGGTCGAAGTCGGCCTTTTTATCCTGTGGAGGAAGGTTCAGAAAATATTTGTCGAAATTGCTGAGTGGCATGGTTCCTTCAGCTGTTCGTTATTTTATAGAGTAAATAGTAATTGTTGCTGAACAACAGGTAAAGGAGGAGCAGCAGCACGGACGAGACAAAGAGAAAAAAGAAGAATATGGAAACGTAGTAGAACGGCTTCCGGACCATGTACCGGGCGATCTCTTCTTCCGGCAGGCCCTCCTTTTTAAGGCGGCGGACCTTCAGCCCGATTGACAGCAGGGCAATGGCCAGCAGCCCGAACAGGGAAAGGTCCCTGACGATAAAATTGAAGGTCTCCTTGTTGCGCACCGCGAAGACGGTGACCGGGTAAATGAGGAGGTTCATAATTATCACCGACAGGACGGCGACCCCCATTGTGAAAGCGGCAAGGGTCAGGAGGTCCCTGAACCGGTCGCGCAGTCTCCTTTTCTCATACAGATATCCATTATACATGCCGGGCCTTTTACTTGTTACGGGGTTACGGGTTTGTGCGTTATTTCTTTGTCTCTTTTTTTGCTTCAGGCTTGTCTTCTGTTTCGATGCCCATCGCTTCCAGCGCCTTTCCGGCGGCCTTCTGCACGCGCGGGTTTTGATCATATTTCATCTTGTATTTTAAAATGTCAATTGTTCTTTTGTCCTTGAAATCTTTTATCAGGCTGATGGCCTTCAGCCGCACCTGGGCGCTGTTGCTCCTGAGCGCGTTGATCAGCTTCGGCACCGCGTCCGGGTCGCCGAGCCTCGCCAGCGCGGCGACCGAATAGAGGTAGAGGTTGTAGTATTTCTTCCGCTTCTTGGCGTCAAGGGAATCGATGGCGGTGATGACCTGCTTGATGTCGGGGGACGCCTCCTTCGCGCCGAGCTTTGCGAGAGAGCTGGCCGAATACGCCCTGAGCATTTCGTCCTCCGCCTCGTCCCTGTATATCTTCAGGAGGGCCTCCTTCGATTCCCCGGAGGGCACCTTCCCGAGGAAAAGCACCAGCTCCTCTTTCACGGCCTTGTGCGTTTTCGGGCTCTGCAGCGCTTCCTTCGCGAAGGGGACCATCTCCGCCGCCTTGAATTCGCCCAGCGTGTCTATGAGGGCCGTGGTCAGGTTGTTGTTCTCGTCCAGCTTGCGGGCCTTGAGCCGCTCCGCGAGCCGGTCTTTCGCGGCGGTCGCGTTGATTTTCTTGAGGGCGTACACCGCCGAGGTGCGGACGTCTTCTGACCGGTGGTCGATTTTTTCCATCAGGAGGGGGAGCGCGGCGGTCTCCTTCATCTCGCCGAGCACGGTGATGGCTTTTATCAGCAGGTCGGGATCGTCCTCGTCTTTCATCAGGCTGATCACTTTTGCCGCGAGCCTGCCCCGTATGGCGGGGTCTTTCATCTTCTGGATGCTGCCGGTCGCCCGCGCCCGTTCCTCCTGCGTCCCGTACTCGAGGGTCTGCTCGATCATCCCGGCCTTTTGCTCCTCGGACATCGGGGGCTCCTTGACGGGCTCCTTTTTTTCCGCTTTCGCGGCATTGCCCGTCGCGGCAGGCGCGCCTGGTCCCGCGCTCTTTGTGGCGGTCTCCGCCGCGCGCGCGGCGCAGGCCGCCGCCATGAATATCGCCGCCGCGATTACCACGTACCGGTGTGTTCTCTTCATGGCTCTCCCTCCGTATCCGGACCGTGACGGCCCGCGATTATGAATTGACAAATGATAAACCGGCCGGCATCAATTATGCGGCCAGTAAAAAAAGGGGCGGAAGGCGGTGCCTGCCTCCCCATACCGGGGGAATATACAGCGTGGCGCGCGACTTGTCCATAAAAAAAAGGTTCCACGATATAATCGGCTTTATTGTGGGCCCGGCGGAAGGCGGCGCCCCTGTCCCCGGGGTGGATATCAGCGGCCAGTTCAGGCCCGGGGAGCGGGATGACGTCTCCCTGGCCCGCAACCTGAACGCGGCGTTTTGTATCGCCCTTTCGGGCCATGACGCTCCCTGCTACGGTACGGCCCGCGGGTACCTTGAGGGGGCGGGTGGTGCGGCGGCGGAGTTTTTCATCCGCGGGATCGGGCTCATTGAACGGGAGGTTGAAGAGCGGTACGGGGCGGACGACGGCTTCCGCCATGATGTTGACACGCTGCACAGCGCCATCACCGCCGCAGGGCCGCGCCCGGCCGGGGAGGACGCGATCGCGCGCCTGTGGCGGCTCTTTTTCCCGGAAGGAGTGTCCCGCGCCGACTTCAGCTCACGCGTGGCGGAGCTCAGGGAAAAGAGGCGCGTCACGATCACCGCGATGAACCCGCGGCCGGTCCGGGCCCCGGAGCGGGAGGTGCTCTTCACCGCGAACGCGCTCCTGACCGTGCCGCCGCGGCCCGCCGGCGCCGCGGGCCTGTCCCCCGGGGTGCGGGAGGCGGTAGCTGCGGCCGCGGCGGAAGAACAGCGCCACTGGTATGACCACCCGGTGCCGGTTACGGACGATTGCGACAACGAGATCATATACGGGCTGCGCAACCTGTCGGAGGCGGTCCTCTTCGAGGAGGGGGCCGGGTGCAGGGAGCCCGGCGCGGACATCGACTGCGTGCTGTCGGTGTCGGTCACTCATCCGTCCCTCCGCGGCGCGGCCGGGCCCTGGCTCGCGTCACTGCTCGCGCGCACCGGCCAGCTGCGCGGCGTCAGCCTCTACCCATTCACTGAAGACGACACCGTCAGGCTGCTGGACGAAGTCCTGGTGCCGGCCGCCCGTCGCTGGCTTCCCGGCCGCGACGACGCACCGCTCAGGGAGGTCTTCGGCGTTGACGGCGAATACGGGAGGCATTACAGCTTCTTGAAAGCGATCGCGTCGTTCTGGCGCGTGTTCATCGCGCCGGAGATCCGGGCCGTCTTCAAGATCGACCTCGACCAGGTGTTCCCCCAGGAGGAGCTCGTCCGCGTAACCGGCGCCTCGGCCTTCGGTCACCTGAAAACGCCGCTCTGGGGCGCCCGCGGCGTGGACAGCGCCGGCGAAGAAGTGTACCTGGGGATGCTGGCCGGCGCCCTTGTAAACAGGCGGGACATCGGCGCGTCCCTCTTCACCCCGGACGTGCCCTACCCGGAGAACGTCCCGGCCGGGGACGAAGCGGTGTTCAGGAGCGCGGCGCCCCAGGCGGTGTCCACCGCCGCAGAGATGGCGAACGGCCCGCCGGGTGCCGGCGGCGGCACGGCGGTCCAGCGCGTGCACGTTACCGGGGGCACGACCGGCATACTGACCGAGGCCCTGGAGCGGTACCGGCCCTTCACGCCCTCGTGCATCGGCAGGGCCGAGGACCAGGCCTACCTGCTTTCGGTGCTGTTCAGGCATGATGAGCGCGGCTTTCTTCGCTACGCCCACTGCCCGGGGCTCGTGATGCGTCATGACGCCGACCTCTTCGCAGAGGCGGCGGCGTCGGCGCGGAACGGCAAGGCGATCGGCGATCTCGTGCGCATCCTGCTCTTTTCCGATTACGCCCGGGCGCTCCCCTGGCCGGAGGAACGCATCAAGGAGGCGGTGGACCCCTTCACCGGCGCCTTTATCTCCCGCATACCGATAACTATCGTGTACCTGCGCTTCGCCCTCAGGGCGGCGCGGCGCTTCGCCGAAGACCCTGGCGAGGGGCTTCGCTTTTTTAATGAGGGGGTGCGGCGCCTCTCCGGCATGATGGGACCGCTGCGGCCGGGAGAAAACGCGTTTACAAACCTGTATGAAAGGGAACAACGGGGATGGGACCTTTACTACGACGTCCTGGCCGCGGCAGAGAAGAACGCCGCCGGCGGTGATGGCTTTGCCCTGGAGCTGATCGGGCGGGCCAGGGCCATCGTACGCTCGCTGAAGGCCTGTACCGGCGCCTAGGGAATTACGCCGTCACGGCCCTTGCAGCTGATGATGCTCAATGCGACGGCCCGTGATTCAACATCGAAGCAGTCGTTGTAATCGGCATAGCCGTTATCGGTAAGATAGCCGGCGTCCGAACAGTGGAGGTTCACCACGGCCAGCTCGATCAGGGCGTACCTGTCGCAGACTTTGCCGAGATTGTCATCGCAGGAGCAGAGGAGCAGCAGCGACGCGGACAGCACTGCAAGCAGTGTTCTCATGGCGTTTATTCCCCTCATTCCTTGCCCAGTATCCTGTTCAGGGATTCAACCTTGCCTTTCATCCGGTCGTCCATCCCGGCGCGGTAATCGACCTTGAGCACCATGTATACCCTGCTGCAGTCGTTCTTCATCGCGTCCATGCACTCCTTGGCCACGCGGATGACGATGTCCCATTCACCCTCGAAGCAGGTCCCCATGGGGTTGATCTGGTACTCCAGCCCGCTTGATTGCACGATCTTCACCGCTTCCGCGACGTATGAACTGACGCTTTCGCCTTTATCCAGCGGGAATATCGTAAGCTCTGCGAGTGCGCTCATCAGCTCCTCCTTGTGATATTAATGGCCCGGCCGCGGATATACCATAGCACCGGACGGTTAAATTTCAATTAGTTTCCGGTTTTACCTCGACCCGTTTTAAAAATTTCCCTGTTTTGCGCTCTATATACTCGGTCGAAAAGGCGGTACGCTCCACCACCAGGAAATACCCGTCCGGGTCGATCGCGTAGCCATTGTGGTACTCAGACACCATGACCGCCTGGTGGGGCATGAGCTCAACGGCCCTCTCTTCGCTGCCGTCGTAAAGCAGCAGGCCCATTGTTCCCCCCAGGCACACGAAAAGCTCGGGGCAGGAGTGCTTCTCCAGTATTTTGATACCCTCCGGCCCGGGCGTTTCCGGTCGATAGATGCCGGCGCGCCAGCTGTTTTCATCTTTAAAGATGACCGACCAGAGCGCGTCCGGGTGCAGGGTGGTGATGTCACTGTTCATGGGTAGTGTCCATTCATCGGGAAGGCGGGGTCGTGCTGCCGCGCCTCCATTGTGATAGATAGCATTATTGTATGGTTATTTATTTATGTCAATTTGTAATTTGAATGACCGGGCATGCGGTTCAGTGGGCACAAAACATGAAGGCGGGGTCACGTGACCACGCCTTCATGTTTTGTATCTTAGCGGGTGATGGGAATCGAACCCACGTGACCAGCTTGGAAGGCTGGAGTTCTACCACTGAACTACACCCGCGTTCGGCTTATATTGTGTATGGGGTCTTTCGCGTTACCTCCGGCGCCCCATGTTCCGCATAGTTAATTTGATCTAAATAATTAACAAAAATTATTTTAACAGCATAGTGTCAAGGTCAAAAATTGTCGCATCTTCTTATTATCCACATCTTCGAACATAAACGCTGAAAGTGTAAAGATTTTTGTTTTATTCTTGACAAATTATGTCACATATGGTATATAGTGGGGAAAAGTGGGGATTAATGTTGAATATCTCCTGTTGGTGGTGACTAGACTGATGTTCATGGGTGAATACAATCCCACCCTGGATGAAAAAGGCAGGGTGGCGATCCCGGTGAAGCTCCGGAAGGCCTTCGGAGAGGACTCGGTCATCAACACGCTGGTGCTTACCTACGGGTTCGACCAATGCATCATGGCCTTCCGCGAAGAGGACTGGGCGCGCTTTGTGAGCGAGAAGCTGGTGCCGCTGCCGCAGTCGAACCCCACCAACAGGAACTGGGTGCGCCACCTGATGGGCGGCGCCCGCAACCAGGAGCTTGACCGGCAGGGACGGATCGTCCTCCCCGCCAGTCACCTTGAATACGCGCAGATAAAAAGCGACGTTACCATCCTGGGTCTGAATGACCGTATCGAGATCTGGGCGACTGATATATATAACCAGTTCCGGCCGGACCAGGATTCATTGAACGCCCTTGCGGGCGATCTCGGGATATAGGGCGGCGGCAAGGGTGTGCCGCACACCCTTTGCGAGGCGTGTGGGACGCAGCGTGAAGGGAAAAGAAATCGGTTCTAATGCGACATAATACATGAGAGGGTGCTGTGGGGTACATGCACATGCCGGTAATGCCCGGTGAACTGCTCCGGTTTGTGGAGGATTCTGAATATCGGGGAGCGGGGATGCTGGTCGACTGCACTGTCGGGGAAGGGGGGCATTCCGAACTTTTTCTCGAAACGTTTGCGAACATCCGGATCACGCTTTTGACAGGGACAGCGAGGTCCTGGAAATAGCACGGGAGAGGCTCAGGCGCTATGCAGGCAGAATTGATTTCATTAACGATAATTTTTCTCATATTTCTCAGCATCTGGGACAGGTGAAGGGCGCGGTGAACTATTTTCTTTATGACTTCGGCATCTCCTCGTATCATTTCGATGCGAGCGGCCGCGGCTTCAGCTTCGCGCGGGACGAGCGGCTTGACATGCGGCTCGACCACGAGGGAGACAGCGCGGAGGACATCGTGAACGCGGCGGACGAGAAGCTGCTGGCAGATATCATTTTCCGCTACGGTGAAGAGCGGTGGTCGCGTAAAATCGCTTCCGCCATCG
Organism: uncultured Spirochaetota bacterium; assembly: GCA_963827275.1. Lineage (GTDB taxonomy): Bacteria > Spirochaetota > UBA4802 > UBA4802 > UBA5550 > RBG-16-49-21. Next base: position 179,850 of record CAWHAA010000007.1, read on the forward strand.
TGCGCGCCCGGAACGCGAAGCCGGTGGCAGACCACCGGCGAGCTCGCGGACATCGTGCTCGGGGCCATCCCGAAGCGCTTCCATGTCAGGAACATACATCCGGCGACCAGGGTGTTCCAGGCGCTGCGGATCGCCGTGAACGACGAGCTCGGCGCGATTGAAAAAAGCCTCGACGACGCGCACGCGCTCCTGGCGCCGGGCGGCAGGATCATGGCAATCTCCTTTCATTCGCTGGAGGACAGGATCGTTAAGGAAAAATTCAGGCGCCTCGGCAGGGGCTGCCTCTGCAGGGAAGAACCCCGGAATTGCCGGTGCGCGGAACAGGCCGTTTGTAAATCTATTGACGAAAAAGCCGCTGCGACCTGATGTGGAAGAGACCGGGCGCAACAGCAGGGCGCGGAGCGCGCGGCTGCGTGTCTGTGAAAAAGTGATGGAGGGACGGCCATCAGATACATTGTCGTGATATTGACCATGAACCTGTTCGTCCTGCTCTTCGTGTGGCAGAACATACAGATGGTCCAGATAGAAATGGAGTACCGGTCGCTCTCCGCCGTCGAGGAACGCCTTGTCGGGGAGAATGACCGCCTCCTGTACGAGATAGAGCGGTACCGGCGGATGGACGCCGTGGCCGAGTACGCCCGGAAGAACGGCTTGCGCCGGATGCTCCCGGGCGATTTTGCGATCATGGCGGTGAAGGGGCGCGATGTTCAATAATTCCTCGCAGATCAGGGCCTCGCTGAAGGACCTTGCCGCGGGCTCGGGCGGAGCGGTCGAGCTCGCCGGCGCGGGCGACGTGGCGGTGACCTCCGTGGAATACGATTCGCGGATGGTGAAAAAGGGCAGTCTGTTCGTCGCGGTTGAGGGTTTCAAGAGCGACGGCCACCGCTACGTGCGGGCGGCGGTCGACAGCGGCGCCGCCGCGGTCTGCGTTTCCCGGGAACGGGCCGGGGAGCTGGCCGACCTGGCCGGGCGCGGTATCGGCATACTGGCCGCCGCGGACACCAGGACCGCGCTCTCCAGCCTGTCGGCCGCTTTTTTCGGGTTTCCCTCGCGGTCCATGCTCGCCATCGGCATCACCGGCACCAACGGCAAGACCTCGATCACCTACATGCTCGAAGCGATCATGAAGCGGCACGGCCGCAACCCCGGGGTCATCGGCACCATCAACTACCGCTGGGGCGGCAGGGAGTATCCCGCTCCCAACACTACTCCCGAATCGAAAGATCTACAGGAGATCCTCTACCGGATGCGGCATGACGGCGTGGACGCCGTCATCATGGAGGTGTCTTCCCACGCCCTGGAGCTCCGGCGGGCCGACGATATCGATTTCGACGCCGTCGTGTTCACCAACCTGACCAGGGACCACCTTGATTTTCATCATGATTTCGAAAGTTATTTCAACGCCAAGAAGCGGATATTCGGCCTTCTCGAGAAGAGCTTCAAGAAAGGGCGGTGCGGCGTCGTCAACGTTGACGACCCGTACGGCCGCGAGCTCTTCATGATGCGGAACAACTACTCGTACCCGATAGCGAGCTTCGGCATCGAAACCGAAGCGGACTACATGCCGGAACCGGGCGCGATCAGCAACACCATGCGCGGCCTGAGCTACCGGCTCGCGCGGCCCGACGCCGGCATCGCGGTGGACCTGAACCTGCTGGGCATGTTCCAGCTCTACAATTCGCTGGCGGCGCTCGCGGTGTCGCACCGCATGGGCGTTCCGTACGGAGAGATAACGGCCGGGCTGGCCGATCTGGCGACCGTCCCCGGCAGGTTCGACGTGCTCAAGGACGAGCGGGACTTCGTGGTGATCGTGGATTATGCCCACACGGTGGACGCGCTCGAGAAGCTCCTCAAGTCGGTCAACGAGCTTGAGCACAGGCGGGTGATCACCGTGTTCGGGTGCGGCGGCGACCGCGACAGGACCAAGCGCCCCCTGATGGGGAGCGTCGCGGAGGAGAACTCCGACATGATCATCGTCACGAGCGACAATCCCCGCACCGAGGACCCGTCACGCATCATACGCGAGATCGCGGCCGGGCTGACCAGGGGCAACCATGAAATCGTACCCGACCGGGAAGAGGCGATCGCACGCGCGATGGGGATGGCCCGTGAGGGCGATATCGTCGTCATAGCGGGCAAGGGGCACGAGGATTACCAGATCATCGGCACGGAAAAGATACATTTTGACGACAAGGAAGTGGCGGCGCGCAGCATGCAGGTGAGGATGTGATAGTGGCATACGCGACATCGGTGGGCAGGGTGGCGGCCGCGTGCGGCGGCAGGATCACCGCCGGCGACCCGGACGCGGTCATCGGGACCGTTACCACGGACTCGCGCGAGCCGGGCGTGAACGGCCTCTTCATCCCCCTGGTCGGCGAGCGGTACGACGGCCATGACTTTATCGCGGGCCTTGCGGAACGCAGCAGCATCCGCTCGTTCCTCTCCATGCGGGACGGGTATACCGACATCGCCGTGCGGCACGGCGTTTCGGAGATACGGTGCGACGACACGCTGAAGGCCCTGGGCGCGATTGCCGCGCGCCACCGCGACGCGGTCGACCCGATAGTTATCGGTATCACCGGGACCAACGGAAAGACCACGACCAAGGAGCTGGCCTACGCCGCCCTGTCGTCCCGCTGGAGCTGCCTGAGGAACATAAAGAACTATAACAACGAGATCGGCGTCCCCTTCACCCTGCTGGGCCTGGCGCCGTCCCACAAGTACGCGGTCATCGAAATGGGCATGAACCATGCGGGCGAGCTGGACCGCCTGTCCCGCATCGCGCGGCCGGACCTGGCCCTGATCACCAACGCGGGCGAGGGGCACCTCGAGTTCCTGGGCTCGGTCGAAAACGTGGCCCGGGCCAAATCGGAGATCATGAACGGCATGAAGCCGGGCGCAAAGCTCCTGGTGAACCGCGACATGCAGTGCCTCGACATCATCATGGAAAAGGCGCGCGAGCGCGACCTCGTTGTCGCGACCTTCGGCCTGTCCGACGGCGCCGACCTGCACCCGGATGCCTACCGGCTCTACCGCGAGAGCGTCGCGGTGACCTTCCGCGGCACCGAAATCACCGTGCCCCTCTACGGCATTCACAACGTCTATAACGTCATGGCGGCGATCGCGGTCGCCGCTGAATTCGGGATGGGGCCCGAGGCGATACGGGACGCGCTCGCGGGGTTCGTCAACGTGGACGGCCGCAGCCAGGTCATCGACCGCGGGTTCATCGTGATAAACGACAGCTATAATTCCAACCCGCTCTCGCTGGCGTACGCGCTCCGCTCGACCGGCGAGGTGTACCCCGACCGGCGGAAGATCGCCGTGCTTTCCGACATGAAGGAGCTCGGTGAGGCCGCCCCGCGGTGCCATGCCGCCGGCGGCAAGGCCGTGGCGGAAAATAAATTTGACATGCTCCTCCTCTGGGGGGATATGTCCGGATATTACGCCGACGGCGCGGCGCGCGCCGGCCTTGACCGGGACCGCATCAGGAAATTCGACGCCAAGGACGAGCTCTCGCGCTACCTGAATACGATCGTTGACGACAATGACGTGATTTTAATAAAGGGATCGCGGTCGATGAAGATGGAAGACATCGTGACCGCACTGATCGGAAGAGAGGGATAAGATGTTTTATCATTTCATACTGCCGTTGAGCGAGCACCTCGGGTTCCTGAGGCTCTTCCAGTACATCACGTTCCGGTCCGCGTACGCCGCCCTCACGTCGCTCCTCCTGGTCCTCGTCTTCGGCAACCTGGTGATACGCTGGCTGCGCGCCCTCAAGTTCGGCGAGGAGATCCGGGCGCTCGGGCCCGAGAGCCACCGGCAGAAGGCGGGCACCCCCACCATGGGCGGCATCATCATCATCGGGGCCGTGCTCGTGTCGATCGCGCTCTGGGGCAATTTCTCAAACCCCTACCTGGGCATCCTCATCGGCGCCACCGTCCTGCTGGCGGGGCTCGGGTTCGCCGATGATTACATCAAATCAATTTTAAAGAACAAAAACGGCGTGCCGGCGCGGGTGAAGCTCCTTGTCCAGGTTATCGTCGCCCTCGCCGTCGCCCTGCTGATCTATTACCTCCCGTCAAACAGCCGGGAGGTTACGAACCTGTACGTGCCCTTCATCAACAGGAGCGTGGCCGACATGGGGCTCCTCTGGATCGTGTTCGCCGTGGTGGTGATCGTGGCCACCACCAACGCCGTGAACCTGACCGACGGCCTGGACGGCCTTGCGATCGGATCGGTACTGATCGTTGGCGTGACACTGGGGATCATGGCCTACCTGGCGGGACACAGCAAGATCGCACTGTACCTCAGGATACCGTATATTCCCCAGGCGGGCGAGCTCACGGTGTTCCTCGCGGCCCTCATCGGGGCCGGTATGGGGTTCCTCTGGTTCAACAGCAACCCGGCAACGGTGTTCATGGGCGATACGGGGTCGCTCGCCCTCGGCGGCATCATCGGCATCATCGCGGTCATGATCAAGAAGGAGATATTTCTCTTCATCGTCGGCGGCGTGTTCGTGGCGGAGGCGCTGTCGGTGATCATACAGGTCGCGTCGTTCAGGCTCAGGGGCAAGCGCGTGTTCAAGATGGCGCCGATCCACCACCACTTCGAGCTTTCCGGGTGGCCGGAGCAGAAGGTGGTGGCGCGGATGTGGATCCTCGGGATCATACTGGCGCTGCTGGGATTGAGTTCGCTGAAGATACTGTAGGCCCCCTCGGGGGGCTTCCCGGCAAGAGCGAGAGTTATAAAGAAGATATAATAAGATAAGAATGAAAGGAAACATAACCATACAAAAAGCCCTCGTGGTCGGAATGGGATACCGGACCGGGCTGGCGGTCGCCAACTTCCTGGCAGGAAAGGGCGTGTCCGTGGTGGCCTCCGACAGCAAGGGCGCCGCTGAGCTTGCCGAGGTGCTGCGGCAGCTTGATCCGTCCGTACGCATGGTTGCGGGGGAGCAGAAGCCCGCACTCCTCGACGAGGGGTTTGACGCCGTTGTCCTCTCCCCGGGCGTTCCGAAGACAATTCCGCTGATCGCGGAAGCCTATAAAAGAACTATACCGGTCATTGCCGAGGTGGAGCTTGCCTACCGCAGCCTCCCGGGCCGCATCGTGGCCATTACCGGCACCGACGGCAAGTCCACCACCACGGCCCTCACCGGCCATGTATTCAATTTGCTGGGCATGGACACGTACGTCGGCGGCAACATCGGCATACCGCTTATCTCCTTCGCCGGCGCGACCACGGAGCGGTCGGTGATCGTGGCGGAGCTCTCGTCGTTCCAGCTCGAGACGATCGTCGATTTCAGGCCGGACGTGGCGTCCCTCCTGAACGTGAGCCCCGACCACCTGGACCGCTACGACGGGATGGAAGATTATTTCAGGGCGAAGATGCGGATCGCCATGAACCAGGGCGCCGATGATTGCTTCATCTATAACCGGGACGATGTCATGGCCGAACGGGGCGCCGGCATGGTGAAGTCCAGGGCCCGCTCCTTTTCCGTGGAGCGCGAGGACGCGGACATCTACCTGCGCGACGGCGTTGTGTATCTCCGTGAGGGCGGACGGCCGGTGTTCCGGGCGGCGGACATGACCATGCCCGGCCTGCACAATGTCCAGAACGCGATGGTGGCGTTCCTCTCCGTGCTCGGCATACTCGAAAAGGCGGGGAGCGCGCCCGCGTACGACCGGATCGCCGCGGCGGTATGCTCCTTCCCGGGCCTCGAGCACCGGCTCGAGCGGGTGGGCGAGTTCAGGGGCCGCTCGTTCATCAATGATTCGAAGGCGACCACGGTCAATGCGGTGCTCACGGCGCTGCGGAGCCTCCCCGGGCAGGGCGTCCTGATCCTCGGCGGGAGGACAAAAGGCGACGACTACGCCCGTCTCAGGACGGGCCTTGAGGGCAGGGTCCGGTCGCTGGTGCTGATCGGCGAGTCGAAGGAATATTTCGCCCGGGTGCTCACCGGGTTCCGCCACGTGTATGCGGAGACGATGGATGACGCTGTCGCGCAGGCGATGCGGGAAAGCAGGGAGGGCGATACGGTCCTCCTCTCGCCGGCGTGCGCGTCCTTTGATATGTACAGAAATTACGAGGAGCGGGGGAACGAGTTCAAGCGCTCGTTCAACCGGCTCCGTGACGGGGGGGCGGCGCAATGAGGGACGGCTCGGTGGACCTCAAGTCCTTCGTGGACACGCGGCGGCCGGGGGACCCTGACATGGTCCTCTTCGCGGTGATACTCGTCCTCACCGGCGCAGGCATCGTCATGAGCTACAGCGCCAGCGCGGTGTACGCGCTCAAGAATTTCGGCGACTCCTACTTTTTCCTGAAAAAGCAGCTCCTCTGGTTCGCAGTGGGCTTCGCGTTCATGTTCGTATTCAAGGAGATTGATTACCGCATCTATCAAAGGTACACCAAGCTGATGCTCCTCGTTTCCCTGGTGCTGCTGGTCATGGTGTTCCTGCCGGGGATGGGACACAGCGCGAAGGGCTCGGCGCGGTGGCTGGGCGTGGGCCCGGTCTCCTTCCAGCCCTCGGAGTTCGTGAAGCTTTTCGTGGTCATCTACCTGGCGAAGGTGTTTTCCGCTGATGCGAAGGAGCATTTCATCCGCTTCCTCGTGCCGGTGGGGGTCGTGGCGGTGATCTTCCTGATGGTCATGCTCCAGCCGGATTTCGGCACCGCGATCGATATCCTGGTGGTGTCGGTGCTCATGCTGTTCGTGTCCGGGTTTCCCTTTACCTACATCGTTATGCTCTTTATACTCAGCATCCCCATGTTTTACATGATGATATACCTGGTGGACTACCGGAAGGACAGGATGATCGCGTACCTGAACCCCTGGGCCTACCGCTACGGCATCGGCTACCATATCATCCAGTCATTCATAGCGTTCAAGAAGGGGGGCTTTCTCGGCGTGGGTCTCGGCAACGGGACCCAGAAGCTTTCCCGGCTCCCGGAGCCCCACACCGACTTCATATTCGCCGTCATAGCGGAAGAGGCGGGTCTCCTGGGGACGATGGGCATCGTGCTCCTCTACGCGGCGGTGCTCTGGCGGGGGATCGCCATAGCGGCGGGGTCGCAGGATGATTTCGGCAGGCTGCTCGCGGTGGGGCTTTCGCTCATGATCGTGGCGCAGGCGTTCTTCAACCTGGGGGTGGTCACAGGGGCGCTGCCGACCAAGGGTATCCCGCTCCCGTTCATCAGCTACGGCGGGTCGTCGCTCCTGGCGAACATGATAGCGGCCGGTATACTATTGAACATATCGCGGCACCGGGACGCGGCGCGGCAGGAAACGCAATTATTTAAAGAGGTATGGCAGTGAAGACAGTGAATGATATATCAGTGCTCATCGTCGCCGGCGGGACCGGCGGCCACATCAGCCCGGGCCTTGCCCTGTACGATGCGTTCCGCGGGGCAGGCGTTCGGACGCTCTTCCTCTCCGGGAAGCGGGACGCGCGCTTCTCATCGCTCGACGACGTGGCGCCGGAAGACCTTCACCTGTACCGGGCGCCCTCGTTTTCGAAGAGCCCGGTGCGGCTCGCCCTGTTCCCCGCCTCGTTCGGATCGGCGATGATGTCGGTGCGGAAATTGATCGGTAAAAACAACGTCCGCGCCGTCATCGGGATGGGCGGATACGTGTCGGCCCCGGCGCTGATGGCGGCCAGGCTCATGAAGGTCCCCCTGTTCCTGTGCGAGCAGAACTCGGTCCCCGGCAAGGTGACAAAGTTTTTCGAGAAGGACGCGCGGAAGATCTACGGTACGTTCCGCGGGGCAACGCACTACCTTAAATCAGGGGAGAAGTACCTCCTGGCGGGCAATCCGATCCGGAAGAAGGTCATGGTGGAATCATTCAAAGAAGACGCCCGGAAGGTCTTTCATCTCGGTCACAGCAAGCAGGTGATACTGGTGATCGGCGGGAGCCAGGGCGCGGTCAGGATCAACGATCTGATCTTCGGCATGAAGAAAGACTACCCGGATGACCTGAAGGGCGTCGGGATTATCTGGAGCACGGGCGATTTTTCATACCAGAAATACAAGGACAAGGTGAATAATGAGATTGACGCGGGGTCGATATACCTGTCGCCCTTTATCGATAAGGTGGGGCTGGCCTACCGGGCGGCCGATATCGCCGTGTCGCGGTCGGGCGCCGGCGTGATGATGGAGCTGGCGGCGATGGGAGTGCCGTCGATCCAGATCCCGTATCCCCACGCGGCGGACGATCACCAGGACAAGAACGCGGACGAATTCGTCCAGGCGGGGGCCGCGGTCAAGATCAGCAATGACGACGCGGTTCCGGCGAAGGTCATGCCGGTGCTGCTTGACCTGCTGAACAATCCCCGGGCCCTCAAGAGGATGTCGGACAAGGCGCTGGGTATCGCCATGGTGGACGCCGCGGAAACGATCGTGAATGATATTATGAAGGAGATCGGCGCGGGGAGCCCGCCCCTCCCTTGATGGGAGGGGAAGGGGGAGGGTGATACTATATAAACCACCCCCACCCCGGCCCTCCCCCGTCAAGGGGGAGGGGAAACTTGTACAGGAAAGTATATGTTCAGAAAGTCAAAGAAAATGCATTTTATCGGGATCGGCGGGATCGGGATGAGCGGCATCGCCGAGATCCTTATCAACCTCGGGTACGAGGTCTCCGGCTCGGACCTGATGGAGTCGGAACAGACCAGGAGGCTCGCGTCAATGGGCGCGAAGGTCTTCATCGGGCATTCCCCGTCCAATATCGGCGACTACCACGTGGTGGTCACCTCGAGCGCAATCAATCCCGTGTAACCCCGAGCTGATTGAGGCGCGCACGCGCCGCATCCCGGTGATCCACCGTTCGGAGATGCTGGCGGAGCTCGTGCGCATGAAGCACGGCATCGGCGTCGCCGGCACCCACGGCAAGACCACGATCACCTCCATGCTCTCCTACGTCCTCTTCCACGGCGGCATTAACCCGACCGCGGTGGTGGGCGGCAAGGTGCTCAATTTCAACACCAATGCGCGGGTCGGCGAGGGAGAATATATCGTGTTCGAGGCGGACGAATCGGACGGCTCCTTCCTGAAGCTCCTGCCCTGCATCGGCATTGTCTCCAACATCGACGCGGACCACCTCGATTACTACAAGTATTTCCAGGGGCTCAAGGACGCGTTCCTGACCTATATCAACAACATTCCCTTCTACGGCTATTCGGTGCTCTGCATCGACGACGTCACCCTGCGGGAGATACTCCCCGCCGTGGAGCGCCCCTATTACACCTACGGCACCTCGGAAGACGCGGATTTCAGGGCCGTCGATATCCGGATGGACTCGAGCGGCATGACCAGGTTCGGCTGCCTGTACCGGGGCGAGCGCCAGGGCGACTTCGCGATACGGCAGATGGGGGCCCACAACGCGGTCAATGCGCTGTCGGTCATCGCGGTGGCCCAGGAGCTTGGCATTCCGCTCGATGGCATCAGGGAGGGGCTTGCCGAGTTCAAGGGCGTGGGCCGGCGGCTCGAGTTTATCGGTGAAACGGCGGGCGTGCGGGTGTACGACGATTACGGCCACCATCCCACCGAGGTCCGCGCCACGCTGGATGCGGTCAGGAGCCTGGGACGGCGGACCGTGGTCGTGTTCCAGCCGCACCGCTACACCAGGACGCAGCTCCTCTGGGACGATTTCGGCCAGTCCTTCGCGAACGCCGACGTCCTGTACCTGACCGAGATATATCCCGCGGGCGAAGCGCCCATCGAAGGGGTCTCGTCGCGCCTGATCCAGGAAGCGGTGGTAAAGCATGAAGGCCGGAGCGCCGAAATTATAACAAAGTTCGAGGAAATCCCCGGGGTCATCGCGTCGAAGGTCCGGGAAAATGACGTTGTGATCACGCTGGGCGCGGGCGACATCCACAAGGCGGGCCCGCGCATCATAGATGAGATCATGAAGAGGACGCATTAACAGAATGAAGGCGGTCATGACACATGCGGCGGTAATCGCAACCTGCCTGGCGGCGGCGGGCGGCATCGCGCTGGCCGGCGACGTGCGGAAGGTGAAGGCCGTCGATTTCAGGGGCCTGAAGCTCCTGTCGAAGTACGACCTGGTCCGCAACGTGCGTCTGAAGGCCGCGGATGACGGGATCGTGATCGACCTGGAATCGCTCGGCCGCGCCCTGGCGGGGAACCGCTTTATCAAGTCGTACCGGGTGGAGGAATCCGGCGGTCGGCTGATCGTGTCGGTTGCCGAAAAGAAGCCGGAGCTGGTCATGGCGGTGGAGCGGAAGGACGGGACCGCGCTGTACGAGCTTGACGCCGCGCATGCGGTCATATCAAAGAACTCCGTGCATACGGACCGCGTGCCGGTCCTGTGCCTCACCGGGGATGACATGGCGGCCGATGCCGCGGACGGGCGCGTCAGGGACCTCTTCACGCTGCTCGGCAGGATCAAAAAAAGCCAGCCGTCGGTCTATGGCGAGCTTTCAGAGCTGCGCCTCGACGGGAAAGAGATACGGGTCACGCTGAAGGGGAGAAAAACCGATTTTATCATGAGGCCCCTTGAGCGGGATTTTATCAAGCTGCGGTATATCGCCGGCTATTGCGATCGCGCGGGCCGGTATCCGGATGAAATAAACCTGACCGGCGATGCGGTCATTGTCAGGTGACAACGAGGAGTTAAGTATGGAAGAACATACTGGTCGGTCTGGACATCGGCACCACGAAGACCTGCGCGGTCATCGGGACCATGAATGACAACGGCATGGTCGAGGTGATCGGGGTGGGTGTGACGCCCTCCAGGGGCCTGAAGAACGGCGTCATCGTCAATATCGACAACACCACCTCGTCGATCGTAAAGGCCATCGACGAGGCGAGCTGATGGCCGGGTACGAGGTCGACTGACGTCATCGTCGGGTGTCAGCGGCCAGCACGTCAAGGGGCAGAATTCCCGCGGGCGTGGTCGCGGTGTCGAGCCGCAACAGGACCATACGCCACGCAGGACGTGAAACGGGTCATCGAGGCGGCGCAGGCCGTCGTGATCCCGGTGGACCGCGAGATCCTCCATGTCCTGTCGAAGGAATTCTCGGTGGACGACCAGATCGGCATCAAGGACCCCATCGGCATGAGCGGGGTGCGCCTCGAGGCCGAGGTCCATATCGTCACCGGGGCCACGTCGAGCATCCAGAACATGATCAAGGCGGTGGAGAAGGCCGGGTTCCAGTACCGGGACATCGTCTTCAACCCGCTGGCGGCGGCCGACGCGGTGCTCTCCCGCGACGAGATGGAGCTGGGCGTGGCGCTCCTCGACATCGGCGGCGGCACCATCGACATCATCGTGTACCTCGAGGGCGGCGTCGCCTATTCGTCGGTGCTCTCGATCGGCGGGATACACGTCACCAACGACATATCGATCGGCCTGCGGACGCCCATCGAATCGGCGGAGCTCATCAAGAAGAAATACGGCTGCGCCGTGCTCGACCTGGTGGACCCGTCCGAGGTGGTCGAGGTCCCCTCCGTGGGCGGGCGCCCGCCCCGGAAGCTGCTCCGGCAGGAGCTCACCCAGATCATCGAGCCGCGGGTGGCGGAGATGATGGAGATGGTGGAGCACGAGCTCGTCGCTGTCCGGCAAGAAGGACATGCTTGCGGCCGGGATCGTGCTGACCGGCGGCGGCAGCATGCTTGACGGATCGATCGAGGCGGCCGAGCGCGTGTTCAACATGCCGGTCAGGATCGGCGTCGCCGCGCGAGATCGCCGGGCTCGCCGACCGTGTCGCCACGCCGCAGTTCGCAAACGGGGTGGGGCTCTTGAAGTACGGGCTCAAGATGAGCCAGCTGCAGGGCCGGGAAGCTCACGCCGGAAAAGGGCGGAAATGTTTTCGGCAGATTAAAAAAATGGATTGAAGAATATTTATAAGTATGCTGGAGTCTGTTCCGGTGAAAGGACGCCGGCACAAGACATTGTATTCATATTAACGCGGTCGACGAAACCATATAGCGCAATGAGACATAATACCGAAGGGGGACCCACATGTTTAAACTAGAAGAAGAGAAGCCTTTAACCACGGTCATCAAGGTGGTCGGTGTCGGCGGCGCCGGGTGCAACGCGGTTAACAGGATGATCGCCACCGGCATGGAAGGCGTCGAGTTCATCGTGGCGAATACCGACGCCCAGCAGCTCAGGGACAGCCTTGCGCCGAACAAGATCCAGATCGGGACGAAGCTCACCCGCGGTCTCGGGGCGGGAGCGGACCCGGGAGTCGGCCGCGAGGCCGCGCAGGAGGACCGGGACAAGATCCACAAGGCGCTGAAGGGAGCCGACATGGTGTTCATCACCGCAGGCATGGGCGGCGGCACCGGCACCGGCGCGGCCCCGATCGTTGCTGAAGTGGCCAAGGAGCTTTCGGCCCTGGTGGTCGGCGTGGTGACCAAGCCCTTCAAGGTGGAAGGGAAGAAACGGCTCAGCCAGGCCGAGGCAGGCATCGCCAACCTGAAAGAGAAGGTGGACACCCTCATTACGATACACAATGACTTATTACTGAAAATTATCGACCGCCGCACCCCGATCGAGGACGCTTTCAAGCTCGCTGACGATATTTTACGGCAGGGCGTGCAGGGTATCGCTGACCTGATCATGGTGACCGGGCTCGTGAACGTCGATTTCGCCGATGTCCGGACCGTGATGAGGGAGACCGGCGACGCGCTCATGGGCGTCGGGCATCGGCACCGGCGAGAACAAGGCGCTCGAAGCGACCCAGCAGGCGATCAACAGCCCGCTCCTTGAGGAGACCAGCATCGAGGGCGCCAAGGCGGTCCTCATCAATATCGCCGGCGGCAACGACCTCTCCCTTCACGAGGTGAACGAGGTCACGGACGTCATTACCCGCCAGGTCGATCCCGAGGCGAACATCATTTTCGGGACCACCATCGATCCGGCCCTTTCCGACCGGGTGCGGGTCACCGTGATCGCGACCGGCTTCGACCGGCGCAGGAACATGATCAACCGCGGCGGGAGCCAGCAGGCGCAGGCCGAGCCGCGGAACGGCACCTCGCTCACGCTGATCGAGGGGAGCCAGAGCAGGCCCGAGAAGCGGATGCCGGCCGGCATGCAGACCTTCTCCCTTGATTATGAGCGCAAGCGCACCCGCGACTATCAGAACGAAGACCTGGACATACCGGCATTTTTACGCAGGGGAGTCGAGTAGGGGCCATGCCAGCCGCGATGGACATTCTGGTCGATGAAGATGTCCGCTCCTTCCTGGACGCGAACGCCGCCGGGTATACGGCGGCCGAGCCCCTCGCGGGGGACGCATCCACACGCCGCTACTGGCGTGTCCGTGCGCCGGGCGGGACCCGGGTGCTGTGCGAGGACCCGGGCTTCGTCAATGCGCCCATCGCGGAATATCCATTCACTGTCGTGTACGCGCTGCTGAGAGAATACGTGCCTGTGCCTGAAATTTACGCCATGGACAACCGCCGGGGCCTTTTCCTCCTTCAGGACCTCGGCGATTCGCTTATGGAAGATGTCTGCCCCCTTCATGACAGCGGCGGGACGGCGCGGCTCTACCGGCGATGTATCGACAACCTCCTCCGGATACAGACAATACGGGGGAAGGGCCAGGCGCCCTTCTCCCTTTCTTTTGATGTCGACAAGCTCATGTTCGAGTTCGATTTTTTCATCGAGCACGCCCTGCGCGGCTACTTCGCCGCACGGACCGGCGATGAAGAGGAGCGGGCCCTCCGCGCGGAGTTCCTTAAAATTTCCGAAATTCTCTACCGTCCGGGGCTCTTTGTCCTGGCACACCGTGACTACCATTCCCGGAACATTATCCTCTTCGAGGACACGCCGTACATCATCGATTTCCAGGACGCGCGCATGGGCCTCCCGCAGTACGACGCCGTCTCCCTGCTCAGGGACTCCTACCTGCGCCTCGATGATGGGGTCTTCGAGGAATGTAAAAAATATTTTTACGAGGGAGGGAGGGGCATGGAGATACACTCGATGGGCAGCGACGAGTTCAATTACTACTTTGACGTCATGGCCTTTCAGCGCAATGTGAAGGCGCTCGGCACGTTCGGGTACCAGGTGTCGGTCAGGGGGAACAGGCGCTATGAGCGGTATATCGTCCCGACGCTGGCATACCTGGACGCGTACGCGGAGCGACAGGAGGTCCTTGAAAAGGCCTGGCGCATCCTGAGAAAATATACGGTTACACAATAATCATCGCCGAAGTCAGACACGTTTCTTTAAAAAATCCCCTATGACCTCTATCGCGTCGCGCGCTTCAGGAATGATGACCCCGAAGGTTTGAAAGACGTGCCACAGCCCTTCGTATACCTGGATCGTCGCGTCCACCCCGGCCTTTTTCGCGCGTTCGGCCAGGCGGGTTGAATCGCTGAGTAAAATCTCGTCCGTGCCGACCTGGATGAGCAGGGGCGGCAGGCCGGCCAGGTTTTGGCGCACGGGTGAAAGCAATGGCGATTTGATCCTGAAATTGTCGCTGAACAGGGCCAGGTGCCGCGGCATATCGTTTGGATCGAACCAGGGATCGATTCCCGCCTTTGTCTTTTGAGACTCGCCGTCAAAATGTACCGCGTCGGTGAGGGGGGACAGCATTACCGCAGCTGCGGGAAGGGGGATGCCGGTATCGCGCAGCTTGAGGAGGGTCATCACCGTGAGGCAGCCGCCCGCGGAGTCCCCGGCGATTGCCAGATCGTCCGGAGCGTAGCCCTGCCGGATGAGCCACCGGTAGGCGACAACGCAGTCGTCGAGCGCCGCGGGAAAGACATGCTCCGGCGCAAGCCGGTATTCAGGCACCAGCACGGGAAGGCCGGATGCGTTCGATATGCGGGCAACCAGCTCCCGGTGCGTGGCGCGCGACCCGGCGAGGAACCCGCCGCCGTGGGTGTAGAGGAGCGCCTTCTTCGGGGCCGGATCAACGTTCGCGGCACGGACCCATTCGGCTTTCATGTCGCCGATGGCTACCTCTTCCACCGCGGTGCCCTGCGGGAGGAGCGCCAGTTTGCTTATGTTCTCGAGGGTATTCCGTACCGCTGATACAAAATCCTTCTCTGACGCAAAGGCGGGCGCGATGTATACCTCCACCGTCAAGCGGGCCATCCGGGCCCCGAGGGACGGCGTGAATATGCGCGTCTGTGATATGGCGATGATAATGGCAACTGCCGCTGCGGCGGCGATGACGATGATGAGATGCTTTTTTCTTCCTGTTCATAGTGTACCCCTACACGTTCCTGATAATGTTTCCAGTATTATGCTGCATACCGGCAGATTGTCAATGGAATTATTCCGGAGACAACGGTTTCAGGCTGTTGAGTATAATCAGCAATTACCGATACTATCGGTGGGGAGGTTGCTCTGACCCCGGAAGTACCGATAACTATCGGCGGGTTGTTCTGACCCCGGGAGCACCGATAACTATCGGTAGGTTGCTCTGGCCCCGGGAGTACCGATAACTATCGGCGGAGGGGTTGCTCTGACCCCAATGAATACTCTTCTTGACATATTTGCCCTGACCGCTATTCACTATCACAATGAAAGCATTCCTTCTCGCTGCCGGGTACGGCGAGCGCCTCAGGCCGCTCACCGACCGTATCCCGAAGCCCCTTGCACCGGTGATGAACGTCCCATCGATATGCTACGCGCTTACTCTCCTCAAAGAGGCCGGCATATCAGAGGTGGTCTGCAACCTCCATCATCTCGGAAGCGCGATAGAGGATTTTTTCCGTGTGCATGATTATTTCGGGCTCACGGTGACATTCTCCCGAGAGGAAGAGATCCTCGGTACCGGGGGCGGCCTGGCCAACTGCAGGGAGCATCTCACGGACGGGCCCTTTATCTATCTCAACAGCGATATGATCGCCGATATCGACCTCGGCGCCGTGCTGCGCGCCCATGCCGCGTCCGGGTCTGCCGGGACGCTGGTGCTTGCCCCGGCAGCGCGGGGAAGAGGGCGCGTCACCGCCCGGGACGGCAGGGTCATTAATTTGCGCGGCATCCTTCCGGTCGATGCGCGGCCTGAACACGATTTCCTGGGGGCGGCGGTGCTTTCGCCCGCTATCTTCCCTTATCTGAAAAACGGCTTCTCGGACATCGTCGAGAACGGGTTCCTTGACCTTGCATCAAGCGGCGATCTCGGATATTATCTATATTCGGACCCCTGGCATGATATCGGCAGTATCGAATCCTACCGCACCGCCAACATGGCGCTCCTTGGCATGCCGGATTCATACAGGAGGCGAATTCAAAGAGCGACCTCGCTGGAGCCAGCGGCGCTGGCCGCCGGCGTCCGCATCGGGGCGGGCGCAATGGTTGAGCGTTCTGTCATAGGCGAGGGATGCGTAATCGGCGACGGCGCGCGCGTTGAGGAATCGGTTTTACTGCACGGGGTGTTGCTTCAGGCAGGATCAGCGGCGGTCCGCGCTGTCAGATGGGTATGAATATAATAAAAGTACCCGCGCTGCCGTGTAGGTAGCTTTTTGAACCTGATACCAGGTGGGTTCCCGCACGGATGGTCAGGTCTTCCCCGAAGGGCGTGACCATTGCAGCCAAATATTGGGATCCCTAAAAAGCTTTAGGTTCAAAAAAATACATTCCTATCACCAACAGCGCAGGCGCCCCTTATCGGATACGCACCGGCATATTTGGCAACAATTTTTTTTCAACCCGAACAGACGTTTTGGCGATACTCGATGCGATCGTGTCGCGTGCTTATTGTTATTTTCGCAATTTAATATTTGACACCTGCGGGAGGATGTATCATACTCTGCACCCTGTTGTCAGCGAGGGCGCATCCCGACCGTCTTCTATCCAGTATGAATGCGAGGTGTTGTCAATGATTGGAAAATATTTCAAGGATTTCGACAAGAAAATTCTCAAGATAAAAAAGCCCGTTGCCGGCGCCCAGGAGGGGAAGGGAAAAACCGTCACGCGCGCTTCGGTGGACCTGCGCATGATGAAGGAGAGCCTCTCGAAAATCGTTCCCTCCCGCCTGAAAGTTGATTCCGTCAAACCGATTGACTCTTCTGGCTTTTCGCCCGAAGGGGTGGACCTTGTGGTCTATGAAGAGTATTGCCAGGATATGCTGGAGCTGATGGGAGGACATGTGCCGTCCGAGCTCCTGTACGGGATGTTCCACATCGTGCCGAACCTTACCAAAGAATCATTGACCGAGGTATTGAACAAGGTCGCGACAGCGAAAAAACTGAACATGTACGCCGCATTACCCGAGGAAGAAGGGACGATGTCGCATATCCCGTCCTTTATTATCGCTGCTTCCTCCAA
This sequence comes from uncultured Spirochaetota bacterium, assembly GCA_963827275.1. GTDB lineage: Bacteria > Spirochaetota > UBA4802 > UBA4802 > UBA5550 > RBG-16-49-21. The sequence continues at coordinate 197,107 of CAWHAA010000007.1, forward strand.
GTACCAGTTCAGCGAGCTCAAAAACGATATAATCAATTACTACCTTTCGAAAAATACCGGGTACCGTCATGAACTAGACATCCTCATGATCATGCACAAGGGGATCGTGGTGAAGAACTGGCGCGAGAAGCGGAGTTTTATCGCTCTTGAGACGAAAGAAGACACCTTTATGTGGTTTTTCATCCTCATGAACGAGTATCTTGACCAGAAAAAGGAGACGGCGATCGATTTCCGGAATTATGTCAAGAAAGATGTCATTTATAATGAATATTAGGCCTGTTGTCTGGCGAATCATTGTAAATTTTCATTGTTTCTTTGAATTAAATTTTGTATAATTAGATTAATATTCTTGACATATTATAAATTATTGCTATTATTATTTAGCGACTCCGCAATTATATTGTTGTTTGTTTCAATGACATATCTTTATTATAGATAAAAATGATAATCCCCTAACAAGAGATCCATTGTGGGGCGGGGATAGTGGAGTTATGGAAGTACCCGGAAATACAAAGAGGAGAACTATTTTGGGAATGAAATCTTTAAAGGCGCTACTACCATTGCTAACGGTTTTGATGGCTGTCCAGTTAACACTGGTGCCGAACGGTCTCATGGCAAAACAGAGCAAGGATATCATTCTGGTCCTTGACACTTCCATGAGCATGATCGGGCAGGACGGCGGACAGGACATCCTTGACAGGGTTAAAAAAAGCATCAGCGATTACATCGACCGTGTAGAGGACGGAGACCGCGTGACCTTCGTTACCTTTGATACCAGCGTAAGGATGTATCCCGGCGTGTTTGTCGATGACGACAATGACCGGGACATCCTGAAAAAATATATCTCCATGACCGAGGCCACCGGACTGTGGACCTATACCTACAAGATGGTAACCACCGTGCTGGATTCGGCCGAAAAGCTTGACAATAAAGATAATCGGCAGACCGAGATCGTCATCATGACCGATGCGATCGATGACCCGCCTCCGGGTGACAAGAAATTCAACTTTGCTGATTTTGCCGCCAAATACGGAAAAAAATCGAACATGTGGATTTATATCCTCAGCTTCAGCGATCTCGCCAAGAGCGAGGCAGCGAAGAAGATGGAGCGGGACCTCGGGCTGATCTCTGACAACGTGAAGATCATCCAGACCGGCGAACCGGAAAAGGCGAAGGAAGAGCTGCTCGCGGAGGAAAAGATACAGGAGGCGAAGGGGAGGAGCATTCTCTGCCCGATAATTATCGCTGCCGCCATAATACTGCTCCTTCTCGCGCTCCTTTTCTTCGTCAAGCGGTTGCAGGACCTGAAAGTCTCGGGAAAATTCGAGTACTGGAACAATGAGATCATTGAGCCGTATATGCAGCATTTTGACCTGGCCCGCAGGCCCGCCCGTGAGATCAATGTGGGCAAGGGGCTCGGGTGCCTGCTGAACATACGGGACATAGACATAAAGAGGCCCATCACCATTAAGGCGGTACGGCATGAAGGCGCGGTACGGATGGCGATTATCGACAATGACAGCGCCAGGGCCGAGATCGTGAATCGCGAGCCGGACGGCCTCCTCCAGGATGGCGATGTGTTTAAACTGGGGAATTATACCTTTAAATACTTTGCGTCCTGATACGGGCCGCGTGGAGAAAAGAAAATAAGGCTAATTCGCCCGATACGGTTTGACGATAGGTGCTAAGGACGTCTCCTGACGGGATTTTTTAGAAATAAATCTTGACAGAAAAGGTTGAATTACTATTATCATACTTTTTGAATATCAGACTTGCATGAAATTTGGTTATTAATGATTCTCATCCGGCCGCGGGAGGGTGCGGAAAAAGAAAAAAATGAAGGAATTTCAGCGGGTCTTAAAAGAAATAGACGCACGGAATGCATGAATATTTCAGCGCAGCGAATTAAAGGAGGAAGGATAAATGGCTTTCACACAATTTCCTAAGAGTCCAAACAAGTTTCACCCGACCATTCCCAATGCCGTCGGTTCACATGAATCATACGCGCAGGAAGGGCGTGACAAGATCGCCGAGCAGCGGCTCATCGTCAATGAAACCACGGATCGGGTCATAAACCAGGTCATATCCAAGATGCCAGAGGACGTTCTGGTCAAAATGGAAATCATGGGCGGTTTGAAGGAAAAGCTGTATAACTATATCAACCAGACCTACGTTAACATGTTCAACCGCTACACGGTTACCATGGAAGACGAGTTCATGAAAAAGGTCAGGGACTTCGTTGACAAGGAAGAGCTCAGGGGCCTCGCCCGCTATACCCCGAGGGAGATAATCGAGCTCATGGACAAGATCGCCGGCCCGGACAAGTTCCACACTGGTGAAATCGAGAAATCGATCATCAACATGTATGGACACCTTCAGGGCCACATACAGCGGGGCGTCAACGACCTCGAAACAGAGACGAACTCGATCCTCCGCCAGAAGACTGACATCGGCGCTTTCGTCCGGGGCCAGAACGCATACGCCATATTAAAGTGCGTCTTCAAGGACAATGAATATCGTCCTAAATATGTATACGACGTCAAGCTTTCAATAAATATACTCGAGAGCGAGCTCATCAGCCCGATGTACCACTACCAGGTGACCGTTGAGAATTTACTCAAAGACGCGATCCAGAAGCACGTACAGGACCTGATTGACCGCCAGGTGCAGGCCTTCAACGACGAGCTCGTCGACCAGGGCAAGCGCGAGCTTACCGGAAGCGAAAAGCTGTTCGAGAAGATCAAGCGGATCGAAAACTTCACCGACGACGAGAAAGAGGACGAAAAATCGAAACGCTACACCATCCTCGCCAAGAAGTTCCTGGACAAGATCGAGGGCCTCAGGGCCGAGATCGATGTCGAGGATTTCGATCCCCTCAATATCAGGGAAAATATCAAGTACGTCATCGACGAAGAGAACGTGCGGAACCGGGGCTACAATACCGCGATCAACAACATCACCTCGATTCTCGACACCAGCAAGCTCGGCTACCAGGTGTGCAACAACATGAAAAACGCCAGGATATGCCATATCAGGGAATATGAAGAGACCGATACCTCCATCCTTCCGGATGAGCGGTATTCGATGAGGCTGGCGTTCTATGACCAGAACCAGCTCAAGGTCGAGAAAAAGGAATTCGACAAGCAAATGGACACCTTCTCCACCGAAATCAAGATGCTCTGGGATGTGTGCCATGGCTACTACGAATCAAAGAAGCGTTTCCGCGCACTGAAGGACTTCGATGACCTGGCCAACAGGATCATGGCGAAAGACTGGAAACGCGCCAAGAAGGAGCGTGAAGAAGATCCTGAAACCATCCTCTGGAATGAAGTTGGCGAGATGTATCCGGAAGATTCGTTCGTAGAAAAGAACAACAGGACCTATGAACACCGGATCGTAAATCTCAAGAACAAGCTGATCTATCTGAAAGATATGCTCCACAAGATGCATGGATTCCAGAACCCGGTGGAACGGGTCATCCTGGACGAGCGCATCAGCTTTATGACCAAGCGGTTCAACGAGTTCACCTACAGGGTAAACCCGCACCATATTCAGCCGGGCCTGATCCTCGACATCGACATCGCAACGATCAAGAGGAAACAGTACATGCTGAAGGGCATGGCCAACGTTCTGAACGAATTCCTCTATGGCGTATCCAAGGGGTTCTCGGACGCAGCGTTCGCCCAGTACACGAGGCGCCGGTCGACCCAGAGGGAGGATATCGATCAGTCGTTTGCGGCCGAGGAAGTGGGCGCGAGCGTTATCGAAGAAGCCTACAGGGTTTCACAGCAAAGCCCCGGCAGCGAGATCAGCGGCGCTGTCAGCCTTTCGCCAAGGAGCGCGGCCAAGCCGGTGAAGAAATCCGGCCTGAAGGAACTGTAGGAGAATACGGCGCAGCAGGCCGATTCAACAACAATGAAATGAGGAGGCTGGCCCCGAGGGACCAGCCTCTTTTTTTTCGGAGATGCCTCGTGCTTTCTCGCGATAGCTCTTTTCCCGGCTCGACGCTTGTTCGCGGCGGTTTTATTGATTTTTATCGTTACAAAATGCTTGCAATTATTGTAGCGGCTTTTATAGTATCAACCATGATCGGGGATGCTACAACCTTAAACGTGCAGTTTCATGGCCAGGTAAGAACACGGTCCCGGCTATAATTATAAATCATGCGCAACCCGGTTCGCGCATTTCCCCCCAATAAACTCTGTCAAGGGAGCACTATAATGGAAAGCACTTATCTGACTCTGGCTTCCAAATCAAATTTCAACAAGGCGCTCAGGCACTTTTACATGGTGAGCGGCGTCGTTGAGGAAGTCGAGATGAACAAGAACCTGGCCGATGTCATCAACGACGGGCTGGACGAAAATGAAATTCACGAAGACCAGATACTGCCGATCGTGGGGGCTGTTATCCGCGACAAGTACGCGTTCAGCTATGATTCCTACAATATCGTCGAGCCGGTCACGGAATTCCAGAGGATCGTTGACGAAACCGGCAAGTGGTCGGCCATCGACATCGTGTGCGTCTACTACAACCCCGGCGGCAAGGTGTGCCTCGTCAACCCGAAAAATATCGACCACTGGGAGCGCGTGCACGAACTTCACCCCGACCAGCTCATGGTGATATACGCCAAGTACCTGAAGGAAGACAATAAAAAGATCGAGAATGCCGCGATCAGCACCCTCGAGGAGATGATTGCCGGAAAGGACGTGTTCATCAACAAGGCGTTCATCGACCAGACCGTGATCCAGCGCAAGGTCGTGAAAAAAGAGAAAAAGGTAGAAGACCAGGGAAAGGGGGCGGCAAACATCACCCCGAAATACGCCGTGGAAGTGTCAAACGAGCTTTTCCACAACGGCAACGTAGAGGCATGGAAGAAGATAATGGAAAGCTTCATGACCACGTATCCCGACCTGAAGGTGTACATCTACCACGGCGGCGAACTGGTCAATGATATAAACTCCCTGTTCAAATGGGGGAAGGTAAAGCACGGCGATTCCATATTTTTCCAGGTGGCCGGCGATAATATCAGGGGCGTTTCGAAGCTCCAGAAGTATTTCTACGAAGGTGCCAGCCCGCGCTTCGAGCAATTCCTCAAGATCGAGGTCGGCCAGGTGCTCAGGCTGTTCTAAATCGTGACGGCGTCAAACCATAACCAGGAGACATGCAATGGAAAATATAGTGTATTTTAATAAAAACCTCAAGGAAGTGGACCCGAAGGTGCGGCAGCGGCTCGGCATTCGCGGGGGGAGGGCGGTCGACCTTGCCATGATGGGCCTGCCCATCGCGCCAGGCTTTATCATCGATTCACTTCTCACGCAGAAGCTGCCCCAGGTAAATTTAAAAGAGATACTGAGCACGCATATCGGCCAGCTCGAGAAAGACACAAAGAAGAAATACGGGGACACGGAAAAGCCGCTCATGCTGAAAGTGGTGCTCAGCTCGGATCTGAACGTTCCCCACTTCCCGTCGATACACAACATCGGGATGAATGCCCAGACCGTGGAGGCGTTCGGTAAGTACACGGGGCGGGAATTCGCGTACGGCGAATACCTGTTCCTGATGAGGAACCTCGCGAAGAATATCTTCGAGGTGGATACCACCGAGGTCAAAAAGATCGAGGCGAAGCTTGCCAGAAAAAGTGACGTCGAAGAGGTCAAGGCCGCCATCGAGGCATACCAGAAGCTGTTCGGTGAAAAATTCAGCGAAGACGTGTACGACCAGCTCAGCCTGATCATGAAGGCCGCATCGTCGCGGTACTGTGATTCGCCCATCGACGTGGACAATTCCCTGTCGATCATGGTGCAGGTGATGGTGTACGGGACCTGGGGCAAGAATTCCTACGCGGGAAATTATTATACGAGGAACATCGTAACCGGCGACCCGGAAATACAGGGCGAATTCGGGCAGGGCGAGTTTGACATCCAGGCGGGAAAAGCCAGGGACATCTCCAAAATCGAGAAGAAGCACTATGACCATTTCACCGAGATCGCACGGAAGGTGGAGGACAACTTCAAGGAGATACGCGAGATAAAATTCACCATTGAAGAGAGCGATTTCTGGCTCGTCGAGCAGAAGGAGGTTGACGAGAAGTCGACCCAGTCGCAGATAAAGGCACTGCTCGACCTGACGAGGAGAAAGATCGTCACCGATACCTATACAATAGCGAAGATAAAGCCGAACCAGCTCAATGAGCTCCTCCACCCGGTCATCGATCCCCGGACGATCAAGGGAATAAAGAGCATAAAGGGAGGGATTGCCGGCTCCACCGGCGCCGCCATCGGACGGGTGTTCTTTTCGACGCCGAAGCTCCTCGAGGAGCACAAGCGCGCGATCATGAAGGGCGGTGACCCGAAGCTCATACTGGTCATGCCCGCGTCGTTCGCCGAGGACGTGAAGGCCATCGAGGTGGCGCAGGGCGTTATCACGTGCGAGGGGGGGTTCTCGTCCCACGCGCCGGTCGTCGCCCGGAGCCTCGGCAAGGTCGCCATGGTGCAGCCGGAGATGAAGATCAAGGGCGACAGCTTCACGCTCGCCGGAAAGACCGTCCGAGAGGGCGACTACGTGTCGATCAATGTCCCCTACTACGAGGCCCCCACCATCTTCATGGGAGAGGTCGGCCTTATCGAACCGGATTGGAAGAAGAACGGGCTCTTCGAGTTCCTTGACTTGGTGGAAAAGCATATCGGCGATTTCAACGTGCGCGCCAACGCCGACCAGGGCAGGGACGCACTCGTCGCGAAGGACTTCAAGGCGAAGGGGATCGGACTCTGCCGGACCGAGCACATGTTCTTCAACGAAAAGCGGATCATGAAATTCCGCGAAATGATTATCGCCGGCACTGAAGAGGAGCGGCGCAAGGTGCTGAAGGCGCTCCTCCCGATGCAGCGGTCCGATTTTTACGACCTGTTCAAGATCATGGAGGGAAACCCGGTGACCATTCGCCTGCTCGACGCGCCGCTCCATGAATTCCTGCCCAGGACAGACGAGAGCATGAATATATTCGTCCGGTACATGCAGGCAAAGGAACCCAAACTCAAAGCGCAGGATATCATCGCGCGTTGCGAGGAGCTGGGCGAGATGAATCCCATGCTGGGCCACCGGGGCTGCCGCGTGGCGGTGACCTACCCGGAGATTTACGAGATGCAGTGCAGGGCCATATTCGAGGCCGCCTGCATGTTGCGGAAAGAAGGCCACAAGATAAAGCCGGAGATAATGATCCCGATCGTCATGAGCAAGGAGGAGATCAAGTTCATAAAGAACGGGAAGAAGATAGAGGGCAAGGAGGTAAAGGGTATCCGGGACATCAAGAACGAGGTGGTCGAGGATTACGGCATCGAGGATCTCGACTACGAGGTGGGGACCATGATAGAGCTCCCGGCCGCTGCCCTCGGGGCCGGCGAGATCGCCCAGTATGCCGAATTCTTCAGCTTCGGCACCAATGACCTGACGCAGACGACCTACGGGCTGTCGCGGGACGACTCGAACTCGTTTTTCCCGAGCTATTCGCTCTTTGACCTCATGAAGTCGAACCTGTTCAAGTACCTTGGCGACGAGGTGAAGGAGCTGATCGGAATCGCGTCTTTGCGGGGAAGGCTGTCGCGGCCCGATATAAAGATGGGGCTGTGCGGGGAGCACGGCGCCAGTCCGGAAAATATTCAGTTCTGCATGGAGGCGGGGCTCAATTACGTGTCCTGCTCGCCGTACGCGATACCGCTGGCCAAGCTGGGGATCGCGCAGATCAATATAAAGAACACCCAGAAGCAGGGAGCGGCATAGCGTTCGGAATGACAATGACTTCATCGCCGCAATGCGGCCGTATGAAGAAAAAACAAAACACCCGCTCTGACGCAGGTGTTTTGTTTTTTAAAAATGCGACACGTCGCGCATGGTAGTATGTAGGCCAGGGCTACAACACCTGGTTATAATGAAGATTTTTAAATTTTCAAATGTTCACAACACTATAATAATGAGCGTGGATGCCTGCCTCGAGGGCCAACAGAGATGGCGGGAATAATTACTGGCGCTGGTGCGGCTGAATGGGTCCCAAACGGGGGCCGATTTTTTTAATGCCGTCCAGCATTCTGAATTCGGCTCATAATAATCTTGACTCTCCCGCTCCATCAGGCAGAATGTGGCTGCATGGCATCATCATTCCACCCTACAAGGAGTATAACAATATGGCATACGAGACAATACTATTTGAAAAGCCTGAACCGGGAATCGGCGTCCTGACCCTCAACCGCCCGAATGCCTATAACGCTCTCAATCAGGCAATGATCCTCGAACTGGAGACATTCTGGCGCGAGCGGCTCTATGACGCTGAAACGCGGGTCATCATACTCAAGGGGAATGGCGAGAAGGGCTTCTGCGCGGGTCTCGACATCAAGGACGCGGCGGCCAACGTGACGAAGATGAATGTCGAGGAATTCTACATGTTCCAGGCACGGTTTGCGCGGCTCAACCTGGGGATGCGCCGCTGTCCGCAGCCTATCATCTGCTGCGTCCACGGGGCGGCGGCGGGCCAGGGGTTCAGCTTCACGCTCGCGTCAGACATCAGGGTCGTGAGCCCGGACGCGAAGTTCTGCGCCGCCTATATTAACATCGGCCTCGGCGGCGCCGACATGTCGTGCAGCTATTTCCTCCCGCGCATGATCGGCGCCGGACGCGCCTATGAGATCATGTACACGGGAGACTATTACCCGGCCGAGGAAATGTACCGCCTGGGATTGATAAGCAGGATTGTGGAAAAGGACAAGCTCCTTGAGACGGGAATGGAGTATGCGAGGAAGCTCATGACCAAGAAGCACCTGGCCCTCCGCCTTACCAAGGAAGCGGTAAATATGAATATCGATGCCTCAGGCCTGGAGCACGCGCTGAACATGGAAGACAGGAACCAGACCCTCTGCGGTATCGGTACGTTTGTGAAGAATATTTAACGCTGAAGATTGTAGATCTGCTTTGAATGACATGAAGGCGTGGCCACGTGGCCACGCCTTCATGGTTTCGGTCCGGATTATCTGTCGAGGGCCGCGATGCCGGGCAGGGTCTTGCCTTCCAGGAGCTCAAGCCATGCGCCGCCGCCGGTGGAAATGTAGGATATCCTGTCGGCCACGCCCGACTGGTTGACCGCTGAAACGCTGTCGCCGCCGCCCACGATGCTCAGGCACCCGGAATCGGCGAGCGCCCTGGCTACCGCGTTGGTGCCTGCCGCGAAATTGGGCATCTCGAAGGCGCCCATCGGGCCGTTCCAGATGACTGTTTTCGACGCCTTGATCTTATCGCTGAACAGCTGTATCGATTCGGGACCGATGTCAAGACCGATCATCCCGTCAGACATCTTGTCGGCCGGGACCACGGTCCGCGGCGAATTATTGTCGAACTCGGGCGCTGCCACGATATCGACCGGCAGGATGATTTCAACGCCCTTTTTGACCGCTTCGTCCATGATCTCTTTCGCTGCTGCGACAAGGTCCGCCTCGAGGAGCGACTTCCCGACATTCAGGCCCTTCGCCTTCATGAAGGTGAAGGCCATGCCGCCGCCGATGATGATGTAGTTCACTTTCGAGAGAATGTTTTTCATCGCGTCGAGTTTTGTCGATACCTTGGCGCCGCCGATGATGGCGCCAAGCGGGCGCTCGGGCTTGTCCATGGCCTTCTTGAAATACTCGATCTCGTTTTCGAGGAGGAACCCGGCCGCCGCCTCCTTCACGAATTTCGTGATGGCGTCGTTGGAAGAGTGGCCGCGGTGCGCCGCGGCAAAGGCGTCGTCGATATACACGTCGCACAGCGCGGCGAGCTGCTTCCCGAGTTCAGGGTCGTTTTTTTCCTCGCCGGGATAAAACCTGATATTTTCCAGGAGGACAATGTCGCCGTCCTTCATGGCGTCGATCGCTTTCCTGACCTCGTCGCCGAGCGGGGCATCAAGGAACGTTACGACCCTGCCGAGGATTGTGCCGAGACGGTCGGCTACCGGTTTCAGGCTCATTTCCGGGACCCGCTTGCCCTTCGGCCTGCCCATGTGCGATACAATGATTATCTTGCATCCTTCCTTGAGGCAATAGTTGATGGTCGGCAGGGTGGCGGTTATCCGCGTGTCGTCGGTAATGTTCATGCTCTTGTCGTACGGGACGTTGTAGTCCACGCGTAGCATAACCCGTTTGCCCTTGATGTTCACCTTGTCGATGTACTTGATTGTCATGGCCGCACCTCGAAAAAATATTTTTTGGGGAAGGCGGGGCGGCGGACCGCCGCCGGTCAACCTTCCCGGTATTCTCTGCTTGTGAAATACGCATCAGACGTTCTGCTTTTCCCTTTCCAGCTCCTTTTTCTTTTTTCTCACCAGCGTCATTTTTGAAATGACGATCGACGACTCGTACAGGAGCCACAGCGGGACCGTCACGAGCGATTGGGTCAGTATGTCCTGGGTCGGCGTAATGACCGCCGATATGATGAAAATGATGACGATCGCCCACTTCCTGTTGCTCGACAGGAAGTGCGGCGTCACGATGCCTATCCTGGTAAGGATCATGATTATGATGGGAAACTCGAACAGGACCCCCATGAGGAAACAGAACAGGAACACGAACGAGATGTATTCGCTGGCGCCGATAACGCTCGTGATGTCTTTTGCCACGAAGCTGAGGAGCATCTTTACCGTGAAGGGCATCAGGAGAAAATAGACGAAGGCGACGCCGGTGTAAAAGAGCGCTATCGATGCGATCAGGGCGATCCTGCCGAACCAGCGGTCCCCCTTCGCAATGGCCGGGAGAATGAAGCGCCACACCTGGAAGACGATGAAGGGGAGGCCCGCCACCAGCGCGGCAATGGCCGCAACCTTGAGCCTCATCATAAACCCCTCGGATAGCTTGAATACGTTCAGCTTTAGCCCGGTGTCCGTGTACGGCTTGTTGATGAAATAGAGGAGCTCGTCCGAAAAGACAAAGCCCGCAATGATCAGGATCATGAAAACGATGACGCAGATCAGGAGGCGCGACCTGAATTCACCCAGGTGGTCCACGAAGCTCATCGGCGTATCGCCCCGGGCAAGGGCCTCCGGATCGGCGGCCTCCTCTTCTTTTTCTTCAACAGTGGAGACTTCTTTGCTCGTATCATCGTGCCTGGCGAAGAAATGGATTACCCGCTCGAGTCCCGTCATACCGGCGGTCTCCGCTGCGATTTTCTTTACAGCGTTGGGTACTTCCTTCATGAGAGGATTTTCTACCTTGTAGGGGAGGGCGCCGGCGGTCGTTGCCGGGGCCTGTTCGGCCGGCGGCACGGGTGCCTGTATGACCGGAGACTTTTTTGATGGCGCTTTGGCGCGTGCCTTCTTCACTGCAGCCGGTTTTTTATTCCCGCCGGTCGGTTTCGCCGTCTGCGGCTTCTTTGTTTTGGCCAAAGGAACGCTCCTTGCGTATAACGGATATGCCGATTGTCACTGGTATGTTGGTTGGCAGCGGATATACTGTCAAGTATTTTCGGGCAAAATGCTGCAATTCCCCGGGAGGGAGGGGCGGCCGGCGCTGCCGCGACCGCCTGCCATCAGATAATTTCGTACACGATGTCAGTAATCAGAATTTTATCGGGCGTAGTAAATTAATAAGTTGACATTTTAAATATGGTAGGGTGAACTTTTATAAAGTTATTATAACTCCTGTCCATCCATCTGGTGTTGGGGATGCACGGGGTTGGAGTTTTCCGAATATATCAGTCTCAGGTCCTTCTGCAGAATCATACACGGGCGAGGGACACCATGCCGTCCAAGTCTCAAGCATTCTAGATGGGTTTAAATAAAAAATCTAACGAACGTAATTAAAAGGGGGTCCCATGGCTAAATTTAAAGAAACATGCATGCCGGCAATTTTTCAGAATCAGGCTGAGAAATTGGGCGACAGGGCGTGCGTCGCTTACAAAAAGGGAGGCAAGTACGTTGATATATCCTGGACTGAAATGAACAGGATGATACATGATCTTGCATACTACCTGCTTTCACTCGGCGTGAAGAAAAACGACAAGATCGCCCTTTTCTCGCCCAACCGGTGGGAATGGTGGGTGGCGAGCCAGGCGACGCTTTCGATCGGCGCTATCAGCGTTCCGATCTACGCGACGAACTCATCGGAGGAGTGCCTGTACATCATTGCCAATTCGGATTCACGTCTCTGCTTTGCCGGGACCGAAGACCACCTGAACAGGGTGCTCAAGGTCAAGCCGAAGCTTAAAAAACTGAAGAACCTCGTTATTTTTGACGAGTACAACAAGAAGCAGAAGGGGATACTGACCCTCTCGGAAGCCTTCAAGATAGGACAGGGATACAAGAGGAAAAACGATTTCGACAAGCGCCTCGCTTCCATCAAGCCGGCCGATGTCTCCACGCTCATATATACGTCCGGGACGACCGGTAACCCGAAGGGCGTCATGCTGACGCATTCGAACTTTGTCTCCAATGCGAAGAACGTATACAGCCAGGTAAAGGACTACATGTCTGAGAAGGACATACTCCTGTCGTTCCTGCCACTCTCCCATTCACTCGAGATGACCTGCGGCTATTATATCCCGATTATTATCGGGTCCAAGGTGGCCTTCGCCGAGGACATATCGAAGCTGATGGAAAACTTTCAGGACGTTCGTCCCACGATCATCATCAGCGTGCCGCGGATTTACGAAAAAGTCCACGCGGGCATCCTTGCAAAGGTTGCAGACGGGTCCGGCGCGAAAAAGGCCATATTCAAGTGGGCCAACAAAATGGCGGCAAAGAACCTGCCCTACATATGCAAAAACAGGGAGCGCACCGGCTTGTTCGCCTTCCAGTACAATCTCGCGGACAAACTCGTCTTTTCAAAGCTCAAGCAGGCGATCGGCCTTGACCAGCTCCAGTTCGCCATCTCGGGCGGCGGCCCGCTGTCCGTATCGGACGCGGAATTTTTCATCGGTATGGGCATCAAGATCCTCGAGGGCTTCGGTCTGACCGAAACCACGCCGGTTACCCACTTCAACAGGAACGGCAACATCAAGCCCGGGACCGTCGGCCACCCGATACCGGAGACCAAGGTCAAGATCAGCGATGATGGCGAGCTCCTGATAAAGGGCCCGCAGGTCATGAAAGGCTACTACAAGAACCCGGCGGCGACCAAAGAGGTCTTTACCAGGGACGGCTATTTCAGGACGGGCGACATCGCCGCCATCGACGAGGAAGGCTTCCTGAAAATAACCGGAAGGATCAAGGACATCATCGTGACCGCCGGCGGAAAGAACATATCCCCGCAGAACATCGAGAACAGCCTGAAGACATCGCAATTCATCGAGCAGGCTGCCATCATCGGCGACCGGAGGAAGTACCTTACCGCCCTCATCATCCCGGCCTTTGACGCGCTCAAGAAATGGGCGAAGAGGAACAGCATAGAGTTCTCCGGCACCAAGGACCTGATTGAAAGGCCCGAAGTGCAGAAGCTCATTGCCGGCGAGATCGAGAAATACACCAAGCAGTACGCCCGGGTCGAGCAGATACGCAAATTCAAGATCCTCGATGCCGAGTGGACGCAGGAGACGGGCGAGCTGACTCCGACCCAGAAGGTCAAGCGCCGGATCATCGAATCGAAATACGCGAAGGAGATAGATAGCCTCTATCCGGCCGGAGCCGATTAATCGCAGGAAAAATATAAGCAGCGCTAAACAAAAGGAGCCCTTGAAGGCGGGGTCATCTGACGTTGCCTTCAGGGGCTCCTTTTTTATTTTTCGGGGCCGGAAAAAGAAAAATTCTGGACAGCAGGGGTTGATTGCATTAGCTGTTCATCATCCGAGGTCTATGAATGCTGCGCGCACGGTATCGAATTGAAGTATTTCACCGGGGGAGCGATCCCCGCTGTGAAGTCATGCGGAAAAAGCTTGCGGGCCTCGGGTACCCCGTGCGCGGGGTGCACATCTCCGACAATTTCCTGATTAACGCCGATTTCGACGAGGGCCGCGCCCGCGATGTGGCCGGCCTCCTGGTGCAGCCGGTGATACAGGATTGCCTGATCAACCGGCCCTATCGCCCCGATGATTTTGATGTGGCGCTCGAAATCGGCTTTCTCCCCGGCGTCACTGACAACGTGGCGCACACCGTCCGGGAATCGATCGAGGACCTGCTGAAAGTCCGCCTTGACATTGAAAAATCCGTTTTTACCACGATAACCTATTTTTTTTCCGGCGACCTGACCGCCGGGGAGATCGAGAACATCGGCGCGGAGCTGCATAATCCCCTGATACAGCGGCGCAAGGCGCTCTCCGCGAAGGAGTATGACGGCGCGTCCGGCATGGGGCATGAAATACCGGTGGTGAGCATCCACGAACGACCGGAGGCCGACGAGGTGGACCTGGACGTACCGGAAGAAGAGCTGATGAAGATAGCGAAAGAAGGCCTGCCGGAGCGGGGGGGCGGCAGGCGGGGGCCGCTGGCCCTGGACATGCTCTCAATGGAAACGATCCGTGACTATTTCCTGAAAGCGGAAAAGAGAAATCCGACCGATATCGAGCTCGAGTCGATCGCCCAGACCTGGAGCGAGCACTGCAAGCATACCATCTTCGCCGCGGAGATGGATGATGATATCCCGGAGGGCGTGTTCAAGCGCTATATACGCGAGGCCACGGTGAAGATCAGGCGCGAAATGGGCGACCGCGACTTCTGCGTCTCCGTGTTCGAGGACAACTCGGGCGGCATCCGGTTCGACGACAATTACATAATTTCGGACAAGGTGGAGACCCACAACAGCCCCAGCGCCCTCGACCCGTTCGGCGGCGCGATAACCGGCATCGTGGGCGTAAACAGGGACGCGATCGGGTTCGGCATGGCCGCGAAGCCGGTCGCCAACCGGTACGGCTTCTGCTTCGCCGACCCGTCCGACCGGAAGCCCCTGTACAAGAGCAGAGACGCTTCCGGGAAAATGCTGTCGCCGCGCCGGATCATGGAGGGGGTCGTGCATGGGGTGAACGCGGGCGGCAACACCTCCGGCATCCCCACGCCGCAGGGCTTCCTCTATTTCGACGAGCGGTACAAGGGAAAGCCGCTGGTGTTCGTCGGCACGGTGGGACTCATGCCGATGTACGTGAACGGCAAGTCGTCGTGCTCGAAGCGCGCCATGCCGGGCGACGCCATCGTCATGATCGGCGGTCGCGTCGGCCGGGACGGCATACACGGCGCGACCTTCTCCTCGGAGGCGCTTTCGTCCGGGAGCCCGGCCACCGCGGTCCAGATCGGGGACCCGATCACGCAGAAAAAGCTCTCTGACGCCATCGTCAAGGAAGCGCGTGACCGCGGGCTGTACAATTCCATAACCGATAACGGCGCCGGCGGGCTCTCCTGCTCGGTCGCCGAGATGGCGCGCGAATGCGGCGGCTTCGAGGTCGACCTTGACCGGGTGCCGCTGAAGTACCCCGGCCTCGGCCCGTGGCAGATCTGGGTCAGCGAGTCGCAGGAGCGGATGACCGCCTCCGTGCCGGATGACCGGCTGGAGGAATTCATCGCCCTGATGAACGCCCGGGGCGTTGAGGCCACCGTGATCGGCAGGTTTACCGACGGGAAGCGCGGCACCGTGCGGCACGCAGGGAAAAAGATCTTCGACCTGGACATGTCCTTCCTCCACGACGGACTCCCGCGGAAGAAGCTCCGGACGTCGTATGTGAAAAAGTCGAACCCCTACCCGGAATTTCCGGAGCCCGCCGACCTGACCGCGGTCTTCAACGAGATGGCGGGCAGGCTGAACACGGCCAGCTTCGAGTTCGTCTCCACCCAGTATGACCACGAGGTGCAGGGAAATTCCGTCATAAAGCCGCTGCAGGGCAGGGGCAGGGTGAACGGGAACGCCACGGTGATACGCCCCCTCCTCGACTCGTACCGGGGCGTGGTGCTCTCGCAGGGGCTCTATCCTTCGTACGGCGATATCGACACCTACCGGATGGCCGCCTGCTCCATCGATACCGCGGTGCGCAACGCGGTCGCCGCGGGCGGACGGCTGGACTCGCTGGCGATACTGGACAATTTCTGCTGGTGCGACTCCGAACAATCCCGAGCGCCTGGGACAGCTCCGGGAGGCGGCGCGGGCCTGCTATGAGTACGCCGTGGCGTACCGGACGCCCTTCATTTCGGGCAAGGACAGCATGTTCAACGATTTCCGGGGGTATGACGAGAATTTCAACGAGGTCTTCATCTCAATCCCGCCCACGCTCCTCGTCTCCTCGATCGGGGTGGTTGACGATGTCCGCGCGTGCCAGACCATCGACTTCAAGTGTGCCGGCGACCTGGTCTACGTCGCCGGGATGACGGATGACGAAACCGGGGGGAGCGAGTACCTGGCCTGCATGGGTGAAAAGCTTTCGGGCAGGCGCTACATCGGCGACGCGGCCCCGGGGGTATCGGCGGAAGACAACATCAGGACCTACCGGGCGCTGGAAAACGCGCTCGCGAAGGGGCTCGTGGCGTCCAGCGCGAGCGTCGAGCGGGGCGGCCTCGGCCTCGCCCTGGCGAAGTCGGCGCTGGCGGGCATGCTCGGCGTCGCGGTCGATTGCTCGAAGGTGCCGTCACGCACGCAGAGAAATGACGCGATACTGTTCTCTGAATCGCAGGGCAGGGTCCTCCTGTCCGTGAACCCGGCGCGCCGGGCTGAATTCGAGCACGTTTTTTCCGGCGTCCCGCTCGGGCTGCTTGGCAGCGTCACCGCCGATGCGGCGGTGACGGTCACGGGAACAAAGGGAAACACGATCGTGCGCACGGATATAGATTCGCTGATGAAATCATACAGGGGCGTTTTCAAGGATTTTTAACCGCATATGGCAACACCACGAGTATTGGTATTAACCGGGTACGGCATCAACTGCGACGAAGAGACCGCCTTCGCGTTCCGCGCGGCGGGCGCCGACGCGGATATCGTGCATGTCAACGACCTGATCGCGGACCGCGCGATGATGGGCGGGTACCAGGTCTTCTCGTTCCCCGGCGGCTTCTCCTACGGCGACGATACGGGGAGCGGCAAGGCCCTGGCCAACAGGATAAAGAACAACCTGATCGACGAGGTGCGCCGCTTCGCCGAGCGCGATACCCTTATCCTGGGCATCTGCAACGGCTTCCAGGTAATGGTGAACCTGGGCCTCGTCCCGGCGCTCGCCGGCGTTGCCGAACGGGTGGAAGCGGCGCTGGAGCACAACCGGTCCTTCCGCTACCAGTGCCGGTGGGTGGACTGCGTCGTCGAAAAGAAATCGCCGTCGGTGTTCATGCGGGGGATCGACCGGCTCCATATCCCGGTGGCGCACGGCGAGGGGAACTTTTTCGCGCACGGGGACGTGCTGCGGCAGATCGAGGAGGGCGGCCTTGTCGTCATGCGCTACGCGCGGCCGGACGGCTCCCCGGCCGGAGGCGAGTTCCCCTATCAATCCAAACGGCTCCATGAACGATATCGCCGCTGTCTGCGACAGGACGGGGCGCATCATGGGAATGATGCCCCACCCCGAGCGGGGGATGTTTTTCACCCAGCGCGATGACTGGACCCTTGCCAGGGAACGGCTCGCGCGCGAGGGCAGGGAAATGCCCGAGCAATCGGACGGGTTTACGGTGTTCCAAAATGCGGTGGAATATTTCAGGTAAATCCCCCGCACGGAAAAAACTCTTTGAAAAAAAACCGGGCCGGTTTACCCTTGACCGGCAACCAGCGCGGCGACGGGCCTGCAGGGTCCGCCAGCGCGCGTAACAATGACGGGACAGCAACGCTGAAGGAAGCATATGGGCCTTAATTACATACACAAATATCCCTCCCCCTCGGAGATCCTCGAGAGCCAGCCGCTCACGGTCGAACTGCAGGAGGTCAAGAAGAAGCGCGACGAGATCATCAGGAACATCTTTACCGGCGAAGACGGGCGGATGCTCGTGCTTATCGGGCCCTGCTCGGCGCACCATGCCGAGGCGGTATACGAGTACGTATCAAGGCTCTCGAAGCTGCAGGAGCGGGTGCGGGACCGGCTGGTGCTTGTCCCGCGGATCTATACCAACAAGCCCCGGACCACCGGCAAGGGGTACAAGGGGATGCTGCACCAGCCCGACCACCGGGAAAAGCCTGACATGACCAAGGGGCTCAAGGCGATACGCGAGATGCACCTGAAGGCGCTTTCCCTGTCGCACCTGCCGGCAGCCGATGAAATGCTCTACCCGGGAAACTATCCGTACCTCGCGGACGTCCTCTCCTATGTCGCGGTCGGCGCGCGCTCCGTCGAAAACCAGGAACACCGCCTTACCGTGAGCGGCCTGGACGTCCCGGTCGGCCTTAAGAACCCGACGTCCGGCGACCTCCGGGTCATGATAGACTCGATATACGCCGCGCAACAGCCGCACACCTTCGTCTATAACGGCTGGGAGGTGGCCACCAGCGGCAACCCGCTGGCGCACGGCGTGGTCCGGGGCGCGGTGGACCGCTACGGGAACCATTTCCCGAACTACCATTACGAGGACCTGGTGATACTGGCGGAGATGTATCTGGACCGGTCCCTGGAGAACCCCTCGATCGTCATTGACGCTAACCATTCCAATTCCGGCAAGAAATTCCGGGAGCAACCGCGCATCGTCAACGAGGTGATGCGGAGCGTCAGGTATTCGCCTCTTCTGAAAAAAATGGTGAAAGGGTTCATGATAGAGAGCTTCCTGAAAGAAGGCTCGCAGGAGCCGTCGGGCGACGACTTCGGCAGGTCAATCACCGATCCCTGCCTCGGCTGGGAGGAGTCGGAGCGGTTCATCATGGACCTGGCGGAGTTCGAGTAGAATCCCCCGGGTCCCGATCACCAGTTGCATAAGGCCCTCCAGGTCCCCCGGAGGGGGTGAATGTTATAGTCAAAAAATACTCGTATACGGGCAGGTCAATTTCAGCGTCCACGGGAGCCATTAAACGTTCAAGGCGCTCGACTTCGGCATCGTCACTGACAGAAGCATTTTTTCTGAATACATAGGTCGCCACTTCCCTGCAAGAAGGGAATTAAATTATATTGACATAATTTTTGAAGTGTATTTACTTAGCGAAATTTTCTTCCTGACTCTGAATTTCATACAATCTTCGTTATAAATAATAGAATATAACACGCAAGGAGAGCATGATGACAAAGGTCGCAATGGTGTACCCTTCGAGAGAAAATGTGCACATGGGAGAGATCATGCTGTACAACCCTCTCGCGCTCGGCTATCTCGCCCGGCATACGCCGGATAATTATACGCTGACCCTGTTCGACGAGTACGGGGGCGACGTGTTCGATCCCGACACCGTGGACGCGGACATCGTGGCCATGGCCGCCATAACCCCGGAGATCACCCGCGCCTATCACCTGGGTGACCGGCTCAAGAAGCGCGGGATTACCACCATTATCGGCGGCGCCCATGTGACCGCCCTGCCGAAAGAGGCGCTGGAGCATTACGATTGCGTGTGCGTGGGCGAGGGGGAACAGCCCTGGAAAAAATTTCTTAAAGACTTCGAGAAGGGCAAGGCCGGGGGCGAATATTTCGGGCCGATGGATGTGCCGCTGCACGACCTCGGCACGCCCCGTCGCGACATGTGCCATCCCAATTACCAGTTTCCCTCCGTGCTGACCTCCCGCGGCTGTCCGTACAGTTGTTCATTCTGCTACCTCACCGTGTTCCCGCAGCGTAAATACCGGACAATACCGCACGATACCATCCTTGAGGACTTTGATGCGGTGAAAGGCAGCTATGCGGTCATACTCGTGGACGAGAACTTTATAGGCTATTCGGAAGCGGAGCGGGAAGACCGGAAGATACTCCTTGAAAAAATGATCAAAAAAAACTACAAGTTCGTGTGGGGGTGCCAGACCACCACCACCATCGCCACGGACCCGGAATTGATGAAGCTCATGTACCGGGCGGGGTGCAGGGCCGTGTTCGTCGGGTTCGAGTCCATTGACGAGGAAAGTCTGAAGCTGGTGCGCAAGAACCACAACATCGGCCTGGATTACAGGGAGATCGTCGCGCGGCTCCATGATAACAATATCGCCGTGATCGCCTCTACGATCCTCGGCCTGGATTCTCACGGCAAAGACTATCCCCGGAAGCTTATAGCCGCCCTCCGGAGGTCCCGGGCCGATTTCCCGCGCGTGTTTTTCGCCACCCCGTGGCCGGGCACGCCCTTTTTCAAGGAGATGGAAGCGGAGGGAAGGGTAAGCCGCAACTGGGACGAGGTGCGGAAAGACGTGCCATCCCTCAGGTTCAAGCATTTTACGAAGGAAGAGGCAATTGCCGCCCGGAAGCAGATACAGGACGCTTTTTTCAATATCGGAAATATTATAAGGATGGTTCTCCGCTGGACCTTTAAAGACCGCTCCCTGATGAAGCTGTATCTCAACATGGTGGTGGGGTACCGCATCAGGGATTACAAAAAAAAGCGCCGCCAGAAGGCGGCGCAGGGATAAAACGAGAAATTTTTAAAAAATGCAACGAAAGCCAACCCGCGGAATAGTAGATCAGCGGTTAGCGTTATTTGCATGAGAATTTTAAGAATTATTGGAAGAAATCAAGCATCATGCCCCCCTCGGGGGACAGGGACGGCTGGATTAGAGCAGCGCGACGATATCCGCGAATATGCTCTCCGCGTCCCGCGCGCCATTGATGGTATGCAGGAGCCCCGCCTTCCGGTAAAAATCGAGCACCGGCCTCGTTTCCCCGTTATAGACGCGTATGCGGTTCTGGATCGTCGTCTCGTTGTCGTCCTGCCGGTGGAAGAGCGGACCGCCGCACGCGTCGCAGGTGTTTTCGGTCCGCGGCGGCCTGTTCGTAACGTGGTAGATGCTGTTGCACTTCGTGCAGATGCGCCTGCCGGATATGCGCTCGATGATTTCCTTTTCCGGCACGTCGATCAGCAGCGCCGCGTCGATGGCGTGCCGTTCCGATAGCTTTTCCGCCTGGTAGAGCGTGCGGGGAAACCCGTCGAGGATGAACCCGTCCGGACAATTGCGGCCGAGGTGGTCGAGGATGACCTCGGTTATCAGCTCGGCCGGGCCTATCTCGCCCCGGTCCATGTACTGCTTGATTTTATTTCCGAACTCGGTCCCGGCAGCGACCTGTGCGCGCAGGACATCGCCCGACGAGAGGTGGGGTATGCCGAACCTGTCCCTGAGCCTGGACGCCTGTGTCCCCTTGCCGGACCCGGGCGGGCCGATGAGCACCAGCTTCACCGGCATCAGTCGAATTTCTTCTCTTCAATTTTGCCGGTCCTGTCGAAGTACGACCAGGTCCCGGTCTTTTCATCATCCCTGTACATGCCTTTGGATATCAGCATGCCGGTCTCATCGAAATGCTCCCAGATCCCGTTCTTCTTGCCGTTGACGTAACGCCCCATGGCCTGGCGCTTGCCGTTGGGTAGAAGTTCGATGATACGCCGTTCCTTACCCCGTTTTGAAAATAGGAATTTTCTTTCGTGTTCCCGTTGTCATAATATTCAAATGACTTCCCGTTTTTGACGCCGTCCTTGTAATATTCCTCAATCTTTCCTATCCCCGATTCGTGGTAGGTCATGTACCTGCCGTTCCGTACGCCGTTTTTATAATCGGTCTCTGTCATCAGTCTGCCTGACGGGAAAAATTCCTTCAGCTTGCCGTCGATCAGGTCGTCCTTGAACGTCACTTCAGCCATGACCTTGCTGCCGCCTGTTCCCCTGAAATAGAGCTTCCAGGGGCCGTTCTTCCTGCCGGCTGCAACCGGCCCTTCGGCCATGAGGGACTTGTCCGGCCAGTAGGCTTTGTATATATTCCCCGAGAGAGGACCGGTTATTTTTATGTTCTGCGCCAGGTCCGGGGTGTTTCTTCTTATATTTTGCTCTGACCCCATGCAGCCGAGCGCCAGCATGATAGAGCAGGACATTGCTATGATTCCATTTTTACGCATATAATGACGTCTCCTGATAAAAATTGTGCAATATTGAGTAAATCCGGATAATTATGATATCCGATCATGCGAAAATAGTGATTTTTGAAACAAAAATCGTATTTTCCAGGGGATTTTTATCCGAAAATAAAAAGAGAGTTAGAATTGACTATCTTTGTAATGTTAAAGCGATTAGTCAAATATTTTTTTGGCGTATAACGTAATCAGACGGCGTGTAATATCTGTACAGGGGTGAACGATTATGATGAGATCATTGTGGACCGCGGCTTCGGGAATGGTGGGACAGCAATTCAATATTGATACCATTTCGAATAACCTCGCGAACGTTAATACCACCGGCTTTAAAAAGATGCGGGCCGAATTCGAGGACCTGATCTACCAGACGCTGCTCATGGCCGGCACTCCGGCGACCGAAGTCAGCGAGGTCCCCACCGGCATCCAGGTCGGACACGGAGTTAAGGTCTCCGCGACCCAGAAGATGTTTTCACAGGGTTCGCTCCAGAGCACCGAAAACAAGCTCGATCTCGCGCTCGAGGGCGAGGGCTTTTTCAAGATCCAGCTTTATGACGGCACCTTCTCGTACACGCGCGACGGGTCATTCAAGATCGATTCGAACCGCCAGGTGGTGACCGCGAACGGGTACCTGCTCGAGCCCCCGCTGGTGCTGCCGGAGAACTTCATAGCGGAGAGCCTGGCCATCAGCCAGACCGGCAAGGTGACGGTCAAGGTGGTGGGCGAGGAAGACCCGGTCGAGGTGGGCCAGATTGAAATATACCGCTTCATCAACCCCGCCGGCCTGCAGAGCATCGGCGGCAACCTGTTCAAGACGACCCCCGCGTCGGGCGAGGAGATCCCGGGGATGCCCGGCATCGACGGGATGGCCAAGACGCACCAGGGCTTCCTCGAAATGTCCAACGTAAAGATCGTCGAGGAGATGGTGAACATGATCGTGGCGCAGCGCGCCTACGAGGTGAACTCCAAGGCGATTCAGACGTCGGATTCAATGCTGGGGACCGCGATAGGATTGAAGCGGTGATGAAGGCACGTTTCTGCGCTATCCTCGTAGCCGTTCTTTCCTGCGCGGCAAGCGCCGCTGAGGTGGGTCTGTACCTGTACCCGAAGGCTGAACGGGGAAACGCTCCCCTCACGATATCTGACATAGCACAGGTTGAAACCGACGGGGAGACCGCTTCCCGGGTAGGCGCGGTCGGCATCGATGACGCGCTCTATGCCGACGGATACCTGGATTCAAAGGAAATTTCTGATTGCATACGGGAACATGCCGGCGGGCGGATCACGGTATACGGGAGCGGCGTGCGCATCGTGCGGACTGCCGGCGTGACGCTTGCGGCTGAGGCCCCGCGCCGCATCGTCAGGGCGGGGAGCCCGGTGCGGTTCCAGGTCGTCAATGCCCGTATCACCGTGGAACGGGCGGGAACGGCCATGCAGGACGGCGCCGCGGGCGACATGATCCCGGTGAAACTGAAGGGCGCCACGGTAGTGCGGGGCGTTATTTTGAATGAACGGACGGTCGAACTGAAATTATGAAAAAGGCATTTATCGCATACGCGCTCCTCATCGCCCTCGGGTGCATGCTGAACGCGAAGACAATATGGCGCGACCGGAACCCCTACGCGGCTGACCAGGACCTGCGCGCGGGGACGGTCATTGTCGTGAATGTCAACGATATCTCCGAGATGCGGTTCAACCTCACGATGAGCGACAAGAGCAATTCCGCGGTATCATCGAACCCGGACATGGCCATCACCGGCTTCCTCCCGCGGGTTGCGGCCGACCGGAGAATTGTCAGTGACGACGGCACGCAATTCGCAATGAAGGGCAGGGCGTCCTTTTCCATCGCCACGCGCGTGCTCAGGAGGGTGGGCCCCATGGTCAGCGTGGCCGGGAGCCGCACCTACACCTTCAACGGGGTGACCGACATCGTCACCGTTACCGGCCTCGTGGACCCCGCCATGATCAAGGGACGCTCCGTCGATTCGGGAAACGTGGCGGATTTTACCATGGAGATACGCGGCCTGAAGCAGGGGATCAACATACAGCGGCCGGCGCTCAAAAAGGACGAGGCGGCGAACGCCAGCCTGACGGAAGAGGAAAAACAGCGGATCATCATAGATTATCTGAAAAAGATGCTCGGGGAGCTTACGCGGTAACGTCATGAAGAAATACGCAATAATAACGCTTCTGCTCCTGGCGCTTGCATGGAGCGCGCGGGGGGGCGCGGAAGTTTCGGTCAAGGTGAAGGACCTGTCATATATCGACGGCCTCAAGGAGAACCAGATCTACGGCTACGGCCTGGTGGTGGGCCTTGCCGGGACCGGTGACACAAAGAAGTCCCCCATTACGAAATCATCGCTTAAAAATCTGTTAAAGAACCTCGGGATGGAAGGTGACGATATCACCTCGGCGAACACCGCCGCGGTGCTGGTCACGGCGAAGCTCCCGGCGTTCGTGCGCGTCGGCGACCGGGTCGACGTCACGGTATCCTCGATAGGGGACGCCAAGTCGCTCGAGGGGGGGATCCTCGCGCAGTCGCCGCTGCGCGGCGCCGACAATGCCGTCTATGCCGTCGCCCAGGGCACCCTCGCGGTGCCGCGGATCAAAAACGACCGGAGGGCCGTCCGCACGGTAGGCCAGATCAGCTGCGGCGCCGTGGTGGAGCGCGAAATACACCCGGAGATCGTGTTCCGCGACAGGGACGACGAGCAGAAGCGCTTCATCTTCATTGTGCTCAAGGAATGGGACTACACCGTGGGGAACAGCATCATCAAGGCGGTGGCGGGCAAGTATCCCGAGTCGAGCCCGGTGCTGGCCAGCGGCGGGAGGATCCAGGTGCGCCTCATTGACAGCGTGAGCATACCGGAATTCATATCAACAATTGAAAATATCGAGATAACCCCGGCATACCGGGCGAAGGTCGTGGTGAACGAGCGTGACGGCACCATCGTTACCGGCGGCGAGGTGAAGCTGTCCGCCGCGATGGTGAGCAGGGAAGGGCTCACCGTGGAGATCAGGGACACCGGGAAGAAGGTGTCGGCCGCGGAGCTGCGCGATTCCGCCACGGTGAAGGACCTCGTGGAATCGCTGAACGCGACCGGCGCGACCACGGCGGACATCATATCCATACTGAAGGCGCTGGAAACCTCCGGCGCGCTCCATGCCGAATTAATAGTGAGGTGACATGCATGACTGCACAGGGAACCACTCCGCTTTCAGGGACACCGCTCAACGACGTTGATTTCGCGTCACGGCTGGTCCGCGTACCGAAGGGGGCCGGGTCGCCGGGGGGACCGGCGGCGGGATCCTTCAAGAAAGTCCTTGCCGAGACCATTAATGGCGGCGGCGCTCCCCGGTCAACCGCCGGGGCGAAACAGGACAAGCGGCTCTGGGACGCCTGCATAGAGATGGAGTCGATCCTTGTCGGGAAGATGCTCAAGGAGATGCGGAAAACGGTGAACAAGAGCGGCTGGCTGAACGGCGGCTTCGCCGAGGAGATATTCGAGGACATGCTCTACGATGAATACGCCATGAACATGTCGCGCAACTCGAACCTGGGCATGGCGAAGATGCTGTACGAAGAATTGAAGAGAAAGGTATAGCGCGCCGCGTCAGCGGCACAGGTCGCCGTATTTTTTCAGGGTCCGGGGGCAGTACGCTGCGAGCGCCGGGCCGGAGAGGCGGTCCATGCGGACCGCTTTTTTGCCTTCCACGGAATATTCCCTTTCGACAATCACACTATATTCTTCGTCGCATTGAATCTTTTCGAGCATGATCTTCGTCCCCGCTGAATCCCGCGCCGCGTCGAGCGGCATCAGCGTCCCGTTTTTCGTCGCCTGGCGGTATTTTCCCGGGTCGGAATATTCCCACGAGGTGATCTCCTCGAGGTCATGCTCGGTCTGGCATATGTAGAGCTTCATGACCTGGTCGAGGCAGAACGCCGGCGCGGCGAGCAGGAGCGCAACTGCGGCACGCCGGGCGAAGCTGGATATGCATGAGATTGTCGAATTCATCACCTGCACCATTGATGCTCTATATACATCACGGCAATTCTGCCGCGTCAAGGTATTTTAATGCACAGGGAAAACGCATACTCATAGGGTGGGGCCTGTGCGACTGAATCTGTTTTATCTGAGCCGGCAACCTCTCAGATAAGACCCTTCCCGGCACAAAAAGCGCCGGACAGTGATTAAGATTTTATGCACCGTTCCACTGAACGCCGGAGGGTTTGCCCGCGGGTGTCCAGTTTATCGCGCCCTTCGGGGACGAGGCGTCTTTTTTCCGCCTGGCGGCCTGGCTCGAAGGGGCGGGGCTTCTATATTTTCTTTCCAATATAAAATACATATCCATAATAATCTTTATATTTATCATAAAGTAGGGCATGGTGTTTTTCGTATTTTATAAATTCTTCCGCTGATTTATTACCTTTGTATTTATCCAAAAATGCTTTTTGTGCCGTTATTCCTGGCTTAAAGAAATTTTCAGTCCAGCAAACCTCCGGCAATATAAATGATGCCACAACAATATAGCCTGCTTTTTGCATTTGAGCAATTTTATTTGGAATGGTGTCTATCTCAGGATATGCTTCATTCCAAAAATCAAATATTTCTTTTGGCCGTTCTTCTGTAAACCATGATGCTTCAGTTACGGCAATGTAGCCGCCTTTTTTTAAAAACTTTTTCCAATAATTCATGCCTTTTTCAAAGCCAATATTATATATTGCTCCTTCACTCCAGATAAGGTCTAATTCATTTAATTGAAAATCAAGTTTATCCATTGAACCAATGACGCCTTTAACTCTGCTTTGAAGATTCAATTTTTTTGCATTGTCATTTAATTTTTCTATAAAACCAGGAAACAAATCAATGCCTGTAATATTCCCCGGAATGTTTTGAGCCAAAACTATAGTTTGACCTCCTGTACCACAACCAAGATCAACAATGCTTGATTTTTCGTCGATATTGTCAATAAAGCTCAATGCTTTTATTGTTGCTTCACGGCTTCCCGGGCCTTGACGCTCCATGCTGGAAAAATATTCGCAAATTAATGCAATATCAAAATCGTGAATAGTATGCTCTTCGCCGCTCATTTTGTTTACCTCCAGGAACTCCATGATAGTATGGTGTATTATTATATACAATATATTTTTACGGTGACATGGATGTCGCCTCTTGAGCGGCGGGTACTGGTAATTCACCCCGGAGGACTTGTGGCAGTCCCGGCACTGCCAGCCCGGCAGGCCGCTGCAATTATGCGTCGTGGTGTCCCATGTATAATGCAATCCATTAATACATATGAAAAAGCATCTTCGTAGGTTGCAGCCTATGCAACTGAAATCGTTTTATCCAAACCAGCCAGCTTTCAAATAAGGCACTTTATAAAAAAAGCCCTGGACAGGGGCCTTGTCGTTGGCAGGGGCGCTCGCGTCGGGGGCCAGTGGGCGTGAGAAAAATGATTATATACAATGCAAAATACTGGACAGGAAAGGCGATTATGGACTAAAAGATTTGCATCCTTTCGTAAAGAAGCCGTAGTGCTGCAAGGGGATATCGCGCCATGGGCCTGTTCAAAAGCCTGTTCGGGAAAAAGATCATCATCGTCATACATGGCCTTGAAAACAAACCGCCGCAGGGCCTGCTTGAAACATGGTGCAAAAAATCGGTCCGCGAGGGGCTCCGGAACATAGGCCGGCCGGGCCTGCCCTTTACCCTGAAGCTCGTATACTGGGCGGACCTGATGCATGAAATGCCGCAGGACCCCTCGGTCAGGGATAAAAAGAGCGCTGCCTTTCTCGATGATCCGTACCTGCCGGGGGACCCCGCCGCGTACGGGTCATTTGCGCCGAGCACAATCAAGAAGAACCTCCTGGACAAGCTTGAAAAGAAGCTCGATGCCATGTACTTCGACGAAAAGAGCTTCATTAATTTCGACAAGTTCGCGAACATCCTGGTCCGGAGGCTCTTCCGGGACCTGGACTGCTATTATCACCGGGACTGTCCCGTAACACGGTTCCGCGGGATGCTCGCGCGGGACGCCATCCGCATGCGCCTTGCGGAGGTCCTGCGCCGCTTCGGGGACAAGGAGATACTGCTCGTGGCCCATTCGATGGGGACGATCATATCATACGACGTGCTCATGCAGACGACGCCTGACGTGACGATCAACACCCTGGTAACCATCGGATCGCCGCTGGGGATGCCGCTGATACTCAAGAAGATATTGCTGGAGCAGGGGAGGGACTACCGGAAGGAGCGGAAACCGGTCACGCCGGAAAACATTCTCCATGCCTGGCATAATTTTTCCGATCTTGACGATCCGGTGGCCATCAATTACAACCTGGCGGATGATTACCAGGCCAGCTCGCGCGGCATCGCGCCGCGTGACGCGATCGTGTACAATAATTACGTCATTGACGGGAAGCGGGACCCCCACAAGCTCTACGGCTACCTGCGCGCGCCGGAGGTTTCGCGGGCGATATACGATTTCTGCATGGCGGGCAGGTCCCCGGCGGTGAACAGGCTCTTGCAGGGGATCGGGAAGATCTTCCGCTTCTAACGTATGCCGGTTGTGAGGCTGTTCAGCACCGCCTCCAGCCGCCCCTTCGTGGCGAGGGCGTTCGGCAGTGAAAGGATGAGCTCCACTGAATCATCATTCCCCGTAATCAGCAGAAAAAACGGCACGTAGTCGCTGAGGGGCGGAATGCAGTAGAATGCCGTTGCCTCGAACCCCCCGCCCCGGATGAGCTTGAGGGGGATCCTGCCGACGTTCGACAGCGCGCCTGAAATGCTGTATATGCCCCGCTTTTTCCTCGCGTTGATGACCTTCCGGGCGGCGATGTCAAGCATCCATATCGGGACGTAGCGTATCAGGTCATCGCCTTTCGTGAGCAGGCCGTCTCGCTTCTCCTCCAGCTGCCGGGCTATATCGGCGGACACCTGCTCGGGCGTGGTGTCTTTTTTTACTTCGATGTAGATAGCGAATGTCAGGTTTGCCGTGGAGAGCAGGCCGGGCTGGTGGTGGCGCATATCGGCCGGGATCGCGAACCGCACGACGCCGTCGGAATATTTCCATGCTTCACGCGCGACGATTACGGCGATCTGGCCGAGCAGGTCGTGCGGACGGCCCTTTAGTGTGACCCGCCGCCAGATGAAGCCTGGCTCGTTCCCGTCCGCGAGGCCCGTGGGC
Source organism: uncultured Spirochaetota bacterium (assembly GCA_963827275.1). GTDB lineage: Bacteria > Spirochaetota > UBA4802 > UBA4802 > UBA5550 > RBG-16-49-21. Next base: position 226,202 of record CAWHAA010000007.1, read on the forward strand.
GGTATGTGCTCCGTCGGATAGGGGGTCCGGAACCCGGACTCGAAGCTTTTCGCCAGCTCCATGTCGGTAATGGCCGAGCGGGAACCGAGACACGGCTCTCCGCGGAGGGCGCGCATGATATCGAAGATCCAGGTAAAGGAGCCGCCGCCGTCCATGACTGCGTGGTGGGTCCTGAAGATCACGCGCGGGGTTGTCGCGTCCGGGAGCAGCAACACCTCGCAGGTGGGGCCTTTTTTCAGGTCAAGCGGCTTCTTTAAAAATGGCGCATTCTCCCATCCGTTCCCCGACCAGCCGGAGTTTTTGATCTCGATAACGGGCGGCGTCACGCTGGAATCAACCCAGCGGCAGGAGCCGAGGACGCCGCGCAGGACGACGCGGCTTCCCGGGTTGGCCTCGGAGGCCGCTGCAACCGCGGCCCTCCACAGGTCAACGTCCAGCACGCCTTTTCCCTCGAAGATTCCCTGGTTCATCATGGGAGGTGAGAGCCTGTTCGCCACGACGAACATGCGCTCGTTGAAAGATAATTTCCTTGTGTACTTCGCGTCCATGAATTAACCCTCCATCATGATATCCATATCTGTGTTTGTTTGTTATGGATGGCGGAACCCGCGGTATCGTCAGGCAGAATCAAGGCCGGCGATTATATTGTTAATGGCCGTTTCCAGCCTTCCTTCTGTCGACAGGTTGCGCGGCATGTTGATGAGGAGCTCGCTCCTGTCACCCGCGCCCGAGAGGGTCATCATGAAAGGTATCATGGGCGCGATAAGGGGGACGGCGAAGAACGTCTCGGCCCTGAATCCATCGCACGAGAATTTTTCAACCTCCACCCGCCCGAGGTTCGATATGAATCCGGAAAAGCGGTACCGGCCGGATTTCGCGTTGCGGGCCCCTTCCATCTCGATGCCTTTTTGAAAAAGCCGGATGGGAACATGCTTCGCGAGGGTGTCTTCCCAGGTGACCTCTCCGTCATAGAGGTTCGTGACCCGGCTGTTGATTTCAGCCGCAAGCGCGTCAACGCCGGTCCCGGGGTCGATGTCGATATAGATGGCATTGGCGAGGTTGCTGGTTGAGCGGAGGCCCTCCCGCCGGTACCTGAGGTCAACCGGTATGCCTATGCGGACGTTCCCGTCGCCGTGACGGCGCGCTTCGCGCGCCGTCAGCAGCATCACCCGCGCGAGCAGCCGGGGCTGTCTGCCCATGATTGTCCTCCGTTTCCACGCAGGGCTCGTGTCGTTCCCGACGGCCTTTCCCGCGAGGGGGAGGTAGGTGTGCGGGAGGGGATTTTTTCTTTTTCCCCACTGCACGTTGAGGAGATCGATCTCGGTCATGAGGAATTCCGCGCCGAGCGGCTTCTCGCCCCTGAGGACGCGGAAGATGTCCTCTGCCCAGGTCATGGTGCCGCGCCCGTCCATTATCGCGTGATGGCTCCTGAACGCGACGCGCGCCGGGTGCCCCTGTATCAGCACGACTTCGCAGTTGGGCCCTTTTCTGACCGGGAAGCTGCTCTGGAGAAAGGGGGCGCCGTCGGACCCCGTCCCGTCCCACGCGCTCCCGTCCGCTTCCCGCACGGTCGGGGTTATTCCCGAGTCAATCCATCTTTCCCTGCCCGGCAGGCCCCTGAGGACGATCCTGCTGCCGGGGTTCGCTTCAGAAGCGGTCCGTGCCGCCTCCTTCCAGTTCTTGAGGTCGAACCGTCCGGTCCCCTCGTAGATCATCTGGTTCACGCAGGGAGGAGAAGCGCGGTCCGCCGCGAGATAGAGGCGCATCGAAGCCGAGAGCGGCCTGTATTTCTGATCCGGTCTTTTCATTTGGGTGGCGCGGGCTTCATCCCTTCTTTAATTTTATTTACCATGGCATCAAGGCGACCGTTGTTTGCCAGGACCTTGGGAACGCTGATTATCATTACAAACTTGTTTAACTCGGTATTCCTTGCCATCCCGCAGAAGAAGGGGATAACATCAACGCAGGGCGGGATTCCCAGCCCGTTATTGGGCATGAAACCGCCGCCGGCGAAGATTTTGTGGGGGATCTCCTGCATGTTTGATATGACGCCGGAATTCCGATACAGCCCTGTCTTTTTTTTCGTCTCTATTTCATTCAGTAATCCCTTGCGAATCACCGACATCGGCATGTAGCGCACCATCTGGTCTGCCCAGTATAGTTCGCCGTCCCGTTTTTCCTCAAGCTGCTTCTTGACGATCTGCGTGACGTCTTCAGGGGTCGTGTTTTTTTCGATTTCAACATACATGAAATTTGTCAGGTTTCCGAGCGACAACTCGGCGGGCTTCCGCGGCCGCATGTCCACCGGGATGGCGATGCGCACCGGTCCATCGGCATGGCTCCAGGCCTCACGCGCCATGATGACCGCGAGCTGTCCTACCGCGTTGGGAAACTTGGGAATATCAAAGGTGAATCTCCGCCAGGTGTAGCCGCGCTCGTCCCCGGAGGGTTTGCCGGTTGGAGAGAGATACTTGTGAGGGGGCGGGACCCTTCCGTTTTGCTGGAAACTTTTCGCGATCTCGTATTCCGTGATTTTTGAGTTGAAGCCTATCGGGGCCTCGCCCCGTAATCCCTGGGTGATGGCGAATAGAAAGTTGATCGTTCCCCTGCCGTCCATTACCGCGTGCATGGTGCGGATGGCCACCCTGAGGGGATTGCCGTGAATGAGGACTAATTCACAGGTGGGCCCTTCATACGGGTCAAGGGGGTCAAGCAGGAAGGGGGCGCCTTCGGGGCTCAGGCCGTCCCATTTTGATCCGTCAACTTCACGTACGCGCGGGGTTTTTCCCGAATCCACCCACCGGGTGAAATTCAGCTTTCCTTTTAGTACCAGTCTGCTGCCCGGATTTGCGGCTGAAGCGACCTCTACGGCTTTTTGCCACAATTTAAGATCAAGTACTCCCGTGCCTTCCATTATTATCTGGTTCGCAAACGGCGGACATTCTTCGGCGTTAATGATATAAGTACGCTCTGTCGGAGTGAGTTCCCTGGTGAATTTTTCTGTCATGCTATTGTCTCCCTGGCTTTAGGTAGTAGTGCGCTATAAGCGGTTCATCCGGTGACGTGTTCCAACGATAATCGATCGCGGCACGTGCGGTGCCGCGGAGGGCATGCGCCATCCCCTGATACAGAGGGGAGGGGCCTGCGTCCGGCCCTGCGGGCTATTGTGCGGTGTTCCTCCTGTCGGTCATGCGGCGGTCCGAAGACCTCCTCTCGGTCTTGTTGTCCCACGTGCCGCCGGTCCGCCGGTCGGCGGTCCTTCTGTCCGATATCCGCCTGTCGCCGAACCTGCCGTCGATAAGGCGCACCCTGGTCAGCTTCGGGTTGGCCAGGAGGCGCTTCTTTCTCCTGAACAGGCCAAGCCGCTCGTTGAAAAAGGCCTTCCTGCCGAAGGAGATGAGCGCCAGGAGCAGGAAAAGCCTGTTGGCCCCCATCATTGTTGTCATGTACATGTATGCCCACGCGTCGCCGCGCTCCTTGTGGTCAAATTCGGGCGGCATGAGCTTCTTCACTCCCTCCTGGATCTGGAACTTCTTTTTCGTCCAGTCCAGGTGCTGCGATCCGGGAAAGAGGTTTTTTACGCAGAAGGGGTAGTCCGGATTGACAAGGGACATGCTGTATTTTTCCAGGTACGCGTGATGGATGCTGACCAGTTCCTTCGAGGGATGGTACGAGTTGTCGTATTTCTTCTTGTTCCAGTAGGAGTTGCGATAGTAGCTGTTCATCACCTGCGGGTTCGCAGAGATGGAGACATAGATGAATTTCCTGATCGATTTTCCCAGGTCAAGCTTCTTCATGAAATAGAGGAAGGCCGTGGTCACGATATGGAGGGCGAGATCGGAGCCCTGGCACTCCTTGAGTACCATGGTCTCATCATTGGTGAAGAAGCAGTAATCGTTAATGAGCAGGAGGGAAACCAGGCAGAAGGCAACCACCCGTCCGTCCTTCTCCGTGTAGATGAGGAGGGTGCTTTTTTTCAGGTATTCGTAGAAATTTTCCTGTGCCGTCCAGGTGCTTTTTTCAACCTGCTCACACGCGCTGATGATGCCCTCGAGCCTGCTGAAGTCGGCGCTGCTCAGGTCGATGCCGTAATAATTGAACCCTTTGTTCTGGACTAAAAAATAATCACGGCTGGTGATAGGCTCCTGTTCGGGTTGCAGCACCTCCGGTTCAATCGTTTGAACTGCGGCGTCATGCACTAATTGTATTTTCATCAATCCCCCCTCATGTGCCTTGGTCGCGGTACCGTTCAGCTACGCGTGCTTCCCGCGGACGGTTCTTTTCCTGAAAAGAAGAATGGCCTTCGAGAAAACCCTGTAATGCGCGTACAGGTAATCCGCACGGGGATATCTCCCCGGCTCATTGCTGTTCCGCCATGTCCTGAATGACAATGCCCTGTAGATACGGCTCGTGCCGGTGATCGCGCCGGTAAAATAGAATGGAAGGGTGTCCGGCTCGCGCTGCGGTATGTCGTACATGACGATGCCCGGGACCATGTCCTTGAATTTCCTGTAACCGCTTTTGTTGTCACGGTATTTTTTGAAAAGAGAATCAAGCTGGCCAAGCGTTTTAGCGCTGCTGCCCTCGCTCGCGTAAAACCTCGATTCGTCGATCTTGATGCCGTATGCCCCTTTATAGATGAGAACATTGAGAAAATCATTGAACTTCATCACTGCCAGGGCCCCGAGAGAAAATCCGCTTTCCCACCAGGCGCCCGCCATCCGGACGGCATTGTCAAGAAATAACGCGAAAGATCCCTCGCGCTGCCGGTCATGCTCCCTCTGGTGCATCACCATTCTTGCATGGATCGAAGCGTTGTTGGTGCCGATGGCGCCGCCCTCATAATTGATGTTTTTCTTAATAAAGCTGAAAAGGGCGAAATCGCCATAGGTGCCGAGCTGCTTCCCCTTGTAGAAGGAAAACGGGGCGTGCGCCAGGTCCTCGATGACCAGCAGGTTGTGCCTCCTGGCGATTGCGCAGATCGTGTCAATCTGCGCCGCCACGCCGTAGGTATGCACCACGTAGATTGCCTTGGTGCGGGGTGTTATCGCCCTGCGTATCTTTTCCGGGTCGATATTGATCCCCTCGTCCTCCGCGTCAACAGGGACCGGTGTGATCCCGCTTTCTTCAACGGTATGCCTGATGATTGAGCAGGTGAAAGCGGGCACGATCATTTCCGATGACCTGTCCCAGCGCATTGCTTTTATGAGCAGGAAGAGACCGTTCCTCGCATATCCCGTGATGACAAAGTGCTTTAACGGGACCAGCTCTGAAAGCTTTTCCTGCAGGGCGCGTTCCGCGGACATGCCGTTGACGCTGCTTTCAATCTTAAAGCTTATCATGCCCGCTACTGCATCACCGGCTGATACGAGCTGTTGATCTGGACGTATTTTCTGTTCACCTGGTATATCTTTTTGTTCTGCAGCAGCACTTCGAGCATCATTCCCCGTTTGGCCGCGGTGACGCTTGTATTTGATACAAGGTTGCCGAGGGAATAGGCGAGGAAGCCCTTCGCGTACACCATGACCGGCTGGATGACGCCGGGGTGGTGGCCTATGACAAGGTGCGCTCCCTGGTCGATGCACTGGTGCGCGAACCGGTCCTGCTCCGAATTGGGAAGGGTCTCCTTGTCGGCGCCGAAGTGCATGGAAACGATGACTATGTCGGCCGTCTTTTTTGCCGCGATGATGGCCGGATTGACGTACTTGGTGTAAAACCAGGCGACGCCGGTCTGTGGCACCATGCCGTTGTCTGCTGATTGCGCGCGGATAATTGTCTCCTCACCGACCAGTGTAAACGCGAGGAATGCCACTCTTGTTCCTTTGACGTCGAAGATTTTAGCCGTGTATGCTTCCGTGAAGGACCCGCCGCCAATTGGAGCTATCCCCGCCGCTTTCAACATCGCAAGGCATCTGTCGAATGCGGGACGGCCGCCGGCAAATGTGTGGTCATTGGCGACTGAGACGGCATCGATACCTGCGTAAGACAGGCCCGCTATAGGGGCGGCAGCAGTCATAACGCAGGCAAGGTCGGCAAAGACGAAGTCGGCGCCATTCAGATATTCCGCGACGTACTGGTATGCCGTCTGCGTGCTGGTTCCTATCGCGATGTCGCCTGTAAATACCAATCGCAACGTCTCGGTAACCGGAGGAATGACTGGAGGATCGACCGGGGGATTGACCGGGGGATCGACCGGAGGATCGACCGGAGGATTGACCGGAGGATTGACCGGGGGATCGACGACCGGATCAGTGCTGCTGTCAGTGGCAGGACCGGACAACAGGCCGGCGAACATCCCTGAATTATCTTTTTTTTCTGAGCTATCGCACCCGGTGCTTGTAATCAATAATGCCGCTATAAAGGCAAAAACTGCTGCGAACAATTGTTTTTTCATCAGACTTCTCCTCGTAGAAAACTTGCTTTGTATTTACTTGATACGCGTCTCGTGATTATGCTGTAATACCAGGCCCCGATGAGCCCGCGAACGATGATTATCGACGCGGAGTAGACGAGGCTGAACGCGAGTATCTGCGCCGGTGAACCGTAGTCCTTGAAGAGCAGCAGCATCGCCGCCTGCGAGGTACCGAGCCCGAACGCCGATATCGGAATGCTGATGACCAGCAGGATGACCGGTACATACGCGATCAGGGCCGTAAACGGTATCTCGATGTTAAAGGCCCGTATCGCAACGTAGAAGAAAAGAATGAAGGTGGCGTAAAATACGCACCGGTATCCAATATTGATGATATACGTGGGAAACGATGTTTCAATATAAATCTTGAACAGGTCGTTCTGCTTGATTTTCCTGATATACCTGAAATCGGGAAGGTATTTGATGAGCAGGACGGACAGGACACAGAACGCAAACAGGCCGGCGCAGATGACCGCGATTTTTTCAAGCCAGGCGGAGGACGTGTCAGCGGCCAGGAACGTCCCCCCGATGGCCATGAGCGTCAGGGAAACCTGCGTGGTGTAGTTCAAAAGAAACATCAGTCCCATGCCGCGGAGGAGCGGGATGCTCTTCAGCTTGTTCAGATAATACGCGATGCTTCCCATGCCGAGCGTATAGTCGATGATCATGAGCAGGTATGATGCGCCGCGTATTAGCCTGGCGTCCTTGAACGAGATCTCATGATGGGAGCTCTTCAGTATCGCGTACAGGTTCTGCGTGTCGGTAATAAAATTCAGCACGATGAAGACGGCCAGGGCCGCGCAGTAGAGCGCGACATCGGCGCGGGAGAGCGCGTCCAGCAGCGAGGTGTACTCGATACGCCAGATCAGGTACGCGAGTATCGCACCCCCCACCAGCCACGGAAGGGCCCGCTTGATGCCGCTGAACCTGGTGCGGGCAAGCTGCAGGGCGCCGGAAAAGCGCTTTTCAGGGCCGCCGCCGGTCACGGGCGCGGTAACGGCCGCTTCGTCGGTGTCGAATTTTAATGCCGGGATCATGCGCTGCTGACTCCCGCTTATATCCCGAACAGGTCAAGGAGACTGCCCAGCAGGCTGTCGCCCGATGAACCGGAGACATCCGCCAGCGGAATAACGCTGTCATCGTCGAACCCGCCGCGCGTGTAGCCGATCCAGAGGGGATCCCACGGCTTGCTGTAGCTCCATGCATAGGCTTCGTTGTCGGCTTCGATATAGTTGCGGTAGGCGTATTGCACGCTGTAATTGGAAAAATTTCGCAGGGTGTCCGGCGTCAGGTATGACGGGTGCGCGGTCATGTCGTACAGGAGCTCCTCGCACCTTCTGAAAACGTACTCCTCGATGGGGATGGCCCATGCCTGGATTTTCGCGAGCTCATTCTTGTTCATGGAACGGTCGTCCATGCCGGTGAGGACGTCCCCGGTGTTCGTTTCGTACAGGAGGCCCTCGAATGTTTCGCGCGCGTTCGATGCCCGCGCGAGAAGGCTCGTGTCGTTAAGGTCATGCCAGTTGCCGTCAAGGTCGAGGCCGTCGGCCCAGGCGAGCGGGCTCACTTCCCCCGCATGGACGAAATAGGGGAGGAAGAGGGCGACCGAGGGCTCGCCCAGCGCGCACCAGAAAACGCTCAGGCGCGGATCGCTGCCGGGGACCACCCCGTCCACCAGCATGGAGAGCCGCGTCGCCGCCCTGCTGATGCAGTAGGTGGTGCTGTAATCGTCCTGGCAGTCGTCCTGGTCGAGCACGTTGCCGGTCCCGTCGACCTGCTGCCCGTACACGTCCTTGTTGATTTCAAGCATGCTGTTGCGGTAATTCAGCCGGTTCGTATTGGCCAGGTCGGTCAGCAGGTACTCCATGCGCTCGCGCCGCTCTTCCCCGTAATTGAACGGGATATAGGCGTTGGCGTTGGCGCGGGCGAAGAACCCGATGAAATCGTCCCCTTCGCCTTCGTCCACGACGGTGGTGTAGCTCATTAAGAGGCCACCGTGGAATTCGGTTATCCTGCCGTCGTTTGCGTCGTATTTCCTGAAATCCATCGGCCAGGCGCCGGAGATGACCCATCCGGTAAAGCATTCATACAGCGCCGCGCCGCCCTTGGCGTCAATGACGACGAAGTTCCCGCTGATTACTTTCCCTCTGTGGGTATTGTGGAAATTCTTGAGGAGTGATTCCCAGTCCGCGATCGTGGCGCACTCCTGCAGGGCGTGCCTGATCAGGTCGGTATTGATATTGATCAATTCATGGAGCGGGTTAAAGTCCTCGTACACGGACGTGCAGGATACCGCGAACCCTGCCGCATTGACCCCGCCGGAGGGGTTCTCCGGGTCGCCATTGTTCAATTCCGCGGCGTCGTCAAAAGCGCTGACCATGATGTAGTCGCCCGCCTTCGCCGTTACCGCCGGGTAATGCTTGATCTCCTGGTGCCAGTTCGCTGAACAGTCCCTGTTCTTCCAGAGAAAGGGCCTGCCGGTCGTGGACGCCTTCGCGGATACCACGACCACGTCACACGGATATACGTGCGTGTAGGTTAAGCCCGCGATGAGCGTCATAATTGCGATCAGATACACTCTTGCCTTTGTCATTATGCTTCTCTCCTCTGTTTAAGATGTGACAGTATTGCAATAGGAAACCGTTGCTTCAGACGGCTGATGTCAGGAGCGGTTCCTCGTCTTTGTTTCTCACCCTTGATTCTATCGCCTTGCGCTTGATGCTTTTTTTCATGTCGATATGATCGACGAATTCGACGGTAATGGTCACCGGTTCGGCGAATATTTCGTTGAGGCTGTCGATCAGCTCCCGGAACTGGCGCTCGTTGTATTCCTTGCCCCGCACGAGCTCGATGACGACGACACCCTTTTCTTTCTGGATGATCTTGAACTCCTCCATGAGGTGCAGGTATTTTTTTATGTACTTTGTAAAGGTGTTCAGTATTTTCAGGGAAGACACGTATTTTCCGCTCGGAAGGATGAATGAATCATCCGCCCTGCCTTCGAATGATTCCAGGAGGGGATACCCGAGGCCGCAGGCGCAATCACTATCGCTGTAGCGCCCTATGTCGCCGATCTTGTAGCGGATAAAGGGCATCGCGTCGCTCCGCGTCGTGGTCAGCACGATCTCGCCGTCTTCTCCCGGCTTGACCGGGTTGCCGTTCCTGTCAAGAAATTCCACCCATACGTTGTCAATGAACAGGTGGTAATGGCCTTCACTGCATTGCGACGCCACCATCCAGGTCTCTTCCGTGGAATACTCATCGTATACCGGGCAGCCGAATACCTTCGCGATGAACTCCCGCTGGTGCTTCGTTGAAAGCTCCGAGTTGATGCCGATGAATTTCGGCCGGATCAGCTTCAGGTCCTCCGGGGTCACCTTCTGGGCGATCTCAAACACGAGCGACGCATAGCCGAGCAGGAGGTCGGCGCCCGCGTTTCTCAGCATGGCGATCTGCTCTTCAACCGGAATGGTCGAGGGGATGTGCTCCGTGCGGAGGAAGGGGCCTATATGCGGATAATTGATCTTCGTATATTTGATATATACCATTTTGTGCCATGGCCGGTAGCCGATCATGGTGTACATGCGTATGCCGGTCGCGACGTAAAACGCGAACGTTGACTTCGTGAATACGAATGGCAGCGACCGCCCCGTTGAACCGGTGGTGGCAGAATAATGGCAGTCCGCCACATCATGCTTCCTGGAAACGATGCCGTCAGGGAACTGCTCGCGGACATCATCTTTCGTGATAAAGGGGAGCTTTCGCAGATCGTCGAGTGTTTTTATATCATCGATATCGACGCCCCAGTCATCATAGAGTTTTTTATAAAAGGGGACGTTCGTATAGGCGCGTCGTATGCCGCGGACCAGCCTCCGCTCTGTCATCTTCATCAATCTTTTACGTGACAGGAGATTGTTGCAGTGGACCTTAATGGTTGAAATTATAATCAGTACAAGGAATCTCAACATTTTGTTATTCTCTGTCCTTTGATGAGATAAAAATCATATTTGCGCAAACCGTCTGGGCGGTATTTATTTTAATCATTTGTTTTAAAGAAGAAATTTTTCTCATATTGAGATTACATTCAAAATCTGTTATTAAAAACTTCTTCAGTGAGGGTAGAATGATATTCTCTATTTTCTACAATCCCTGTCAATATGTTTACCTGATACTTCTAGTATAATTGTTTAATATTTAAAAAGGCTTTGTTTGTATATTTTAAACTATTATATACTATATACAGAATTATCAGTTAGCAGTCTGGCAATTGTCTGATGTATCACAAATAGGCTTATATTTAGATAGATCTATTATTTTGATCTGCCCGATAGTTATCGGTAGTTATCAAAGGCGATCTCTGTAGATTGTATACAATAGTTGACTTATTTAAGTAATAATACAAATATTAGTGAGCTGATCTCTCAATTATCAATACTATGCCCTCAATATCCTGAAATCCTGCGGTCATATGCATTTCTAATGCCACATTAGTATGCATTCAGAACTACCGGTACCTGGCAACAGGAAAGCGAAACGCCGTCAGGGGTTACATTATTTCCCGCTGATTTTGCTCCATACCCGCGGAAGGTACGCGCCGATAACTATCAGCAGGAGACCCAGGAGCGTCCATTTTGTAAAAAGCACATCGGCCTGGAAGCGGGTAAGGCCAACATTAAGGATGCTGATGTACCAGCCGACGACCATCAGGCCGATCCCGATTACATTCGGAATGATTGCGCTTCCTATTTTGTCTAACATACGCATCTCCTCTCCAGCATTGATTGTTCCCCGGCCGTGCCGCATGGGAAAAATTATCCTGATTGTCGAATCCGGTTGACGTATAGTGCATGCGGATAATATTATCAAGAAGAATTTGCGTGCGGCGCATAAATTGCGGAATGTATGACGGTGATGCGCCGGAACCTGAAGATGGTGCGGAGAGACCAATGAAAAAAATGGCAGTGCCGTTGATGATTATTGCGATGCTGTTTCCTGCCGGCTGCGACAGGCGGAGCGGACGCATTGACCTCCTGGTGGGTGATGATTCCCTGAAGCAGTTCTATTCAATTGATGCATCTTCTGTCGCCATGTACGCCTCGCCCGCGGACAGGAAATCCGGAAAGGCAGAATGCAGGGTATATGAGGAAGAATATGACGTGTTCATAAAAATGTTCCGCGTCCTGAGCGACCGCGAGGTGCGCGAGGCCTACCTGGCCAAGGGGAATGCGCGTTTCCCTGCTGACTTTGCCGGGAAGGTGCGGGCAATGGACGACCGGTCCTTCCGGTTCGGCGCGGGCGGGATGAAGCCGCTCGAGGGCCTCCGTGTCGCGATTGACCCGGGGCACAGCGCCGGCTCCATGGAGGAGGCGATACGGGAAGGCAAGTTCATGTCCCTGCGGGGCCCGGACGGCCGCCTGATCAGGTTCCATGAATCCGCGCTGAATCTCGCCACCGCAAAGGCGCTCAGGGAGATGCTTGAGAATGACGGGGCGACGGTGATGCTTACCAGGGAGGACAACCGGCAGGCGTTTCCGGTGCCTTTTGACCGGTGGAAGCAGGGTAACTTCCGCCAGGCGGTCATGGAGAAGATGGGTGAGCGCCTGATATCAAAGGAGGAGGCTGACCGCCTCCTGAAGGGTGCCGGCGGGGAGCGGGCGCGCCTCAAGTTCTTCAACAGCGAGTACGAGATGCCCTGGCGGGCCCGGCTCATCAACGCGTTCCGCCCGCACATCACCGTGCTGGCGCATTTTAACGCGTACGATGACGATACCGGGTACCGGAGCAAGTACCTCAGGATCAAGAGCATCATGCTGGGCAACCAGGGCCGGTGCGATGAAAAGATGAAAGATATCGAAGAGGTCGTTGCCTCTATCGCCGAGGTCAAGAAAAACTTCTGCTCCGCGTACGTGCCGGGCTGCTTTCTCCGCGGTGAGCTGGACGCCGTAGAGTCGCGGATCGAGTTCCTCCGCCTGGTCATTTCGCCGGACCTGGAAAATTCGGCGATCTATTCGAAATACGTGGTCGATAATTTTCGGGATTACCTCAAGGTGCCCGCGGCGCGGGAAGCATATCACGGAGCGTACCGCGCAGGCATATGCAAAAAGGGCGTGTACGCGCGGAACTTCAGGATGACGCGGCTGGTGCGCGGCGTCCTCTGCCTGGGCGAGCCGGTTCTGCAGAACAACATGGAAGAGGCCCTCCGCCTCAAGGAGATCGCGGAGGGCAGGGTGCCTGAGCGGGTGGTGGCGGCGGCGCGGGCCTACCGCGACGCGGTCCATGCCTACGCGGAGCGATATATGGCGGAGTGACGCCCGCCGGCGCTCATTATCTTTTCTTTTTTGCCGTGGTTCCCGGCTTTTTCAGTTTTTTCCCGGGGATTTTCTTCACCGGCGCCGCCTGCGCCGCAAGCTCGAAGTCCCTCTCTTCAGCTATCTTCCGCGGGGTTTTACCGTCATTGTTCACCAGGTTCGTCTTTGCGCCGGCCCTGGCGAGGACCTGCGAGGCCCTCCATTTCCCCTTGAGGAGGGCCTTGTGCAGCGGCGTGTTCCCCGTATTGTCCCGCGCGTCGATCTTCGCTCCCTGCTTTATCAGGAAGCCGACGATCTGCTCATGCCCTTCCTCCGCCGCCTCGTGGAGCGGGGTCTCTCCATGGTAATCGGCCTGGTGTATGTTCGCCCTGCTGCGGACAAGGAGCTGGACCAGCGGCAGGTTGCCTGATTCGACCGCCTCAAGGAGGGCGGTTTCTCCTTCCCGGTCCAGCGCGTTTGGGTTCGCTCCCTGGCGGAGCGCTTTTTTCGCCGCCTGCAGGTCGCCCCGGTCGCAGGCATCCAGGAGGTCGCGATCGGGATTAAGCTCTATGACCTGCGCGGTCGCCGCGTGTATCTTGACAGAATCGATGCCGTTGATGCAGCTCTGTTTCGTGGAGTATCCCTCGCTTGAGGCGAGGATTTCGCCGTTAGGGGCCTTGAGGCGGAAGCGGAAGCCCCCCTTCTTGTCTTTATATACTTCAAAAAATGCCGGCATATCACCCTCCTGTGAATAAAAAAAGAATGCAGTATGTAGTAACGTGCCCCGGTCGGCGGTCCTTGTTGCGGGACCGTTTAAATTGATATATAACCGGCTCGGGAATTAATCAAGCATAAATCATGCATGGCCCGGGCCTGCGTCCCCCCTGCGGGGGCCAGGGGGGCGGACAGAACGGGAGAGGGCTTCCCTTTCGAAAAACCGGGGGAAGTAAAAAAATTTTACCATGACGCTATTTGTCATGGCTGGCATGATAGTATACTATTGCATTTTCAGGTACGGTGAATAAAAAAAGCCGTTTTACCGCTGCAGGTCCGGAAAAACTGATTGAATTTAATTTAACCGTATATACGTTTATAGCCAAATGGAGGATCATGGATGAACATTCCCGTCATACTGCTGATCATGTGCGCCGCCGGCCTGGCCGTTTTGCTGGTGAATACCTTCTTTTCGTACAAGGCCTCGAAGGCGAGCAGCGAAAACATGCTGGTCCAGTTCCGGTCAGCCCTCGATTATTTTGAAAAGATAATCAAGGGCACCGAGTCAACCATCAGGAACGAAGTGTCGCAGAACAGGCTCGAATCGGGAAAACACTCCAAGGAGTCCCGCGAAGAACTGATGAACACGTTCAGGGTGTTCGGCGATTCGATGATAAAAAGCATGAACGATTCCTTTTCCGGCAGCAAGGGACAGCTGGATTCGTTCGCCAAGCACCTGCTGAACCTGACGAACACCAACGAGCAGAAGATGGAGAGCATGCGGCGCACCATCGAGGAGAGGATCAAGCATCTCCAGGAGGACAACGCGAAAAAGCTTGACCAGATGCGGGTGACCGTGGACGAGAAACTGCAGTCGACCCTGGAGCAGAGGCTCGGGGCATCTTTCAAAATTGTAAGCGAACGGCTGGAGATGGTGTACCGGGGCCTCGGGGAGATGAAGACCCTGGCGGCCAGCGTCGGAGACCTGAAGAACGTGCTGACAAAGGTGAAGCCCCGCGGGGTATGGGGCGAGATCCAGCTCGGCATCCTCCTCGAGCAGGTGCTGGCGCCGGAGCAGTACGAGCAGAACGTGGCCACGAAAAAGCGGAGCGCGGACAAGGTCGAATTCGCCATCAGGCTGCCGGGCCGCACCGGTGACCGGGATGATATCGTCTGGCTCCCCATAGACGCGAAATTTCCCCAGGAGGATTACCAGCGCCTCGTTGAGGCCCAGGACCGGGCCAACGCCGCGATGGCCGACGAGGCGGCGAAGCGGCTGGAGACGGTGATCAAAAGCGAGGGCAGGACGATCAGGGAGAAATATATCGATCCGCCGGGGACCACGGATTTTGCTATCATGTACCTGCCCACCGAGGGGCTCTACGCCGAGGTGATACGCCGGGCGGGGCTCTGCGACGTGCTGCAGAGGGAATACCGTATCGTGGTCGCGGGCCCTACCACGCTGGCGGCCCTGCTGAACAGCCTCCAGATGGGGTTCCGGACCCTCGCCATTGAACAGCGCTCCAGCGAGGTATGGAAGCTCCTGGGAGCGGTCAAGACGGAATTCGGGAGGTTCGGCGACCTGCTTGACAAGACGCATAAAAAGCTCCTGGAGGCGAGCAACACGATCGAGTCCGCTTCGAAAAAATCGCGCACCATCGAGAAAAAGCTGAAAAAGGTGCAGGAGCTCCCCGCATCAGACGCCGCGGACATGATTGATTTCGAGGGAGACATCGAAGAGGAACCTGATGACCAGGACAGGGTTGAAGGAGACCCCGGGCCGGGAAAGAGCTGACGGTCCGCACATGCCGGGAGGAGGTGGCCCGATGAAAATCATCTTCCACGAAAAATTCTACGACTCGGATTACGCCGGGGACCCCGCCGCCGCGCCCGGACGGATGGAAGGCATCATGGAGGTCCTCTCCTCGAAGAAGGACCGGTATGAGATAATCCGCCCGGAGCCGGCTTCCGACGAGGACATCCTGCGCGCGCACAGCGCCGCGCACCTCCAGCGCATAAAGGGCAACCGGCGCCTGTACGAGCTGGCGTCGCTCTCCGCCGGCGGCGCCATACTCGCGGCGGAGCGGGCGTACGCGGGGGCCCCCTCGTTCGCGGTGATACGCCCTCCCGGCCACCACGCCTCGGCCGATTCCTGCTGGGGGTTCTGCTTTTTCAATAATATCAGCATCAGTCTGCTCAGGTTGCGCGCCGAGGGCAGGATCGGGTCGGCCTTTGTCCTGGACTTCGACCTGCACACCGGCGACGGGAACATCAATATTCTGGAGGACCGGAGGGACGGCTTCAGGGTGTCGATACTGAACCCGATGGCGCGCGAGCGGCGCGGGTATATCGCCGAGGTGGAGGAATTCATGCAGGGGCTCCATGATATTGATATTGTCGTTGCCGCGGCCGGCTTCGACCAGGGCATCGACGACTGGGGCAACCTCCTGTACCCGGACGATTATGCCGAACTCGGCCGCCTGATGAAGGACCACGCCGGGCGGCTGTGCGGCGGACGCCGGTATGCCCTGCTGGAGGGCGGCTATAATCATGAGGTCATCGGCAGGAACGTGGACGCGTTCTGCGGCGGCCTTGAATGACCGGCCGCCCGGCCGATTATAGTCATTGACAAAAAATCGTCACCCGGGCAAATTAATACCTGACCGCCGGGCGCACCCGCGCCGGTCCTGTTCACAGAAATGATCACCAGAGGAGGGGGCACGATGGCCTTTGATTTTAACGCTGATGATATCTTCAAAATGGCTGAACAAATTGAAGAAAACGGCGCCGAGTTTTACCGGAACGCTGCTGAAACAATCGCCGACGCTCACTATAAAAAGCTCCTGACCCAGCTTTCTGCCATGGAAGTGGAACATAAAAAGACCTTCACGGCCATGAGGGCGGCGCTCTCCGGTAAGGAAAAAGAAGCGACCGTATTCGACCCGATGGATGAATCCGTCCAGTACCTCAAGGCGCTTGCGGACCTGCGCGTGTTCTATGAAAAGCAGATCGACATCTCCTCGATCAAGGGAGTCCTGATGAGCGCCCTCGGCGCGGAGAAGGATTCAATCGTGTTCTATCTCGGGATGAAGGACCTGGTGCCGGACAGGCTCGGGAAGGATAAAATAGACGCAATCATCGATGAAGAGAAAAAACATATCAGGGTGATCGGCGGTGAGCTCCTGGCTTTAAAGTAATGACCTGCGGCGTCCCGATCACCGGGGAGGTGGCATGAAAAAGGAAAAGAAAAAGCCTGAAACCTGGTGGAAATGCTCGCAGTGCGGCTATACCGTGAAGAAGGCGCAGCCGCCGGAGAAGTGCCCTTCGTGCAATGAACCCTGCGCTTTCACAGATGTTACCTGCTATACGCCGGAATGCGGGGGACCGGGGAACATCGATCCGTCATTGATGGGCGGCGGCAAGAGGTAGGCGTTCCTGCCGGGCCATGTCCGGCCTTCATTTCATTATTTTACTTCGAAACCGATGACAAGGGTGTCGTCCGTGATGTCCGCGCCGTCCCTGAATTCGACTATCTTCTTCATGATAGTGTTGAGCTTTTCGCCGAGTGATTCGCCCGCGTTTGTCCTGAACAGCTCGAGCAGCGCGTCATCATAGCCGAGCATGTCTTTCTGCCTGTTGGCCGTTTCGGGAATCCCGTCCGTATAGAGATACATCCTGTCCCCCGGGGAAAGCCGTATCGTCGTTGAGTCGAACGCGATGTCGTCGCTGATGCCGATCAGCGTGCTCTTTCCCATGTGGAGCGCAATATCGCCTTGTCTCCTCGCCACGATCGGGCCGGGGTGGCCGCCGTTGG
The DNA here is from genome assembly GCA_963827275.1 of uncultured Spirochaetota bacterium. Taxonomy (GTDB): domain Bacteria; phylum Spirochaetota; class UBA4802; order UBA4802; family UBA5550; genus RBG-16-49-21. Next base: position 243,429 of record CAWHAA010000007.1, read on the forward strand.
TATAGGAAAAGACGAACTCCCCCGACTTCTTCTGCCGCGAGAACAGTCCGTATATGCCGGTGATGAAATATGACGACATGCGCCCGTATAGCTCCGCGTTCAGCTGCGTGATGAAGCGCACCGGGCTCTGCCCATACTTGACCGACAGCCTGTCCGTTATCGATTTCAGAAGCGACAGGTAGAGCGAAGAGGCGACGCCATGGCCCGATACGTCGCAGATAAAGATGCCGAAGGAGTCTTTGAGGAACGGGTAGAAACAGAAAAAGTCCCCGCCCAGCTTCTCCATCGGGTTATACCGGAAATCGATGGCCATGGCATCAAGCCTGGGCACCTGCTGGTTCATGATGTCGCGCAGGGTTATCTGCGCCACCTTGAGGTCGCGCTCGATATCCTTGTTCCGCTTGCTGATGATCCTGTGCTTTTCCTGGAGGGCGTAATCGACCTTCTTGCGCAGCGTGATATCGACAAAGGAAAGGATGATCCCTATGTTGTCCTGCTTTTCGTTTTTAATCATCGAGGCGGAGAGAATGGTGTAGATGCTCGACCCGTCGGTCCTTTTCAGGTAGAGCTCGCCGACCCAGCTGCCGATCTCTTCGAGGACCTCGAAGACGTTCAGCAGGTCTTCATGGGTATCCGGGTGGCAGCACTGTAGAATCGTTTTCCCGAGCAGCTGATCGGCATCGGCAAAGCCCCACATCGTAAGAAAGGAGTTGTTGACAAACGAAAAGCCGCCGCCGGGCTCAGTGATGGCAATGGCGTTCATCGACTTTTCAATGGCATAGCTTTTTATCAGGATCTCCCGCTCTGCTTTCTTTTTTTCGGTGACGTCCCTGGCAACGCCGTTAAAGCCGGTGACGGCCCCGCTTTCGTCGCGGAGGAGCCCCGCGGACACCTCCAGGATGGCGATGCTGCCGTCGCCCCTGATGATCTCGCAGTCAAAGAAATCCGAGGCTTTGCCCGAGCGGTATATGTCCTTGAATATTTCGTTTTTCTTCTTGTCGGTCCGGATGGTCATGTATTCGCGGCTGTTCATGCCCGGAAGCTTATCGCGCGGGATGCGCATGATCCTGACCACCGATTCGTTGAAAAACACGAGGTTGCCGTCGAGGTCGGTCTCGAAATACCCCTCTTCCATGTTCTCAATGATGTTCCGGTATTTATTATCTCCCGCTTCGGAACGGCTTTTTGTCGCCTGCAGCTCGTCAAAGAGCCTCTTCATGCGCAGCGACGCATTAATGCGTGACACTATCTCCGCGTCGTTGACCGGCTTGGTGATATAATCGGTCGCGTAATGTTCCAGCGCATTCAGCTTGCCCGGTGTATCAGGCTGCACGGCGGTGATGAAAATTATCGGGATGTGGCGCGACGCGGGATCGCTCCGCATCAGCCGTGCCGCTTCATAGCCGTCCATATCCGGCATCACGACATCAAGCAGCACAAGGTCGGGGCGCTCGGTGTTAAATAGCTCGACGCCCTCCCTGCCGTTGTTCGCTGTAATTACGGAGAATCCGGCTGAAGTGAGGTGGGAGCGATAGTAATCGGTATTGAGGGCCTGGTCGTCTACGACCAGTATCCTCTCTGTTGCAGGTACGCCGCTCATAGTCCTCCTTCCGACACAAAAAACGATTTTTTTGAAGGAAGCGACATGCGACTATGTCAAAAAAGAGCAAAATACGACTCTCCCGCGTAGCATGCGCGATTTTTTGCATGGGTATGCGGCATGTATAGTCAAGCGCCGTGCGCTTTTTTCTTCATATCGCGGATCAGGATAAATGTGTGATTAATAGTAAGATATAAAGAACCTTCTGTCAAGTCAATTTACAGCAACGGCAATTTGAAAATTTTATCGCAGAGGCTGAATGCGGAGTCATTTAATAAGCATGCTTTCGGACGCTGTTTCAGCCGTTTTCGCGATAAAAGGTACTGAAAATCCCTGCCCGGAAATGCCGGTAAAATAATTGACAAACCGGAATTTTGATGATAATCGATACGCGAAGCCGCAAAAAAGGGGTTGCAGGCGATGCGCATACAAAAAAACGAGCTGTTTAACTCGATAACGCATCTCATCGGTCTCATCGGCGGTATATTAATGACCGCGGTTTTCTTCATTTCTTCGATCGATGTGGATGCATTCCTTGCGGTCGCGGTAAGCATTACCGGGATCTCGTATGTATTCCTGTATGCCTCGAGCTTCATGCATCACGCGAACAAGCTATCCGAAACGGATAAGAGCCTCTGGCTGAAGCTGGACCATTGCGCCATCTTCATGATGATGGCCGGGTCCTATGTGGGGCCCCTGTACATCTTCGCCCATGGCGGGATCCGCTGGGGTGTCCTGGCCGCGGTGTGGTTGTTCGCCCTTTCGGGGATGGCGGTGAAGCTGCGGTACCTGGTTATGCCGAACTGGGCAAACGTGGCGATCTACGCGCCCCTGTGCGCCATCGCGTTCGTGCCGATGTATCTGCTGTGGGATACTGTCGACGCGATACCCGAGCAGGCGGTCCCGATCTCGGTGATGAAAATGATGCTGGTTGCCGGGCTGGCCATGTACGGCGTCGGCGGGTTGATTTACGCGCTGAAGCGGCCCGATCCGAAGCCGGGGCTTGTCGGGTTCCACGGGATTTTTCACCTCTTTGTCCTGGCCGGCTCCGGGCTCCATGCGGCGGCGCTCTATTACTCTATCGTGGCGTATCCAGTCATACGGGACTACCTGCCATGACCAGCTTTTTTGTGAACACCTTCATCAAGTTCTTTTTCCTCCTCACGCCGTTTTTCCTTCTCTCCACATTTCTCTCCATGACGAAAGAGATGGACGGCCCCAAAAAAAGAAAGATAGCGCTCAAGACCACCGCCTCGGTCGTTATCGTGTGCATTATCCTGTTCCTGATCGGGAACCAGATATTTGCCCTCTTCGGTATCACCCTTGATTCCTTCCGCATCGGGACCGGCATACTTCTCTTCTTCTCGGCGCTCTTGCTTGTCAGGGGACCCAAGAGCGAGCAGGAGCAGGACGGATCGGACGACATTGCCGTCGTCCCGCTCGCCATACCGGTTGCCGTCGGGCCGGCGACCACCGGTGCCCTGCTCGTCATGGGGGGCGAGCTATCAGGGATGGCGGAGCGGATGGTCGGCATTGCCGCCATTATCGCCGCCGTGCTGTGCGTCGGGCTGTTCCTCTATCTTAGCGGCGTGATTGAACGGGTGGTGAAAAAACAGGGCCTGTCGATCCTGAGCAAAATCACCGGGCTCATCCTGGCCGCGCTGGCGGCGCAGATGATCATGACCGGCGTCCTGGGTTTTCTGGGACGGTGACCGGGTGCGGCAGCGGGGGGGCACCCGGAGGGGCCCCCCGGACGGTACTACCTGGTATATTTTGCCACAATGCTTTCAAACGAATCGTTTGTCGCTCCGCAGTCGGTCACGACCATGTCTGTCAGCTCGGCTATCAGCTTCTTGTCTTTTTTGAGTTTTTCAACAAGCTTCTTGTCCTGCATTGTCTTTTCCGCGTATTTTATGAAAATATCAATGGTGGCTTTCTCCACGCTGGCGTACATCCCGCCGCTCTTCATGATGCTGCCGATCCCGTTCCTGTCCGCCGCGATGACCGCCGCCATGGCTGCCGGGTTCTTGCTGAATTTTGAAAGGCGGGCGGTGAGGATCCTTTTTACGACAGGCTCGCTGGCGACACGGCGGTTGATCTGCCTTTCTTCTTCGCTGCCTTTCGCAGCGGCGGCATACTTTTTGTTGGACATCATCTTCTTCAGGGACTTCAGCGAATCATAGGGATAGGTCTTCATGACGCCGTAGGCGACCCTCTTGGGGATGCTGCCGGCAGGATCGACCTTGAGCTTGTAGATGAACTTCGTCTTGTTCCTGCCGAGGTATTCCATGGCGAACGAGCCGTCCATTATCGTCACCCTGGTGCGCTTCTTCTCGAGGGGGATCTTTATCTCGTCGGTGCAGTTAAATGTGATCAGCGCCTTGCCGCCGTCATAGTCGTACATGGTCTTGTTTTTCAGAATAATGTCCCTCTCTTCGATGACGGGCGGTTTCAGCACCATGTACATGAGAAAGCTGTTCCTGTCGTATTTTTTTTCGATTTGTGCGCCGTAGCAGTCGGTCAGCCATTTGTTGAACGACGGGACGTCGCGCAGTACTTCCCCGATCACCTCCATCTTCTCATCGATGGGGCCGACCGCCATGTATTCCATAAGGTCGGTTCCGGCAACGGCGCGTTCGTACAGCTTGACGCCTCCGCTGTCCTTGATCTTTTTCCACCCGCCGGCCGCATTGACCGGCAGCAGTGACAGTGTTATGCCGATTACCGTAATAATTGCAGTATAGACGCATTTCTTCATTCTGTACCCCCTTGTATGCTTTTTGCTTTAATAATAGAAGGGCGTACAATATAATTATGTCAATATAAAAACCGTCCAATGGGATTTTTTTATTACAGTCGTTCAAAATAATAGTGATATAATGACATTACCGACGATTCCACTCTCCAATTACAGGCTCATGCCGGGAACGGGCAATCGGTGTGATGCAATAAATCTATTGTATTATTAACGGTCATGCCGCGTTATGACCGCATAGTAGATCAAGGAGCAATTATGCTGTTGGAAAAGTTTAAGGCCCTCGGCCTGTCGGATATCACCCTGAATGAGATTGAAAAAAAGGGATTTGAAGAGCCGACAGAGATCCAGGAAAAAACGATCGCCATCTTTCTCAACGAAGATGTCGATATCATCGGTCAGGCGCAGACCGGGACCGGAAAGACCGCGGCGTTCGGACTGCCGCTGCTCGAGGTGATGCGTGAAAACGCGGGCGTCATCCAGGCGCTGGTGCTGGTGCCGACGCGCGAGCTCGCGATCCAGGTCTCCGAGGAGATCAATTCATTCAAGGGGAGCCGGAAATTCCAGATCATGCCCGTGTACGGGGGGCAATCCATCTCCGACCAGCTCCACCGCCTCGCCAAGGGGGTGGATGTGGTGGTCGGCACGCCGGGCCGTGTCTTTGACCATATCAGGAGAAAAAGCATCTCGCTTGACGGGGTGTCATACGTTGTCCTCGACGAGGCCGACGAGATGCTGAACATGGGGTTTATCGAGGAGGTGGAAGAGATCCTCAAGCATACGAACCCCGCCCGGAGGACCCTTCTTTTTTCCGCCACCATGCCCGGGCGCGTCATGGCGATCGCGAAGCAGTACATGCGCAAGTACCGGGTGGTCGCGATGAAAAAAGGGCAGCTCACCGTGGACCTGACGGACCAGATATACTTCGAGGTCGCTCCGTCTGACCGGCTCGAGTCCCTCTGCAGGATTATCGACGTCCAGAAGGATTTCTTCGGCCTGGTCTTCTGCAGGACGAAGGTGGCGGTGGACGAGCTGGCGGGAAGGCTCGTCGACCGCGGGTATGACGCGGACGGGATCCACAGCGACCTGTCGCAGTCCCAGCGGGAGCGGATACTCGACAAGTTCAAAAAGCGGCAGATAAAGGTGCTTGTCGCCACGGACGTGGCGGCGCGGGGCATCGATGTCATCGACCTTACCCATGTCATTAATTATTCCCTTCCCCAGGACGCGGACTCGTATATCCACCGCATCGGCAGGACGGGCAGGGCGGGCAAGAAGGGGATCGCGGTCACCTTCATCAGCCCGGACGAATACAGGAAGCTCATGTACATAACGAAGGTCACGAAAACGGCGATACGCAAGGAGAAGGTGCCGCGCGCGTCGGATATCGTGTCGATCAAACGGGAGAGGATCAGGGCGGAGCTGGATGAAATGATACATGACATGGCGCACGAGGAGTATATAAAGACCGCCCTGCTGATGCTCAGGGAGAATGATCCGACCGATGTCGTCGCCGCCCTCCTGAAATATACCCTGGATGACGAATTGAGTGAAAAGAAATATACCGACATACGGGAGTTCAACGAGGTTTCGGTTGACAAACAGGGGACGGCACGGCTTTTTATATCACTCGGGAAGAAGGACGGGCTGACCCCCAGGAAACTGATAAAACTTATCAACAACCAGGCGAAGGTGCCGGCAGGGAAGGTAACGGAGATAAAGGTGATGGACTCTTTTTCGTTTCTTACGGTCCCCTTTAAAGAAGCCGAGGTGATATTAAAGGAGTTCAAGGACCGCAAGGGAGAATCCCGTCCGATCGTTAAACGCGCCGATATCACTGAAAAGAAAAAGAAAAAAAAGAAGAAGAAAAAATAATATATGGAGCTGGTAACGGTACCCGCGGAGGAAGATAAATTGTAGTTGCGGGGATAACGGCTTTCATTTTCATTGATCAAAAGGAGAGGCGCGGGGTGGCGCGGTTTACAGGATAACGAAAGAACAGGAGGCACTATCAATGAGCTCATTAACGGCAACCATTAAAACGAGCAAAGGCGACATCAAGCTTGAGCTGTATGCGGATAAAACGCCGCTCACGGTGGCGAATTTTGTCAATCTCGCAACGAAGGGATTTTATAACGGCCTGAAATTCCACCGGGTCATTGAGAATTTCATGATACAGGGCGGATGCCCGCTCGGTACCGGCACCGGCGGACCGGGGTATTCATTTAAAGATGAATGTACGCCCGAATTGAAGCACGACAGGCCCGGTATTCTTTCCATGGCGAATGCCGGCCCGAACACGAACGGGAGCCAGTTTTTTATCACCCATGTGCCGACCGCCTGGCTGAACGGCAAGCACACGGTGTTCGGGGCGGTCATGGGCGCCGAGGACCAGAAGACCGTAAACTCCATACAACAGGGAGACAAGATCGAATCCGTCACGATTGACGGCGATACCGCGTCACTGTTCGCGGCCGCGGCTGACAAGCTGAAAGAGTGGAACGCCATACTGAAAAAGTGACCGCACCGTGTGCGGGCGCGCGCCGCGGCCCGGTGTGCGCCTGCCCGGGGCAGGGCGGGAAGAAGTCATGTCGGATAAAATAGTATACTCAACAGATTCGGGCGATCTTCGGAAAAACCGCGCCAGCGGCGCCAGGCCCGCGGCGCGCCCCGGTGACGGTATTGTCCGGGTGCAGCGGGAGAGCAAGGGCAGGGGTGGAAAGACCGTGTCGGTTATACGGGGCCTGAACCTGCCCGGCGACCGCCTGTCCCTCCTTGCCGCGCGGTTAAAGCAGCAGTGCGGCGCTGGCGGTACCGTGAAAGACGGTGAAATAATCATCCAGGGCGACAAGGTGGATTTTATCGTAAAGACCCTCCAGAAGGACGGGTTCATCGTCAAGGTGTCCGGCAGGTCCTGACAGTCAGTTTACAAGCGCAACACAAACCAAAAAGTATCCCCATTTTTTTAATTGTTGACATTGTTTCAATTTTGTTAAGATTATTGCATATGTCCTGATCGTGCTCGTCTGGCCGGGAGGATGACGATTCAAATGCCGGGGTAATCGCCTATGATGCTCGCAGACCATGACAAGACCGCTCTGATCTATCGTGATGAACCGATCAGTTATACCGATCTTTTAACCCGTGTGGCGGCCTATGCCTCGGGCTACCGCATCGGGAAAGGCGATCGGGTCGCGATCTGTTCCGAAAACAGGCCGGAATGGATATACGCGTTTTACTCGGTCTGGCTGAACGGGGGCATCCCGGTACCGCTCGACGCTACCGCGGCGCCGGCTGACCTCGCCGTGATTCTTGACGATTCCACGCCATCAGCCGCCCTCTGCTCGTCCGGCTGCTCCCGGAATGTGCGGGAGGCCATGACGATATGCCGTAACGCGGTGCCGGTCCTTCTCTTTGACGACATGCCGGCGCCTGTGCCCGGCAGCGGCAGGCCGGTGAGCGGGGGTGAACCCGGCGATACGGCCCTCATCCTCTACACCTCGGGGACAACGGGCGCTCCGAAGGGCGTGATGCTCAGCTTCGATAACCTGGCCGCCTGCATCGAGGGGATCTCCACGCTCGGCATGCTCGTTCCCGGCGACAGGCTTATCGGCCTGCTGCCGTTCCACCATATCTTTCCGCTGCAGGGCACGGTCATAGCGCCCCTCTGCATCGGGTCCTCGGTCGTCATCGTGGCGAGCCTCTCCTCCGACGATATCCTTGCCGCGCTCCAGCGGCACCAGGTTACCATGTTCCTCGGCGTTCCGAAGCTGTATGAGCTCTTTCACGCCGGCATCATGCGCAAGATACGCGCGAGCCCGGCGGTGCGTCTGCTGTTCATGCTGGTGCGACTGGCAGGCAGCAACCGGCCGGGCCGCATTGTTTTCGGGCGCATACACCGGGCCTTCGGCGGGCATGTGCGCGCATACCTCACCGGGGGGGCGCCCATGGACAGGCTGGTCGCGCGCGACCTGTGGGCGCTCGGCTTCCGCCTCGTTGAAGGATACGGCCTTACCGAAACCGCGCCGCTGGTGGCGTTCAACCATTTCGACCGGATCAGGCCGGGCACCGTCGGCAGGCCCATGGCGGGCATCGAGGTGAAAATCGAGGATGGAGAGGTCCTCGTGCGGGGCCGCAACGTGATGAAGGGCTATTACAAAAACCCCGCGGCCACGGCCGAGAAGGTCCGGGACGGCTGGTTCCATACCGGGGACCTGGGCGAATTTGACTCCCACGGCTACCTGCGCGTGACCGGCAGGACGGATGACATGATCGTCCTGCCGAACGGGAAGAACATCAGCCCGGAAGAGATCGAGAGGCGGCTCGTTGAATCGTCCCCCTATATAAGGGAGGCGGGCGTCTTCCTCCGCGGGGGGCGCCTCGCCGCAGTCGTCCTTCCTGATTTCAGCGCGTTAGAGAACGACGGCGTGACGACCATACGGGAGACCATCAGGTGGAAGGTCATCGATCGCTATAATACGCAGGTCCCCGGCTACCGGCGCGTTATGGATTTGGTCATCTGCCACGAGGAACTGCCGCGCACCAGGCTCGGGAAGCTCAAGAGGTACCTGCTCGATGACTTCGCGAAGGGGGACCGCCCCGCTGCCGGTCGTCGGGCTGAACCCGCCACCCGGGAATATCAGATAATAAAGAAATTTCTCGGCTCGCTGTCGCGGACCGATGTGCGGCCGGAGCACCATCTCGAGCTTGACCTTGGGCTTGATTCTCTGAACAGGGTTGAGCTCATGGTGTTCATCGAATCCGCGTTCGGCGTCGCGATTGACGAACAGGAGCTGGCGCACACGCAGACGGTGGAGCAACTCGCCGGGCTTGTCGCCGGGCGCAGGACGCGGATGGATGACATGGCAGTGGGGTGGCGGGAGATACTGGGCGCGCCGGTCCCCTCCACCGTCCGCAGCAGGGTGAACCTGCTGCGGTGCGTCAGGTTCATCGCCCGGCCGCTTTTCCGGGCCTATTTCAAATTGCGCTACCGCGGGATCAACCATCTGCCCGACGGGCCCTTTATCATCGCCCCGAACCATCAGAGCTTCATGGATGTCCTCCTTATCGCCATAGCCCTGCCGGACAAAGTGCTCCATGATACTTTTTTCCTCGCCAGGGAATCGCTCGCCCGAAGGGCGCCGGTGCGCTATCTGATGAAAAAAGCCAATGTCGTGTTTCTCAATTTCGAGCGGGACCTCCGGTCGGCCCTGGGGAACGCGGCCTCCGTTCTCGCGTCGGGGAGGAACCTCGTCATTTTCCCGGAAGGGCACCGGTCCAGGGACGGCAGCATCGGTCCCTTCAAGAAGACGTTCGCGATACTCAGCGCGGAGCTCGGCATACCGGTGGTCCCGGTGGCGATCAGCGGTGCCTATGACGCGCTGCCGAAAAACGGTCTGCTCCCGCGGCCCGGGACAATAGAGCTCGCCTTCCTGGAGCCGGTCCAGGCGCGCGGCGCCGACTACGACGCCATGGCGGAGAAGATCCGCTCAATTATTAACCGGGCGGTCGTCCGCAGCCCGGCCGCACCATCAGGACGGGAGGAATAAGAGATATGTCGCTGCAACGCCAGAACATTCTGCTGCTCGCAATCAATATCATAGGGGGCTGCGCGGTTATCGGCAGCTACGTACACGGGTTCCTGTCCAACCCGGACAAAACCGCGTATCTATGGGGAAACGTGCCTAAATCGATCATCCCCCTGTATACGGTGTCAATGCTTACGGCCGCCCTCGGCTATATCGCGTTCACCGGTTTCCTTCTTTTCTTCGTGCCTGCCGGCGAGGCGGTGATTGCCGGACGTTTTTCATACCGGGCCTTCCACTGGCTCTATGCCGCAATCCTCGTTTTTTCCGCGCTCTGGATGCCGCTCACCTTCGCGATGATAGCCCATCCCTCCGCCGGGTTATGGGTCATGGTCCGTCTTGTGCTCGCGGTCGTCGGTATCGGCTCGATCGGGCTCCTGGCGGCATTGCTGGCCCTGACGCCGGACACGCCGGCATGGGCGTACCGGGCCGCGGTGGCCGGCTGCGCGCTTTTCTGCCTCCAGACGTCCCTGCTTGACGCGCTGGTGTGGACCGCGTACTTCCCGTTCAGGCTCTAGCGGTCAGGGCGGCAGGGTGCGGCATGGCGGCGCGGGTAGTACCGGCCGCGTTCGCGGTATATTCCTTGACATCACAACGCCTTTTTTTGTTTAGTACATAGTGTCATACCGCGGGCTGCTCTGCGACATTGTGATGCCGGTTGAATTTCACTGCCTATCACGTACAGCCATCCCGGAAACAACCAATTTATAAAAGAAGGTCTGAAAACAATGCTCAATGTGTCCGATATTTCGCTTTCCTTCGGGAAGCGAGTCCTCTTCAAGGAAGTCAACATCAAGTTTTCCCCTGGAAACTGCTACGGGCTCATCGGCGCGAACGGGTCCGGGAAATCCACGTTTCTGAAAATACTTTCCGGCGAGATCGATCCGTCAACCGGCGAGGTCTCCCGTAACCCGAAGGAGCGGATCGCGATGCTGCGGCAGGACCAGTCCGCCTTCGATGAATACCCCGTGCTGGACACCGTGATCATGGGCCACGGGGCGCTGTACGCGGTGCTGAAGGAGCGGGACGAGATATATTCGAAGGATGATTTTTCAGAGGAAGACGGCCACCGCGCGGCCGAGCTCGAGGAGATGCTGGACGAGATGAACGGCTACGACGCCGAGCCTGACGCGGCGGCCCTCCTCGGCGGCCTCGGGATAGACGACGAGCTGCACACTAAGAAGATGAAAGAGCTGGAAGGGGGACAGAAGGTGCGCGTGCTGCTTGCTCAGGCCCTGTTCGGCAACCCGGACATCCTCCTGCTCGACGAGCCGACCAACAACCTCGACATCGAATCGATCACCTGGCTCGAGAATTTTCTCTACAACTTCAACAACACGGTCATTGTCGTTTCCCACGACCGGCATTTCATCAACAAGGTCTGCACGCATATCGCCGACATCGACTACGGGAAGATCATGATCTACGCCGGCAACTATGACTTCTGGGCGCAGGCCAGCCAGCTGGCGGTCAAGCAGAAGAAAGAGGAAAACAAGAAGAAGGAAGACAAGATACGGGAGCTCCAGTCGTTCATCGAGCGCTTCAGCTCCAACGCCTCCAAGGCGCGGCAGGCGACCTCGAGGAAAAAGCTCGTGGAAAAGCTCACCATCGACGAGATCCCCGTGACATCGCGCCGGTTCCCCTACGTGGCCTTCAAGCCGGACCGGGAATGCGGGAAGATGGTGCTTTCAGTGGAAAACCTGTGCAAGACCGTCGAGGGCGGACCGGTCCTGGATGATTTCAGCCTCATCGTGAACCGGAGGGACAAGATCGCCTTCGTCGGGCCAGAACAACCTCGTGAAGACCGTCCTGTTCGAGATCCTCATGGGCGAGATGAAGCCCGATTCCGGGGATTATCAAATGGGGGGAGACCATCACCACCGCCTATTTCCCGAAGGAAAACGCGCGCTACTTCGACAATGACATGACGCTCGTCGATTGGCTCCGCCAGTATCACGACGGAAAAGGACGAGACCTACGTGCGCGGCTTCCTCGGGAGGATGCTCTTCTCCGGCGAGACGAGTCGCTGAAAAGGTGAACGTGCTCTCGGGCGGGGAGCGGGTCCGCTGCATGCTCTCCCGGATGATGCTATCGGGGCCAACGCGCTGGTGCTCGACGACCCGACCAACCACCTGGACCTGGAGTCGATCACGTCGCTGAACAACGGCCTCATCAATTTTCCCGAGCGTGCTTCTCTTCTCGTCGCACGACCACCAGTTCATCGACACCATCGCGAACCGGATCGTGGAGATCACGCCCGCCGGCGTCATGGACCGGGCCATGACGCTTCGACGAGTATATCGTCAGCGACGAGATCAGGCGGATCAGGGACGAGATGTACCACGGGCACCAGCGCCTGAGCATATAGCCGGCGCTCCGCCGCGGGCTTACCCCTTTGACGGCGGCTTTTCCTCCCAGTCCCAGAAGAAGTCCTTGTTCGTGAGTTCCTTCTCTTCCTCCCCGGGGCGGTCCGCCCTGCGCACCGAATCGGGCAGATCGGCGGTATGTGAATGGAAGAATTCAAGCTGGTCTTCAAGGTCCGCGGTCTCGTCCTCCCAGTACTGCACCGTGCCGAAATGGGGAAAGGCGGCGGGAAACGCCGGGTCCTGCCACCGCTGGGCGATCCACGACGCGTACCGTATGTACCGCAGGGCCCTGAGCGGCTCGATCAGCCGGAGCCAGGCGGCATCGAAATCGCGGAACTGCCGGTAGGCATCAAGGAACACCTCGCGCTGCCGCAGCCCTTCACGGTCCCGTGCCGGCACGAGCATCCACATGTCCTGGACGGCCGGCCCGGTCAGGAAGTCATCGAAATCGAGAAAGAACCATCCCTCGCTTCCGTGCAGCAGGTTGCCGAGATGGCAGTCCCCGTGAATACGGTGGAAGGGGACGCCCTTTGCCAGCGTCCCGTAGATATCCACCACCTCGAGGACCGCGTTCCGGTACCGGGCCCTGCAGTGCGGCGGAAGGAAATCGTGCTCTTCCAGGAAGGCCAGCGGCTGCAGCCCGTAGGATTCGCCGGTCAGGGCGATACGGTGCGCGGCCGTTTTAGCCGCGCCGTTGTTATGGATCCGCGCGCACAACCTGCCCAGTATCCCGATCTCTTCGTCGCTGAGCTCGTCGGGGACCCTCCCGCCGGTCCTGGGCCATATCGCGTAGAGTATCCCCTCGACCTCGCGGAGGGTGCCGCCGCCGGGGAAGGGGAGCGGCGCGCATACCGGGATCTCGTCACTTCTGAGCTCGTGCAGAAAGGCGTGCTCCTCGAGGATCTGCTCCCTGGTCCACCTGCCGGGCCGGTAGAACTTGCTCACGACATGCGATCCGTCCTCCAGCATGAGGTCGTACACCCTGTTCTCATAGCTGTTCAGGGCAAGGCAGTGGCCGGTCGGCTCGAAACCTCCCTGTTCAACCGCCCTGATGACGATATCGGGGGTCAGGTTAAAGAAAAAATTGCTCATCATTATTGATCACACATAGACCATGGCGGTTGATAATGCAAACAGATATTTATCCCGTATTGAATTCTTTGCCGCGGACGGCGCGGGCGTTTCCGCCCTCAGGCGGGAAGCATCAGGAGCATCGCGGCGTAATGCAGCGCTGCGCCGGCAAGTATGAACAGGTGAAAAATCTCGTGGAACCCGAACCTTCCGGGGCACGGGTCGGGCTTTTTCAGGGCATAGATAACGGCGCCGGCCGTGAAACATACCCCCCCGCCGATAAAGAGCAGGAAGACACTGGCCGGCATCGCGATGAAGAACTTGTGGATCGGCACCACGGCAAGCCATCCCATGAGCACATAGATGCCCGCCGAAAGCCGCCGGGGCGCGGACAGGTAGAACAATTTGAAGAAAAAGCCGAAAAGGACCAGCGTCCACTGGGCGGCAAGCATGAACACGAGCCATCCGCCGGCGAGGTAGGCCCAGGACGGCGGCGTGTAGGTGCCGGCGATCATGAGGAATATCGCCAGGTGGTCGAGCTTCCTGAATACGGTCTCGTCGTTTTCCGCGGTCTTTGATGCGTGGTACAGGGAGCTGGCGGAGAACAATGCGGTCGCCGAGAGGCCGTATATCAGCATGGTCGCGAAGACGGGGGCATCGCCCCAGCTCCGGTAGAGCAGATACGCGGTGCCGGCCGCGGCCGCTATCGCGCCGGCGAAGTGGGTATAGAATGATACCGTTTCTTTTTTACTGATCATGTTCGGACCGCCTGTTCCATGTAGTCAGAATAGTCAAGGTGCGGCAGTTACTTCACCAGCAGGAAATAGCATAATACTGCGATGCCCAGAATGATGCGGTAATACCCGAACGGGATGAAGTTGCGCCTGCTGATGAACTTCATGAACCCGGCGATGACCAGGAGCGCCACGATGAATGACACGGCGAACCCAACGCCAAGGACCAGGTACTGGTCGCTGGTCGGCGCGGTGTCCGCCTTCAGCAGCGAGTATGCGGATGCGGCGCACATGGTCGGGACGGCGAGAAAAAACGAGAACTCCGCGGCCACGATCCGCGAAGCGCCGATGAACATGGCCCCGATGATGGTCGCGGCTGACCGGGACGTCCCCGGCACCATCGCGAGGCACTGGATGAGGCCGATGAGAAACGCGTTCGCATACGTGAGGGAGGCGATCGTGTTTATCGTGCTTTCCCTGTTTCTTCTTTCAAGGTAGATCAGGACAACGCCGCCGATGACAAGGGCCACGGCAACGGTCACGGGATTAAAGAGGTTCTCCTTTATGTAGCCGCCCGCGACAAGGCCGATTCCCATGGCCGGTATAACGCCGACGATGGTTTTTTTCCACAGGTCGATCGTCTCCCTCCGTCCGGCGGCGCCCTTGCCCTTTGCCAGCGGGTTCAGCTTGTTCCAGAAGTACACGACGACCGAAAGGATGGCGCCGAGCTGGATGACGATGTCAAACAGGTAGGCGAATGGTCCGGTGAAATCGACGAACTGGTTTACGATGATCAGGTGGCCGGTCGAGGATATGGGAAGAAATTCCGTGATCCCCTCAACGATGCCGAGTATGATGGATTTTACAATGTCGTTCATGGCCCCCGCCCGGTTGTATTACAGATAAATGTTCAAGCCGCCTGAACGGCAGCGGTGCGATGGATGGTCGGCATGATGCCGATATTTGTCAAGAAATTATACCCGGAGCCGCCGGGATTCCTTTTCAGATGCCGTAGTCGGACCGGAACGCTTCCAGGAAGCGTGCGGTAAGGGCGCGCGTCTCTGTAAACAGCTTCCTGTTCGATAGTGTTGATTTGCTCCAGATCCTGAGCCCGTATTTTATAAAATAATTGTCAATGAACTCGCTGACGGCATTGAAGCGCAGCGTCGTTTTGCCCGGGGTCCGCGTGTTCCATTCAAAAGAGACCATCGACCCCGCGCCATCGTTCGCCTTCAGCATGACGCGGGACACGTCGTAGACCAGCTGCTCCATGTTGGAGGGCACGAACATGTCGATCAGCCACCGGGGAATGATGTGGTAGTAGCTCCCGGTAATGCGCGTTTTGGAGACGTCCTCAAGGGCCATGGTCCACTGGCCTTTCCCCGGGGTGTCCCGGTACTTGCACCGGACGACCACGCTGTCCGTGATGAACTTCAGCCCGTGGACATCGTGGAGCATGTCAAAAGCCATGGAATACGTGATGTCCCGCATCGCCGGCAGGGCCAGCGCTTCGGCAAAGACCGGGTCCCCTTCATCGTTCCACGGTATGAGCATGCCGCCGCGGGTATTCAGGGCCAGTCCCAGCACGTCGTCGCGGCTGTCAAAGACAATGGCAAGGACGGTATGGCCCCTGTCATTTTTTACTTTCATGTTGATGGAGTAGAGCCCCTTGATGTTTTTGATGGACCTGGCAAGCTCCGGGAAGTCTTTTTTCAGGGCTTCCAGCCGGTACCCGTACCGGAGGGACAGGTTCGTGTAAGGAATGCCGTTATGGCTCTTTATCGTGAGAAATGACCGGAGGAGCGAGTACCGGCTGAATAATTCCGACACGCGCGGGAACAGTCTGTAGAATTCATCGATTACGTTCCGCGACTCGCCCTGGATGTCGGGGTAGAGGCCGCACGCCGGGGCATGCAGTCTCCGGATGTTTACCGGATCGATCACTTTGAGCAGGGCCTCCACGAACAGCAGCGCGTTCCTGTGGGAATAGCGCCCGGTGGCGGTCGTCGAATCTATGGAGCAGATGAAAGACCGGCCGCCGGCTATGCAGGCGCCGTTTTTTTTCAATGCGTAGTGTGTCGTAAAATCCCAGATGCGGGATTCCGCGCACCGGTCGCTGTTGTCAGTTACAAAGTTCAGCAGGTAATAGGCATCGGTATTGCATCCCTGGTACGTGAGTCCCCGGAACCCGTTATTCATCTCTTTCAGGTACGGGCTTTCGTAGATTTTGTTGAAATCGAAATTTTCCATGGTCGAGCGCATGAATTTTCTCAACGCGTCGGTTTCCGGGTCGCTCCGGTAGTGGACGTCGGTCTTTTCGAGAAGGCCCACGATTTCCTTCACGGCCTCCCTTCCTTTCCCGCCGGGGACAATGTCCCTGAGCGTGTCATTGAACGTGTAGGCGGCGATGTTCACCCATGAGACGATCGCTGCAATCATCAATCCTGTCATTTCATCAATACCGATATGAGGTTGTAATCATATTTTTTCAGATTCGCGTGCGGCTGCGCTGCCGGGGTGAGGCCAATTCCGGGGCGCCCCGGTGCGGCGCGGGCCCTGCGGCAACGGGGCATTAAACAACGCGGTTGGAAACACGTCTAATACTTTTTGGGAGCGGTAAACAATAATAAGGGGTGTTATATTCTCTTGCACATCTTGTTCTGATACATCAGCTCATCCGCCCGCGCGATCATTTCATCGAGTTCGGCACCCGCGGCCGGGTCCCATTTCACTATACCCCAGCTCATGGAGATGATGTACTGGTGGTCGGCGTACTCGTTGTAGCTGTTGATGCAGCTGATGATCCGTTCGTCAATCGCCTCGAGGTTCCCCGCGTCAGCGTTGATCATCATCACCAGGAATTCATCGCCGCCCCAGCGGGAGATAACATCAGAATTACGAAATACTTTTTTTAAGATGCCTGCCGCGGCGATTATGGCGGCGTCGCCGGCATCATGGCCGAAAGCGTCATTGATATGCTTCATGTGGTCCAGGTCGAAGAACCCGATGATCATGGCCCGCCCGGTCCGTTTCGCGATATCGACATGCTGGCGGGCGAGATGGCGGAATCCCCGTCGGTTATATATCCCCGTGAGGTCGTCCAGCAGGGTTATCTCCTGCATCCGTCTCTCAAGGTCCCTGCTTTTAATGAGCTCCTTCGTCAGGACCTGGTTTTTTTGGAGCATTCCCATGTCAAAGCGGTGGCGGTGCCTCGTCATCTCGATCTGGATGATGAGCTCCTGGGCGCGGTACGGCTTGAGTACAAACCCGTACGGGATCTGGGTTGCGGCCCTGTTTACGAACTGCTCATCGGTGTAGGTGGTGAGGAAAATTATGGGGATGTTGTTCTCATGACGGATCTTTGCCGCAGCATCAATCCCGTCCATGTCGCCCTTCAGAATAATGTCCATGATGATGATGTCAGGCTTCAGCGTCCGTGCGGCCTGGATCGACTTTTCCGCGGTATCGACAGTGTCCACCACACTATAGCCGCACTTCTGCAGTGTCAGGCTGATATCATGGGCTATCAATGCCTCATCTTCAACAATAAGAACTTTGTAATCCTTCATGACTTGTACAAATTATTAATCCATACAGACGGTTATTTTGTATGGACTTATTCACTATCTATATTTTGTCAATATATTTATAAAAAAAATGATCATTTTTAATTATTATACATAAAACAACCGGCGGGCTAATAGTACAGTGATATTTGCAGAACTATTCACTCTTTCGTATTGATGATGCCTCTGATCAATTCTTCACGCCTCGATGGACTGGTCCTGGCTTTCAAGCTTCATGCCGGGCAGGGATATAAAAAATGTCGAGCCCTTCATATACTCCGAGGTGAACCAGATTTTTCCCTTGTGGGTTTCGGTAATCATCCGGTGCACCACGTAGAGCCCGATACCGGAGATGGATTTTTGCTTGTATGATGACTTTGTCGTAAAATAGGGCGCGAATATCTTCTTCCTGTCCTCCTCGGCGATACCGATGCCGTTGTCCGTGACCTCTATGAGAATTGAGTCCTGGTCCCGGGTTAGCCGCACGGTTATACGCGGGTGGTATTGTTTTCGTTCCTCCGTGGTCATGTGGTTTTTCATCTTTTCATTGGTCGCTTCGTACGCGTTATCGATGATGTTGTACATCGCTTCCATCAGCTGGGTCATTATCCCGTAAATGAGATCGTCATCCCCGGCGTCAAGCGATATGGGGATGTCCTCGATCCCGTGCTTGATCCTGACGAGGTCCTTCGCCCCTTCCAGCAGCTCCCTGAAGGAGATGCCGGAGAAATAATTCTGCTTATCGTCGGAAAACGTGAAATTCAGTATCCCCTGGATAACGCCGTTTGTTTTTTTTACATTGTCGATTATCGATTCCCCTATCTCATTTAAGGAACCGAACACCGTCCCGACATCGGGGTTCTGCTCGACCAGCGTTGAATTCCTGCGCATAAAATCATCCACCTCGAGCCGTATCTGCATCGCGGCGAGCGAAAAATGGTTGAGCCTGTTGCGGATCTGGTGGGCGACCCCCTCCGCCATGCCGCCGACGAGCGCGAGCTTTTCAGCCTGGAAAAGCCGCTCCTGGGTGCTTTTGCGCTCATCCATGTAGAGGCAGTTTTCTATCGCAAGCGCGATCTGGTGGGAGAGAATATCAAAGGTGTCGATGTCATCAGTGGAGTAATACGACCCGTCGATCTTGTTGCCCAGGACCAGGAAGCCCAGCAGGCGGTCTTCGATGAGAGAGGGCACCAGGATGCTGGTCTTTGTCAGGGGCGCGCCGGCAACGATGCCGGGCTCCATCTCCGGGGAGACCGGTTTTTGCTGCTTTCGCATAAGCTCGACGACCGGGTCGTCGTAGCTGAATTTTGCCCCCGCGGCAAAGACGGTGTCATCGCTCGCGCTTGCCAGCCGGAAATATCCGTTGACCGGATCGTCCAGGAAGATCGCAGCATAGTCGATCTTGATAACGGACCTGACCCCGTACATGACCAGCTTTCACGAGGCGCTCGATATTGTGGACGCGGAGGATCGTCTTGGCGGAGTCATGCAGTATCTTCTGGTACTCGCGTTGCCGGGAAAAAATCACGTCCTCCGCCTTCACGTGGAGATAGCGGTACAGGATCGGGCCCATTGTTGCAAGGACGAAGAGCGTGAAGAAGGAGAGGAACCCGAATTTCGTGTGAAAGCCTATGATGAACGGGATACCGAGTACCATGGCGTATACCGCCAGGAAAATCCCGGTCCGCGAGAGCACCACCTTGATGTCCAGCAGACGGTAGCGGGCGATGGCGTATCCCATAAGCCCGACATAGGTCCCGACGAGGATATTGGCGTAGGGAGGGAAATCAAAGCCGTACCACATCGGCCAGTTGGAGGCGCCGCCAAGGAATCCGATAATCCCCGATACGATAGTATACTTCGTCTGTTCCCGTTTGATCCCCGTTGCTTTTTTTAAATAGCGCACCAGCAAAATGAAGATATAGAGGGCTTCCCACACCCAGAAAGCGAGATACCCGTTGAACAGCATGGTGGTGTCGGGCCACAGTCCCAGCCCGTGCCGCGGTTCGAGGCCCGTGTAGAGAAATGGGCCAAGGTTCAGGGCGAGGAATATGGCGTTTATTAGATAATAGGCAATAATTTCTTTTTTTTTCTTTTCGAAGGTGCTTACCAGGCATAACACATAGTGCAGCAGGGTCACGTTTATAAGGATTATGCCGATAAAGAGCGCTTTGAACCAGAAGAGTGCGGTTGCCTGTTCATGCGAGAGCTGCCAGAAAAAATATCCGAGGCCGTACAGGCCGACGCTCAGGCTGAAATAAAAGAAGTGCCTGTTCTGCTGACCACGGGGATTTTTTATGAATACAAATGTGCCGAATACTACACTGGTCAGAAAATTGATGAGACCGGTTATTGCAAGAAACGTCATGTCGTTTTTTCAATAATTATAAAAAAGATTATGTTCGTATCCGTTTCCCGCTCCACGCTCAGGTTGTAACCCCGCATGCCGGTTGATTTCACGAGATCGACGGTTTCCTGCATGTCGCGCAGATGGAAGGTCCAGTCGCACCACCAGTCCGGGGCGAGGGGGCTGTAGTTTTTTGAGTCCTTATGCGCGAAGACCAGTTTCCCGCCAGGCTTGACGACGCTGAAGAGGAACGCGATGAGGTCCTTGAGGCGCTGATCGGGGATGTAATCCGCGAGGCCGATCGTATAGACCAGGTCCTGGTCAGTGAGGAGTTTCCTGTACTTATCCGGCTCCTTGAGATAGTCATATACGCTGTGGCAAAGGGGGGTATATACGACATGCGCCGGGGAATGCGAGAGCGCTTTCAGCGAGAAGTCGATCGCCTCCTGGTCCTGGTCAACGAGCGTGAATTCGATTTTTTTCGATGCGTCAACGGTGTTTTGCTCAAACAGCTCTTTTATCTCCCGGCATGAACCGCAGGCGATATTGAGTATCCTGAGCGACGGACCGGGGGCCTCTTTAATGAAGCCGGCGAGCATTTCCCTCATCATCGTTTTCCTGCTCCGGACGGCCCGCGCGTAATCGTCATTTAAAAAGCGCTTGTCCGCGCAGTATCCTATGCCCCGCGAGGAGATTTTATTGTCATACACGATCTCAATGATGCCGTAGTCTCCGGCGTATCCCCGGGGCTTTGAAAAGGCGTGCATCATGATATCTGACTTCATACCCACAGGGATGCCGCATTCACGGAACAGCTGTTTGACTTTTTTTATTAACGCGGGGTCTTCCAGCGAGTCTTCGAGCTTCTTTCCCTCCTGGAGTATGGCGTCCGTCATGGCTGCAACGGTCCCGCTTGCCGGTTCTTCCTGTAGCCTGCCGTCTTCCATCGCTGCGTCAAGGGCGAAAATCACCCCCATGTAGTGGGCGGCCTTCTGCCAGAATCCCATTACCTGATCGCGGGCGCTGTCCGTTGAAATTTCATCAAGCAGTGGAGAAATTTTTTCCAGGGTGCGCTTGCATGCCGACGCGTCAAAATATTTTTCATTTTTTCCCGTGTTCAGGCAATTCTGGAGCTTCTCTTCGGTAATGGTCTGATTCCGGGAATTATTCATTATGTAACCTTTCCTGTCACTCGTTAAACTTATGATTATAGTAGCAACATTATCACTGCGAGCATCTACTCGCCATCGCTTCTGCTGGCCCATCCGCACGGCAGGTTGATAATTGTATATGGTTTATTGTTCGAGAAAAACCGATCAGGCTTGAGGGTAAAGCATTCCAGCGCTAAATGCAAGAAAAAATTATTTTTATAGACACAATTGTCTGAAATTTTGATATTTGCATAATATGTTATTATTTTATGTCGCATGATGCTTCACACTTGTTGATGGTACGTGGCGTTGAGAGAAACCGGCATAAAAATCCTGCTGCCGCTATCGATACCGAACGGCGGATACCGGTGCGTGATACAAGCAGGGGCATGCTTGCGTGCCTTACATCAATTATGGTATATGAGCACGGCGCGGCATGATTTGTCAATTGATATTTAACAATCGTTAAAAGTCGTTTTTGGCCTGCTGGCCAGGGAGCGTTTTTTAGCTTCATGATCACAACGGGTCCCAAAATTTCTTGACGGTCACTGAAGATCCCTTCATGATATAAACATAAAAAGCCCCCGCAAGGAGCACAGCACCATGCTCATGACTTTTTTTCTTCTGTTTATCCTGACCGCTTTCTTTATCATCGTCGGAAAGATCATCGCGGGGAACAAGGGTATGATCATCGCCTTCGTTCTCGCCTGCTTCCTTAACCTGGGCGCCTACTGGTTTTCCGATTCGATCATCCTTTCAACGTACCGGGCGCAGCCCGCGCCGGCGGGCCACCGGCTGGAACGGATCACCCATGACCTTGCGCGCAGGGCGGGCATGCCACTCCCGAAGGTGTACATTTTACCGGGCGCTTCCCCGAACGCGTTCGCGACCGGGCGCAGTCCCGGTCATGCGGCGGTGGCCGCGACTGAGGGTATCCTCGCGATCATGAATGACGGCGAGCTGTCGGCGGTCATGGCGCACGAGATGGGGCACGTGAAGAACTACGACATGCTGAGCGGGTCGGTCGCCGCCACCATCTCCGGGGCGGTAATGATACTTTCGCGCACGGCGATTTTCTTCGGCGGCGGGAGCAACTCGAGCTTCGGGAAGCGGCTTGCCGTGTCCATCCTTGCGCCGCTCGCGGCGACGGTGATCACCATGGCGATATCCCGCGACCGCGAATACAAGGCGGACGAGTTCTCGGCGCGGCTCACGAAGCGCCCGATGGACCTGGCCGGCGCGCTGCAGAACCTGGAGCGCGGCGTGCGGAGGGCGCCCCTGCAGGACGGCAGCCCCCAGACGGCCCACATGTTTACCGTCCATCCTTTTTCAGCATCGAGCATCGGCGAGCTCTTTTCAACACACCCGCCGGTGGCAAAGCGGGTTGAACGCCTGGCTCAACTGGCCAGGGAAATCCAGTAAGGAGCGCGATCATGAACCTGATTTCATCTATCAAGCTGTATCTGATAATGGTGCCGGTATTTTTCGCGGTGGACATAGTCTGGCTTGCCCTCATAGCGAAAAATTTCTACCAGAAGCACCTCGGCTACCTGATGGGTGCGTCGGTCAACTGGCCGCCGGCGGTCATTTTTTACCTGCTCTACATAGCCGGTATCCTGTTTTTCGCCGTTATACCCGCGTTTGAAAAGCAGTCCCTCCTCAGGGCCGTGGGCGCGGGCGCCTTTCTCGGCCTGGTCGCGTATGCCACGTATGATCTGACCAACTACGCGACCATCCGCGACTGGCCGTTCATTGTGGTCGCCGTTGACCTGGCATGGGGCATGGCCTGCTCGGCGATTGTCAGCGCGGCCGGGTATCTGGCCGCAGTGCGACTGTTTTCGTAGGGGGAGGGTGGTCCGGGCCTTTTACAGGGGGATGTACAACCAGCAGGCGGGGTCACGCGACCCCGCCTATGAGTCAGGTCACATTATTCGATTTTTCGGATGCAGTGGTTACCAAGATCAATTAAATAAAGGTAGTTGCCATTTATAGTGATGCCAACTGGGGCCCAAAATCTCGCAGCATTACCTATTCCGTCATCTGAAGCATAAGTACCTGCGAGTCCGGCAACTGTGCTAACCTCTCCCGTGGCTATAACTATCTTTCTTAAAGTATTATTGTTATGGTCAGCCACGTAGAGATTAATCCCATCACTCACGATTCCAGTGGGATGGTTAAATAATGCTGCACTCCCGATTCCATCTGTTGATCCTGCAGTACCCGCCATCCCGGCAATGGTGGTAACCTCATTAGTGACGATCACTACTTTGCGGATGGTGTGATTTAATGTGTCAGCCACAAACAGATTAGTACCGTCAGTGGTTATACCCAGTGAGCCTCGAAATCGTGCGGTCGTGCCAATGCCATCGGCAGAACCAGATACACTTGATCCAGCGATAGTTGTCACCTGGCCTGTTGCAATCACTACCTTGCGAATTGTATTGTTGTCAGCCACGTAAAGATTATCGCCGTCAATCGTTATGCCCCTAAATGATCTGAATCTTGCCGCACTCCCGATACCATCATTATATCCATAAGTACCTGCCAAACCGGCAAGGGTCGTGACTTCGGCAGTAGCGATTACTATTTTGCGTAAGGTATAGTTCAATGAATCCGCCACATAAAGATTCTTCCCGTCAGTAATGATTCCTTGAGGAGCAGTAAATTGAGCCTCACTGCCAATCCCGTCGCTTGATCCAGAAGATCCTGCAGTACCTGCAAGCGTCGTCACCTCGCCTGTAGCTATCATTATCTTGCGTATTGCATGGTTGTTTGTGTCAGCCACATAGAGATTTTTTCCATCGGTAGTAATGTCATACGGGCTATTAAACCTCGCAGAAATCCCGATTCCGTCCGCTGTTCCACTAGTTTTTGACATGCCTGAATATGTGGTAACTTCCCCGGTAGTTATTAAAATTTTCCTTATTGTATTATTGGATGTGTCAGCCACGTAGAGATTGGTGCCGTCAGTAGTTATTTTCGATGGTTGATTAAACAGTGCAGCGTTTACGGTTCCGTCCGTTGATCCGATAGTGCCCGAAAACCCGGCGATAGTGGTCACAAAACCTGAGATAATATTTATCGTACGAATCGTGTGGTTTTGAGTGTCAGGAATATATAGATTGATTCCATCAGTTGTTATCCCATTGGGTTGATAGAAACGTGCCGTAGATCCTATTCCGTCCGTCGATCCACTACTACCAGCCAGGCCGGCAAGAGTGCTGACTTCACTGGTGGCTATCACTATCTTTCGTATTGTATGATTTTCTGTGTCAGCCACGTAGAGATTGGTTCCATCGGTAGTGATGCCTCTTGGTCCATATAAACGTGCTGTTGTTCCTGTTCCGTCCGTCGATCCACTAATACGAGCTTGACCGGCAAGTGTTGTGACCTCACTGGTGGCTATCACTATCTTACGGATTGTAAAATTACCTGTATCAGCGACGTATAGATTAGTACCATCAGTTGTGATCCCTCTAGGAACATTGAATCTAGCCTCACTCCCTATTCCGTCTGCATATCCTGAAGTACCACCACCGGCGAAGGTAGTGACCTCACCAGTGGCGATAACGAGCTTGCGGATTTTATTGTTTGCCAGGTCAGCTATATAAAGATTTATTCCGTCAGTTGTTATATCCCAGGGGTAGAAAAAGCGAGCAGCAGTTCCTATTCCGTCCGTCGATCCATTAATGCCAACTTGGCCGGCAATAGTTGTGACTTCACCTGTGTTAATAACTATCTTTCGTATTGTATGATTGTTTGAGTCAGCCACATAAATGTTGTCGCCATCATTGGTCATGCCATTAGGATAATTAAACTTCGCCATGACTCCAATACCATCCGAATAGCCTTTACCGCCGATACTTCCTGCAAAATGGCTTACAATACTTTGTATATCTAATGTTACCTTAACAATGATTGTATAATTTTTAGTACTTCCATCCTCCGCGATTACCGTATATACCAGAAGGTTGGTGAAATCATTGGCCGTGACCCCGCTCTGCTGTAACACTCCACCGACAGTAATGCTTGTGCCGTTTGTTGAGAATATAGCGATAAGGGATCCTGTATCAATCCCGGTTGGCAATGTAAGTGATATAGTATTGCTATTAATTGTACCAATTACTCCATTGATCGAAAATGATGTAATATCTTTCAAGGGACTCAGCATCCTCACCCGCACCGTGTAATCCTGCGTCGATCCGTCCTCGGCCGTGACCCGGTAGACCACCGGGTCGGTGAAGTCGTTCGCGGACACGCCGCTCTCCTGGACGTCGCCATCAACGGTGACGCCCGTGCCGCTTGTGGTGAATGCTGCCACCAGTCCTGTCACGTCCGTGCCCCAGGGGAGCGTCACGGTGATAAAGGGATAGGCGATCACGCCGGCGGTCCCGTTTATAGAGAATGCCGTCATCTCCTTGGCCCGGCTCTGCACGTACACGTTCTGCGTGTCGGTCGAATAGGCGAGGGAGGCGGTCACCACGCCGGGGCCGTGACACCCGGTGGTGTCAAGGACGCCGTCCGGGTCCATGAAGCCTATGGAGGCGTCCGCCGACCATACCGGTAGCACCGGGATGGTGTTCCCGTACCCGTCGCGGCCGATCACGTCAAAAGCGTACGAAGTGCCTTCGCTGACGGCCAGGTCGCCCGGTATGGAAATGCCGTTAGTGTTGAGGACCTCGATCGATTCGAGCTCTCCCGTGTAAATGTTGATGGATGCTATCGCGCTCTCGCCGTCAAACCCGGCAACGAGCTGGTCTGGCGTACCTGCCGGTGTCCGGGTGATGGCCCTGAGCAGAATGCCCTGCGCGAAGCGGTTCGTGAGCGCGGCGCCTCCGTATGCCATGGTGAAGGTCTCGGGAACGAGGCTGAAAGCGGTGCCGTTGTTGTCCACGCCGCGCACCAGCAGGAAGCGCTCGAACCCGGCGGTTATGTCCAGCGTTGCCGGGTTGATGTTCGCGCTGCCTGCCTCGTAGGTGCGGGTCACGTCGTATCTCCTGGTCCCCGATGCCTGGACCGCGCCCAGGTTGTCGGTCGCCTCGATTCGGTACTCGATGTCGTTGCCGGCGCCGATGTCGGCGGCGGTGAGGAATGAGGCCGGTATCAGGTAACCGTAGGTGTGGAGCGTTGCCTGCGGGTTGGCCTCTTTCGTCATGCGTGCTTCCTGCCACACGCCCGCGCCGGCGCCGTGGAGCTTCCGGTACCGGAGCGTGACCCCGGCAACGGCGCCGTCATAGTCCCTGACCGTGGCGCGCACGTAGATCGGCGCGCCCGCCCTTATTGTGGTTGGCCAGGGCGCCTGGAGCCCCACGTACGGCTCGTTGTTGGTCGGGAGCAGGGCCTGCGCCATTGGCAGGTACACGGTGAAGTGCTCGATCAGGGCGGTGACCCTGTTGTGCGCTGTGTCAACGATGCTGTTGACCGGCACGTAGCATTTCAGGTCTTCATCGTAATAGCAAATCTGTATTGTCTCAGGGCTGAGGCCCAGCCGGGCCAGCTCCGCGCTGTCGTAGTACATCTCGAGCACCGCCGGCTCGCCCAGGTCAAAGCCGGTGCCTTTCGGCAGGAACCGGTACGCCTGGCCGAAGGAGGTGAGCCCGTCAGCGTCGCCCGCGGGGATGTCGCCTGTTCTTTCTATGGATATGGTCAGGTCGTCCGCAAGGGCCTCTGCAGGGACCGTGAGGGTCAGCTCATCGTTCAGCTGAACAACGCCGCCGGCCTCGGCCGTGATGAGGGTGCTGCCGCCCTTGTCGCCTCCCGCGCCGAGGAATAGCGCGCCCAGCATGGAATTGTTCGATTGCTGCCCGCAGCCCGGCAGGAGGAGCAGGGAGAGTGTACAGAGCGTCATAACGATTGCCGCGGCCGTATTCCTGGCAGAATTAGCTGTTTTCATAAAAAACCTCCCCATGGATAATGAGCAAGGAGCTCACCGGTAATAGAAACAGGGGCTGGAACATGCCCTTCAGGATAATGATTGGATGCAATGGAAAAATGTGTTATGTGGATTAATAATTACAATGTGGTTTAAAATCAAGGATTATTTCAAAATCCAGCCAGGCTCTTTTTTGATCCGATCAGAAATTGGCTGCAGGTATGGCGAGGGGATAAAAAAGGGCGCGGTCCGATGGACCGCGCCCCGGGGGTTCTATGTTATCTGGCCGGGAAGCAGTGGGCGCCCGGACCGGCGGTGTAACCGCCTGGCAGGCTGTCTGATCCATCATAAATGAAGCTCATGGTAAACGGATCGAATATCGTCGTCTCTGATTGGTAAGCACCATGTACTATCATGTACATTCCTTTATAGGTGCCGCCTGTTATTGGAAACGCGAATGCCCCTTCACCTATATGATATCCATTGGTAAATGACGGTCCATCAGCGATTGTTCCAATCCCTGAATCCGGAGAGTAGATGGATGTGGTATATTCATCGCCGCCGTGCACAATGAGCACTTGACCGGCGTACGTACCACTTTTAATCGGTATGCTGAATGACCCTGTTTTCGGGGTGTTTGCGGATGGGATATTCGGCCCGGAAGTAATTGTCGGTGTCGAAGTCGGCTCAAAGAGCCAGGTGCGAGCGGATCCGCCTTCGATGATCAACATCCATCCGGCATAAGCTCCTGAGGTAAGTTTGACACAATGACCACCGTCACCGATACTCGCAGTGCCATCTATCATATATGTTGGCGAGAGCGTTCCCGCGCTCTGGTTAAATACCTGGTAAGTATAGTTGTTATTGCCGTGAACGATTACCAGATTGTTGTCAAGGTTCTTGAAAATGAAGGACCCAGATCCTATGCCCGGACTGAATGTATACCCGAAACTATTGAACGAACCCGGCATATCCGGATCAAACCGCCTCATCCCTGGGCTGCCGCCGCCGTTTATGACAATGAAGTCGTTGGGATATGCGCCGCCTTCCATCATGAAAGAGTGCGCGCCATATGAAATGACAGCGCCCGTTCCCGCTGAGTAGTTCGTTATCGAAGGGCCGCTCGGATCGTACAGGGTGGCGCCCATCCCGCCGCCGTAATTGCCGTGTATAACCATGTATTGGTTGGCATAGGTCCCACTGGGTATCCGGAAGCTGTGGGCGCCAGATGATACACCGTTTGACATTGAAAGAAAGTCATCACTGAAGGTATTGTCAATCGGATTGTATACGGATGTTGACCCGTTACCGCCGCCATGAACAACCCTGAGCGGCATCACGCCAGCCCCGATCAGGTGGATCACATACGGGTTCTCATCCGGGTCGTCGTTCGGAATCTCGATGACCGCAGAGCGCAGACCTTCGCCGCCGGGCGTGAACGTGACGTCAAAGGTGCAGGTGCCGTTGCCGTACGCGACGGGCCCTCCATAGCTGGTCGTATCGAGAGTATAATCACCATCGTGCACGCCGGATAATATCGGGAAATTCGGATTTA
Source organism: uncultured Spirochaetota bacterium (assembly GCA_963827275.1). Lineage (GTDB taxonomy): Bacteria > Spirochaetota > UBA4802 > UBA4802 > UBA5550 > RBG-16-49-21. The sequence continues at coordinate 272,031 of CAWHAA010000007.1, forward strand.
GATCGGCGCCGGTCCCGAAATTTTCCACCGTGAAGGTCACGGTGACGCCTGAGCCCCCGATCAGTTCGTCGCCGAAATCGAACCAGGTGTCCGACGGATAGTATTGCGAATCGGCCTCGATGTTGATGTCCGGGACCGGCGACGAGACAGAGCCGCCGTTGAGGTTGAGCGTATAGGGCTCAGTATTGGAATTGATGGTGAGCACGGTCGAGTATGGCCCGGTGTCGCCCGGGGCAGCGAAGGTGACGGTGAATGTTTCCATGCCCGAAGGCGGAATCAGTGTAGTGGCCGGCCCGGAGACCACGAAGACAGTATTGTCCTCCGCATCCACCAACAGATCATAGATGTCAAGGTCGATGTAGCCGTTGTTGGTTATGGTGAAGGTGACTGGCCCGTTGATTTCGCCTGCACCGGCAAAGCCGAAATCGTACAGGCTGCCTGTCGGGTACTCCAGGCCGTCGATGGTGATATCAAGGGTCGGGAGCGGACTCCCGTTGCCATGGCCGGTGAGGTTAATAATGTAATTATTTTCATACCCCGTGTCCGGGTCGTTTGAAGTGATGGTGAGAACGTCATTCTCGGGTGACGAGGATAGCGGTCGGTACTCGACCGTGAAGGTCGTGGCGCCGCCGCCCGGTATGCTCATGGCACCGGGGCCGGTCACTGTGTAACGGGTGCCATCTGCCAGGGATATGCCCGAGATCTCGAGGCCGCCGATGCCGCTGTTCACTATCGTGAACGTTGCCCGCGATACATCGGTATTCATCACCGTGTCGAATGTATAGGTGTCGCCCGACAGGTATTCCACCGCGCCGGACCTGACGTCGATATCCGGGACCGGTGCGGCGACGCCCTCACCGGTGAGCCCGATGGTGTAGCTGCTCTCATCCAGGTCGGTGGAGGAGATATCCAGAAATACCTCGGGAGAGGTGCCAAAGGTGCCCGTCGTCTGAGGGGCGAAGGTGACGGTGATGGTGGTGCTGGTCCCCGCGTCAAGCTCAGCGAATTCCGGGCCGGGAACCGTGACCGAGAAGTTGGTCGTGTCCGAGACCCCCACCGAGACGAGGCTGAGCGTTCCCGTTCCCGCGTTCTCTACCGTGAAGGTGACCGACTTGGACTGGCCGACCTGCACCCTGCCGAAGTCATAGGTGCTGCCCGTAGCCGGGTAATTGACTATACCCCTCCTGACGTTGATGTCCGGGCTCACATATTCTATGCTGTACTGCGGCGCGGCAATATTGGGATTGCCGGCCGTATCAGTGACGGCGCCGGCGTTGATATCCACGGTGACCGTGCCGTAGGCTGCTGGATAGATTTCCGCTGTGTAGTTGGCGCCGGAGCCCATGAGGTTGGACACGGAACCGTTAGTGACGGTTATGCTTCCCGCATTGAAGCCGGTCACGTCTTCGCTGAAGGTGATAGTTATCGGTATGGGCGAGGTGCCGGTGGAGGCGCCCGGGCCGGTGATGGCCACGGTCGGCGCGACGGTGTCAACATAGGTTATGCTGTACTGCGGCGCGGCGGTATTAAGATTGGAGGCGGCATCCTGTGCGACGCCGGCGTTGATATCCACGGTAACGGTGCCGTAGGCGGCCGGAAAGATATCCGCCGTGTAGTTGGCGCCGAAGCCCATGAGGTTGGACACGGAACCGTTCGTGACGGTTATGCTTGCTGCATTGAAGCCGGTCACGTCTTCGCTGAAGGTGATAGTTATCGGTATGGGCGAGGTGCCGGTGGAGGCGCCCGGGCCGGTGATGGCCACGGTTGGCGCGACGGTGTCAACATAGGTTATGCTGTACTGCGGCGCGGCGGTATTAAGATTGGAGGCGGCATCCTGTGCGACGCCGGCGTTGATATCCACGGTAACGGTGCCGTAGGCGGCCGGAAAGATATCCGCCGTGTAGTTGGCGCCGAAGCCCATGAGGTTGGACACGGAACCGTTCGTGACGGTTATGCTTCCCGCATTGAAGCCGGTCACGGCTTCGCTGAAGGTGATAGTTATCGGTATGGGCGAGGTGCCGGTAGAGGCGCCTGGTCCGGTGATAGCCACGGTCGGCGCGACGGTGTCCACATAGGTTATGGTATATTGCGGCGCGGCAATATTGGGATTGCCGGCCGTGTCAGTGACGGCGCCGGCGTTGATATCCACGGTGACCATGCCGTAGGCTGACGGATAGATCTCCGCCGTGTAGTTGGCGCCGAAGCCCATGAGGTTGGACACGGAACCGTTCATGACGGTTATGCTTCCCGCATTGAAGCCGGTCACATCTTCGCTGAAGGTGATAGTTATCGGTATGGGCGAGGTGCCGGTAGAGGCGCCTGGTCCGGTGATAGCGACCGTCGGGGCGACGGTGTCCACATAGGTTATGCTGTACTGCGGCGCGGCAATATTGGGATTGCCGGCCGTGTCAGTGACGGCGCCGGCGTTGATATCCACGGTGACCATGCCGTAGGCTGACGGATAGATCTCCGCCGTGTAGTTGGCGCCGGAGCCCATGAGATTGGACACTGTGCCGTTGGAAGTGATATCGGCCGCATTGAAGCCGGTCACGTCTTCGCTGAAAGTGATAGTTATCGGTATGGGCGAGGTGCCGGTAGAGGCGCCCGGGCCGGTGATGGCAACGGTCGGCGCTATCCCGTCAACGACAAAGTTTTTGTTGTCCGCCAGGTTGGTACCTGACGGCGGGGCCATGACTGCGTTGTTGCTGTAGGGGTCCTGCAGGGTGGCCGTGCCGATCAGCTCCATGCTCGCAACATTGAGATCGTTTGATACATCGCCGGCTCCAACGGTATACGTGGCGTTCAGAGTGTTCACGTACGAGCCGGTTGGATTTATATCGACCGAAGCACCGCTGTCAAGATGGACCCGCAGCACGTCGTTCACGAAATATGCCGATTCACTCAAGGTCAGGGTGAAGGTTATTGTTTGGCCTGCCCTGAAGTATCCATCCGAGAGGCCCGAGGTTATAGTGGTTATGCGCGGGCCAGCGGTGTCCGTATGTACAGTTATTCCGGTGCTCGGCACCATCTCGTTACCGTTCATATCCTGGAATCCGCTGATATTGTAATAACTGTTTTCTTCAATATCCTCGTTATTCAGGGTAAAGCTCCCTGTCCAGGTGTTGTTTGAAGGCTCTGCGTTCATGCTGCCTGATATATTGTAGGTTGTTCCATTTAACGTCAATGTTGGCGTGGGCGCAGGTATGGCGTTCATGGGTTCGCTGAAGGTGATGGTTACTGTGACGACCTGTCCTCTGTTGAAACCGGTCAGGAACGTTGGCGTTGCGCTGAGAGCTGTCGGCTGTTCGGTATCCACATAGGTTATGCTGTACTGCGGCGCGGCAATATTGAGATTGCCGGCTGTGTCAGTGACGGCGCCGGCGTTGATATCCACGGTGACCGTGCCATAGGCTGCCGGATAGATTTCCGCCGTGTAGTTGGCACCGAAGCCCATGAGGTTGGACACGGAACCGTTAGTGACGGTTATGCTTCCCGCATTGAAGCCGGTCACGTCTTCGCTGAAGGTGATAGTTATCGGTATGGGCGAGGTGCCGGTAGAGGCGCCTGGTCCGGTGATAGCGACCGTCGGGGCGACGGTGTCCACATAGTTTATGCTGTACTGCGGCGCGGCAATATTGGGATTGCCGGCCGTGTCAGTGACGGCGCCGGCGTTGATATCCACGGTGACCATGCCGTAGGCGGCCGGATAGATCTCCGCCGTGTAGTTGGCGCCGAAGCCCATGAGGTTGGACACGGAACCGTTTGTGACGGTTATGCTTCCCGCATTGAAGCCGGTCACGTCTTCGCTGAAGGTGATAGTTATCGGTATGGGCGAGGTGCCGGTAGAGGCGCCTGGTCCGGTGATAGCGACCGTCGGGGCGACGGTGTCCACATAGGTTATGCTGTACTGCGGCGCGGCAATATTGGGATTGCCGGCCGTGTCAGTGACGGCGCCGGCGTTGATATCCACGGTGACCATGCCGTAGGCGGCCGGATAGATCTCCGCCGTGTAGTTGGCGCCGAAGCCCATGAGATTGGACACGGTGCCGTTGTGACGGTTATGCTTGCCGCATTGAAGCCGGTCACGTCTTCGCTGAAGGTGATAGTTATCGGTATGGGCGAGGTGCCGGTGGAGGCGCCCGGGCCGGTGATGGCCACGGTCGGCGCGACGGTATCAACATAGGTTATGCTGTACTGCGGCGCGGCGGTATTAAGATTGGAGGCGGCATCCTGTGCGACGCCGGCGTTGATGTCCACGGTAACGGTGCCGTAGGCGGCCGGATAGATCTCCGCCGTGTAGTTGGCGCCGAAGCCCATGAGGTTGGACACGGTGCCGTTCGTGACGGTTATGCTTCCCGCATTGAAGCCGGTCACGTCTTCGCTGAAGGTGATAGTTATCGGTATGGGCGAGGTGCCGGTAGAGGCGCCCGGTCCGGTGATGGCGACGGTCGGCGCGACGGTGTCAACATAGGTTATGCTGTACTGCGGCGCGGCGGTATTAAGATTGGAGGCCGCATCCTGTGCGACGCCGGCGTTGATGTCCACGGTAACGGTGCCGTAAGCGGCCGGATAGATTTCCGCCGTGTAGTTGGCGCCGAAGCCCATGAGGTTGGACACGGTACCGTTAGTGACGGTTATGCTTCCCGCATTGAAGCCGGTCACGTCTTCGCTGAAGGTGATAGTTATCGGTATGGGCGAGGTGCCGGTAGAGGCGCCCGGGCCGGTGATGGCCACGGTCGGCGCGACGGTGTCAACATAGGTTATGCTGTACTGCGGCGCGGCGGTATTGGGATTGGCGGCCGCATCAGTGACGGCGCCGGCGTTGATGTCCACGGTAACGGTGCCATAGGCTGCCGGATAGATTTCCGCCGTGTAGTTGGCGCCGAAGCCCATGAGGTTGGACACGGAACCGTTCGTGACGGTTATGCTTCCCGCATTGAAGCCGGTCACGTCTTCGCTGAAGGTGATAGTTATCGGTATGGGCGAGGTGCCGGTGGAGGCGCCCGGGCCGGTGATGGCCACGGTCGGTGCGACGGTGTCAACATAGGTTATGCTGTACTGCGGCGCGGCGGTATTAAGATTGGAGGCCGCATCCTGTGCGACGCCGGCGTTGATGTCCACGGTAACGGTGCCGTAGGCGGCCGGAAAGATTTCCGCCGTGTAGTTGGCGCCGAAGCCCATGAGGTTGGACACGCTGCCGTTTGTGACGGTTATGCTTCCCGCATTGAAGCCGGTCACGTCTTCGCTGAAGGTGATAGTTATCGGTATGGGCGAGGTGCCGGTAGAGGCGCCCGGGCCGGTGATGGCCACGGTCGGCGCGACGGTGTCCACATAGGTTATGCTGTACTGCGGCGCGGCGGTATTAAGATTGGAGGCCGCATCCTGTGCGACGCCGGCGTTGATATCCACGGTAACGGTGCCGTAAGCGGCCGGATAGATATCCGCCGTGTAGTTGGCGCCGAAGCCCATGAGGTTGGACACGGAACCGTTTGTGACGGTTATGCTTGGCCGCATTGAAGCCGGTCACGTCTTCGCTGAAGGTGATCGTCACCGGGATAGGCGCAGTGCCGGTGGGATCGGGCGCCGCTGAGGTTATCGCTACCGTCGGCGGCACGATGTCGATGTAGGTTATGGAGAAGGTCGGTGCGGCAGTGTTCCAGTTCAAGGCGGCATCCTGCGCCGCATTGGCCGCAACGTCGACCGACACGGTCCCATACCCGGTCGGCGTGATGTTGGTGGTATAGACCGCGCCGGAACCAGCCAGGGTCCCCGCGGTCCCGTTCGTGACGGTTATATCGGTATTAATAAACCCGGTCACCGGCTCGCTGAAGGTGATCGTCACCGGGATAGGCGCAGTGCCGGTGGGATCGGGCGCCGCTGAGGTTATCGCTACCGTCGGCGGCACGATGTCGATGTAGGTTATGGAGAAGGTCGGTGCGGCAGTGTTCCAGTTCAAGGCGGCATCCTGCGCCGCATTGGCCGCAACGTCGACCGACACGGTCCCATACCCGGTCGGCGTGATGTTGGTGGTATAGACCGCGCCGGAACCAGCCAGGGTCCCCGCGGTCCCGTTCGTGACGGTTATATCGGTATTAATAAACCCGGTCACCGGCTCGCTGAAGGTGATCGTCACCGGGATAGGCGCAGTGCCGGTGGGATCGGGCGCCGCTGAGGTTATCGCTACCGTCGGCGGCACGATGTCGATGTAGGTTATGGAGAAGGTCGGTGCGGCAGTGTTCCAGTTCAAGGCGGCATCCTGCGCCGCATTGGCCGCAACGTCGACCGACACGGTCCCATACCCGGTCGGCGTGATGTTGGTGGTATAGACCGCGCCGGAACCAGCCAGGGTCCCCGCGGTCCCGTTCGTGACGGTTATATCGGTATTAATAAACCCGGTCACCGGCTCGCTGAAGGTGATCGTCACCGGGATAGGCGCAGTGCCGGTGGGATCGGGCGCCGCTGAGGTTATCGCTACCGTCGGCGGCACGATGTCGATGTAGGTTATGGAGAAGGTCGGTGCGGCAGTGTTCCAGTTCAAGGCGGCATCCTGCGCCGCATTGGCCGCAACGTCGACCGACACGGTCCCATACCCGGTCGGCGTGATGTTGGTGGTATAGACCGCGCCGGAACCAGCCAGGGTCCCCGCGGTCCCGTTCGTGACGGTTATATCGGTATTAATAAACCCGGTCACCGGCTCGCTGAAGGTGATCGTCACCGGGATAGGCGCAGTGCCGGTGGGATCGGGCGCCGCTGAGGTTATCGCTACCGTCGGCGGCACGATGTCGATGTAGGTTATGGAGAAGGTCGGTGCGGCAGTGTTCCAGTTCAAGGCGGCATCCTGCGCCGCATTGGCCGCAACGTCGACCGACACGGTCCCATACCCGGTCGGCGTGATGTTGGTGGTATAGACCGCGCCGGAACCAGCCAGGGTCCCCGCGGAACCGTTCGTGACGGTTATGCTTCCCGCATTGAAGCCGGTCACGTCTTCGCTGAAGGTGATAGTTATCGGTATGGGCGAGGTGCCGGTAGAGGCGCCCGGGCCGGTGATGGCCACGGTTGGCGCGACGGTGTCCACATAGGTTATGCTGTACTGCGGCGCGGCGGTATTTGGGTTGCCGGCCGTGTCAGTGACGGCGCCGGCGTTGATATCCACGGTGACCATGCCGTAGGCTGCCGGATAGATCTCCGCCGTGTAGTTGGCGCCGGAGCCCATGAGGTTGGACACGGAACCGTTTGTGACGGTTATGCTTCCCGCATTGAAGCCGGTCACGTCTTCGCTGAAGGTGATAGTTATCGGTATGGGCGAGGTGCCGGTGGAGGCGCCCGGGCCGGTGATGGCAACGGTCGGTGCAACAGTATCAACATAGGTTATGCTGTACTGCGGCGCGGCGGTATTAAGATTGGAGGCGGCATCCTGTGCGACGCCGGCGTTGATGTCCACGGTAACTGTGCCATAGGCTGCCGGATAGATATCCGCCGTGTAGTTGGCGCCGAAGCCCATGAGGTTGGACACGGAACCGTTCGTGACGGTTATGCTTGCTGCATTGAAGCCGGTCACGTCTTCGCTGAAGGTGATAGTTATCGGTATGGGCGAGGCGCCGGTGGTGGCGCCCGGTCCGGTGATAGCCACGGTTGGTGCGATGGTGTCAACATAGGTTATGCTGTATTGCGGCGCAGCGGTATTAAGATTGGAGGCCGCATCCTGTGCGACGCCGGCGGCGATGTCCACGGTAACGGTGCCGTAGGCTGCCGGCATGATTTCAGCAGTGTAGTTGGCGCCGGAGCCCATGAGGTTGGACACGCTGCCGTTTGTGACGGTTATGCTTCCCGCATTGAAGCCGGTCACGTCTTCGCTGAAGGTGATAGTTATCGGTATGGGCGAGGTGCCGGTGGAGGCGCCCGGTCCGGTGATAGCAACGGTCGGGGCAGTGCCGTCGAGAACAATGCCGGCCGGCAGGTTCGTCGGGATACCAAAGTCAGTCATGATGTTCCCGGCCTCGTCTACAATCTGTCCGCCGCCGGATGTGGCGATGCTGACAGCCTGAAGATTGGATGAATCGTAGCCTGGTTGAACAGTGTATCCCATGCCAATGAAATTAGTTGGCCCCCATGAAGCATTGAAATTCATCACGACGTTGGTAGGCGCGGTGTTCAATGTTACGTCCATCGACCCGCTTGCCAATCTGATAGTTTCATTAAACTGCACCTGGATAGTGATGGTCTCGCCCAGAGAGTATACGTTGTCCGCCGGCCATTTTTCCACATGGTCGATGGTTGGCGCGGTGTTGTCGATGGTGACGCCTCCGGGAGCGGTGTCGGAGTCAAGATTGCCCGCCAGGTCGGCAACGTTTATGTTGTAGCCGACGACCTCGTTAGATCCGGACGCGACCGCGTATGTCGCCTCCCAGGTCATGCCGGTCCCGCCGCCGGTCGGATCGGTTATCGTCGCGGGATATGTCCCTATAAAAACAGTCGGCAACGCGACCGCTTCGTCGGTGGTGAACTGCACTGTTATCGTATGGCCGTCCCGTGCGTATGTGCTGTTGATGGGGTTGCTGGACAGAAATGTCCCCGGCGTAATGTTCGGCGCTGTCGCGTCCACGGTGAAAAAGACGCTCGGACCAGCGCCGAGATCGGTGTTGCCCGCCGTGTCGGACGATGTGCCGGGGTCGATGGAGAGGCGGACCGTCCCGGTTCCCGTGCAGTTTGAAAGGGTCACCGTCGGCGCCATGGAGGCGCCGTTGGTGACGTTGAAATTACCGCAGTTTGCGCCGCCCGTGGTGCTGAGGCTGAGGTTAAGAATGGTCAGGTTTACCGTGTCTGCGCCGGAGTAGTTGACGACAAAGTCAACGCTGCCGGAGCCGTTGATCAGGGTCTGCGACGGCGTGCCGATGGAGACTTCGGGCACTGTCCGGTCAAAGGTTATGCTCGTTGAGTCCGTTGTGGCGGTCACGTTCGGCGCGGGGGTGCCCAGTAAGCTCTGGATATTTGATATTTCAAACGGGATCACGCCATCGGTATCGCCACCTGCCATTGTGTAGGTCGCCTGCCAGTTTGTGCCAAAGCCGGTCACGGAAACGCCGTCCAGCTCATCGTGCCCCGCGATCGATACGCTCGGGGCCTGTATTGCGATGTCTGATACGATTGTAAGGGTCACGATGCTCCCCGGTATCGCGTACAGGGGGTTGCCATTGCTGGATGAGATTGATACTGTGGTCAGCTGCGGCGGCACTGTCCCGTGCAGGTAGGTAACTTCGTCGCCGTACGCGGTCCCCGCGCCATTGATGGCGTATGCCCTGACGTGATAGGTGGTCCCGGCAAGAAGAGTTGTCATGGTCGAGGTAAAGGCGCCGGTTCCGCCCGGTCCATCAGTGGTGCAGCTGTCGCCTGTCGTGGGGCTGCCGGTTAAGTTCCAGCACACGCCGCGCTGCGTGATGGCGCCGCCGCCTGTGTCCGTGATAGTGCCGCCGGTGTCAGCCTGGGTGAGTGTGCTGTACACCGGAAGGGTCGTGGTCAGCGTCACCAATTGCGGATTGACGGTGATGTTGATGTCAAAGCTCTGTGAACCGCCGGAGTTGCCGGCGGTAACGGTGTAAACGGTCGCGACCTGTTCCGCCGCAGGCACGCCGGTGATCTCTCCCGTGGAAGGATTCAGGGTCATACCGGTTGGGAGGGGCGGCATGACGGAAAATGCAAGCGGATAGGCATAGGTCGTCGGGTCAAGTGTCGGCATTATGTTAATGCCGATACCAACTACCAGGTTCTGCGGCGAGGCATAGGAAAGCCCTGCCAGCGGCGGATAATTCGTTGTAAAGGTCACTTCGGCGCCGTAGGAGGTGCCGCCCGCGTTGGTTGAGTACGCGCGGACATAATACATGGTATTGGGCGTGAGGCCGGCGATGCTGCTCGCGTAGGTGCCGGTAGTGTTGCCGTCGGAGGTACGGCTGTCCGCGATAGTCGGATTGCCTGCCGTGTTCCAGCATGTCCCCCGTTCGGTTATGGCCGCGCCGCCTCCGTCGGTGATGGTGCCGCCCGATGTCGCGGTCGTGTCAGTGACGGAAGAAGGCGCCGCGGTGGAAACCTCCGCAAGGGTGGTGAACATGATCTGGTTGCCGTACGCGGTGCCGCTCGCGTTGGTGGCGTAGGCGCGCACATAATAGAGCGTGTTGGAGGTGAGCCCAGTGATATTGCTGGTGAATATACCGGTGCCGCTTCCGTCAGAGGTCAGGTTGTCGGAGATTGTCGGCGAGCCTGACGTGTTCCAGCAGACGCCGCGGGCGGTAACGGCCGTACCCCCGGCCGATGTTATATTTCCACCGGACGTGGCGGAAGTGTCGGTTATTGACACGGCCGCTGTCGTGGAGAGCGTGGGGAGCGTCGCGTCGTTATAGGTGACGCCGGTGCTGGCCGCGGCGCCGCTGTTGCCGGCCATGTCGGCCCCGGAGAACTGCACTGAATATATGGTCCCGCTGTTCAGCGTTATAGTGCCGAGGGTGAGATTGTGCACGCCGGTGGTCAGCTCAGTGCCGGAGAGCGCGTACGTATGGACTGCTGGGGCCCCCGCCGGGTCGTCGTTGCCGCCGGTTTCCGTCCAGGTAATCGAGCCGGAAGCGCAGGCCTCGGACAGTCTATAGGCAACGTTGTAGTCGCTTGTAACCGAGTTGGACGCGGGTGATATGCCCGAGAAGCCGGGCGCGGTCCTGTCAAAGACTATCCCCGGCGTTCCGGTGATGTCCGCCGCTGCGTTTCCCGCCAGGTCCCGCAGGTTGGATATCGCATAGCTTATCTGGCCTTCCGCATCCGAGTCCAGCATGACGCGCGTGGTGTTCCAGTCGGTTGTGGGGCCCGTCACGGTGGACGCGCTTCCTGACACGGTGACCGTCGGCGTCTGGATCGTCTCGTTCGTCTGGAAATTGATGATGATGGTGTCGCCCGTTCTCGCGTATGTGGGGATCGCGTTGGTGCTGGTTATCAATTGCATGGTCACGGAGGGCGCGGTCATGTCGAAGGTGACCGAACTCCCATCGTCCACCGTGGTTTCGTTCGCCGCGGTGTTCCCGGCGAGGTCCTGTATGCCTGAAATCTCGAAGGTGACCTGGACTTCGGGATCGGTATTGGTCATGACATATGACGCGGCCCAGTTCACCGGCCCGCCGGATATGGTAGCTGTGTGCCCGTTGATGGTCGCCGCTGGCATCAGCAGCTCCTCGCCCGCGGTAAAGCTGACGGTGACCCTGCTGCCGACACGCGCGTAGTCGGGATTGGTATTGTTGGAGTGTATTGAGGCCGTTATCGGGTTCACGGCACTGTCGTAAATCACGGTTGATGGCGGGATGTAGCCGGTAGGCTCGCTGTCCGGCTTCAATGCAGCGCCGTCGGCAACACCGATGGTGATCTGCCCGTCGGCGGTCGGGGTTATGGTGATCGTGTACGTGGTGCCGTCGGCGCCGACCGGCGTTATGGATGTCACGGTGGCGCTGCCGGTGCCGCCGATAATGATGTCGCTAATATCAAAGCCGGTGACCGGTTCGCCGAATGTGATGGTAAAGGTGATGGTCGGGTCATTTGTCGGCCCGGTAACGCTGGAGGTGATAACCGCGTCGTACGCGTTGAATAGCGTGATGAAACTTAAGAGATTATCTTTAGACTTATTGTCATAAATGCCGCCCCGCATACAGGAAGTGGAGGCCAAAACGAGCAGAAACAGCGACATTATTATTTTTTTCATAAAAATAATCCTTAAATATAAATGAGATGAATATGAAAAATAAAATAATAAAATGCCGCAGTCAAATAATAATATAATAAAAGTTACATAATTTTATTCCTTTTGTCAAAGTAAAAAATAGCCTGAACAGGTTATTTTTAGAAATTAATAATGTATACAATATTTAAATAATGTACAAAATATATTTATTTAATCACAAACGTCCTGAGGACCATTATACCCTTATCGTTCTTGTACTCATAGTTCTTCTTGGTGTTTTTATCTTCCAGGCGTACATTAACGAAATTATCGCTGATCTTTGATGATACCAGGGTAAGGTTTTTTTTCTTTATGCTGAACCTGTCTTCAATCATTTTTTTGATCGACTCAATGTTGTGCTGATAGGCGCTTTCATTTCTTATGATGCTCTTTGCGTATTTCGGCGCAATCAGGTTCAGGATGATATCGCTTTCAATTTTAAATGCCATGTCCTGATCGCCGTCCGACATCTCGACCGTGAAGGACTGTGTCTCCGATGCCGCGCCTTCGAGCTCCTGCGAGAGGGAATAGCGGATTTCAATGCTGTAATGGTCGCCATGATTCTGCTGGAGCCATGTATGCAGGGCGTCCTTTATCTCCTTGATCTCCCTGTCGGAGAACTTGAACCCGAGCTGGAACCGGATCTCCTGGACCAGTTCCGATCTGATTTTAAGAAAAATTCGCTTGTAGATGGTAATTGAGAAAACCATGGTTCTTCAAACCTCCATTGTGCTGTTGGTATGCCGCGATCGCGGCGGCCGCGTCAAAGCTTCTCCCACCGGTCTGTGTTATACATCATTTTTATCTGCAGAAGCACGTGGTCGGCATTGTCGGGGCTCAGCGGGGGCGATACCATCATCCGGACATAGGGGTCGTGCCGCTTTACCTGGATGAGGGCCTCCTTGTCCCTGGTGGTCACGGTATCGCCGATGACAATCAGCTTTGCGTTGGTCTTGATATATTCCTCCAGCAGCCTGTCGGGCGAGTTGACGCGGTGGATATCGGTGTTGGGGATGAAATCGGGAGAGACCTCGAACTTTTTGTCGTACCGGTGCGCGAGCATCATGCCGAGGAGGTCCATCTTCCGGCGGTACCCTGATTCGTCCACGAATTCTTCTGATTTTATTGTGCCACAGACGATGATGCCGATTTCTGAATCACGGAGAAAAAACTTCTCCTGGCCGTCTATGTAGATCCTGTTTGCCTTCCATTTCTGCGCATCAAGCTTCTCGTCGTGCCGGAACACGATTTCCTTCATCGCGGTCTTGCGGTCGCTCCGGTACACGTCCCCGACGACGTAGAGGAAGCGCTTGCGCCTCGACTGCGCGTTTGCCAGGTCCAGCTCTTCAAGGATGCGGTTCATGGCCCCGTAGTCGACCCAGCGGACCGGCCGTCGGTAATCGCCCGGGAACTCCCTGGTAAGGTATTCATACAGGGTAACGTTGTACCGTATCTCGATCTCCTTGACGCCGGACTTGATCAGGTGGTTTACATCGAGGAGCAGCACCTCGCTCCCGGCCTTGAACTTTTTGCCCTCTATGGCGACATCCGAGTAATAGACGCAGCTGAATTCATCAATGTATTTGTTGATGAGGTAGAGAAGTTTTTTTGTTTCAATTTTCATCGCATACCGGGCATGCGGCCGCATTCAGGCCCGCCGGGGAAGTATGCAATCCGGGGGGGATAAAATCAAATCATTTTTCGGTTACGGACCAAATAGGGGGTTGGATATAATTAATTGAAAAGACAGGGTGCGCCGGCAGGTGAGGTCCCTGCCGGTGCCGAGTTATTTGACGAAGTATTCCCAGAGCTCCGCGCCGTTTGTCGGGTCGGTTCCCTGGAAATAGAGCACATCCCGCACGCCGTTGTTGAATACTTTCGGATACCCCGGCAAGATTGGTTCCGCGGACGTGACCGGCCGAGGATTGGGGAACCAGGGATCGCCCGGCGATACGGGCATGGCGTCATCGTAGACCCATAACCGGTGGCCGCCGCCGTCGATTGCGCTGAAGTAGAGCTTATTGTCATACACTACAAATTCACCAGGGCCCGATCCGGACGTCCCTGGGTTGATATCCGCGATCATCTGGGGAGGGACCATCGGCGTCCTGTCGTCGTACATCCAGAGCTCGGCGCCGCTGGCGGCGTCGGTTCCCGCGAAATACAGCCGGTTGTTATAGACTGCCATGTTGAGGGGGTTCAGGTGCGGATACACCGTGTCATGAACGGGTTCGGCTTGCAGTGTTGGTGATGCTGAATTAAAAGAATAGAGCTGTCTGCCATACGTCGTATAATGGTCTTTGTCCGCTGAAAAGAACAGCTTGCCGTTGTACACTATAAGGCCCTGCGGTTGGGGGTTCGGTGATGTCGAATGAGGGTTAATTATCTGTGCGAGATAGAGAGGCTCGTCGTACACAAAGATATTCCGCATGGACCCGTTATCGGTCGCAGTAAAATAGAGCCTGTTGTTGTACACCGTCAATTCCATCGGCATAGATTCGTTTGGATAATCCCCGGTCCCGTAACCGGCGTATAGATCATAGGAAAGGGTAGCTGATGTTCCGGTTGTCGAATACAGCTCTGAACCGGTGCCGGTGAATTGTGTGGAATTGCTCGCCTGGAAAAACAGCTTGTTGTTGAATATGGCGAAATACGACGGATTTGAGCTGACGCTGCCGGGCATGATATCCTGCACCAGTGAGGCGAACCCCGTCGCATCGCAGCTGAGAAGTTCGTACCCCTGGGCGCCATACTCCGCGCCGAAATAGAGCTGATTGTTGTATACTCTCATCCCCGTAAAGGAGGAAGTGTTATAACCGCCGCCGATCAATGTGGGAGACGGGTTCGTTCCGTCATACGCGAATATCCTGAAAATGGAGCCGTCGTATGCGTTGTAATGCAGCCTGTTGTTGTATATTGTCAGATATCCGGGATTTGATGAACCGGTGGTGTTCAGGTCATATACCATCCGCGCGACCATGTCGGGGATTCTCAGGGCCGCTGGACGCGGTTGTTCTACCGGCGTCATTAAAATGGGGTCATAATAACATGAATAGACCAGCAGGTGGGTCGCACCGACCGGTATGTCTCCACCGACGTACATCGAGCTCACGGTCATCATGTTAGGGCTCTGGGTAATAATGGTATCACTGAGCTTGGTTGATGTGCCGGTCCCCCAGTAGACGCGAAACTCGTATACGTCGGGATCGGCGGGAGGCAGTACTATCAGGTTCCCGGCGATCACATTTTCGTCTCTCGCCATGTCGATATAGCTCAGGCCCTGCGGCTGGTACGTGGCAGTGCCGAAGCCGAAAAAGGCCGCCACGAGCGAGAACAGGGAGCCGTTCTTAATCTGATTCTGCGCGGTGTGGTATATATCATCGCACGCGGGGAGCGCGGCGGCGATGAAGGCAAGCATCAGTATATTGATTATCGCTCTGTTGATTGTGCTTTTATTCATGATCGGAATCCTCCGTAACGTGTGATAGCGCTGCAGGCCGGCTGTCAGAACCGGAACGTGACGTCCGCTGACAGGGCCACCATGTGCAGGAGCCCGCTCTTTTCAAAGATGATGCCGTACTGCGCGTTGATGCCGATCCCCACAAGGCCGGTCGGGAGAAACAGGAACTGTACGCCCGCCATGCCGATCGGGTTGAACGCGGTTACCGACTTTTTCGTTTTCAGCGGGACCCCGATCAGCAGCGCCGTGACGGGATTGGCGAACGAGTAGCTCATGGCGCTGTAGGAGTATCCCGCGTCCAGCGCCGGCGCGAGCCGGAACCATGGCGCCAGGCTGATCTCGTAGCTGAACCTGAGGGTGATCGGCGCGATGATGTGGTTTGTCGTGCCGCCCTTGGGGAACAGGTACCATGCGCCGGCGTGGAGCCCCATCTTGAACCCGCTCCCTCCCACGTGGAGCCAGTCGATCCCGACGAGGCCGCCGGCCCCGATATCCGCGCTGTCGTTAAAGTCGAGGATCGGCACGATGACCGAAGGCCGCACCGATATGCCCACGTTCGCCGTGTCGGCGCCGGCCGGGGCGGGGGCCTTCTTTAGCAGCTCGCGCTCTTTCTCCGCGGCCTTTTCTTTCTGCGCTTTTTCCTTTTCGGAGGGCTCCGCTTCTTTCTCGCCGGTCTTCAGTGTTTTTGCCGTCACCTCGTTGCTGGGGGTTGATTCATAATTATCGTTATCCACGACCCGCACGATAAATGCATACAGCGTATCAGGTTCGAGGTCCCCGACGGTCGTGGTAGTCCGCCAGGTCTCGTCAATCGCCTTGTATTCCGGGTCTTTCTTTTTTTTCGCGTACACGATGAACTTCTTGAAGGAGCCGAGCGGCTTTGACCAGGTGAGCTCCACTCCCCTCGACGTGGGACGCGCCGTCAGCTCGCTGGGGCGCTTCTTTGCCGTGTAGGTCACGCGTTCTTTTGATATGACCTGCTCGCCGGTGTCATTCAGCTTTTTCCGTATCGTGTAGTCTTCCCTGGTCTCGTTGACGATGAAGCCCTCGAATTCATCGCCGTTGGTGAGCCGTATCACCAGCTTGGTCTTGTATTCGTCGGAATAGAGCATGCGGAGGATTTCCCTCCGGGCGAAGGTCTTTCTCGATCCGTCTCCGAGCACAAGGGTGATGATGGCGTCGTTTTCAATGGCGATCTTGCCGTCGAAGATCCTGCCGTCTTTCAGAAAAATATGCTCCGCTTCTGCGCCGGCCGCGGTCAGCAGTAAAAGGGCGCTCACGAGCGGAATGATTACCGCGTGTACACTGTTTTTCATAGGGCCTCGTATGTTGCCGGGTTATTTCAGGATCCTGGATCCCTTGATCTCGTTTTCAGGTATTGAAACCGTCCCGCCCGGTGTAAGTATGGTGTACCGGGCGCCGCGGGAGATGACGGCCCCCTGGATCACCCGTCCGTTGTACAATGTGATTTCATCGATGCGGTTGAAAACTTCCCGTATCTCATCCATCGAACGTGTTTTTTTCTCCATGAGGGCTTTCAGTTTTTCCTGTTTCGCCTCCGCTGAAAGCGTGTCTCCCTCTTTCGCATCGGATTCTTTTTCCTTAACGGCGGCGTTTTTAACTTCGGACTCTATGGCCGCGGGGTCCTTTTTATACGCTTCAGGGACCACCGGAACGGATTCGATCTTCTTGAGCTCGCTCTTTTCGGACTCGGATATCGGGCGCACATTCAGCGCCAGCGGCGCTGCCGTCCCTGCGGAGGCCGCCTTTATTTCAGCGGTGTTGCCCGCTACCGCGAGAGTTTCTTCCGGTGCGGGTGCCTGCTTCCCGGCGTCATCCGCGCGCGCCGCGCTGACGGCGACCTTGCCCTCGCTGACGGCGACCAGGGTCGTGCCTTCACGGTAGTTCACGCTGAACTGGGTGCCGCGCACGCCGGCGACCGCGGTCGGTGTCCGTATTGTCGCGTTGTTGTTGCCGGTGCGGACCAGCTTCGCCAGTACCTGCCCCTGTTCGACAAATATTTCCCGATTGTTATCGGTGACCGCGGTCACCTTGAGTGTCGATGTCTCATCCACCCGAACCACGCAGTTTTCGGCGAACTGGATCACGGCGGCTGATTTGTCGCCTGTCATGATCGTGTCCCCGGTGCGGACGGCGTCTTTGATCTGCAATTCCACCGGCTGGCCGGCCGCCGGCTGTATTTTTACGGAACCGAGCTTGAAGGTTACAATGCCGGCATTAGAATCCGGCTTTTTTTCCTTGCATGCGGTCATAAGAGCAGCACCGATAACTATCGTGAGGATGATGAATATGGTTCGTTTCATGGGATAGTGACTCCTTGGTTTTGAGATGCACGACTAATAATATACAGTATACCGATTAATAATTCAATTAAATTTTTTTAGACTTTCACCTGCCGATTTTATAAAATTGAGAACTATTTGCTTGCAGGAATGGTCTATTGGCCATCAGATATCTTATTCAGAATACATGAGAAGGGACCATTATTTAATAAATCCGCCAATTTTTTTGTTTGATGTGTCTTTAACGCAACACCAATAATATGCCGGTGGTATAGTTGATATATAGCTGATTATATCGTATATTATATAGAAGAATCACTAGAATATAACCCGGCATGTATTATAAAGGGGGCCAGTATGAAAAGAATTTTTATAGCCATTGTCATTATTTTGACCACCATGGCGCTCTATGCGGATGAAATCCACCTGGTGGACGGCACGATCCTCAAGGGGGCCATCATCCAGATAACCGGCAGCGTTGTTGAATACGACCCGGAGGGACCGGCCGCCTTTGATACCGTGCCGCGCGAACAGGTTTCAAAGATCAAATATGACAGCGGCAAAGTACAGCGGATGCAGGTGGATACCATATACCTGTCAGGCGGGGAGACGATCAGGTGCTCCATCGTCAGGGTGACGAAGGACGCGGTCGTCTACACGCAGGAAGATGCCGTCACGGAGAAAACGATAGGACGGGACAGGATCGCCAGGATGGAGTTCGGCGACGGAAAGGTTATTGACCTGCCTGCCCCGGACCTGGCGGCGAGTGACGATGGCGTGGTGAAGAAGCAGACGGGCGGCTACCTTGATTCAATATTCAGAATTTCGGTCTTCGGCGGCGGGGGAGGGCTCCAGGGCGGAATGCTCGACAAGGAGCGGCGTGTCTTCAGGGCCTATGAGCCGGACCTCATACTCGCGGATATTTTTCCCGATGAGCATTATCAGTTCACGACGTTCGGGACCGGGGGCGTTGAAATTGAATTCATGGCGCCAGCGATAAAGTTTGCGCAGAAACGGGGGTTCGATTTAACCGGCATCAAGTTCGGTCTCCGCGGGCGCTACGGGTATGAACGCATCACCTCCCGCATCACGAGCAGCGAGTACGGCTGGGGCCGCGGGTACAGGGAGCTTCTCGGCACGCTGATGGACTACCACTACTGGACCGCCGGCCCCGGGATGGGCCTGGTGTTTACGCCGCGGAGCAATGCGTTCTCGTTCATCCTGAACTTTTACGGGACCGCGGGCCAGGTGTTCGGCGGCAACCTGAATCCCCTGACGGCGCTCCGCGATTCAAAATTGCTCTGGGGGCGCCTGGCCGGCGTATGGCCCGACCCGTGGAACCTTGTTCCCGCTCCCCTGATGGGATGGGCCAATCTGTTTACCATGCCGGGCTTGAACAGGACCGGCATCCGCGGGTACACGATACGGGCCGGCTTCGGACCTGAGTTCGCGCTTAACCGGCATTTTCCGATCATCATAGGCACGCACCTGACCTATGCGTATACCGCCCTCACCATGGGGCGGGCGCCGGTCATGTACGCCGATGGGAACAGAAAGGCCGCGCACCACGAAGTGGGCGCAGAGATTTCCGTCGGCCTGCATTTTTAGCGCCGGTTTTTTACCTGCGCGCACGCCTATAATTTCTTGACACGTAACAGGCCCTTTTATAAGGTTAAAGCCTGTCGAAACGGGACTGTCTGAAGCCCTTTGCCGCGCCTGCGTGTCCCTTTCAGGGGAATAATGGCGCGAGCACGATGGTCCGTCACTGAGTCTGTTACAATAATCATATACCATTCCAGGATGTGCGATCATGAAACACGAGAACCCGAATTGCCCGGGAAAGCAGAAATATCTTTCCGGGAAAAGGATACTGCCCGCGCCGATAACAAAGGACACCGATATCGTGCAGCTGATCGACAACCTCGACGCCTACAACGGCGGCCGCCTCCGCGCCGCGTGCCAGCTGCTGCGCGACCGCTATTCAAAAGACGATGTCACCGTGGGCCTGAGCCTCGCCGGCGCGCTGACGCCCGCCGGGCTTGGCCCCTCCACGGTGATCCCGCTGATGAACCACGGCTTTGTCGACTGGATCACCGCCACCGGGGCGAACATGTATCATGACATGCACTACGCGCTTAATCTGCCGATGTTCAGGGGCAGCCACACGGTCGATGACGCAGATCTAAGGGACAAGGGCGTGACCAGGATCTACGACATCCTGTTCGACTATGAGGACGTCCTCATGGAAACGGACCGTGTTCTCAGGAGGATACTGCTGCGGCCGGAGTTCCAGAAGGAGATGGGGACCCGCGAATTTTACCACCATCTCGGGAAGGTCCTGGATGAATACGAGAAGAAGAACGGCCTGGGCCAGGTGAGCATTCTGGCCGCGGCATACCGGAACGGCATACCCGTCTTCACCTCCTCGCCGGGGGACTCGACCCATCGGGATGAACGTGGCGGGGCTCGAGCTGCTGGCCGAGGCGGCGGGGTTGACGCATCTTTTTAAACTGAAGATCAATCCCAGCATCGATGTCAATGATTCCACCGCCATCATACTGAACGCGAAGCGGTACGAAAAGGGGAAGACCGCGGTGATACTCATCGGCGGCGGCAGCCCGAAGAACTTCATGCTCCAGACCGAGCCGCAGATCCAGGAGGTGCTCATGATCCCGGAGGTGGGGCAGGACTACGACATCAACATCACCGACGCCAGGCCCGATACCGGCGGTCTGTCCGGGGCGCCCCCCAGCGAGGCGGCAAGCTGGGGCAAGATCGATCCCACGAAGCTCGACGAGACCGTGACCGCGTACCTCGACGTGACGCTCGCCTTTCCCCTGCTGATGGCGTATGCCCTGAAGACCACCAGCCCCAAAAAGCTGAAGCGGCTCTACGACCGGGGCGAGGAGCTGCACAGGAAGCTGATCGAGTCGTACCTGGAGAACAACAAGGAAGTCGATGAGCTGAAAAAGCTCATGGGAAAATTGCAGGCATAACGGCTGACGGCGGCGATAATGAAAAAGAAGCTTTTAGAGATGGCCGAAAAATACGGCACGCCACTTTTTATCCTCGACCATGCCAGGATACGGGCGAACTACCGCATGTTCAAAAAGAACCTTCCGCGGGTCCAGTGCTACTACGCGGTCAAGGCGAACTCGAACCCGGAAATAATCAAGACCCTCTTTGACGAGGGGTCGAGCTTCGATGTCGCGTCGTACAACGAGTTCATGCAGGTCCATGAATACATCAAGCATTTCGATAAGCATGAGAAAGAGTATTATATCTGGGACAAGATCATCTTTTCGAACACGATCAAGGACCGGGAGACGCTCCGGAAGATCAAGCGCTACCGTCCCCTGGTCACCTATGACAACATCGACGAGGTGAAGAAGATAAAGCAGTACTGCAATACCGCCGGGCTCGTATTGCGGCTCAAGGTGCCGGACATAGGGTCGCAGGTTGAGATGAGCTCGAAGTTCGGTGCCGAGCCGGCGGAGGCGTATGACCTGATCCGCCAGGCGGCTGAAATGGGACTCTCGGTGGAGGGGATCAGCTTCCACGTCGGGAGCCAGTGCACCAATTTCGACAATTACACCGCCGCCCTGGAGATAACCTCCGAGATATTCAATGACGCCCGCAAAAAGGGGCACGAGCTGTACCTCATAGACATAGGGGGAGGGTTCCCCGTGCCGTACGATGCGCAGGTCCCGCGCTTTGAAAAGCTCGCAGGGGTGCTGAACGCAGAATTCAAGCGCCTCTTCCCGGACGATATCGAAATTCTCGCAGAGCCGGGCAGGTTCATGGTGGCCACCGCCGCGACGCTCGTGACCGAGATTATCGGGAAAGCGCGCAGGGACGGAAAGCTGTTCTATCATATCAATGACGGGGTATACCACACCTTTTCAGGCGTGGTGTACGACCACTGGATCCCCAATTTCAAGCCGTTCCGGCAGGGGAAGCGCGAAGTGTGCGCCGTGGTCGGTCCAACCTGCGACAGTTTCGACAAGGTCTCGCTGTCCGTCCACCTGCCGCGCAATCTTGAGATCGGGGACTGCCTCTACACGGAAAACATCGGCGCCTACAGCACCGCTTCCACCACCAGGTTCAATGGCTTTGAGGGCGCAAAAATAAAGCATATCTACTGATACAGTCGTTACTATCAATTTAAAAAATTCTTTTTGAAAAATTCTTATGAGACATAATATTTTTATTGACAAAAAAATATCAATATGGGCAAAATATAAGGTTGTCGAATATATAAAGAGACAATTGGAGGGGGCCAATGAACATACGCGCAAAGAGCATTGGAAACATCACGGTTGTTTACTTGATCGGTCGGCTCGATATATTTGAGTCCGAGTCCGCGGAGATGGACCTGTTCGACATTGTGGAAGAAAATCCGGAAAACCACATGGTGATCGTCCTTGAAAAGCTTGATTACCTGAGCAGTTCGGGATTGCGGATATTCATCTCGCTCAAGCGCTTCCTTGAAAACAGGGGGAGGCGTTTGATCCTCTGCAACGACAGAAACAATGCGGTGAATATATTTTTCAAGATCGTCAATATCGGACAGATGTTCGATATTTTCAGGTCGGAGGACGAGGCGGCACGGTATATTGCCGCCGGGAAAAAGACGAAAGCGGGCCGCGTGGCCTGATGCGTCCTTCCTGTTAACGCGCAACTGCCGCGCTACCGCTGCCGGCGGCCCCGGCAGGCGGAAATCAATGGGTCCTGCCAATGGAATATGCAGAGCTGCTGAAAAAACGTCGTTCCGTTCGCCTCTATGAAGACCGGCCGGTTACCGCCGGTCTTCTCCGTGAAATAATACGGGAAAGCACCCTGGCCCCGAGCTCGGGAAACAACCAGCCGTGGCGCCTCGTTATCGTTGTCAACAGGGACATGATGCGGCGGATCTCTGATGAAAGCAAGAAGAACCTTGTCGCCAGGATCGAGGCCAACCCGGGTGATTACATCGTCCGCTACGAAACGGCGCTGAGAAACAGGGAGTACAATGTCTTCTACAACGCGCCGGCGCTTGTGATAGTCGCCGGACCGCGCGGGTACCGGAACCTTCTGGTCGATTGCGCGCTCTTTGCCGGGTACCTGATGAACGCCGCCGCGGCCCGCGGCCTGGGGTCGTGCTGGGTGAACCTGGGTTCCGACGTGCGGGACCCGGGCCTCCGGAGCGAACTGGGGCTCGGTGAAGAGGACCAGATCGTTGCGCCGGTCATAATCGGTTATCCCGCGCAGGTCCCGACGGCGCCGGACCGGAAAGAGCCGGTCATCCTTTCAACCATCGAGTAATGATACAGGACCAGCGCATACAATTCCTCAACAGCAAAGGGGCCCGTCCCGGGTCCTATGTCCTTTACTGGATGCAGCAGTCGCAGAGGGCCGAGTGCAACCACGCGCTGGAGTATGCCATCGTGCGTGGCAACGAGCTCGGCCTCCCGGTCATCGTCTTCTTCGGCCTGACCGGCTCCTTTCCGGAGGCGAACGCGCGCCATTATGCGTTCATGCTGGAGGGCCTGCGCCGGGTGAAAAAGGACCTGGAGCGGCGCGGCATTCTCTTCGTCACGCGGATTGTTTCTCCGGAAAAGGGAGCGGTCGAGCTGGGGAAGGGCGCGGCGCTCGCGGTGACCGACAGGGGCTATCTCCGCGTGCAGAAAGAATGGCGCGCGGCCGCGGCCGAGCGGATCGCCTGCGGACTCGTGCAGGTGGAATCGGACGTGGTGGTGCCGGTGGACACCGCTTCCATGAAAGAGGAATACAGCGCCGGAACGTTCCGGCCGAAGATAACGCGCCTCCTGTACGGGTACCTGGCCCCGCTGAAAAAGCGCCGGTGCGGCCGCGCCTCCCTCGGCATGGACATCCCTTCCGACAGCATCGACGATACGGCCGCACTGCTCCGCACGCTCCGCGTTGACGACACGGTGCCGCCGGTCGTCAACCTCAGGGGCGGCACCGCTGCGGCGAAGCGGCTCCTGTCCGGCTTTATCGACCGGAAGCTTGCTTCGTTCGGGGAGTCCAGGAACGATCCGGGCGAAGACACCCTCTCCCGCATGAGCCCCTATCTCCACTTCGGCCAGATATCGCCGCTCCAGATCGCCCTTGACGTGATCGACTCCGGGTCGCCGGGAAAGGACCGGTACCTGGAGGAGCTTATCGTGCGCCGCGAGCTGGCAATGAATTTCGTGCACCACAACCCCGTTTATGACCGCTATGCCTGCCTTCCCGAATGGGCGAAGAAAACCCTTGCCGCCCACGCGCGCGACCGGCGTGAATACGTCTATTCGCGCGACGAGCTGGAGCGCGCGGCCACGCACGACCGGTACTGGAACGCCGCCCAGGCGGAGATGGTCCGCGACGGGAAGATGCACGGGTACATGAGGATGTACTGGGGGAAAAAGATCTTAGAGTGGACACGGGACCCGGAAGAGGCCTACCGCATCGCCCTCTATCTCAACAACAGGTACAGCGTCGATGGGCGGGACCCGAACGGCTATGCGGGCGTCGCCTGGTGCTTCGGCAAGCATGACCGCGCCTGGCCGGAGCGTAAGTTTTTCGGCAAGGTGCGGTACATGAACGACAGGGGACTTGAGAGGAAATTCGACATGGACGCCTACTGCGCCCGCGTGGGACCCGCCCCGGTCCGCCCGTAAGTTGTGCTGCCGGCCGGCCGGGCTGGGGCGATGGCTTACTCCCCGTCCGCGTCCCTGCGGCGCGAGATCTTCCGCAGGCCGTGGATCTTTTTTTCTTTCAGGCGCTTCTCCTTCTGTGACCTGCTCACCTTCGTCGGCACCCGTTTCCTGGGCACCACAAGCGCCTTCGCCAGCAGCGCGGCAAACTTGGCGATGACGCGCTCGCGGTTGGCGGCCTGTGAACGCCCGGTCTCGTCGTGTATAACGAGGGTCCCCTGGCGGTTGATGATGTTCTTCAGGCGCTCCCTGATCCGGTCTTTCTGCGCCCCTGACAGGAACGCCGTGGCGGTCACGCTGAACCGCAGGGTCACCTTGGTCGCGACCTTGTTCACGTTCTGTCCGCCGGGCCCCGAGGAGCGCGAGGCGGTAATGGTCACCTCGTCCTCGGGGATGGAGAGCGCGCTGTTGATCTTTATCATACCGGCAGAATCAGGTCACATTTTCAATAGGTATCATTAACGCGGAACATGATGCCCGCCTTGCCGTCCAGGCCGAAGGCATGGCCCATGTCCTTCGAATCGTTGATATTGTAATTTCCCACATAACCGATCCCCAGGTCCAGGAAGAGCGTGACATACTGGCCGATATTGAAATTGAGGCCCAGGGCAAGCATGATATCCAGGCCCAGTATATCGAAGTCGATCTTGGTCTTGCGCGGCAGCAGGGTAAAGTATCCGAGGCCGACATCAAGGTCCCATGTCGTGAATGTTTTGTTCAGAAACAGGTAATGGAGGCCGATCCGCGGTCCGATCCAGAAGCGTACCGCCTGCGAACGCGCGATGCCGAAGCCGAAGGTGTGCGTCATGCCTACCCTGTGAATCGGGTCCGAGGTGTAATTCGAATCCGGGTCAGATACGACGTACTGCTCGTATCCCGCAGTGAAGCGGTAGTTGAAGAGCGTGTTCCGCGCCGCATTTGAATCAACGATCAGTCCGCCGCCGTAGAAGTAGTCGGTCGAGTTCCCGACTTTTTGTCCATCATAATACCAGGTTGAAAATGCCGCACCGCCCGTGCCGTACGCGCCGATGCCGGCCGCCCATGCGGATGTCACAGGGAAAATGACTGCGAACAGGAAACAGATAGCAGATTTTTTGATCATAATTGTTCTACCCCTCCACTTGTGTTGATGAAAAAATGATTTTTTACAATTACCGCTATTACACCCGGGAAAAGAATAGTGCAATCTATTTATCAAGGGTGCTTTTATAGTATGTCTGTCATATCTTATAAAATAAACAAAAAAATCAAGCACAATGGGAATTTTATCCGGCGCGGTTATGCCCCGTATCAGGGGTAAAATTGCCCGGAAATGGCATTTAGGCTTGACAGGGACATCTGAATCGCATAACAATTACATGGGTATTCCATGTCATGTCGAAAAAAAAGGATACATCACGTCTGACTGAATTCGGGCTTGTCAGAAAGATCGGCGCAATTGACAACCCGATACTCCGTCATTTCATAAAAAAACACGGCCTGGATGACCAGGACTCCCTTCTGCTCGGGGTCATACTGGACCTGACGGACCAGATGAAGACTCCCATCAAGACGACGTACCGCGCCCTGGCCGATACGGCAGGTCTTACGCCGATGCAGGTGTACCGCGGGATCGGCTCGCTGCACCGCCACCGCATCATCGAGTACAAGCCCACGGGCGATTACGTGCATGTCTCTTTCCACGAGATCGACGAGTCGATCGAGGAGATCACACTCGCACACGCAAACGCGCGGAAGATAAAGAAGATCGAGGACTACCTGTCGTTTGTCAAAGCGCAGAACTACGTGCCGTCCGCCGAGCTGTTCGACCTGATATATCCCGTAGTCGGCAGGCTGATCGCGGCAAAAATAGCGGAAGCGTTCCGCGCCATGGTCAACTACGTCAATGACCGGCTTGAATCATCGTTGAGCCTGGCCATGTGGCGCTACCGCTTCAAGAGCGTCCGCAGCGGTGTGCCGCTGGCCGAGATCATCATGCGGGAATCACTTCCATACTTTATCGACGAGATATTCCTTATCACGAAAAAATCGTCTATCCTTGTCGGCCACGCGTCGAGGACTGAAGAAAAGTCCGTGGACAGGGACCTTGTCGCCGGCATGCTGTCGGCGATAAATGATTTTCTGAAGACCTCATTTAAAAACGGCGCGTCAGGCGCGAACGAGATACAGTTCGGCGATTACCGCATCATGATATACGAAAGCGCGCATTTTTACGCGGCGGTGGTGGCATACGGCTCCCCGTCGCTGGACCTTGTCGGCGCGGTGAACAATGTCATGGACGAAATTCACGTGAAGTACCGCGCCGTGCTGAAGAATTTCGACGGCGACATGTCAAAGGTCGATGGTATAGACCAGCCTCTCCGCCACCTGATAGCGGAGGCCAACAGGGCCGCAACACCGCAGGGCGGCGGTTCGTTGATCAAGGTGAAGGTCGCGGGCGCCCTTGTCGCGGCGGTCTGTATTGCCGGTTCGGCCTGGTGGACCTATGCTTCAATCAGGGACTGGCGGCTTGAAAAGAGAATTAACGACCGCATTGAACAGAACATGCCTCCTTTCTCGCATGATGCCGAGGTTTCCGTCAGCGGCGGCACCGCCGTCATACGGGGCTTCGTGAGCTCGCGTCAGGCCGGTGAGGCGCTGGCGAAAGAGGCCGGGGCGTTTGAAGAGATCAGCGTGGTGCGCAACCGGACCATCGCTGCCGATTACCGGTCGGTGGAGACCTATTCGAAAGACCTTGACGGGCTCCGCGCGGGGCTTGAATCTTTCAGGCTCATCGCGGTGCGGCAGGACCTGGAAAAAATCATTGTCCAGTTCCCCGCCGGAGCAACCGCAATGGGGAACCCCCAGGCGCTGCAGGTGAAGCGGGCCGTTGAAATATTGAAGCACTATCCGCTGGTGCATGTGGACATAGTCGCCTTTAACGACCCCGACGGCGGGTACGAGCTGAACCGGGGCCTGGCGGAAAAGCGCATGAAGGCGGTGCGCGACTCGCTGGCGTCGATGGGTATTGCCCCCGGGAGGCTTCACCTTCTTGATTTTGATCCGGACATCCTCTCGTCCGACTCCCGGTTTGCTGAGTACCGGGACCGCAGGGGTATAATGCTGTTCGCCAGGTATGCTGAATAAAAAGGAAAGCGGGGTTCAAGGAATGAGCATGGGCGCATACAAATACAAAATTGTCATGCTGGGCGAGTTTGCCGTGGGAAAGACGAGCCTCGTCAAGCGGTTTGTCCATAACGTGTTCGACGATCTCTATCTCACGACCATCGGCGTCCGGGTCATGAAAAAGGACGTGGTTATCAGCGGTCCGCCGGATGCGCGGGTTACCCTTCTCCTCTGGGACATCGGCGGGCTCCAGGATTTTGAAACGCTTATGCCGCAGTACCTGCAGGGAGCGAGCGGGGCCATCATAGTCGCCGACCTCACGCGGGTCAAGACGATCACGCTGCTCGAGTGGTATGCCGAGCAATTCAGGAGGACAAATCCGGACAGCGCCATCGCTGTCGCCTTTAACAAGGATGACATGTTCCATTACGAGAAGGCGTCAGCGGAGGTGAAAGGCCTTGTCGAATCCTGCGGGCAACAGTACGGCGATGCCGTGTTTCGTACGAGCGCCAAGACCGGGTTGAATGTGGAGAAGTTGTTCGGCTGGCTGGCCGGGGTCATCCGCGGCGGCCGATCATGATGAAGGGAGTGGAATCGGTACTCGGGAAAGGCTTCGGCATATATTTCGCCTTCGTCGATCCCTCGTTCATGCTGATTTTTTCGGATGATTCCATCTGCAAATACCTCGGCACGGGCGACATCCCCGGGCCAGTCCGCCTTGAAGAAGTCTTTCCGGAAATAGTCGGCCTCGAGGACGAGATCGGCAGGGTCATTTCCGGCGGGAAATCCCGGTTCACCATCAACACGATCACCCGCTTCCCTGAGAGGGACATATATTTCAATCTCAATTTTGTCAGTCCCGGACCGGGTGAAAACGGGTGTCTCCTCGTCCTCGAGGACGTGACCCTGGCCAGCATCTCCCTGCGCAATGTACAGCAGAAAAGGAATGAGCTGCTGCTGAAGAACCAGGAGCTCATTCAGCGCGAAGAATTTATCCGCACCCTCCTCAACACCATACCGAACCCGATCTATTACAAGGAC
The DNA here is from genome assembly GCA_963827275.1 of uncultured Spirochaetota bacterium. Classification (GTDB taxonomy): domain Bacteria; phylum Spirochaetota; class UBA4802; order UBA4802; family UBA5550; genus RBG-16-49-21. Next base: position 300,384 of record CAWHAA010000007.1, read on the forward strand.
ATGGAGGGGAGATATATCGGCTGCAACAGGGCGTTCAGTGAGCTCGCCGGCAGGCCGGAGGACCATATCATCGGTATGACCGCGACGGACATCTGGGGGCCCGAACGGGCCTCGCTTCTTGACGCAATGGACGGCAGGCTGCTTGAGCAAAAAGGGGGCCAGGCGTTCGAAACCTCCATCACCGACCTCGGGGGGGCGTTGCGTCACGTGGTGGTCAACAAAGCGCTGTTTTCGGGTGCGGACGGGGGCCCGGCGGGCATAGTCGGCGTCTTCAATGACATCACCGCGCTGAGAAAGGTCATGGAAGACCTGGCGAGGAGCGAGCATGAGCTCCAGAAGCGGAACAGGGCGATGGAGCGGAGCCTTGTCATGGCGCGCAGGACCATGGCCGCCATCATGCAGGAAAAAATGCCGTCGTCGGAACACCTTGATATACATTGCCGGTTCCTGCCGCTCGAGGGCATAGGCGGGGATTATTGCAGCGTCACCGTGACCGGCGATTCAACGTCGGTTTTCATATGTGATATTTCGGGACACGGGATAACCGCCGCCCTGTTCATCATGATGATAAAATATATTTCTGAACGCCTCATGGAAGTGTACGGGGGCGACCCGGCGGAATTCCTGGCAAAGCTCAACAGCGAGGTGAACTCGTACGGCCATTCGTATTACGTCACCGGACAGTACGGTATCTTTACGTTAGGCGCCAAAAAAAAGTTTGTCTATTCGAGCGGCGGGCATCCCAGGCCGGTACTGGTGAAACGCGGCGGCACGGCATCATTTCTGGATTGCACGGGCAAAGCGATAGGGATAATAAGGGACAGCAGCTTTGAGCGCATGGAGGTGGAACTGGAAACCGGGGACATGCTTTTTTTCTACACTGACGGGATTCCTGAAGCCAGGAACCATGCGGACGAAGCCATGGGGTTCGACAATACGCTGCTTCAGCTGTTTTCCCGTTCCATCAGGCGGACACTCCCGGAAACGATGGACGCGGTGATAGACGAGGTCAATGCCTATTGCGGCGGTATTGAATTCAATGATGATGTGCTCCTGCTCGGGTTTGAGGTGTTATAATTTTGATGGAACAATAACGTATGGTACACACGTTTACAAGGGAAATGACGCTCCCGGGGCGTTTCGCCTTCGGCAAGACGGGCCTGGTCATGCTGGCGTTCATGTTTTGCGCCCTGCATTGCGATTCCGGCAGGCAGCTCAGGGAAAAAGATGAGCTGGGCATGCATATCCGGAGCGCGGTTGACAATAATGTCCCCGTCGCCGTACGGGACGCGCTCGATGAAGGCTTTAACGCAGACCATGTCTTCACAGATGGGTGGAGGCTCCTGCATGTGGCGGCGAAATGGGACGAGGGGAGGGTGCTGCGCCTCTGCTTTGATGCGGGGAGCGGAATAACAACCGCCGGCGTCAGTGCGGCGCGCAATACCGGCAGTGTCAGAGAGCGGTCAGGGGAAATTGTCTCTCTCCTGATCGGGAAACGGGCTGACGTAAATGGCAAGACGGCAGAGGGGGCGACCCCGCTGCATATTGCGGTTGCATCGCTCAAGCGCGATGTAACAGATTTCCCCTCTATTTCTCCCGTGGAGGGCAGGATTTCGTCACGCTTCGGGTGGCGCGGCTCCCCGTTTGACAACAACAGCGATTATCACCGCGGCCTGGACATAAGCGCCAGGAACGGCACCCCGGTCCGCGCCGCCGCGGACGGCATTGTTGCCATGACCGGCATGAACGATACGGCCGGGAATTATATCGTATTACAGCACCGCGAGGGGGTCCAGTCGCTATACGGGCACTGCCATCTTTTCGCGGTGCGGAAGAACGCCCGCGTCAGGCGGGGCGCCATTATCGGGTATGTCGGGAGCTCCGGCGCGGTAAGCGGCGACCACTGCCACTACGAGGTGCGTGTCAACGGCGCGCCCGTTGATCCTCTCGCATATATCAATCAGAAAGAACGATGCGATGTCCAGCACGGGATTGTGAGCGCCCTGGTCGGGGCGCTGCTGTCGCATAAAGCGGCGGTCAACGCGAGGGACGGCGACGGCAGGACGGCGCTCATCGAGTGCGCCGGCAAAAGCGACGCTATCTCCCGCCTCCTGGTCGAGCATGGCGCCGACATCAACGCGCAGGACGACAGCGGCATTTCGCCCCTTCATGAGGCAGCCGCGTTTGACGAGGGGCTGGTCCGCTATCTCATCGAGAAGGGCGCCCGCGCCACTGCCAGGACAAGCTGCGAATATTGCGCCATCGGCGGCCAGATCTATCGCTCCAGCACCAGCCCGCTTACCGTTGCACTGAAGAGCGGCAACACTGCGATCGCTGAGTTGTTGAAGCGCAATGGTGCAGTAGAATAGCTCCAGCCCTCCCTTCCCCGGGATAATAATCCTGGTAACCACCCGATTTTCTTTTGTACACATTCAGACAGGGACATTTTAAAAACGACATTTTATTAAAATATGTCGGAAATAACCCCGCAATGTTTTTATGGTTTTTATTTGAACATATACAATTTTTAGTAAATTATATATATCTCATGATTCGACATTAACTATAGGGATAACTATAGTGTTTTACTATATAGTTGAAATGTAATGCCGGGAACCAACATGACAGCATCGAAAGATATTAAGAAGAAGCTTTTCATAAAGCTGTATTCAGAGAGCGATTCCAGGCTCCTGGTGCCGGGCAGTGAACGTGCCATGGAGCTGATACAGAATATCCAGCGTGATGACATCAGGAAAATATATGTCATTGCTTCAAGCCAGTCAATATCCCTGCCGTACCTGCACCTTTTTAAAAAGCAGATCCCCTGGCTCATGACACGGGAACTGCTCCTGGAGAAGGTAGAGCGCCGGGACATATATACGATAAAGTCGATTATTGACGACATCAATGCATCCATCAAGACAGACCTGGGATGCGAGATCATTTTGTTCAACGGGAGCATTGCCGGTGTTATCCTGGCATGCTTCTACGTGAACGCGGGCAAGGACCCCGCGCGTGCAATCGAGCAGGTCAGGAGGACCATGCCGAACGTTCTCCTCTCGGGAAACGACATTTCATTCATCAACGAATTCGGCACGTTCGTCACTGAAGCCCCCGCCGCATCACCGGGACTTCGCGCCGCGGCGGGGCCGCGTCCAGCCGGGACAGTTGCGGCGCCGATACCGGTGAAAGGGGCGGTCCGGGAGCGTGAGAGCGGCGAGGTAGATGAGTTCGATTCGTTCCGGCGCCTCATCGACCGGCCGGAGCCGGCGGGCATGCTGATCCGTTTCAGGATCGCGACAAAGATTGTCGCACTGGTGGCGCTCCTCATCATGGTTTCACTGTCGTTGATGATCTTCCTCGGGACCGCCTCGTTCAAGCAGGACAGCCGGTCAAGGGTAAACGACACCAACGCCATGACGGCCCGGTTGATCGGCGAGAGGCTGCAGGATGAGATCGCCTCTTCCATTGACAGGGCCCGCATCGCCGCGGAGATTTCCTCGGCCGGCCGGTCGTCCGGCAGCAGCGGGGACGTAATAAAAAGCATGCTGTTCGGTGACAGGGGCAATTTCATCTTCCTTGGCATAGCCGGAAGGGAGGGAAGTGAGTTCACGTTCAAAAAGGCTTTTTATAATGAAGAGTATATCGATAATAACCAGGTCTCCAAAGAGGCAATCCGGGCCCTGAACAGGAAAAATGCCGCGCATTTCACGCAATCATTTGATAAAAAGATAGTCATACGCAACGTGTCGCCCGACGCGGGGACCCCGCTCCTGGGAATAAGTTTTCCGTACCGGGAAAAGGGCGGTGCGGTGACGGCTGTAATCGTGTGCCATGTCCCGCTTGACCGTTTCATGGAAGCGTCGAGGATCTCCGGACCGGCGCGGACCTTCATGGTTAACGACAGCGGCGATTGCGTTGTTGACCCCGAGCGGAACAGGGTCCTTTCGAGGATGAACATGGCCGATGTCCCGATAGTCAAAAAGATGCTGCTCAGCACCGCGGGCAGCGGGACGATGCGCTACCGGGACAGAGAGGGCCTGTATCACCTGGGGTCCTACAACAAGCTTGATATGTTCGGCCTGGGCGTTGTCGTCACCGCGGCGGAAGGCCCGGTGCTGCGCGGCGTGTACGATATCCAGAGGAGGAACTTCATCATCCTGGCGATCGTCCTGGTCGCAGCGGTGCTTGGCGCGTTTATATTCTCCAAGACGCTGTCGGCCCCCATCGACGAGCTGAACCGGCTTGCGGTTGCGGCGCCCCCGGGGGCGCTGAAGCTTTCCGCCCCCGCTGAAGGCGATGAGATATTTTACCTGACGCACTCCTTCCGGGAAGTGCTCCGCTCATATCTCGATTCGCAGGCGCGGCCCGCTGATTACCGGCGGGCCGAACAGCCCGCTGCCGGTGAAACGGCTGGCGGCGCGGGGATGGCTGAGCCGGGACCCGCGCGTGACGCGATGACCCAGCATTTCAGCACCGAAGGCCTGAAGATCCAGGTCACCTATGACGGCCCGGAAGTCTCCATGATCTGGATGGGGAGGGGGAACATGGGGAACCCCGGCGAGCTGCTCAATCCCTATCTTGAAGGGATCATAAACTCCATGCGGGGAAGGGAGCTCACCTGCGATTTTTCCTCGCTCGAGACGATGAATGCCCAGATCGTCCAGTCCATCATCAAGTTCGCGCATATAGTGGATGAAAACCGCATACGGGCCAGATTCGTCTATAACAAGTCGATCGACTGGCAGGACGCTTCGTTTGAGGCGCTGAGCGCTGTCGTGAGCGAGATGGATACAATATCCCTTGACGGCAGAATGCTGGAAAAGAACATGTTTATTTTGCAGTAACCGGGAAAGGTGAACCATCGGTATGAATTTGTATGCGAGATTACATAAATGGGAAAAGGCATTGTTAGTGGTATGCCTTGTTCTGTTTTTTTCACTCGTGACCCTGCTGTATTTTGATTTAAAGAAAGATTGTGAAAGGTCTGCGCGCGAGCTCGGGATTATCGGTAAAGTCATTTTTATTGAAAATGATGTCAGCCGTAAATACTCTCATGCCACTGCCGGGGCAGGATTGCAGCAGGGGAGCGACATACTGTACAACGACAGCATCACAACCGGCCTAGATTCTTCAGCCGGTATCGCGCTGAAGGACGACACACTGATCGAGTTGTGTGAGGATTCAATTGTGACATTCGGCCTGTCAGGCAACGAGATACTGGTGAATCTTGAAAAGGGATGCGCGGGCGTAAATGAGCCGTTGATCCAGACCGCTTTCACTGCCATTGCGCTGGCTGTTGCCGCCATACCCGAAGGTTTGCCTGCGGTAGTTACGGTAACGCTGGCGCTGGGTATGCACCGCATGGCTGGTCAACGCGCCATCGTCAAGCGTCTTGCGGCCGTGGAAACGCTAGGGTGTACCACCGTAATATGCACCGACAAGACCGGCACTTTGACGGTCAACCAAATGACCGCCCGGTCGCTTTTCTATAAAGGCCGGAGCTATAACGTGACGGGTGAAGGGTATCATGTGAGCGGGGAAATTGTGCCGGTCACGGACAACGATGCGCCTGCCGGCATGAGCGATTTATTGCTACCGCTGGCTTTGTGTAATAACAGCGAATTACAGGAAAATAAGGTGTTGGGCGATCCGATGGAAGGCGCGTTGCTGGCGCTGGCCGCTAAAGGTGGAATGACCAAAAAGGAAGCTATTGCCCAACTGCCGCGTATGGCTGAAATCCCTTTTGATGCCGAACACAAATTCATGGCGACATTCCACCATCATGATGATGGCATGAAAATATTCATTAAGGGTGCGCCCGAAGTATTGCTTGACCTATGTGGCTTCAATCTTGATGAACAGGGTAATACTGTGGCTATTCAAAAAGAGCGTATCCTGGAACACAATGCGGGCATGGCAAGTACCGGACTCCGGGTATTGGCTGTTGCCGTCACGCACATTAAGTTACCCCGGCAGGAAGAAGCTTCTAAAGAAATGGATTTAGCAGTAGTAAACGGTGATTTATTTAAATATATACAAGGACTTACCTTTGTCGCGCTGGTCGGCCTGATGGACCCGCCGAGAGCGGAAGCGCGTGAAGCTATCACGCTTTGTAAACAGGCAGGTATTGCCGTCAAGATGATTACCGGCGATCAAAAAATAACCGCAACGGCGATTGCCGGCGAATTGGGACTGACAGGCGACGTCATTGAAGGCGCGGAATTGGCTGCCATGGATGACAACACCTTGGCCGCTTGTATCAATTCCATCTCAGTGTTCGCTCGCACTGCGCCCGAACAGAAAGTACGCATTATCAAAGCCTTAAAACTGGATGGGCATATTGTCGCGATGACCGGCGATGGCGTCAACGATGCGCCGGCGCTCAAGAGCGCGGACATTGGCATAGCAATGGGTATCACCGGCACCGATGTTGCGCGGGAAGCGGCGGCCATGATTCTGACCGATGACAACTTCGCCACGATAGTTAAAGCTGTCAAGGAAGGCCGGGGTATTTACGAAAACATGATCAAATTTGTCCGTTTTCAGCTGTCCACCAATATCGGCGCAATTCTGACAGTAGCCGGCGCCCCCTTATTGGGTATGCCCGTACCGTTCACCGCCGTGCAATTGTTATGGATAAACATCATTATGGATGGTCCGCCCGCGATGTCGCTAGGGGTTGACCCCATCAGCCCAGACAGCATGAACGAAGCGCCGCGTGATCCCGATGCGCGGATATTGTCATGGCGGCGCTTCGGTAATCTTTTTAGCTATGGCTTGACCATGGCTATCGGTACGCTGGGCGTTTTATTTTATGGCTTGAAGACCGGCGAAACCAGCCATGCCACTACGCTGGCTTTTAACACGTTTGTGCTGTTCCAGATCTTCAACGTTTTTAATGCCCGCTCGGAAAAAGGCAGCGCCTTTAATGGACATTTCTTTGCCAATAAAATGTTCTGGCTGGCAATCGCCTCGGTGACGTTGCTACAAATACCCGTTATTCATTGGCCACCTGCTCAGTCCATATTCCATACCACCGCATTAACACCCACGGATTGGATCATTGCAGCAGGTGTTGCGTCATCGGTATTAACTTTTGAGGAATTGCGTAAATTGTTATCGAGGCAAAAGCATTAGTGCATGTTACTTTGGAACGTGCATGAAATAACTTGAACATCTTACCCCCTCTCCCTCCCTTACAAGTGTAGGTTTTTTCACTCACCGCCTCCCGCCACGCAATTAGCCAAAGGCGTTTCGTAGCTATCGGGCAGCCTGGGCCATGTTTCCGGTCGGCCAGGTTTAACGGGGAGAAGTTGATGGTTAAGCAAAGCTGCAATAATCAATGACCAACCGTGTTGGAAAATACCTATTATCCGCCAACGTTTTCCGCGTCGCCTTACCGCACCTGGAACCGAAGGTTCTTTGATGTCCAAGGGCGTGTCGGCTTGAGCTTCCGCTTCACCACCGACAGACAACAGCCACCACGTGGCTATAGCAATCGCCATCCATAATCGCTCTGCACGGGCCGGGTCATCCATGCGCGTGTGTTGCCACTGCCAACCACTCCGTTTACTGTGTTTGAAGCCTTGTTCTATCCAGGCTCTCAAACCGTACCAGCAGGCATCTGCGCAGTCGGGAGCCAAATCGGTTAGCACCAGCCAAGGGTCTTGATGTTCTTCGCCCCAGTAGCCCAGCAGCGTGCAGCGCAATTGGCTTTTCTTGCCCTTAAATGCGGTTCCCCGTCCCTGCCAACGTCGGCCCTTGGCAGGCACCCAGTAGGAAAACGGCTTCCAGTGATACCAGCCTTCGCGACGAAACGTGCCTTGGCCGTTGACACGCAGAAACGGATGCCATTTTAGTTCGACGATGGCTTCAAACAACCACTTCGCGTATAAGCCACGATCCGCCAACACAATGACTGTCCAGCCTTTGGGCACAAGACCTTTAAACCGCTTCAACAACGCCTTCCACTCCGGCTTCCAGGCGTGCTTCTCCTCGGCCTTTAAAACTTTCCAGGCAACGGGCACGGCACAACCTCGATACACAACACTAATCGCCAGTACCACAAAACGATCCCCTAAACTCGTCGCATCCATGGCAATCGCTAACTGTTGACCCGACCAGCCATCCAGTAGCCACGCCAGCCAAGGTGCCCAACATTCGGTAACATCGAGTTCGACGCGCTTCTTTCCAGCTTTGGCGTCCGCTTCCCGGTAAGTATCGCGCAGTCTTTCACGCACCGTATTGTATGACTGCCCCATGAGCGGTGCCAACACATCCGCCACAGCGGTTAAACTGCACGAGCGGGCAATGACCATGCCGAAACTCCATAACGCCAGGCCCATAGCCTGCGGCTTGCTAAGCGAGGGAAATCGCATGACAACGGTGTCGATCCATTGGTATAGTTCTGGGTGGCGAGACATGGCGGTACCTCCGGTAGATGGATGTTGATGACACTCATCAATTTACCGCAACTCCATGTCTTGTCACACTTTTTTAAAAAACCTACACTTGTAAGTTCTCCCTCCGGGAGAGGGCCGGGGAGAGGGGACATAAATAATCAAGTTATTTCATGCGCGTTCATTATTTTGAATTTAGCGGTTCGTCTCGATAAATCCAGCCCCTGCGTCGCATCCACTTCTCGATTTCCACCACAAAGAACACGACCGAAGAAAGCGCCAGACAAAACAGCAGTTCATTGCGGCTTAAGGCTTCGGTCTTGAAGATGGGCTGCAAGACTGGCACATAAAGCACCGCCATCTGCATACCAAAAGTCAACAGCACAGCGCCCAGGAGCGGCTTATTGGAAAACAGCCCCTGACTAAAGAGAGATTCCCGTTCCGACCGGATCGCCAAGACATGCCCCATCTGTGATAAAGTCAGCACGGTGAACACCATGCTCTGCCAGTGAGTGGAACCGGTGAAATAAGCCCAGCCTTGGGAAAACAAAGAGACTCCACCCATCAGGAGGCCGATCCACAGGATGTGCTGCCACATACCTTGGGCAAAAATACTTTCCTGGGGTGGGCGAGGCGGGCGTTGCATGACGCCATGCTCTTCCGGTTCGACGGCCAAAGCCAGACCCGGCAAGACCATCGGTGACCAGATTGATCCAGAGAATGTGGATGGGCAGCAAAGGGATCGGCAATCCCAAAAAGGGTGCCAGAAACAGCGTCCATATCTCCGCCGAGTTACTGGTCATGGTGTATTTGATGAATTTGCGGATATTGTCAAAAATCCGCCGTCCTTCCCGCACTGAAGTCACGATGGTCGCGAAATTATCATCCAGCAACACCATGTGTGACGCTTCTCTTGCCACGTCCGTGCCGATTTTTCCCATGGCGATGCCGATATTGGCGGAGCTGAGCGCCGGCGCATCGTTGACGCCGTCCCCGGTCATCGCCACAAATTCTCCCTGGTCCTGCAGTGCCTTGACGATCATGATCTTCTGCTCCGGTGCGACCCGAGCATAAACACGCACTTCTTCGACCTGTTTCTTGAACTCTTCAAGACTCATGTCGCGCCAGTTCCGGCCCCGTCAGCACCTTGCTGCCGGCATCGGCAATACCAACCCGCATGGCAATAGCCCGGGCGGTTGCCGGGTGATCGCCGGTGATCATGACCGGTTTAATACCGGCGCTCTTGCACAGTTCCACCGACTTCCCTGGCCTCCGGCCTGGGCGGGTCCATGAGCCCTACCAAACCCAGAAAGCACAGTTCGCTTTCGATCACGTCGGCAGTCAGCGTTTGTGGGTCGCTCAGGGAATTGACGGTAGGCCAGAGCCAGCACGCGCAGTCCATCGGCGGCCATTTGATCTGGCGACCGCCAGTATCTTCTTGCTTTCTAAGGGTTGTGTGGCGGTCGCCGGCCCATAGACTGACGCAACGCGGCAGCAGAGCCTCGGGCGCGCCTTTGGCGTAAGCGATGAACACGCCATTTTCCTGATGAAGCGTGGTCATGAGCTTACGCTCGGAGTCGAAAGGGATTTCATCCAGCCGAGGCGCTTTTTTGGCAAGCTCCGTGCCTTCGTAGCCCGCGCTTCCGGCCGCTTCGTACAAGGCGATCTCGGTTGGATCGCCCAGCAATTGACCGTTCTGGTCGCGGCGGGCATCATTGTTCAGGGCGAGCGCCCGCAACAGCCGGGGCGGAAAGTCAGGGGTGATGCCTTCCTTTAAGAGACCGTCGACATAAAACATTTCGGCGTGCATGCGGTTTTGCGTCAGCGTGCCGGTCTTGTCCGAGCAGATAAAGGTCACCGAGCCCAAGGTTTCCACTGCGGGCAGGCGCCGGATCAGGGCGTTCTTCTTGACCATCCTGCGTGCGCCCAAAGCCAGGGAAACCGTGGCTACGGCAGGCAGAGCCTCGGGGATGGCGGCCACGGCCAGGCTGATGGCGGTCATAAACATCAATAGGGGCGGTTCACCACGCAGCACGCCGACCACGAAAAGGATGGCGCAGATGGCTAAAACCAATAAAGCCAAACGCTGGCCGAAACGTGGCCAGGCGCTGTTGCAACGGGGTCTTGCTTTCTTTTTCCTGGCGCAGGAGTTCGGCGATTTTACCGAGTTCAGTGTCCATCCCCGTGGCAATGACCACGCCGACGCCACGGCCATAGGTTGCGATAGTCCCTTTGTAAGCCATGTTGCGCCGGTCGCCGAGTGGCGAATCCAGCTCCCGTATGAGAGCCCCCGACTTTTCGACCGGCAGGGATTCGCCGGTTAGCGCGGCTTCCTCCACCTTCAGGCGTGTGACATCCAACAGTTTCAAATCGGCCGGAACGACATTGCCGGCCTCGAGCATGACCAGATCGCCGGGGACCAGCTTCTGCGCCGCTATGGTTTGGATTTTTCCCTCCCGTAACACCTGTGCGGTAGGACTGGCCAGCCGCTTGAGCGCAGCCACTGCCCTTTCCGCACGGTATTCCTGGACAAAACCAATGATGGCGTTCAATACGACGATCACGATGATGGCAATCTCATCCGTCACATCGCCGATTAACCCCGATACAATGGCAGCCATGATCAGCACGATGATCATGAAATCGGCGAATTGCCCGAAAAACATCCGAATGGGTCCTCGCCGTTGCTGCTCCCGGATGGCGTTCGGTCCGTGGGCCGAGAGTCGATCTTCCACTTCCTCGCGGCTCAAGCCTTTTTCAGGATCGACCTTGAGCCACGCGGTCGTCTGCCAAGGCTCCAGGAGATGCCATGGCGGCGTGGAAAGTTGGCTTTTAGGGGGCTTTTGTCGTTTTGTCATGGCTTGAACTCGTGAAAAATGGACACTGCTGGAATCTTATAAGATATAAACGCATAGAGTCAATGCAACACGGCTTAAAAAATTACAGGGTATCAGTTTGCGTCTACTAGAACAAAACAGAGGCTATTCAGTAAAAACATTTAACAGGTTAACGCATGAAAAAGGTTAATATATCAAAGTGGTGAATAAAAAATTACCTGGGTGAGATAGCCATAAATGGGGGTAATAATACATCCATCATCGCGTTAGACCCTATCATTCAGCTTACTCTAAATATGAGTGCAATGTCTCAATTGTTACTGGAATTACACCTGAAATATGAATAATCTTTTCCTGATTATTGTCGCGATAGTGCTGGTTGCGCTCAATGGCTTTTTTGTGGCGGCAGAATTTGGTCTCGTCAAACTGCGGCAGACACGGATTCGCGAGATTGCCAAGACAAAAGGCTGGCGCGGCCGCATCCTGGCGAAAGTACACGCAAAACTCGATGCCTATTTATCCGCTTGCCAGTTGGGTATTACGCTGGCTTCACTGGGCTTGGGCTGGGTCGGGGAACCTGCCTTCGCCGGCCTGCTGGAGCCCGTATTTGTCAGGTTTGGGGTGACCTCGCCGGAATTGGTACACGGCATTTCCTTCGCGTTCGCTTTTACTATCATCTCGTTTCTGCATATTGTCGTCGGTGAGCTGGCGCCGAAATCCATGGCGATTCGTAATCCTGAACGGATCGGGTTAATGAGCGCCGCGCCCCTCTATGGTTTTTATTGGCTGATGTACCCCGCCATCTGGTTGCTCAACTCCAGCGCCAACCTGGTCCTGAGGGTATGTGGTTTGGGCAATGTCCATAGTCACGATGCGCATTATTCCGCCGATGAACTCAAACTGATTTTGCGCGGCAAGGACCAGGATGACCGGTTTACCCGCGATGAATGGAATATCCTGGCAAAATCGCTCGATTTCAGCGAACTGGAAGTGTCCGACCTGATGCGCCCAATCCAGGAAATTACCGCGTTGCACCGCTCCCTGTCTTTGCAGGCAAACCTGAAAACGGTCTACGCCAAACGCTTCAGCCGTTATCCTTATTTCGACACCAACGGTATTGATGTGCTGGGGGTGATCCATTTGAAGGATTTGTTTTTTGCCCAGCAGGAAGGCAGGGCCATTGAAGATTTGCATAAATACCTGCGGCCGATCCAGTATATTTCACCGGATACCCCCGCACTGGAACTATTCCGTCATTTTCGTATGGGCGCCGCGCATTTTGCCGTCATCGGACAAAAAGGGCAAAAGCCGGAAGGCTTCATCACGCTGGATAATTTATTAAGCGCCATGGTCGGCGAGATACGCGACGAGTTCCGTCAAAACATCAATGACTGGTCCCGGCTCGATGACGGTACGTTGCTGGTCAAAGGCAGTCTGCCGATATTCTCGCTGGAACGGATACTGGGAATCGATATTGAAAACGAAGAACTCGAATTGGAAGACGAGGTCTCAATCGGCGGGCTGATCATGTCGAAGCTACAGGATATTCCCGTAGAAGGCCAGAAAATAGAATTCAATCAATTCGATATCATCGTCAAAAAAATGAATGGTCCACGAACTCTCTTTGTTCAAGTTTACCCTGATAAAATCAGCGATTTTTAAAAGCGTACCACATTCTTTGTCTCAGTAGGCTGAATAGCTTATGGCTTAGGATGGCTTGCGCTGAACGTATAAGCTAAACTAGATCGACTTATCATTTTATTGGAGTGCGCTCATGACGCAAACGTATCGCGTGGAAGCGCTTGCATTACATCAAGTAGGCGTATTCGACGAAGTTTCTATCGAATTTAAGCCCATAGTATCCACGGAACGGGATGCCGAGAAAGCGGAAATTCATTTGTTTACCGGGCCGAACGGCTGTGGAAAAAGTACCTTGTTGTATGCGCTGGCGGAGATTTTTGACGCATACAATAGCAATAGTCTTATTCTCCGCAGGTTTCGCGGTCCGGAAAGTTCTGTGGATTTCCTTTTCAGAGGGCAAGCGGGCAAATATGGTGTGCGACATTCAAATTTAGTAAGTCCAAGTTCAAACCGCTATGGAAATTTTTTGATCGCCAATTACGAACCATCAAATGGTCGTTTTTTTGGTTACGGCAAAAAGAGTTTTGAAGAAAACGGGTTAAGTTTATGGAAGCAAAATACGGATATTTCTAATCCATACAATCTCCATCCCATGACTCGCTTCAAGTATGCCGCCTTTGCCTATTCCGGCCAAAGGACACTACGCGACACACCGCTGTACGCAATCCAGCAAATCACCACCTCGCCTTTTGACGCCGCGCTGTCTTTCGACGGCAGTATCCGGCCCCAGATTTTATTGCAATGGATAGCCAACAATCGTACCCAATCCGCCCTGGCAAAAGCGGACAAGGATGACAAAGCCGCCCAGACCTACGATCTGGCGCTGAACAGAATCACCACATTAATTCGCGACATTTGCGACCTGGAACTGGAATTTCGCCTGGAACGCTCGCCGCTGGCGGTGACCGTGCGAGTGAATGGTGACACGCTCCATTTCGACAGCCTGCCCGTCGGTTTAAAATCCATTATCAGCTGGGTAGCGGATTTGTCGCTACGTCTGGAAGCCATTCCCTGGCAGGAAGAGCGTGACATTTTTTCCCAGAACATTATTTTGCTGCTGGATGAGGTGGATATTCATCTGCATCCCAAATGGCAACGGCGGATTTTACCCGCGATTCAAACCCTGTTGCCCAACGCCCAGATTTTTGTATCGACGCATTCGCCGTTTGTCGTGGGATCGGTGGAAGATGCCTGGATTTATCGCTTGCCGGAACCGGCTCAGGGTAACGGCATTATCGAAGGTATACCGTCAGGTGCCGGAAAAAGTTACCGGCTTATTCTGGATGAAATCTTTGGTGTCGATGAGGAATTTGATGTCGAGACCGAAGCACTATTCGATAAATTCTACCAGCTTAGAGAACTATTCATGAAGGATCAGCAATCGCCGGAAGTCTTGCTGGAAACTGCCGCCAAGCTGTCTGCACGTGGCGATGAGGCAGCCCAGATCGTCAGCCGAGAACTGCGCCAAATTGCCAGGGTGACCGGACAGGAGCTGAATCTTGCGTAAACTCGATAGGTGCTCGCAACCGGACTGTTTGGAAACCAATGCCGTTAAATGGACGGAAGCCTTCGTTACAACTCGTCAGCAAAATCCCAAGCATCGATTTAGTTGGCCCAAGCCGGACTGCTATAAAGCGGTTCGAAAACACTTATCGGAGATGAACCAGGCTCATTGCGCTTTCTGCGATGGACAAATAGGCACTGAAAGCAGGGAAACAGTTGAACATTTTCGTCCAAAAAGCCGGTTTCCAGGTTTTGCGTATCTATGGGATAACTTGTTTCCTTGTTGCGATATGTGTCAATCGCAAAAACGTGAACAGTTTGATGACTATAACTACCGTTTTTTCCTGGACGATAACCAAGCATGAAACCGGACGACTGATGACGCAAGGAGAAAACGAAGAAGAAAGTAGAGGGCGATTCCGCTGGAAAACAGGGATAGCAATCATCCTGTCGCTTGCGGTAGCGGTCTATTTAATCAAGCTGATCAGTCCTCAGCCGGAAGACGATCATAAAAAACCGGAAAAATTCGCCGATTCTGTTGTCGCGGTTGCCGCTGTTGCTGCGACGCAGGGCGATTTCCCGGTTTACCTGACCGGTTTGGGAACCGTTACTGCGCTGCGCACGGTCACGGTAAGATCACGGGTTGACGGGGAACTTATCCGTATCGCTTTCAAGGAAGGTCAAATGGTGCAGCAGGGCGATCTCCTGGCTGAAATCGACCCGCGCGCCTTCCAGGTACAGCTTATGCAAGCCGAAGGCCAGTTGCTCCGGGATGAAGCGCTGTTGAAAAACGCCCAGACTGACCTGATTCGCTACAAAACCCTGCTGGCGCAGGATTCCATCGCGGCACAAGAGAGCGTGACCCAGGAATCACTGGTCAATCAATATAAGGGGACTGTAGCAATAGATCGTGGACTGGTTGCAAACGCCAAGCTCCAATTGAGCTATACGCGCATCACGGCGCCGATTTCCGGGCGTCTGGGCTTACGCCTGGTCGATCAAGGCAATATGGTGAAGGCTTCCGATGCCAACGGCCTCGTCGTCATCACGCAAATTCAGCCTATTGCGGTGGTGTTTACCTTGCCCGAGGATGATTTACAGGCCGTGATGAAGCCGTTTCGTTCCGGTAAGGGCCTGACACTTGACGCGTATGACCGTAGAGGCGAGGTCAAGCTTGCCGAGGGGCAACTGGTGGCGGTGGACAATCAAATTGACACCAGTACCGGAACCGTCAAGCTTAAAGGCCAGTTTGCCAATGAAGACGGCGCTTTGTTTGCAAACCAGTTTGTTAATATCAAGATGCTGATGGATACTCTGCGTTCGGTAACGGTCATACCCACCGCAGCCATTCAAAGAGGGACAACGGGGCCTTTCGTTTATGTGGTCAAGGCCGATCAGACGGTGAGCGTGCATCCGGTGACTGTAGGCCCGGCGGCGGATGAACAGGTTGTTGTGCTGGCAGGTCTCCTACCTGATGAAGTGGTCGTAGTGGATGGTGCCGACAAGCTGCGTGAAGGGATGAAGGTTAAGCTGATCACTCGAGAATCAGCGGCTTCTTCTGGAGAAGCGCTCTCCCAGCAGAGCAATAAAATCCATCAGGACAAGAACCAATAACCCTGGAAAAGCAGTTGGTCCACGAAAAACACAAAAAGCACGCTTATATTCAAAGGGATGCCGAGTTGAAGATCGTACTCCGAAGGGTCATCGCCATTAAGTTAAGAAAAACAGCGTCATCTCGGCAGGGATTGCCGAGATCCAGAAGCCAAGGAGGGTAATCTACGAACATATCCTCGTGTGCTGGATTCCGGCACAAATCTGTCTGGAACAGATTTGCATTAACCTAACGATCATGAAGATGCTTTCATCACCCAGAAAAATAAAAGTCAGTTGTGGGAGCGACGCCTACGTCGCGACTAAAGGTGTTCGCGCTAGTCGCGATGTAGGCGTCGCTCCCACGAAATGTGTTAACGACTTTTATGGTAAATCATTGACAGATGTTGACTTTTTTCGTGTCTTTCGTGATTTTCGTGGATAATCCGGCGCATTTTCGATGAATCCTTCCCGCCTGTTCATTCTGCGTCCGGTCGCTACCTCCCTGTTAATGCTGGCGCTGTTGCTGGTCGGCATCGTCGCCTACCGTGAACTGCCGGTTTCAGCCTTGCCCCAGGTTGACTACCCGACGATTCAGGTGGCTACCCTCTATCCCGGCGCCAGCCAGGAAGTCATGACGTCGTTGATCACCGCGCCCCTGGAGCGCCAACTCGGCCAGCTGCCCGGTTTAAACCAGATGTCCTCTTCCAGTTCGGGCGGCGCGTCGGTGATTACGCTTCAGTTCAACCTGAGCTTGAGTCTCGATATTGCCGAACAGGAAGTGCAGGCGGCCATCAACGCCGCCAACAATTACCTGCCCAACGATCTGCCGATGCCGCCGATCTACAGCAAAATCAACCCTGCCGATGCCCCGGTCCTGACCCTCGCAATCAGTTCGAAGACACTGCCTTTGCCCAAGGTCGAAGACCTGGTGGATACCCGATTGGCGCAAAAACTGTCGCAATTGTCAGGCGTGGGTCTGGTCACTATCAGCGGCGGTCAACGGCCGGCCATCCGCATCCAGGCCAATCCGAGCGGCACTGGCGGCTTACGGTTTAAGTCTGGAAGATCTGCGCACAGCGATAGCCGACGCCAATGTCAATCAGCCGAAAGGCATGTTCGATGGCCCCACCCGCGCGGCGATTATCGACGCCAATGACCAGCTTCGCTCAGCCGCGGAGTACCAGGCGCTTATCGTCGCCTACCGTAATGGCAGTCCGGTGCGCCTGGCGGATGTCGCCGAGGCCAGGGACGATGCCGAGAACGTGAGACTCGCTGCCTGGGCGAATGGGACAGCGGCCGTGATTGTCAATATTCAGCGGCAGCCGGGCACCAATGTGATCGACGTTGTCGACCGCATCAAGCACCTGCTGCCCAAGTTGCAGGAAGCGTTGCCAAACGATCTTGATGTGGCCGTGTTGACGGATCGCACGATGTACGATCCGCGCCTCGGTGCGAGACGTGCAAACCGAGCTCTTGACCGCGCTGGCGCTCGTGGTGCTGGTTATTTTCCTGTTTCTGCGCAATGTGTTTGCGACCGCTATTCCGGGCATTGTCGTGCCGCTGTCGCTGGTGGGTACCTTCGCGGTCATGTACCTGGCAGGGTTCAGCATCAACAACCTGACCCTGATGGCGCTGACCATTGCCGCTGGCTTCGTGGTCGATGATGCCATCGTCGTGATCGAAAATATCAGCCGCTATCTCGAACAGGGCGAATCCCCTTTGAATGCGGCGCTCAAGGGCTCGGAACAAATTGCCTTCACCATTATCTCGCTGACGTTCTCACTGGTGGCCGTGCTGATCCCGTTATTATTCATGGGGGACGTGGTCGGGCGCTTGTTCCGCGAATTTGCCATCACCCTGGCCGTGGCCATTCTTATCTCCGCCGTCATTTCACTGACCCTGACGCCGATGATGTGCGCGAAAATGCTGCGTCCGCTTTCCGAACAGCGAAAAGGCCGGTTTTATCTCGCCAGTGGACGGTTTTTCGACAGGGTCACCAACGGCTACGGCAAGATGCTCGACCGCGTTCTGGAGCATCAGCAAGCAACGCTGTGGGTGGCAGTGATGACTCTGGCGCTCACCGTGTTGTTGTACGTTGTCATCCCTAAAGGCTTCTTCCCGATCCAGGATACCGGCGTTATCCAGGGTATCTCTGAAGCCTCGCAAACCATTTCCTTTGCGGCCATGTCCGAGCGGCAGCAAGCCTTGAGCAAGGTCATTCTTGAGGATCCGGCCGTCGAGAGTGTGTCTTCGATTATAGGCGTAGACGGCACCAACCCCACGCTGAATGCCGGACGCTTGATGATTACGCTGAAGCCCTTGGCCGAACGCGGTATCAATATCACGGACGTTATTCACAGACTGAAACCCAAACTTGATCAGGTGCAAGGCATCACGTTGTACCTTCAGCCGGTGCAAGATCTCACCATTGAAAATCGCGTCAGCCGCAGCCAGTACCAATTGACGTTGGAATCCGCTGATCGTGAGGAACTGAGCCGCTGGACAACGCGTATGGTCGAGCAACTTGCAAAACAACCGCAATTCGCTGATGTGGCCAGTGATCTTCAGGATCAGGGGCTGCAAGCGTTCGTGGCGATCGATCGCAGCACCGCAAGCCGCATGGGTATCAGCATTGCCGCAATAGATAACGCGCTTTACAACGCGTTCGGGCAGCGGCTGGTGTCCACGATCTTTACCCAGTCCAACCAGTATCGCGTGGTACTCGAAGTGAAACCCGAATACCGCCGGGGTCCGGATGATTTGAAAGCGATTCGGGTGGCTTCCTCGAATGGGACACAGGTGCCCTTATCGGCGATTGCCAGCGTGTCCGAACGGGTGGCCCCGCTCGTCAGCCATCATTTGGGACAATTTCCCTGCCGCCACCATTTCCTTTAACCTGGCCCCCGGCGCTTCCCTCGGTGCAGCGATTGACGCGATCGAAGAGATCAAAGGGCAGATAGACCTGCCTCCGGGCATTCAGGCCAGTTATCAGGGCGCCACGCTGGCCTTTAGCGCGTCACTGTCGGGCACGCTGTGGCTGATTCTTGCGGCTATCGTAACGGTGTATATCGTGCTGGGAGTGCTCTATGAAAGCTATATCCATCCGGTCACGATTCTGTCGACATTGCCTTCAGCCGGTGTCGGCGCGCTGCTTGCGCTCATGCTCACAGGTAACGATCTGGGGATCATCGCCATTATCGGCATTATTCTGCTCATCGGCATCGTCAAGAAAAACGCCATCATGATGATCGATTTCGCCCTGGATGCGGAACGCAGGCAAGGCCTGCCGGCGCGGGAGGCCATTCGCCAGGCCTGTCTGCTGCGTTTTCGCCCGATCATGATGACGACAATGGCCGCATTGCTAAGCGCCCTGCCTTTGATGCTGGGCACGGGGGTGGGATCGGAACTGCGGCATCCTTTAGGGATTACGATGGTCGGCGGGTTGATTCTGAGCCAGTTGCTGACGTTGTTTACAACCCCGGTGATTTATCTGGCTTTCGACAGGCTGAGCCGGCGTCTGGCTGGGGCTCCTCATCGGGAGAGCCAATCCGGTCCTGATCCCGGCCAGGATAAGCCGTGAACCTGTCGGCTTATTTTATCTACCGTCCGGTTGCGACCACGCTGCTCACCCTGGCGGTCACTCTGGCCGGCCTGATCGCTTTCTTCCAGTTGCCGGTAGCGCCTCTGCCCCAAGTCGATTTTCCGACCATTTCTGTACAGGCTTCGCTGCCGGGAGCCAGTCCCGAAATCATGAGCACGTCGGTGGCGACCCCGCTCGAGCGGGCCCTTGGGCATATTGCAGGCATCACGGAAATGACGTCCGCGAGCTCTACCGGCACGAGCAGCATCATCCTGCAATTTGATCTTGATCGCGACATCGATGGCGCCGCGCGGGATGTTCAGGCGGCGATCAACGCGGCAAATAACCTGTTGCCAGTCAACATGCCCAGCCGTCCCAGCTATCGCAAGGTCAATCCGGCCGACTCGCCGATCATGATTCTGGCGCTCACTTCGGAAACCCTGACCCGCGGTCAGCTTTACGATGCGGCCTCAACGATTCTTGCGCAAAAAATATCACAAATTCAGGGAATAGGGCAGGTGACTGTTGGCGGCAGTTCATTGCCGGCGGTCAGGATCGAGCTTAATCCTGTTGCCTTGGCTAAATACGGCATCGGTTTTGAAGACGTGCGCACTGCCATAGTAGCGACCAATGCCAACCGGCCCAAGGGCGCCCTGGAAGACGCCACGCAGCATTGGGAGATCCATGCCAATGATCAAGCCAAAACGGCGAGCGATTATTTGCCGCTCATCATTAGCTATCGTAACGGCGCGGCCGTGCGCCTGTCCGATCTGGGCCAAGCCGTCGATTCGGTGGAGGACTTGAAATCCTCGGGACTCAAGGACGGCAAACCGTCGGTATTATTGATGCTGAACAAGCAGTCCGGCGCCAACATTATCGAAACAGTCGATAAAATAAAAGCGCTGTTACCGCAATTACAGGCGTCCATCCCGAGTGCAATTACGCTTTCGGTGGTCCTGGACCGCTCCAAAACAATCCGCGCTTCTCTTCACGAGGTTGAGCTCAGCCTTTTGCTTGCGGTTGTCTTGGTGATCCTGGTGGTCTTGGTGTTCCTGCGCAATCTGCGTTCGTCGATGATTCCTATCGTCACCGTACCCGTATCACTCATCGGCACTTTCGGCGTCATGTATTGTATGCCACTACAGTTTGGATAACCTGTCATTGATGGCGCTCACCATCGCCACCGGCTTTGTCGTGGATGATGCCATTGTCGTCCTGGAAAACACGTCGCGTTATATAGAGCAGGGTATTCCGCCACGGGAAGCTGCTTTGAAAGGCGCCGGCGAGGTTGGCTTTACGGTGCTGACCATGAGCCTGTCCCTTATTGCGGTGTTCATTCCCATCTTATTGATGGGCGGCATCGTTGGGCGTCTTTTCCAGGAATTTGCGGTCACGCTGTCGGCGGCCGTACTGGTTTCACTGGTCGTTTCGCTGACCACCACACCCATGCTTTGCGCCCTGTGGCTCAGGCCGGTGGAAAACCGGCCACGCGGCCGGCTTTATGCTTTGACTGAGCAGTTTACCCAGCACTGGGTCGCAGGCTACCAACGCTCGCTGCACTGGGCGCTTCGCCATGGACCGCTGGTGATGTTGCTTCTGCTATGTACGATAGGCTTAAACTTCTATCTCTATTCGATCGTACCCAAAGGCTTTTTCCCTGTGCAGGATACCGGCAGACTGTCGGGAGTTATTCAGGCGGATCAGCGTATTTCGTCGCAGGCTATGAAACAGAAGCTGGCCGATTTTGTCGATGTGATGCGTCAGGATACCGAGGTCGAGACCGTGATCGGCTTCACCGGCGGGTCGCGAGGCATGAACAGCGGCATCATGTTCGCGACCCTCAAGCCGCTGGAGGAACGCAAACTGACGGTCAATCAGCTCATGGAGCGTCTGCGCGACAAGCTTGAGAATGAGCCGGGCGCACAATTGATATTGCAACCGCCCCAGGATCTGCGTATCGGCGCGCGCGGGTCGTCGGCCATGTTTGAATACGCCTTGCAAGCGGATAACCTTCCGGAGCTTCGAACCTGGATACCCCGGATTGTCAAAGCCTTGTCTCAACGCCCTGAACTGGCGGATGTGAATACCAACCAGCAGGATAAAGGGCAGCAAATCGCTCTCCAGGTGGACCGGGATTTGGCTGCCAGATTGGGCGTCAGTCAAGCGCTTATTGATGCCACACTGAATAATGCCTTCGGACAAAGGCAGGTGTCCGTGATTTACAACCCGCTCAATCAATATCACGTGATCATGGAAGTGGCGCCCGAGTATTCGCAAAGTCAGGAAGCCTTAAAGTACATCTATGTCAGCGTCCCGTCCGGCGGGCAAGTGCCGCTGTCTGCTTTTGCGAGCTACGGTGTGGTCAATACGCCGTTGTCCGTCAATCATCAAAGCCAGTTTCCAGCGGGCACCATTTCTTTCAATCTTAAACCAGGCGCTTCGCTTTCAGACGCAACCAGGGTCATAGCCGAAACCATGAACGACCTGGGCGTGCCTGCTTCGATACACGGCAGTTTTCAGGGTACGGCCAAGGCCTTTAAAGAGTCCCTGAGCAATCAACCCTGGCTGATTCTGGCGGCGATAATCTCGATTTATATCGTCCTGGGGGTGCTATACGAAAGTTACATCCATCCGTTGACCATTCTTTCCACCTTGCCTTCCGCCGGCGTTGGCGCGATCCTGGCGCTACTTGTTTGCGAAACGGACTTCAGTATCATCGCCATGATTGGCGTGATCCTGCTGATCGGCATCGTCAAAAAGAACGCGATCATGATGATAGATTTTGCCTTAAATGCAGAGCGGACACTTGGCATGAGCCCGGATGAGGCGATTTTTACAGCCTGTTTGATGCGTTTCAGGCCGATTATGATGACCACTTTTGCAGCCTTGCTGGCGGCATTGCCTCTTGCCCTCGGGACCGGTTACGGAGCGGAATTGCGCCGTCCTTTAGGCATCGCCATCGTCGGCGGCTTGCTGCTGAGTCAAATACTCACGCTGTACACGACCCCCGTCATTTATCTCTATCTGGACCGCTTTCAGTCATGGTGCCATCGCGTCCTTTGCGGAAAAAGGTTGAAGAAACTATATTAGCGTAAAGCAAAATATCCCCTCTCCAGCGGGAGGGTAGAGTGAGGGGGGCTTTAAACAAGGCAAAAGGTACGTACGGCGTACCTTAAAATAAATTCCAAAAACCGAAAACTTGACCGTTTAAGTATAACTTAACTTTATCTGGATAATTTTCGATATTGATTTTTAATCCTGATGGCCTTATATCGACGACAATTAAACTTTAAAAGAAAAGCTGATTAATATGAGTACACTGCATATTGTTTGTCCCTCCTGCCAGGCCGTGAACCGGATTCCCTCAGAGCGTTTGGCGCAACATCCCCGTTGCGGCAAGTGTAAGGAGGCTTTATTTACCGGGCATCCGCTGGAATTAACGGCGCGTGATTTTCAACAACACATAGGACGTAACGATATTCCGGTTGTAGTCGATTTCTGGGCGGCGTGGTGTGGCCCTTGCAAAATGATGGCTCCGGCGTATGCCCAGGCCGCTGTTAAACTGGAACCGCGAGTGCGTCTGGCCAAACTTAATACTGAGCAGGAACAAGGCATTGCTGCTCAATTTAACATTCGCAGCATTCCTACCCTGATACTATTCAAGGCCGGCCGTGAGATTGCCCGCCAAGCCGGTGCCATGAGTGCGGCAGATATTGTTCGCTGGATAAGCGGTCATATTGAGTCATAACCCAACATTATTGCCAAACTTAAATGCAGCAAACTTTTAAACGCCATTTCGTCAACAGTAACTAATTTTTTC
Source organism: uncultured Spirochaetota bacterium (assembly GCA_963827275.1). Lineage (GTDB taxonomy): Bacteria > Spirochaetota > UBA4802 > UBA4802 > UBA5550 > RBG-16-49-21. Next base: position 323,760 of record CAWHAA010000007.1, read on the forward strand.
AGACAAACGCGTTATAAATCTATATCATAGCCGCTTTTTTAACACGAAAAAGGTTTTATCATGCAAGTAGCTGACAATATGGCTGTTTCAATACACTATACCCTGACTAATGATGACGGCGAGGTACTGGATAGCTCAATAGGGGATGATGCGTTAGTTTACCTACATGGTAGGGAAAATATTATTTCCGGCCTGGAAAACGCTTTGGATGGCAAAACTGTCGGTGACAAGTTTAGTGTGCGCATTGCTCCGGAAGATGCTTATGGCGAGCTGATGGAAGAAATGATCCAGGTTATTTCACGGGATATGTTTGAAGGCATTGATAATATTGAAGTCGGCATGCAGTTTCATGCGGATGTAAGTTCCGGTTCAGGTGTGGTAACAGTGGTTAATATTGAGGATGACGATATTACAATTGATGGTAATCATCCGTTAGCAGGACTTGCATTAACCTTTGATGTAGAAGTTATAGATATTAGACCTGCAACTGAAGATGAAGCGGCTCATGGCCATATTCATGGTGCCGGTTGTCACCATTAGGAACGTGCATGAAAAAAGACCGTCATCGGACAGTCTCCTATGCGTCAAGAAATTTTACAGTTCGTATATAGGCAAACTAATCAGTCAGTTAGCATCATTTAAAGATGTTGCGAGAAAATTATAAGAAATATCCACGTGAAGCCCCTTTAAAATTGCTACTTTTATAGTGATTGACCGGCAGCGAAACCGTCTTGTGGACGCAAAGTGTCAGGAAATTTTACAGTTTCTGAAGTGATAAGTGAATCAACCAGTCAGGTGTCGATTCAATCGATTTCGATGGATAGACAGGTATAAAAAAACCGCCAAGTCCTTGTAAAACTGGGCGGTTTTTTTTTGAATGGTTACAGAAGACTGCTCAATTTAAAATCAATCAAAACTGGCCGTTCTTTCTACCTCTATTCACAATCAATTACGTCCCAAAATTTAAATCAGGAGAATAAGAATGCTTCAGCACACAAAACCTCGAATACTCTTTGTTTCAGAATCAGTCACTTTGGCTCATTTTGCCCGCCCATTTGAACTAAGTAACACGCTTTCTGAAAACAACTACGATATTCATTTTGCCTGCGACAGCATCTATCAACAATTTCTAAATGCCTCAAAGCACACCTTGCATGCAATCAAGTCCATTTCTTCTGAACAATTCAAACAGGCATTAGCTAAAGGCAGCCCTTTGTATGATTATGCTACGCTGAAAAGTTATACCGAAGAGGATTTAGCGTTAATTGATACCGTTAAACCAGACCTGATTGTTGGTGATTTCCGTATCTCTCTTGCCGTAAGCGCCAGAATTGCGAAAATTCCCTACGCAACTATCAGTAATGCTTATTGGAGCCCCTATGCGCCAATGCAGTATCCGGCGCCGTGCCTTCCCCTAACCAGGTATCTGGGTGTGACTGCAGGAAGCTTTTTATTCAGGATGGCAGCCCCTGTTGCCTTTAAACTCCATGCAATGGCCATGGGCCGTCTAAACAGACATTATGGCTTACCTAAAATGGAACTTGATCTAAGGCGGGTATACACAGAGGCTGATTACACCTTGTATGCAGATATTCCCTCGCTTTTCCCTCTCAATAATCCACCGGATAATCATTTTTTTATCGGCCCTGTTCTCTGGTCACCGCCCGTAAACGAGCCGGATTGGTGGAGGCAGTTGCCAACGGACCGCCCCGTCATCTATGTGTCCATGGGCAGTTCAGGGTCGCAACTGGCGTTACAAAAGGTTTTAAATGCACTTAACAGGGAAGAGGTTAGCGTTATAGCTTCTGGAGCGGGAGTAAACGTCTCGTTGCCCCAGGTGTCGAATGTTTTTACAGCGGATTATCTGGATGGTAACGCCGCAGCTAAGCGTGCAGATCTGGTGATTTGCAATGGCGGAAGCCTTACCAGCCAACAGGCTTTTGCATACGGCAAACCTGTTTTAGGCATCGCTGCAAATATGGATCAATTTTTGAATATGGCCGGTGTTAGCCGCGCTAATGCCGGTTTGGTATTGCGCTCGGATAACTTAACAGAAACCACGATCTTGGATGCTTATAACGCTATCTTGAATAATTCATCCATGGCCAGAAGTGTAGAAAACCTGCAAAAGGAAACCGGGCGCTTGTCAGAGCAAAAGCTATTTGTCCGATTTGTTTCTTCTTTGCTGAGTTAATGTAAGCGCCGTTGAGCTGACGCATGCCTTTGAGCAAGGTTACCTTCCTGAGTCCTTTGACTAAATTCAGAAGAGCCTTGTCGATTAATTCGCTGAAATTATAATGAACACGTTCCTATGATGTCAGGAAATTTTACAGTTGCGTAAGTTGAGTTAGGCATTAGCCGTAACCCAACACTTCGGGGCGACAAACGTTACCGTGAAGTACATCTTTCATTACTTGGGGTGCTTGGGGTGATAACCTGTTTTGATGATCGTTGGGTTGTGCGCTGCTTAACCTTACTACGAACTGGCGCGGAAGTAAGTGTCTTCTGCCAGAGGCGTCGATAGGGCAGGAATTTGGATCAATTTAAAACAAACCGAGCCTGACCAATTAATTTTTAAGGTAAATATTTGAGAACAGCGAGTACTATGCCACCCACTGTGAGCGTGGCAGCAAATGAGCAGATCATAAAGCAGTCGATCCGAGTGGTCAGTGTTTCAAAACGTTTATCCATCTCTTCACGCATCAAATCGAAACGCATATCCATGTCTTCGTTCAGGACTTTCATATCCTCGCGTATTTCAATATCCAAATATGCGAAGTGGTTGGTTTGGGCTTTGAGCACCAACACCATCATTTCTTCCGGGGTAATGGCTTTGCCGTCGGCTAGTAATTCATTGCACGTTGGGCCTGATTATCCAGACATTGTCCCAAAAATTGGTCGTCAAACATATTCTTTCAACTTAACGGTCTTTGCTGTTGGTCCATTGGATTAGACATTTACCATAAAGCAAAAGGACGTAATCGGCCTTGTCACCTTTCAAAGTGTCAGGATTTTTTACGGTATTTTGCGAGAAAAAATGATTTAGCGACTTAAAATCACCTCAGCTCTTTGGGACTAAAGGACTGAGCAGTATAGGTTGAGCTAAGCGTTAGACATATCCCAGCAGCTCCACCACCGCGAATGGTCAATGTTATTTTGCAAGACCTGCCCCGTTTTTCCTACCGGGCTTTTAATGTGTCGGATAATTTTACACATTGTATTCTTAAATATTCTTAAAATACCCCAAGAAGAATATTAACTAATTGATAATATTGTATATATATATTATGGCACATCTTGTGCTAATATACTAATCAGTCATTAGGCATAACTTGTGACTAATTTTTTTCTTTAAGGGGTAATGTCATGAAATACAATAAAACTTTACTTGTCGTAGCGTTGACTGCGACGCTGGGTGCGGCATCATCAGCCCACGCGATAACATTTAACACTGTCCCTGTAGGTGGGGCTGTGATCAATGATGCAGCTACGTTTGACTGGTCACCTAACAGTGCCATTGCTGTAGGTGGCGTAAACGCAGCCGTAAATGATACATTTCAATTGTTATCACAAGGTAGCTTAACTAACTTCGTAAATAGTACCAATAATGTTATCCTTGCGAATGGTGGGCTCAATTCCAACTACGAAATCACATTTGTGACCAGCTTCCAAGAAAAAGTATTGGCTACCTCTGGTTTTCCAGGTGCACAAACGTTTGGAACCACTGGTGTAAGCTCACCCACAGTTCCCAATTTTTTTGAAATCTATGCTGATTCCAATGTGGATTCAAATCCCCTGACGGGTACAGGTTACAATAATGGAGTGTTAATCGCTACAGGGACAATCCAAGCGGGAGGCATCGGTGCTTTTGTTACAGCTTACACCGCCGGAACAGTTCTGGATCAATTCGGCTCTGATAATTATCCTGGTGTTACCTCAGTTGGACCAGGTTCCGGCGGCAGCACATTCGGGGTAAATGTTGCATTTGGTAGTTACGATCCTACCTATTTTCCAAATGGAATAGGCACTTTGCATTGGGACTTCAACACTTCACAAATTTTACCGTACAATCAGGTTGATCCATCAGCATTATTTGTTGCTGCCTCTAACATCACCGGGTTAGGTACTGCAGGCCCAGATCCCTTAATACCGGCCAATGGTCAAGCTGGCGTATCTAGTGTTGGCCCAGTAAACGGCATAGACGATTCGGGTAACCGTGCAAATATCATCTTTCAAGTTGATGCAAACTCTGCGCCTAAACTTACACAAGTCCCAGAACCGACTATGCTTTCTCTTATGGGTTTGAGCTTACTAGGGCTAGGTTATATTCGTCGCCGTAAATAACTTTTCTTGAGATTGCTTAACAAAAGGGGCTAGAAAGCCCCTTTTTTGTGGTTAATAATCCACATCCATTAAATAGTGGGTTACAGCGCTCTAAGAACGTTCATAAGATTACAGTTCACAAGGTAACTCCCAGTCATTGTTATTTAAAATTAATAGCGGATGATTTTAATTCTTTTGCTCCCCTAATCCGTTTGGCCGGAACGCCTCCCCAGACCTCTCCAGCCGCTATATAAGTGCCTTTTGGAACAATTGCACCAGTTGCTACCAAGGCGTTGTCTTCAATGGTTACACCGGCAAGAACTACCGCATGTGCTCCGATAGTTACATTGTTACCAAGGCGTATTCGGTAATGTGCTAAATGTTCATTCTCAATGGCATGCGGGACAATGAGAGCATATTGACCAATTAATGTGTTGTCACCAATCTCAACAAAGCCAGGATCCAATATTATTCCCGAGCTGTATGTGTTGTTCCCTAGCTTAGCGCCCAATGCCAAATAAAATAGACGCATTAAGGGTACTGGAACTGCACCACTCCGTATGACAGGATAAAACATCAGTAAAAAAAACAACAAATAGATATGATAAACGAACTCTTGTTTGGAGCCTCGTGGTATCTCGCCTTCATATAAAGGCATCCACCATAGGAAGCAGCGAAAAACCATTAAGGCAAACATGTAAACCATGATAAGGCCGATCAGGGCCAGTACCACACCGCGAAAATCACCAAGCTCTAAGTCACCAAATAGGATTGCAGTTGACACTACACCGCACACCAAACTCAATAAAAATAAAACTAAAAAAATACATGTTTGAATCATTGTTATCTTTCTCATAATTATCTGCCTAATATTTTGATTAAAAATTAAAAACGTTATCAATTTAGGAAATTACCCAAGGAAATATTAATTAAATCCGATCAGGGTTTTTCAGGAACTCGAAATCAAAAGCTATTTGCCAAAGGCATGCAAAGTTGATAGGAAGAATCCGATGCGCCCCTATTTACGTTGTGCAAGTTTTAAGAGCCAGCCGCTGATGCCTTGCTTTGCATCATCGATATAAGTAAAAACAGCCGGCACCACTAAAAGACTAAGTAGCGTCGACGTAACCAGTCCCCCTATCACGGCAATAGCCATCGGTGCACGAAAACTGGGGTCGGCGCCGTAACCGAGCGCCAAGGGCAACATGCCCGCAACCATAGCAATCGTAGTCATCAAAATGGGCCGGCTGACGCTTATGACAGGCGTCGACCAGGGCATCAAAGCGGTTCATTCCTTCACGACGGGCAACGATAGCGTATTCCACCAATAAAATTGAGTTTTTCGTTACTACTCCCATCAGCATGATCAAACCAATCATCGAAGGCATGGACAAGGCACTTTGGGTCGCCAGCAGCGCCACAAATGCCCCGCCAATGGACAAAGGTAGCGCGGTCAGAATAGTTACTGGCTGCATGAAGTCTTTAAACAGCAACACCAATACGCCGTAAATACACAGCACACCAATAGCCATGGCAATTCCAAAGCTGGCAAAAAGACTCTGCATTTCCTCAGTATCACCTAACTCGGCAATTTTCACTGCATGGGGCAGGTTCTTGAATGTAGGTAACAACATGGCTTCCTGGTACAGCTCACCCAAGCTGCGCGAACCTAGCTCCACATCAAGCTTGACGTTACGGCTGCGGTCTAGCCGGTCAATTTGCGCCGGGTCAGACTCCATGCTGATGCTAGCTACATTGGACAGCCTTATCGGCCCATTTTTACCAGGTACAGAAAGCCCTTCTAAGCGTGCTCAGATCGGAGCGCACAAGGTCAGGCAGCTTCACGCGAATGGGGATTTGCCGTTCACTTAGATTGAGCTTTGGCAAGCTGATGTCATAGTCGCCTGCTGTGGTCACACGAACTGTTTCGCCAATGCTGGAAGCGGTAACCCCGAGATCGGCGGCACGAGCAAAATCCGGGCGCACAATGATCTCCGGGCCGAACCAGGCTGGCACTGGAGGTGACGCCGCCAATACCTTTCAATGTGCGCAATTCGCTCTCGGCGCTACGCGCGGTTTCCATTAAGGCAACCGGATCTTCACTGCGCAAGGCAATTTGCATTTTTACGCCGTTGTCAGGTGGCCCCACCTGAAAGCGAATACCCGGCAACTCGGCGAGTTTTGTACGGATTTGCTGTTCAATTTCCTTAATAGACTCTTTGCGATCACTGCGGTGACTGAGCGACAGTGTCAGCAATGCTCGACGGACTTCGGCTGCAGCAGCCGGGGGCTAAAACATCACCACTTGAGCCGCCGCCAATCGAGCTAAAAACGGTCTTCACATGCGGTAAACTTTGCGCGGCCATGCGCGAGCGTTCGGCCAGTTGCCCAGGTTTCCGTCAGCGTGCTGCCAGGAGGCAATTCAAGGTTGATTTGTGTTTGCCCACGGTCGGCGGCCGGGACAAAGCCGGTAGGCAACAGGCCCACCAGACTAATGGAGCCAGCAAAGAAGACCGCAGCGCTTAGAGCGGTAAAGAATCTGTGGAGCAAGCACCACTGCATAATACGCAGGTAGTGCTGCATGATCCAGCCGTCCTTTTGTTCGGCATGTTTGGGTTGTTTGAGCAGGTATGCTGCCATCATGGGAGTCAACAAGCGTGCCACTAGCAGAGAAGTTAGGATGGCGAGCACGGCCGTCCAGCCAAACTGTTTGAAGAATTTGCCGGGAACGCCGCCCATAAAGGCAGTGGGCAGAAACACAGCTACCAGCGCGAAAGTCGTGGCAATCACCGCAAGACCAATTTCATCGGCGGCTTCCGTAGCGGCTTGCATGGGTGTTTTGCCCATGCGCAAGTGTCGGGAAATGTTCTCGATTTCCACTATCGCGTCGTCCACCAGAATGCCTACCACCAGAGCAAGCGACAGCAAAGTTACTGTGTTGAGAGTGAAGCCGAATAATTTCATACCGAAAAATGCAGGAATCACTGACAGTGGCAAAGCGACTGCGGCCACCAAGGTGGCACGCCAGTCGCGCAGAAACCACCATACCACTAACACGGCTAAAAAGGCGCCTTCGTAGAGCATGGACATAGAGCCGTCAAAGTTTTCTTTGACGGGTGTAGCGTTATCAATTACTTGCGTGAGATTTAACATTTGGATATTCAGTTTGAAGCTGGGCTATTACCGCACGTGTATTGGCGGCTACGTCAACTTCGCTGGCGCCTTTGGTGCGAAGGATTTCCATGCCCACTACAGGCTTACCGTTTTCCAGTGCGACACTCCGGCGCTCCGAAAAAGTATCAGTTACAGTCGCTATTTGGTCGAGGCGAATTTTGCGGCTTTCTCCGTCTTCGGTCTGCAAAGGCAGTTCAATGGCAGCCAAATCGGCGACTGATTTTACGGTGGCTATAGTACGCACAGTTTGTTCAGCACCACTCACGTCGCCCCGACCTCCCGGCGCTTCTTGTTGCACGAGTTTGAGCTGACGCGATACGTCCAAAGCGGTCAGTTTAAGAGCGGCCATTTTGGCGGGATCAAGTTCAATGCGAACTTCCCGGTTAACGCCACCCAAACGCTTGACAGCGCCCACACCGGGCACCGTAAGCAGTCTCTTGGTAACCGTATTGTCCACGAACCAGGAGACCTCCTGTTCGTCGAGTTTGTTTGATGATGCCGTAAAGATCAGTACCGCACGACCCGCATTGCTGACTTTGGTAACACTTGGGTCACGCAAATCCGAGGGTAGGTCAGCGCGAATCTGATCTACGGCATTTTTTACTTCATTCACCGCTTCGGCAGTGACTTTTTCCAGAACAAACTCAACGTTGATGGTGACTACGCCATCACGCACATTGGTACGGATGTGTTTAACACCCTCCAGCGTTGCAACTGCATCTTCAAGCTTGCGAGCGACTTCGGTTTCAAGTTGAGCCGGTGCGGTGCCTTCGAGCGATGCATTCACGGTGACTATGGGAAGATCAATGTCCGGGAAGTCTTGCACTGCAGTGGTTTTAAATGCCATTACGCCAGCTAGCGATAGCAGCACGAATAACATGATCGCAGGGACGGGATTTTTAATCGAAAAGGCAGAGAAATTCATGGTTTCAGAAATTTTGTGCTTTTTGTTCAGAAGCCGGCTGTGCAACTACCTTCACCATATCGCCGTCGTTGAGGAATCCTACACCACTTGTGACCACCTCGGCATCTGGCTCAAGCCCATCCAGCACTTCAACTCGATCACCGCTTCGTCGCCCAATTCCCACTTTCATTTGTGTCACCCTGCTGTCAGCCTCCAATTTAAACACATAACTAAAACCATCACGCATAACAACAGCCTGTTGTTGCAGAGTCAGTGCAGCGGAGTCGCCGAGGTCAAATTTGCCCTCAGCAAACATGCCGGCTTTCAAGTTCGGGTGTCTGGGCAAATCCACATACACTAGCCCTAAGCGAGTTTGCGGGTCGACAGTGGGCGCAATCATTCGCACCTTACCCTGAACGATACTGCCATCGGCTGCTTTAATGCTGGCGTGCGTACCGGTTTTTAGGTGCGCCAGCTCAGCCGACGCCACTTCGGCACGCCATTCGAGTCGACCCTGGCGAATCATGCGAAAAAGTTCTTGTCCTGTGGGTAAAACCGCACCCACAGTCGCAGTCCGAGAAGATATAACGCCGCTATCGGGTGCCAGCACCTGGGTTTGTGCCAACCGCAATTGCTGCATTTTAGCGGCAGCTTCTTGCGCTTCAAGCCGGGCCTTGGCAGTTTTCTCGGCGATGAGGTACTGGTTGATTTTCTGCGCGCTCAACGCACCTGCGGCTTTAGCTGCTCTGCCTAGCTTGGCATCAGCAACTGCCTCAGCAAGATTGGCTTTAGCTTCAGCTACGCTGGCATTGATTTGTGCAAGATCAGCTTCCAGGGTTTCTGCAGCAAATGTGGCCAGTACCTGCCCGCGTTTGACTTTATCGCCCACGTTGGCACGCACTTCGACCAACCGCAGACCGTCAGTTTCATTGCCGATAATGGCCTCTTGCCAAGCTGCCACACTGCCGTTGGCATTGAGAGTTCGGGCTAAACGGGCAATTTGGGGTTTGTCGGTAGTGACTGTCAGTGCAGGCTTTGGGTTGGCAGTGGCATTTTTGTCATCTTCGGAAGCTTGAACTGTCACCAAAATGCTAACAATACTTATAATGATAATGGTGTTTGACGATGAGGTTTTTGCTTTGTAACTGCATAGTGGAAGATGGCTCCATCAGATTTAGAAGTAACCCCCTTAGCATTCTATCGCTAATGTGATTGTTGTCGTAATCGGATCAATTGCGTTTTAATTTGGCAAACAGCGCTTTAAAAACTAACTTAATTTCAGCTTCATTATTATAATGAAAGATACTCTTATGCAAATAAGACTCTAACCACTTTTTTCAAGAATGGGTAGTTAACAGTTGTTCTATTGATAAGCGCAAGGAACGTGCATAGGCTGGTTTACCTTGCCCTATCCTGCCTAAAAAAACCACTCGTTCCACTTTAGATTCTCCCAGCAATCGGGTAAACGTTTTGGCAAGTTTTTCAGCATACTTCAACAAGCCTGCTTCCTGCGTAAATACAAGTTTTTCCCTAATATATCCGGAAAAGATCAAGGGTGTCATTTCGGGTTGTAATTGCAAATTCAGTTGCGTTGCCGTCAACCAAAAACGTTGCACCGCACGGCCTGCATTGAGATGATCCTGTATACCTTGGGGTTTATCCCTGGCAACCAAGGCAAAATGCGCTGCACAACAAATTCCAGGCAGTAAATCCAGTTCTATGCGAGGCAGCAAAGTCCCGGCTAGATAGGTGTTAAGAAAAGTGACTCGCTTCCAGCTTTTTACGGCCCATTTCATTAACCAGGTAGCTACAGGATCCAAACCTACCGCTTGATCGGGTATTTTATCGTCACTAAAACGAGCATTCCATTCAATAACTGTGCTGTGTGTTGGAAAGGCTTCCGGTAGGGTCAAGCGTAATTTGCCATTATTAAACATCAGCAGGGCAGCTTGCCAACGGCTTTTCCATCCTTCAAGCCACTGCACTGTGTAAAAATTTCCGACAGCTTGTTCAAGCGCTTTTTTTTGTTGGGCACTTAGGGGTGTAGTTTTTAATGGGCGGCGTTGCACACTTCGGAGAGGCAGATAAGAAAACAACGGATCGGGACTGATAGTCGAGTCTTCAGTTAAGGTGACGTCGATGGTTGGCTGAGTTTCCGGTACATTTTCACGCAATTGAAAGTCAGTTTTGTAGCCAAAATTGCTGGAAGCAATGGCGATGCTTTCCAGCAAAGCGCCAATGGCCAGTTGGCTGGCATGACCTTGCAGGTCATAAACACAATGATCACGTGTGTCGTAACCATGCACTACAAAATGAGTTGTATCTATGATTTCAAAGCGCCAAGTTTGCATGTTATCGCCACTAGGAGCCCAACGTGCATGGTTGAGGATGTCTTCGATAATGGTTTTAGGGTTATTGCTCATGGTGGGTGACTCCTGAATTTTTGAACATTATAAAAAATTGGCTCTTGCCTAATTGGTGATCCAATTGCTAACTATTGGCGTTGAGGTAAAAATGATTATCGATGAATATTTTAAAAAGGACAATAAAACACAATTTACCATGACGAATTGCGGGACGAAGACGTAAAATTTAATTCAGGTGGACAAAGATGATGCAAAATTTGGGCTGTCCCGGTTAAAGCTACGAATCATTTCCAGTTGGATTTTTTTTGCACCCTATTTATCAGTTTTAGGGGGTTCATCCAGCTCATCATAACCAATTAGACTGGTGATTTTCTCCCATAATGTTTTTTCAAGATCGCGCTTGGGGACGTCGACCGTTGTCTCGAGCGATGATTTTATAACGGGAGCGTTGCCTGGCCTGAAATCACCTTTTATGCCGGTTATTTGATCATTTTCGAAAAATAAGGTGAGTTGTTTTTGCACCCTGTCTTCACCGGCGTGTTTATCAGAATAAAGGTAATCCCAGCGATTCTTATGGAAAACATCATCCAGCATGGGTGAACCCATAATATAAAGGACTTGACGCTTGTTCATACCAGGCCGGAGTTGATCAACCATGGCTTGATCAATGATGTTACCTTGCTGAATATCAATAGTGTAGACACCGGGTATATAGTTCATAATGGTAGAACAAGAGACGAGTGTCAGGTTTGCCAATAAACCTAAAGAAAAAAGCGACTTTCTCATTTGTGGCTGCGTAAGTGTTAAAATACCAAATCATACAGGATGTTAAATAATTATCCTATAAAACTGTCATGCTCTTACCGTCTAAAAAGGCTACAATGAGCGCCATTTTGTATTTAAGCGACATCCAGGAATGCATACAGTCGAATCGCGCAAACTGCCTACACTGTAACATTAACCGGAGATTAATGTTGGAAACACATGATTTAAGGAATGCAGGCCTGAAGGTGACGTTACCTCGGGTCAAGATTCTGGAAATTTTAGAAAAACAGGTTAATGAGCATCATTTAACGGCTGAAAAGGTTTATAAAATTCTGCTCAGTGAGGATGAAGAAATCGGTTTAGCTACCGTTTATCGTGTTTTAACCCAGTTTGAAGCAGCAGGATTGGTGACCCGGCATCATTTTGAAGGCGGTAATTCGGTTTTTGAATTGTCCAAAGGTGATCACCATGACCATATACTGTGTATGAAGTGCGGAAAAGTGGATGAGTTTACTGATGAAGTCATCGAAGCCCGGCAAAAAGAAATTGCCCAAAAACTGGGTTATGAATTAACCGATCATGGCCTTTATTTATATGGATTTTGCCCTCAGTGCAGGAAATCCTGATTTTTTTCCTAACCTATATACCGCATGTTTAAACCTCTTATTTTTTATATCGGCTTGCGTTACACGCGAGCCAAACGCCGTACCCAGTTTATTTCTTTTATCACTTTAACCTCGGTGCTTGGGATTGCCTTGGGCGTGACAGCGTTGATTACCGTTTTATCCGTGATGAATGGTTTTGAAGCCGAATTGCGCGAGCGGATACTTGGTATGACGTCACATGCCACGGTCACGGGTAAATACGGCCAACTGGATGATTGGCGTGATCTTGATCAGAAATTAAAAGATTACCCGCATGTTGAAGGCGCAGCCCCATTTATCAGTGGACAGGTGATGATTAACGCTGACCGGCGCGTGAGCGGGACGATGCTTAACGGGATTATGCCTGATTATGAATCCAGGGTTTCGGAAGTCGCCGGTAAAATGAAAGTGGGCAACCTGTCAGATTTGGTTGCCGGACAATACGGCATTGTTTTAGGTGCTGAACTGGCCAATTATTTGGGTGTGATAATGGGCGATAAAATTACGGTCATCAGTCCACAGATTAATTCCACTCCAGCCGGGATTGTGCCAAGAATGCGCCGATTTACCGTGGTGGGCATTTTTCAGGTAGGTATGTATGAGTATGACCGGAACATGGCACTTATTAATATCGAGGATGCCGCCAAGTTATTTCGCATGGACAATGCGGTATCAGGCCTGCGCATAAAACTGGATGATTTGTTTAATGCGCCGCAAATTACGCGTGCGCTTGCAACCGCTCTGTATGACGACTATCAGGTCAGTGACTGGACCCTGGCACACAGCAATTTTTTCAGGGCTATCCAGACGGAAAAGCGCGTCATGTTTATAATCCTGCTTTTGATCGTCGCGGTAGCGGCTTTTAATATTGTTTCTACGCTGGTGATGGTGGTCACGGATAAACGGGCCGATATAGCCATTTTAAAAACACAGGGACTGACTTCGGGTTCTGTGATGGGCATTTTTATGGTGCTAGGAGCCATTATCGGCGTAGTCGGCACAGTGCTTGGCACCCTGGGTGGGATAGTGCTGGCATTAAATGTTGAGACCATTGTACCGGCTATTGAAAAAGTGTTTCAGGTTCAATTTATGGCGGCTGATGTGTATTACATCAGTGAATTGCCTTCCAAGCTGGTGTGGTCGGATGTATACGTTATTGCAGGCATGGCCTTTTTTCTGTCTTTATTGGCAACGATTTATCCTGCTTGGCAGGCATCCAGAATAAATCCAGCGGAAGTCCTTAGATATGAATAAAACCAGTATTTTGCAGTGCCGGCAATTGACCAAACGCTATGATCAGGGCGGCTTGCATGTCGAGGTCCTGAAAGGCGTTAATTTAACCATTGGCGTGGGTGAACGCGTGGCGATTATGGGCGCGTCAGGTTCCGGTAAAAGCACTTTACTGCACCTCCTGGGCGGATTGGAAAAAGCCAGCGGCGGCGAGGTCGTGCTGGATGGGGTTAATGTCAATCAGGTCAGTGCCGGGAAACTGGCTAGGTTGAGAAATAAATCCCTGGGGTTTATTTATCAGTCGCATCATTTACTCGGTGAATTTACCGTTCTTGAAAACGTGGCCATGCCCTTGTTGATTGGCGGGGAAACAGTCAATCAGGCGCGCATTCGTGCCGGTGAATTGTTGCAGCGGGTAGGGTTGGGTCATCGCATTGAACACAAGCCGGGCGAATTATCGGGCGGCGAAAGGCAGCGTGCCGCCGTGGCAAGGGCGTTAATCAATAAGCCGTCATTGGTATTGGCTGATGAACCTACCGGTAATCTCGACAGTAAAACCGCCGACCAGGTTTATCAGTTGATGCTGGAATTAAACCAGGAGTTGAATGTCAGCTTTCTGGTGGTGACGCATGATCATGATTTGGCCGCGCGAATGGGCAAGGTATTGCACATGGAAGACGGGTTGATTGTCGGTTAAAGGTCCGGGCTAAACGGGCGATTAACACTCTTTTATTCACCACGAAGACACGAAGAGCACGAAGAAATAAAAAACTTCGTGCTCTTCGTGTCTTCGTGGTGATATTCATTAATTTACCTGTTATTCATCAAGTTACATGCGTCTATCGTAACTAATTGCCCTGAATGGATTCTTTTTTGAAGAGGGATTTTTGCGTAATTGTTGTCTTGCTGACCATTTTTTAGCGGTATGGAAACGCCAGAAATAGTTAATCCCAAAGTAACCCGCCGAAGCGCAAACGATCCCTAGAATCAAACAACCGGTCAGAAACGGAAGCAAAATTTCACCGGATAATATCGCGTCCAGAGAGAATGAGGCTGCCGGAAGATTCAGAAGCGTAAGTCCAACCAGATAGGCAAAATAAAACAGTGGCGGCATGGTGACGGGATTGGTTAACCAGACCAAGCCAACGGAAATAGGTAAGTTTGCCCTAAAATAAAATGCGGCTATCGCCGCAATCGCCATTTGTCCCGGGGTCGGAATCCAGGCACCAAAAAGGCCCACAGCAAAAGCCATGGACACAGAGCGTCGATTCAAATGCCAGAGATTGGGGTCATGCAATTTATCGCCAAGAAACTGAAGATTTTTGTGCTGTTTAATCACATCATGGTCAGGGATAAACTTATGTAACAGCTTCTGTATAAATTCTTTGGCCATCGTCTTATTAAAGTTCAAGTTATTTATAGTGTTTACAACTCTTTGCCTGCATTTTAAATCTCCTCTCCCTAGCCCTCTCCAGCATGAGAGGGAATAAACATGGCGGCAATGAAATGCGGTGATTGTTAATAGCAAGTTTATCAGGTTTTTGCCAAGCTCAAAAACATCAGGGAGCTAAATGATTGCATCTGCACTGTCATTTCTAGCCGGACTCTTATTGGTTCAGCAATTCTCATTATTGCCTGGGAGTCTATGGCTGATTGTCGTCGCCTCGGCAGCCGGCATTATGGCATGGTTGCGTTATTGGCGGTGGCTGTTTTTTGTCATGGGTATGTTATGGGCAATCCTGTTTGCAATGACCCGGTTAGATGACCGGTTGCCTGGCTCTTTGGAAGGCATTGATATTCCGGTAAAAGGGGTTATTGCCGATTTGCCGGAGCAGGATGAAAGACGGACGAGTTTTGACTTTATTGTCAGCGAGTCAGGTTCGAAATTGCCCTCCAAATTAAGATTAAGCTGGTATTATCCCGATCAAGACATTAAGGCAGGCCAGCACTGGTCTTTTGCCGTCAAGTTGAAGCGGCCTCATGGCAGTTTGAATCCGGGCGGATTTGATTATGAACGCTGGTTATTTATCAAAGGGGTGGGGGCGACTGGCTATGTGCGGCCAAGTCCAAAACCTGTTTTGCTCGGACGCGATTCGGCCTGGACGCAGCATAGCTGTTTGGCGGCAAAGCATTACCGAGCGCTTGGCACTGACCTTGAAAGACGAAACCAATCTCGCGCTGATTAAGGCGCTGACCATTGGTGATGGCAACAGTATCTCGCAACACCAATGGGACGTTTTTCGTAAAACCGGTACGACGCATTTGGTGGTCATTTCCGGTTCACACGTTGGTTTGGTTGCCGGCCTGGTTTATTTTTTGGTGCTTAAGCTGTGGGCTTGGACAGGACGGCTGGCGTGGTCGCCACAACGCGTCGCCGCCGTTGCGGCAATGCTCGTAGCCGTCTTTTACGCGGGGTTAGCGGGGTTTTCAGTGCCGGCACAACGTTCGGTGATCATGCTCGCCATCGTTATGCTGGCCATTATTCTGCAGCGCAATAATCGCCCGTTTAATACCTTGGCCGTTGCCCTGGTTGCGGTGTTAGCCATTGATCCCCTGGCGGTTTTATCAGCGGGTTTCTGGCTATCCTTTCTCGCGGTGAGTGTGATTGTTTACGCGGTTGCCGGACGCTTGGGAAAGCCCGGTTATTTTCTTGAAGTCATAAAAATCAATTGGGCGACCTCGGTGGGATTGGCGCCGTTGTTATTATTATTTTTCCAACAGGTTTCGCTCATCTCGCCCCTGGCTAATTTTATTGCTGTGCCGGTCATCAGTCTGCTGGTGGTGCCGTTGTCATTGCTGGCTGTCCTGGTCATGTTTGTTTCGCCGCTCGTAGCGAACAAACTTTTTATTATAGCCGACACGACGTTGCAAGGCTTATGGTGGCTATTAGTGCACTTGGCAGAACTGCCATTGGCAACAATAAATCAGTCGCAACCCTCAATTTGGGCATTAGTGTTCGCTATACCCGGCATTTTACTATTGCTGGCACCCGTTGGAATTCCGGCACGCTGGTTAAGCCTGGTGATGTTTTTACCCCTGGTTTTTACGGAGCCCAAACACCCTGAAACAGGTGCTATCAGGATGACCCTGCTGGATGTCGGACAAGGCTTGTCGGTGGTCGTGCAAACCGCCCATCATTGGATGGTTTACGATACGGTGCGAAATTTTCAGCCGACAGTGATATGGGGCAGAGAGCGCTATTGCCTTTCCTGCGATTGCAAGGCGCAGACAAAATAGACAAATTAATCATTAGTCACGGCGATAACGATCATATAGGTGGTGCGGTTTCCTTAATGCGAGGCATACCGACAGCACAAGTGCTGACCAGTGTTCCAGAGCAGTTAAGCGAGTATTCGCCGGACAGGTGCGCGACCGGAACAATCCTGGACATGGGACAATGTCAGGTTCACTCTGTTATCGCCACCCCAGGTGTTTGCTTCCGAAAACGATAACTCCTGTGTGCTAAAAATCCAATCTGATCAGGGCGCCATGCTGTTGACGGGCGACATAGAGGCGCTGGCAGATTCCTGGTTGATAGAGACCTATGGCAATAACTTAAAAGCCAAGGTCTTAATTGCGCCCCATCATGGCAGCAAAACGTCATCCACTCAGGGCTTTCTGCATGTGATTGAACCTGAATATGTGTTGATACCCGCGGGTTACCGTAATCAATTCGGTCATCCCCATCAAGATGTCTTGCTGCGCTATCAGCAAATAAAAGCAAAGTGGCTAACAAGCGCTGACAGTGGCGCAATTACGATAAGCGTGAAGAACGGTTCATGGGTCGTGCAGCCGATGCGTGATACGAGACAGTAAATATTGGAATTTTAAATAAGAATTTTTGGTTCAAGTTG